>CAWAAL010000029.1:0-163535 GCA_963779975.1 uncultured Planctomycetia bacterium | reverse complement strand
TCCTTCACATTCCTGTCCAGGCCGAATAGATCCCCTTGGTCGGCTCCGCATTGAACGCCAGGGCCACGAAGAATCGTTCGGGCACTTCGGTCGCCGGCAGGTCGAGCGTGTACCACCGCTGCTGGCCGCGAGGGATCAGGGAATACGGAAACAAGAAGTCCTGGACGACTTTCTGGTCTTTGTCCAGCACGTAGACGTGGAAGTCCTCCTGGGGAGGCTGCGGCAGGCCATATCGGCTGGCGTAGATCTGGATCGCGGAAAGGTATTTCGCGTCCGCCGGCCGGTCGAAAACAACGGCATGACCGGAATCGGCGAAGCTTCGTTTGTCGTCCGAGGTCTCGCCGACGTAGCCAAGCTGCACGACGGCCTTGGCCGCCGCCGGATTGCGTCGAAAGCGGATCACGTAGCGTTTGGCCGTGTCGCTGCCTTCGTCCAACGTGTAGGCATAAGTCTCTCCCTCCTTGGCCAGTGACGCGCCGGACGGTAGCTTCAGCGTGGCCGACTCCTTCCAGTCGTGGTCCTTCACGCCTTTAACGTAAGACGCGACGTCGGCCTCCCGTTTTCGTTCTGTTCCCTTGGCTGACGCGGAAACCGTGTTCTCTTCGGCGTTCCACAGGGAACGGTCGGTAGAAAGGCTCCAGCCCGCAGTTTGTTTCGTCCAGGCCATCGAACTGTCGGGCCCTTTGACGAGGATCTGCGACGTGTCGGGCGGCGCCAGGGCGACCGCGATCCAGAAGAGAACGGCTTTCATGGGCAAAACTGGCATGTGTGGATCTCCTTCATTGTTGGTGTCGTAAAAAGTCTGGGCAAGACCCCATCCGGGCAAGCGGTTTGTCGATTTAGTCCCGCCCCCGCTGGGCTTGTCCCACCCTACGTCGCCTTTTTCCGCCTTTTGAGATAGTTTCTTAGTCCCGCCCCCGCTGGGGCGAGCCCAGCGGGGGCGGGAGGGCAGTCTTCGACTAAATCGACAGACCGCAAGCCGGATGGGGTCTTGGTGTTTCGGCTTCGTGGCTTTAGCTGTTCAACCTGATTCACCATCCGGGCAAGCCGGATGGGGTCTTGATGTTTCGGCTTCGTGATTTAGCTGTTCAACCTCCTTCACCATCCGGACAAGCCGGATGGGGTCGCGGCGAACCGCGTGGAATCGTGCAAGGTTATTTAGGACCGGCGAATCAGTAACTGTCGCAGTGTCGCCTTTCGCTCCGCGAAAGAACGCAACTTTCGCGGAGCGAAAGGCGACACTTATTGATTCGCCGGTCCTTAGCCGGCAGGGGTTCCCTTGCCGCGGGGAATAATCGTTTCAATTGCTCGGCATCCCTGATAAGCGCGACGAATCCGTCGGCAAAGCCGACGAGTCGACCGTTGGCAATGGCAATAGCTGGCTCCTTCTCCGCCAATACTGCCACCTCTTGCGGATTGTCGTCCAACGACTCCGGACTCAACGGATGGTAGACGAACTGGCCGAGATCGATATTGCCGGCGTCGACGTACTTGGGCTTCAGTTCGTCAAGCGTCTTGGGCCATTCGGAATGCTCCGTCGCATATTCCAGCGCGGCCAGGAGGATCGTCCGCATGTCGGCGGCGCGGGGCGATTCCAAAGGAGATTCCATGAATTGCCGCGACTGCCCGGCAGCCTTCGTCTCGCTGGGCAATGTCACGTCAAGTTGGCCGTCGGCGGTGATGCGCGTTCTTGCTTCCCTCCGGCACCTCGATCGCCGTTTCTTTGCCGTCTTTATGGATGCGGATCATGATGCCCAAAGCAAAGCCCAGTCCGCCGGCCATCATCAACAAGATGAGTTGGCCTGCGAACCACTTCCAGCCCCAGGCGGTCAACAACAGCGGCGGCTTGACGGTCGGTGCGCGCTGACCTACGGGATTTTCCTCGCCCTGATCTTCTCCGTCACGCCGATCCTCTCTCGGAGGCAGCGGGGACAAGTCCGCATCAAATGCCCGTGCCACCAGTTCTGCCAGGTTCGCGCCCCGGCAAAAAGGCTCCAGGGCCTCGGCCACGTCGGCCGGCGTAGCAAACCGGTCGTCGGGATTCTTGGCCAACAGCCGGTCGAGGATCCTGCTCAGTTCCGCGGGCACGCCGGGGGCAAACTGTTGAACCGGCGGGGCCGGCTGATGGACGTGCGCGTTGAGCTTGTCGAGCGTGCTGCGGTACGCGGGGCCGCTGAAAGGGGCCCGCCCGCTGAGAAGCTTGTAGAGCGTGCAACCCAGGCTGTAGAGATCGGCGCGGATGTCGACCGTGCGGCTATCGGCTGCCTGTTCCGGGGCCATGTAATCGGCCGTGCCCATCGCCTGGCCCGTGCCGGTCATCTCCTCGCCGGCAGACAAGGCCGAGGCTCCGGCGCCATCTTCGGCATAGAAGCGGGCCAGGCCGAGGTCCAACAGTTTTACCTCGCCCGATCGGGAGAGCATGATGTTCGACGGCTTGACGTCGCGATGCACCAGCCCGTGCTCGTGGGCGCATTGCAACGCCAATGCCGTCTGGCGGACCAGTTCACAGGCCTCGGCCACCGGCAGCCGCCCCGCGCTGCGGATCGCACCGTACTCATCACGCTCCGCGCGAGGCGTACCGCGGCGGACAAGTTCCGCCAGATCGAGCCCATCGACGAACTCCATGACGAGGACGGGCATGCCCTCGATTTCGCGGGCATCGTGGGCCTGCACGACGTTCGGGTGCGAGATCTTGCCAACGGCCCGCATCTCGCGTTCGAACCTGGAGATCGCCTGCCGATCTTCCGCACGGCCGCGGCACAGGACTTTGAGGGCAACGACCCGATCGAGCTTCGTGTGCAGGGCCTTGTAGACCGTGCCCATGCCGCCCTGTCCAAGTTCGCCGATCAGTTGGTATTCCCCAAGAGCCCTGGTGCGGAACGGCTGGCTCGATCGGCTTTCGGAAGCAGGCGACGACAGGGCGATAGCCCGTGCCATGGCCGCTTGGCACTCCGCTTCCTCCCGATAGGGATCCGCCACGGCCGGCCGGCGCAACTGCGCCAAGAAGGTGTCTTCTACGCCGTCGAGCGTGGACAGCCCTGCCCGGCAAGCGGCGCAGGAGGCAAGATGCGCCGCGACGGCATCCGAGACCTCGTCGGCGAGAAGTCCGATCGAGAAAGCGTGCAATTCGTCCTGGCTCGGGCAGGTTGCGGTGCTCATGTTCGTGCATCTCGCCTGGGATCGTGCTGCTGCCGGAATTGGCCCCGGCGGCCATCATTCCGGGGCACGGCAGCGGACCGCCGTGTCCCTATCCAATATAACGACGGCCGCCTGACACGACTTCGGAGGATTGTCGTAACAGATTGCCGGCCAACGACTTGCGGATCTTGTTGCTATTCGAGCAGTCCCTCGAATTCCTGACGCAGCCGGCGCAAGACCCGCGACTTCGCTTGGTAAACCGATTCGAGGCCCATTCCCAGTTCGAGCGCCACGCGGGCCGGCGGTTGGCCTTCGATCGCCACGCGTCGAAACGCCTCCCACGTCCGGCTTTCGAACTCGGCCCGAACCAGTTCCAAGCCGATGGGCAGGACCAGGTCGGCCACTTCTTGGAGATCGTCGGCCTCAACCGGTTCGCGCGATTCAGGCGCTTGCAGCAGTTGCGCTTGGGCGTCGGTTCCTCCGCGGGCGACCGCCTGGCCGCGACGCGCGCGAAAGTAACTCCGCGTCGTGTTGCGAGTGATCGTTCCCAGCCAAGCTCCAAAACTGTCGCCCGGCCGGTCGCGGCGGAAGCTGCCGAAGTGCTGCGCGATTGCCGTAAAAACCTCCTGGACGAGGTCCGGGGCATCGTCTCGTGCCGCGCCGGCCTGCCGGCACCACCGATAGACCACCGGGCCGTACAGGGTTACCAACCTGGCCCACGCATCCGGACGATGCGCCTTGACCCGCTCCAATAAGGTGGAGGAGATCGAACTGGGTTCGATCGGTTTGCCCTTGATCGGTGCATTCATGACGGTCCGTACTCTTGCTGCGGAGAGAAGGCGCGACGGGCTTCCCTGGGCCTGGAACTTGATTGTAATATGAGCCGAGACGCGGGCCAAGAGGAAGGCCGTTAAGGGCCGGCGAAGCAAGCCGTAGCTGCAGGGTGGGACTGGCCTGCGCAGAATAGTCGGTACGGCGTGGCGAGACGTTATTCTGGTTTTGTTCCGCGGTGCGAGCACGGGCGTTTACGCCCGTTGTTGGTAACAGGCCCGGCATTCATGCCGGGTTGTGCGGCGGATAGAGTGGTTACCTGATTCCTTCCCATCCTGTCAGGCCCGTTTACGGGTCTCCTTCTACTACGAGGCTCCCATGTCGCACAACAGTATATAACGTGCCTATCATGCGGCGGGCAAGACGCAGGATCGGTTGGAGCGGAATTACCGATGACGAGACGGCCCTTTCGCCCAAGGAGGAGCCCGGTAAACCGGACTGACAAACGCTTTAACCAAGAACGATGAAATCGGTTGCACCGTTCCCTGACCCGGCATAAATGCCGGGCCTGCCACCGGCTCAAGCCGGGAACGGGCGTAAACGCCCGTCCGTCGCAGCCGAAAATGGAGCAAAAACGGCACAATCGCACCCTGGGATTTTCTGCCGCATCAGCCGATTGTGCGCACGGCAGTCCCACCCTACGAACCTATCTGTGACATTATTTCTGGAACGGACCACTAAGCCTGATTCGTGCATCGCCGGTTGCTTGTGCGGGCCGCCTCGGCGTTGGATAATTGAAGGACGGTTCGGCGCTGTTCTCGGTGGCAAGGGCGGCGGGCGGGTGAATTGTTGTCGGTAATTAATGCGAGCATGCGCAACGCGAACACAGGGGAGACAGTCATGCCTGAACAGGGCGCTCAGGGTGCGAGCGACAGGCCAGCCTGGGCCAAAGACGCTGTTTTCTATCAGATCTTCCCCGACCGTTTCGCGCGCAGCGACCGAGTCGCGAAGCCCGCCAACTTGTTGCCGTGGCAGGCCCCGCCGTCGCCGCAGGGGTTCCACGGCGGTGATCTGTTGGGCATCGCCGAGCACCTGGACCATCTGGCCGACCTCGGGGTCAACGCCATCTATCTGAACCCGATCTTCCAGTCGCCCAGCAACCATCGCTACCACACGCACGATTACGAGAAAGTCGATCCTCTGCTGGGCGGCAACTCCGCGCTGGGCGAGTTGGTCGGCGCGGCGCATGCCAGGAACATTCGCATCATGCTGGACGGCGTGTTCAACCACGCCAGCCGCGGCTTTTTCCAGTTCAACGACATCCTCGAGAACGGGCCGCACTCGCCGTGGCTGGATTGGTTCCACGTTCACGGCTGGCCGCTGGCGCCGTACGATGGCGGCAAGCCGGCGAACTACGCCAGTTGGGTGGACAACCGCGCCCTGCCGAAATTCAACACCGACAATCCCCAGGTGCGAGAGTTCCTGATGGGCGTCGCCGAGTTCTGGATTCGCGAGTACGACATCGACGGTTGGCGGTTGGACGTGCCCGGGGAGATCACGACGCCCGGCTTCTGGGAAGAATTTCGCCGCCGCGTGCGCGCGGTCAAGCCGGACGTCTACCTGGTCGGCGAGATTTGGCGCGAGGCGCCCGATTGGCTTCGCGGCGATTGTTTCGACGCCACGATGAACTACGTTTTCGCGGCGGCGGCCATCGCCTTTTCGGCCGGCGACCGCGTCAGTCCGCGCCTCGTCCAGGGTCGGGCTTACGACCCCTGCCCCGGCATCGACGCCGCCCAATTCGGGCGCCGCATTCAGGATCTGCTGGCGCGCTACGACTGGGAGACGACCCAGGTGCAGTTCAACCTCTTGGACAGCCACGACGCGCCCCGCGTGCTGAGCATCGCTCGCGGGGACACGGCGACCCTGCGGTTGGCCACGCTCTTCCAGATGACGTATCCGGGCACGCCGTGCGTGTACTATGGCGACGAGATTGCCCTGCGGGGCACAAAGCGGTACGACCAGCCGCACCGCGACCACGATGCCCGCTGGCCCTTTCCGTGGCACGACGAGGCGGCTTGGGACGGGGAGACGCTGGACTTCTTTCGCCGGGCGATCACCCTGCGCCGCGCGCACCCTGCGCTGCGGCGCGGCCGCTTCGAAGAACTCTACGCCCGTGCTCGCCAATACGCGTTTCTTCGCCAAGACGACGACGAGACGCTCTTGGTGGTGTTGAACGTGGGCGACGCGGCGGCCGAGATCAGCGTGCCGGGCGGCCCGCATCTTTCCGACGGCAAGTTTTTGCAACCGCTGTTCGGCGCAGCGGCTGCCGGCGCCGTACGACACGGGCATGTAGTGCTGAGCGTGCCACCGCGGGCCGGCGCCGTATTTTCGCGCGGGGTCAGCGAGCGCAGCTCGAAGGCATCTAGGATTGCAGAACATTCGTACAAGCAGTAAGGGAAGAGATCGGAAGGGCCGCCACGTTCCAAGCGGTTTGTGCTCCGTTCGCCAAGGCCGTGCAAGCGTCGGCGTAACCGAGGAAGAGTCTGATCGCTTCTTTGAGGAATCTCGCAACGAAGTCTCGCACCAGAAGCAGGGATCGAAACGTGGACGCAGCTAGTTGTTTCTGTTCTTCACCTTCGAACTCAAGCCGTTGCGGCCCGAACCCAATCTGGGACGGCCCGACCTCTATGCACTGCCCAAGCATCCACTCCCGATTTTACGGCCCGGCCCGCCCTGGCGGCCTTTTCCCTCTGCCGGGCCAGCCACTACTGCGCCGCCCAGGTCTGTTACTAAATCCAGCAAAGGTATAGTCACTGAAGCTGTCAACGCCCTCGCCGACCCTGTGTCGGTGGAGCGATGTTTGGCCACTACTGTGGCGGCCTCTTCGATGTGGTTTACGCTCCGTTTGCCGCGCCGCCCGGAGGGCCGGGCGGCGCGGCAAACGGAGCGTAAGGACCGGCAAATCAATAACTGTCGCATAGTCGCCTTTCGCTCCGCGAAAGCCGCATCTTTCGCGGAGCGAAAGGCGACACTTATTTCCGCGCCGGTCCTAAAGGCGCGATGTCGAGAGCTCGGTAGTGGTCAAACAGTGCTCCACGGGGGCAGGCCCCGTGGTGGCATTTTGAGTGACTTTGCTTCTGCTGGATTCAGTAACATTGCTCGCACTGGGGCGGGCGTGGAACGATTCCCACTAGCATATTTCCGTCCAGCGCTGGCTGCAAGTTAGCGAAGTTTTCACCCGTTTTCCTTCCTTATGGCAGCCGACAACCGTAAGGCCCATGAAGCCGCTTCGAAGCCGTTACGGGGCTGCTGCGGCGTCTGGTTCGTCGTGGCCGAGGCGTCGTCGCTCGCTGTGCCGCGAGCCCCGTGACAGCGGGTTTCCCGGCGGCATCCGCCTCGTTGCCACACACAAGTCTGTCAACGACGCCATCCGGCCGGGGTACCCGCTTGCGGGTCGGGATGGTGAAGAAGGTCAGCTAGCAACGAAAACGAGCTAACTAAGACCCCATCCAGCTTGCGATTTGTCGATTTAGTCCCGCCCCCGTTGGGCCGGGCACCATGTACTCATGGTCGCCAGCGGAGCGGAGGTTTGGCAACTAGAAACGCCGCCTCGCCCACCCCTTTCGCCGTTTTTTCGTGTTTCCGCCGCCCGGCCCGCGGGCCGGGCGGCGGAAACACGGAAAAAACGGCGAACAACGGCTGGAGGCTGGCCAGTAGTGGTCAATCCTTCGGTCCGCCGGGGCAGGCCCGGCGGGGGCGGGAGGGCAGTCTTCGACTAAATCGACAGACCGCTTGCCTGGATGGTGAATCAGGTTGTCTGGCTAGCGCAGGCTCGCGGTTTAGCCAAACAGCCTCCTTCACCATCCAGGCAAGCTGGATGGGGTCGTATGTGTTTTGGTTCTCCACTTTAGCCATTCAACCTTGTTCACCATCCGGGCGAGCCGGATGGGGTCTGAACTGCTGCGCTATTATTAATCGTCCCGGGACGGAAACACTTGGACTTGCATGTAGCGACGGGGGCGGTCCGCCCGGCAGGCACCCTTCCCGCGGAATTCCGCGCGGCCTAAAGCGTTTCCGAGAAACGGCTTGTGGCCTTATCGCAGGCCGCGATCATGAGGCAGGTTCCCATTTCGCCCTGCTCGCACGTACTTATTAGGTGGAGAATCGTGCGCCAACGAGGACATTCCGCCCCCCGGCGATCCACGGTGGGGACCGGCGCATCGTCCGCCTGTTCAGGAAAGCTCGCGAGGCGGGTTGTCCTTGATTAACGATTATGCACTATAACTGTGGAATGTTATAGCGAATAATGTCACCGTACGGTTATTTGCTCTTTGACAATTCGGTTCGGCGACACGCCGCAAAGCGGCGCGTCGCGCGGTCCGGAGCGGACTCGGCACCCGCTCCGGCCAAGGCATTGTCGTCGACCTGCGGCAGGCAATTTCTCGCTCATGATCGCACAATCATAAAAAATATAATTTTCTGACATCGTGTCCCGGCCGGTTTTGAGAAAGGCTGAGGCAAACTGCCTAGTTTACCAAAAAGGGACAAAGTGGGCCATAGAACCACAAATATGGGCCAGAAAACCACGAAAACGGGACAAAACGGTATCCTGCGAAGCGATGGCATTGCTAGCAGGCCGTCGAAGTGTCTTTCCCGGAATTGTCGAAGTGTTTTCGGGGGGGGTGGGGCGTAGAATATCTCTATCATGAGTGCCTCCGACCTCACGGACTGCGTGCAACAACTTCGCCTTGACGGGGACGCCCTGGCTGACGTCCACGTCCGTGAAGTCGTGGGCAAAGTGCTGAATCTCGTGGAAGCCGTTGTCGTTGACAATCGCCGCCTAGAGGAGGAAAATCAACGCCTGCGGGAGATCATTCGCCAACTCAAGGGTGAGCCCCGGTCTTCCCCGGCGCCGCGCCGTCCGCCCGCACGGGATGTCTCGTCCGAGAAAGAACGGCGGCAACGTGCGTCTCCGCCAGAGGGTCCCCCTCGCGCCGACTGCCGGAGCTTTCGCGATATTCGCGTGGACAAGGAAGTCATTCGCTACGTCGATGCGGCGCGTCGTCCTCCCGACGCCACGTTCATCGGCTACGAAGACGTGGTCGTGCAGGATCTTCAGATCAAGAGCTACAACATCCGCTACCGTCTGGAACTCTGGGATTCGCCGTCGCAGGGACGGCTGCGTGGTGAGTTGCCACCAGGAGTGACCGGCGAGTATGGCCCGGAACTGAAGGCTTTGTTGGTGTCGCTGAAGTACGTCGCCGGGACCAGCCTGCCGCGGGCCCACGAGTTCGTGGAACACTGCGGCGTGGTGATCTCGCGCGCCAGCGTGTCGAACATCGTACGGGACGCGGCGGAGTTGTTTCAGGGAGAGAAGGAAGAGATTTTCTGGGCGGGGTTGGCGGCCACGACTTACCAGCACATCGACGACACCTTCGCCCGCGTGGGAGGTGAGTTGTGGCACACGCATATCATCTGCAATCCGTTTCACTCCACCTACTTTACCACACCGCACAAAGACCGACTGACGATTCTGGGCCTCCTGTGGAGCAGGCCGTGGACATACCGCTTCAACGACTTGACGCAGCGGCTGCTGGAGGAATTTCACGTTCCGCTGAAGTGGCGGCAGCTTGCGGCAACGGCTCCGCAGGACCAAGATCTGAACGAGGCCGAACTGGAAGATCTCCTGGAAAAATGGTCCCCCTCCCGACGGCTAGCGTGCCTGGATCGCTTGCGCGAGGCGGCGGCGCTGGCGTCGTATCGCGCGCGGCCAGACCATGTACGGATTTTGGTGGGCGACGACGCCAAACCCGCCAAGTACGTGTCGGACGAGTTCGGGTTGTGCTGGATTCACGAGGGCCGGCACTACAAGGAGTTGTCTCCTGTGGTACCGCAGCATGAGCAGCAATTGGAGGCGTTCCGAACGCGTTACTGGGATCTCTATGGCGAGTTCCAGAAGTACCGGGGCAGGCCGACGCCAGCGCTGGCGGAGCGGTTGGAGGAGGAGTTCGACCGACTGTTCGCGACATGCACCGGGTACGAGGCGTTGGATAAGCGGATTGCGATGACGGGCGAAAAGAAGGAGTCCCTGCTGACCGTCTTGGCCCATCCGGAGACGCCGCTGAACAACAACCCGGCGGAGTTGGGTGAACGCGTGGCAGCGCGGCGTCGGGATGTGAGCCTACACTGCGCCAAGGCCGAGGGAGCACGCAGGATGGACACGTTGACGAGCATCGTACAAACGGCGAAGAAGCTGTTGGTCAACGGCTATGAATACCTACAGGATCGGATCAGCGGCATAGGGAAGATGCCCTCTTTGGCGAGTCTGATTCGACAGCGGTCGCGGCCTCCATCGACCGCGCCCCCTTGCCCATCTTCAACCGCCCAACCTCTTGCCGATATCGAACGGCTCGCTCTCGCTTAGCACTCTGGTGCCGTCTCCCCTTCCACCGTTTCGCGCCGTACCTGCCAGCAGCCGAATTCCCCTCCTGTTTATGCAGCTTCTCTGTTTTCGCGCGAAAGTCGTCGACCAGAAACGGCACGAGCTAGCACTTGGCAGGATACACAAAACGGGCCGAATTTGGCCCTGGCTTTGTTACATATTGCTATACTCGCAAGAGTGTCAAGGCGCTGCTTTTCTCGCGTTTTCGTGATTGATGCAACTACCTTAGAATCGTTGTAGTTACATCGTAAGTGGTATGAAAATCGCCAAAAAACGCGAAAAACACTTCGAGCGGGCAAATACGGGCAAGAAAACCGGTAAAGCAATACCAACGGGTGGTCGGCCGGCACGGCATCCGGAGTCGGAAAATGCGGCCTGCTGAACTTTTTGGAATTTAGTTCTTGCATAGATTTCGCGCAGGTCACTCCGGCCCGCGGATAGAATAGCTGTAAGAGGCTATGCCGAAAGTTTGTTAAGTTATTCGGCACATTGAAGCCCGACGCGCCAGCGAGGAATGTGCCGCGAACCGCCAGGAAAGCCGATTCCTCGCCGACCATGAGTACATGGTGCCCGCGTCGGGCTTCAATACCGCAAACAACCGCGAAAACTCTCCGGATAGCCTCTAAACGGGCAGCCTCTCGCAAAAGGAACGATCATGGCCAGGTGGACTGGATGGTGGGAACAACGTGGCCTGGGACGCCGCACGATGCACAACCTCGTGCTGGACGTTGCCGCGAACGGCACCGTCACGGGCGGCGGCGAGGATTGTATCGGCCCTTTCACCTTCGAGGGCCAGTTTCGGCAGGATGGAACGGTTTCGCTCATCAAGCAGTACCTCGGCCGCCATTGGGTCAGCTACGAGGGCCAGAATTCCGGCGAGGGCATTTTTGGCACCTGGTGCATCTCAGGTTTGTGGACAGGCAAGTTCGCCCTCCGCCCCCTGGCAGACAGCGAAGACGCTCGTGACGAGATTCAAGAACTGGCGCCGGCCGGCCGCGATTGAACGCCGCGAAGGCGGACGAACATCAGCTTCCTTCCAGTTGGGCGAAGAGCGCAGCCAGGGCGTGCTCGTAATGTTTCCATCTTCCCACCGATGTCCGAAAGACCGGCTGGCGGACCTGGACGACGCTGGCCGTGCTGACCGGCCGCTTCGCTTGCTGGAACTCCAGGCACGTGGGCTCCCATTCCAGTCCGCACCAGGCCACCAGGCGGCGGGCCACGCCTTCCAGATCGGCGACCGTCTCCTCGTAGTCCACTTCCAAGACGGGCACCGGCAAGACCTTCCGCCAGTGCTCCATAATCCGCTGGTGCTCGTGAAAACGTGAAGCCATGTGGCGTGGGTCGCTGGTCCAGCGAAGTTCCCGGAAATAGGTCATCCAGCAGGAGACGGCCACGTCGCGCAAGTCGCGGCGGCAGTGAATGAACTTCGCACGCGGAAAGAGGCCCGCCAACAGACCGAGATACAAGTAGTTGTCCGGCCGCTTGTCCACGATGCGAAGCGCCGTGGGGTGCAATGCCCGCAGGCGCTCCAGGTGACGTGCAGCGAGACGGCGGGCCGTCTGGCCGTTCAACCGGCGCAGGCCCTCGACGGGGTCTGCAGCTTGTCCGCCGAGCGCGGCCATGGTGTCGCCGGCCAGTTTGATCTCGCCGGCGCCGAAGACCTGGGAATGACTGGCCAAGATCTGCTCGACGAGCGTCGTGCCCGAGCGCGGCAGCCCCACCACGAACACCGGCAGCTCGCTTTCCAATTCCAGGCCCCCCAAATCGAAGTCGCCAGCCCGCTCGAAGAAGTCCGGCCCGCAGACCTCGATCATTTGGGCGACGAGCAACTCGTACTCTTCGGGGTCGTACTCCCGGCAGCTCTGTCGCCACTCGGACGCTCGCATGGCGTTGCCCTGAGCGAGGTGTGCGGTGGCGTCGGCATACTCGCCGCGGGCGTCCAGGACGTGGGCCAAGCCGAAATGCAACCACATTCGTTCCGCGTCGGTCAACTCCTTTTGCTCGCCGGAGGCAGCACCCTGCTCCACCAGGCGGCGCTGCGCGGCCAGGTCCTGCTCCGGAAGTTTGCCGCCCAGGAGTTCCGCCAACTTGTAATGCGCGAAGGCGAAGCGGGAATCGTGCCGCAACGCGGCGCGGAAAGCGTCTTCCGCGCCCCGAAGATCGCCGCTCTCCTCCCTCGCCCTGCCCAGGTTGGCGTGCGCCTCGGCAAAATCGGGCTTCAGCTCCAGTGCCCGGCGATAGCAGGCGACCGCTTCGTCCGGCTTGCCCTGGTCCTTCAACGCGTTTCCCAGGTTGTTGTGCGCCTCGGCGTAGGCCGGCTTCCACTGTAGTGCCCGGCGGCAGCAGACGACCGCCTCGTCCGGTTTTCCCAGCTCGTTCAAGACGACGCCTAGGGCGCTGTGGGCCTCGGCAAAATCGGGCTTCAGTTCCAGTGCCCGGTGGTAACAGGCCGCCGTTTGTGCCAGTTTTCCCCGGCGGTTGAACAGATTGCCCAGGTTGTAGTGCGCTTCGGCAAAGTCCGGCTGCAACTCCAGTGCCCGGCGACAGCAGGCCAGCGCCTCGTCCAGCTTGCCTTGGTCCTTCAAGGCGATGCCCAGGTTGCTGTGCGCCTGGGCGTAGTCCGGCTTCAAGTCCAGTGCCCGGCGGTAGCAGGCGATCGCGTCGTCCAGCTTGCCCTGCTCTTTCCACGTGATGCCCAGGTTGTTGTGCGCCTCGGCATAGTCCGGCTTCAAGTCCAGCGCCCGGCGGTAGCAGGCCACCGCTTCGGGAATCCTCCGCAAGGCCCGATACGCTTCCCCCAGGTTGTTATGGTAGAACGCCACGTTCCCTTGCAATTGGACCGCCCGTCCAATGTAGTCGACGGCGACCTCGTGCCGGCCCGTTTGGGAAGCAACCACGCCGAGCAGATGGAGCGCGTCGGGCTGATTCGGCTGGACCGCGAGGATCTGCCGATAGATCTGCTCGGCGGCTTGCAACCGGCCGCCTTGATGGTGCTGGATGGCAATCGCCAATGCTTCGGGAATGGTTTGCATGAGTACGCCAGGTTTTCAGAGGGTATCCGGAGATCTTTTGGCCGCAAATCGACATTGAAGCCCGACGCGCCAGCGAGGAATCAGCTTTCCCCGCTCATTGGCGCACATTCCTCGCTGGCGCGTCGGGCTTCAATGTCGATTCCTAGCCGACCATGGGTACATGGTGCCCGCATCGGGCTTCCATGTCAATGTACGGCCGAAAACTTCCCCGACGGCGTTTCGAGCCCGACGCGTCACGTTCCAGCCGGGCGAACAGCGAAGCCAGGGCGTGTTCATAGTGCCGCCATCTTTGCAGGGAGGTTGCGTAGAGCGGCTGCCGGACCTGAACGGAACTGGCCGTCCGCACGACGCGTTTGCCGCGATGAAACTCCAGGCAGCCCGGCTCCCATTCCAGACCACACCAGGCCACGAGGCGGCGGGCGACGCCTTCCAGATTGGCGACGGTTTCCTCGTAGTCCACTTCCAAGAGGGGCGCCGGCAAGACCTTCCGCCAATGTTCCATCAGCCGCCGGTATTCGTGAAATCGCGAGGCGATGTGTTGTTGGTCGCTGGCCCAGCGCAGTCCCTGGAAGCGCGTCATCCAACAGGAGACGGCCACGTCGCGCAAGTCGCGGCGGCAGTGAATGAACTTCGCCCGCGGAAACAGGGCCGCCAGCAAGCCCAGGTGCAAGTAGTTGTCCAGCGTCTTGTCGATGATCCGCAGGGCGGCGGGATGCAGGGCGCGAAGTCTTTCCAAGTGGCGTGCGGCGAGACGCTGGGCCGTCGGGCGGTCCATGCGGCGCAGGCCCTCGAGGGGGTCGGCGGCTTCTCCGCCGAGCGCGGCCAGCGTGTCGCCGGCCAGCGCGATCTCTCCGCCGCCGAAGACGCGTGAATGGCTTGCCAGGATCTGCTCGATGAGCGTCGTTCCGGATCGCGGCAGCCCGGCGACGAACACCGGGACGTCGCTTTCCAGCCCGAAGCCGCGGACCCGCGCGAAGAACTCCGGCGTGCAGACCGCGATCATCCGGGCGACGAACGACTCGTGTTCTTGCGGGTCGTATTGCTGGCCGCGCTGGCGCCATTCGGACAGTTGGATGGCGTTGGCCCGCGCAAGGTGCTCGGCGGCCTCGGCATACTCGCCCGCGCGTCCAGGACGCGGGCCAGGCCGAAGTGCAAGAACTCGCCTTGCGGATCCGTCGGCTCCCCTTGCTCGCCGGAGGCGGGACCCTGCTCCAACAGCCGGCGCAGGGCGGCCAGGTCGTTTTCCGGAAGTTTGCCGCCCAGGAGTTCCGCCAACTTGTAATATGCCAGGGCGAAGCGGGTGTCCTGCCGTAAGGCGGCGCGGTGGGAATCTTCCGCGCCTGAAAATCGCCGATCTCCTTCAACGCGTCGCCCAGGTTGCTGTACACCTTGGCGGAGTACGGATTCAGTTGCAGTGCGCGGCGGTAGCAGGCGATCGCTTCGTCCGGCTTGCCCAGTTCCGTCAACACGTTGCCCAGGTTGTTGTGCGCCTCGGCGTAGTTCGGTTTCAGTTCCAGCGCCCGGCGGTAGCAGGCGAGCGGTTCGTCGAGCTTCCCCTGTTCATTCAGCGCCACGCCGAGGTTGTTGTGCGCCTCGGCGAAGTCCGGCTTCAGTTCCAGCGCCCGGCGGTAGCAGGCGATCGCTTCGTCCAGCTTCTCCTGGTCCTTCAACACGTTGCCGAGGTTGTTATGCGCCTGGGCGAAATCCGGCTTCAGTTCCACCGCCCGGCGGCAGCAGGCGGCCGCTTCGTCCAGCTTTCCCTGGTCCCTCAAGGCGATGCCCAGGCTATTGTGCGCGTCGGCATCGTCCGGGTTCAGGGCCAATGCCCGGCGGTAGCAGGCGACCGCTTCGGGGATCCTGCCCAAGGCGCGATAGGCCTCTCCCAGGTTGCCGTGGAAGAAGGCCACGTCCCCTTTCAAGGCGATTGCCCGTTCGATGTATGCGACGGCTATCTCGTGTTTCCCCACCTGGTGAGCAATCAGGCCGAGGAGATGCGTCGCGTCGGCATGATTCGGCTCGACTGCGAGAATCTGCCGGTAGAGCTGCTCGGCCGCATGCAGCCGACCGCCTTGATGGTGTTGGATCGCCATCGCCAATGCTTCGGGAATTGTCGCCATGGCGTCTATTATGAGAAGATGCGCTGCGCGTCGCAATGCGAGAAAAGAATT
This sequence comes from uncultured Planctomycetia bacterium, assembly GCA_963779975.1. Taxonomy (GTDB): domain Bacteria; phylum Planctomycetota; class Planctomycetia; order Pirellulales; family Thermoguttaceae; genus JANXQG01. Next base: position 147,984 of record CAWAAL010000029.1, on the reverse strand, counting down.
TTCAGCATCGTTGGCCGCGAGACCCGTTTGACAGCATTCGGCTCTCCATTGATAATGGTCGCTTGCCGCGTCCACCGTCATCGGATCATGAATCGACCTGCCCGCGAACCAAGCGGCTATTTCAAAATCGGGCACGCAGGCTGGAAGCCTACGCTACATGCCCGATTTCGAAATAACCTCTAAAATCCGCCCAAGGAACTGCCCCATGAAACATGTTCTCCGCGCTCTCATTGCCGTGTCGTTGCTGACGCCGTTGGCCGCGGTCCATGCTGCCGATATACCTCACTCCGTCAGCGAACTGTGGGCCGACTTCGACCCGCGGAAGGACCCGCTTGAGACCGAGATCCTCAAGGCCTGGGAGCAGGATGGCGTGGTCTGCCGGCTAGTCCGCTACCAGGTCGGCGTTTTCAAGGGAGCGCCGGCGCGAGTTGCCGCGTTCTACGCCTTTCCCAAGGGGGGAACGAAACTCCCAGCTTTGCTCGAGTTGCATGGCGGAGGACAGTCGGCGTCGCTCGACAGCGTGGTGACGTGGGCCAAGCGGGGTTATGCCGGCATTTCGCTCAACTGGGGCGGCAACAAACTGAATTTCGGCCGCACGCAAATGACCTATGACGGTCCCCAAACCGACTGGGGCAAGCTCGACGCCACGCATCCGCCCCGGCGCAACAAAGTGAACCATTTCGTCGGCGCGCTTGCGCCCGACGACTACACGCTCGACCCGGTCGAATCGCCGCGGAACAGCAACTGGTTCCTGGTGCTCGTCGCGGCCCGCCGCGCCATCACCTTTCTGGAACGGCAGCCGGAAGTCGATCCCGCGCGGATCGGCGTCTGCGGGCACTCCATGGGCGGCAAGCTGACCACCGATCTCGCGGGGATCGACAAGCGGGTAAAGGCCGCCGTGCCCTCCTGCGGGGGCGCGGGAGATATTCCGCAAGGCCAGCCCGACCTGCCGGGATGCGTCAAAGTCAAGCTCTCGGCAATGGAATTGGCCTGCATCTCCGACAACGCTTACATCCCGCTGATCACCTGTCCGGTGCTCTGGCTGTCGCCGACCAACGACTTCCACGCCCACATCGACAACATGGCCTGGAACTGGCGCAAAGTGCCCGATGACCGCGTGCGTTTCAGCATTTCTCCGCACCTCAACCATCGCCATACCGACGAGCACGCCATCACGCAGTATCTGTGGTTCGAGGAGCATCTGAAGGGGGCTTTCAAGATGCCGCAGACGCCCCGGCTCGTCCTGGATCTCAAGACACCGGACGGCGTGCCTGTCGTTACCGCCACACCGGACGATTCGCAGCCGGTCAAGCGGGTGGACATCTACTACACGCTCGACCCGCAGGAACTTACACGCTTCTGGCGCGACGCGAAGGCCGTGAACGTCGGCAAAGCATGGAAGGCGGCCTGCCCCGTCATGAGCCTCGACCAACCGATCTTCGCCTTCGCCAACGTGGTCTATGAAACTCCGGCGCGATATCGGCACGCGGCGCAGGCGCCGGGGCAGGACGATGCCGGCACTTTCGCCATCAGTTCCCGGGTGCTGTCGGCAGCGCCTGCGGAGTTGCAGGCGGGCGGCGTGAAGGCCACGGACAAACCGGAACGGATGATCGACGACGGTTCCCGCGGCTGGCACGACTGGTATCTGCTGAACTGGGGGCATCCGCCCTTGTGGACCACGACCACCCGCAAGCTGAAAGACGCCAAGTGGCGCGGCCCGGACGGCGCGACGCTGCTGTTTGAAATCCGGTGCCAGACGGACAATACGCTCGTGATCAAGTTCAACTGCAACGCCTGGGGCGACTTTGCTCCCGGCAAGCCGGCTGTCGACTACACCGTAGTGAAGGAACTCAAGGGCGCCCGCGGCTGGCAGACCGTGTCGGTCAGCTTGCCCGAACTGGCTGCAACCGATCCCAAAATCGCGGTCCCGCCGGCCGACTGGCGGTCGGTCACCGAGTTCAGCATCTGCCCCAGCGGCGAGACCGTCAAAGACGGTCAGAAGGTGAAGGTGAACGGCAAGCCGTGGCAAGGGCCCAGAGAGATCCGCAACCTGCGCTGGGAGGGCGGTAAGTTGCCGTAGGGCAGAGTTTGGGCGCGCCAAGTCGAGCACGAATGAGAGTTAGAATCATTCCGGGCTGGTTTTCGGCGGCTCCACCATCAACGCCTCGATGACCTCGGTCACCTTCTGCGGCGGTGCCTTCTTGACGAGATGTTCGTGCGGGCCGTCCGGCGAATCATGCCAGAACGTCGCTGCCGTCGCGGGCGACTTCCAACCGGCCGCGGCGAAGGTCCCAATAGTCGGCCAGGCCGCCGTCCAGCCCGCGGACGGCGTAGAACACCGCGGTCAGGTCCCAGCTTTGGCGGTTGTGCAAACCGTTGTAAAGTTCATAGGCGCGGCGGACGGGACTGGTCGCCGGCGACTCGCGGAGCCGGGCCCCGGTCATGATCTCATTGCCGATTTCATAACCGCTGAAGACCACCGGCGCGGGCCAGCGCTTGACGACGTCGACGGCCGCGGGCGTGTCGCAATAGAGATTATATTCGCGGCCCTGGGGGAAGGCTCCGCCCATGCAGACCCACGCGCGGACCTTGGCCTTCACCAGCGCCATGCCGTCCAAATGGCTGGAGGCGTCGCCGCCGGATTGAAGCAAGTTCCGCAGGTTCGTCAACATGCCGACGCTGACCAACACCACGCTCCGATCGGGCTGGGCGGCGAGCACTTTGCGATACAGGTCGACGACATCGGGCGCGTCGGCAGCCGACTTCAGGCGATGGGGGAACTCGCGGGCGACGGCGTCGGCGTACTTGGAAGGTTCCTTGACCGCCTGCCCCTTGACGACGCCGATCGGAATCTCACCTCGGCCGAAATAGGTGTTCAGGGCATCGAGGCAGAGCGGCGTTGCCGGAAGCTTGACGCAGACGCCCATGGCGAGGATTTTCGCCTCGCCGCGATTGGCCAAGGCGTGCAACAGGGCCGTCGCGCCCACGTCGTCGACGTCGCCCATCATGTCGGTATCGAAGATCACCGGGACCGGCGGTTTGGCCAGTGCTGGCGCCGCGGCGAAAAAGACGACCGCGAACATGGCAAGGAACATGCTTTTCATGGAATTGGTTCCTGTTCAGAATGGAAAGACTGTGGCGGTGAGAACCGCCAGGCATTATAATATTACCCCGGCACGAAAGAAGATCACTGAACCTGTAGGACGGATTGCCAATCCGTCTTACAGAATTGCCGCCGCATGTGAGGATCATTCGTTCCGGGGTAATACTCGAACTGAGGAGACCATTATGCACCACCGTTCATCATTTTTCCAGAGTCTTCGTTGGACATCCTTGCTGGCGGCAATGACCGCTCCAGTCATCTTGGCGTGGGCCCCGATTGCCGTGCAGGCAACGCCGCCCGGCCCTGAAAAGCTCTCCCTATGGTCCGGTCGGGCGCCCCTGGGCGACGGAAAGTTCGAGGCCGCCGACGCCACGATTAGCGTTTATCCGGTCTCCACGAAAACGGATGTTCCGGCCGTGGTAATTTGTCCCGGAGGCGGTTATGGCGGCCTGGTGGTTGGCCCGGAAGGGCACGGGATCGCGCAGTGGTTGAACCGCCACGGGATCGCAGGGGTCGTGCTGGAGTACCGGCTACCGAAGCAGCGCTCGTTCGTACCGCTGTTGGACGCGCAGCGGGCCGTCCGCATGGTTCGCTTCAAAGCCGAACCGTGGAAGATCGATCCGGGCCGCGTCGGCATCATCGGCTTCTCGGCGGGCGGGCACCTCGCCTCCACGGCGGCCACCCACTTCGACCGCGGCGATCCCAAGGCGGCGGACCCGGTCGATCGCCTGAGTTGCCGCCCCGACTTCGCCATCCTGATCTATCCCGTAATCACGATGGGCGAGAAGACCCATGGCGGCACGAAGGCAAACCTGCTCGGCCGCGATCCCAAGCCGGAAATGGTGGACCTGTTTTCCAACGAGAAGCAAGTCACCGACAAGACGCCGCCGATGTTCCTGGCCCATGCCAAGGATGACAAGTTGGTCGCGCCGGACAATAGCCGCATGCTTTACGAGGCCCTGAAGGCGCACAATGTGGCGGCGGAATACCTCGAATTGCCCAGCGGCGGCCACGGCCTGAACGGCTACAAGGGACCCATGTGGGACGCCTGGCAAACGAAGTCTCTGGAGTGGCTGGCGGCGAAGGCGACGGTGTATGGCGATTAAGCGGCTGTTTCAAGATCGGGCATGTAGCGTAGGCTTCTAGCCTGCGTGCCCGATTTTGAAATAGCCTTTAGGGAGAAGTACGACTTGTCCGACCCTACAGTCAAGGAGCGATCTCGCCGATCAGCCTGTGAAAGAACGCCGGCACGTTCGCGGCAAGCGTCAGCCGCTGCCCGTTGGCGGGGTGCGTGAAGGAGATCGACCTGGCGTGTAGGGCGAGACCAGGGCAGGAGTCGTTGGCCCTGCCATACTTGCGATCGCCCACGATGGCGTGTCCGATGCCGGCGAGGTGGACCCGGATCTGGTTCTTCCGGCCCGTCAGCAGGTTGACTTCCAACAAGGCGTAAGCCTTCGTTTGCTTGAGCACTTTATACGCCGTATGCGACAGCTTTCCCTTGGCGGCGTCGGAGGTGGAGTAGACGACGTGGGCTCTATTCTCGGCGAGGTAGGTCGTGATGGTCTCCTCGGTTTTCCGGCACTGGCCATGCACGACGGCAAGGTACCTCTTCTCCGTCTCGCCCCAGGAGCCTTGCAGACAGACCTTCGCTTCTTCATGCTTGGCGAAGACGAGGACCCCGGAAGTCTCGCGATCCAGTCGATGCACGATGAACACGCGGTTTCGGGAGCGGGCGCAACCCTTGCGGACGTAATCCGTCGCGACGAAGTAGGCGGTGCGCGACTTGTCGCGCTCGGTGCCGATGGTCAAGAGTCCCGCCGGTTTGTCCACCACGAGGATGTCGCGGTCCTCGTAGAGTATCACGAGGCCGTGCGGCAGATGACCCGGACGGGCGCGTTTACCCATGGCGGCGCGTACTACTCATAGAACCCGAACTCGTAGGCCGCGTCGTACATGGCAACGATGTTCTCCGCGCGGAACTCCCGCCTGGATGTTATGGACGTTGTTGAACACGTAGCCGCCGCCGGGCTTCCAGAGCTCCAGGTTCCGCCGCACCTCGCTCGCGGACGGTTTCGGGCGAGGCCCGCGGCAACACGTGCTGGGCATCGATCGCGCCGCCCCAGAACGTCAGGCGATCGCCGAAGCGGGCCTTCAAGCCGGCAGGATCCATCCCGCTGGCGCTGATCTGCACCGGGTTGAGAATGTCGATGCCGTTGTCCAGCAGGTCGGGAATGTACCCGACGCACGCGCCGCAGGTGTGATACCAGATCTTCGCCGCGGTCCGCGAGCGGATGTACTGCGACCAGCTGCTTGTGCCGCGGCTTCACCACGCGGCGATAGAATTCGGGCCGGAACAGCGGCCCTTTCTGCGCGGCCAGGTCGTCGCCGATCATGATCACGTCCACCACGTCGCCCACCTCGTCCAGGAACACGCGGAACCAATCCATCCAGAACTTCAGCGTCTGGTCGATCAGGGCCTCGCAGAACTCCGGCTGCGTGAGCATGTCCATGAACCAGGTTTCCAGGCCGCGCAGATACCAGCAGATTTCGTAGACCACGCCGGAAATCCCGCTGACCACGGCGTAGGGCGTCTGCCGGCGGATCTCCAGCGCCCGCTGGCGGAGCCCGGCAAACCGGCCCGGATCGTCGCCCTTGGGGAACGGGTAGCGCGCGCAGGTCGTCGATCGTGGCCTTGGCCAGCGGATGGTGCGAGATGTCCATGTAGAACGGCTGGTCGTCGGGCATCGACCAGGTCACGCCGAACTCATCGGTCAGGTCGTGCCAGGTCCGGCCGTCGCGCTGCCGCTGGACGATGCCGCCCTTGAAATCGGCCGCCGCGCCGGCGGCGATATACCGCGTATCGACGTGGAACCGCTCCAGCAGCGCCTCGCTCGGCTGGGCGAGCTGCTGCACGGCGTCCATGATGACCACGGCGTCGTCGATTCCCAGGAGCCTGGCGACCGCCTGATAGGCGAACTTGTGGATGCCCGTCTGGTTCCCGCCCAGGTCGATCGGCACCCGATCGGGAACCTGGTGGTCGAGGGCCGCCAGAAGACGTTGTCGAGAGGACATGGTTTCGCGGGACATGAGATGCTCCTTAAGTCGAGAGGGTCTTGCCCACCGGGGCCAGATAAATGACGAATTCGTCCTTGCCATCGACGCGCACGAGTTGGTCCATGAGTTGCTGGTGGTAGGCGGCCACGGCGCAGGTCCCCGCCCCAATCGCCTCGCAGGCCAGGTACAGGTTCTGGCAGACGTGCCCGGCGTCCAGGGCGATGACCTTGTGGGCGGCCAGCCCGTAGCGCCACTCCATGCGGTAGGCAATGGTCGTCCAGAGGAACACCGCTGCCGCCCGCCCGACGAACGCCTGCCCCAGCGTGGCTTCGGTGAGCCTGGCGGGCATTTGCTCCTCGTGGAACAGGCCCAACAGTTGGTGTTCCAGAGGCAGGTAGCGGTACATGCCCGGTTCCAGGCCGGAAACGCGTTGCACGGCCAGGTAGGTCTCCAAGGCGTGCCGATTCCCGGCGGAGGGCACGGTGCGGAGGACCGCGCCCGGGGCAACCCGCTGCCGAACCCCCTGCGTGGCCCAAAGCAAAAAGGACAGCTCGTCGAGCGTGAGCGGCTGCGGCGTGAAGCTACGGTGGCTGCAGCGGTTGCCGATGGCGGTTGCCAGGTCCACGGCCCCGATTCCCGCCCACTTCCCCACCGGCGGCAGATCGTGCCGCGTGGCGTCGGCCGGAAAAGGTTTTTCCAGGGGCGGAGGCGGGACGTCGCGATTCTGGTCTGTCGCCGTGAAATCGATTTCCAGGCGAATCGTGTCCTTGAGGAAGTTGCGGTACTGGTCGAGCGGCGGCTCGCGCATGACGGTCTCCTGCCATGTTCGGGGTGTTGTCGCCCAATTATAGCCGTTCGCCCTGGGAACTCCAAGACGTGGTCCTTGTCGCGCAGCGACAATAAGATGGTAACCGCATAATGGTAGCCGCGCGTTTCAAGCAGGTCCTTCCCGGCAGAACTCGTGCTTGACGAAGGTTTTCCCGACGATTGTACTATCGGCTGAAAGATCTGCATAAGTCGTTTGCAGAGATTTCGGAATTACGAGCGTTTCGTCCGTCGCGCGTACATGTTCCGCCGACGCGTGCTTCATCCATCGCCGCCGCAAGCCATAGCCAACAAGACAAGCGGCACCAATTCCGAGAAGGCTCGAGGTTGAAGGTTCGGGAATGGTCGCAATAAAGCCGTGAGAATCTTCTCCACCGTTTCCGGGGACCCCATACCATCCGACTATCGTATTGCCAGATATACCTGTGATGTAAGTATCGACTCCAAGGGGATCGTCTAATGTCGTATATGTCGATCCGTCATAGAGAAAGCCGTGGGTTCCTAATGCGTCATAGTAAATCCCGGCGATATCGTTGCCAGAGATACCAGTGGCAATAGTCGATCCCGACGCCAGGGGATCATCCAGGGTTGTATAAGTGTGCGTCTGCATATTGTAGATAAAGCCGTGGTCTTCATTCGATGAATCTTCGTAGGAGCCAACGATTTCATTTCCTTGGATGCCCCTAGCCCATGTACCTTGAAAACCCGAAGTGCCGAATCCTGCGTTTGGATCGCGAAGGGTAGTATATGTCGATCCGTTGTAGAGGAATCCGTAAAAAACGTTGTAGTAAGATGGACCATATCCGCTGACATAGGTGTAATACGATACCCCATAACCCCCAACGATGTTGTTGCCCGAAATACCGCAGGGAATCGTACCCCACGTGCTTTTTGTGCCATCCGCGTTGGCCTGTGGGTCGTCAAGAGTTGTGTAGCTCGATCCATTGTAGAGGAAGCCGTGGTAGATGGAGTCAGTGTTCAACAAGTAAGAGCCAACAATCGTGCTACCGGAAATAGCACTGGGCCAAGTGCCAGCCCCGACATTGTTCGTCGTGTTCACCAAAGGGTCTGCAATGCCCGTGAATGCCGATCCGTCGTAGAGAAACCCGGCAGGAAGATTATTATACCCGTTCCCGACGATGTTACTGGCCGTCGATTCCCCGTAGCTCGGTTTGGACGCTACCGGGATAGTCGAACGTCGTGAACGTTTGAGCAACGACAGGTTTACAATAGCCAGCAAGGCCGATGAGCAAAAGAACTACGCCGAAACCCTCTCCTCGCTTCATAATCGCGCTCCTCAAAGCAAGAAACTGCCCAGACAATCCTGCCCGATTGTGGCCCGCTCCAGCGAGACTGTTTGGTCTCAAGGCTAGTGATGATTGTACTGGATTTGAAACGCAATTGTCAAACTGTCTTGAGAAATATCGCATCTTCCGGGGTTCCCATCAAGAATCTCTTCGTTCCCGGCAGGAAGAACCTACTGGCCGATACACCGACATTCCGGCGGACGGCCGCTCTGGAAAGCGGTAGCAAGCCACCGCACTCCAAAACGGCTGGACAGGCTCCCCCATCCCCGTTAACATGGACCATCATGTGCATATTTTCCATCGTTTGTCTGCTCGCCGCCTTGCCGTCAGCCATGGTCGGCAGTCCACCCCAACAGCAACTCGGTTTGCATGTCCGGGACGGCGTTCTGATGAAGGACGGCAGGCCGTACCGCGGCGTCGGCGCGAATTACTTCTCGTTGTTCGCCCGGATGATCCAGGATCCCTCCGACAACTCGTCGCTGACGAACCTCAAGGCACTGTCGCGAGCGGGCATTCCGTTCGTCCGCTTCATGTGCTGTGGGTTCTGGCCGGTTGACCAGAAACTCTATCTGACGGACCGCGCCGAGTATTTCCGGCGGCTCGATCAGGTCGTGCGATGTGGCGAGGAAAACCACATCGGACTGATCCCGTCGCTCTTCTGGCACGTTCCCACGACGGCGGACATCGTCGGCGAACATCTGGACGAGTATGGCGATCCGGACAGCAAGTCCATCGCCTTCATCCGCCGCTACACGGAGGAAGTGGTCCGGCGCTACGGGAACTCGCCGGCGATCTGGGGCTGGGAATTCGGCAACGAATACAATCTTGCCGCCGACCTGCCGAACCACGAGCTTCATCGTCCCGACTGCTGGCCGGCGCTGGGCACGCCGCGGAACCGCACCGCGCGCGACGAATTGGAATTTCCGCAGTTCCGCTCCGCGCTGGTCGCGTTTGCCGAAACCGTGAGGAAGTTCGACAAGACCCGGATCGTCATTTCCGGCAACTCCATCCCGCGATCATCGGCCTGGCACAACCTGCACGAGAAGAGCTGGACCCAAGATACGGAATCGCAGTTCGCCGAGATCCTGCTCCGCGATAATCCGGACCCGATCGACACGATCTGCGTTCACGTCTATCGCGACGCCAAGGGCCTGTATTCCGGCGGGGCGAGGACCATCGACGAGGCCGTCGGCGTAGCGAACCAATACGCCCTGCGGGCCGGCAAGCCGCTGTTTCTCGGTGAATTCGGCGCCGAACGCCAACTCGGCACGCCGCAACAGCAGCGGGCCGTGTTCGAGGAGTTTCTCCAGGCGATCGACAGGCACCGCGTGCCCCTTGCCGCGTTCTGGGTGTTCGACTTGCCCGCGCAGGAAAAGACGTACAACGTGGACTTCCAGAACGATCGATCGTACATGATCGAACGGGTCTCGCAGTTGAACGCCAAAATGATCGTCGTCGCGGCGGCAGCGGGGACGTGGCGGCCCGCCGGGGCCGAGGCAGAGGAGGTGTCGTTGGCCGGTGCGTGGCGGTTCGCGCTGGGGCCGGGCATTCACAACGCCGCGGACCGGCTGCCGAAGCTCGATCTTGCGGATACGATCCAACTGCCCGGCACGACCGACGAAAACCACAAGGGTCAGGAAAACACGGCGCGGGAACCGGGCCGCCTGACGCGGATCCATCCCTACGAAGGCCCCGCCTGGTATCAACGTGAAATCGTCGTGCCGGAGGATTGGCGAGGCAAGCGAATCGCGCTCTTCCTGGAACGGACCAAGTACACTGCCGCGTGGGTCGATGACCAGCCGCTGGGCGATCAGGACAGCCTCGCCTGCCCGCACGTGTACGACCTCTCGGCGCTGCTGACGCCGGGCACGCACCGGCTGACGGTCCTGGTCGATAACGCGAAGAAGCCGCTCGTCGGCGATCCGCACCAACTCTCCGAGCACACGCAGACGAATTGGAACGGGATCATCGGGCGGGTGGAGTTGCGCGTTACGCCACCGGTCTGGATCGACGACGTGCAGGTCTATCCGGACACCGCGGGACGCAAGATCCACGTGCGGGTGAAAATTGAGAACCGCACCGCCAAGAACTTGGACGGCGTTTTGTCGTACCATGCGGTCTGCCGGGGACCCGTCAAGATAAACGCGGGACGTGGCGAGACGAAGGTCCCATTGACAGGGGCCACGACCGAAATCGACTTCGACCATCCGATGCGACCTTCCCGGTGCTGGGATGAATTCCTCCCCGAAATACTTGTGCTGGAGGTCGATCTTGAAGCCAGGGAGATCCATGCCAAGGTTGGCGACGTGACGTACCGTGACGAGGCGAGCGCGCCGTTCGGCTGCCGCGAATTCAAGGCCAAGGGAACCCAGTTCACGATCAACGGGCGAACGACTTTCCTCCGCGGCAAGCACGATGCGTGCGTCTTTCCCTTGACCGGCCATCCGCCGATGGAGTTGGACGGCTGGATAAAGTACTTTTCGACCTGCAAGCACTATGGCATCAACCACGTCCGTTTCCACACCTGGTGCCCGCCGGAAGCGGCCTTTGCCGCGGCTGACCGGATAGGCATCTACTTGCAACCGGAGCTGCCCAATTGGCGTGCGTTCGACGGCAAATCGGCGCACGACCGCTATTTGTGGCAGGAGGCCGAGCGGATCGTCCGAACCTACGGAAACCATCCCTCGTTCGTCATGCTTTCGCTGGGCAATGAAATGGGCGGTGACACGGCGGCCATGGCCAAGCTGGTGAAACACCTGCATGAAATCGACCCGCGGCACCTGTACGCCCAGGGCTCGAACAACTTCTTCTGGAAACCGAAATTCGCCGAAGGCGACGAATACTGGACCACCGTGCGAACGTCGGCCGACCACGGAGTGATGAAGTCGGTCCGCGGTTCGTTTGCGACGGTGGATGCCCCGCTGGGACACGTGCAGATCGGCCCGGCGAATACCATGACCGATTATCGCTGCTCGATCGCCGACGTTCGCGTTCCGGTCATCGGCCACGAAGTGGGACAGTACACGGTCTTTCCCGACTTCCGCGAGATCGCCAAGTATACTGGAGTGCTGCGGGCCAGGAACCTGGAGATCTTCCGCGAGAAGCTGCGGGCCAAGGGCATGCTGGACCAGGCCGAGCAGTTCCGGCAGGCCTCGGGGCGCTGGCTGTACTCTGCTACCGGGAGGAGGTCGAAGCCGCGCTGCGGACGCCCGGCTTTGGCGGCTTCCAACTCTTGGATTTGCAGGACTTCCCCGGCCAGGGCACGGCCCTGGTGGGCATTTTGAATGCCTTCATGGAATCCAAGGGCCTGATTGCGCCCAATGCCTGGCGCGAGTTCTGTTCCGAGGTTGTACCCCTGGTCTGCATGAAGAAGTACTCGTGGACGACCGATGAGACCTTTACGGCAAGCCTCGAAGTGGCCCACTATGGAGAGGCCAATCTCCGCAGAGTCAAGCCGGCGTGGACCTTGATCGACAGCCAGGCGAAGACCGTCGCCTCGGGCAAGCTTCGCGCGATCGATGTTCCGCAAGGGCGCGTGACCGTCCTGGGGACCGTCACTACGGCTTTGACCGACGTCCCCGCTCCGCAGAAGCTGACCCTTGAAGTGTCGCTGCCGGGCACCGATTACAGGAACCACTACAGTGTTTGGGTCTATCCGGCCAAGATCGACAACTGCGCCGCCGCAGGGCGTCACGCTTGCGCGATCATTTGACCGCAAGACGCGGCAGACGCTAGCCGCGGGCGGGCGGGTCTTGCTGATGCCGGAAGCGGCGCCGCCGGCGGCAAGCTTGGAAGGCGGCTTCGCCACGGACTTCTGGTGTTGGCCTATGTTCAAGAATCGGCCTGGCACGATGGGCATCCTATGCGACCCCGAGCACGCGGCGCTGGCCAAGTTTCCCACCGAGTTCCACGGCAACTGGCAGTGGTTCCCGATCGTCACGACGGCCCGGCCGATCATCCTCGACGCCACGCCCGCCAGCTACAGGCCGATCGTCCAGGTGATCGACAATCTCCAGCGCAACCACAAATTGGGACTCTTGTTCGAGACCAAGGTCGGGACGGGGAAACTCCTCGTTTGTGCCTGCGACCTGTTGAAACTGCCCGACGATCCGGCTGCGCGCCAATTGCTGGACAGCCTGCTGCGCTACGCGGCCTCGGACCGATTTCAGCCGTCCGCGGAGTTGCCTGCCGAGATGATCGACATCCTTGCAATGTCCCGCAATGCGAGGTAGAACTGTGGGCATGAGCATTCGCCTCACCGTACGCATGGCGGCGCCGAGCATCATCATCAGTCTCCTGTTGTTGACCGTGGGCAGCGTCGGGGGGTGGATCGTCCAGAGCATGCAGCGGACCGCCGCCAAGACCGTCTCGCTGGACATGGCGACCATCCAAGCGGCCGAACAGTTGGTGTTTGCGATCGGCGAGACGCGCATGGAATTGGCGCAGTTCCTGGCGACGGGCGATCGGACCCGTCTGAAAGCCGTTCCCGCCGCCTGCGAACATATCGAACGCGCGCTGGCGGAAACGGAAGGGCTGGTGGACGACGAGGACGAGAAAGCACTGGCGAAACAAGTTCGCGACGGCTACCAGGGGTTCCTTGTTGAATGGCGGAAAGCCCACTGGAAGGACCTCCCCCCTACCCTGCCGGTCGATGACCTGCGGCAGGAAGTCGTGCGGTTGAACGACGGCCTGGCGGTCAACAGCTTGTTGGCGCCGGCCAAGAGATTACTCGCCCTGGAGGAACGGTTGATCCGTTCGAGCAGCGACGAGAACCAAGGCATGGCGGACCGGGTCGCGGTCGGCCTGTGGCTGTTGGGGATCTGCGGGGCGGTGGCCGGACTCGTCGCCGGCTTCGGCATCGCGCGCGGCATCAGCCACTCGATCGTGAACCTGTACGTGCCGATCCGTGCCGCCAGCGGCCGCTTGGAGGAGGTCATCGGCCCGGTCGATATCGCTCCCGCACGGGGAATCGAACATCTCGACGAAATCCTGCGCAGCATGGCGGACCACGTGGGAACGGTCGTGGACCGCTTGCAACAGAGCGAACACGAGGTGCTGCGGGCGGAGCAGATGTCGGCCCTGGGCCAGCTTGCCGCCGGCCTGGCCCACGAGTTGCGCAACCCGTTGACGTCGCTGAAGCTGCTGGTGCAGGCCGCGGTCGAGGCGGGCCCCGAGGCGGGCCTTCGCGGCCGCGACCTGGCCGTGGTCGCCGACGAAACCGCGCGGCTGGAACGATCGCTGCAAACCTTCCTCGATTTCGCCCGTCCGCCGCGGCTGGAAAAGCGGCGCGATGACGTGCGCCAGGTCCTGAACCAGACGTTGGAACTGATTGCCGCCCGGGCCAGTCGCCAAGGGGTAAGTATCCGCAGCGAATTTCCGCCGCGGCCGCTGGTGATCGAGGCCGACCACGAGCAACTTCGCCAGGTGTTTCTCAACCTGCTGCTCAATTCTCTCGACGCCCTGCCCCACGGCGGCGCTATTCAGGTAACTGTTGCCGGCGAGGCGACGGCCGCCGGCGAGAAGGGCGTCGCGATCACGGTCACCGACGACGGACCGGGGATCTCCGCCGAACCGGTCGAGCAGATCTTCGAGCCCTACGTGAGCACGAAGGAGGCGGGCCTGGGAGTCGGTTTGGCCATCTGCCGCCGCATTGTCGAGGCCCACGGCGGCCGGATCAGCGCGTCCAACCGCCCCGCCGGGGGCGCAGTCTTCTCCGTCCGGCTGCCTGCCAATCCCGAGGAGAAAAACTCATGCAAAGCCTCTTGATCATCGACGACGAACCGAACGTCTGCTACACCCTGGCCAAGGTCCTGGGATCGGCCAAGGTCAAAGTCCTGGCGGCCGGCACCGCCGGCGACGGGCTCGACATGGTCCGCCGCGAGTCGCCCGACGCCGTGATCCTCGACGTCCGCCTGCCCGACATGTCGGGCCTCGACGCCTACCGCTTGATCCGCCAGGTCGATGCGCGTCTGCCCGTGATCATCATCACCGCGCACGGAACCACCGAGACGGCCATCGAGGCCATGCGACTCGGCGCGTTCGACTACTTGCTCAAGCCGTTGGACCTGGAGCAACTTCGCGACGTGGTGGCGCGGGCCATCCATCTGAGCCAAATCAGCCGCATGCCGGCCATGTACGACGCCAGCGGACCGCCGCAGATCGAGAGCGACCAATTGGTCGGCACTTCGCCGCCCATGCAGGAGCTTTACAAGTCCATCGGCCGGATCGCCCCCCAGGACGTCACCGTGCTGATTCTCGGCGAAAGCGGAACGGGCAAGGAAATGGTGGCCCGCGCGATCTACCAGCATAGCCGCCGCAGCCGGGCCCCGCTGCTGACCATCAACTGCGCGGCGATTCCCGAGCCGCTGTTGGAAAGCGAGCTTTTCGGCCACGAGCGCGGCGCGTTCACCGGCGCCGACCGCCGCCGCATCGGCAAGTTCGAGCAGGCCGACGGCGGAACCATGTTCATGGATGAAGTCGGCGACATGGCGCCGGCCACGCAGGCAAAACTGTTGCGGCTGCTGCAAGAAGGACAGTTCGAACGCGTCGGCGGGAATACGACGATCCACACCGACATCCGGCTCATCACCGCCACCAACCAGGACTTGGAGTCGCTGTCCGCGGCCGGACGCTTCCGCCAGGACCTGTTCTACCGGCTCAATGTCCTCACGATCCGCGTGCCGCCGCTCCGCGAGCGGATCGACGACATTCCCCTGCTGGTCGATTATTTCCTCGGGCGCATGAACCACCAATTCGACCGCCGCGTCCGCGGAGTGTCGCCCGAGGCCATGCAGCTTCTCAAGCAGCACAATTGGCCGGGCAACGTCCGCGAGTTGCAAAGCGTCGTCAAGCACGCCTTGATTCATACCCCCGGTGATCTCGTGTTGCCGGACGGCTTTCCGGTCCACTTGCGCGAGGGCTCCCGGGCCAGCGCGTTGCCCGCGGCGGGCGGCGGCGATCTTGAAGTCGGCCGCCTCGTCCGCGAGCTACTCGAAGGGAGCAGCGGCAACGTCTACTATCACGTACAGGCGGCCGTCGATCGAGTCGTGCTCAACGCCGTGTTGGAACACGTCAAGGGGAACCAGGTGGAAGCGGCGGAAGTGCTCGGCATTTCCCGCAACACGCTGCGCTCGAAGCTCCGCAACCTGGGACTGGTCATCGAGAAGCAACTCAGCGAGGCGGAATGAAGCACCGCGCTCCAAAGAGCCATCGCCAGTTCCAAGCTCGGGAAAGCAGCGTCGGCCCCTTGGAGTGCGGCGGCTTGCCGCCGCTTTTCAACACGCGCGGCGATTCGTCTGACGCGGAAGCGGCCGTTTCGAAAAGCGGCGGCCGACCATGACTACATAAGTGCCTGCCGCGCTCCCCAGGGCCGCAACCAACAGCGCCAAGGTGCCCGGCTCGGGGACCGCGGAAAGCGTCTCGTGGGTGAGGGTCGCCCTACTGGTGATTTCGCCCGGCGACCCGGTTGCCGTGGGATCGTAGAGGAATATGCCGCCCGCGCCGACGATCAAGCTCGAACCGTCCTGGATCGCGCCGGTGTTGTTCACGGTCAGCGTTCCTTCGTCGACATACGTCCCGCCGCTGTAGCTGTTGGCCGTGCCGGTAAGGATCAACTGGCCGTTGCCATCGCCCGTAAGCGTCAAGGAACGCTGGTTGCCGTCGTCCGAGACGTTGCCGGAAATAGTCAGGATGCCGCTGTTGGACAGGACGACGGCCAGGCTCCCTCCCGAGATCTCCACCGCGGTGGCGATCGACTGCGAGCCGCCCGTGACCGTCATGCTGGCCGTGCCGCTACTGCTATTGCGCATCGTCAGGCTGCCGCTGCCGGAGATCAAGAAGTCGTTCGTGCCGGTGAAGGTCAAGGCCGCCAGGCTGGGGCTCACGTCCAGCGTGATAGGGGTGAAGGAACTCGAGTTGCTGAAGGTGGCCGTGTCCGCAGGCCGGCCGGCGGTGCCCGGCACACCCGGCAGGTTGTTGCTATTGTCGGCCCAGTTGGCGGAGTTGCTCCAGTTCAGGTTGCTGCCGTTGGAAACCCAAGTGGCCGAACCGGAGAACGTCGCGGCGCTAGCCACGACCAGGTCGAGATAGCCGTTGTCGACCGCGGGACTCAGCGAACAGACGTCGCCCGGCGGCGCGTTGGGCAAGCTCAAGCCGGTCAAGTTCGTGCCGCCGAAGTTGCTCCCTTGGAACAGCCGATAATCGCCCGTTGTCGCCAGAGCGGCATTCAAAGTAATGCTGCCGCCCGAAAGGTTCAACGTTGAGCCGCCCAGGCTGATCAGGTCGCCGGCATAGACGGGCTGGCTATTGATGGTGGTGACGGGCGTATTCAGATTCAGGTTGAAGGCCAGCGTGGTATAGCTGTTGGTGCTCAGCCCGCCGTTGAGGTTCAAGGTGCCATACGAGGAGACCATGCCCACCCCTGGAGCGATCGTATGGGCGCCACTGCCGGCCAGGACCGGGCCGCCGAGCGATCCGGTGCCCCCAAACGTCGTCAAGGTGCCGCCGTTGATCGTGAGCGTACCGCTGCCCAGGGCCGACCCGCTGGGGTTGGAGAGGACCAGTGTACCGGCGTTGAGAACCGTGCCGCCTCCGAACGTATTGCCCGTATCGAGGCTCCACGTGCCCGGCCCATTCTTCGTCAACGAGCCGTTCGAACCAAGATTCATCGGCGAGCCGATTTCACCGCCCAGCGGGCCGTTGCTGGTGAAGCCGGCCGTCGTGCCAGTAAGCGTCAGGTTTTGGCCCGTGCCACTGGCCGTCACCGAATTGGGCGAGGCCGCCAGTTGGAACGTATCGCTCATGGACGTGTCGGAGGCGTCGATCGTGGCGTTGTTTGCCAGGTTGACGGCGCGGGTCGTGAGATCGGCGTTCTTGCCGAGGAACTGCAAGGTGGCCGGGGCGCTGCCGCCCAGGGTGATCGGGCCGGTGCCGTTGCAGCCGACGCCGCTGTTCTTCAACGTGAAGAGTTGCAGCGTGCCGCTGTTGACGGTCAAGGCCCCCGTGAAACTGTTCCCCGTATTGGCCAGGGTCAGCGTGCCGGGCCCGGTCTTGAACAGACTGGTGGGCGAAGCGCCGTCGACGATCGCCGGCGCGATGGTCAGCGAGGTCGCACTGCTGGCAGTTCCTACCGCGACAATTCCGCCGCTCAAGGCGATGCTGCTGGTGTTGCCGGCGGAATTGCTCAGCGAGGCCGCGGCGCCGTCGGCCACGGTCAAGTTATTGAAGGCCACCCTGGGCGAGATGCCGCCGATGATCAGGGCCGTCCCGGCGCCGCTGAAATTCACGCTGCCCAGCGTGGCAGCCAGGCCGCTATTGATGTTCAACGTGGCTGTCTGCGAAACGGTGTAATCCGTGCCGGGCAGACTGATAATCGGCTGATAGAGGAAGCTTGCCTGCTCGAACGTGGCCGTGGAAAGGAGACCGTTGTCGTGCGCCGTCACGGCCAGGCCGAGGTCGATCGTGTTGTTCATTGCCGGGTTGACGTTGTCGCCCGCCGGATTCCAGTTGATTCCATCGGAGCTGTAGTACGACGTGAAGTCGTTGCCGTTGCGGACGAGGCGAACCCACTCGGGAAAGACAACCTGGCCGCCGACGTTCGCCGCATTGCCGGATCCGCCGTTGGTGCTGTCACGCCACTGCATGTTGGTTTGATTACCGGGCGTGACGGGGATGATGTCGTGCGCGGATCCCGCCGTCGTGTCGTTGCGGGCCATGATGCCCGCTTTGGCCCACGCATTAGTGTTTGTCTGGGAATCGATCTTGACCATCACGTCGAAGTTGCCGGTCATGGGGACATACAGGTAGTGGAACTGGTCCGAGTTACCCCAGATGTCACCGCCGCCGCCGGCGACGGTGATCGTCCCGCTGGAGAGCGGGCTCACCCCGGAGGCGGAGTTCGAACCGGCCTGACCGGGGTTGCCGATGTCCACGCCCGTGCCGACACCCGTGGTTCCGGAGACTTGCAGAACGGCGCCGGAAATATTGACGCTCGTGGCTAGGGCGCTCCCTTGCACCTTGAACGATGTCGCGCCGCCGGGTATCAGGGTCAGCATGCCGGCCGTTGCCGCAGCCGTGTTGTTCAGCGTCAACGAGTTGCTAACCGGCAGAGCGAGACCGGTGGGATCGATCATGCCGGAGTCTTGGAGCGTGGCCCGGACGGCGGTGACGGGGCTGCCGACGAAGATCTTGGCCGCACCGCCGGTGACGTTGAGCGCGGCGAGGCTCAGTGCGCTGCCGCTGTTGAAGTTCGTGGCGCCGCCGCTGACGTTGACGGTCGAGAAGTTGACCGTGGCGCCAGGATTGAGATTGGCCGTGCCGGCGGAGGTCAAGACCGTGGAACCGGCGAGCGTGCCGTTGATGTCCAGCGCGGCACCGTTGCTGACGGTGGTGGCGCCGGCTGCGAAAACCGTGACGCCGGCCGGCAGGACGTTGCCCACCCCGGCCGTGGCGTTCAGACTGCCCACGGTGAGCGTGCCGCTGCTTTGTACGATGCCGGCGCCGGCCAGGTTGACCGGCCGATTGATGGTGCCGACTCCGCTCAAGGTGGCGTTGCTGACGGTGACGCCGTTGGTCTGCGCGCTGAGCAGACCATCGACCTGGAGCGTTCCACCGCTGACCGTGGTCGGTCCGCTGTAGGTGCCGCCTCCGGAGTAGACGAATAGTCCGGCCCCGGTCTTCGTGAAGCCGACTGCACCCGTGCCGTCCTGTATCGACCCGGCGAACGAGCCGCTGTTGACGGTCAACACGGCCGGACTGTTCGGGGTGGCGGAACTGCTGGTCACGGTGCCGTTGACGCCCGCGGTGAACGAACTGGCCGAGACATCGACGTTGTTGCCGAAGAGGTCGAGCACGCCGTTGTTGATCGTTACCGGGCCGGTGCCCAAGGCGTTGGCGTTGCCGACCTTCAGCGTGCCGCCGTTGCCGATCGTGGTCCCGCCGGAATAGCTGTTCGCGGCGTTGAGGACGACGGCGCCCGTGGCCGTGCCGTTCAGGCCGACGTCTACCGAGCGGGGCGTCGCGCCGTCGTCGGTGAGGGTTGTGTTCACGGTCAGTTGCCCGCCGCCGCCGCCGAACATGTAGGTCTCGTTGGCCGGCACGAGGGCTGCGGAGAAGTTCGCATTGCCCACGTTGCTACCCAAGCGCAAGAGCGGGTTGGCGCTCATGTCGAGCGTGCCGGCGGCGACGTCGGCGTTCAGCGCAAAAACACCCATGGAACTCGGCGTGACCTGGGCCAGCACGTTCGGATCGGGCGCGTAAGCCCCCGTGAAGCCGAGGATCGCGCCGTAGCCGACGGCGATCGGTCCATTACCCGTTGCGCCGCTGCTGCCCAGCAGCAAAACGCCCGCATTGACCGCCGTGCCGCCGCCGTAGGCGTTCGCGGCGTTGGCGTTACTGATGGTCAGGTTGCCGGGACCGGTCTTGACCAGTCCGCCCGGGCCGGAGATCGAACCAGTGAGCGCGATGGCCGCCGTGGTCTCGTTTTCGATCGTGCTGGTCACGTTCACGGTGATCGGGCCGGCAAACTTGCCCGTCTCGGCGTTCATCGTGCCATTATTCGAGCCGGCGCCCAGGATGCCGCCGTTGAGGATCACCGGCGTATCAACCGTGTGCGGCCCCCAGGTATCGATCATGCCGCCCGGGTTGATAGTGAAGGTGTGGCTCGTGTCGGCCAAGGTCGTGGGACTGCTGGCATCAAACCGCAGGACGCCCCCGTTGGCAACGACATTACCGACATTATTGACGGTCCCGGCGAAGATCCGGAAGGTCCCGGCGCCGGTCTTGGTGAGCGTGTTTCCGCCGAAGTCCATCGCGCCGGAAACATCGAGAAAGCCGACGGCATTGATCGTGGCATCGCCGGTCAGCGTCAGACTTTGCACCGCGGCGTCGGAACCGCCGTTGCTGTTTGCCAGGGCGCCGCCGCCGTTGGCCCCGGGGCCTTCGATGCTGAAACTGGGGGCGCTGCCCGTCGTGTTCTGGCCGTTCAAATCGAGCGTGGCACCGCTACGGACCGTGACGGGGCCGGTGCTCAACGCGCCGCCGTTGTCGATCCGCAGGGTTCCGGCATTGACGTACGTGCCGCCAGAGTAGGTGTCGGCGGCGCTCGTGTTGAGGGTGAGCGTGCCGATGCCCGACTTGACCAGCGAGACCGGCGTGGAGCCGTTGTCGGTGATCAAGACATGATAGATTTCGAAGTCGTTGGTGTTCGTTCCGGTATCATTCACCGTGACATACAAGGGGCCGACGCCGGAAGTGATCGATTCGGCGTTCGTTTTGCCCACGAGGTAATGGTTCGTTCCACCGAAGATCAGGCCGCCGCTGGCCAGGGTCAGCGTGGCGCTGTTGCTGATGCTGACATTGCTCGCACCGAGCGAAACCAGCGAATTGACCGTGGTATTGGCGGTAACGGCGTCCGATCCGCTCAAGAGCACGTTCGAGGTGGAGGTCGCCCCCGTAAAGCCGCTGGCGTAACTGGCCGCGGGGAGGGCCGTGACGCCCAAGTTGCTGGCGCTGGTGTCGTAGGTCGCGAATCCATCGCCCACCGTGGCCCAGCCGCCGAGAATGCCGCCGGGGCCGTTGACCGGCGCTGACCCGTTGAGATTCGTGACGTGGATCGTCGAGCCCGATCCCAACGTGCCGCCTTGGCTGAGGAAGTTGACCGTGGAGTACGGGTTGGCGCCGCTGCCAGGGTTGACCGAGAGATTCGTGAGGGTCAGGTCCGCGCCCGCTGCGGTCGGGTAGATCGACACCGTGGCCGCGCCGTTGACCGTGACGCTGGCTACGGGGGCAGCCACGTTGCTGCCGCGGTAGCTCAGCGACCCGCCGTGCAGAGTGACCGGGGCCCCGTTGAGATGGTCGGTCGAAGTGGGGCCGTCATCTTCCAGCAGGATGCCGCCCATGGGCTGGGCGATGCCCTGGCCATAGTTGATCCCCGTGTTGCCCGAAGCGATCGCGGTGACCGTGTTCGGCGTGACGCCGTTATACAGATTGGCCGCGTTGGCCAGAATGAGGTTGCCGTCTTGGACGGTCGTCGGGCCGGAATAGGTATTGTTTCCGCTGGGGTAGAGGTTCAGTCCGCCCATGCCGCGGCCGCCGATATTCAGTCCAGTGGAACCACCGGCGTCGCCGAGCGAATTGACGAGCGCGAGTCCGCCGCCGCCGCCGAACTGATAGCTGCCGCCGCCCGGCGTGATCGCGCCGCTGAAATTGACGAGACCGTTGGCGCCCAGGAAGGCGTTAGGAGCATTCGTGAAGTCGAGATTAACCGCCCCGGGGTCGGACGGGAGGATGAGGGCCCCTTGAGAGTTGGCGGTCATTGCCCCGATCGCGGCCGGGGCGTCGCCGGCGCTGGCCAGCGTCAGCAAGGCCCCACGATTGACCTGGATGGACCCGGCCGGGCTGTTGGCGATGGTGCTCGTGTTCAACTGCAGCGTGCCGGCGATGATCTTGGTGCCGCCGGTGTAAGTGTTGGCGCCGGTCAGGGCCGAGACGCCGCTGCCGATGGAAGCGAAGCCGCCGCTGCCGCCGAGCGCGCCGCCGTAAGTCGTCGCGCCGTTCACGGCCGTCATCGTTCCGGCGGGCAGGACGATGTTTTGGTTGCCCGTCAGTCCGCCCAGCAGGGCGCTGAAACCGCCGAAATTGAACGTCCCCGTGCTGCCTGTGGGCCAGTCGAGCGTGCTGCCTTGCAGGGCCAAGGGATGGCCCAGGGTGAGGTTCGCGACGTTGGTGACCGTCGTTGCGCCGGTGAAAGTGTTTGCGGCGGCCAAGGTCAGGGGAACGGAGTTTGTCGGGCTGATTCCGCCAACGCCCGAGATCGCCCCGCCCAGCACGGTCGAACTGACCGTGGGATCCGGCGACACGACCGAACCGGCACTGTTGAGCTGGACGGCCTTCGCCGTGGCGAACGAACCCGTGCCGGTGATTTCCAGCGTGGCACTGCCCTGCGCGCCCATGATGATGTTGGCGCCGGTGCCAAGGTTCTTGTCGCTGGCGACCTGCAGCGTGCCGCCGTTGATGGCGGTGTCGCCGTTGTAGGCGTTGACGTTGGTCAGGACCAGCGTTCCCGGACCGCTCTTGCCGAGCCCTGCAGGGCCGAAGATCGACGTGTTGATCACCGCCGTCACGCCGTTGTCGACGTTGAACGTTCCCCCATTGCCGCTGACATACGTGGGCCTCGTATCGGTCCAGTTGGCACTTACCTGCAGCCCGCCCCCGAAGAAGTTTAAGGGCGCGACGGCGACGCCCAGGTTGGCGTCGGCGGTGATCTGCAGGTAGCCGGCATTGAAGATCGTGCCGCCGGAATAGGTGTTCGTCCCGGCCAGGGCCTGAGTGCCGGTACCGACCTTGACGAGCGCGCCGGCCCCGCTGATGACCCCGGAGAACGTCGTATTCGCGTTGTCCGAGCCGACGTTCAGTTGGACATTCGGGTCGATCGCGACGGTCCCCACGTTGCCGACGGCCGCGTCGGACAAGCCGCCAATCGTAAGATTGTAGGATCCAGGGGCAGACAGCACCGCGTTGGCCAAGCGGCCCCAAGTCATGCCCGGGCCGCCCATGTCGGCGTATAGTCCGTAGCCGCCGCCGCCCTGGTAAAAGGCGATCGTAATGTCGTGCAAACCCGGCGAAAGGGCAACGGAGCCGTCGCGTTCGGCAATGCCCTGGAAGTAGTTGTTATTGACGACCGTCTTGCCGTCGATGAAAAGCATGCTGCCGTCGTCGCTGGCGGTGCCGAACGTGTAGGTGCCGGCGAGCGGGATATTGATCTGGCCGGTCCAGACGGCTTCGAAGTTCGTCGCGTTGCCGCTGGTGTTCGACAAGACGCCGGTACTATAGGGCGCGGGGAATCCGCTGCCGCCGCCGTCGGTGTTGAAGACGAACGTGGCGCCGTTGTTGTTGTTCACATTGGGCGTCGCCGAGTTGCTCGTCACCGCAGGGGTCATCCCGCTGAAGTGGCTGGTCAGGGCGGCGTAGCTTGCGAAATTGTTCCCATTGGGCCCCTCGTTGTAATAGTTGCCGGGCAGGCCGGCGGTGACGCCGCTGGACGTCGCATGGAACGTGGCGCCGCTGCTGACATTTACCGTGCCGCCCAGCGTTCCCCCGGTAGACGCCAGCAACGTGCCCTGATTCACGTTCGTTGCCCCCGAGTAGTTCGGTTGGTTGACCAGGGTCAGGGTTCCGCTTCCAGTCTTGGTAAGACTTCCGGGGCCGGTGAGGGTGCCCATGGCCGGGAAGCTCATGTTCTGCGGGTTGTTGACGACCAGGGCCGCGCCATTGAGGACCGACCCGGGCAAAGAGACGTTGGCCGAGCCGTTGCCCAATTGCAAAGTGCCGCCGCTGACGGTGGTCAGGCCGGTGTATGTATTGCTGCCCAAAATCGTCCAGACGCCGGTGCCCAACTTGGTCACGCCGCCGCTGCCGGAGATCACGCCGCTGTAGGTCTGGTTGGTGTTGTCGGTGCCGGCGTAGAGGCCGCCCGCGCCCAAATTGACGTTTCCTGCGCCTTGCAGCGAACCGACAACCAAGGCCGGCGTGAGCACGGAATTAGGAATGAGCACCATGTTGTTCGTGGTGTCTGCCCCATCGTACCATGCCCGCAGGCCGTAGCCGCCGGTCCCTTGATAGTAACCAATGGTGATCTGGTGCTCGCCGGCGGAGAGCGTGACCGATCCGGTGGCCGCCGGAGAGCCATTGTTTTGCTCACCACGGAAACCGTTGAGGTTGACGACGGGGTTTCCGTCGATGAAGATCATGCTGCCGTCATCGCTGTCCGTTCCAAAGGTATACGTGCCGGAATTCGTAATATCGATGGCGCCCGAGTAGACGCCTTCGAAGTACTGGGCGTTCTGGTTGGCGCGGACGGCCGCCGGGAAACTCTGGCCCAAGCCATTGGCATCCATCGTGAAGGCGGTTCCGCCCAGCGAGTTGCTCTGGGCAATAACCGACGGCGACATGGCGGCGAAGTGGGCTTGCGTGGTCGGCAGCGAATTGAAGAAGGCCATTGAGCCGCCTTGATTGTTGGCCGCGGAAACGAGCGTGGGATCGTTCAGGTAATAAAGGCCGGTCAAACCGGAGTTCGCACCTACGTTGACGACGGTCCCCGCGGCCAGGTTGACGGTCCCCGTGCCGAAACTGGTTCCGCCCGCATTTACCGTGCCGCTGGTAACGGCCGTGCCGCCAGGGTATACGTTCTGTCCGTTCAGGGCGGTGACGCCATTGCCTTGGATCGTCAGCAACGTGGTGTTGTCGTTCCAAGCGCCGATGACACCGGCGACGTTCAGATCAACGGCGCCCGGCCCGCGGGCAACGTTGAAAATCACGTTGTTGTGGTTGTTCAAGTTGGCGCTGTTACCGGTGTTTTCCAGCCCGATCGTCGTGCCGGCGGCGATCGTGGCCGGATTGCCGCCAGCGTCGGACGTGGCGTTCAGTGGGCCGACCAGGGAATAGTTGGTGGCGAAGCCGGTTCCTCCGCCTCCGTCGGCCGGTCCCGCGCCCGCGGCGGTCAGGAATCCGCCCGTCATGTTGACTGGGTTCCAGAGGGTTGTGCGAAATCCGCCCGCGCTGGTCACGGTGCCGCCGCCGTTGACGTACAGATTGGCTGCGCCGGTGCTGTAGCCGAGGGCGTCAGTGTTGTTCAAAAACAGCGTGCCGCCGTTGTTGACGTTGACGTTGGAACCGGCTTGGAGCGTGCCGGGATTGCCGCCCATGTTGAGTTGCAGGGTGCCGCCGTTGACGGTCGTTCCGCCGGTGTAGGTGTTGTAGTTGCCCAGGACCAACGTGCCGGCGCCGATCTTGTGCAGCCCGGCATTCCCGCTGACGACGCCATACAGCGTGAGCGTGTTGCTGTTCTGTACGTCGAAGGTCGATTGGGCGACACCGGTAAGGCTTGCCGCACCGTTGATCTGCACGCTGCCCGGCATGGTTTGGCCGCCGACGACGTGCAGCGTGGTGTCGCCAATGCTCAGCCCGCCCGTGAAGATGTTGGTCGCCCCGGAAGTCGTCACGTCGAGCGTGGACTCCGTGCCGATCGTCAACGAATTGCTGAAGCTGTTCACGGGCTGCGAGGTGAAGACATTGCCCGTGCCGTTATCGGTCGGCATGATGAAATTGCCGTTGGCGGCACTCGACAGGTACTGTTGCACGGCGGCCCCCGCCGCCATGGTGCCCGAGGCTGGGTCGTAGCTACCCGTCAAGTTCCAGCCGAAGCCGAGGTTCCAGCCGCTATTGGGCCCCGCGCCGCCCGTACCGTTGTACATCACGAGGTAGAAACGGTGCTGTCCGGCCGCGAGCCAACTGGTATTCGATTGAGAGAGGGTCGTAACCAATTGATTGTTCCAGCCGCCGTCATTGAAAACCTGGTGACCGTCGATGTACAGGGCCTCGTTGTCGTCGATCATCTTGAGGAAGGAAATATCCCCATTGGGATCCGAGACGGCGGGGATGTTGATCGTACCGCTGTAGACGAAGCTATTGAAGTTGTGCCAGGTCGTGTAGAGATTGGCGTTGGGACCGGGATAACTGTCATTTTGCGTGCCGCCCCCAGGATACAAGCCGTTGCCGGTGGCATTCGCGGCATCGGCCATGTACGGGTGCGTTCCCGAGGGAATGTTGGGCGCGAAGACGAAATTCGCGTTATTGTTGTAACCCGTGTAACCATAGATATTGCTGCCATACTGGGGAGTCAAGTACGAATCGACCTTCATGCCTGCCAGGCCAGCCACGGGGCCGGTGTTGGCCGGCAGCGAGAGCGTGCCGCCCGACATGGTCACCGTGCCCGCGCCCAGGGCGCTGGAAAAGATCGTCCCGTTGGCATTGATGACGGGCGAGGGGCCAACGATCACCTGGCCCGCGGAGATTTGCGTGCCGCCCGTGTAGGTGTTCGTGCCGGTCAAGGTCAGGGCGCCGTTGCCGACCTTCGCGAGACCGCCGGCGCCGCCGATCGGGCCGGCAATCGTCAGGTTGTTGTAACTCGCCGTGTCGATCGTGGCCGCCGCGCCGTAGTTGATGTTGATGCTCCGCGCCGAATTGAGCACGATGCCCTCGGCCCCCGCCTGCAACGTGCCGCTGCCCGTGAAACCGATCGGACTATTGGCGGTGCCCAGGACCGCATCGCCGCTGATATTGAGGATGCCGGCGCTGATCTGCGTGCCGCCGGTGTAAGTGTTCGTGCCGGTCAGCGTCAGAAGCCCGCTGCCTTGTTTGACCAGCGCCGTCGCCCCCGTCACGCCCGTGGCATCACTGCTGTTGAGCGTGTAAGGAACGGAACGGTTGGCGAAATACAGGGCCGTCGCCGAGACTCCGCCCGGTGCCGTGGTGAGAGTGCTGGTGCCCAGAGTGTTGCTGTGTCCGTCGGTGTCAAAAAAGTACAAGTTGCCGTTATTGACGCCTTGGGCCGTGGCAATGTTATTGCCCGTGAAATTCAAGTTGTCGCCGCCCAGGTTGCCGCTGGCCCCGCCGCTCCCGCCGCTCCAGCAGGCGCCGGCGATATCGAGCAGACTGACGTTCGACAGGTTCTGGCTGCCCTGGTTTCCGGTAAAGGTCAAGTTATTCGCTGAACCGGTAGCGGCAAAGTAAAAACCATAGCCCTGCCATTGGGTCGGGCTCAGGAGGCCGGTGTTGTAGTTCGTGGTGCCAATCGAAACCGTCCAGCCTCCCTGTTCGCCATCGTTGCGTGCGGCGGCGTCAAAATTCAATGCGTAGATGTCACCGTTGGTGGTCGTGACGGACTGATAAAGGGATCCTGTTCCTTGCTGGAACCAAAAATCACTGACCTTATTGCCGCTGGTGGAGGTCCACCACTGGCCGGGATTGGGATTGGCGAAGTTGTTGTCGAAGAACACCGTGAAAGGCGTGTCGTATCCATTGATGCCGCCGCCATTGCCGGTGACGCTCCAGCCGGTGGGTGCCGAAGGGTTCGAACCGCCGTTGTAGCCGGGCCAGGATGTATACAAACTCGCGTTCAGCGAAAAATTGCCGTTGGCGACGAGGTTCTGCCCTTGGGCCTCGGCGACTGCCAAACCCAAGCTCGCTGCCAGGCAATACACGGCGATTTGCCGACGGCTTTTCAACAGGGGGAACGGTACGATGCGACGCGCGTTCATGGCATCCTCCAGAATCGCAGAGAAGATTGCGTTAGGAAAAGCTTATAGGCGGTGCCCCACCTCAATGGACTCAATCATGCCGGCGGCGGCAAGCAACGCGCCACCCACCGGCGCTCACCCACTTCAATATCCTGCGGGGCACTCTCGAATCGAACGCCCCATTCCCAAAAGTCATTCCAGGTAAATAAGACAAAACGCTTATCTAACCGCGATTGAATCCGATTCTAACGAAAAATGCAAGCGAATTCCACAGAATATGGAATTCGTGGGCCGAATACCCTCAACCAGTGAAAGGATAAGTAACTATCTTTGGTTATTTGGCCAGCCACAAGGTTCACGCAAGCGTTCGAAGTTCCCACTTACGCCCGAGTGCGCTTACTTCTTAACGGTACTATATGTATACTACACGTCCGGGTTATTTCAATACGACCAGGTACGTGTCGCTGGGTTCCAAGCTCAACGTGCATCGGCCGACGTCGTGCAGGACCGTGATCGGCGTGGTTCCCTCCTCAACGTCATAGACCGATACGGTGCCGAACTTCCGGCCGAAATCGATGGTCTCGGATTCCTCGTGCGCGGTCTCGTTCATCAGTTGTTCCGACCAGACCGCGATCACGAACTCTCCCGTCGGTTTCTGCATCAGCAAATGGCTGGTTACCTTGCTGGTGAACGACGTTTTCAGGGCATCCGGTGCGAAGGTCGGTTTGGTGCCTGGGCCGTAACTGCCTCGGCTGCTCTTCAGCAACGTGGTCATCGTGTGAAAGTATCTGGCCGCGGGATGCGCGATGCCTTCAGGAAAGCTGAAGAAACCGTAGGTAGCCTCAGGCCGGCTATCCTGGAGGCCATAGACGAGATACCCGGCGTCGCCGGCAGCGGCGCTGTCGAAAGCGCCCATCACCAGGTACTGGCCAAAGACGCGGGGCGTGATGTGGGCGTGCGTGTAGGCGCCGACTTCCGTATGCGCTACGGGCTTGCCGGGGGTACATAATCCCGCGTTCTTGCGCAGCATGCTCAGGACCGTCACCATGCGTTGATTGGGATCGCTGAGGTACGTATGCGCGCCGCCGAAATCGGCCGGTCCCGGCTTGTAGTTCTGGTGGCTGCCGGTGTTGACCGGGTTATAATTGCCCTGCCAGTGGTTGGCCGCCGTCCATCCCGCGCCGAACTCCATTTGACTGACGCGAATTCCCAAGGGATGCGCCCAGTTGTAAAGCGTCGTTTGCACGAGCGCTGAGTCCGGCAAGGTCGCGCCCAGCTTTTGTGGATAATCGTCGTCTTCTTCGTTAGGGCCGCCCATGGCGTAGACCAGTCCGGGAAAGTTCTGCGAAACAGCCTGCGAGAGGGCCAGGCTTTTCCGCTGATCGGTGGGGCTTCCCTCCACGATGGAAGTCCAGAATCGCCCGTCGGGTCGCCACGCGTCTTGCAAATCCTTGAAGAGCTGGCCGTCTTTCGGCCTGTAAATCCAGTCGCGGACAATCCTCACGCCGATGAAGTTGAGCTGTTTTCCAATCTGGCTGATATTCGTGTTCCACGGGTCCGCGGGGGTCAGCCCTTGGAGGTGCGTGTTGACGCCAAGCGTGTTGAGGAAGTCCTCCGTGGACATGGCCTCAGCGGCACCTAGGCGCCCGGGGCCGGCCATGCCTAAACCGCACGCCGCCAGAAAGCCGAGGAACGATGCCGCAGTGAGTTTCGTTGTAATCTTCATGGAGTTCTCTTGGGGGGGGGAATGACGGCCATCGTGTCGGTTCCAGGCCGCCGGGACTTCCTAGGGCAGTTGATTCAGCATGCCATAGCTTCAATCATTTTGCTTTGGTCTGGCCGCCAGCGGATGCTCCGCCAGCAAGGCTTTCAACGCGCCGCACTGCTGCTGAAGCGCAGCGACCGCGATCTCGGCTTCGGCCGGCGTGCCGCTGTGCGAAGTGCAGAATCGCTCGACGCGCAGCGCGGCTGCTTCCGCTGGCCGTGCGCCAAGGTACGCCAAGGTTCCCTTCATGCGGTGCCCCAGCCGGCCGACTTCCACCAGGTCGTTACGTTGCAATGCCGATCGTAGTTGCGAAACCAGGCCGTCCACCTCGCAGAGGAAATTGGCAACCATTTCCCGCAGCACGTCTGGCTCGTCGCAGCACCGCGAGAGCGCCAGGTCGGGATCGAATGCGACCGGCGCGGGCCAGGGGCCGGCGCCAGTCGCCGCCGGCGCGATATCTGCGCTGCCGGCACGATTGGCCGCCGCCTGTGGCGCAGCAATTCTCCGTTCTGCAGCTCCAATTCGATCTGGTGGACCTGCAACTCGTGGAACAGGGCGCGGGCGTCGGTTTCGGACTCGGTTGAAGCTGCCGGGGCCTGGCCGGCCTGCAAACGCTGCTCCGCCGTGTGGCGTTTCCGGGCCCATGCGCCCGCGGCACCGGCTGCCGCCGCGGGCGAAGCGGCCGTCAGGCTCTCCACCAGCGCGATCATTTCCTGGCCGTTGATGGGCTTGGACAGGTAGGCGTCCATACCCGCCGCCAGGCACCGCTCGCGGTCGCCCTTCATGGCGTGGGCCGTCATGGCGATGATCGGTACGCGGTCTTGACCGTTCTCGCGGGTGCGGATCGCCTGGGCTGCTTCCAATCCATCCATGCCCGGCATTTGCACGTCGAGCAGGATCACGTCGTAACGGGTCTCCTCGGACATCCGCAGCGATTGTCGGCCGTCTCCGGCGATTTCGACCTCGTGACCGCGATTGCGGAGGATGTAGGCGGCCAGCTTCTGGTTGGCCGGGTTGTCTTCCGCCAAGAGAATTCGCAGGGCGGACGCGGCCACGGCCGATACCTTGGCAGCAGGTTCCGGCGCGGCGCGAAACTCCTTCGCCAAAGACAGGCGGACAGTGAAGTGGAACGTGCTCCCTTTCCCCACTTCGCTTTCAACCCAGATCCGCCCGCCCATCAGGGCGACGAGACTCGAACAGATGGAGAGCCCCAGTCCCGTGCCGCCAAAGCGGCGGGTTGTCGAGGCGTCGGCCTGAGCAAAAGGCTGGAAGATGCGTTCCACGTCGGCTGGCGGTATGCCGATGCCGGTGTCCCGCACGGTGAATTCCAAGTCGAGAAGGGATGAAGGATGAGGGGATTCAGGTAGCTGCGCGAGTTCCCCTCTCCCAGCGGGCGAGGGGAGACATTGGCCCTCACTCCCTACCCCTCTCGCGGTGGGCGAGGGAAGAGTACGTACGCTTACTTCCACCAGGCCCCGCTGGGTAAACTTGATGGCGTTTCCGGCCAAATTGAAGAGGATTTGCCGCAATCGCACCTGGTCGCCCACCAGGCCGTCCGGCGTTCCGTCGGGGATCCGGCATGAGAAGGCCAGGCCCTTCTCGCTGGCGCGAACGGAAAGCACGCGCGTCAGTTGGTCCAACATCCGCGCGAGGCTGAACGGGGCCGATTCCAGTTCCAGTTTGCCCGCTTCGATTTTCGCGCAATCCAGCAGGTCGTCCAACAGCGCCAAGAGCAAGTCGGCCGATTCCTTGGCGGTCTTCAGGAAGTCAGCGGCGGTCGGATCGGTCGCCTTCTGCGCCGCCAGGTCGATCATGCCCAGGATGGCGTTCATGGGCGTCCGCAATTCGTGGCTGATGTTGGCCAGGAATTGGCTCTTGGCCGCGCTGGCGGCCTCGGCGGCGGCCTTGGCTTCCAGCAGCGCCGCCTGCGACCGTCTGCGGTCGATCGCATAGCGGATCGCCCGCACCATCGACCGCGCGTCGGTCTGCCCCTTGACCAGGTAGTCCTCGGCGCCGCAGCGCACGGCCTCGCTGGCGACGTGCTCGTCCGTCAGGCCCGTGATCACGAGGATCGGCATGGCGGGCACGGCGCTGCACAGTCGCTTGATCGTGTTCAGCCCGTGCGAGTCGGGCAACGACAGGTCCAAGAGGACCGCGTCGAAGCGCTCGGGCTCGCACTCGATCCGATCGAGGGTTTCCCGCAAGGAACTTGTCCAACTGAACTCGAACTGCCCCCGGGTATCCCGCAGGAGCATGTCCTGAAGCAGAACGGCGTCCGCACGGTTGTCTTCCACCAACAGGATTCGCGTGGGGTCGGGCGTCATGGCTGCCTTTCTTCCACGGCCTCGCAGCGGAAGGCCTCGATGGCCAGGACCAGTTCGACGAAGCCCTGATAGGTGCTGGCCTTTTCCAGGTAACATTCCGGCGGCAGTCCGTAGGATCGGGCACGCTTCAACTCCGATTTGGAACTGCTCAGGAGGACGAGGGGAATCTTCGCCAGGAGCGGATCGAGGCGGATTTCGTCCAGCATTTCGCAGCCGTTCTTCCGCGGCAGCTTCAGGTCCAGCATGATCAGTTCCGGCCGGGGCGACTCGGCGTACTTGCCGCGGCGGTGCAGGAACTCCACGGCCTCCGCGCCGTCGCTCACGACGGTGACCTGGTAAGGGAGCCCGGCCTTCTCGATGGCCGCCTCCACCAGCACCACGTCGCCTCGGTTGTCCTCGACCATCAACACTTCGACCGGTTTCATCCTTGTTCCTTCCCTTGATCAGGAATCGTAAAGCAGAACGTCGAGCCCTTTCCCGGCTGGGACTCGACCCAAATACGGCCTCCGTGACGCTCCACGACCTTCTTGCAAATTGCCAGGCCAATCCCGGTGCCCGGGTACTGCTCCCGGGTGTGCAAGCGCTGGAAGATCAAGAAAATGCGGTCCGCAAACTGCGGATCGATGCCGATCCCGTTGTCGCGGACCGTGAACAGCCAGCCGCCCGCTTGCCGCTGGGCGCCGACGTGGATTTCGGGCTTCCGCTCCCCCTTGAACGTGATGGCGTTGCCGATCAGGTTCTGGAAGACCTGGGTCAGTTCCACCGGGTTGGACGTGATCGTCGGCAAGGGATCGCGCGTAATCACCGCCCCGGACTCCTCGATGCTGACGGTCAGGGTCCTCAGCACGCTGTCGAGAACGGCGCCGACGTCCGGTGCGCTCGGTCGTCTCGCCTCGACCCGCGCGGGAGTAGGCCAGCAGGTCGTCGATCAGCCCCTGCATCCGCGAGGCCGCGTCGGAGGCGAAGAAGATGTACTCGTCGGCCTTGGCGTCCAGCTTTCCCTGGCAGCGGTCCTTCAACAGGCTCATGAAGCCGGTCACCATCCGCAGCGGCTCGCGGAGGTCGTGCGAGGCCACGTAGGCGAACTGCTCGAGGTCCTTGTTGGAGCGGGCCAGGTCCTCGGCGGTCTGCCGCAGGGCCTCGTCCGCCCGCTTGCGCTCGGTGATGTCGCGCAACACGCCGTAGGTGGCGGCGACGCGGTCGCCGGCGAAAACAGGCATCCAATGGTCTTCGAGGTACTTGAGCATGCCGTCCTTGCCCTGCCACCACGCTGCCCAACGTCCCGGCAGGACCGTGCCGCCAGCCGGTTTCAATTGGCGGAACACCTCCTGTTGTTCCTCGAAGCGGCCGTCTTGAATGACTTCTGCCAGGAACCGCTCGCGTCCGCCGCGGGCGGCCACGTCGGCCGGCGAATAACCGAGCAGCCGTTCGAAGGCCGGGCTCAGGTACTGGAATTCGCGGGTCGCGCCGTCCACGCTGTACAGCACGTCTTGGACGCAGGCGGTGATCTGTTGGAACCGCTCCTCGCTGGCGCAGAGCGCCGCCTCGGCCTGTTTGCGTTCCGTGATGTCGCGGATGATCTTCGAGACCCCGATGATCCGGCCGTCATGGTCCTTGACCGGGGAGACGGTCACGGAGACGTCGAGTTGTCGCCCGTCCTTGGCTACCCGCACCGTTTCCAAATGCTCCACGGGCTGGCCGCTCCGCACGCGCTCGAGTATCTGCTCTTCCTCCCGAATTCGCTCCGGCGGCAACAGCAGCGTGATCGGTTGGCCGATGACCTCCTCCGCCCGGTAGCCGAAGAGACGTTCGGCCCCCGGGTTCCAGGTCTCGATGATGCCGTGGAGGTCCTTGGACAAGATCGCGTTATCGGAAGACTCGACGATTGCCGCCAGCCGCGCTTTTGATTGTTCCGCCAGCTTGCGCTCGGTGATGTCTTGCACGATGCCCGACATCCTGCGCGTTGTGCCGGCGGCGTCAGGATGGTGTCGTCCCGCCGCCCAGATCCAGCGCGTCTCGCCATCGGCGCGGCGAATAAGGCACTCGAAATTCCAGTCGCCCTGAGTCGCCACGGCGTGGCGAAACTTGCCGTCCACCAGGGCGCGATCTTCGGGCACGACGTGATCGAGGAACATTTCATAGGTCCATTCCGGCAGCATCTGGTCGTAGCCGAAAATGGAATCGTGCCCCGGCGAGCGGTGGGCGATGTGGTCCGCGAGATCAATTTCCCACGCTCCAGTGCGGCTCGTCTCCAAGGCGAAACGCAACCGCTCCTCGCTCTCCCGCACAGCTTCCTCGGCCCGCTTGCGCTCGGTGGTGTCGTTGCCCACGGCGAGCACGCCGATCATGTTCCCGCGCTCGTCGAGAATCGCCCTGTTCGACCAGGAGATCCAGACGCGCTCCCCGTTCTTGCGCACGTTTTCGTTGGTGTTCGTCTCGTAGCGGTCCGGGTATCGCTTGATGTCCTCGATCATGGCGGCCAGGTCGCGGCCGAAGGTGTCCGTCGGCGGCACGATGGTGCCGATCACGTTCTTGCCGATGATCTCGCGCTGGGAAAAGCCGAAGAACCTCTCGGCAAACTCGTTGAAGAACGTGAAATTGCCCTTCATGTCCCAGCGGATGATGATGCTGTTGGCGTTCTGCACCAGGTCGCGGTACTTCTCTTCGCTTTCCCGGAGTTGCCGTTGCAGCCGCAGGGTTTCCAGGATGTGGGCACACTGGGCGGCCAGCCATTCGGCCAGGCGGAACTGCTCGGCGGTCCACTCCTGCGTCTGATGGCTGTAGATGCCCACGACGCCGAAGGGCCGTCCCTCGCTGCGCATCGGGGCGGCCAGGACGGCCCGGAACGGTTCCTCGCCCGGCGGATGGACCAGCGAGAGGTCCGGGCGGAGCGCGGCGTCGGCCAAGGCGGCCGTCTTGTTCTCGGCGATGACCAGTTCCGCGAAGCAATGTGCGACGGGCAACGATTCGAGCTTCGCGCCCTCCGGCCCCAGCCCGGCCTGCCCGCGGACCGCCAGCCGGTCGCCTTGCGGCTCGAACACCATCACGGCCGAGGCGGCCGGGCCGAACATCTCCTTGGCCGCCGCGCAGATGTCGCTGCATCACCGCCTGCTCGGCGGTGGCCAGGCGGGCCGCATCGAGCAGCTTCTGCAGCATGTCCTCGCGGTGCGTCAGTTCCGCGTTCAGCGTCTGAATCTCCTCGGACTGCGTTTGCAGTTCCTCGTTCTGCTGGGCAAGCTCCTCGGACTGTTGCGACAGCTCTTCCGACTGCTGCGAGAGTTCCTCGTTGAGCCGCGACAATTCCTCCAACTGCTGCTCCTGCGCGACACTGATCGCCTCGGCCCAGCGGGCCCGGCGGAGGCGTTCCGCCAGCACGCTCAGAAAAAGACTGGTGCCGGTGAAGATCCCCAGGGCCAGCACGTCATTCGGGGCCTCGATACTGAACGACCCATACGGCGGCAATGAACCAGTAATCGGCCGCCAGCGCCGAGAGTACGGTGGCCACGATCCCCGGCCCGCCTCCCCCGATGCTTGCGACCAGGAGGACTGCCGGATAGAAAGTGACAAAGATCGGCAGGGGGCCGAAGGAAGTCACCAATCGCCGCTGCAGCACCACGGCCACGGCCACCGCGACCACTGCGGAAGCGTATTGAAGGGCGATACTGCCCCACTTTTTTCGGGGAGTCACGGTTGACGCGGCAGGGCCGCCGAACGGCACGGTCCGCATCAGGACCACGGCGGCCATGGCCAGCACCAGCAGTGCGATGGGCATCCATACGGTAACCGTCCAGATGGTTCGATGGGCGCTGATCTCCGCCGCATCATTCCGTTGGTCGAGCAACTGCCGCTCGCGGGTCTCCATTTCGGCGACCACGCCCGCGGAGATCATCCATGATTTTCTTGTCTTGATCGATGACCGTGGCGATCTTCTTGTCTTGATCGGTGACCATGGCCGACAAGGCGGCCGCCGAACCCGACTTGCGGCGGAGTTCGATCGTCGTTCGCAGGTCGGCCAGCTTGGCGTCCGCGAGCTTCTGGACCTGCTGGAGCCCTCTTGCTGGGCCGGGTTGTCGCGGGTTAGATCGACGAGGGCGTCGATGTCGTGCTGGACCTGGTCTGCCGTCGTACGGGGCGGCTCCAGTACGCTCTTTGCCGGTCAGAACGAACCCGCGCTGGCGGGTCTCGGCATCCGTGAGCAGCAGCAGGACGTGCTCAAGGTCCTCGATGACCTCATGGGTGTGCGTCACCCAGCGGTTCGCTTCGAGCAGCCGTTGCGTGCTCAAGTAGGCGCTGACGCCGATCGCCGCAATGATCACCAGCCCCACGGCAAACCCGGCGCCGATTCTTGCTCCAATACTCATGCGAGACCTCCGATACGATGCAGCCGTGCGCGCGGCATGCGTCGCAGAGCCCGGCGTCACGGGGCGGCCGCTCGGCCTTGCCGGCAATCAGCACGCCTTGCGGGGCGAGAACCGACGCCAACCGGCGCCAGATCGTTTCGGCCGGATCGGACTTGAGGTAGATGGCGGCGTTCCGCCAGAAAATGATGTCCCACGGCCCAGCCTCCACGCCGGCCAGCAGGTCCGCGACCTTCCAGTGGACCTGCCGGCGGAGGGCCTCGACCGGCCTCCAATTCTGGCCGACTGGCTCGAAATACGTGTCCCGCATCGCGATCTCGAGGACGAGCTTCAGCAGCGCGGCATCATAAAGGCCCTGCCTGGCGCGCTCGATCGCGTCGCCGCGGCAGTCGGTGCCCAGCAGGCAGCTTCGCTCCAGCAGGCCCGCTTCGCTCAAGAGGATGGCCATGCTGTAGAGTTCGGCGCCGGTGGAGCATGCGGCACTCCAGATTCGCAGCCGCTGGTTGCGGCCGGCCAATGCGGGCAGGACCTGCGTCCGCAGAGTATCGAACACGCCAGGCTCGCGGAAGAACTCCGTCACGCCGATCAACAGCGAACTGACGGCTTTCGCGACGAGGTGCGGCTTTCGCTCCAGCAGTTCGCGGGCAGCGTAGGTCGACCGGACCTTCAGGGCCCTCAAGCAAGCCGGCAAGCGACGATGGAGCGGCTGGGGCGGTAGGCCGCGGCATCCAGTCCGGCGCGGCCCAGCACCCAGGCGATGAAATCGTCCAGCCGCTCTTCCGGGGCATGTGACGGGGCGGGAAGAACCGAAGTAAACGTTCCCCGCGCGAGAGAAAGAAGCTGTCGCCGCGGTAGCGTCTTGCCTTCGAAGCTGATGTAGCTCAGATCACGCATTATTTCGCACCGGAATAATTTCCTCCAGGATAATCGATTGCCGGGAAACCGACAAGCGATAACCCAGCCGATGCCGGACAGCGACATTGAAGCCCGACAAACGCGCATTGAATCCCGATGCGGGCTTCAATGTCGCCGTGCGGCCGAAGAACCTTCGGAGCGTGTTTTGAGCTAGGATCGGCCGAAGAACAATTTCCCGGTTTTCCTCCTGGGGTGGCTGGTGGCTGAGCTTGCGAAGCCCCAGCTTTTCCGGCATCGGCTGGGGCTTCGCAAGCTCAGCCGCCAGCCAGCCCCGCCTAATTGCGGAAATTATTCTTCGGCCGAACCTTAACGGGGTCCCGCCAATGCGTCTGCCAGCACAGCCAGCAGCGAGTCAACCTCGGCAAAGCCCTGCCGGTTTCCAAGGGCAGGCCGCGCGATGACAATTACTTCGCAGCCTTCCATCTGGGCCGCCTGGAGTTTCTCGGCCGTGCCGCCGGCCTGGCCGCTGTCCTTGGTCACCAGCACGCCGGCCCCGCAGGCTCGGATGTGCCGCCGATTGTCATCGAGCGAAAAAGGGCCCCGCCCGCCAATCACTTCTTCCGGCCGAAATCCAGCCCGGCGGCAGGCCTCCAGCGATTGGGAATGATCGAGGACGCGGACCATCAACTTCAGTCCGGTGCGACGCGCCTGTTCGACGTAAGGCAGAAGATTCCGAGTTCCCGTGGTGAGCAACACGGGGCGGCCGCGACGAAACGCAGCAACCGCCGCCGCCGCGTGGTCGGCGACGAGTTCCACGCCGGGAATGGTTGCGTCGATGATTGCCGGACGCAAAAATCGCAGGCAGGGGATGCCTCGTTCCTCGGCGACACGGCTGGCCGTCGCGTGGACGGCGACCGCGTAGGGATGGGCAGCATCGATGATCGCGCGGACGCCGCGACGATCGACAAGCTCCGCCAGGCCGCGCTCGTCCAGGGGGCCCGAACGTGTCTCGATGTTGCCGTTCCGGGGCGTTTCCAGCGGAACATCAGTCGCTTGAGAAAGCAACACGCGATAGCCGGCCTCGGCCAGGCATAAGGCAATCGGCGGCGCATCGCTGGTGCCGCCTAAGAGCAGAATCATGCGGGGCGTTCCTTCCTTTTGATACCGAACAAAACCACGCTGCCCTCGCCCCCTGCCCCTCTCCCAAAGGGAGAGGGGAGTTATGCGGGGCTTTCCTCCTCGGTTCGCCTAAAATATCCGCGGGCGGTGACCATCCAACGGTCGATCCGCCGAGTGCTGCTGTTGCCGATGATGACTACGGTCCGCATGTCGACCTCCTGCTGGAGCAGATGATCCAGATCGGTAACGACCAGCGACTGGTCGTCCTGACCGGCCGCGGTGACGATTCCAACGGGCGTCTGGCCCGAGCGGGCGGCCCGGAAGATCTCGACCGCCTCTTGCAGTTGCCGGACGCGTTTCTTGCTGCGGGGGTTGTACAGCGCCACCACGAGATCAGCGGCGGCGACTGCTTCCAATCGCCGGCGGATGATCTCCCAGGAAACCAGCAAGTCGCTCAGGCTGATTACGGCGAAGTCCAGCATCAGCGGCGCCCCCAAGGCCGCGGCGGCGGCGCTGGCGGCCGTTACGCCGGGTATGATCTCCATGGGAACGTGCAGCCCTTCGGCCTCGGCCAATTCCAAGGCCAGCCCGGCCATGCCGTAGATTCCCGCGTCGCCAGACGAGATCAGCGCCACCATCTCGCCTGCCGCGGCGCGGTGCAGGGCCTGCCGGCAGCGCTCGACTTCATGTGTCATGCCGGAAGCGACCAGTTCCTTGCCGCCGGTCAGATCGGCAATCGCTTCCAGGTAGGGCGTATAGCCGACGACCGTCCGGCTTTCGGCAATCGCCTCGACCGCCCGCAACGTGCGGTGCTGCCGGCCGCCGGGTCCTATTCCAACGACAGACAGCTTTCCCGGGCGATCGCCACGGTCACGCCGTGGAGTATTTGTTTGCGAAGTACTAATTGCGTCCTCCTTCCCGCCAAGAGCGCCGCGGGTTCCGCGACCGCCGGCAGGTCCACCTTGTTTTGAACGAAGTCGGAATGCTCGAATGCCCGGGCCGTATGCCGGATTTCTTCCGCCGCCACCAACCGCAACGGCAGGCCCAACTCGTCGGGCCGCCGCCAGTAATCCGGGCTCGTCGGCCTTGATCTCGGCGGAGGCCAATAGTCGCACGCGGGCCAAGTCGCAGTTGGCCAGCGACAATGCTTCACGAATGGCGGCCACGATCGCGGCCGGCCTCGGCGCCGCGGCGGCAGCCCACGCCGACGATCAGGTCCTTTACGGCTTCGGTGGTCGTCGAGATCACCGGTTCGGCGTCGAGGATGTTGGCCACGGCCATCGCCAGTTGATTGGCGCCGCCTTCATGCCCGCTGAGCAGGCTCACGGCCCAGCGTCCGCCCACGTCCACGGCCACGACCGCCGGATCGACCGTTTTGTGCCGGAGGCAAGGGGCAATAGCGCGGACGACGGCGCCGATCGGGGCGATATAGACCAAGCCCCGGTACAAGGGAAAGACCTCACGCGACAACTCCGCGAGGCGGTCGAATCGCCTGGCCTGCGGCAGTTCCGTGACGCCGGTGTGGAGGAACACGTCGCAGGTATTCCACGACGCGGCCAGCTTCGCGGCGATGCGCGATCCTTCGTTGCTCAGGGTGATCGCGGCAATCTTCACGGTGTGGCTCCTTGATGCGTGCTGCCTTGCGCTAACGGCCCTGGTCAGAAGAATTGAGGAAAGAAATTTGAAAGCATGAATGGTCGAGCAACATGTCTTTGCCCCGGACGGGCAGTTGAGAATAGCCCAGCGATTTATCGCTGGGTAGGAAAGGCGAACAGGAATCATAAGTCCCGTAGGGACGACTGAGCGAAAGCCGGTTCAATCCCAAGAACGCGCCGCTTGCCGGAAAATGGCCTAGGTGGATGTCTTCGCTCATTGATTGTTCAGTCGTCCCTACGGGACTAGAAAGCCTCCTGATACCCCGATTCCAGCGATAAATCGCTGGGCTATTCTCGATCGTCCCTCCGGGACGGCTAAACGCGAGCCGACCCTTGTGCAAATCATTCTTGCGCATCGACTGGCCGATAACCATGGCCGAATGTCTTGTCGTACAGCTTGGAGAAATTCCGCGTGGGCCTTTCCAGGGCGAATCCCACGAGGAAGATGGCCGTCCTCGTGATCCCTTCCGCGCGGACCCGCTCGCCAATATCGCTGAGCGTGCCGCGGATGACCTTCTCGTCGGGCCAGGAGGCATGGAACACCAGCGCGGCCGGGCAATCCGGCCCGTAATGGTCCGCCAGCATTCCGGTCAGTTCCGCGATGCGATCCGTGGAAAGGAAGATGCACAAGGTCGCCCGCGACTGGGCCAGCCGCGAAAGGTCTTCCGACGGCGGCATCGGCGTGCGGCCCGGCGTGCGGGTGAGAATGATCGTCTGGGCAACGTCGGGGGCCGTCAGTTCCACCTTCAGCGTCGCGGCGGCCGCTTGAAAGGCGCTGATCCCCGGCACCACTTCGTAGGCGATCTGAAGTCGATCGAGGGCGTCCATCTGCTCGCCGATCGCGCCATAGATCGAAGGCTCGCCGGTGTGCAGGCGGACGACGTCGATCTGCCGGTCCCGGGCCGCCTGGAACCGCTCGATGATCTGCTCCAGGTTCATCGCGGCCGAATCGTAGCGCTCGGCTTCGGCGGGAAGCAGGTCCAATAGCGCGGGATTCACCAGCGAACCCGCATAGATGCACAAGCGGGCATTCTCCAGCAAGCCGCCGTGCCTTGACGGTCAACAATTCGGGATCGCCCGGGCCGGCGCCGACGAAATAGACTTTCATATTTGATGCTCCTCAGCTACGACCCCTTGGCTTGAATGATCAAGATCGATAAATACCCCGCCTCGTCGGGCAGTCCCCGCAATCGCCGCACGTCGGTTTCCACCTGCTGTTGCGGCATCCCGGCGCGCGATACGAAGATCGTCTGCTCCAACAGGTTGCGGGCCTCCAGCTCGTCGAGGACCCGCGCCAGGCGCCGTCCGACCTTCATCAACACCACCGTGCCGCCGCGGTCCAGGGCCGCGGCGAACTGTTCGAGATCGTCCGAGGCCGGGACGATCGTCAGCAGTTGCTTGCCTTCGCCCAGCGGCCGGTTGGCCAGGGCGGCCGCCGCACTGAAGGCCGTTACCCCCGGCACCGTGACGACCTTGACCGCCGGATCGATCGCCCGCAGTTCGCGCAGCAGATAGATGTAGGTCGAGTAAAGCAGCGCGTCGCCGAGCGTGAGGAAACAGCAATCCTCGCCGCGGGCCAGAATCTCGTGGACCTCGCTGGCCGCCCGCTGCCAGTGTTCCCGCAACACGCCCGGGTCGGCGGTCATGGGATAAGACTGCTCGTGTACGACGGCATCCGGCCGCAGATAGTTGCGGGCGATTTCCAAGGCCACGCTGTCGGCGGCCAGGGCCGATTTCGGCACGCACACGTGCCGGCAGGTCGAGAGGATCCGGACGGCCTTGACGGTCATCCATTCCGGATCGCCCGGGCCCACGCCGATGCCGTAGAGCGTTCCCAATCGCCCCTCTCCCGTACTCGGGAGAGGGGCCGGGGGTGAGGGCTTAAGTCTCCGCTCGTCCCCTTGGAGAGGCTCGGGATGAGGCGTAATCTTGCCGGAGTTGTCATTGCTGCCCTCACCCCCTGCGCCTCTCCCGAGCATGGGCGCGAGGAGCTTCCGAATGAGAAGCACGATCGACAGTGACGCGGCGTCGATCCTGCCGAGTTGTTCGGGCGTGACCGGCTGGAATCGCTCGTCGTCGAGAGTCAGGTTCTCGGCGAGAAACGCGCGATGGCTGGCCGCCAGAGCGACGGCCATGCCCGCCGACCAGCGGATGGCCTCCGTCGTGCCGGCGAGGATGGCGATCTTGTCGGCGCGAGCGAGATCGTCCGCGGCGATGTCCGGAATTCGGCCGTGGGCGCTGAGGATGCGGGCATCCGCCCAATCCAGCCCGAGCCGGGCGAAGGCCACCTGCACCGAACTGACGGCCGGAACGACTTCGCACTGCGCCCGGCCGAAGTACTGAATCACGTTCCGCGCCAGACTGTGCAGCCCCGGATCTCCGCTGACCAGCACGGCGATCCTCTGCCCGGCGGTGCGCCGCGCCGCAATCTGCTCCAGGAGTGCGGCGATATCGGCGCTGAACGAGGATTCTCTCCGCGGGGCAATCGGGAAACAGTTCCAGAAGGCGTTTGCCGCCCACGAGAACGTCGGCCCGGGCGACCGCCTGCCGCGCGGCCTCGGTGACATACTGGGCCGAGCCCGGCCCGCAGCCGACGATCGAGAGCAAAGTTGTATTCATTGCCATGGTGCAAGATCTCCGTCGGTTCCCAGACACTTGCCCGCCATGTCGACCAGGAACACGGCCACGGCCAGGCGCTGGGCAATGCGGCCGGCTACCGCCAAGTCGCACCCGCTTGGCCAGTTCCTCGGCCAACGCTGTTTTTTCGGGCGGCGACAGCGCGGCAAAAACGCCTTCGGCGGTGGTGCTCTCCGGGGCCGGCATGCCCGAGGACCTCGGGACATACCCGGCTCAAGTAGTGCGTGACCTGGCCGGAACGCGAGGAATGGGTGTCCCAATGGCCCGCCGCGAGCTTGGCCAGCTTGCCGGGATGTCCCAGGAGCATCACGGCCCGAAAGGCATGTCGCGACAACAGGTCCAGCACGAAGCCCCACTCGTTGCCCGCCTCGATCACCTGCTCCTCGCGGAGCGAGAAATGGCGTCGGGCGGCACGCGCGCCGATGTTGCCGGGCACGAGGACCGGGGCCGTCACGCGGCAGGCCGCGGCCACGTCG
This sequence comes from uncultured Planctomycetia bacterium, assembly GCA_963779975.1. Classification (GTDB taxonomy): domain Bacteria; phylum Planctomycetota; class Planctomycetia; order Pirellulales; family Thermoguttaceae; genus JANXQG01. The sequence goes on along the minus strand of CAWAAL010000029.1, from coordinate 105,433 downwards.
AGCGCACACTTCAGGGCATCCTGCAGGGCCCGCGTGCAATAAGGGCGAACGATGCCCGTGGTGCCCAGGATCGACAGTCCGCCTTCGATCCCCAGTCGCGGATTGAAGGTCTTGGCGGCAATCTCCCTTCCGCCGGGCACGCTGATTTCCACGCGGACGCCGCGGGCGGTAATCTCGCGGATGGCCGCCACGATCATCTGTCGCGGGACCGGATTGATGGCCGGCTCGCCCGGCGGGACTTGGAGCCCCGGTTTGGTGACGGTGCCGACGCCCTCGCCGGCCACGAACTTCACACCGTAGCGTAGGCATCCTGCCTGCGTTGAATTCTTCTGGTGGCACAGGCATCCTGCCGCTGTTGGCGCCGACAGGTTGGAAGCCTGTCCTGCGGCCTCGTCGTTCCAGGAAAGCCTGACGCGCACTTCCAGCCCATGCGTCACGTCCGGGTCGTCGCCGGCGTCCTTGCGGACGGCTGCCGTTACGGCCTTGGGATCCAGGTGGGATTGCACGTAGAGAATCGGCACGCGGATCGCCTCTCCGGCCGGCAATCGCAGTTCGACTTCGCGCGGCGCGCTGCTGGCCGACCAGAACGGCGGCGGCCGCCTTGGCCGCCGCGGCCGCGCAGGCGCCGGTAGTGATGCCGCCGCAGGTCATGGCAGGTCTCCTTCCGCGTGGCAAGTCTCGGCTCGTGGGCCACGCTCGCGGCAATCGCTGCAACCCGCCCCACGTCGGCTGGCCAGCCACTTGAGGATCTGCTGCTCCGCCTCGGCCACGGTCAAGGGGATGGTGCCGACCGGCACTCCGTTATGGTCTTGAAGTTGGTGGAACAACTGCGCCACCAGCGGAATTCGCAGGCCGGCCTGCGCGACCCGCTGGGGATCGGCAAGGACCTCGCTGCGGGGCGCCTTCCTGCCACACGCGTCCCCTGGCGAGAACATAAATGCGGTCGGCCAGGACGGGCAGCAAATCGACGCAGTGGGTGGCGATGATCAACGTGACCTTCTGCCGGCGATTGAGCTGGACGAGCAGATCGATCATCTGCGATTCGCCCGCCGGGTCCAGGCCCGCGGTCGGTTCGTCCAGCAGCAAAATGCCGGCCTGCATGGCGAGCACGCCGGCCAGGCAGACGCGTTTCTGTTGGCCGTAGCTGAGATGGTGGATCGGACGCTTGCCCAGCGCGAGGGCATCGACCGCGGCCAGCGACTGCTCGACGCGCTGGCGCCACCTCGGCCTCGGAAAGCCCCTGGTTGCGCGGACCGAAGGCCACGTCCTCTTCCACCGAGGCCGCGAAAAGCTGGTCGGCCGGATTCTGGAAAACCATGCCCACGCGGCGGTACAGTTCGCTCTGCCGCAGATTGCGAACGTCGTCTGCTCCCAGGAGCACTTCGCCCTGCTCGGGATGGAGCAGGCGCATGAGCACCTTCAAGAGGGTCGTCTTGCCCGAACCGTTGGCGCCCATGACGGCCACCATTTCGCCCTCCATCGCATGGAACGAAAGGTCCGCGAGCGCCTGGATCCGATCGGGATAGGCAAACGAGACGCCGCGGGCTTCGATGGCTGTCGGGCCGATGATGCGATTCACGAGGGCCACCTTTCCGCCAGGATGTATGCCGCGACAATGACGGCCACCCCGGCGCAGGCGATTGCCGCTTGGCGCCAGGGCAACCGCGGCATGGCGGGAAGCGGCAAGTGCCCCTGATAGCCGCGGGCCGTCATGGCCTCGTGCGATTTCTCGGCCTGATCGAGCGAACGCAGGACGACCATGCCCGCCAGGCTCCCCAGCGATTGGTACGACCGCCGCAGGTTGCTGTAGCCCAGGCGGACCCGCTGCGCCGACGCGATGCAACCGGCTTGCTCGAGGAAGACGTAGAGGTAGCGATACATCAGCACTGCGATTTCGATCCAGGTTCGAGGCACCCTGGCCCAGCGCAGCGCGGCGAGGATCTCGGCGGCGGGCGTGCCTTGGCACAAGACCATCGCGATCCCGAACGAGCCGAGGACGCGGCTGGCGATCAAGGCTCCCGCCCAGAAGCCTTCCCGCGTGGCCGTCAACCGGCAAGAACCCAGATCGATCGTGGCCAGCGGCGTGGTGCCGGTCATGAACGTCTGCATCAGCAACACGAGAGCCGCAAGTGCCAGCGGTCCCACCAGCCGGTGCATGAGGACCTTGGGCGGCGTGCGTGCGGCGGCCAGGCCGGCCAGGGAGCACCCCAGCGCGATCAATCCGAACCCGATGCACGTCGACATCACGATCGCCACGATGGCCGTCACGGCCACGATCAAGCGGACGCGAATGTCGCAGCCCGCCAGCAGGGCGCCGCCGGTTGCAGATCCTCGGGAACGAAACTCGTGAAAGTAGTGCATCATCGCCGTTCTAAATGGACTTTTGGAGTGCGGAGGCTTGCCTCCGCTTTTCACAATGCTTAACTGGCGTGCAGGCTGGAAACTCGGAAGGGCCGTATCGGAAAGCGGTGGCAAGTCACCGCACTCCAAAGGATGCTTGCCTTGCTCCTTGTGTTGGACAGCCTGATCTACGATTCGTTTTCGCGGGGGAAAGAGCCCGCGGAACGTGTAACCGATGATGAACCCGCCGATCGCGCCGGCCAGCAGGAACATGAAGAGCAACAAGTCGCCTTGATCGGTATTGATGTAGGGCTCCCGCGCCGGGTGTCCGGCATCGGCGGCCACCTTTTTCCACCACGTCGTCCAGGCCTTGCCAATTCGTTGCTTCGGTCATGCGTCAACTCCCGTAATTTGCCGCGAACCAGTGCCTGCTTCCAGCAACTCGGGCCGAACGTCGCTGTCGCCAACGGCATCGAGATCAAGCTTGTGCGAACCGGAACGCACGCCGAGCAAGTCGGGCCGGCGCTCCAGGACAAAACGGTAGGCCAAGGCCGTGACCACTCCCTCGGCAATGCCCAAGGGAACTTGCGTGGGAACGAACACGGCCATCATAAAGGCGAACATGCCCCAGAAGGAACCGTCGCCGCACAGGACCGGAGGACAGTTCCAAGGAGGTCGTGGCGTAGGTGGCCCAGTCGGAGATGATCCCGGCTGCCAGCGCCGCGGCGAAGATCGGGACCCTCATCCTGCGGAGGACGTGAAACAGGCCATAGCGCGCTAAAGGCCCCGACCACGCCCATCGATACGATATTCGCCCCCAAGGTCGTCAATCCGCCGTGGGCCAGGAACAGGGCTTGAAACACCAGGGCGATGCTGGCCACGACGACCGTCGGTCCCGGGCCGATCAGCAAGGCCCCCAGGCCCGTGCCGCAGGGATGCGAGCAGGTGCCGATCAAGGGGACGGGCATGGGCATGCAGGAGATGACGAAGATCGCCGCTCCCACCATCGCCACCAGGGTCATGGCCTGGGGATCTTCCCGGCGCCGCCGCTCGATGGTCCGCAGCCCCCCATATACGAAAGGCGCCGCCACCAGGAACCATAGGCTGGCCCAGTCGATCGGCAGGATCCCTTCGGAGATGTGCATGGCGCAGGCCGGCGCGGCCCAGAAGGCAGCGCCGAAAAGCAGAATCAACGACAGTCAGCCAACGCTTTCGCATGACTATTCCTCCTCGCCGAGCGTGGCCAGGGCGTTGACGGCCGCCGCCGCCACCGAACTGCCGCCGCGCGGGCTGGTGTTCGTAATCGAACAAAGATCGCTTTCCAACAATGCCAGTTTCGATTCCCTGGCGCCGACGAAGCCGACAGGCAGCCCGACGACCAGGGCCGGACGCGGGCCGCCGTTGCGGGCGAGTTCCATGATCTTCCACAGCGCGGTCGGCGCGTTGCCGATGGCCACGATCGCGCCGTCCATATGCGGCGCCAGCAGTTCCATGGCGGCCGCCGCCCGCGTGCATCCCTTGCTCCGGGCCAAGGCGGCCGCCTCGGGATGATCGAGCGCACAGAGGATTTCGCCGCGGACCTTGGTCATTCCCGCCTGGAGCATCTTGACGTCGCAGACGATCGGCTTGCCCGCGGCCAGGGCCGCGAGTCCGCGCTGGATGGCCTGCGGATGAATCCGCATCGTGCGGGCGAAGGAGATATCGGCCGTGGCGTGGACCACGCGGCGAACGATCCGCCGCGCCCCGGCATCGGCTGGGCCCCAATCGCCCAGTTGCCGGTCGATGATCTCGTAGCTTCGCCGCTCGATGGCCGCCCCGTCGCTCGGCAGGCGCCGGGCTGCTCGAGTCGCGCTATAGCGGCGTGAGCCGCTCGACCAGCAAGTCCTCCAGCGCCGGATCGTTTTCCAGCGTGGGCAGCAGTTCGAGCGTGACTTGCGGGCACTGCTGGCGGCACTCGTCCAGCAGGGCGGGAATATCGACCGTCACGTGCTGGCCGGAATAGAGAAAATAGGGCATCAACAAGATCCGCCGCACTCCGCGCGACGCCATGGCAAGCACCTGGTCGGGGATGTCGGGCCGGGTGATGGAAAAGAAGGCCGGCGCGATCTCGGCCCCGTGCAATCGCGAAGCCACGCGCGCGACCATGGCCTGAAAGCCCTGGTTCGCCTCGGCACGCGGGCTGCCATGACTGATGATCAGGATGCCGGTCGCGTCTGTTGCATCGTTCATGGTCGTTTCTCGCAGCAAGAGAGGAAGTGGTGGATCGCCTGGGGCCGGGATGCCCAGTGCAGGTGTACGTAGCCGGCCAGAACCCGCCCTTGGCAAAGCCCTTCGAGGGCGGGCTCGGCCCGGCGGCGGCAAACCGTGTAAGCCGGCTGCCAGCCGCTCGGCGGGGCCGTCTTGGGCGGTGATTTGGGAATAATGGAACTCGTGTCCGCGTGCGACTTCGCCCGCCGCTCCCCACAGCGAATCGGCCGCCCACGCGACCTCCGTATAGCCCAGCACCTTGAGCTTCTCGAGCATGGCCGTCTCGATGGGCAACACGCCGGCCAGCGGATAACGCACGCCATCCAAGGTGGTAAGCGCCCGGCCAAGGTACATCAGCCCGCCGCACTCGGCATAGACGAGGCCTCCCGCGGCGACGAACTCGCGCACGTCGGCCAGCATTCCCGCGTTGTCGCTCAGGCGGGCGGCATGGACCTCGGGATAACCGCCGCCGAAGTACAGGCCGTCCAGATCCGCCGGCAGGTCGGCGTCGGCCAGCGGCGAAAACGGCACCCACTCGACGCCGGCTCGTGCCAGCGATTCCAGGTTGTCGGCATAGTAGAAGTGGAAGGCCTCGTCGCGGGCGATCCCCAGGCGGAGGTTGGCCTGTAGGGTGCCTGGAGCGAACCGCTCGGAAAATGGTGGGTTACGCACGGAGTTGAACCCTTGAGACACCAGTCGTTGTCCGGAACCCGTTCGCGTAACGCACCATCCCAGGATTCCCGTGCTCCACCCACCCTACGGTGCCAGTTCCACGATCGCCGCCACGTCCAGGTGCTGTCGCAGGCGTCGGCCAACTGGTCGAGGATCGCGGCCGAAAGATCGGCTTGTTCGGCGGTCACCAACCCCAAGTGCCGGCTGGGCAACGTGGGCAGCGATCCGCGGGGCAGCATGCCCAACAGCGGCGCCGTTGCCGCACCTGCCAACGATTCCGCTAGCCAGGCGCGGTGCCGCTGCGGAGCCGCCCTGGTTGGCGATCACCCCCGCCACGCGCACGCCCGGCTCGAAGCGGGCAAAACCCTGGACCGTCGCCGCCAGGCTGCGGGCCGCCCCATGCGCGTTGACCACCAGCAGCACCGGCGCGTCGAGCCACAGCGCGATCTCGGCCGTGCTGCCTTCCAGGGTGTTTGGCGAGGCGCCGTCGAACATGCCCATCACGCCTTCGACAATCGCGATGTCGGCGTCGGCCGTCGCCCGGGCGAACAACTCGCGCACGTACTCGCGCGAAGTCATCCAGCCGTCGAGGTTGTAGCAGGTCCGGCCGGAGGCCATGGCCAGGTAGGTCGGATCGAGGAAGTCGGGCCCGACCTTGAAGGTCTGCACGCGCAGTCCCTGCCGCGCCAACCGCCGCGCCAGCCCCAGCGCAAGCGACGTCTTTCCCACGCCGCTGCCGGTCCCGGCGATCACCAGTCTGGGACAGGCGGCTTTCATCGTTCGACTCCCTTCTGGGCGGCGTGGCCCGTTTGCAGACCGTGCTTGACGCAGCGCATTTCGGTGACGGTGTCGGCCAAGGCGATCAAGCCGGGAGTCGCCCCGCGGCCGGTGAGCACCAGGCACGTCTCCGGCGAGGCCTGGGCCACGAGGTCCACCACTTGCCGCTCTTCCAGCAGCCCGCGGGCGACGGCCAGGCAGATTTCGTCGAGGATCACCAGCGGGAACTGGCCGCCGGCAACGATTTCGGCCGCCTTGCGCAAACCGGCTTGGCCGCCGCCCGATGCTCGAGCAAACCGCGGATCGTCGGCCGGGGGCAGGAAGCCCAGTCCCGTCGTATGGATCTCGATGGCGGTCGAAGTCGCCGCGGCGGCGATTTCGCCCACGGACGTATCGCTCTTGATGAACTGGATGACGCTGCACCGCAGGCCGTGACCGCTGGCGCGGAAGGCCATGCCCAGGGCGGCCGTGGTCTTGCCCTTGCCGTCGCCGGTGAAGATCAAGATCCGGGGTTTCTCGCTCATCCGGCGGCCCTCCAGGCGTGCCAAAGATGGAGCGTCGCCGCCCGCACGAGCAGGCAAGCCGCGAGAAACAGACCCGCTGGTGAGGAACATCAGGGCGTTGGCCACGCGGATGTGCCGCGGCGACAACGGCACGACCGCATCGCCGATGGTCGGCTTCTCCAAGGGCTCGCCGTCGTAATAATTCACCCCGCCCAACTGCACGCCCAGCGCCCCGGCCATGGCGGCCTCGGCCAGGCCGGAGTTGGGGCTGGCGTGCTTCCGCCCGTCGCGAGCCAAGATTCGCAGCGCCGCACGGCCCGACCGACTGGAAATCCACAGCGCCGCTGCCAGGCAGATCAGCGGGGCCGTGAGCCGCGCGGGGAGATAATTGGCCAGGTCGTCGATCCGCGCCGCCGCCCAGCCGAACCGCCGGTAGCGATCATCCTGATGGCCGAACATCGAATCGAGCGTGTTCACCGCCCGATAGACCATCGCCCCCACCGGTCCGGCAATCGCGGCGAAGAACAGCGGGGCGGTCACCCCGTCCACCGTGCTCTCGGCCACGCTTTCCACGGCCGCCCGGACCACGCCCGCTTCGTCGAGTTGCTGCGTGTCGCGGCCGACGATCGCGGCGACCCGTCCGCCGGGCCTCGACCAGGTCGCCGGCAACCAAAGGACGAAAGACCGCCATGCTGTGCCGGGCCAGGTCCCGTGCGGCGATGGTCGTGTAGATTACGAAGATCGACACCGCGTCGGCCGCGCCACGGATGCATCGCGCCGGCCAGACGAATCGCTCCCCAAGCCGCCAGGCCAACCAGAATATACGTGGCAAGCGCAGCCAGCAGGCCGGCAATTCGTGTCGCTCCCAGCGATGCGGCGCGACAACGCCTCCAGCCAAAGCGCCAGCCGGCCGATGCCGCGCACCGGGTGCGGCAGCCAGCGGGGATCGCCCAGGACCAGGTCGAGGGCGACGGCAGCTCAGGATTTGATATTCGAGTCTCATCGCAAACCCATCAGCCGATAGACTTCGTCCATCCGTATGCTTGCGCGGACCACTTCCGCCAGGCGATCCAGGGCCGGCTCGATGTCGTAGCGGCCGATCACCTTTCCCACGGGCGGCAGGCCGCGCCGCACGCGCAGGCCGATCGATGAACCAGCGGCGGAAGGCGTCGGCATCGAACACGCCGTGCAGGTACGTGCCCCACACGCGCCGGCCGTCGCCGGCGATGCCCACGACCTGGCCGTCGGCACGAGTCAGCAGCGGCTCGCACCCGGCGTAGGTCGTCTGCCCGTGATGGATCTCGTAGCCGGCGACCTCCAGGCCGGAAAGGGCATGCCGGGCGGTCGTCGCGACCAGCGTCTTCTCGGCCGCCATCACCGTGTCGGCGGCCAGCAGTCCCAGCCCGCGGCGAACTCTCGGCCGCCGATTCGATGCCCAGCGGGTCGCGGATTTCGCGGCCGAGCATCTGCAAGCCGCCGCAGATTCCGATGATCTCCGCCTCTGCCCTCCCGGGCCAAGGCGGTAATCCGCTCGGCCAGTCCGCTGCGGCGGAGATAATCCAGGTCGCCCAGCGTGTTCTTGCTGCCGGGGATGATCACGGCATCCGGGCCATTCAAGTCGGCCGCCGAGCGGACGATCCGCAGCCGCACGTCGCGTTCCGCGCGGAAGGCGTCGAAATCGGTGAAGTTCGAGATGTGCGGCAGGTCGATCACCGCGATTTCCACGGCCGCCTCGTCGCCAGCAGACTCGCCGCCGGCCGGCTGATCCAGCGCGCCGCTCTTGAACTCGACCGAATCTTCCTGCGGGAAGACCGAGTTGGGCCAGATACGGCACCACGCCCAGCACGGGCCGGCCGGTGTGCTGCAGCGTGTAGTCCAGGGCCGGGCCCCAGCAGGCTCGGCGTCGCCGCGGAAGCGATTGACGATCCAGCCGGCGACCAGCTTGCGTTCCCAGGCGGCCAGCACTTCCATCGTGCCGACGAACGCGGCGAACACGCCGCCGCGGTCGATGTCGCCGACCACCAGCACCGGGCGCGGCGGCATACTCGGCCATCCGCATGTTGACGATGTCGTGGCTCTTGAGGTTCACCTCGCCGGGCGAGCCGGCGCCCTTCCAGGACGATCGCGTCGAACTCGGCGGCCAGCGAGTCGTAGCACTCCTTCGCGGCGGCGAAGGCCTGCGGCTTGTAGTCGCACGTACTCGCCGACCCGCATGTTTCCCACCGGCTTGCCCCGCACGATCACCTGGCAGCCGGTGTCCGAATTGGGCTTCAGCAGGATGGGGTTCATCCGCACGTCGGGCTCCAGGCGGCAGGCCTGGGCCTGCACGACCTGGGCCCGGCCCATCTCGCCGCCGTCGCGGGTCGACGAACGAATTGAGCGACATGTTCTGGGCCTTGAACGGCGCCACGCGGATGCCGTCCTGGAACAGGATCCGGCACAAGGCCGCCGTCAACACGCTCTTGCCGGCGTTGGAACTGGTGCCTTGGAGCATCAGGGCCGGCGTGCGGCGACGTTGGCGGGTGGACGCGGACGACGTGGGGCGGGCTTAGCCCGCCATCCGTGAAGCGGCTAGCCCAGCCTCGGCTCGCGGCTCGACGTCACAACTCGGAGACGCGCCACTGCGTTGCCGACACGATCTTCCCCAGCGCCTCGCACAGCCGGCAGTTCTCCTCCTCCGTGCGCACGGCCACGCGGAAGAACCGGTCGTCGAGGTGTTGCTCCTCGTCGAACGTGCGGATGGCGATGCCCTCGCGAAGCAGGCGATCGGCCAATTCCGGCGGCCTGTCATGTCGGTCCGATCCAACCGGACCAGCAGAAAGTTCGTGACGCTGGGGTAAACGTACAGCCCGGGAAGCTTCGTCAGTTCCTCGGTCAGCCGCCTCCGCTGCTGGTCGACCAGGGCGATGCTCCGCCGCGCGTACTCTTCATCGGAGAGCAAGTCGACTGCCGCCTCCTGCGCCAGGACGCCCACCGACCAAGGCGGAATTTGGCCTCGGATCTGCCGGGCCACCTCCGCAGAGGCCACGGCATAGCCCAGCCGCAGTCCGGGCACGGCATAGAACTTGGTCAGCGAGCGCACGACGATCACGTTGGCCGCGGTCCGTCCGGCCAAAGACGTGTAGCCCTCGACGAAATCGGCAAAGGCCTCATCGACGACGAACGTGGTCGTGGGATGCCGGGCGGCCAGCGCGCAGAGCAGCTGCGTCGTCGATCCAAGCGCCCGGCCCGTGGGATTGTTCGGCTGGCCGAGCAACACCAGCTCTTCGCCGCGAAGTTCCGCTTCCAACGCCTGCCAGTCGAGGGCAAAGTCGTCGCTTTCCTCGAGCTTCACGAAGCAGACTTCACGGCCGGCCGCCTGCACCGCCGCGGCGTAGTCGCTGTACGAGGGCACGGGGATGATCGCACGGGCGAACGACAGCGCCCGCGCCAAGGCGTAGAAGATCTCCGTCGAGCCGTTGCCGACGACGATCTGCTCCGCGGCCACCTGGTGTCGCCGCGCAAGGAACTCGACCAGTTCGCGTGCAGTCGGGATCGGGATAATGCACGAGCCGGTCGATGCTCCGCGCCAGCGCCGCGCGAAGACCGTCGGGCGGGCCAAGCGGATTGATGCTGGCGCTGAAATCGAGGATCTCGTCCTGGTCCCGCCCGGCCCGCTGGGCCAACTCGCGGAGGTTTCCGCCGTGTTTGTTCGCCATCGGTCACCTCCCTCCGCCCAGTGGCCCGATAGCCAAGCACGATCGCCGGCACGGCTTCCACGATCTCGCAGACGGCGCCGAACGTGTCGCCGGTCGCGCCGCCGATCTTCCGATAAGCGTAGGCCGACAAGGCCAGCGTGCCGGCCATGCAAACGGCCCAGACCACCAGCCCCCGCCAGCCCAGGATGCCGACGCCCACGGCCGCCAGAACTCCCGCCGCCCAAACCGCCGCCCAGCGCGGCCGCCGACGGTAGAAGATCGCGCCGAGTCCGCTCGGCCGGGCGTAGGGCAACAGGGCCATGTGCACGACGATCGCGCATCGCCCGGCCAGCGGCATGAGCAGCACGGCCGGCCAGAGCGTGCCGGCAGGCAGCGAGGCCAGCGAGGCGAATTTCAGCAAGAGCAGGCACGCGATCGCGATCACGCCCATCGCGCCGATGTGGCTGTCCTTCATGATTTCCAGGATTCGCTCCCGCGGGCGGGAACTGAGAAGCCGTCGGCCGTGTCGGCCAGCCCATCCAGGTGCAGGCAGCCGGAGAAGCTCAAGAGCACGACGACCAGCACGGCGGCCGCCAGCAGGGGCGGCGCCGCACAGGACAGGACCCAGGCCAGCCCGGCGGCCGCCGCCGCCCAACAGCAAGCCGATCAGGGGAAACCAGGCACGCTGCCGGCAAGGTCGTCCTCGGCCGTGCCCCAGTCGCCGGGACCGGCACGATCGTGAGGAACCGGATTGCCGCCAGCAGTGGTTTCATGCTTCCGCCTGCGAAACGTGTGCTTCGTCGAACGTGGCCACCTCGGTCAGGATCCGCTGGGCCGCGTCGACCAGGTTCATGGCCAGCGCCGCCCCCGTGCCTTCGCCCAGCCGCAGCCCCAGGTCCAGCAGCGGCTCCTTTCCCAAGCGGGCGTGCATGGCCCGATGTCCCGGCTCCGCGCTGCGGTGCGCGGCGATCACGTACTGGCTCGCCGCCGGGACAAAGCGCATGGGCCAACAGCGCCCCGGCCGTGGAAATGAAACCGTCCACGACGACCGGCTTCCGCCGGGCGGCCGCGCCCAGCACGACACCGGCGATGCCGCCGATCTCGTAGCCGCCGACCTTGGCCAACACGTCCAAGGCGTCCTGCGGATCGGGCCGGTTCACTGCCAACGCCTTTTCCACGACGGCGATCTTTCGGGCCAGTTGGCCGTCGTCGATGCCGGTGCCGCGGCCGACCAGGTCGGCGACCGGCAGTCCGGTCAGTGCGGCCAGGACGGCGGTGGAAGGCGTCGTATTGGCGATGCCCATGTCGCCGGTGCCGAAAACGTCGGTGGTTTCGGCCAGTTCTTCGACGACCTCGATGCCCGCCTCGATGGCCCGCACGCGCCTGTTCGCGGGTCATCGCCGGCCCGGCGGCGATATTGGCCGTTCCCAGGGCGATCTTCTTGTCGATGATCTTGCCGGTCTTCGCCAAGCGAGCTGAGGTCGGCGGCCACGCCCATATCGACCACGCATCACCCGCGCCCCGGCCAATCGGGCCAAGGCGCTAATGCCCGCCATGCCGCCCACGAATCCGTGGACCATCTGCGCCGTGACTTCCTGCGGATACTTGCTCACGCCCTCGGCCGCCACGCCATGATCGCCGGCCATGGTGACGATCGTCTTTCGCGCCGTCGGCGGTTTCAGCGAACGCGTCATGCCGGCCAGGTCCACGGCCAGGTCCATCAACCGCCCCAGCGCCCAGTGCGGCATGATGAGCTGGTCCAGCCGCTGCTTCGCCTTGGCGCGCCAGGCGTCGTCTTGAGGAGCAATTCGAGTCAGGGTAGTGTAAAGCAGGGTCATGGCAATACTCCCCTCGCCCTTTGGGAGAGGGGCCGGGAGTGAGGGTAATGTCGTTTCGTTAGCAATAGTAGGGTGGGCCGAGTGAAACGAGTCCCACCACGAAAACGTCCGAAATTGGTGGGACTCGTTTCACTCGGCCCACGCTACTGTGCCTTCTCTTTCACTTGCACAGGGATTCCGCAACATAACAGCGTTACCGTGTCGGCGCGGGCGGCAACGATCTGATTGGCGCGGCCGACCAGATCACGGTATTGTCGAGCCTGGGCATTCTCCGGGACCACGCCCAAGCCGACCTCGTTAGTGACGAAGATCACCGTGCCGGGACAGGTCTCGGCGGCATCCAGCACGTCGCGGCACTGTTGGGCAACGTCGGTCTCCGTCAAGTGACGGCCTTCGCGCTCGGCGTGGTACATCAGGTTGTTGATCCAGAGCGTGACGCAATCCACCAGCAACACGTTGTGCTGCCCATGGCGGCGGAAGACATCGGCCAGATCGCACTGCTCCTCGACGGTCTCCCAACCACGGTCGTGCCGCGCCCGGCGGTGCTGCTCGATGCGGTGTTGGATCTCTTCGTCGGTGACCGGGCAGGTGGCCACGAACAGCCGCGTGGGCGGCAGCGACTCGGCCAACTGCTGGGCGTAGGCGCTCTTGCCGCTGCGACAACCGCCGGTAACCAGTACGATCTTAGTCATCGTTGCGCTCCAAGGCGGCAAGCACGCCCTTGCCGTCGAACAGGTCAATCACCGCCAGCGCCGAGTACGGCACGTCGAATGTCATGTAGTGTCGGGGCTCCAACCCGAGCAGGTGGCAAATCATCGTGCGGATGACCCCTCCATGGGTGACCGCCAACACAGTTCGGGTCTCGGCAGCGACCAGGCGCTGGGCCGCGCTCCGAACGCGGTCACAGAAAGGCTGCCAAGCTTTCGCCGCCCGGGAAAGCGAAATCGGGGCTGAAATCTGCCCAGCTGATCCATGAGCGTCCGGATTGTCGCTGGCCGCTTCGGCAAGAGTTCGCGTTTCCCACCTTCCAAAGTCGATCTCGCGGAGGTCGGCGTCGATCTGTGGCGGCAAGTCCGGGACTACCGCCGCTGCCGTTTGCCGGCAGCGTTGCATGGGGCTGCAATAGCAGGCCTGCGGGGCCCATCGCGCCACGCGCCCGGCCAGAGTCCGTGCCTGCGCTTCGCCCGCCGGGTCCAGTGGCAGGTCCGTGGCGCCGATCAGTCGCCCGACGTATCGGGCCTCGATCCGGGCGTGTCGCATGAGTAATAGGCGAGTGGTCATCGATCTTTCCTGTGGTTGAAAATACTAAGATCTCAGACAGTAAACACGTCCCGCCCCCGCTGGGCTTGCCCCAGCGGAGCGCAGGATTGGCAACTAAGGCACCGCCGCACGCGCGCCATTTCGCCGATTTTTCGATTTTGCCGCCGCCCGGCCCGCCGGGCGGCGGCAAAACCGAAAAATCGGCGAGCAACGACTGGAAGCCGGGCCGTAGTGGTGAATCCTGCGCTCCGCTGGGGCAAGCCCAGCGGGGGCGGGAGGGTGTTCCTACAATCATGCACGGTGACTTATCCTCCGGTCCTCTCCAACCCCACGACTTCACCGACGACAATAACTGCCGGCGGGCAGAGCCTCTGCTCTGCGATCACGTCGGCCACGGTTCCCAACGTGCAGCGGACGGTCTCCTGGTCCGGCCAACTCGCGCGGCGCACGATGGCCACCGGGGTGTCGGGCGACCGGCCGCCGCGCGAGCAGGGCTTCGCTCCACTGCCGCGAGCTGGTCATGCCCATATAAAAAACCAGCGTGCCGGGGAACTGGGCGAAGCGGCCGTAGTCCAGTTCCGGACCGGCCTTGTCGCCGCGCCGATGCCCGGTGATCAGGGCGACCGCCGAGGCCAGGTCGCGGTGGGTCAGGGGGATGCCCGCATGACTCGCGACGGCGAACGCGGCCGTGACGCCGGGAACCACTTCGTAGGGAATGCCCGCCGCGGTGAGGACCTCGACTTCCTCGGCCCCGCGCCCGAAGAGGCAGGGATCGCCGCTCTTGAGACGAACGACGGTCTTGCCCGCCTGGGCTGCCTCCACCATGCGACGGTTGATTTCTTGCTGGAGCATCTCCCGGCCGCCATGCGGATGTCCGAGGCAGACCCGTTCCGCCGCGGCCGGGACATACTGGAGCAACTGGGGATTCACCAGATAGTCGTAGAGCACCAGATCTGCCTCGGCCAGGCATTCCGTGCCGCGCACGGTGATCAATCGCGGATCGCCGGGACCGGCTCCGACCAGGTAGACTTTTCCAACACGGTTTTCGGAGACCTGGGTCATATTGGCCATCGCTTCGCACCTATCCCAGAACCCTTCTCGGGAGCCGACGCCGCAAGATGAGGGCACGGTTCTGGGATAGGTTCTCAATAAAAAAAGCCCGTCCTTCGGCAGGAGGGCCTCATTGCGCAACGATGGCATTGGACCTTCCCACGAAGGCATGCCTTCCCAATGTCCGCCATCACGCCCCCTTCTACCTCCGGAAGAGGGGCCGGGGGTGAGGGCAGTATGCGCGGTCATCGATCAGACATCCTTTTTTGGTGTCCTGACTTTCGGGTCATTCTACTCGCTGCGGCCTTCCCATCCTTGCCAGGACAGTGGCCAAAATTGCAGCTTTCGTCGCCGATCACAGTGGCGGGGCCGTGCCGGATTCTCACCAGCTTCCCTGCCTCCCGCTTGGGGTTGGCGAGGCGCAGATTGCACCGTTATCGGCTGGGGAGCAGCAGTGTGCTCACCCTTCGACCGCGGGGCAAAAGCCGGCCAAACTCAAGCGGGAAGTCCAAATAGAAAGAGTAATCGATCCGCTCGTTATGTCAAGCGGGGGCGAGGTTTGCTTGGTCGTCTGAGCGTTTTGATCAGCGGAACCTTGGAAACTAATTACCACCGACGGAATTTACGACAAAAAAGGAAAAAATGAACAAATTATTACTAATATTGTTACGTTAGCGGTGATTTGTTTGCAGCGTATCGGACGTTCTCCGGATTCCCCCTCTTGCGAGGCGGTTTCATAAGCGTCAGCGTCGTACATACCATCGACGCGGATGATGTAACTTCCGTATTGAAACGGGCTGAAATGGCATTGGATGCCGCGGACCACAGGGGGAAGAAATCGAGTGTATTGCCACGATGGCGAGCGCGTCTTGCCTGGCGCCGCCATATTAGAAATGGAAACGACGGGTTGCCTGGCGTGACAAGTCGACCCCCAGGGCTTCACCCTTCGCTGGATGAACGTTAGGCTTTCGGCCCGACAAGTAGGAGAGTTTCCAGGGCCCGGGGGCCTGCCAATGTGCCGCAAGAGCCTGGCCGGCCTGGATCGCTTGTGCGACAGGTTCGAGAAAGACCGTGATCATCTGCAAGACCTCTTGAAGATTCTGCGGGGCCGCGGTCAGATTGGACTTCTTGAGAAAGCCGCGCCACTGCGTTCTCTTGATCGGGTCCGACGCAAATCGAGGCGTCAGAGCCACTGGGGGAAACTCCATCGCCGTACCGCGATGCGCAAAGGTGCGGGCTATGGCCGAGGCCAGCGTGGGACCCTCAAAGTCAAATTGTCGCGACAGCATCCAAAGGTCGAAGAAATCCTTCAAGCGGCTATTCAAGCGGCCCAGCTTGACCATCGCTTCGAACTTTTCAGCAATCGCCGTTTCGCGGCTGTAGCCGTAGAGTCGCGGTGCCGAGAATTCCAGGATCGTGGGGTATTCGGTAATTGTGGGGGCGGGGGTCACGACGTCGCCGAATCCCAAGTCAAGTTGCATCCGCACCAGCGCTTTGTCGAGAGAGGCATGGAACGTCACTCGCACCCCCTCGTAGTCGGCGTCTTCTTTGATCACTCGCCCCTGGAGGCTCTCTAGATCGAAGACGATGCCATCCGGCTCCACGACCAATTGGCAGATCTGGCGGATGATCGGCACAATCGCTTCCACGCGATTTTCCATGCGGGCCAGCAGGTCGATATCCTTGGTCGGACGGGACGCCGGAGCCCGCCACGCGGTAAACATCAGCGCCCCTTTGAGGACAAACTTATCGGCATACGGCGACCGCGCAAGACGATACAGAAATCGCTCCATCACAAAATACTGCAAGACCTCTTGGAAGGGACGTCCCGTGGCCTTGGAGTTGTTATAGAGCCTTTGGCGGACGGAGGCACCCACGTCCGTCGCCGGTCGCCTTTTCGTCATAGCATGGCCTCGAGGTAAGGACGCATCACCTTGGCCACGCGGCAAATCTCGGCATAGCCCAGCAGAACCTCCACCTGGAAACGATGCTTTTCTTTGTACAGCTTCAGGGCTTCGAGCACCGTGTCCATGCCGATCTTGTTGCGATACTTGAAACAGTCGGCCAGCGTCTTCTCGCGGCAGTAAACACGCACGCCAACGCCATCGATCGTGTGGACTTCGATCCCGGCGGAAAACGCCGCCGCGGAAAACCGAAAGACGCGGACCGGCGGATAGTCCAGTCGCGGCGGCTCCGCATTGCGCGGGGTGGCAACATCAATGGCATGGGGAACCTGAAGCGTCAAGTCGTGGAATGCCAACGCCGAAACCAGGCAGACCACACCCTGGGGCACCCGCTTGGCGACAGCCACAAAGTCCGGGTTTTGCAGGGGGGCCGTTTCGCAGAGCCGATAAAGACCACGGCCCATGCGCTCGAGCAACCCGTCCTCAAGCATCCGGTATAGCGTCACGCGGTGGATGCCCTGCTTGAGCGTGTCGGCCATCCGCAGGACACCGCCCTGGGATCGGAAGATCTGCAATGCCTTTTTCAGGCTTGGCGAACGGTTTGGCGGGCGTGGACGGGGCATGCACAACTCACCTCCAGAAGTTAATATCTGGAGGTATTATGTACATTTCCTGGCTGCCGGTCAATTCGAATTCAAGGACTCAGTGCCCGGGGAACGTTGCCCGGCTCCTGCAATCGTTACAATGCTGTCAATCCTGCGATAAATTGCCCTCTTGACGCCGACTCGCGGCGTGGTACACTAGAGGCGGTTTCAGCATCTCGGAACACGGTGCAAGTCCGTGGCTGTCCCGCAACTGTAAGCGGCGAGGCGACTCACTCAGGCCCCCGCCGGCCACTGCCGCGATTCATCGCGGTGGGAAGGCCGTGAGCCGCCGCCGACCCGCAAGCCAGTAGACCTGCTGATGCCCGTGCGCAATCGTGAATCTGATGGTAAAGGATTCCGATGGACGTTCGACGTCTGTCGGGATCCTTTTTTTTCCACATCCATTACCCCCTGCTCCTTTCTAAAAGGGGAGGGAAAACCCAAGAAAGAGAGAAACATGAAGAACACACCCAAGACGCTCACCCCCCGGCCCCTCGTCCGCAAGCCACGAAGCGAGCGACGTGATCGCCTATCGCAAGACGTGCAAGGCCACGGGCACCGGCCTGTCGCACTACATCCTGATGGACAAGAAAGCCAAGTAATGGCGCGTGCCAACGCAATGCCCACCAAGACCATGTCGGACGTGCCGGCCCCTTCCCGGGGCCGGCATGTCGGCACGGGCAATGGTCCGGCCTTCCAGCCCATCGACATCGGCCATCCCGACTACGTGGCCGTCATCGAGCCGGACACGGCCTTTTGGGCCTTGGTCCGCCGCGAGAAGCTGGCCGACGGCGGCCCTGGGCGGCGACTTGGTCAAGGCGTTTCGCAAGAAGGCGTCGCTGTTCGCCAAGGAAATCGAAACGCTGCGCTTCGGCCTGAAGCCGTCGGCCGTGTACTTCAATCCGACCGAGCGCTGCAACCTGAACTGCGCCTATTGCTATATCCCGGAGGACATGCGCCGCAAGGGACAGCACATGTCGCCCGAGAAGCTCTTGGAATCGCTGGCGATTCTCAAGCGCTACTTCCGCACGACGGTCCCCAAGGGCTCGCTGCCGCAGATCGTCTTCCACGGGGCCGAGCCGCTGTTGAACCGCGAGGCCGTGTTCGCCGGCATCGAGCGGTACAGCGACGACTTCCGCTTCGGCATCCAGACCAATGCCACGCTCCTGGACGAAGCGGCCATCGCGTTCCTCCGCGGCCACGAGGTCAGCATCGGCATCTCGCTCGATGCGCCCACGGCCGCCATCGCCGACCGCACGCGGAGCAACTGGGAAGGCCAAGGGGTCTTCCAGCAGGTCATCCAGGCCATGGACCGGCTCAAGGGCTATCCGGGCTGGAGCGTGATTTGCACGGTGTCCACGCGAGAACCTGCGGCACCTGACGAAGCTCGTCGATTTCCTCCACGAGCACGAAGTGCCCACCTGCCTGATGAACATCCTCCGCTGCACGCTGCCGCGCTCGCGGAGCGTGAAGCCGGACGACGCGCCGGCGGCCAAGTATTTCCTGAAGGCCCTGGATCGCACGCACGAGCTTGTACCAGAAGACGGGGCGGAAGCTGATCGTGGGCAATTTCGCCAACATCCTGCTGGCCATCATCGCCCCGGCAGCGCGGCGGCTGATGTGCGACATCTCGCCCTGCGGCGGCGGCCGGTGCTTCTTCGCCCTGGCCCCCAACGGCGACCTGTTCCCCTGCAGCGAGTTCATCGGCCTGCAGCAGTTCTGCGGCGGCAACCTCTTTCGCGACGATATTCCGGCCGTGCTGCAAAGCGAGCCGTTCCAAGCGGTCACCGGCCGCAAGGTCGAGGACATCGAGCCCTGCCGCCGCTGCGCGATCCGCCACTTCTGCGGCTCGCCCTGTCCGGCCGAGGCCCACGAAATGAACGGCGGCATGGACAAGACGGGCGCGTTTTGCGAATTCTACGAAGAGCAGGTCCGCTACGCCTTCCGCCTGATCGCCGACGAGAAGGTCAACGACTACCTCTGGGACGGCTGGGACCAGGGCATGCGGCAAACGTTCGAAATGAGTTGAACAAGGCTGGCCGTGTGGAGCAAGACGGTGGGGCCGGCCGAATGAAACGAGTCCCACCAAGAAGCAGCTATGTCTGGCGGGACTCGCTTCACTCGGCCCACCCTACAACTTCGGCATGAGCTGACGGCTACTTTGCCTTGCTCCATTTCTCGTAAAGCGATTCGATCTGCTCGGCGGGAGTCTCGCCGTCCCAGACCGCAACCGCGTAGCTCAGCTTCAATTTCCCTCCGGCTTTCAGCAACAGCGGCTCCTTCCAGAGGTTCAGCGTGGCCGAAAGATACGCGAATGGAGGGGTCATCGTGAACATCTTGTTCGGATGGCGGGGGTTCGAGGGGTGGTCGAAAATCGCCACGGTCACCGGCTTGCCCTCTGCCTTGGCCGTATAGGCGCACCACTTCGCCGCGACCAGCCGTTCGCTGCCATGCACGATGTCGCCGGGCTCTTTCGACGCATTGAAGAATCGGCCGCCGGTGTCCATCGACTTCACAAAGCGCATGCCGAGGCCGTAGTAGTGATGCCCGTCCAGTTTCACCGCATCGACGCCTTCGGCTGGGGAGAACTCCGAGTTCCAGAGGACCAACGTAACCGGCGCAGGGCCCTTCGGCGCTGTGCCGCCGATTTCGCGCCGTTCGACCAGGAGTTTCTTGCCATGGGCGTCGGTCCAGTCGAGGGTCTGGATGATCCGCGTGCAGGGAGCATCAAGGACCGAACCCACCGCATGGTCGAGATCACCGCGGGGCTTCTCGGTTCCGGCCCCGGCGGTTTCCTCCCAGAAATTGACACCGTTGGCGCCGAGGGCGAACATCAAGCCGTGATGATGCTTGTGGTCGGGCACCAAATCGCGGAGGACCTGCACGCCGCCGGGTGAAAAAAGTCTCTCGACGTAGGGTTTCATCGGCGAGGCCGCCGCACGATATTCCAGGAGCGTGCGGCCGTCGGCACGGATAGTGACGTCGGTTGGTCCCGAGGGGACCTGGAGCGGCGCCCGTTCCGCGGCGCGGATCTGACCGGACGTCGCCGTGGTGCCGGCGATCATGGCCACGACGATCATTGAAAACCGGCTGGATAATATCTGCATAGCGTTAACTCCTGGGGCTCATTGGAAATGATGCTTGAATCTTGCTATAGCGTAACATACTGGCTGAGGATTTTGGAGTTCGAGGCCTTGCCGTCGCTTTTTGAAGGGTGAGGGGAGTCGTCGGGCGTGGAATCGGCCGTCTTGAAAAGCGGTGGAAACCATGAGTACATGGTACCCTCACCGCACTCCAAAGGCCGATTACCGTCCCCCTATGCCTACAGTGGCGCCTTGCGGTGGTCCGGCTTCCAGTCGCGCTAGCAGCACGCCGTACTGTGTCGCCAGGTCGTCGCGGCCGAGCGACTTGAATCGCTCGATCGCCCGTTTGTACATCTCCTTGCAGAACGTGCTGGGGCTCTGACCGCGGGTCGCCGGAATCTTCGGCAACAGGTCCTGATAGAACTCTGCAAGCAGTTCTTTGACATGCGGAAACGGGTGCTTGCCGCAGATGTCTTCAAGCTTGTCGAGCATCTTGGGCACGTAGCGGCCCTCGTCGGGAAACTTCTTGATCGTGAATCCCAATCCCTGGACTGCCTCCTTGTACCTCTCATCCGCGACCAGGTACGCCGTATATTTCAGGCGGGCCTCGCAGGAGAGGTCCGGCCGGCCCGCCTTTTCGTACTGTGCCACCAGAAGCCCGTAGAGCTTGGCCCGCTGCCGTGGATTCTGCTGAAACGTGATCAGGTCGTCAAACACCTTCCAACTGAAGTCCGGCAAGGCGGCGAAAGTCGAGAAGAGCTTCTTCAAAGTCACCAGCATCTGGTCCCCGTGCTTCTTGCCGATGGCGCCGTCCCGCGACATCTTGGCCAGGACCAGCCACGGTTCCTCATTCCAGGGCGATACGTTGATCGCGTCGTACAGGAATCGCAACTGATCGGCCACCGCCATCTTTCCCTTCTCCCGCAGCATGGGATAGGCCCTCATCGCCAAGGCAACCTGTCGACGGGCGGTCGGATTCATGCCCACGGCGTGCAGTCGCAGTTCCAATTGCCGATCCGTGATCTGCTGACCGGTGTGCGGGTCGGTCAGGGTGCCGACATAGTACTTGTCGTAGGAATAGCGTCCGTGAGACTGGAGCGAGAAGGCAATGCCGCTCTTCGTGACGTTCTGGACCTCGACCCACATGACCCAGGCGTGCAGGTCCTTGTAACTGGATTCGCCCCCCACGTATTCCGCCGGTACGCCCATGCTCTTGCCCACGCGGGCGGCGAAGTCGGCCTGCATCGCGCAGACCCCGCCGAATTGCCGGATGTTCTCCAGGGTATACGGCTTGCCGTTGAGTTTGGCCACCTCGCTGCCCGAGTCGAGCATCTCTTTGTCGTAGGGCACTTCTTGATAGCACTTTCCGTACATCACGCGATTGGCCTGGTAGTTTCGCACGGCCCATTGGCGCTCGCTAGCCGGTGTCTTGTGATTGACCACGTGGACGAGGAACTCCCAAGGCAGCAGCGTCACGTACTGGCGGACGGGGCGGTCGGCCGAGGCGTAGCAGGCAAAGTTCTCGATGGCGCCCATTTGGCCCGGCGGCAATTCGCTCTTGGTACGGACCTGGTGCCCGACATAATCGTAAACCCCGCGCTGCGGTTGGTCCCAAGTGACGGCCGTCGCGATGGCCAGATTGGCGTAGACCTCGATTTTATCGGGAAAACGCTCAACCAGTTCTCGAAAGATCGTGAGGGCGGCAACGATGTCGTCGTTCTGCTCGTCGATCGCCGTATAAAACTCCTCCTTGATCTCCGCATGCGCATTCAGCCAGCGGACCATGCCGTCGTAATTCGGGGCGTAGGCCCGGCGAATCGCCGCCTGGTGCGAGTTCTCGAATTGTGCGGCGAAGATAGCTCGCAGCGCAGGGTACGCGCCCTTGGCCAGGACCTTCCTATGGCTGAGAAGATCAAGGAGTTTCTTGTTCGGTCTTGTCCTCCGGACTGGCGGTTGGCGTCGGTGTCGGCTGTTTCTCGTCCGGCCCGACCACAGCCGAAGACCGCGGTTGAATGGGCATCGGGTGGTCCCCGGCGTCTGGATAAGGTCTGAGCCCAGCCGGGGCCTGCTCGTCGTCGGGGGCATGTTTCGCGACCGGGTTGGTCTTGGTATCCGTCCGGGAACTACTTCCCTCTCCCGCGACCGTGGGTACATCGTGTCCTGAGAGAGCCGCAGGGGGTGAGGGGAGATACGACGAGTTCCGCTTTTCACCATCCGCCGCCCGGGCGGACGGCACGATTACCTCCCCTTTCCCTTCGGGAGAGAGGCCGGCGGTGAGGGCTTTGTGCGCCGCCACCCGCCTGGGCGACACGCTTCTCGGCTGTTTTCCATGGTCTTGGTTCTGCGTTTTCGCCGTCTGGCGATCATCGGCAGTTGTTACCAGCCCGTCGCGCGGCGAAACCGGGACCGGCCGAATCCAAAGGAGACAGAGCGCGGGCAATGACAATTATGCCGATCGATGCCATGACTGGCGCAAACCACCGTCGCGCACGACGCCGAGATGCCTTACTGGGGTTTTTGGCGGCCGTTGGCGGCGGTGAAGTCCCGATCAAGTTTTCAAGGTCTAACGGCTCGGGGCCGCCTGCGACGGGAATGCCGGTCGGACGAGGGGCACTTGCTCCGCCCGAATTCGTTAGCCGCCGCGGCGATCCGGACGGCTGGGCCTTTACAAGTCTTTGCGGTGTGCCTGGATGGTTTGGCATGGCGGCCTCCGAGGTTTGGCGGTCTTTTCCGGGCTTTCTGATCTCCGTCTACATCATCAAGCCGGATTAGCCCTGCACTTGGCGCAAAGAAATTCCGGAATTACTCAATCCTCAGTCCGGTTCAAGACATTTTGGAAAGGAAAATGGGGGAAAAGAAAATGACCTCACCATCCGTCTTCCCATTTTCTTTCTCCCGTAACTTGCATCCCGCCCCCTTGAACACCTCATCCGCCACTTGTTACAATGAGCACGATTTCAGTCATCTTTCCGTTGGGAGGGCCGAAGCATGTCCGAACCCAAGTCCGACAAGAGCCTGCTCCGCGGCGTCAACGCGGGCACGGCCTCGGGGGCGGAAGAAGCTCAATCGCAAGTATCGCCGGCAACTGCACGCCTTGGCCGACCGCGGCATGGACAATTGCCTGCGGCGGCGCGAGGACCCGGAGGACATCGTTCAATCCGTGCTGCGGACCGTCTTCCGCCGCACGGCCCAAGGCGAATATCACTTCGAGCACGCCAGCGACCTGTGGCGGTTGTTGGAGACCGCGACCCGCCACAAGATCATCAAGCACGCCCAGCACCAGAAGGCCAAGAAGCGGACCCCCAAGGCCGAGGAGGACCAGGACGGCGATGCCGTGTTGGACCGTGAGCCGACGCCCGACGAACGGGCAATCGCCCAGGACCTCATCGAACGTCTCTTGGAAGGCCTGGACCAAAGCTACTCGAAAATCGCCTTATTACTGACGGAAGGGCATTCCGAACGGGCGATTGCCAAGCAACTCAACTGTACCCGCCGGGCCGTGACGACCAAGGTTGGCCGTCTCCGCAAACGACTCCAGGCGCTGCTGGAAGAGGACGCCGATGAGCGAGTGGAACGATGAAAGTCACGACCTGCTCGACGATCTGATCCGATGCCTCGAAGAGGCATGGCAGAGTAGCGCTGAAGTCGACTTGGCCCAGTTCGTTCTCGCCGCCGATCATCCCATGCGTGGGTCGGCGCTGGTTGCGTTGATCCAAACCGACCAGGAGCTCCGTTGGCAGCACGGCCGACAGAAGACGGTCGACGAGTATCTGGCCGAGTGGCCAGAACTACGCGACACGCCCGAATGCATCCGCGATCTGCGAGAGGCCCAGCGTCAACTTGAAGTGGAAACGGACGCGAGTTCCGCGCCGCCCGATGCCTCCGCGGAAACGCACGACTTCGCCCCGCCGCCGCAGCCGCGGGCGATTCAGATCCGCTGCCCGCACTGCCACCAGCCGGTCGAGATTCTCGATCGAGCGGAGCAAGATACAGTGACTTGCCCGTCCTGCGGCAGTGGGTTCAATTTGGCGGTTGGCGCAACGACGGAACTCCCCTCTCCCTCCGGGAGAGGGGTAGGGGGTGAGGGCCTACGCCGCATCGCCCACTTCGAACTCCTTGAACTCCTGGGCGAAGGCGCTTTCGGCTCGGTCTGGAAAGCCCACGACACGAAGCTCAACCGCACCGTGGCGCTGAAAATACCCCGCCGCGGTCAACTCCGGCCGGACGACGTCGAGCGGTTTCTTCGCGAGGCTCAGGCCCCGGCCGAACTCCACCATCCCAACATCGTCGCGGTCTTCGAGGTCGGCCAGGAAGGCGAGTTGGTCTACATCGTCAGCGAGTTCATCAAAGGCCAGTCGCTGGACAATTGGCTGCAAGCCCAAGGGCGACGTTTGACCGAGCGTGAGGCGGCCAGGCTCTGCGCCACGATTGCCGAGGCCCTGCACTACGCCCACGAGCACAAGGTTGTTCACCGGGACCTCAAGCCCGGCAACATCATGATCGACGCCTCGGGCCAGCCGCACCTCATGGACTTTGGGCTGGCGAAGCGCGAGGCGAGCGAGATCACGATGACCGTCGAGGGCCAGATCCTCGGCACGCCCGCCTACATGTCGCCGGAACAGGCCAAGGGCGAGGCCCACGTGGCCGACGCGCGCAGCGACGTCTACTCGCTGGGCGTGATCCTCTTCGAGTTGCTCACCGGCGAGCGCCCCTTTCGCGGCGACCTGCGCATGCTCTTGCGACAGGTCGTTGAGGAAGAGGCCCCGTCCGCACGAAAGCTCAACGGCCGGATTTCGCGCGATTTGGAAACCGTGTGCGCCAAGTGTCTGGAAAAATCGCCGCCGCGCCGCTATGGCACGGCCGCCGACCTTGTCGATGACCTCCAGCATTTCCTGGCCGGCGAGCCGATCCACGCCCGGCCGATCGGAGAGCCGGAACGGCTTTGGCGATGGTGCCGCCGTAACCCACTCCTGGCTGCCCTCTGGATCGCAGGGGCCCTGCTCTTGGTAGTCGCCATGGCCGGCTACGTCACGACCTCGCGGGCCTTGCGGCAAGTGGTGAGCGCGCAGCGGCAGCGTGCCCTGGCGCAGGTCGATGCCTTGCGCAAAGGGGAAATCTCGCAGGTGCCCTACTTGATCGAAGGTCTGAAGCCCTTTCGCGATAAGATCGCGTCGCAACTCCGCCAGTCTCTCCAGCAGCCGGACCTGGGCGAGAAGGAACGCTTGCGGCTGAGCCTGGCGATGGTCGCGGAGGACGAAGGCCAGGTGGCTTATCTCTCCGATCGGCTGCTCGACGCCGAGCCGGCGGAATTGCTCGTGATCCGTGCGGCGTTGCTGCCGCACCGCGACGAGTTGGCGCGCGGAATGTGGCGTGCTGTCGAGGACCCGGCGGCGGCCAAGGACCGCCGCTTCCGCGCGGCCTGCGCTTTGGCGGCCTTTGACCCGGTATCTCCACGCTGGAACGATGCCGGCAAGCCGGCGGCCGAGGCGCTGGTGGCCGAGAACCCGCTGGTCGCTGGGATCTGGGTGGAAGCCCTGCGGCCGGTCCAGCAGTCGCTCCTCCCTACACTTCAGGCGATCTTCCGCGACCGCCAGCGCGGCGACTCGGAGCGGTCGCTGGCGGCCGGCATCCTGGCCGACTACGCCGCCGACCGTTCGGACCTGCTGGCCGATCTCCTGGCGGATGCCGACGGAAAACACTTTGCCGTGTTCTTAAGCGTGCTGCGCGGTCATGGCCAGCGCGCCGCTGCCAGCTTGACCGCGCGTCTGGCGGAGAAGCCCGCCGACGACAAGCCAGATAGCCAAGAACGGTTTGCGAGCCGGCAAGCAAATCTGGCGATCGCGATGTTGTTATTGGGCCTGCCGGATGCAACCTGGACGCTTCTGCGGCACGCTCCCGACCCGAGTGTGCGAAGCTGGATCGTACACCGGCTCGCGCTCTTCGGCGCCGACCCGCGCGTCATCTTGCGCCGCCTGAACGAGGAGAAGGACGTCTCGGTCCGGCGGGCGCTAATCCTCTGTCTCGGGGAATTCGGGCCCGATCGTTTGCCGGCCGCCGATCGCAACGCCCTGGCGGCGAGGCTCCTGAGCATGTACCGTGCCGACTCCGATCCGGGCATCCACGGCGCCGTGGAGTGGCTCCTGCGGCAGTGGAATCAACCGGGAAAAATCTGCGCGATCGACCAACAGCTTGCAACCGCCGAAGGTAAGCGCCGTTCCGTTGTGCCGGCTTTAGCCAGCGAGGGATCTGGTGCAATAGATCCCAGGGAAACGGTTGGAACCGGCACTACGAAGCAGTGGTATGTCAACGGCCAAGGCCACACGATGGTGATACTTTCCGGGCCGGCCGAGTTCATGATGGGGTCCCCGGACGAAAAGGACCACCAATCCGATGAAGCCCTGCACCGCATGCGACTCGCACGTGCGTTCGCCATCGCCAACAAGGAGGTGACGATGGCGCAGTTCAAGCGATTCAAGCCGGACTTCCCGTACGACCAGGCGTACCGAAGGCCGGAGCCGGACTGCCCGATTGTCGGCGTCACCTGGTACGAGGCGGCGGCCTACTGCAACTGGTTGAGCAAGCAGGAGGGCATCGCGGCAGATCAGTGGTGCTATGTGCCCAACAATTCGGGCGAGTTCGCCGAGGGGATGAAACTGGCCGCCGGCTGGCCGAAGCGCACGGGCTACCGGCTGCCAAGTGAGGCCGAATGGGAGTATGCTTGCCGTGCCGGGGCTGTAACCAGCCGGTACTATGGAAGGACAGAGGAACTGTTGGGCAAGTATGCCTGGTACTCCGCCACGACCAAGGACCAGCGGACCTTCCCCGCGGCCACCCTGAAGCCCAACGACTTCGGGCTGTTCGACATGCTGGGGAATGAGGCGGAATGGTGCCAGGAGCCCTATCGATATTCTGCCGAAATTGCGGGAATCGTTGAGGAAGACCCGGCGACAGAAGAGACGGTAATGGATAAGAACAGCCGCATATTGCGGGGCGGGGCGTACCACAATCTTCCCTGGCTCGTCCGTTGTGCGGCCCGCAACAACACCTACCAGCCCGTGTTCCGAATCACCCATATGGGTTTGCGCATGGCGAGGACTTGCGACACCGTGAAGATCGCGGAAACGTACCCAAACGGTGCCGCACGCGCCGAACGCGAAAAGCCAAATGCTATCGAACGGAGCAAGCTGATAACCGCCATTCCGGGGCTGGAGATCGTTGCGAGCATCGACCAACCAGCCCAATGGCAAACGTCCGGGCAGTCCATCCGTGCGGCGGGTCTTCATTATCCGTACGTCTACCTTCTGGGCCGAAACGGTGATCTCGCCGTGTTTCAGCTTACCGCCGCGGGCAACGGCGAATCGTCGGCGAAGATGACAGCCGAGATCGACGATATCGGCGATGGTCATGATTTCGTGGTTCTCGGCGAGACACTGTTGTGTACACGAAACGGGAGGGTCGAGGTTTATTCATTGGCCGATCCGGCAGAGCCACGGCGCCTTGAAACCGCAGGAAGCACGTATGCCGCTACGGCCTTCGGCATCGCCCACTCGCGCGATGTCGCCTACCTGATCGGCCCGGTCTGCCTGGCAGCCATCGATGTCTCCCGGCCGTTTTCTCCACGGCATATCGGCATCGTACGACCGAACGGCTACGCCATCGGAGGCTGTGTTCGCGGGGAGTGCCTTTTCGTCGGCGAGTTCCCGTTCTACGACAATCGTCGATGCGGGGTGGCGATCTTCACCATCGGCGCCAAGGTGAACCCGCGGGAAGTCGGGTTCCTTGCCACGCCGACCGCCCCCTGGCAAATCATTTCTGCGGGCGAAAAGAGAGTCATCGTCCTCACGGATACACAAGCTGCACTGTTCGAGCAAGCCGAGCCCGGCAAGCTGAAGCCGATTGGCGAGCCGGTATCCGCCAGCGGAAAAACGGCAGCGCTGATGGTCGTTGGCGGGAAGCAACTTCTATTCACGGGAGGTGCAGTTTTCGCGCTCGACGACCGAGGGCTCGTTGATCAAGGGCGGTTCTCGTTTGGCGGGAACGTGGACGATTACCCCTACCGCGCCTGCTCCCAAGGTGAGTACGCCGTCATACCATCCGATTTCCGGGCTACCGTCTTTCGTTGGCAAACGATCGGATCCAAGGACAGGAAGATCGAGAGCGTGACCACCAGCCCGGACGACCTGCAGGCCCTCTCGCAGGCCGGAAAGAACCATGAGAATGCCGGTCGGCACGACCAGGCCATCGCCGCCTTCCAGTTGGCCATCGCGCTTTGGCGGCCAGCCGTCGAGAAGAACCCTCACGACTGGACATGCCAGCGAAACCTGGCCGAAGTTTATTTTGACCTGGGATCGGTCTGCTTGAACTGTAACCGATTCGACGAGGCCAAGCGCGCGTACGACGAGGCCATAGCGATCTACGAGCGCCTCGTCAGGAAATCGCCGCCCGTCGAAAGAGACACGCTGCTGCTGGGCGGGGCCTACTGCAACATCGCCCACCAGTTCCGGAACACGGGCAATCCGGCGGTCGCACTGGAACGATACGCGCAATCGATCACAACTCTCGAGCGGCTCCTCCTAGCAGGCTCGCTGCAGGCGGCTGCCCGGCAATTCTCGAGAAACGCCTACTGCGGCCGTGCGCAGGCTCTTACTGCGATGGGAAGATCTACCGAGGCCGTCGCCGCGTACACGAAGGCCATCGAGTTGAGCCCGGAAGATTTCTCGTCCTATTCGGAACGAGGTGCAACTCATACCGCCTTGGGCAATTGGGATGCCGCGGCTGCGGACTTTGTCAAATGCACGAACTTGCAGCCCGACTCGTCTAGCGCATGGGGGCGACTCGCGCGCGTGCAACTCCGCGCGAAGGGCATCGTGGCATACCGCGGCGTATGCCGGGATATGTTTCAGCGGTTCGGCGAAACCAAGAACCCGGCCACGGCCCATGATGTTGCCTGGGTCTGCGCCCTCGGCCCCGAAGCCGTAAGCGACCTGAAACGATGCATGGTCCTGGCGGAGCAGGCCGTGGCAGCCAAACCGGAGAGTGCCGCATATACTACGCTTGGGGCAGTCCTGTACCGTCGTGGGCAGTTCCCAGCGGCCCTGGAACAACTCGACAAAGGCGTGCTGTCGGAAGGCGACGGGGGCACCGCTAGGAACTGCCTGTTCCTGGCCATGACCCATTATCAACTCGGTCACGCGAAAGAAGCCCGCGGTTTCCTGGAGAAGGCGGTCAAACAAATGGACGACCGCGCGGACTCGCGCCGATGGTCGACCTGGTGCGAAGCCACCATGGGAAACGCTGCTCGAAGAGCGGTTGCTACGGACAGAGGCCCAATCACTGATCTGCAGCGAACCAAAGGCTCCAAGCCTGAAGCCACTCGAGAAACCACCGGAATAGAAGGGATTTGGGCCGCGAATTCGGTAATTGAAATTTCACGCCCTTCGCAAGCTCAGGGACGTGCCACCCGACATTTTCAATTACTCAGTCGTCACTTCGGCCCAATCCGGTCCGTGCCTGTTTTTCCGGAAAGATACCCGGCACCAGCAACAGCAGCAAGAACATCGCCGGCACCAAGAAGCGCAAGATGGATGTCACCATCGCCGCCATGAGCCAATGGCAAATGACCACCGCCCAGGCAACGACGACAAGACCCCTGGTCGGGCCGCCCCGGGACGAGCATCGCCATCCGCCCAGGATAATTGGAGTGCCATGCAGGATTTGCAGGAGCAGGAGTCAGGCTTCCTGGCGATGGGAATCGGTGGCGTACCAACACCGGACGATCTTGCATCCTAGCATCTTGACAACCGTGCTGGGTCGATCCCGCGCCTGGGCGAGCAGCCATGAGCGGAGTCGGGAAAAGTCCTGGATCCTGCCAACGTCGCAATCCGCCTTGAGATCGGAGATCAATGCTTGGACGTCGCGTAGAACGCCCCCGGGCGCGGCCCCGTGATGCGTCAATCCATCCATGACGCACCGAAACCCGAGTTGATGGAGCTACTACGCAAGTGGAATCAGTCGACAAGACTGTTGCTGTGTACAAAGATGAAGTAGGCGTACTCCAATTGGATGACCAAGAATATCGCGAGCGAAATCCAGAGCCATCGCATGCTCTTGACCGTCTGCCAGAACTCCCGGCCCTCCCGCCGCATTTCGTCGAGCGCAAGGCCGGCGAAGGGGAAGAGGAAGCCCATCACCGAAAAACGATAACTGCCGCAGCCGTACACGAGGGCGTAGGGCACTTGATAGGCAAGGGCCAAGCCGACGAGCAGTACGGCATGTCCGACAGCCATCGATCGGCGCGACAAGAACAGTCCGCAAATGATCAGCGGCATGACGAGGCAGTATCCCCCGGCCTCTGCGGCAAGACAGAGAAGCAGGGCCGCGGCGCCGCCTGCCGGCCGAGCCATCTTGACATTGGACGACGCGAGGTAGTCGAATCCCCAGAAGGACCGCAGGCGGTTCGCGGTTCTCAGCGCGAAGATATCGGGACGCGCAAGATGTATCGCCAGGCCTCGCGCAGCATGGCGCTTCGTTTATCCGCCCGGCCGGAAAAAGTCGCCAGATACGCCTCGTACCCAGGTGGGCCCAGCTCCCCGTGCGACCCGAGATGCCACGTCTTGTAGTGGGGCGTATAGGGATTGTTGCCGTAAAAAAAAGTTGCCTCGTTATTGGACGATACGCACCACCCCGCACCCAGGTCGAGTTGATGCTTGACGACCGGCGCCAGGCAGCATGCCACGCCGAGCAAACAGACGGCCCCGGCGCCGATCGTCATTTTCGACGATATGCGGTTGGCAACGCCAAGAAGCCCCGGCCTGATTCGCCGCAGGAGCAAGAAACCGATCCAGGCGGCGATCGCGGCGAGCAGGATGCTCGCGGACGAAGGCCGAGTAAGGACTGCGAAGCCGAGAAAACCTCCCGATAGAAACCATGCTCCCAGCGAAAGCCATCCGTTCTTCGCGCAGGTCCGGCAAGCCAGCAGCGCGAAATACGTGCTGCAGAGCATGGCGAACATCGTGACGTTCATCGAGTAGCTGAACCCGGAAAGCATGACGGCGGGCGGATACAGGGCTGCGACCCAGCCGCTTCGTCTTGCCGCGGAACGCCGGCGGAGCAGCTGGTGCGCCAGCGCCGCGACCATCAGAACGCAGGCAACGTCAAAAAAAATCGAGTTTGCCCGGACGACGAAATCCAACGTCCCAAACGCCAGAAAGAACGGCACCAAGGCCAAGGATCGTCCGGGCGGCCAGAAGTAGACGTTTACGTCGCTCGCGGCCGCAACCATCTGCCGGGCCTGCTGGGCGTAGGCCAGCGCGTCGGCCGTTTGGGGTATGCCGCCGAACAGAAAGAACGCCAGCCCGATTCGAATCGCCAGCGCCGCGATCGTCAACGCCAGCCAGTAGCCGATCGTGGTCCGCTTGTCATGCTCATCCACGTTCAGTTCTCGCGCGTTGAGGGTCAAGCCGGCCGGTCAAGTTGGATTCCGCTTCTTTCAAGATAGACCTGGGCTCTTGCAAACCTTCAAATGGCATTGAAAAAGCAGGGGTTTTTGGGTCTAATATTCGCGTTTTGGCCTGGCGCAGGAAGGCCGGGCTGTTCAGGGGGGCCATGGAAGGTCCAACGATGCCGGCTATTATCGATTATCCCCAGGTGGTGCGTGAAGCTATGGACGAGTTCCGCGATTTGTTCTCCTGCGAGCCGCAACGGAGACACTTCGCCGAGTACCTTACCGGTTTGATGGTGGCGGCAAACAAGACCGTCACCGGGATCAACGGCGAGTTCGTAGAGACTACCGATCAGTCGTGCCTGAATCGTTTTCTGACAGAAGTCGCCTGGGACGAAAAGGCCCTCAACGAGCACCGACTGGAAGTGTTGCAGCGTGACCTGACAACCCGTTACAGTGACCAGGGCGTGATCGCCTTGGACGACACGCTCATTGATCATGACGGCCAACTCATCGAAGACGTGGGGTGGTACTGGGACCACGCCGAGGACCGTAACAAGATTGCCCATGACTATCTGTTCGTCAACTACGTTTGCACCAGTGGCAAACATTATCCGTTGGAGTTTCGGCGATTCAAGAAGCGCGAGCAATGCGAAGCGACGGGCGAGACGTTTCAGGACCATACGCAGTTGTTCTGCGACTTGATCGATTGGACTTGCGAACGGGAAATCCCCGGAGATTTCACGTTCGATAGCTATTTCACCAACGCCGAGAACTTGAATCACATCCACTCCAAGCAAGACAAATATGGGCGGCCGCGGGGGTACGTGGGTGACCTGAAGTTCAATCGTAAGCTGCAATGGAAGGGAAAGGAATTGCGGGCGGATGCGCTGGCTGCCTTGATTCCCGCGGAAGACCGCAAGGAACTTCGCCGCGGCGATCATCGGCAATGGTGCTTCACCTGCACTCTGCATATTCCCAAGGTGAATCACAAGGTGCGGATCGTCATTCTCTGGAAACATCGTCGGGATGCCGAACCGTGCAAAATTCTGGTCAGCAACCGGACGACGTGGGAAGTGTGTCGTGTGTTGCGGACGTATCGACATCGCTGGACGGGTACGGAGACCTATCATCGGGACGGTAAGCAGCAACTTGGCATGGGAGACTGTCAGCTTCGCGACGGCCAGGGCCAGACCCGGCACATGTACCTGGTGATGCTGGCGTACAGCTTGCTCATGAGCCAACTGCGGCAGGACCGTGCGCACGATTGGGCTCTCTGTCGCCTGAAGACCATTGGCGAAGCCTGCCGAGCGATGGCCAACGAAACGCTCCGCGCCACCCTGACCTGGGTCGTCCAGCAAGTTCGTGAATATGGAAAAGACGCAGATCATATACTCGCCAAACTACGCTTGGCCTAGTTTGCAAAAGTCCAGATAGACCTTCATTGAAACACGAAACCGCGATAAAGTCAAACCGTTGTTCAAGTTGGAGCGCGTCCGGACCTTGATTCTTGCCAATATTCGGAGATAATGCGATCTGTTCCAGAGTTTTCAGTTGATGGACTATTCGCGCACCATCTGTTTCGAGTCGGCGACGATCGTCTTGCCCGTGATGAACGAGACGAGCTCGCTGGACGAAACGGTGAAGATCATCCTCCGCGACGTGAAAGACAAGATCCGAGAGATCGTGATCGTCGTTTGCCGGCGGACGACATCGGAAGCGATGGCGGTCGTGAGCCGACTGCGGGAAGAACTGCCAGAGTTGGTGATCGT
Source organism: uncultured Planctomycetia bacterium (assembly GCA_963779975.1). Taxonomy (GTDB): domain Bacteria; phylum Planctomycetota; class Planctomycetia; order Pirellulales; family Thermoguttaceae; genus JANXQG01. The sequence continues at coordinate 72,226 of CAWAAL010000029.1, read as the reverse complement.
CCACGAGCAGATGCTGCCCTATCTGGGCGGGGCCCTGCGGGAAGCCTTCGATCTTGCCCGCGGCAGCCATCTCGTGCTGATGGCCAGTGATTTGGAGACCGATCCCAACGACGTGAAGAAACTGATCACCGGGGCGGAGAAGCATCCGGCGGCGATCATTGCCGCCTCGCGGTGGCTCGAGGGCGGATCGTTCCGGGGCTACTCGACGCTCAAGTTGATTCTGAATCGTGCCTTCCAGACGATCTTCGCTATCCTGTACGGCAAACGCTTGACCGACCTGACCTATGCCTACCGGATCTACCCCACGAAGCTCGTGCAAAGCGTGCGGTGGGAGGAGCTGCGGCACTCGTTTCTCTTCGAGGCGCTCGTCAAGCCGCTGCGACTGGGCGTACAGGTGATCGAGATCCCTTCGGTCTGGAAGGCCCGCACGGAGGGGGAGTCGCAGAACACGTTTTTCAGCAACTTCGCCTATTTCCGTACCGGGTTGAAGACCCGGTTGTCGAGCAAGCAATCGATCCTCAAAGGGGAAACGCCACGAAAATGAAGAAAGTCATCGTCACCACCACGATCAATCCACCAACGGAAGCGATCGAGAAGTTCCACTCGCTGCCCGACTGGGACCTGGTGGTCGTGGGCGACAAGAAAACGCCGTCTGGTTATCGGCTTCGCCGCGGCATTTACGTCCCGCCGGAAGAGCAGGAGAAGTACGATCCGGCCCTCTCCGCGGCGATCGGCTGGAACTGCATCCAGCGGCGGAACTTCGGCTTTCTGTGGGCCAAAGACCTGAAGGCCGACGTCGTGGCCGTGGTCGACGATGACAACATTCCCTTGGAAGGTTGGGGCGAGAATCTGCTGGTCGGCTGCGAAGTCGAAGTGAATTACTATGAAACCGATCTGCCCGCCTTCGATCCGGTGGGGGCCACGAATCATCGGCACCTCTGGCACCGCGGTTTTCCCCTGCAATTGCTGCCCAAGCGTGATTACATGCGGAAGACGAGGAAAACGGTGCGGGTGGACATCCAGGCCGATTTCTGGAACGGCGATCCGGACGTCGATGCCGTCTGCCGCATGGAACATGCCCCGGAATGCACGTTCGACAGCGACTGTTTCCCCATGGCGTCCAACAAGCCTGGCCCGTTCGGTTCACAGAACACCTTCGTCAGCGGTGCCTGCCTGCGCGACTACTTCATGTTTCCGCACGTCGGCCGCATGGATGATATATGGGCCGCGTATTACCTCCAGGCGCAAGGTCGCCGGGCCGTCTGGAACAGGGCCTCGGTCTACCAGCGGCGCAACGTCCACGACCTGGTTCGCGACATGAAAGACGAATATATTGGCTACGAAAATAATTTGAAGCTGGTCCAGGATCTGGCCGCGGATGCCGAGTCGATCTTGGCGTACCTGCCCGGCCGCTCGGCCTTGTCGCTGGAACTCTACCGCAGACATTTCCGGGACGGGTGAGAACGTTCGGAAGAAATGAGCGGAAACCTTGGAAAAACGCGGGATCCGCACCAGTTTCCTCCGAACGATCTACTAAGGTTTATTGTTCGGGGGCGTTGCGCATTTTCTTCATGCGGGCACCATACAGTGGACCGGGCACGATCGCGATTTCGCCGGGGATCTTGTGCGTTGCCAAACGGCCTTGGCAATGCTGTCGCACCCGCCGGCGCAAGGATTGCAGCTCCTCGCCATGCGCCAGTTCAAAGCGGGCGGCGACGATTTCGCCCAGGATCGGATTCTTCTTGCCGTACACGGCCACGTCGCGAACATTTTCGAGATCGATGAGCACGCCTTCGATTTCGGCGGGATTGACCTTCTGTCCGCCGACGTTGATCATGTCCGATTGGCGGCCGAGGATCCGATAGTAATCGCCGTCAACTTCCACGCGATCGCCCGTGATGAACCAACCGTCTTCCGTAAATGGACTGGGGGCGTTCAAGTATCCCAGCATGGCCGATTCCGCCTTGATTTGCAGCATTTCGTCGACGACGCGCGTCTGATAGCCTTCGCCGCCGATCTTGACCCACACCGAATCCGAAGACCTCGAATGGGACCGCATGGTGCCGATTTCCGTCGTACCGAATTTCTGCAGCACTTTCACGTGGGGGAGCGCCTGGCAGAGCCGCGCGAGCGTGCTTTCCGGCATGACCTCGGCCCCATAGGTCATGACTTGCAAGCTGCTCAGATCGTACCGCCGGCACGCGCCGCTGAGCAACAAGAGGTTGATGAACGAAGGCGAGACGGGCAGCACTTCCACATGGTGCGACTCGACGGCCGCGCAAACCGCGTCCGGCAGGCGGTTGGCGACGGTGACCAGGCAACTGCCGTTCGCCAGATTGTAAAAAAGCGTATCCAGGCCGCCGATGTGGTCGAACAGCAGGAAGGCCAAAGTCCGTAAGCAATGACGCGGCCGAAGATATTTTTTCAGGAGCAGATCCGCGTCATGCACGACCCCTTTGCTTTGTCCGGCCGATCCGGAAGTGAAGAGCACCAGCCCCGGATGTTGCGCGGCGCGCAGTCGGGCAATCAGTTCGGGCCTCGCTTGCCGGGGGGTCGCTCGTAGCGACATCCGGTCGTGCTCGTCCACCGTGACGATCCACTGGACGCCGGCTGTTTCGCAAAACTCGGCCGCTTTTCGTGCCACGCTTGCCGTCAACGGGACGGCAACGCCGCGGGCGGCCAGCACGGCCAGCAGCGCGGCAGCGCTGGCGGGCGAGAAATCGCCGTCGATGGCCACGACGCTTCCGGGAAGCAGGTCGGCTGCGACGAACTCCGCTTGTTGGGCCGCCATCAAGGCCAGCAAGTCGCGGAAGAAATAAGCCTGCCCCCGCCAGATCATCGCCTCGCGCTGCGCATGGTCGCCCAGCCGCACGAGGAATTCGTCGCTGGTCGTCATACGCCGCCCAGATAAAGGTTCTGGCCCGTGATGAAGTCGCTTTCCGCACGAAGGAAGAAGTCCGTCACGTTCGCGACGTCCGCGCAGGTTCCCATGCGGGGAATCGCTTGCCGGGCAAGGAGTCGGTCCAGGCGGTCCTTGGGGACGGAGCGAATCAGGTCGGTCTCGATCGGCGTCGGCCCCAAAGAGTTCACGGTGATTCCCAGCGGGCCGAGTTCACGGGCCAGGACTTCGGTCAAAGAGTGGACGGCGGCCTTCGAAGCGGCGTAAACGGCTTCGCCTTCCAGTTTCAGCGGCGTGGCCACGGTGGTGAAATTGACGATCCGCCCCCACCGCCGCGGCTGCATCATTTTCGCTGCTTCGCGGCAGAAAAGAAACGTGCCCACGACATTCGTCGACAGGATGGCATGCACGGTGCGAAGGGGCGTCAGCAGGCAGTGATTCATCGACGCGATGCCGGCATTATTGATGAGATGGTCCAGCCGGCCGTAGTCCTTGCCGATCGCCAGGAACATGGTCCGCACCGACTTCTCATCGCCTACGTCGAGCTGGAAATGACGGTAGTTTTCCAGAGTCCAGTCGGGTTTCGCGCGGCTGCACCCAACCACCGCGTGGCCTTGTCGCACGTAGTGTTCGGCGAGATATCGCCCGATTCCCTTGCGGGTTCCGGTAATGAGCGTGACTTTGCCTTCCATCGCGTTCAACCGTCTTCCGGGACTCCGGCTTCTCGCAGGAGTTCCGCCGTGTAAGTCGCGAGCGAGCCGACCGTCAAAAAAGGACTGCGCGTCCGCGACATGGCGCGTTCGTCGGCGATCGTGATGGCCCTGCCCGTGGCATTGCTCACGTCCTGCTCGACGGCCAGAATCACGGATACCAGGCCCACCGAATCGAAAAGGCCGTCCCGACCGAACAGCCAGGTATTCTCGTCGACCGCCAGATTGCCGGCAGTGCCGCTCGGATCGTGGATGTCGCGGACGACCGTGATAATCAAGCTGACGAGGCGGGAGCGATCCATGTTTTCGTACATTCCTCCGAAAACGGGCATTGTACTCAAGGGATTGCCGCCGAGTAAGGGGGGCATCGTCGGGCTAGAGATTGATCGGTCCATCGCCATCGCCTCGATTCACGTGGACATCGGCTGCCGAAACGCACTTCCTTGCCATCGCTTCGGTCAGCGCCTTCGACGATGCAAAGAGAAAATTGGACGGCCCTGAAACGAAGCCGCAAAGCTGAAAAGCCGTGCGCCATAGGCGATGCGACTGGTTGGAAACGATCAGGTCGGCGCCCCGCCGCAGATACGCTCGGGATCGATCGATCACGTAGGCCGCGTCATCAGGCCCGGCGAAGCAATCGACGATCGATCCGAGTCGCATGTGGCCGAAGTAGGCGTGCCCCGCCAAGGCCGTGGTCAACAACACCGACCAGCCGATCGGCCGGCCTTGCGCGGAGATTTTCAGCCGCACGCAGTTCGGAACGCCGGGAGGATACATTTTCCGCAGCGTGGCGGCGTCGCGCAGGGAGCAAAGGCCGTAATGCGCCTTGCCCGCCTCCCAAACGTCGTCTGCCCAGGGACCAAAATCCTCGACGACTTCCGCCTGAACCGAATCGTTCAGGGCAATGCGCCGCGGATGAAGAACTCTCACTGTCGCGACGGACAACCAACCCAGGCCGGAATAGGCCAGAAAATCGCACGCGAGGCGGCGGATGACCGACTTCCGCAAGTAATCGATGTTCCTGAAGAAGGGAAAGGGACGGATAATCTGGAAGTAGAACGGCACGCTGAATAGTTGCCAGCCCGCGGCCTTGAGAAGGCGGGCAGACCGGTTCCTGGAATCCACCCATTCCCAGGCCGTACAGCATCGGCTGTCGCCTTGAACATCGACGAGCAGCCCCAGGGCAACATGCGAATAGTTGCGATCGACGATCGCCTCGGAGACCGGGAGCATGAGGTCGGCCACGGGAAGGACATCGCCGGAAAGCCAGAATCGTTGGAATTTCATGGCATAAGCCCCTCGCACGGCGCAGCCTTCCGCGGAACTTTCCTCCACGGCCAGGAAACGGCTCTCGTCCAACCCCTGGTGAAACCACGGCGGCCCAACGTCGCGCTGCGGCGGAGGCGGGAAGCAGACTTTGCTGCCGCCGGCGGCAAGCCGCGCGTTGAATGCCGCCAGCGCGGCGTTCCATTGCTCGGCATACTCGACAACGCGAATTCCCATCACGGCAGATCCCCTCGCCCGGACCGTCAAATCGTTCCAATCCGGATCTTCTCAAGAAACCATTTTCGCTCCAGGCGGCTTCGCTCGGCAGAGGTGATCTCGTGAGACCCGCCAACTCCCCGCAAGTAGTCCAGCACCTGATGCACGGGCACGAACCAGCCGTTCTTCTTGACCAGGCGGCGCATGAGCGTTTCGAATCGCGGATTGACCCCGCCCTCTTCCTTGAAGTCGAAGGCCAAGTGCGCGTACATGATGCAGACACCCCCCTCCTCCTCCAAGCGGTCCTGATTCGCTTCCGACAAACAGCGGTTGAAGGTCTGAATATCGCGACCGTTGGACGATGCGAACCAATAGTTCACCAGCGGGCGGTCCGCATCATGATACGGCATGAAGGGACAAGCCTTCAACGTGTTGACGTCCTGGAAGACAAAATTGCGGTAATACGTGATTCGCTCTTTGCACGCATCTCCCCAAAAACTGTCGTCGCCCGGAACGTGGCCGCGGTACTTGCCCTGATTCCGCCCAAAGGTCAGCAATTTGTACAGGCGGGAGCGGAAGCCCGAAAGACGCGATTCGGCCCAATAGACGCCTGCCGGCGACCCCGTGTGGTTGGCGGCCGTCTTGGGATAGTGGCCGAACAAACGGTAAAACGTCTCGAGAGCGGCAAGGGTCTGCTCGCGGGGCAGGCCGTGCCAGGTTGGACCGTGCCAAGCGATCTCAAAGCCTTGCGCCTGAAGTTCCAGCAACCACTGCCGGTACTCGGGACGATCGCAGGTGTCGCCGGGAAACTTGCCTTGACTCCGGTCCCCATCCACGACCCAACACGACTTGGTGGTGCGGAAACCCAACTCGGCCAGCAAGGCGTAAACTCCCCGCACGTTCTCCAGCGTGGCGCAGTCGGTGTCGTCGAAGATGGTAAAGGCGAACCGCTTCCCGTCGGGCAAGATGATCCTCTTGGCATTACTCATGCGTGATCAGCACACCTTCCTGGCGCCTGTTCGCGACGAAAGTTCCGGTTTGCTCCATCTGCTCGAATTCCGCCTTGCCCGCCATGCCTAGGTTCTCTTGTTCCGGTCCCGGCACAGGTCGCGAATGACGTCGACCACGTGCTGTTGCTCCTCGTCGCGCAATCCCGGGAACAACGGCAGGCTGATCAGCCGCGTCCACTCACGGGTCGCTACGGGCAATTGCTCCGGCCGCCAGCCGAACGATTCTTCGTAGTAGGGATGGAGGTGCAGAGGCCGCCAATGGACCGAACATCCTACGCCGCGGCTGCGGATTTCCTCGATGAACTGGTTGCGGTCGATCCGCAGGCGGTCCAGGTGCAGCCGGATGGGAAACAGGTGCCAGGAATGGAGGCGATTCTCGGGATCCAAGGGCGACTCGATCTGCTCCAGGCCGGCCAAAGCGGCGAAGTACTTGCGGGCAATCTCTTCCCGCTGGCGTCGCATTTCCTCGGCGCGGCGGAGTTGGCAGATGCCCAGCGCCGCCGCCACGTCGGTAAGATTGTACTTGAATCCGGCGGCGGCGATCCGATAATCCCAGGCACTGTTGCCCGAATAGCGTTTCCAAGCATCGTGCGAAAGCCCGTGCAGCGACATCTGCCGCATCCGCGCGGCCAGATCATCATCGTTGGTCACCGCCATGCCGCCTTCGCCGGTGGTCATCGTCTTATTGGCATAGAAGGAAAAGCAAGCGACCGTGGAGGTATTTTCGCCGCAGCGCCGCCAGGAGGCATGAGGACCGGTACGATAGGCCGCGGGGAACGCATGGGCCGCATCTTCCACGAACCACAGTCCGTGTTCCCCGGCAAAGGCCCGTACGGCGTCCATGTCGACCATCACGCCGGCCGACGTGTACGGGAATGATCCCCGCGACGCGGAGCGAAGGGTCGAGCGGCGTGCGGCCTGCGACCAAATCGCGCGATTTTCCTGGCAGCGTCGGTCAAATCGATGTTCAGCGTCAGCGGATCGCAATCGACCAGAAGCGGCACTGCGCCCTGGTAGCGGACGATCTCGGCCGTGGCGGCGAAAGTCATCGTGGGCACCAGCACGGCCTGGCCCGGCTTCAGCCCCAAGGCCTCGACCGCCAGGTGCAACGCGGCGGTACACGAATTTACCGCCACGGCATGCTTGGCCCCCACGGCCTCGGCGAAATCGGCTTCGAACTGCTTCGTCCGCGGTCCGGTGGTCAGCCAGCCCGAACGGAGGCACGCCGACACTTCCTCGATTTCCGCCTCGCCGATCGAGGGCCGAAAGAAGGGCACCTGCAAGGCTTTACGTGCCTGCTCGGGTTGTGTGCGTGGCTCAGCCACAAAGATCTCCTGGGGTGGTTTCAGTCTCGAAGGCAGGGATGCGCCACGCCGCATCACATGCTCCCTGTCAAGTTCTTGTATTATTTTTGGACGATGGACCCGGGGTTTTCAACTCGCCCACGGCCCACGATGTGAATCGTCTTCAGGATAATCAAAAAATCGAGCCAGAGCGAGGGGTTCCGGACATACTCCTTCGCCAAGCGGATTTTTTCCGGCAGGACTTGCTCGACGTACTCTTTTTCCGGATCTTCCGCTTGGCCGAGGATCTCGGCCTCGTTGCGGTACTTGATCGAGGCCAGATCGGTAATGCCCGGCCGCACGCGGAGGATCTCGGCGTAGTCGTCGCGGAACATCTCCACGTACTTGCGGACCTCGGGCCGCGGCCCCACCAGGCTCATGTCGCCCAGCAGCACGTTGATCAATTGCGGCAACTCGTCGATCTTGCTTGCCCGCAGAAAGCGTCCCAGCGACGTGATCCGCGGATCGGCGCCGAAGGTCACGAGGTGGCCCTTCTGGGGGGCGTGTTGCACCATCGAGCGGAACTTGTAGATGCGAAACGGGCGGAAAGCCCGGCCCATGCGTTCCTGGCGGAAGAACACCGGTCCGCGCGACGTGAGCTTGACCAGGAACGCCACCAGGAGACCCGGCAGGAAGCAGACTACGAGTCCCATCGTGGCCACGGCGATATCCAGCAGACGTTTCAGCACTCGACCATATTTTCTTCGTTGTTCTCAGCGGGTCAGCGGAACGGTCCAGGCATCGTCTCCGCGTTTGCGGCGAAGGACCAGGAACTCCACGACTCCCCGCAGGTAACCAAGGCCATAGCTGAAGTGCAAGGCCGGAAAGACGCCCAGCAGCGCGGCGGCCATGGCCCAGCCGTGCCGGCCGCCCGCCTTGACCGCGATCGCCGCGACGGCCAGCAGGTAGCTTCCGGCGATCGCCGCCAAGGCGATCAGTCCCAGCCGGCTCCACGGGGCTGCCAGGGCCGTGACGATCAGGCCCAGCACGAATAGCGGCGGCAAAAGTTGCCGGACCGTCATCACGCCGCCCACCTTCCGCACCACCAGGGGCTTGAAGTAACCGTATTGATAATACATCCGCCAGAGTTTCGCGAGCGAGTCGCGGGCAAAATACTTGCACACGATTCGCGGCGAGAGCAAGATCCGCCCGCCATGCTTGATCAACCGCAGGTTCAACTCGTCGTCCTGGTTGCGGACTAGTTCCTCGTCGAACATGCCGATGCGGTCGAAGACCTCGCGGCGGTAACAGCCGAAGGGCACCGTATCGACCCAGCGGTCTTCCGCCGCGCCGATGCGAAAGTGCGAGTTTCCGACGCCTAGCGGATGCGACATGCCGAAAGCCACGGCCTTGGCCACGGCCGAATCGTTGGCCGGCAGCGTCTGGCAGACGCCGCCCACGTTGTCGGCCCCGCATTGTTCCAAGAGCTTCACCAACGAAGATAGGTAATCGCCGGGATACTCGACGTGGGCGTCCATGCGGACGATCACGCTGCCGGTGGCGGCGGCGATACCCAGGTTGAGGGCTGCAGGAGTGATTTTCCTCGTGTTGGCAATCAATCGCAGTCGCGGGTCTTTTGCGGTGAACTCCTCGATCACCTGCGGGGTCTCGTCGCTACTCATGCCGTCGACGACGAGGACCTCCAGGCAATCGGCGGGGTAGTCGTTGCCAAGGATCGATTGCAGGCAGGGACCGATCCATCGCCCTTCATTACGGCAGGGGACGATCACGGTCACGCGGGGAACCGAGTTTGGGGGGGTGGAATCGATCGTCTTCGTCATGCCGTGCCCGCGTTCCGGTCCGTGGCGCGCAGGCGGCCGAGGGCATTCTCGTACAGTGCGACAATCTGCTGCGCGATCGACTCCAGGGAGAATTCGCGGGCGAACTCTGGACCGTTGGAGCGCTCGCGCTGGGCAAGGATTTCGACCAAGGCCCGGCTAAGTTCCTCGGGCGTATCGCCGACGACTTGCGAGGGCTGGACCTTGGCCAGCCGCTGCCGTACGTCGCCCACGTCGCGGCTGACGACGGGCAAGCCGCAGGCGATGGCCTCTTTGACCACGTTCGGCGAGCCCTCGTGATCGCTGGTCAGGATTAGGCAATCCGCGGCGTTCATCATCAACGGCACCCGGTCGGGCGGCTGTGCGCCGTCGAGTTCCACGAGACGTATCGGCCCACACTTGCCACGGGCCACCGCGACGGCGGCACGGGCCAGGTCGGGACGTTTCAGCGGGCGATGCGAACCGTTGAAGAAGACGATTCGCTCCGTGGAATTCCAGCCGAGCGCGGCGCGGGCTTCGTCGCGCGGTCGCGGACAAAAGACGCGGGTGTCGATGCCCGACGGAATGATTGTCGTCTTTCGCCTTCCCCACCACAATCGCTTGGCCAATTGCTCACTGACGCAAATCACCCGGCGGGCACGGAAAGCCGAGACTTGCGACATCGAACGGCCGAGGAAACAGCGCAAGCGGCTCTTCTCCGGATCGGGATTCAAGTCGCTGCCGCGGAAAGTCACGACCAACGGCAACCACGTGGCGACGACGCACAGAAAAGCCGTCGCCGTTCCATATTGGGCGTGGACCAGGTCCGGCTGGAACTCGTCGATTTCCGCGCGTAGCCGCCGCAACTCGCGGAACATCAGGTCCGGCGAGGTGCGGCTCTGCAAATGGTAGGTTCGGCCGGCGATCCCGGATCGCGCGAGTGACTCGATCTGTCGCTCAACGAAGATCATGGATGCTGCAAAATCGGGCTTGGGGGATACCCACAGGACGCGCAGCGGCGCGCAGGGTGTCGTCCTTACGGACTCGTCGGCCTCCTTCTTCATCGTGATGCTCGCACCTCGCTCACGTCGCGTGTCGATCAGATTGTGGGGTTCCACTTTTGCAGCCAACGTTCCAAAGACCAGAGCAGGTAGACGTTCTGATAGACGCCAAATCGGCTCCATCGCCACGTCGGCCAGTCCCCGGTGACGAATGCGCGGCAAATCGTTCGCGTGTAGCTTTCGTCGATCAGCGGCCGAATGCGGGCATCGCGGCCAGTGAGCATCGTCTCCACCGCCTCTCGTTTCACCGCAACAAGGCTCGTATCCAACGGAATGCCGAACCCCGATTTGCTCCGCGCGGCAATCTGCTCCGGCAGGTATTGTCGCAACATCGTCCGCAGCAGCGCCTTGCCGTGGTTGCGGCTGGGATATTTCCAGCGATGGGGAAGGCGGGCGGCAAGATCGAGCATGCCGGCGCCCAGGAAAGGAACGCGAATCTCCAGACCGTGGGCCATGCTCATCACGTCGATCTTCCGCAAGTAGTCGCCCGGCAAGGTGACGTTGAACGTCACGTCGATCATGTCGCGACCGTCCAGCGACTCTTGTCCGCGCGGTGGGGAAATCACTTGGGGAGAATAGCCGTTGACCCGCGCGTACGCCTCGGGAGTGAGGAAGTCCGGCAGCTTGAGCGGATCGTTGTAGGCGAGCAGATCGAGGATTCGCCGCTGCCCGCGATGGCGGGCGGCTTGGACGATCTTGCCAAATTGCCGGGCCATGCCCGGGGCGACGCAGCTCAGGGGCTTCCGCAGGCATTCGGCGGCGGCCAGCAGAGGCGGAGGATAGCGGCCTAGGCGGCTGGCCAAGTCGGCGTAGTAAAAACGCGGGTATCCGCCGAAGGTCTCGTCGCCGCCGTCGCCGCCAATCGCCACCTTGACGTACTTCCTCAGCTCGCGACAGAGCAGGTAGGTGGGGATCGCCGAGCTGTCGACGAACGGCTGGTCGAACTGGTCGAGGACGACGTGAATCTCGTCCAGATCGGCGATTGAGTCCGATGGCACCGAGACCTTGCGATGCACGAGGCCCAAGTGCTTCGCGACCACGCTCGCATAGGATGACTCGTCGTAGCTGCGATCGCCGAAACTGACCGTGAACGTCTCGACCCGCACGCCCAGTTCCTTGACCAGGAGCGCCACCAGCAGCGACGAATCGATGCCGCCGCTCAAGAGCGCGCCGACGGGCACGTCGGCAATCATGTGCTCGGCAAGCGTTTTCAGCAGCGTTTCCTTGGCCTTGGCCAGTGACTCCGCTTCGTTCCAATCCTGCTCGTCGCGGCGCCAGGACCAGAAGCAACCTTCCTGCCGTTTGTCGCCGCACACACGTAGCCAATGGCCCGGACGAAACTCGCGTATGTCGCTGAAGAAGGTGGTCGGCACGATCGGATAGCCGAGCGAAAAATAATCGGCCAGGGCCCGGTAATCAAGCCGCCGCGGTATCGCCGGCAATGTCAGCAAAGTCTTGATTTCCGATGCGAAGGCAAACGTGCGACTATCGCTATGGTAATACAGCGGCTTGATGCCGACTCGATCGCGGGCGAGAACGAGCGAGCCGTCCAGCGCGTCATAGATGGCGAATGCGAACATGCCGTCCAGTCGCGGCAAAGCACCCACGCCCCACTCGATATAGGCCTGCAAGAGGACTTCCGTGTCGCTGTGCGTGCGAAAGACGCACCCGCTCTGTTCGAGAAGCTTCTTGAGTGGCCGGAAGTTGTAGATTTCACCGTTAAAGACGATCGCGTAGCGGCCGTCGGCCGAGAGCATCGGCTGCGCACCGCCTTCCAGATCGATAATCGATAGCCGCGCATGCCCCAAGGCGGCCCGACGTTGGCCGTCCGACCAGACTTCCTGCGCATCGGGTCCGCGATGCGCCAGGGAGGCGGTCATGGCGCGAATCGGCTCTTGCCCCTTTGCCCGCAATCCATCGCCCACTAGCCCGCAGATCCCGCACATGTCTTACCTGAATCGCTCGTGAAATTCCCGTGCCTTGTCTTTTTCGAGCAAACGGAATGCATTCCGTTCTACGCCACGCTGCTCCCGTTCGGACATTTCCGCTCTCCGGCGGCCGGCTGCGCTCCGCACTCCGCATCTCTGATCGCTTCGCGGCGCACGAGTTCGGTGATCAAATTCTCCAGTTGGCGGTTCCGCTGATAGAAGTAAAAGCAGACACTCACGCCGCCCAGAATCGCCAGGTAGAAGATTAGGTCAGCGCCACGATCGATACCAACCGCGCGGGCCACTAGGCTAGTTAGCTCGGGTTGGGCAATTGCGATTGCCGCCACCGACCAAATCACGATTCCAAGCAACCCCGATAATCGCGGCGCGCGCCCGCTCTTCGTACGCAGCAGAGACCGCAGGGCCAGCAAAGCGCAAAGAGGGACGAAGATCATCTGAAACGTATTCATCGAATCACCTTTTCCAACAGCAGTTTGAGGCCTAAGCGGATGGCAGCCGAGGTTTTCTGTCCCTTGGCCAAGCTATCGACTGTATAGCGGATCGTTACCGGCACTTCAACGTACTTCAATCCGGAACGGGCTATCTGATCGATAATTTCCGACGCATGTTCCATGCGATTCATGGTGAGATGTATCTCTTGCGCCCCGCGGCGAGTCATGGCCCGCAGTCCGTTGTGAGCGTCGGTCAAGGCCACTCCCGAGAAGACTCTCGTGAACAGCACGGCCATCTGCAGCATGAATTTACGGCTCCAGGGAATGCCCTGGGCCTTGCCGAGAAAGCGCGAGCCGAGCGCAAAATCGGCACCGGCCGCAGTGAGCCGCTCGATGAGCACGGGTATATCCGTAGTGCAATGCTGACCGTCGGCGTCGAAGGTAATGATGTACTCCGCTTGCCGTTCCAAGGCAAACGTGAGTCCCGTTTGCAGCGTGGCCCCCTGGCCCAGATTGACGGCGTGGCGGGCAAGCCAGACGGGCCATTGCAACACCTCGGCAGCCGTGTCATCGCGCGGGCCGTCGTCGACGACGACGACGATGTTCCTGACAACCTTCAATAAGTCATCCAGGACGGCCCCGATGCGCCGCTGCTCGTTGTAGGCGGCAATCACGATCCACAGCCCGTCGGGCAGTGGTCGGGTCTGCGGAGGTACACTTTCTTCGTTCATATTCCTGACCTTCCGTCAGAATTCCTTGGCGCCCAAATCGTCTTGGACCAACCACTCACTTTCGATCAACGGTCGGGGCTCGCAGACATCGGTGCTGGGGGGGTGATTTTCCCCGTACGTCGATAGTTGGGCGATTGGAGCGTCTTCTTCAACTTGGCAAAGTTCCCCAGCACCGTGATAATCACGCGCGGGATCTTGCCGGGCGGCAGCCCGCGCGACACGCCGGCTCGGGGCCGATAGGGGACCGGCACTTCCTTAATCTCGTAACCGCTGTAAATGGCGCGGAGGGCCAACTCGGAGGAAATCAAGTGACGGTTGATCCACGGTTCGTTGGCGATTTTCCGGATGACTTCCGCCTGGTAGATGCGGAAACCGGCGTCCGCATCGCGAAGTTTCACGCCGAAATACAAGCGGAGCAGGAAATTGTAGGTCCACGTCATCCAGCGGCGATAGAGGTGGTCCGTCCGCCCGTCGCGATAGCCACTCACGATGCCGTACCGGCCGCAATGCTCGTAAAGCTTCCAAAAGTCGGCAAAGTCCTGCTTCCCGCCCGTATCGCTGAAGAACACCAACGAGTTCTTGGCCAAAGCCACGGCATCGCGAAAGGCCTTGGCGTACCCCTTTCGTTCCCGGCTCGTGGAATGGATGATGCCCAACTTGCCGATGAGCCGCTCGATGATCTCCTTCGTGCCGTCGGTACTGCCGTCTTCCGCGACGATCAGCTCCGAGCCGGGCAGCTTTTCGATGATCTCGGCCCGGATCGCGCGAATTTCGCGTTCGATTGTATCGGCCTCGTTATAGACATTGAGAATGACGGTTACCGGGGGTTTTGCGCTCATGATCACCAGACTTTGCTTTCCTCGTAGTAGATGACTTGCGTGCCGAAACTGTCGAAGGTGAACTTCATGTCGCGGAGTTCGCCGAGGGAGGCCCGCAGTTTCTCCCGGTCCTGTTTTTGGCAGTACAGCAGGAGGAAGCCCCCGCCTCCAGCCCCGAGCAACTTGCCGCCGGTGGCGCCGCTCTGTTTGGCCTTTTCGTAACAGGTGTCGATCCAATGGTCGGAGATTTGCGTCGAGAGTTGTTTCTTCAATTGCCAGTTTTCATCGAGAATCGGTCCCATGTCGTCCACGCTGCCGTTGACGAGACTTTCGCGAAGTTGGCGAGCCAGGTCCGCCATCCGCGCCACCTGGTCCGCCTTGCGCTGGTCGCGATGGATATTCTCCTGCTGCTCGGCCAGGATGTTGCCGGCGGGACGCGTGCCTCCCAGGTAAAACAACATCAAGTTCTCCAGCAACACGTTTTGCTTGCCCTGCGGCATGATCACCGGTTCGACCTGGACGGTCTCGTCGGGGTAAAAAGTGATCAGGTTCAGTCCGCCATACGCGGCCGCGTAGATGTCCTGCTTGCCGATCGGGTCCTTGAGAACGTCGATCTCGATATGGCAGGCATTCTTGGCCAACTGCTCCTTCGAGGCGAACTTGCCGGTGTAGGCGTACAGCGCGTGCAGCAGGCCGACCGTGAACGAACAAGACGATCCGAGGCCGGTCCCGGCGGGGATGTCGGCAATCGAATTGATGTCCACGCCTTCGAGGCCGAACTGGTCCAAGGCCACGCGGACGATCGGGTGCTGAATGTGGGCGATGCTGTTGACCAGCTCCGTCCGCGAATACTTGACCTGGATCCGCCGGTCGAAGAACGGATGGATCAAGATGTACATGTACTTGTTGATGCTCGTGCTCAGCACGCAGCCCTGCCGCCGGCCGTAGAAACTGCGCAGGTCGCTGCCGCCGCCGGCAAAACTGATGCGAAAGGGAGTTCGGGTTCCGATCATGGCTGCCTCTTCCTAGGTGCTGATTGATGTTGATGTCCGGATCGAGGCGTGCGGCCGATCGAGGACGACCGTAACCGCTTCGGCAAGATCGTTGCAGATGAAATCGGGCTGGCAGGGGTAGCGGCCATCCTGCCCGGCGGTGCCGGTGCGGACCAGGATCGTCTTGCAGCCGGCGCGTGCGCCGGCCAGAATGTCCGCCGTGCGGTCTCCGATCATGAACGACCTCGCAAGTTCGATATTCAGTTCCGCCGCCGCCGCGAACAGCATGCCGGGCTCGGGCTTTCGACATTTGCAAGCGATCTTATACTCCAATCGCTCCCCGGCAAAGCCCTTCTCCGGATGGTGCGGACAGAAGTAGATCCGGTCCAGAATCGCGTGCTCCCTGCCCAGCAGCGTCTCCAGCTTGGCATGCACGCCGACCAGATCGGCCTCGCTCATCAACCCCTTGGCGATTGCCGGCTGGTTCGTCACCACGACGGCCAGATGCTCGGAACGATTGATGCGCCGGATCGCCTCGGCCACGGAAGGCAGTAGCCACAGTTGGTCGCCGCACGCCACCGGATCGGCGTCGACATTCAGCACGCCGTCACGGTCGAGGAATACGGCAGGACGCGCATGCTTGCGGTTGAGCCGGGCAAACTTGCCAGACAGCACGTCGGCCTCGACTGACCGCAGCCGCTCGGGAGTGCCGACGTCGGTGATGTATTCGGGTGTGTTGTAGCCCAACAGCTTGGCGCCGCAGCGCAGGGCGGCGGGGAAAACGTCTTTGCCCAGATCGGCGAACTTGCCGCGGACGGCATGCCGCAAGAGGTCGCTCGAGAGCACATACAGGGCGGCGTTCGCCAAATTGCGATGTACGGCGGCCGGATCGCGGGGTTTGGGGTAAAATGCGGTAATTCGCCCGGCGGCGTCCACGTCCAGCAGATCGCTGTCGTAGGGATGATGGTTGGGGTGGACGACGAGCGTCGCCTGGGCCTGACCTTGGGCATGGAAGGCCGCCAATCGGGCCAGGTCGACGTCCAGGATCGTGTCGCCGTAGAACACGAAAAAATTATCCTCCAGGCGGTCCTCGATCTCCTTCAGAGCGCCCGCCGTGCCCAAGGGAGCTTCCTCGCGATGGTATCGCAGTCGCCATCCCCGCGCGCTGCCGTCGCCGAAGTGCGACTCGATGACTTCTCCGAGGTGGCCCGTCAAAAGGATGGCGTCGTTGCATCCGTACCGCTTGGCCAGTTCGAATTGGTACTCCAGGATCGGCTTTCCGGCGAGCAGTAGCATGGGCTTGGGCACGTGCTGGGCGAGGTTTCCCATGCGCGTACCCTTGCCGCCGCACAAGATAACCACCTGTCTGGGAAGTTCTTGCACGCCCTACTCCCTCCCAAGGATGCGGCGGATTGCGATACGGACCGCCGCGGTCGAATCGTAGCGATGCGCGAAACCGAGCGCCTTGATCTTGCTGCTGTCATAGTTGAAGTACGGCACATCGCCCACCCAGCCGACCTTGCCGCCGCCATAGACGATCGGTGTCTCGCGGAGTCCCATCTCCTCCAGGATCATTTCGGCGATTTGGCGCACGGTGGTCATGCCTTCCCCTGCCACATGATATACGGCGAGTTGCTCCGGCGCCTGCCGGCAAACGGCGAGGATGGCGGCGACGAGGTCCTTGACGTAGAGGTACGGTTTCGTCTGGGAACCGTCACCGAGCACGTCGAGCCGGGCGGCGTCCTTCCGCAGCCGCGCAATGAAATCGTAGACGGCCCCATGCGTGCATCGTTCGCCGACCACGTTGGGGAACCGCAGGATCCAGACGCGATAGCCGAAACTCTGGGCGAAAACCGCGAGATAGGCCTCCGCGGCGAGTTTCGAGGCCCCGTAGAACGACACGGGCCGCAGCGGCCCGGTCTCCTCTCGCAACAACTCGCGATTGTCGCCGAAGACCGCCGAGGTGCTGGCGAAGAAGACCTGCTTCGCGCCATGCCGCTGCATCGCCTCCAGGACTTCCACCGTCGTGAGGAAATTGAGCCGCAAATCGAGGCCGCGGTCCTGGTTTCCCAGCGAGATGTCGGAGTTCGCCGCAAGGTGATAGACGATTTCCGGCCGCGCCGCGGAAAAAACCAGGTCCAACTCGCGGCGATCCAGGATGTCGGCCTTGTGGAAGTGGAACCGTTCGTTGTCGTGGTCTTGGTGGATGTTCTCCTCCCGGCCGAGATAGAGGTTGTCGAGGCACCACACCTCGTCACCGCGGGCCAGCAACGCATCGCAGAGATGGCTGCCGATGAACCCCGCGCCGCCCGTCACTAAAGTTCTCATGCTGCCTCCAGGTTGGCGGTAATGACCTTGTATTGTTGCAACGACCGTTCGATCGCGGCGTCCATGTTGATGTACGTGAATTCTCCGAACCGTCCGTGCAGAACGATTCCGAGTTCTTGCTCGCAGTGCTGCCGCACGGTCTCCACGTTGGGACGATGGTTCAAGTCGTAGATGACATAGGCGTAGCGCTGCCGCAGGACCTCGCGGGCGAGCACGTCGCCCGGGCCGTCGATAAAGCCGAGGCGCGTAAGGTCGGCGGCGACGCGGTCGAGGAGATCGGCGTCGCTCATCCGCGCAATGGCGCCCGTGCCGCCGTAGGTCACTTCCGCCATCAGCCGCGCAGTTCCATCCGTGGCCGCCGCCGGGAGCAGAAAATCGAGCTTCGAGAGGCGGTGGAAGACGATTCCCACGTCGGGCACCATGATGGCGAAATTGTCGCCCAGGCGGTCGCGGCGGACGTGAAGCATGCAAATCGCGATCGAGTTGAACTTCAAGTCTCGGGCGGCGTCCGCCACATGCTGCGGCACGGCGGGCTCCAGGCGGCAAACCAATTCGGGGATTGGAATCGTGGACACCAGGCGGTCGAAACTCCGGCTTCCGCCGTCGGTCGTCAGCACCCACCAAGCGCCGTCGTCCCGGATGATCCGCTCGACGGCGGCATTGACGCGGACCGCGACTTTCCCGCCCAGTCCGTCAAGGAAGCCGTTGAGCAAGGACTGAACGCCGCCTTGCCGCGGATAGAAGAAGTGGAGTTGGTGCGTGTAGCCTTCGGTGGCTTCGCCCTTGGCGCTGCGGATGATGTCCTCGGGCGGGGGTTTCGGGATGCGGTCGACCATTTGCGTGTCCATGAAGGCCGGGTCGAACTTCCAGATCTTCTCGTTGTAAGGGCGGAGGTAGATGTTCGTGATCCCCTCGCCGAAGGTGGCGAGAAAGAATTCGAGCATCGTTCTGGGGGAATAACGGGCGTAGGGATTGTCGAGGAAGGTCTCCAGGCACCAATCCCGCTTATCGGGCGGCAGGGCCGACAACTCGTTCTCGAACGGGTACTTCACGAAGCGGCCGTCACAGAAGATCTTGTTGGAACGGCGCAGCTTGTGGACGTTGTCGCCCAGCAGCCCCACCATCAAGTCGAGCACATCCTGGTTCTTGGAGAACATGATGTGCGGACCGACGTCGTAGTACAGGCCGGCGAAGGGATACGAGCGGCAGAGCCCGCCCGGCGCACTCTCCTTTTCCAAGACGTCGATGGCCGTCACGCGCGGATCTTCCTGCAGAAAGTAGGCCAACGACACGGCGCTCAGGCCGCCCCCAAGAATTCCGATTCGCATGCTTTTCTCCGAAGTCACTCTCTTGTGGATCGTTTCAAGATCACGTAGCCAAAGCGTTCTTCGCTCGGCGAATAATGGTCCTCGATCCACTGTTGCAGGTCGTGCGGGATCGGCGGATAGGGCTTTTTCTCCAGCACGACGTATTGCGGCGGCTGCCGCTCGATCGCCTGCTGGACCTCGACCATCGCTTCCGCGTTGCTGCCGAAGTGGTTGTTGTAGTATCGCGAGGGCGCGAGCCGCTGGGCATATGCGTAGATCGCGCCGGCGTCGCGGGTCCAGACAAAAACCGGGTCGGTCGATGGTATTTGCGCGTGCAGCCAGAGGCCGAGCAGCTTGCGGTTATCCGGCGGCGGCGCCTCACTTTTCAGTTCCCGGTCGATGCGCTGGCAGGTCACGTCGAAAAGCTCGACCGGCGCCCACAGGACGCAAATCGCGGTTAGGCCCCAGGCGATGCACGCGCGGCGCTGCGGCTTCTCGGCGTTGACGGCCTGGATTGCCGCACTCAGCCCGATTCCCGCAATCAGTGTAAGCACGGGAAGAATCTCTTGCACCTGATGTCCCCAGAGTCGCCCGGACGCGTTGACGCCGACAAACGTCAGCGCGACCCATACGAGCAAGCAACCCCACGGAACCGACGCCTGCCGAAGTCGTGTGCGGAGCAAGATGAACAGCAGCACCAACGGATAGAATAGCGGCATTTTCAGGCCGATGCCGGCCCAGACCAGGACAAATGTGTAGATGCGGTTCGTGAGCGACGCGGCTGTTCCCGGTTTGAGCAGCAGGAGCCAGCCGCCTTCCCAATACTGACGGAGGGTCGTCCCGCTTGCCAGCAAAGGCATGAGGCCGGCCAGTGTGGCCAGCGCCAGCCCCGCGAGGATGATGGCGATTCCGCGCGCCGCTTCGGCCATGCGGCCGCCGCGGCCGAGTGCCAGCTTGCCACTGATGATGCATAGAGCCAAGGCGTCGAATATGGCTGTCTGCTTGAAGAGAATCGCCATTCCCGCGCTGACGCCCGCGAGGAGCAAGCGGCCGTTTCCTGCGGGTTTCTCCCCTCCCGACAGCGTCAGTACGAGATAAAACGCGGCGGTCGAGAACAGGGCCACCATGGGCTCGACGTATAGCACGCCGTTGTAGGAAGGCAACGTGGTGGTCAGGGCAAACAAGAGCATGCTGAAAACCGCGGCGGTTTCGTCATGCAGTCGCCGGGCCAGCGCGAAGAGCAGTAAGGCGGTTCCCGCGAGAGCGGCCGTCGCGGTCACGGCATGCGGCCAGATTGTAATGCCGAAATAGCGAACGAAGATCGCATACAGCATCATTATGCCGGGCGTCTTGTTGTCCATCGTCCCGCTATAAGGCGCCGCGCCGTGCGCCTCCCAGGCCCAGCCTTCGTAGGACCAGCCACCCTGGTCCAAACCGACGGCGTGGAAGGTGCATTCGTAAAGCGCCAGCGCAGCGAGCACCGCGCAGATCGCCAAGGGGACGGCGACCGCACGAGCTCTCGCCAGTGGAAACGCGTTGTGCATCAAGCTCTCGGACCGCGATCAGTCATGCCGACCATGTGCAGGATGAGCGTAAAGGCGAAAGTTTCAAAGCCCAATATCACCGCCCACAAGCCCAGGACGGCCGAAAAGGAAAACCCCTGCAGATGCAGGCCGCCGCGTATCCAGTCGAGAACTAACCAGGAATCGACCGTGAGGCCCGCGGCCACCAGCAACGCGGCAAGCACCATGCCCCGGTTATACGACCAGATTCGCAAAGCTCTTTTCGTGTAGGGTGGGTCGAAGTTATGGTAGACCCGAGCCAGCAAGCCGAGGAAAAACGCCAGGAAACCCGTGGCCGAGAGCGTGACGCCCAGGAGCATCGAATGCGAGCTCAGGCCCAGCGGTCCCAGTTGGACCGGACCGCGAACGACAACACACGTCAGAAAGACGCCCAGCACGAGCATCAGCGTGCCGAGTTTGTAAAGGAAAAAGTCGGGGGCGTGCAGAAACATCGTCCGCAAATTGACCCAACCTGCTTTCCAGGGGCCGAGCCAGCCGGAACGTCTCATGTGGCTGTATCGGCCGGGACGGTCCTTGTAGAAGCGGATCGGAACTTCGGCCATCTTCATCCGCAGCTTGCCCACCTTGAGCACCATCTCGGAGGCGTATTCCCACGACTGCGATTGGATGTCGATGCGCTTCAGCGCGTCGAGCGTCATGGCCCGCATGCCGCAATGGATATCGGAATACCGCGTGCCGTATATGCGGTTGAGGATCCAGGTCGTCAGGGGCGTGCCGAAATAGCGATGCAGTGGCGGCATCGCCCCGGGCTCGATAAACCCTTTGAAGCGGCTGCCCATCACGAAGTCGTTGCCCGCTTCGAGGGCATCGATGAACTGTCGCAGTTCGCGAAAATCGTAGGTCAGATCGCAGTCGCCCATGATGACGTACTTGCCACGGATATGGGGCACGGCGTCGATGTAGGCCCGGCCCAGGCCGCGCTTGGGCACGCGCAAGACCCGTGCCCCTTTGTTTTCCGCCAGTTCGGCGGTGCGGTCGGTGGAACTGTCGATGATGAGGATCTCGCCCGAGACGCCGGCCTCGCGCAGTCCCTGATGGCACCAGTCGACAAACTCGCCGATCGTCAGTTCCTCGTTGGCCGCGGGAACGACAATGGAAACGGTGACCGCGGAGGGTTCGCCCAACAATCCGAGTGGCGCCGTGGCGATGGATGGATTCATCGTGGTTCTCCTTATTGTACTGCAGCGACGCGCGGCCTGCTTGCGTATCGAGCCAGGAGGGCCTCCCACCCGCCGACGACCAGAATGATCATCGTCGGCTCAAGGATCATGCGATAGCGATAGGCAGGACAAGCGAGCAACGTGGTGATCAGGGAAAAGTATGTCAGCCAAAGCCCAAAAAACAAGGCTACTCTCCGCGTCGCCGGCGTGAGGCCGAGCAGGCCGATCGCGACCACGCTCGCCAGTGCTGCCAGGGCATACACGAGGGGATGTGGATGCCAGAGAACGTTGAGACATCCCCGCCGGAAATACCAGTCGGCCGCCCAGGTCGCTTGTCCTTCAACGGGCCCGGTCTCTGTGCCGGCCGCGGCGGCCTTGCCAAGCGTTAAATCGGGACGCTCGACGCTAAACTCGAAGTCGCCCGTCAACGGACGGTAGGTTTCGTTGGGCGTAAGCCAGAACCAGACAAAGCGCGGGCCACGGCTGAGGAGGTATTGCCACGGTCGGGCCTGGATGCCTTCCTTGGCGCCGCGCAGCATCAAGTCGTCGGCCGCGCTTTCCGAACAACCGAGCCTGACCAGGGCCTTGAACGTCCCCCACGTATTGTGCGGTGAGACCGTCCTCAGCGACCGACGGATGGATTGCGTCGCCGGACCGTCGGCAAAAGGCAAGGGCGGATCCAGTCGGTCGGCCGGATCACCTTTGAAACAAGACCACCAGAGTGATCGACCCGTGACCTGGGTGAGAGCTGTCGCGCCAAAACAAGTCTGGTTGCGCACCAGCCACGGGGCGACGAGGCACGCGGCCGCTACGAGCACCATTGCCGCTGTGTCCCGCCCGCTTCCGCCGCGGAAGGTCAGCGCGACGATCGAAAAGCATCCAGCCGATAATGATCAGTACGGCAAACTGCGAGACCGGCTTGGTCATGATCGCTGCTCCCAGGGCCAGCCCTACGCGCCAGCGCCAGCCATGGCGACGGCCCGCGCCGCCATGCGATAACCAATGCCGCGCTGAGCGTCAGGAAGAAGCAGAGCAACGTGTCGCTCAGCACGTGCATGCCGACGCCGTAGCAGGAGAAACACCCCAGCGCCAGCGCCAAGCCAAACACGATCGCGCTTCTTTTTCCCGTCAAGCACCAACAGGCCCAGGCGGCCAAGGCCGTGCTGGCCAACAGGAGCAAGTGCTGGGCAATCGTTACGGCAACTAAGGCCCGGCATCCGCACGTTGCTTGGAACATTGCCACAAAGTAGGGATAACCGGGCGTCCGCGTGATTTCCGGCGGGTTCTCCAGCAGCAGCCAATCGCCGTGCGCGACGCGATCGGCCAGCGACCAATAGACCACCGCGTCGCCCTGCAACGCCGGCTGCCCGGCGGCGATAAACGCCGACACTTTGGCCAGGTGCAGGACGATCAGCAGGGCGAGGACTGTCGGGAACGTCTTCAAAAAGCACCTATCTGCGAAAACCAGGACGCAGCCGCCCTGTGTGGGGTGGAACTAATCCGCGCGCGGAGGGTCGCATGCCGCGTGTGCCGAGTGGTCGGCCCAAGGCCGCGGCCTGTACCACGGCCACGGCATAAATGAACCAGGTGAACTTGTCGCCTTGCCCACCGCATGTCACGGCCTCGATGCAGCTAACGGTCAAGATGCCAAACCAGAGCAACTTTTCCCGGCGGGGAAGGCGTGCCGCTCCGCGAAAGAGCATGAAGAGGTAAACAAGATACAATGCCAGGCCGACGAGTCCCAGTTCCACGAGGACGGAAATATAGGTGTTGTGCGGTGCTCGCTGCTTCTCGCCTGCGGGAGCCGTGCTCAAATACGCCCCGGAGCCAACGCCGAACAGCGGACTATGGCCCCAGGCTTCCAGGCCGTGCCGCCAGATTCGGACGCGCGGATCGTCCTCCAGCGAGGTACCGCCGCCGCCGCCGAAGGTCACGCGTGAAAGCAACTCCCGCGGCACGAGTGCGCGGGCGACGAGAAAGACTACAGCCACGAGGACCAGGAATACCATGATGCGCTTGACGCTGATGCGACCGCTCGCCGCAAAAGCCAACCGCATGGCCAAGGCGCCTGCACTGCCAGCAATTGCCCGCGCGGCCCAACGCGATCCCGACGCCTGACGCGAATCGGCCGCCAGGAAGAACGCGAACAACCCCGCGGCCAGCAAACAGACAAAGCCGCCTCGCGAACCCGTCAGTATCGATTGCAAGGCGCACCACACGACAAAGCCCCAATAGCACCAGCGGAGGTTGCGGTCCAGTGGCGCTGTGCTAGCCGCCAGGTAGATCGCCACCAGGATGGACACGGAGCACATATACGCTGCGTAATTTGCATCCTGGCCCGCGCCGATAACGCGTTCGGCAACGTCGGGGTCCATTTGCGCGCCCCGGTGAGCGAGCAAGCTCATCGTCATGAGCACGACCATGCCTGCCAGAAAACTGCGAAATAGCCATAGATGATCCTTGTAGGTGACGGCAAATTCCCAGATCAGGAGCGCGAAAATGAGCAATTGCGCCAGCCGGGGCACGTTGTCGCACGTTAGGCTCTGATCGAAGGACCAGATACACGATAGGCAGCAAAGGATGAAAATGGCCACGCGCATCGCCACCGGCGGCGACAAGCTGCGAACCGGATGCCCGGAAAGGAACGCGACAAAGGCGGAGCCCAGCAACAGCACGCCGAGAATTTTGGCGAACGAAAACGCGTTCTCGAAATACAGTGCCGACTCGATCGGCATGATGACGACGAACATGTACAAGAGCAGCAGCGTCAACTTAGCCATGTGTCACCTCCCCGATCGTTCCGCAAACTGCGGCGCGAGCGCGGTTCGCCGTTTCGAGTCGCGCGCATGTGGAAATCAAGTTGGACAAGGCTGTACTCCAAGCTCAATCGAGTGCAGGTCCCGCCTGGGGAAAAGGAGCCGCGACGGTCTTGACGTACTGCCGCGCCTTCAATAGCACCACGTCCAGCGTCGGATTGGAGTCGAGCAACGCGTCGAACGCCGCCAGATCGAACCGCGGCGCGTTGCGGTGGGCTTGCGACGAAATCTCCCATGCACCGCAACCGGGCACGGTGTGCAAGGCCGCCACGTAGGACGCGAACTTCGAGCATTCCTGGGCGGCGCTGCGCGGCGGATTGGCCACCGTCAGCCCTAGCATCCATCGCGGTGCGCCAAGATAGACGTTGCCGTCGATGCGGGACGACGTTGCGTTGACGAGGTTGCCTCGGTAGCTGATTGCCCCGCCCCGATTGTTGAACACGTTTCCCGCGACGGTAAATCTCTCGAACGTGCCTCGGCAGTTGCCCTGGGCCTCCTGATAGGCGAAGCTGAACGGACTGTCCGCCTCGCTGTAGTTGTTGGCGAAGGTGAAACCCTGCGCGTCGGCATAGGGGCCAAAACCGTAGGTTGCCTGCAAACTGATGTTGTTCGTGATGTAGTTCCGGTTGGTCCCCATGAAAATGCTGCCGCCGTCGCAATGATAGAGGACGTTGCTGTCGAAAAGATTGTCCACCGTGCCGTCGGGGTAGTTCTGGATGGCTCCGCCCTTATTGCTGCGGCCGAAGAAGCAGTTGGAAACCACGCACCGCGAACCGTTCATATACAAGCAATGCGACAAGTAGCCGCGCTCGTACTCGCCGTTTCGCCAGGTCAGCCAGTCGCCCACTTTGTCGACCAGTAAGGACGTATAGGTGCAGCGCTCGCCGCCGCCCACAATGCCCATGAGCGCGTGTTTGATCTGGCAGTTGTTGATGTCGCAGTCGGTCGGGTGGTCGTGCTGGTGGATGTCGAGCAAATATTCGAACTTCAATCCGTCGAACTTCAGGTGCGAAGCGGTGATGCTGAACTGTCCGCAGGCCGAGCTCGTGACGTAGAGCTGCTGGCTGGGATCGGCAATGCGCGAAGGGCCGGGCTTGAACCACAGGGCCTTGGTCTCGCGATCATACCAGGTAATGTCGTAAATCAATCGCCCGTCGCGATTCACCAGCGGCAGTCCCTTGGCTTGTTCGGGATGGGCGAAGTCGGCGGCCGCGTTCATCGGCGCGCACGGGTATCCGTCGCGGACGATCGCCCAGATTTGTATCTGCCGCTCGCTTTCCGCGCGCACGGCGTCCTGCCAGATGGTATGCTGCGGTCCTGGATAGCGTATCGGCCGGTTGGAGATCGTCGTCTTCCAGCAGTCGCCGAAGCGCGGATCGTCGACGCGCGACCACGGGTATTGTTCGGACGCTTGCAGTCGAACGTCCTCGCCGCGGTAGGCCTTGACGGTGATGGGAGCGGCACGAGTGCCGCTCTTGCCCCAGCCGAGGAGCGCTTGGTACGTGCCGGCACGGAGATTAATCGTTTCCCCGGGCCGGACCCACTGGTGGGCCTTATACAGCGTGGCGAAGGGCCGGTCGATCGTTCCCGGGTTGTGATCGTTGCCGTTCGGAGCTACGAACAACTCCACCTTGGGGTGCGATCTGACCGCCCGGGGCGGTTCGTTCTCGCGGCTTTCCTGCCCCGGCGGAACCGTCGTTGTCGATCCACCCGACTCGCAATATTCTCGCGCAAAGCGAGCGTCGAACCGGATGGCCCGAGCGTAGTCAGCCATGGCTTTATCGTGATCGCCCTTTTTCTCATACGCTGCGCCGCGATAAAACGAGGCCATGGCACACTTGGCGTCGAGTCGCAGCGCGGCCGTGTAATCGGCAATGGCACTGTCGTTATCCCCTTTACGCAAGTAAGCATAAGCCCGATTGTTATAGGGCGCTGCGTCTTGCGGATTAAGCTGGATGCCCTTGCTAAAATGACGAACCGCCGCGTCGAAATCTCCGCGCGTGCAAGCGGCGTATCCCTCCGCCCAAGCTTTTTCCACGTCGTTGCCGCGGGCGCCGTGCAGTTGCCAGACGGCCATGCATAGCGCGGCGACGAGAATCGCCGCGCTCCGCGCGAACTGATTGTCGCGTTTATGCACCCGTCACCTCCGCAATTATCCGGCAATACTCGTCAATCGCATGACTCATATTATACGGTGCTATGGCTTCCCGTGGCAACTTGCAGCGCGCCGCGGAAAGTGCGGCCCCGATCGCCTGGGCCATCGCGACCACGTCGCCCACGGGCACCAAGGCCCCGAAGCGGCCGTCCTGCAAGACCTCTTTCGGTCCACACTTGCAATCGGTAGCGACCACCGGAGTGCCTACGGCCATGGCCTCGATGAGGGCCGTGGGCAGGGCTTCCGAAATGGACGAAAGCACGAATAACGCGGCCCTCGCCATGTAGCTATAGGGATTCGCTGCAAAACCGGGCAGGGCAACGTTCTCGCCCAGTTCCATTTCGTCAATCAGGCTTTCCAGCCCGGACCGGTCTTCCCCTTCGCCGAGGATCATCAACCGAACCTCATGCTGCCGTCGTACTAAGGCAAACGCGCGGATCAGCAGGGGATAGTCCTTAATCGCCGTCAACCGGCCCACTCCGAGAACCACAGGCGGCGCCCCGGCGCGAACCAGGGGTGGTCCAGCGGTTCGCGGGCCAGATCCAGAATCCGCTGGTTGACAACCGGGTTGTAGATCACTCGCAGCCGCTCCCGAGATGTCCCCGTGACAGCGGCCAGGTCATCGGCCACGCCATGCGAAACGCAGACAATGCCAGCGGCGCGACGAAAACACCATTGGCCGCAGAAGCGGAATATGCGACCGCGAAATCCCTGCTTGTACATGGGCGCCATGGAACGCGTCGAATGGATGGCCATGACAACGGGCACCTCAGTTGCCGAGAGTTGCCGGGCCAGCATGGCGCCCAGGTTAACGTGTTCCAGAGCCGATATCACCACCGACGGCCGGCATGTCCGCAGATATTTGGCAAGGCACGGAATGGCCCACAGCATTCGCCGTGCTTTCAGGTCGACGATGCGAATGGAAGGGGCCAAGTCGCTCAAGAATTCGCCCTCGGCAGTAACGAGAACCATGTCGACCGAATATCCCCGCGCAGCGAGACCGTTCGCCAATTGCACGGTGACCTTCTCCGCCCCGCCCAGGCACAGGTTGGGCAAAAAGAAACAGACGTGATTTCCGCTCGGCCGCATTCTCAGCTCAGATTGGATCGTCGACCCATTTTCTGAATTCCGCCGCCACGTTGGCGGCCTGGAACTGCCTGGCCGTTCGCAGCGCGTTTCGCACGAGCCGGCTCCGCAAGGCGGCGTCGCTTCGCAGCCGTCGGATCGCCTCGCACAAGGCGTCGACTTTCGGCCGGTCGACCACCAAGGCACAATCGTTTTCCAGCAGGAATTTCGTGAGAAAGGCATCCGCGGGGCTGTGCGCCAGGATCGGCCGACCGCAAATGAGGTATTCGATCGTCTTTGTGGGGAAGATCGTGCGGAACTCGTCGCGCGCGGCCTGGGGGTAATCAAAACTGTGCGGCAACAATACAACGTCCGCTTGCCGCAATCGTCCGGGTACCTCGTCCCGAGCAACCGTCTCGCATTTCGTTCCCGGTCGTAACAGCCCGCACCTGCGCAGTGCCGCCGGATCGTCGCCGCTGAGGATCGATAGCGCTGTGCCCGGCGAATCGGCGACAGCCTCGGCCAAGCGGGCGGCCGCATCCTTGCACGACACCAGGTTGCCGCAGAAAATCAGCCGCAAAGGCGAACTGACGGGCGGCGGCTCCTCGAACTCCGGGATGGGCTCGTTAAACGAATGCAACAAGGGCGTTTGCTCGATGTGAGGGAATCGCTGCCGGAAGAACGCCGACATCCCTTCGCTCATCACGAACACATGCGCCGCGCGGCGAAATACCAACTCGTGGACCCAGGCCGCAAAGCGCAAATGGATTCCCGTCCGCGATTCATAGGTGTTGTGCAGATAGGCAAACAACTTGCAACCGGTCAAGCGGGCCAATAAGTATCCCGCGAAGAGGAAATGGGCCTTGGGATAGACTGCCACGATGCGATCGACCCCGTGCTGCCGGATGATCCACAGACAATTCCAGAGCACGAAGGGAAATTGCAGCCATCGCCACCATCGCAGGCCGCGGCCGGTGACCGGCCAGACCGACTGCACGTAGCGCAGCTCCGGCCAGGCGGCGCTCCATGGCACGGGTGGCTTGCCGTACGGTTTTTCGCCCGCCACGATCATCTCGTCGCGCGTGAACTGCCTGGCCAGATTCAGCGCAATGATGGCCGAACCCGACGTATCGGGTGGGATCGACAAACTCAGGTAGAGTATCTTGCCGGCCATTCAGGCCTGTCGTTCGCGCCAGGCGCGGACGGTCTCCTCGAAAATATCGTTCAGGCTCCGCGTGAGCGTCCAACCCGGAAAGTGCCGCTTGAGCTTGTCGAGATTCGAGATGTAGCAAATATGGTCGCCCTCGCGGTTCTTATCGACGTACTCGTAGTTCATCTTCTTGCCCGTGATGGCCTCGACCCGCTGGAAGGCTTCCAAGATCGAGCAGGAATTGTCGCGTCCGCCACCCATGTTGTAGACCTCGCCGCAGCGCGGGGCGGCGATGAAGCGCTCGATGAAACAGGCCACGTCGCGGGAGTGGATATTGTCGCGGACCTGCTTGCCCTTGTAGCCGAAGACCTTGTAATGCCCGC
The DNA here is from genome assembly GCA_963779975.1 of uncultured Planctomycetia bacterium. Taxonomy (GTDB): domain Bacteria; phylum Planctomycetota; class Planctomycetia; order Pirellulales; family Thermoguttaceae; genus JANXQG01. The sequence continues at coordinate 43,096 of CAWAAL010000029.1, read as the reverse complement.
CGGCGACGTTGACCTTGACAAGGTAACTGAGGAAGCCGTGCAGTTCCACGCCGGAATGGCTCGGGCCGGTAAGACAGCCGCCGCGGAGGCAGCACGTCCGCATGCCGAAGTAGCGGCCGTATTCCTGCGCCATCACGTCGGCCGCCACTTTCGACGCCCCAAAGATCGAGTGCTTCGAGCGGTCGATGCGGAAATCCTCGCGGATGCCCGGAAAATCTTCCGGCCGCGGCGTATTCCCAGCGGGTTGCCAGTTCCTTGAGTTCCAACTCGTTGGGGGCGTCGCCGTAGACCTTGTTCGTCGACATGTAGACGAACGGTGATCCCAGGACGAATCGCCGCACGCCTTCCAGCAGGTTGAGCGTGCCCACGGCGTTGACGTCGAAATCGTCGAATGGCCGCGAGGCCGCCAGGTCGTGACTCGGCTGGGCCGCGGCGTGGACGATCGCATCGGGCCGCACCTCCTCGATCAGCCGCAGTACGCCCGGGCGGTCGCGAATATCGAGTTCGTGGTGCGTGAACTGCTTGCAGGTGCTCTGCAGCCGCTGCTGGTTCCAGCGCGTATCGCCCTGGGGGCCGAAGAAATCGGCACGCATGTTGTTGTCCACTCCATGCACGTCCCAGCCCAATGCGTCGAAATGCTGGGTCACTTCCGAGCCGATTAAGCCACTGGAACCGGTAACGAGGAGTTTCATGGTTGTTGATCCTGGGAACTCTGTTTATGGACCGAGCCGAGGACCCGCGCCGGATTGCCGCCGACGATGGTGCCCGGCGACACGTCTTTGGTTACAACGGCGCCGGCCGCGATGACGGCGCCGTCGCCGATCGAGACACCTTTGAGAATCAGGGCCCGCGCGCCGATGAAGACGTTGCTGCCGATGTGAACAGGGCCGCTCAAGGCCCCGACCGTCTGGTGGATGCGGCGTTGTGCTGGATCGAGGGGATGGAAATCACTGTCGAGGATCATGGCGTCGGCCCCGATAAGGGTTCGCGGGCCGATATAAACGCCCGTAGTCGCCACCAAAGTCGCTCCGGAAATTCCCACGTCATCGCCGATTTTCAGCACGGTCCGCTCGCCAGTGGCCGCCAGGATACAATACCGCGCCAGCAAAACGTTTGATGCCGTACGCGAGCGCAGGCAGACGCGGTCGCCCAGGACGATCTTGGCACCAGGCGCCCGACCGATGTGCGGCACGCCGAAGATCCGTACTCCGCGGCCGCAGGCCACATTCCGGGCAAAAAGCAGGAGCGGGCCGAAAACGCGATCCTCCCACAACCACCAGACGCGCAAGGGCAGCGACAGTATTCTGACCAAGAGCAATGCCACTCGTCTCAACATATCAGGCGCTCGATCCCTGTTGCTGCGACTCCTGCAAGTTGCCTCGCGGCGCGCCCGGAGCCCACCCGGCGATGGTCGCGTCGACCATTTCGGCGATCCTGCTGGCCGAATCCGCGCCGTAGTAGGCGCAGAAGTTCTGGACGTAGCGTTCGACGACGGCCTGTTTCTCGCGGCGGTATTCTTCGTCGGCGAAGAGGCGAGCGATGGCTTGCGCCAAATGCTGCGGGGATTTCACGCAGGGACAACCGGCTTTTTCGACAAGATCCTTTCCATGCCCCAGGGGAGATCCTGGAACATCGACCACGACGACCAAACGGCGTTTCACCAGGGCATCGCTTCCTAAGCCGCTGTTCTGTACGACCACGACATCCGCGGCAACGAGCGACTCGTCCAGCGACACCTGCACGTTGTCCAAGAATTTGACTTGGGGATACTTTCCGGCGATATCGGTATAGAATTCGAGGCTCTCGGACGGGTGCAGGCGGACGATGCCCGTGATACCGTCAAGTTCTTGCAGGGCACGGCAGAAGCACTCGGCCAGGACCTTTCGCTGCGCCGGCGGGATTGGCGAGGTACCCAGCATGACCACGCGGTGCGACGGATCGATGCTCAATCGGCCGCGCACCTTCTGAGGCTCGGCGACCAATTCGGGAGTAAGACGAGGACATCCGCCAATCGCCAGGTGCGCCGGATCTTGGCCAGCCTCGGTCATGATCCGCCGATGCAACTCGCCCCAGCAAAACATGCGGTCGGCGATTACCGGCACATATCCGACGGCATCGCGATCCATGACTCCATGCTGGAGTGAAAACGTAGGGATCCCGAGAGATCTGGCTGCCAACACGAGGCACGACGAAAGCCTGGCACGGTCGTAATCGGTGACAACGGCTATCGGACGACAGCGTTCGAGGAAGCCCAATGACCCGATGGCGATCTGGCTGTTGACGATGACGTTCAGTCTCAAACGTTCCATCGCGCCGCTGGGCAAGCCGAAGGACTTGGACAAGTAACGCAAACGGGAACGCCACTCCGGCCAACAGCGACGGAAGGCGCGGCGCCAACGACGACGGTCATGCGAGACCGCCTGCGTCCAGTTGACCGCAACCGCTTGGGAAGGCAATTGCGGCAGGATGTTCGCATGGTTGTACAACACCGCGCAACGATCGGGGGACAGCGCCTGAAGCACGGGCAAGAGCAGATCGTCGATGCGTGCCGTCGACGACCTCCACGTTAGCAGGATCTGTCCGCGTTTTACCGGTACGGCCGCTTCGGAGTGGCGGGATGCGGTAAGGTATCTCCGCAGCCAACGAAGGCGATCCATACAACGCTGTGCGAGGCCCCACTGTCCGCCGCCATTGATGAACTCGATAACCAGCAAGTCGGTTAACGTCGATCCAATCGGAATATCTTCAATCTCCGGTTGCGCAAGTTCGGCGTCGAAGGCTCGCACCAGCTTTTCCCAAGATTGGGCCGGCCGAGACGATACGGGCAATGATCTGGATAGGGTCATTCTTGACCGTAAGGCAATAGGCCTGAATGATCTTTGGCATCGGTGATTTTGTCGGCGGACTTTCGGAGATAGAGCGTCCAGTAGGGCGATTCCGCGGTCTTCTCGAAATGCTCGCGCACGTACGGTCCGCAAACGCGCTCCCCAAATTCACAAGCGGAGGCGATGATCGGCATTTTCGGGACCATGACGCATGTGGCATTCTCAAACGCAACCTCCGGCGGCGGGTGGTGCGATTCATCGAGATACTGACACGGGATCCAACCCACCATACTCCCTCGCGCCACGGGAAGTTGGAGGGCGACGGGAATAGGATTGCAGCAGTCGTAGGTCACAATCCGGCTAGTCTTGTCAGTGTGGCCCTCCAACAGTTTCAATCCCTCGTTGACATAGATTGTAACTTCGAAGTCCGACAGCCATTTCTTGTGTGTCGTCAACATCGATTTCCGAACCGCGTCGATTTCCGTCGGATCGTACGAAGGCGGCTGACAGAGCATGCTTTCTAGTGCGGGGCAGGCGAACTTTGCATCGTTCGGCAGGGTGGCTGCTCTAACCTGTTTCCAGACAAACGCATACGCGATGCAGCCATAGTCCAGAGCGCAAAAGCCCAGCAGAACGATTGACGCGGCGCAATAACCGAGACAAGTGCGCAGGCGATATGCTTCCGAGCGCCCGTCGGCCGCCAATTCCCCGGATTCGCGCGGGACTCTGCCGGACGGCTGAGGACTTCTGCCAGGATCATGCTCACGAGGGCGCGCAGGGGAATATCATAGAACTGGCAATTCGTCGTGGCAAGCAAGATCCCCACTGCCGTCAGGAATGCGGCGGCCACGAAACATTTTAGCCGTGCGCGAACGAGTTCAGCCGGCTGGTCGCTGGCGAAGATGCGGCGCAAGTAAATGAGGGCAATGCTGCAGGGTACAAGGAACTCTCGCCAACTTGCCGTAAGCACCAAGGCCAACCTGTTGTAACGCTCGCCCGGGTGCTGGACGCCAAACACCAGCGAAAGGTCGTTCCCGTACGATCTAAGATCACCTCGAACGTAGAATAGATAGAGAGCGATCATTGCGAACAGGGTGGCGATCGTGGCCCGCCAAAAAAGGCTACGGCCCTTCTCGGAACGCCCGATGGCAAGGCTGGCAATCAAGAACATCGCCGCGAAAACGGCATAACTGATCTTTCCCGCAAGCAAGAGCCCGATTAGCGTGCCGGCGCCGATACCCTCGCAGGCCGATGCCAAGGAGGACAGTTTATGACGTGGTTCTACGAAGAGGATCAACGCCAAGAGACAGGCCAGCGACCAATGGAAACGATTGTATTGCATCTGGTAGCCCAGAGTCAACCAACCAAGGTACCCCGGGGGGAAGGCGCCGACGATCAGGCCGCCAATAAACGCAACGACCACGAGGGAGGGCACAGCGGGAAATCGGCATCTCGCGACAGTCCATGCCCAAATGGTCATGAACGGCAGCAAGATGGCCGGTCCATAGGCAAGTGCCTCGCTCCCACAACCCGCGATCCGGATGCCGAACAGCGCGGGCATGAAGGACGTGACGCCAAACATATCGAAGTAATCGCTGTGCGACCGCAAACCCTGCGCCAAACGCCAGCCACCGTCCAGGATGGATAAGGAACCCCAGGCGACATTGCGTTGCAGTGCCGCTCCCGTGAGAAACATCAAGATGGAAGTCACCATCACCACGAATAACAACATGCGGAAACAGCAACCGTAGGCCCGCTGTGAACTCGCAGTAAGCAGTCCGAAGAGATTGTCCTCCAGCGCAGCCGCACGACGAGCAATTGTGTTCACGATCGTTTTCCCCGCAAACATCATGAATCCGCGCTCAGATGCGACTTCAAATATGGAACAGGACTCGAGTTAAGGGCCATCGCGATTTCGCCGTTAAGAGAACTCGCATGACGGTTTATCGCCGGAAAGGACTCACCTTGCGGAACCAACTCTTAATCGTTACGCCCCACACGTCGGCAAATTCATAGGTTGCCGTCTGCAGGGGACGAAACTCTCGTCTGCCGCCGTGGACCTGGATGATCTGGCCGCCGAAACTTTTCTTGAATTCGCGAATTGCCCGCAATCGTTCGCGGTCCTTTTCCGGAATGATGCCGCCCAGTTCGAACCATTCGCAGCCGGCCGACTTGGCCCACTCGATGCCGCTCCAGAGGCACAAGGAAGCGGCCCCGTTCATGGCGTCCTCCGTCCGTGCGGCGTGCAGGTAGCTGGCGACTTTGCCGCTCTTGGAAATCCCGGCGACGCACACCGGCTTGCCATCGGCCAGGCCGAAGAACGCCTGCCCGTACGTCCCGCCGTAGACCTTGTCAAAAATGCCGTAAAGCTGCTCACGGGTCAATAATCGGAAGTTCTCGCGATCGAAGAGGGTCTCCATCAGGTCGACGTAAACTTCGCGGCCGTTGGGAATCTCGCCGCCGATGGCCACCTGGAGCACGCCGCGGGCTTTCTTGATATGTCCGCGTTGTGACGAGGAGAGGCCTTTCCAGATCGTGTCATTGTCCGCACGAAGATCGATCACATAATCGTACATCACCAGGTTCGACCAGTCGGTCGACGTGTAATAGCGGTTCTGGATCGGACGTTCCGCCATCACGCGATGCGATATCGGCGAATCGAAGAGTACGAGAAAGTCGGCGTGTAGGGCTTCCGCGACAGCGACACACTCATCGACCACGCGATCAAAAGCCGCCTCGCCCGTCTTGGCTCTCAACCCGTCCACGACAAACGGCGAAAGGCTGAGCGGGCCGAGCGAAGCGCGGATGTTCCGCCGCTCGAAAAGCCGATGCCACCGGTAACCCGTAACGACGAGCATCGCGCCGCCCACCAGGCTTCCGTCCAGCCGGCATTCGACGAAGATCAACTTGTGCGCCGTCGGCTCCAGGAAGAGGGGGGCGATTTCGGTCCGATGGTAAAGGCACGCGTCGGCGGAGGTCTCGACGGCCTGGTTCCAATCGGCCGGCGACAAAGGCCGGTCTTCGGCGCAGCGAATCTCCCATGCGCCATGGGCGTCTTGTTTTGCCGGCTGTGAACTGATCGACGGTTGCTCTCCCACGGGCGCAGCCGCTAAGTTAGGGTCGTTAGAAATCATCATGTCGAATCCGCTGATGCATGTGGGCCGTTGCTTGCTTTGGCGGTCCAGACGGCAACGATCTCGCGACCGCGATGCGCAGGCCACGCCCAGCGCGGCTGGCGGATTGGCACGGCTTTGAACTCTTCCAAACGGTCCCATGCGCTGCGAGCGACGGGCCAGAAATAAACCACGAAAATCCTGCGTGGGCATTTTCGAAAGGATGCTTGTACTCGCTCGGCGACCGGCCGCATGATTTCTTCCCGAAATGGGTTGAACAGGAAGATCACGGTCGGCACTTCCGGCAGGACAAATTGCGTCGCATCCGCACAATGTAACTCGATGACCCTGCAGGCCTGGGCCGGGCTTCGATAGGTTGAACAGTTGATCCTGGCGCTCTCGTGCAGCCTCGGTGAGAACTCCACACCAATGATTTTCGCAAACGGATACTCCGACGCCAGCAAGACCGCACGGCCCTTGCCGGACCCGAAGTCCGCAAAACAATACCTAGCAAAGTCAATGCCAATCTGGCCCATGACATCGCGGAATGGGTTTGGCAGCACTCCGTCGTAAGCGGTGGCATGACGGGTATTTTCGCCGCCGTCGAGATCCTTGCCCTCGATCCAGCCCGACGTATCCACGTGGAATTGCCGATCGAAGCGGCGTGCGGTCGCCCGAATGTATCGCGACACCCAAAGGTGCTGAATGGCTCGCATCAGAGGACCGACGACCAAGTTCACGGCCAGCCGAACCGTGCCCAGGAGCCCATGTGCCTTAAGCTGCTCTTGAGCCGGTCGATTTGCTTCATGGGACGGTGCGAAGGCGATTCTTGGACAGACATCACGCCTTGGCCCTCTTGGACTGCAGAACCAGTGGCACGAGAAGGAGATAGCAGCTAATCAAGTGTATGGTGCGCCCGATAAGCATCGCTTGCGGGAAGTGACTAACCGTGGCACTTTCCTTGAACAGGAATGCCAAGGCATAGAAGTAGCCCAGCATGCCGATCAGCACCGCGATGACATCCAGGTCCTGGCGACGAACCACGTTGAATACGTTATGGATGGGAAACAGGCTGCTGAGAAGCGGCGGCAAGAGGGCCCATTGCATGGCCGGCACCGCGCCCACGTATTTCGGCAGCAGGACCTGCGTCACCGGCCGGGCGAGCCACCATCCCAGAACCACCAGAGGCGTCATCCCGGCAAAGGTCACCAGCATCGGCTTCACGGCCATCCGCAGGACCCCGCCGATTTCATGGGTGCGGCCATATCGTTCCGCCATCCGCGGATAGATGACTTGCGAAACGGCTATCGGCAGCAACTCCAGGGTCGTGCCGGCGACGACGACCATGGTGTAGAATCCCATGTCCCGCCGTCCCAGGATGTCGAATACGAAGGTGCCCTCCAGGGTCGTCCAGAATTGGGTCAGTTCTCCCGCGGCAAAGATTGGCAGGCCGATGATCAACAAGTGCAGCCAGTCTTTCCAGTTCCAGGCCGGAAAGACACGGATCGGACGCCACGCGTAGAGCAAGACCGCCGCCGCGATTGCCACGAGGATCGCCCGCAGGCAGAGGCCGTAAAAATTCATGACCGCCGCCAGGGCGACCAAAACCACCGCCAGGGCGTTCTGGATGACGTTCACGATCGACAGCCGGGCGAAGTCATGGGCCGTGCGGTAGGTCGCTTGCAGGTACATCGATCCGTAGAAGAACTGGAAGGCCAACACGGCGTTCGCCAGCCAGCCGGCAGCCAGCCAGCCTTCGCCGCGGGCAAAGCACCACCCGGCAATGCCGCACAAGGCCAGGGCCACGAGCGTGCCCAGCGCCAGGGCCCACGCCAGGGCGACCGAGGCGAGGGCCCGTACCCGCTGGAGATCGCCCCTGCCGTAATAATAAGGTAATTCCCGGTTCAGGCCGTTCAGCACACCCAACTGCAAGAACCGCGTGTAGCCTTGGACCAGGCCGATGCCGTTGAACAATCCCAGCACGTCGGGCGCGGCAAAGCGGGCCTGCAACAGCCCCCCAGCCATGCGGAGGACCGAAGAGATGACGTTTCCTCCAGCCAAGGCGCTCACCAGGTAGAGGAACGATGGCTTCCGGGCGGCGGGCGCAGGAGGCCGCGGTTCCGCATCGCTGGTCGGGCCGTTGGGGTTCACGGCCGCCACAAGGCTTGTTTCTGCGTTTCCCAAGTTCACTTCGTCGAACATGCTTTTTCGCCACCCGCCAAGGCATCAAGACTGCGGCCGGTAGGTTCCTACTGCCCGTAGATCCCCCCTGCCGGGAGGGACTCCTGCGGGGAGAAACGACTGTGCGACGTTTCGCAAGAGAGATTGGAGATTTTCACTTGGTCCGGGCAAATTCTAGTCCCTCTCGGCAAGCGGGACCTACTTGAGTCTCAGCCGATGACCTGCCAACTCAGCGGCGTACCGGCCGCGAGGTCGCGGTTCGCCCTCCGCCCCAACACCTGGTCCAGGTATTTGGGCGGCAGACCGGCGGCCGGTCGGACGCTGCGGACGTTATCCCCGGTGAACAACTCGCCGGCCCGAATGTCCTTGGTGACGAAGAGCGAGCGGCGGAACGCCCGGCTCGCGGCCTCGCGCGGACTAACGCCGTAGTCGACCTGGCCCACCGCTTGCTTCGCCGCGCGGACCGCCGCGACCATGTCGCGAAATTCGTCCGGTTCGAGCGAAAAGGCGACGTCGGGTCCGGGCAGTTTTCGCGATAGTGCCAGGTGTTTTTCAATGATGCGGGCCCCCAACGCAACGGCCGTCACCGGCGCCGCCAAACCCAGGGTGTGATCGGAAAGGCCCACCGGCAAACCGAAGGCCGCCGCCAGATGGGGAATCGTGCTCAAGTTCATTTCCGCAGGCGCTGCCGGGTAGGCACTGCTGCATTTCAAAAGGGCAACTTCCCTGGCCCCGCCGCGGCGGCCCGCCTGCACCGCCTCGTCGATCTCGGCCAGCGTGGCCATGCCCGTCGACATGATGATCGGCTTGCCGGTACGGGCGATTTTTTCGATCAGCGACAGATCGACCAGTTCAAAGGAGGCAACCTTGTAGGCAGGCACGTCGAGCGTTTCGAGGAAATCGACCGCCGTAGGATCGAAGGGCGTGCTGAAGGCGATCAAACCGAGTTGCCGGGCGCGGTCGAACAACGGCTCATGCCATGCCCAGGGAGTATGGGCTTCCTGGTACAGTTCGTGAAGGCGACGGCCGGCCCAAGGGCTTTCTCGATCGGCAATCACGAAGGGACCGGAGCTGACGTCGAGCGTAATCGTGTCGGCCGTGTAGGTTTGCAACTTGACGGCGTCGGCCCCTGCGGCCGCGGCGGCCTCCACAATCGCCATGGCGCTTTCCAACGAATGATTGTGATTGCCCGACATCTCCGCGATCACGAACGGCGCACAGCCGCGGCCGATTTCCCGGTCATGGATCTTCATCGGCGGCGGATCAAACGGCCACGGGTTCAACGCACTTTCTCCCTTCTTCGAATCCCACGTTCGCCGCCAGATCGACGATCGACATGTGGGAGATGAACTCGGCCACTCCACGCTGCGGATAGGGAACGGGGACGAACTGCTGGTAGACCAGCGCGATTTCGCTTCCCGCAAAAACGCTGTCTTCTTCGAGATAGTCCTGCGACCCGCGCGGGCTGAGATAGGTCTGTGCGGCGAACAATCGGCACATCTCCAGCAGACGCTCCGAACGGGTGCCGGTTACGGCCAGTTCGGAACTGCGGTGGAACTTCGGCGTCAACTTCATGGCCTGGCAAAAGGCGAGAATGATGGCAATGTCGATTTCCATCAACAGGTCTGAACCGCTGCCGATCGCGCCTTCCACGAGAGCCACAGTCTGCTTGCCGAAAGGATGTCTGGCATAGGCCTGTTGCAGCGTACGGAGGTGTTTCTTCCGCCAATTCTTGCTCTCGTCAACCCGCACCTCGCAAATCGTTTGCGGGCCGCGATCGGCGGTAAGTACGGGTACGGATAATACATAAGGCTGGCCATTGACCACGATACGATTGCGCTGCTGCCACGACTGGTGGCTGAACTGCACGTCGTCGAGGAAGACGAAATCGTCGGCCTGGGCAATGAGGTTGAAGTACCCGCTCCAGGGAAGGTAGGTCGGTTGCATGATGGCGATTTTCATCTTACCGGTCGTGCTTCCGCGTATAGAGAATCCAGAACTTCGATTCCCCGGCGGGTACGAAGTGCTCTTCCAGATAGGGGTCGCACTGGCGATGCATAAACTTGAAATTCGCAACATCGTTGCTTGCCAGCGTTAATTTCGACACCATGACGTGCGTCACCCCCGCAAAAATCTGACTAACGGGCGGGTGGTGCGCATCGTCGGCGAGTCGGTTCAGATGCCAGGGGCAGGATTCGCCCTTGGCCGGTGGAAGTTGAAGCGCGAAGGGAAACACGTTGACGTCGAGGGCATAAACGCGACTATTGGCATCGGTGCGGCCCCGCAACAGTTCCAACCCATCATTGACGAAGATCGCGTATTCGTAAGAAGGGACGTTGCGCGGAATGGCGGCAGAACCCATGCGGTCGCGAATCTGAGCAATCTCCGCCGGGTCGTAGGTCGTAGGCGGCAGGATCATGCTTGCCAGCGACTCGGCGTGAATCCGCGCGTCTTCCGGTAGCTGCGCCGCCCGATAGCGCTTCCACACGAAGGCGTAGGCCACGCTACTGAAATCTGGAACGACCAAGAGCGACAGGGCGATGCTTGCCGCCAGATAGCCAAGACCGACGCGAAACCGGCATCCTTCTCCGACCTTATCGGGCGAATCCTGCTCCGCCAAGCGTCGCATCGCGACCGGCCTGCCAAAAATCTCCGCCAGGATCATACTTTCCAACGCCCACAAAGGAATAGCATAACCCTGCGCGTTTCCCGTGGTGACGACAAAGCTCACCGCGAAAACGGCGGCAACGAGCAGGATGTCGATCCACGCGGTTCGCGCCATGCCACCCGCCTGCTCCGGGACCGCGAACCGGCGCAAGTGAATGGCCAGAATGAACAGCGGTATCCCCAATTCCGGCCAAGAATCCAATGCGCATCGCCACAACACCACGAGGCGGTCACTCGGCAACTGACAGCCCGCCAATATCGCGTGGTCGGCCCAAAACGCAGCCAGATCGCCCCTGATGTAAAAAACAAAGAACAGCAAGACACTGGCCAGGGTCGTAAACGACGCGAGCCAAAAACCTCGGGAGCATCTCAGCAACGGCAGACCCAAGCCGACTACGGCGACGACGCCGACGGCATAGTTGAACTTGCCCAGCAGGAGAAGCCCAACGAGACCGCCCGCAATTGCCCCTTCAAGAGTTGTGGCCGCCCGGCCCCGGGCGTGGCGGGGCCGCACGAGGACCAGGACGACCAGGATCGACAAGAGGGCCCATTCAAAACGATTGTACTGCATGGCATAGGCCGGACTCCGCCAGCCCGCGCCGAGACCCAAGGGGAAAGTCCCCACCATCAATCCGCCAATCAAAGCCGCGATCATGGCGGCGGTAAACGCGGAGAACCGTCGTTTGGCGATCCACCAGGCCGCAAGCGTCAACACCGGCAACAACAGCGCCGGCCCGTAGGCCAACGCATCGCAATTGCTTCCGCAAACGAGCATGCCGAGTGCGAGCGGCAACGCGGAGGTAATTCCAAAGTAATCGTAGAAATCTGCGTGGGGCCGGTACCCGCACACGATCCGCCAGGTGCAATCGATCAGGTTAATCGCATCCCGGCCATCTTGCCGCTGCGGTGCAGCACCCGTACTGAACAGGAGGCCCATGGTCGCGAGAACCAAGACTAGAAGGACCACTCCCGCCAGCCGATAGGCCCGTCGCGAGTCGGCCACGAACAGGCGATAAAGATGGTCTTCGATCAAGAACACGCGTTGGAGAAGCGACTCGAACATGACGTTTGGCTAATCTGCGGATGCATGGGTGATACAAATCACGTTGCGCATTTCGCCGGCTCGGCGCGCATGGCATCGCATGCGCACTGCGCGCCGCGACCATCGACGAGGGCCGCGAACTTCTGGCCGAGGATGGCGCGCAGGGGGGCATCGCGGAGAAACACCGAGATTTCCGCGGCAAGCACCGCGGAATCGAAATCCGCCGCTTCGCCCAGGACTTTGCACGCCTGCTGATCGTGGAGCTTTCTCGCGCATGGCCCCTGGTTCGCGGCAATGACCAGCACGAGGCACGGCACGGCGAAGCAGGCCAGTTCCCACAACGTGCTTCCCCCCGCGGTGATCGCCGCATCGCACCACGCCATCAACTCCGGGATATTCGGCGGATTTCGCAACAAGCGGACCGCGTTGCCGTGCCGTTGGACTTCGGCTTCCAGCGAGGCGCCATGCCTGTTGCTTGGTCCGATGAGCACGATCGTCTCCAGTTCACGATATCCGCTTGCGGCCAGGGCTTGGAGAACTTGCAAAGTGACATTGCCGGGATCGGAGCCGCCCAAGGTGACGAGCAATCTGCGCACCGGCCCGGTGGTCGGACGCTGTGGTCGCCGGGTGCCCGCCTGCGGGTGGCGGCGGAACTCGCGCCGCAGGCAAACAAAGTCGGGCCCCAAGAGCAACCGCGTGTAGGGCTCGCGGTTTCGGTACAAGCCTTCCTCCGCGTTCAAGTCTTGGTTCAATACCACGTCGGCCCAGTAATGCCCGGCGTGGCCAAAATCGTCAACCGCCAATAGACTCCGGGATCCTCGCTTGACGACCTCTTGATAGTCACCGCCAAAATGATAGCCGTCCAGCACAACCCAACACGCGCCGCGCTCCCTAGCGGCTTCGGCCGTGGCGCGAGCATCATCTACGCTCCCGGCCTGCGGCGAAAGTCGAACCACTTCGATATCTTCCTGGAGCAACCGCTCCTCCACACCGGCTGGACACGACGTTACGGCATAGGCCACTTTGCCCCCTTCGTCCTGCCATGCCTGTGCCAGCGCCAGCGTGCGCATGACGTGCCCCGTGCCCATCTCGAGGCCGGCGTCGGCACGAATCAGCAGTACGGCGCCGGGAGTCATTCGTGTTTCTGAACCACATTTCGATTCAGCGCGGCGATGCGGGGATTCTCCGACAGAAAAGCTACGATCTCCGCCAGGCGGAAATCGATCCGCGGCGCGAAGCGCTCGCAGATCGCGCGCACTACCACCAGGTCTTCGTCCCGGTCGACGCATAATCGCAAATCCAAGGCCCGGACCTCCGCCGGTGCGCCGACGATCTGCAAAGCGAACTTATCGGGGTGGTCCGTAAGATAGGTCATCACGTGTTCGCGGTGGCCGGTGTCCGATGGTTTCGTCTCCGCCAGGCTCCGCTGCAAGGCCGGCAAGTTCATGACTTCCGCGTCGCCCGTGCCGCGCGGATAACCTTGAAGGAAGGCGTAGTCCGGGAGCTTATCCGCGTACAAGCGGACCGCCTCATCGATCACCGCCGGCTCGATCAGCGGACAGTCGCTGGTGATCCGCACGATCGGATCGGCATGCGACCACGCGGCCGCTTCAACGTAACGCAACAGGACGTCCTCTTGGCTGCCCCGGAAGACCGGCACTCCCAGTTCGCGGCAATAGGCCTCGATCGCGTCGTCGGCCGGTTCAACCGTGGTAGCCACGACCACGTCGGCCAGCGATTGGCTCAACTGGCACCGTCGAATGACGTAGTATAACACCGTGTGGCCGGCCAACGGCTTCAGCACCTTGCCGGGAAGCCGCGTCGATCCGCTTCGGGCCTGGATGATCGCTACGGGTCTCATCTTACGGCCGAAGCACCTCTGCGCTGACTTGTAACAAGTGTTCCACCTGTTTCTCGGTCAGACTCGGATAAATGGGGATGGAGACCAGCATGCTCACTGCCTGCTCGGCGCCGGGATACCTCTCGCAGGGCTGCCCCAGGAAACGGTGCAGCGGCGGATAGACCCCCCGCCCGGCCTCGATGCCCGCCGCGGCAAATCGCTTGATCCTGCCCACGACCGTTTCACGCTCGACGGCAACGAGGTAACGGTGGAAGGCATTCGGGCGCTCGGTCACGTCGGGCGCCCGCAGCCCGACAATCAGGCCAAGCCGGGCCGCGTACTGCGCCGCCAACTCGCGCCGACGGGCAACGAATGCCGGCAGCTTCGCCAATTGCGACCGCCCCAGCGCGGCGGCCACGTCGCTGAGGCGAAAGTTATAACGCAAGCGGTAAGTCTCGACGCGATCGCTCAGCCGGGCTGCGGGTTGTTCATCCGCCCAGCCGTTCAAATAGCGCACCCTCGCCACGATCGCCGGATCCTTGGCCGCCAGCATGCCGCCCTCGCCGCAGGCAATCATCTTCGAGGCGTGGAACGAGCAAACGCTGATGTCGCCCCACGCCCCCACCGGTTTGTCGTGATACATCGCTCCCAAGCTCAGGGTAATGTCCTCGATTACCGGCAGGCCGAGGTTCAGGACCGGTTCGATATCGGCCGCCGATCCGAACATGTGCGGCAGGATGATTGCCCGGGTCCGGGGCGTGAGAACTTCTTTCAGCGCTTCGGCCGCGACGTTGTAATCCATGCCCGACACGTCGCAGCGATTGTCGGCCAGTCGCGGCACGGCGCCGGACTGAACCACGGCATTCAGCACGGTCAGGCAGGTGTAGCTCGGCAAGGCCACTTCATCTCCGGGGCCAATCTCCAGGACGGCCAAGGCCAGAACCAAGGCGGAGGTACAGGAATTCGTGGCTACGGCCCCGGCGACGCCCAGGTAACGAGCAAAATCCTCTTCGAACGACCGCGTGATCGAACCCTCCGTGATGGCCCCGCGGCGCACGGCATGCTCCATCGCCTGGAAGTCGTCTTCGCCCAGGCAGGGGCTGGTCAGCGAAATCGTATTACCGATCATCGGCCTATTCGATGTCGTCGAATGGTCTCCCGCAAGGATTCACGCGGTTTCGTTTACGGCCTGCAATGCCGTTCGGTACAACAATTCGTCGATCCAAAAGCCGCCTTCCCCGCGCAACTGGTCCAGATGCTCCGTCAAACTCGCCCAAATCCGCCAATCGCCGCAAGATGGATCAACGGCGAAGAGTTGCTAACCGCGGTTGCCATACTCAATGTCGTTGCGCAGGTCTTCTTGCGTGTAATGCCGGGTCACCTTTCGCTCACCTAGAATCTGGTCGAATTCCCGACAGTCCATTACCGCCAGACGGCGCGACTTGCCAAAGGCAAGAACTCCGCGCTGGTACAGCGCCAGAGCAAGTTCTTTTCGCAACTCGCGCTCTTGTTCCGTCAGGGGCAGACGCAACGCATCGGCGACATCTTCCGGGATTTCTACAAGCAATTGTGACATGCGAAGGTCAATCTACGGTTCGGGAAGACTCAGGCGGCCGTCACTTTCTCGAACGTCTGCATCGTGGTATTCTAACGTTGTCAGCGCGGAAATAAGGTAGCAGGGTACAGTCGCGTTATGCATACCAACGTTATCGCTTAGCGGCATCGATGATACTGCGAAATGACCTTTTCGACCGCCGCCACGACGTCCCGCACGTCGTCGTCGGTCATGGCCGGAAACATCGGCAGCGATAGGATCCGCTCGTAGGCCGCCTCGGCCACGGGGCATAACCCCTTGTGCGTGCCGAACTTGTCCTGGTAATACGGATGCAGATGTACCGGCAGGTAATGGACGTTCACGCCGATGCCTTCGGCGCGCAAGGCGACGGAAGATCGCGGCACGGTCCGCGGTCAAGGCGTCGAGTTCCAGGCGGATCACGTAAAGATGATAGGCATGGCAGACATCGCCGCGAACAGCCAACGGCTTCACGGCCGGCAGTTGCCGGAAAGCCTCGTCATACTGCCGGGCGATGGCCTGCCGCCGGGCCAAGGAGGCCGGCAGCTTGGCCAACTGGCTTAGGCCCAAGGCGCACTGGATGTCCGACAGCCGATAGTTGTAGCCCAAGTCGACCATCTCGTAGGCGAAGACGCCCTTGGCGGCCCGCTCGCGGAAATCGGTCGTGATGCCGTGGTTGCGAAACAACCGCAAGCGGCGGGCAAGCTCGGCATCGCTGGTCGTCACGGCGCCGCCTTCGCCCGTGGCCACGTGTTTCACCGGATGGAAGCTGAATGCGTTGAGCAAGGCGAGCGAACCGACCGGCCGGCCGCGATAGCTGCCGCCGATGGCATGGCAGGCGTCGTCGACCAGGGCCAGGCCGTGCGTGGCGCGTGATGGTTTCCAAGGCATCGTAGTCGCAGGGATGGCCCGCGTAGTCGACGGCCACCACGGCCTTCGTGCGGGGCGTGATGCGGGCCTCGACCTGGCGGGGATCGATGAGCAAGGTATCGGGATCGACGTCGACGAAGACCGGCGTGGCGCCCAGGAAAGCGGCGCAGTTGGCACTGGCGGCAAAGGTCATCGTAGTGACGAGCACTTCGTCGCCCGGGCCCACGCCCAGGGCATACATGACGGCGTGCAGCGCGGCGGTGCCCGCGCTCACGGCGACGGCGTCGGACGTGCCCGCCATGTCGGCCAGGGCCCGTTCGAACTCGGCGACCTTGGGTCCCGTGGTGAGCCAGTCGGAGCGCAACGTCTCCGTGACCGCCGCCACGTCGTCGTCGTCGATCGTTTGCCGTCCGTAAGGCAGCAGCCGCGTGCGGACGGGCGTGCCGCCGTCAATGGCCAGCCGCGACTTAGCCACAATGTGCTCCCAGGATCTGCCGCAACTCGTCGATCGACATCCATTGCGTGTTGTTGTCGCTGGTGTACTCGAAGCCTTCGGCCAGCGGTTTCCCTTCCGCCCAGTTCGACGCGCCCCACCAGGGGTGCTCGGGCAGAATGACAAAACGGTCTTCGGCCTCCAGTGCATGCCGGGCTTCGTCGCGGGAGATCATCATTTCGTGAAGTTTTTCGCCGGGCCGGATGCCGGTGAAGTCGATCGCGCATTCCGGCGCCAGGGCCGCGGCCAGGTCGACGATCCGCATGCTGGGAATCTTGGGGATAAAGACCTCGCCGCCGCACATCCGCTCGATGCTGCTGAGCACGAAGCGGACGCCCTGGTCGAGCGTCAGCCAGAACCGCGTCATGCGGGCGTCGGTCACGGTAATCCGTCCGCCGGGCCGCTGGGCGCGGAAAACGGGGATCACGCTTCCGCGGCTGCCCAGCACGTTGCCGTAGCGCGTGCAACTGAACCTGGTCCCGCCGGGGGCCGAATAGGCGTTGCCCTGCACTAGCAGTTTCTCCGCGCAGAGTTTCGTCGCGCCGTACAGGTTGACCGGGTTGACGGCCTTGTCCGTGCTCAGGCCGAGCACCTTCTTGACGCCGCAATCGATCGCGGCGTCGATGATGTTCCGCGCCCCTTCGACGTTGGTCTTCACCGCTTCGCCCGGATTGTACTCGCAGGCCGGAACCTGCTTCAAGGCCGCGGCGTGGATCACGATATCGATGCCGCCCATCGCCCGCCGCATGCGGTCCGCGTCGCGGATGTCACCGAGGAAATAGCGGAGGCTCGCATGATCGAAACCGCCGGTGAGCATCTCGTGCTGCTTCAACTCGTCGCGGCTGAAGACGATGATTTTGCGAGGATGGTAGTCGCGGAGGAGAATCTCGATGCACTTCTTGCCGAAGGAACCGGTTCCGCCGGTAATGAGGATCGAACTCTCTTGCCAAAGCTGTTTGTTCATGGTAGCGAACTCACCTTCATCGTTTCACTCCCGTCGGCGCGCACTCCGTTCCCGTGGGTTGCGCAAGGCCCCATTGAAAAACACCTACACCATTTCTATCCGATGTCTGCCCTGCCGCAAGGGGCTGCCAGGCGATTTATCGTATGTGCACTTCCGGCGGAGAGCATTTCTGCGACGGGCTTTACCAGCCGACCGTAGGGCCTGTAGGGGTCTTAGCGATGCGGCGGAATTTCTCCGGCAATCCCCGACGCGGCCCGACAGCCTAGTCTAAACGTAGCTCACAGAATATTATATGCTCTCTTTCGCTAATGATCTGACGGCGCCGAGTCGAGGTGCCGGTCACTCCCTACGGAATGTCCCGGACGGGAGGTGCGACGGGATCGTGGTTCTGGGCATGGCCATTGCCGCCGGGGGTCGCATCGCCGGGAGCGACGTTGCCGGGGGGCGCCGGGGCCGCGCTGGCCGCTGCCGCATTGGCACTGCGGATCTGCCAGGCATATTCTTCGACAACCTCGCAAAGTTTGCGGCGGAGTTCCTCCTCGGGAGCGTGAATCAGCACTTTCAGTTGACAGATCGTCTCGCGGACTTCGGCAAGCGCGAAGGGCCGATGGTAGGCGGCGCGCAGCTTGGGGTGGGCGGTGGGAAGCGTTTCCTCGTCGTCGAAATAAAGCTCTTCGTAGAGCTTCTCGCCGGGCCGGATGCCCGTGAAGCAGATCTCGATCGAATCTTCCGGCAGGCCGGAGAGGCGGACCAGGTCGCGGGCCAGGTCGACGATCTTCACCGGCTCGCCCATTTCCAGGACGAAGATTTCGCCGCCTTGGCCCATCGCCGCGGCCTGCAGCACCAGTTGCGAGGCTTCGGGGATGGTCATGAAGAAGCGGGTCATGCGGGGGTCGGTGACGGTGATCGGTCCGCCGCGGCGGATCTGGTCCTGGAAGATCGGCACCACGCTGCCGTCGGACCCCAGCACGTTGCCGAAGCGCACCACGGTGAAACAGGTCGACGGAGATCTGGGACATGGCGTGGACGAAGCGCTCGGCGATCTGCTTCGACACGCCCATGACGCTCGTGGGGTGGACGGCCTTGTCGGTCGAGATGAAGACGAAGTTCCGCACGCCGAACTCGTCGGCCAGTTCGGCCATGGTCTTGGTGCCGCAGACGTTGTTGCGGATCGCTTCGCCGACGTTCATTTCCATCATGGGCACGTGCTTGTGGGCGGCGGCGTGGAACACGACCTCCGGATGAAACTGCGCGAAGAGCTGCCGCACGCGGGCCTCGTCGGTGATGTCGGCGATGCACGGTTGCAGCGCGGCGGCGGAGTACATCGCCCGCAGCCTGCGCTCGACCTTGAAAATGCGGTTTTCGCCCCGCCCGACGAGCAACAGCAGGCGCGGATTGAAGCGGAGCAACTGCCGGCAGATTTCCGAGCCGATGCTGCCGCCGGCCCCGGTGACCATCACGGTGCGGCCTTCGATCAGGCGGCCGATGATGTTCATGTCCAACTGCACCGGCGCGCGGCGCAAAAGGTCGCTGATCTCGATGTCGCGGATGGGGATGCGGTGGTCGCCGCCCATGCGGTCCTGGATCGGACGGATGATCTTCAGTTCCAGCCCCGATTCCTTGCAGGCGTCCATTAGGTTCCGCAGACGCGAACCGGCCAGGGTGCCGGCGGTGACCAGCACGGTGCCGGCGGCGCAGGCGGCGGCGACTTCGCGGACGTCTTCCAGTCGGCCCAGAATCGGGATCTGCCCCAGCCGCGAGCCCACGGCGCCGTCTTCGACGGCCAGCAGGCCGCGGACGCGGTACGGCAACTCGCGATAGCTTTGCATCTGGCTGGCCAGCAGGCCAGTGGCGTGGTCGGTGCCTACCAGGAGTGCCCAGCGGAAGTCGTTGGGATTGAGGATCGGCCAGAACTGCTCGCGATACAGCCGCCACGCGCCTCGCAAGGCGCCGAGCACGGCGATGGACCCCAGGCAATCCATGACAATGGCATACCGTGGCGTGGAGTAGCCCAAACCGCAGAAGTACTGGGCCGCGGCGAAGAAGAACGTGGCCGCCACGGAATACCTCACCAGGGCGATTAAGTCGCCGAAAGTCACGTAGGTCCACCAACCGTCGTACTGACCCGCAATCAAAAACACGGTGAACTTGATTCCCAAGACCCAGGGCAGCGTCCCCCAGAAAACGTCCATGTCCTTGGGAGGAATGGCAAATTCAAAGCGGAGCAGGAAAGCCATCCAATAGACTAACCCGAAGATCGTCAGGTGCAGCAGGGCCATCAGCCAGACGCGGGGCTTGCGGTAGTTCCTTGTCCGCTGCCGGGCCGACCGCACGAAGCTTCTCCAAGCGCCGGCGATATCGCTGCTGGCGACAGCACTGGCCGCCGG
Organism: uncultured Planctomycetia bacterium; assembly: GCA_963779975.1. Taxonomy (GTDB): domain Bacteria; phylum Planctomycetota; class Planctomycetia; order Pirellulales; family Thermoguttaceae; genus JANXQG01. Next base: position 23,141 of record CAWAAL010000029.1, on the reverse strand, counting down.
CGGATTGCCGCCACCGGCCGCTCCGGACGATTGATCGTTATGCTTTGCTGATTTCATCGTGACCAAGGGCGCCACCCATTGTCGAACAGGTTCAAGTTACGTTACGTGCGATCTTAGTCGACTACAGGCTGATTATGACCCAGCCATTCCCGCGCGAATTGGGCCACGTCCAAGAGATCGGCCTTCCCTTGCTCCGCGTCGTCGGCCGGCATCTCCAGCAGGACTTTGAACATGACCGGCCACTTGGTCTTGCCGAACATGGCCCATTGCGTCGGCAGCAGGTCCTGGCGTTCGTACAAGGTGTAGTCGCCGATTTCATACCAGTAGGCGACGATCACCTTCTCGCTGTTCCTCACCCAGGTCGTCACGCTGACGTTGATGTCCGGGCGGTTGGCAGCCTTCAAGGGCCGCCATTCCTTGGGGCCGACCTGCGTGAACCCTTGGGCGCGGTAGCAGTTCATGGGGTTGTGGTAAAGCCCCGTTCTTGGCGATCGGTACTCCGCCAGCAGGAACTTGACGTCGCGGCCCTCCTTGTTATAGATGCGCGACACGGCGACGTTCGCTTCCGATTCGTTGAAGCTTCGCTCGTCAAGGCTCGCATCCTTGCCTGCCCATGTGCCGAACTCCGTGGGGATCCTTTCCGGAAAGCCGGCATGCACGTCCTTGCCGTCCTTGCCCTTGAGATAGATGTCGTTGCCGTCTTGGTCTTTGCCGTCAATCGGTTGCGGGGGCTCGATTGGCGTGGGACTCGCCAAATGGCCGACGTACAGGAACCCCAGTTGTACGGCCAGCATAACTCCGATCACCACTCCCATCCGCACCATGATATTGCCCATCGTCGTACTCCTCGTCTAGCGTTTCATTGGATTCCGGGTTTCCTTCAGTCCGCGTTTTCAGTTTCCGCCGCCGCGACCTGCTCGTCCTGCTCGTCGACCAGCGTGGCGTGGCAGGCCAGATTCTTCGCGTTGGCGTGCTCCTCGCCGCCGGTCACCACGGCCTCCACGTCACGGACACCGAAAGCTTCCAGCATCTCCTGGGCGGCCAGGACCTTGGGACCCTGGCTGACGTCGCGGAACACCGAGAGCACGACGGCATCCACGTGTTGGCAGACCAACCGCGTGTCGACGATCGGCAACAGGGGACTGCTGTCGATGATCACGAAATCGAACTTCGCCCGGAGTTGCTCCAGCACCGTGCCCACGGCGCCGTTGCTGAGATCGGCGAGCACCTGGCGGCTCCAAGCACCGGCGGTGACCACGGAGAGACGGCTGGTTTCGGTTTCCTGGACCATGTCCACGATGTTGCCTTGACCGCGGATGGCCTCGCAGACTCCCGGTCCCAGCGGAAGTCCCAGGGCCCCGTTCAACTTGGGCTGCCGCAAGTCGAAGTCCACCAGGACAGTATTCCGCTGGGCCCGGGCCAGGCTCATGGCCAGTTGCGTGGCCAGCGTGGTCTTGCCTTCGCTGCCCAGCGCACTGGTGATGAGGATCACGCGGACCTGATCGCATTCGGCCTTTCGCAGCAGCCGGGCCGCTACGCCGTCGACCGACTCCGTGAATCGCATTTTCCAGATCTTGCTGCGTTGCGTCGTATCGCCGAGCCGCCGCATTACGGTCGCCGGGATCTGCGGCACCGTGCCGATCACCGGGATCTTCAGCCGTTTCGACACGTCGCTCACGGAGTTGATCCGCTCCGTGCGGAGATCCCAGGCGACGATGCCCGCGCCCGGCAGGAAGAAGGCCAGCAGGGACCCGGCGATGATGAACATGAAGCGGAAATCGCGAGTTTCGTTTTCCGGAACGGCGGCCGGCGAATTCGGGTCGCCCAGAATCTTGACGCGTTGCGGGCTCTTGAGTTCCACGCGGAGGCGTTCCCGCTCTTCGGCCACGCCATGCAGGATGGTTTGCACGTTATCGACCTCGTTCCGCGCCATTTGTGCCGCGACCGAACCCTTGCCCATGGAGTCGGCCTCGTTGGCCTTGCGATCGACTTCCTTTTCGAAGCCCGCCAACTGCTCGACCGTGATTTGCACCTGGCTTTCCAAGCGGCGGACGTCTTGCTCCAAGGCGATGCGTTTGGCGCCGCGGACCATGTCGCGAGACTGTTGCTGCAAAGTGTCCAGTTGCGCTTTGGTGTTCTCGTAGTCGGCCTTGGTCCGCACGTACCCGGGGGACGGCTTCGTGCCGGACACGACCTGGTCCATGTGTTGCTTCTCCATTTGCTGCAGCATCAGGAGGCGGCTTTGCAGGTCGCGGTACTGGGGGTTGTTGTTGAGCAGCATGACCACCTCGGTCTCGGGGATCTCGGTGACATTGCTGGCCAGATCCTGGAGGGCCCTCTTCGTCTCCTGTAGCTTGCCGATCAGCGCCCGGTGTTCCGCGCGCATCTTCTGCAATTCGGCGAGGAACTGGGCGTAAATCGTGAAGGCCATGGTCGAGCGGGACTTCATGGTTTCGTCGTCGCCGGCGCCGATGTTTTCGAGTTCCCGTTTCAACTGTTCGCGCTTGGTGCGGACCTCGTTCTCTTTCTCCGCGGAGATTTGCTGGAGATCGCTGAGACGATCGCGCCGCTGCTGCCGGTCGTAATTAACGACTTCGTTCATGTAAGCATCAACGATAGCGTTGACGATCACCGCCGCGTCTTCCCGATCGGGTTCGGTGGCGCTTACTTGCATGAGGCCGGCGCTCTTGGCGGGAAAGTCGACGCGGATCTCGCTGGCCAGCCATTGGATGGTGTTGTGCGTGGCATCCTCGCGGAGGATGCAGGCCCTGTTCTTCAATTTCGGATCGCGAAGGGCCGCCATGATCACGAAGCGGCTTGTGATCAAACTCTTCTGGGTATCGCGAAAAATTTCGAACTCATTCTGGACCTCCATGGCCTGGTCGGCTGTCCCGCGGCCGAGAATGCGGGGCTGGGTGGGGGCCAACTGCAGGAGGGCCTCGGCCTTGTATTGCGGCTTTTGCACCAACCACAGGGTCGTGCCGGTCACCGCCGCAAAGGCCAATCCGGTCGACAGGATTATCAGCATGTGCCGTCGCACCGCGTGCAACAGGGCCAGGGCGCCGATCCCCGCCTGCGCCGATTCGTTATCGCCGCCCGACAGCCAATCGACCGGTCCCGGATAAGCTGTCGTGCCCGACGGCTGAATGGTGATGGGCTCCTCCGCAGGAATCGCGTCGGACCGCGTCAAACTCTCGTTGGTTGACATAAAGCGTTTCTCGGAAAAGTGGGTCTGCGAAATACGTGGATTCCAAACTCTGTCCGCAGCGTAGGTGCGAGCACCTGCGAATTTCGATGCGCGGGCGCCTGCGAACGTGCCGTCCTATTCCCGCGGCAAAACCCGCGGCTTGTCGGGCCGGGATCCGAAGGGATCGAGGCCGGCCAGGGAAGTTCGCCGCTGCGCGGGACCTCCCCGCTCGCCGAAGGAAAGCGGCCCTTCGGCCAACGTCTCGATCAAGAGGGCCGAGAGCAGCGTCATCTCGCCCCAAATCATCAGCATTGCCAAAACCATCATCAGCCAGCCGGCCTTGTCGTGGACGAAATTTCCCACGTCGGCGTTTATCCACTCGGTCAGCATGCCGGTGATCACGATACGTACGACGTTGGAGATAATAGCGATCGGCACGGCGCTGAGGATCAAAAAGACTTTCTTCCAGACCGGTGTTCGCACGACGAAACTTACTCCCACGCAAATGGCGAAGAACAGGGTCATCATTCGCAGCCCGCTGCAAGCCCTGGCCACCTCAAGCTTGTTGTTCGGTTCGGAAAGCTGAATCACGTTCGAAGCATCACCCAGCGCGATGGCCGGGACGCCCAGGGTTTGCAGGGCGTAGACACTCATGATGGTGGCCACGCGTTGCAACTTCCCGCCCAACGCTGCGGCCAGGAAATCCGGAAGCGGCACCATGAAAATCAAGAACATGATCGAAGGCCACGCCCACCGCAAGGCGCGCCATCCGCCCAAAACCAGCGTTACGCCAATCAAGAATGGCAACAGCGAATCGATGTCGCGCTCGTAGTTCAGAAACAGGTTCAGCCAGCGAACGAGTGCAAAGACTGCAAAAAATGGAATTCCCCACCATGTTCCCCTGGCGGGCCAGGGATCGACCATTTCCTGCCGCTGCCAAAGCAAGAAGCCGGCGAAAATCGGCACGAAGAAACCGTGACCATAGTCGGGTGTCGAGTACCAGACTTGCACGATGTGGAACAGGGTTCCCCAATAGGTCCAGAGGAATCCCAGCAATAGAACTCCCCACGCCGCCATTACCGGCGGAGTGGGTATCCATCGTTTCCATTGGACCAGTGGTGGAACGGTGCCTATGCTCATGACTTCGTTACTTGCCTGTTGACTGACGGCCAGAAAATTGTTGCCGCCCTGGGGCGATTCTTGCCGCTTATTTCGTTTGCAAAGAGCGTGCCAGCACCGGCCCAAAGGCCCCTAGCTGCCAGCGCAACTTGTTGTAGGAAGTGGAGTTATGGTGGACCGGCCGACTGCCGGCGACAATCCGAAGCGTTGCGATTCCTGGCAAAAAACGTTGATTTCATGACGCGTCCGTTGACAAATCGCAACGGCGGCATAGTCAAGTGCCAGCGATTCGTGTCGTGGGGTTCCACTGCACTCTATTGTCTGCGAACCGACTTGGGATTGCAAGCGCCAAACAGAAGATTCTGTGATTCAGACGTAAGCGGAACGGGCGGCGGGCCTGGCGAGCCCGGCGGCCAGCGTCGGCGGCCGGGCTTTGATAGCGAGGGCGGTGGTAGGCGGCCTCGATCGGGGTGGCGGCAGGCGGGATCGGCGCGCGGCACGGCAGGCTGGCGGCGGAGGCCGATCAGCGATTGGTAACACGCGACGGATGGCAACGCCTCAAGCTTCGGCGGGGCAACCGAGACTGGCCCCCAACACCCCCTGTTGTAGACGGCGCGTCTTGGCCAATGCCTTGCGCCGCGCCTTGCCTTGTAAACTCAACGTCAACTCCATGTGCTCGAGTAAGCTGAAGAAGCCGAAATACTGTTGTCGATAAACGATCACCCGATCGCCGTCAGGCAGCAAGCGGCGCGTCGTCGGCCAGGTGCGGCGGTTCAACTCCTCGTGCCCTTGCTGGATCAGGTGGATTTGCAAGAGGCTGTAGGTTAGGCACACGAACACTGTCTGGCTGACAATCAGGTTCCAGGCCGTGGAGTGGAACCGCGTCAAGTCCCAGAAGCACTTGACCTGCCGATGCCGCTCTTCAATGTCCGTGCGCAAGCCATACCGGTCGCGGATCTTCCGCGCGCTCCAGTGCGCCGCTGTGCTCACGACTAACCAGCTTTCCTCGTGGCCATCAGCATAAACGTCCTTGGAGAGCACGCCGGTCAAGGGAACGGGACAATCCGACCAACTGGTCAGTCCGGGGAAACGTGCGATCAGGGTCTGCTCTCGCACTTTGCTCGGGTCGGGCGGATCCTGGACATGCTCCTCCGCTCGCCGTCGGGCCAACGTCTTCTGCCGCTTCCGCTCGCGCTTTTGCGCCGTGGGATGGGGCGGGCGCGGCGGACGCTGGCTCGCCAACGGCGGACGGTGCCGCACTTCGTACGGCTCCCATGTGGTGGGCAGTTGCTGCAAGCCTTGCACGTCTGCAAGGATGTCCATATCGGAGCGGATGGGAATCACGGTGTCGATGCCATAGTCCGTTTTCAAGCGGCCGATCTGCGGACCGTTGATGAAACCGCGGTCCACCAAGAGCACCTTCATCACACCCTGACCGACGGCCTCCACGAAAGTGTCCACCAGGGGCCACAGCGCGGTGGCTTCGGACTCGTTGCCCCGCAGCACGCGCACGCCGACTACCACGAAACGCTCCCCTGCCTCATCGCAATGCAGCAGAAACACCGCCTTGTAGCAGCGCCGCCAGCGGCAATGGTCGCGCTGCGCCTTGGTCATCTCCTGCTCCTGCTTCTTGCTGACAGGATGGTTGTGCTCGTCGAACAAGAGTCGTATCGAGCCCTCGTAGTTCTTGTTGTCCGGCACAAACAGATACGAGCCGTCGACGATGAAAAGCCCTTCCTCGTCGTAGGCTTTCAGTTCACCGTACAGCGCGGCCACGTGGCGGTTGTACCAATCCTCCAGTTCTTGCGGTCCCGTGTCGCGCGCCAACTTGCGCACATAGTCCTGGTCGCAGGGCGTCTTCCGCGGATAGAAGTTGCGCTCGTTGAACCCCGCGCAATCGAGTTCCACATTACCGCTTTCGGGATCCACCCGGCGCCGAGCCACCTCCGGCCCCAGGGCATCGATCAGGCCGCCGGAACGGATGATCCACGGGTAGGAGTAAAAGCTGTGCATGCCGTGTAGCCGCAAGGAGAGCTGGCTGGAAAGATACATCCACATCGGCACGTGATGGCGCTCCCGCGGGGAAGGATAATGCGCCGCCAGCTTGTTCACCACCTGCTGGCTGAAGAGGAACTGAAAAAACTTGGTCTCGGCCACGTCCGAGGCCAGTTCCACGTAATCGAAACGGCCTTCACGGAACTCGTCGATGACGAAGGGCTTATTGTTCTCGAACACCACCAGGTCCATGGCATCACTTGCGGGAATGAGGGGGAAAGGTAGCACGAAGTTTTTGGAAACGGCGTTCGCCTTCCTGCACCCGCGCGGCTTCGAGGCCGTCGATGAGCTTCAGTATCTGTCGCTGCACCTGCAGGAGTTGGGTGCGGGCTTGGCGAAACAGCCGGTAGTCGTCGGTGAGTCTCCGCACGGCGGAAAGGTGTTCTGGCGGCGGAGTGATGTTCTGCGGCCGGCCTTGGCCACGGTAGCTCAGCACGGTACTGGCGTGAAGCTCGCCCCGGACACAGTGGCAGGTGGGTTTTCCACAGCGACGGCGGAGCGTGTACAGAGAGCCGGGTAGAAGCGGCTCGCGCCCAGGAACGCCTCCAGAAGGGGCGGCAGTTGCTGCTGGATTTCGTGGAGTTGCCGGCGGAAGGAGCTTAGGTCGTGGGACATCGGATGGACTGAGGCAAGGACGGGAACGCCAATCTGTGGGTGATTATACTAAATAACCCACAGAAGTCAATGCCTCGCGAAAAAAATTCGGAGAGGACAGAAAATCGCGAAATTGGGACAGCGGGGCAAGAGGAAGAACACCGGCACGGCGTGGAGGCACCGCCAATCGCCGCGTGCGCCCTGGCCACGGCAAAATGAGCCTTCTGGCGGCGGGCTGAAAAACACCTTCGACTTCGGGCGGGAGGTGGCCCTCGACGCGGGTTGGCGGAGGTGTTGGGATAAGCGAATTGCGTAGAATGGCCCCGCTCAGCACGTTGCTAATGACGCGGAGTGGCGGTGGACTGCGGGAAGTGGTTGCCGCGTCGGCGATGGATCGAAGTCGCAATGGCGTCAATGGTGGCAGGCGGTACAGAGGTTTGGGCCGCCGCCGCCCCTTCCAGCCACGACCGCGGTGCTCGCCACAACTCGGGACAAGGCGCTGGGCCGGATGCTTTGGCGATCGGATAAATTGACCCGCCGGTGCTCAGATAAACTGCGCGATCGGCTCACGGCGCGTAGTGTGAGCAGGTTGCGCGACGTATGGGCGGTGCTTTGCGGAGGAGTGCGTTGTTACTGCTGGGATGCGAGTACGTCGTTCCAGTCGTGGAGGGATGGTCGCAGTCGCTTGACTGTGGGGTGAAGGGCGATCATCCGTGCGGCGGCGGTGTCGCCAGGGCCGTCCGCATCAAAGCCACAGTACAGTTCGTAACCGCGAGCCAATAGTCCGCCCAGCCAGGGAGGATCGGCACGAACGCCGGAGGTCGAGATGCAGATCGACTGCGGACGCATTTGGAAGCAACTCAGGGCGTCGATCGCAGACTCGCAAAGAACGATTTCCCGGGAACCGCGGGCACCGATCCAGAAGTATCCCTGGTCCTTACACGTACCGGGCGCCATGCCCCGCCAGATCCGTGGCCCGGTGCCGCGCAGTTCGGCGCCGACCGGCCGGTTGGCCTTTCCCGCCACCAAGACGAAGACGGCGTTACCGCGGCAGTCCGCGTACAACTTGCCGGATTCCACCAGCGATTCGATGAGCGATGCCGCAAGACAACGGCATTCCGTAAGATACCGACGCACTCGGCCCAGCAGGCGACCATCGGGCAGGGGTAACTGCCACCCGCAAGCGGGTACCCGGCCGGGGCTTTCAGGAAGCAAGGCTTCCCCGCCGGAATCCCGCATGGCGGGTTCGCCGCTGGCAAGAGGGGCGGTCACCCGATGTTCTTCCAGCCAGACCAGCGCCGTGCGGAAGTCGACGCCGGTCAGGTGCATCACCAGGTCGATCGCCCCACCGCCGCCCCGACCTGTGTGCCAATTCATGAACTTGGGGCCCGTTATCGACAGCGGGCCCCGTTCCGTGTGCCATTTGCGTCTGTCGCGGCCGTCCCGCACCGCGCCGCGGAAGGTCAAGACGGCCTCCAACGGCACCGCGCGGGCCGCGGCGGCACGGCGGCGGAGGTCGGCCAAGTTCATGCCGCGTCGCTTTCTCCGCTTTCGTCCAGCTTGACGCGCAAGCTGCGGCAGTTCTTCATGTTGATCGTGTGGCCGTTGGCCGTCAGCCGGTCCAGCAAGGCGGAAGTGAGTTGCGGGTTCTTCAGGAATGATCCCCACTCGCTGAAACCCAGGTTCGAGGTGATCAGAGTGGTCTTGGTCTTGTGCCGCATTTGCATCAGCGTGAAGAACAGCCCGACCTGCGCCGCCTCGATCTCCACGTACCCCACCTCATCGATCACCAGGCAGTCGTAGGAGCGGTACTTGCGAAGGACCTTCCCTTCCGAATGGTCGGCCAGCGCGGCGTACAGTTCGGCCAGCAACTGGGGAAAGCCGATGAAATAGCCTCGGTATCCCCGGTCGATGGCTTGCAACAGAAAGCCGGTGGCCAGCCCGCTTTTCCCGCAACCGGTCGGTCCCAGCCAGGCGATGTTCTGCTTCTTGGTCACGTAGTCGAAGCGGTCGTAAAGGGATATGACTCGCTTGCGGTCCAGTTTCGGCTGGCGGTCGAAGGGGAAGGTCTCGATCTCCAGTAGTTCGGGAATGTTCGCCCGTTTTCGCCGCAGGAGACGGGCCTGCTCGCTCTTAACGCGGTATTCCGCCTGGAGCACGTGTTTCAAGAGCCGCTGGTGAGAGAAACGCCCGCGGCCGGCCTCGGCCAGCCACTCGTCCCAATGGGCCAGCAGTCCTCCCAGGCGGAGATGCCTGAGCAGTTTTTCAAGTTCCTCGTCCATTTTCGTCCTCGCTGTCGTTTTGATGGCCTGTGTCGTCTTTCTCGTGGGCCTCGTCTTCCTGCGAGCCCTCGTCGTAGATGGACAGGTCCGGTTCGTCCGTCAAACAGCCCTCCTGGTAGGCCGGACGCTCGCGAAAGCTCTCGTCCAAGTCCACGTCGGGCAGGTATTCTTTTCCCTGGCTCAGGCAGAACCAGGCGATGCGCTGCAGCGTTTCCATCTGCGTCACGCGGTAGCGGAGGGCCCGCGCAAGGGCCGCCACGAACACCGCTGGCGTCACCCGGCGGCTCAAGGCGAAGAGTTCCCGCAGGAAGCGATGCCTCTGCACGCCCGCCGTCTCGAGGGCGTAATCCACGTAGGCCGCCACCTCCGCGCCCAAGGCGCGAAGCCGCTGCTCTTCGTGCCGGGAACCGTGCTTGCGGTGCTTGGGCAGGTAGCGCGGCGGGGGCTGCCCCGCAGGGCTGAAACGCGCGTTCTTCACGCCGTCGGCGGGCAAGGGGTACTCGGCCACGCAGTTCCGCTGTTGATAGATCTTCAGGTGCTCCGCGTAGCGCAGTACCTTGACGTCTTCCCGCTGGCTGCCGGGAACCCAGTAGTAGTTCCCCTCGAAGGCGACGTAGCCGTAGGGGTCCGTTCCCCGCTCCAAAGCGCAGTACGGCGCGGGGAGTTGGTCGGACAGCGCGGTCAGGAAGCCGCACTCGTGCTCGAAGGCCTTGGCGGGGATCAAACGCGTCTTGCTCGCCGGGCGGTGCTCCAGGCGGACCGTGGCCCATTCCAGGGCTTGCCGATTGAGGTCTTCCAGGCTCTCGAAGCTGCGGCCAGGCAGGAAGTTGGTCTCGACCGTCCAAAAACTGCGTTCCTCACCGGCCTTGCGGTTGGGGTGGCGAATCTCGTGGCAGAAGAACTCGAAGCCGTAGAGTCGAGCGAAGGAGGCCATTTCCGGCACGATCACCGCCAGTTTGCCGCTGCCCCGCAGACGCGCCAGATTGGTGTTGTCGATGATGCACTGCTTGGCCGCAGAGCCCCAGAACATCAGCGCTTCGTGCAGGAAACACTTCATGGCGAAGCGGTTGAAGGCACGGTAGAACTTCAGGTAGCGCCGCTTGGAGTAGCGCAGGTACAACAGGCTGGCGACGACCCGCGTCGGCTGCCCCGCCAGCTTCACCTGGTATAGCGTGGTGTCGTGCTGCATCTCCAGGCCTGGCTCGTCCGGCACGTGATCGCAGCGCGTCTTGAGCGGCTTGCCCAGTCCCGACTCCCGCACCCGCCGCGTCAAGGTGGGATAGCTGATGGGGATCTTTTCCGCCTCCACCAGCCTCTCGTGGACCCGCTGGAGGCGGCCGTCGCATTCCCGGTAAAGCCGCGCGAGCAGCTCGGGGGCGACGTGGATCTTGTCTTTCCGCACCGTCTGGGGCACGGCACCTCGCCGGCGGACGACCGCCCGCACGGTATTGCGGCTGATCTTGAATTGCCGGCTGATCTCGTGCAGAGGCATCCCCGCCAGGTGCAATTGGTAAATGGCGTTACACACGTCCGGATCGATCATAAAACTCTCTCATCCTTTCTGAAAACGGCTCGAAGATACTGAGCAGACCGCCGCTGAGGAGGTTGGCCTGGGCGTAGAAAGCCCGGCTCTCCAGGCGCGTATCCTGGCATTTCGCCATCACCCGCCGCATCAACTTCGGCAGCGTCTCGAAGTCGCCCAGCAGCGCACGTTCGAAGGCGTTGCAGCCTTCCCGGTCCTGGGGCACGTTCTTCATCTGCTCCAGGGACCAGCCCAGCTTGCCGCCGTCGATTGCTTCCCGCAGAGAGGCCGGCCCGCGGAAGTAGGCCTGGGCCAAAAGCTCGATGTCCCGCACGCTCAGCCGCCGACCAGCAACCGCCGCGACGAAGCGTTCGACCGGCTCCCTGCCGACCGAGTTCATGCGCATGAACGGCCGCAACGTGTACATGTAGGAGTAGACGGGAAAGGCCCCGCGGAAGAGAACTCGCTCGATCACCGGCCCCATCTCCTCCAGCAGGCCCCGCCGCATGCTGATCCAGCCCTTGCTCCGCGAGAGGGTCTGCGCCACGTCCGCCACGCTCATGCCGTGGATCGAAACGAGATCGACGAGGAAGCGGGCCTGCTCCAGGATCCCCAACGCCTTGTCCGTGGAAACTCGCATCAGATTGAGGATTCCCACCGCCTCCTCCTCGCCCAGCGACACGTAGGGCACGCAAGCGATGCCCAACTTCCGTGCGGCACGGCAGCGTTTGAAGCCGTTGAGCAGGAACCGCGCCGCGGACGTGTCCACGCCTTCCAGCGGTGCTTCGATGCCGCGCTCGGCGATCGATGCCAGGAGGCGCGCTTCGCCAGCGGGGTCTCGCAGGCGGTGGCCTTCGTACCGCAGGTCCAAGCTCGACAGTTCCACGTTTTCGTACATCGAATCTGCGCTAAGGCGGGTGCTGGTGGAGAAAAGCGAGAATGTAATCGATCCTGCGGCGGGCGCCTAACGCATTGGACATTCGCAACCTGGTCCTGGTGACGGTTAGGCTTTGTGGCGGGGGACTGTTCTTCTTGTTCCATTTTCGAGCGCTGGCACTTCTCTGGTTTTCCTGGAACGCGCGACGCATCCAGGTTGTGCTGGCGCTTTCCTTCTTGATCTTCTCCGGCCTGCTTGCCGGATTCTCACTTCAGGGATATCCCATCTTCTTTCTGAGCGTCCTCGTGGGCGGTTGCGCGGCGGGGCCCATGGCGGCGATTGCCCGTGCCCTGGCTTCGCGCGATAGTTCCTGGAGCGAGCTATGGATCACCGCGATCACCTGCTATCGCAAGTACCTCGGCATCCTGGCGCTGGCCTGCGGATTGCTACTTCCCTTCGCCCTCTATCCGCTGCTGCGGCACCGTGACGACGCCGTACTCTACGGACCGACCATCAGCATTCCTGTGACATTGGTCGTGGCCTTACTGGTGCGCTACCTGGCAGGGCGGGCCCTGGCGGTTCGCTTGATCCTCGGCCGCCGTTTCGCCCTAAGTGTCGCTGCAACGCTGGTTCTCGTTGCCTGCCTGGGAGCTGCACGCCACACATGGAATATGTTCCTGCCTTGCAGCAACGTGCTCGACGGCGGCCGACTCGCAAGCCTCGAGCATCTCCGTGACTCCACCGGCCCGGGTACCCTGCTCACTACGTCCCGGCACGACGTGGGCTCCTCGCCCGACGGGAAGCAGAAGTCCTACCTGATTGCGGCCGCAGCCCAACGCTACGCATTCCCTCGAAGGGTGGGCATTCTGCACCGCGCCGATGGTCGCTCCCCAAGAATTTCAGCGCATCCAGGACGACAACGAAACGCTCTTTTCCACGTCGAGTTCCAACGAAGCCCGCTCGATCGTTGAGCGGAACGGCATTACGCATATCCTTCTGGAACCGAACGAGAAATTGGTTTTAGCATCCGAGAGGCGTCCTGGCTGCATCCCCCGGTACACCCAGGAACCATGACGATCTTGAAGGTTGACTTGAACGACCCCCTGAAGGCGCAAAGGCAGCATTGGTTCTGAGAATCGACAGCTTTCCTGGAATGCGCCGTCCTCTTGCGGGAAGTGTCGCCAGTCGGCATGATTTCGATCAAGCCGTTTGACATCAAAACCTCTGATACACCACCGGTATCGCCTCGCTGCCTAGGTAAATCGCAGCCATCCAGTACAGCACGGTCTGAAAAATCAAGAGCGCAAACAATACGCGACGGTTCGCAAAAAAGGCTTTCCAGCGGTCGAGCATGATAGGCATCTTGGGGCAAAAAAAGTCAAGGTGTGGTCTTGGCACGTTGCGACGCCGGCCCGTTGTCGGTGCTTGCTTTCTCCAGCGCAGCTAGTTCGTCTGCCAATCGGGCGGCAAGCTGCGTCGCTGTCGGTCCGATGAAGTGAACGGCATCGATGAAGTCATTCGCGACGTAGCAATCGCAAGTCGCGGCCGCATCGAGAAATTTCACGCTGCCATACGATTCGGCCCGGAAGAACTCGCGCCACTGTTGTTGCAGTCGGAGCAGTTCCGCACGAGCCTCGATCATCTGCTGATACTCGGCCGTACGCCCCGTCTCGAATACCACGCAGGCGATTTTCGCTTCCCGCAGTGCGGAAAAGACTTTGCGATAAAGCTGTAGTGCGTACGGCGCCAACTCGGGTTTTTCCAAGTACCGAAGTTCGGAATCCTCGCGGGTGAAAAAAATCTTCGCGTCGCGCTGGCGGGCAAAGTCGTAGTCGCCCGCGGCAATCTGTTCACGGATAGCCACATAGTCCATCGTACCGTTGGGAAGAAACCCGGAAAGCTCGCGGCCGAGTGCGCGAGCGACCCGCCAGCGAAGTCGCGGATTGGCATTCGTAATGGGTAGTAACTCGCTCCGCAGAAACTTGCGAATCCCGACGGCGCGCTGGAGTGGCCGTGGTCCCACGCCGACCGTGGCGAAACCCTCGATTTCCGCCGGGACGAACGGTCCGGCACCGTGAAAGCGGCTGAATTCGAAAGGATATCGGGCCGTCATCCCTTCGAAACTCACGCCCATCGCCACGCGACGGATTTGGCCGTGCAACATGGCGTACTTCAATTGCATGGCCATGTCTTCCGGGCTGACGCCGCTCAAACCCATGTTGAAGAACTTCCAACCATTCGCCGCAAAGGGTTCCTCGGCAATGGCAACGACGCGCGAGTCGCCGACGACGACCGTATCGACCGTAGTCCGGCGCCGGAGCAACTCGGCCTTCTCCACGTGCTCCGGAGGCGGGTCGGGAATCGTTAGGACGGTCGTCCAGACGCAAACGAAGGGCGCCGCGACAAAAGCCAGGATGGCCACCCATTTCAAGCCGTTGCCCGCGCGTTCGGCTGGCCCGCCAGCGACAGCATCCGCAGGGCTGAGGCACATCAGCTTGGGTATGACAGAAGGCATCGAAGCACCTGGTAAAGTTGGTTCCTATTATAGGCGAAGAACAGGAAGGCCGCTACTACGTAGGTCTGGCAAAGCAGCACCGCAAAGAAATGCACGACGCGGCTCTGACGATAACGTTTCATCTGCTCGCGGCCGAGCAGCCTCTTGAGCAACTCGCCGTACAGGTTGACGATCACGACACCGACGCCGTGAAACAACCCGAACGCGGCCATCATCACGGTCTTGTCGTGCCATATTCCCATCGCGAAAAAGGCCAACATCGACGCGACCGACATTGCCAGTGGTTGCGGCACGCGTCTGCGCAACGTGGAATAGATGGGCAGGTACATGTAATCGCGAAAGAAGCCCGAAAGGGTCATGTGCCAGCGGTTCCAATAGTCGACCATGTTCCGCGCCAACAACGGCCGGTTGAAATTCTCCGGCAAGGTAAAGCCCACGGCCCGGGCGACGCCAATCACGATGTCGCAATACCCGGTGAAGTTCATATACATGAAGAGCGGGTAGGCCAGCAGAAAAACGATCAAGTGCCCGACGTCCGGATGCCGCGTATAGGTTTCCGGCGTGGCCAACGTGTCGAGCCAGGCGCTGACGACAAACATCTTCAGGTAGCCGAACATGACCCGGTTCAGCCCGATGAGCACGTCCGTGGCCGAGGCCCTCTGGCGGTCCGTCGATAAGCCGTGGAATTCGCTGCAGAAAGGCTCGAAGCGTTGAATCGGGCCGGCAACAAAAGTCCAGAAGGCAAGCAAGTAGCTCAAGTAGTCCAACAGGCCGAAGCCCTGCAACACCCCGTCACGGACCTCGATCGCCATGTGGATCTGCCGGAAGATCAGGTACGACAGCCCCAGCGAAACTACCGGCAACGCAGGATCGCCGCGGGAAAGGAACCCATTGACCTTCTGGAGCAATCGCTCGCTGCCGGGCAAGAGCCATGCGGTCAGCCAGGTGTATTGTTTGACGACCAGGAAGATGATAATAATGCCAACGAACCAAGCGTAATAAACGGTCGATCGGGCGGATGCCGATCGCAACCGCAGCATGACCCGCAGCACCAGATAATGAAGGACAATGAACGCCGCAAGGAAGGCCAGCCAACCGGGATTGGCCTTGGTGTCCGGTCCGGCGGCAAAGTAACACAACCCGACGAACCCGAGACTGGCAAGCAAGAATATATGTCGCCGCAGGGGACGGAGCCACTCCAGCGAGAGGAGAACGATCACCCCCCAAAGAAACAGGAACACAATCGGATGATTAAACGCCATGATCGTGTTCCAAATAGGGTTGAGCCGCACCCAGGGGCCCTAGTCCGCCTCGGCTTGAATATAAAGTGTTTCATCGCATTACGGCGCCGTGGGACCCCGTTTCCGCGCGAGTTTCTCTTCCACCATGCGGATCAGCGAACCGGCCGACTGGCCAAGCTGTTTGAGCCGGGCCACCTCGGCCGTGGCGAAGCGAATCCCCAATGCCTGTTCCAGGGCAATGATCATGTCTACGTGGTGGATCGAGTCCCACTGTTCCACGTCTGCGGCGGTCAGATCGTCGCGGAGTTGCAGGGCATCGTCTTCGAAAACGTCGCGAAAGACATCCTGAATGTTAGAACGAACGTCATCCATCGATGGGGTCGAGGGCTCGAGGTGCAAGGATCCATACTATACTCTAGAATAATTGATATTTGATTCACGTCAAGGTGCTGGCAGGAGATCCGCAGAACAGAGTCCATTCCGTTTGCCCGCAAATGACAAGGCAACGGAATAGATTCCGTTCTACGAAGTGGTCCAACGGCGGAAGAACATTGACAATGGCACCCGATCGTGGTTTGATGAACGCTATGGCTACTCCCATCGATCTAACCGGAACAGTCGAACAGTTTCTCGGCGCATCGCCCGCGCGCGGCAGGCTGCGTTCCGCAGCTTGGTGGCGGTAATCCGCGAGGCCATTGGCGATGGCCGCATGGGCGAAGCGGCGGCCGCCCTCCGCCGCGCGATCGTGCCGTCGTTGGACTACACCTCGTTCCAGTCGCTCTATCGCCTCTACAAGTCGCTCGCCGGGAAGATCGGTCCGGCCCAGTCGAAAGTCGCGGTGCTCGGCGGCATGACGACAACTAAACTGGCCATGGCGGTGGAATTGTCGTTCTTTTCGCTGGGCGGCTTGATTGAAGTCTTCGAGACCGAATACGGCGTCTATCGTCAGGACATCCTCGATGCGGATTCCGCATTGTACGAGCAAAAGCCGAATACAGTCTTTCTCGCCACGAGCTGGCGCGAGTTGACTCACCGCCCGGCGCTCGACAACTCCTGCGAAGACGTGCAACGACTGGTTGAGGCCGAAGTGGCCCATTGGTCGGGCCTATGGCGGACGGCCCACCAGCGCATCCGCTGCCAGATCATCCAGAACAATTTCGATCGGCCGTCCTGGCGACAATTGGACAACCACGAGTCGCGCCAGCCGGGTGGCTTCGGCCGATACGTCAACCTCGTCAATCAGACCCTGGCCGACCGTGCCCCCCCTTACGTGGTGATCCACGACTTGGACGATCTCTCGGCTTCGATCGGCCGCAATCTATGGGGCGACGAGCGACTTTATTTTCACGCCAAAATGCCTTGTCCGCCGCAGCACCTGATCGATTACGGATTTAGCGTCGCGTCTTTGCTGGCGGCGCAATCGGGCTTGACGAAGAAGTGCCTCGTGCTCGATCTCGACAACACCCTTTGGGGCGGCGTCATCGGCGACGACGGCCTGGGCGGCATCCGCCTCGGACAGGGCGATGGCGAGGGAGAGGCGTTTCTCGCCTTCCAGCGTTATGCCAAGGCATTGAAGGAGCGCGGCATCCTGCTGGCCGTTTGCAGCAAGAACACCGAGCACATCGCCAAGGAAGTGTTTGAAAAACATCCGGAAATGGTCCTGCGATTGGACGACATCTCCTGTTTCATGGCCAACTGGAACGACAAGGCCGCAAATCTCCGCGAGATCGCCCGGACGCTGAATATCGGACTCGATGCCCTGGTCTTTGCCGACGACAATCCCGCCGAGCGGGCGCTCGTGCGACAATTGGTGCCGGAGGTGGCCGTGCCTGACTTGCCGACCGACCCCGCCGATTTCATCCAGGCCATCGAGCAGTACCGTTATTTCCAACTCACGTCGCTGGCTCGCGAGGACCTACAGCGGGCCGATTACTATCGGGCCAATGCGCAGTGCGAGGAGATACTCAATGGTTCGGAGAACGTCGAAGACTTCCTGAAGTCCTTGGCGATGGTTGCCCGCATCGCCCCGGTGGACGAAGTGTCGTTGGAACGTACGGCCCAACTGATCAACAAGTCGAACCAGTTCAATCTCACGACCCGTCGCCGCACGGCGGCTGAAGTCATGGCCCTTGCGGCCGATCCGCAGTGGCTTGCTTGCACCGTCTCGCTCCGCGATCGGTTCGGCGACAATGGCTTGATCAGCGTTCTCTTGGCGAAACGGGAGGACGACGCCCTGGTGATCGACACTTGGCTGATGAGTTGCCGCGTATTGAAACGCGGCGTCGAGCGGCTGCTTCACAACCATCTTTGCCGCTGGGCACAGCAGCACGGCCTGCGCCGCATCCGTGGCGAGTACATCGCCACCGCAAAGAACGGCATCGTCAAGGACCACTACGCCAGCTTGGGATTTTCGCGAATTGAAGAGACCCCGGGGCGAACCGTGTGGGAATTCGGCGTCGCCGATAATTGGCTTGCCCAGCCCACGCACATCTCGGAAGCGGATCGGTCGGTGTATGTACTAGAAGAACAATTTTGATACACCCATCGGATGGTCCTGACTGAGTCCGATCTGGTCCCCGGACTAGCAAAACGCTTGACTTGCCCTCGAAATCCAAGCATAATAAATACTATCGCTATAATCGTCCTACGTATCGTAGAGTGTCCCAATGGTAATCTGGGCGACCTATGTTTCCCCGACGCGGGGTTGTTGTGCTCCGTGTCGGCAACTCCACTGCAACCAGATTTTAGACGATGTTGAACTCAGCGGATTCCCGTGTACATGTCTCAGCGATCAGGGGATTCTCGGCTGCTCCGATAATGCCGCCGTGGGGCTGGGCGGCACGGGACCGACCGCGTGCAGACTCGTTCCGTTCTCCGTGCGGCCTGATTCTCTCGACGTTATTACTATTACTCATTTGGAGCATCGCGCTGACTGCCCAAGCACAAGGGCCTCCATCGTAAGAATCGATCCAGGATGCTCTCAATGAAGTCGGCCTGCTTGCCACCGAGGAAAAGCTCAAGCGGTTTGATACCGATGGTAGTCCGATTCAACTTGGTTCCGTTCGCATGACCAGCAAGGGGCAGTTCACCCAAGATTATGAAACGCCTTACGGTAGTGTCGCCGTGCCACGGCATGTCTATCAAACGTCCGAAGGGGGCAAGACATTCTGTCCGCTCGAAGAGAACGCCCGAATGATTCTCAATGCCACGCCACGATTCGCCAAAATCGTCTCCTACAAATACGCGGAAACCGGAGCCGATGCTGTTGTCGACGATTTGCTGGAATGTCAGCATCGAAAGATTTCCAATCGATACGTCAAGTCGCTTGGCGATACCGTCGGCGCCTATGCCGTTGCGAAAGAAGAAACCTGGAATTACGCATTACCTGAGTTCGAGCGTCCGTGCGCCTCCATTTCGATCGGCGTCGATGGAACATGCATGCTTTTGCACCAGGACGGGTGGCGGATGGCGATGGCCGGAACCATCGCGTTTTACGATGCCCAAGGGGAACGTCTGCATACGATTTATGCCGGTGCGACTCCGGAGTATGGG
The DNA here is from genome assembly GCA_963779975.1 of uncultured Planctomycetia bacterium. Taxonomy (GTDB): domain Bacteria; phylum Planctomycetota; class Planctomycetia; order Pirellulales; family Thermoguttaceae; genus JANXQG01. The sequence continues at coordinate 4,197 of CAWAAL010000029.1, read as the reverse complement.
AAAGAAAAGTTCCACACGAAATTTCAGCGCGAAGTAGACCGGGTGAAGGAGGCGTATCCGAATTTGCCGTATATCGGTCTCGGTGACGGCGCAGCGGACAACTGGAGCTACCTGAAACCGATTACGGACCACCAGACGTTGGATTTCTATCATGCGAGCGAGTACGTGGGCAAGGCGGCGGTGGTGATGTTCAAGGGAAAGCAAAAGAAAGCAGAAAGAGAAGCATGGTTGGGAAACCAGCTTCACCAATTGAAGCACAAGCAGGGAGCGGCGAGTCGTTTGCTTTCGGTGTTGGACGAATTCGTCTCGACGACGCTGCTGAAAAACGCGGAAGATGCAAAGACGATCATGTCGACCATCACCTACCTCCAAAACCAGAAGGGGCGGATGAACTACTCTTATTCGGTCGAGCGGAACTGGCCGATCGGCAGTGGAGTGACGGAAGCGGCGTGCAAGACCTTGATCAAGCACCGCTTATGCAAATCGGGTGCGCGTTGGAAGGACGACGGCGCTTTTGCCGTGTTGTCCATACGCGGGTTGCGACTCACCCCAGGTCGCTGGGAAGAGTTCTGGCGAAACATCGACCAATATGGCTGCGCCATACTCCCCGCGTAACATCATTATGTACGAGCACCCTTCGAAAGCGTTACGTCAAACCACGATTGCATGACCTGAACGAGCCTCCGAGTCGTCCAAAAGTCCGTTTCATATCCGGTGCGCATTTCACGGGTTAATACCTGTGGTTTTTATCGACGCGATAGGGTTTTTCAAGTGGCGTTTCCGCTGGAGTTTTCCAGGGTTGGTATTCGATAGCGATACTGCCGTTCACCTTGGTGTGGGGCGGAAGTTGCCCGCGTAGATAGGTGTCTCCAGGGACGAAGCACCGTGGAAAAGGTGAGTTTTTCTGCGCGGCTAGAGAGTACGTCAATGTGCCGCAAGTCCTGGCCCAAAGGCGCCACACGTCCGCAATCCAAGACTACGGGTGGCCGCCACCATCTCCGCAGAGCGAGGAATGACCGCTTCGCCTTCAACCGATCCACACTTGCCGCAGATCCTCCGGGCCGGTGGCTGTGCGGATGGCGTGGAGCACCGTTTCGAGTTTCGCTTCGTCCGCAATTGCCCGGATCTCAGGCAGCAGCCGTAGACCGGTTTCCCCGAACTTCAGTTCGAGGGACACCTCAATGCCCTTTATCAGGCCCTCGATTCGGCCCTTGGTGAATCGCTCGGTCAGGCCCTCTTCCCGTCCGATACGTTCTGGTGTCGTCATGAAAGGCATGTGTTTTTCCTCCTAACATTGTTTGATCTCGTGACAGAAGTCCACTTCCAGCCGCTTTGGCAGATTCACCATCCAGTCGATCACGCGGAATAGGTGCCGCATGTCCTCGGCTGCCCAGCCCCACGCATAAAGTTCCTTGATCAACTTGATCTTCGAGGCATAGCGCGTACGCGGATGCTTCCGCGTACGGCGGGTTATCAAGTGGGCCAGGACCACGGCAAACGGGTTACGACTCTCCTCGATGGTCTCCCATTGCTCCGCGTAGTCCAATAATTTCAGCACCGGGAATCGTATCCCGGTACGAAAACCCTAACGCCTGTAACCAAAGCGATCCGGACGCTAGCGAGATATGTCGTTGCCCAGGAATGTTCGACTTACCACCTCCCTAGTAGACTTGTGTAGTATTCGGGATACCTAATCCGTGGAGTATTGGCCATCGTCTCTGCGTCACGTGGTCCATTTCGCACTCCGCTGGCTAAGCTGTTCCGTCTCGGATTGAGTTCCCTCACTTTCTATCTTGTCTTCTATTTGCGACGCGTCGCTCGGCTTCTCCTCGACGGGCGTCGGAGCGATTCCCGGCCTCAGATTCAATTCGAGCCTTCGACTACGGTAGGAGACATCCTCGAGCAAGGACCTGGTCGAGTTGATGAGATCGGCAACGATGCCGGTCAAGAGCATTTGAACGCCCGCGAGCACGAGAATCGCCGCCAGAATGAGGGATTGAACATGCAAGTCGCGCGTCGCAGGCACGAAGAAGAAGAAATACAGGAAGCGAAATCCAATCAAGACACCGACGCTGATCGTAATAAGCCCCACGCGAGAGAAGATACGAAGGGCCCGGTACGACGAATACACGCGGATCATGACTCCCAGCGACCGCACGATGAACTCCGCGATGCTGCCGAACAATCGTGACTCGCGCAACTTGCCGTTCGTCGCGATCGGCACGCTGACGGTAATGATGCGCCTTTGCCCTGCCTGGATAACGTGATCCACGGTATGGTCGAAATCCGTGGAGCACACGAGCCGCATCGCCGCTTCCCGGCTGTAGGCCCGAAAGCCGCTCGCCACGTCGGGCACGGATATTCCGGCCAACCGACTGACGAATCGACTCCCGATGGTCTGTAGCTTCCTCTTCAGCCACGAGAACTGCGTCATCTTGTCCGGCTCCCGATTCCCGATCACGATGTCCGCACGTCCATCAAGGATCGGACGGATCAGTTTGGTAATGCAGATGCCGCTATATTGGTTGTCCCCGTCAGTATTGACAACAATATCCGCGCCAAGCAGTAAGCATCGATCGATGCCGACGGCAAAAGCATGTCCGAGGCCCCGATTTCCCGTGAAGCGGACGATGTGTTCCACTCCGGAATCGTGTGCGACTTGGACCGTGCGGTCGGAACAACCGTCATCGATCACGAGAACTTCGATCTCGTCCACGCCTTCAATTTCACGTGGAATATCACGGAGTACCGCGGGCAGCGTGGATTCTTCATTCAGACAGGGTACTTGCACTATTAGTTTCATCAATTCACCTGAATCTTTCCTTTGCCAGGAGCCGCAGTAGCCGCTGCCGCCAAACTGCCTCTTTCCCCGAATCCATCGAGCGAACCATGCCACACTCCTCTTGCAAAAGGCGCGAACACCAACGACCTCCACAATTTAACCGTCTGGGAAGGATGGCAGTTTGGGCGCGATCCACGACTACGGGCGGCCGCCACCATCTCCGCAGAGCGAGGAATGACCGCTTCGCCTTCAACCGGTCCACACTTGCCGCAGATTCTCCGGACCGGTGGCTGTGCGGATGGCGTGGAGCACCGTTTCGAGTTTCGCTTCGTCCGCAATTGCCCGGATCTCAGGCAGCAGCCGTAGACCGGTTTCCCCGAACTTCAGCTCGAGGGACACCTCAATGCCCTTTATCAGGCCCTCGATTCGGCCCTTGGTCAATCCCTCCGTCAGGCCTTTGGCCAAACCCTCGGTCAGGCCCTCTTCCCGTCCGATACGTTCTGGTGTCGTCATGAAAGGCATGTGTTTTTCCTCCTCATATTGTTTGATCTCGTGATAGAAGTCCACTTCCAGCGGCTTCGGCAGATTCATCATCCAGTCGATCACGCGGAACAGGTGCCGCACATCGTCGGCGGCCCAGCCCCACGCATAAAGCCCCTTGATCAACTTGATCTTCGAGGCATACCGCGCACGCGGATGCTTCCGCGTGCGGCGGGTTATCAAGTGGGCCAGGACCACCATGGCAAACGGGTTGCGACTCTCCTCGAGCGTCTCCCACCGGTCCGCGTAGTCCAATAATTTCATCACCGGGAATCGTATCCCGGTACGAAAGCCCCAACGTGTGTAGCCAAAGCGGTCCGGACGCCAGCGGAGGTTGTCATCGCCCAACACCGCCAGGCTCACCACCTCTTCATTATACCTGTCGAACAGGCGGTAGTTGTAGGTGTACATTCGCCGAGCAAAATCGCGATCACGGGAGGTCTGGACCTCGACGTGGATCAGGACCCATTGCTCCTGGCCGCTGTTGAGCCACAGCTTGACGAGGTGGTCCACCCGTCGCTGCCCCAGTTCCGCCTCATGCACGATCTGCCGCAGTTCCTGGTCCAGGGACTGGTGGCCGCGGCTCCAGTCGATCTGGGCATGGGCCTCGGGAAAGAACAAGGTCAGAAACGGTTGGAAGTACTTGCCAAGGGCTTCTTTCCACGGGCTGTCATAATCGTCAGAATCAGTCATGAGTCTCCTCGGAACAATTTGGTTTACGGTTTATGAGGACGGGATGGATCGGTTCCCCCGGGGCATGTGAAACGGGAGAAGCGGGCTACGCTGTTGAACTCCAATGCGTGGAGCTGAGATCCCGGGGAAATCAGCCGCTGAGCCATTGCACCCTCTCGTCGACGTACACCTCGGGCAGCGGC
>CAWAAL010000028.1:0-83457 GCA_963779975.1 uncultured Planctomycetia bacterium | reverse complement strand
AAACCTCGGCCTCAACCCATACGGTCGAGAGATCCGCCAGCCCGAAAAGTGTCATTTTCGCTTCGATGCTCGCGCCCGCGACGATCTTCTTCTCCACCACGAACCCACTCTGCGGCGCGGGATCACTAGTCGCGTGGGCGGCTCTTTCGCGCCGGCAATCTCGCCGACTTCCTCCTCGCTGACGCCCAGGAGCAGGAGCTTCTCGCGATCGGCCACGTCGCGCGAGACTCCGAACCGCCTGGCCAGGATCAGCTCCTTGGCCGCGCTGTAGAATTCGGGGCTATAGATCTCGGCCAAGCGGTCGCCCTTGTGGACCGGCGTGAAGGTCTTGTCAACGAAGAGCTTCTCGACATAACCCCCGACGCGACTGACCACGCGCGACAGGCGGCTCTCGTCGTAGGTCACGTAGCCCACGGTTTTCGTCTGTCGGGCCATGGGCCGATACACGATCGCCACGGTCTTGATGCCCGCCATTTGCATGCGCTCGGGTGAAAGTTGCACGCGGCCGCTGATGCCGGCTGGCAATTTCTCCTTTTCGCCCTGGGCGCGAATCGACAGCGGCATGCCGCAGATCGGGCAGTTCGGCACGTCGCCGTTGGGCTCGTAGGTCGTGCGGACCACTTGCGGATCCATGGAACAGAAGAACTCCTGGCCGGGCGGAAGTTCGTGGTTGGCCGCCGCGCGGGGATGCGTCCAGCGGTCCCAGTGGCTCTTCACGGCGTCCCAATTACAAACGAACAGCCCCACTCCCGCGAGGATCGCAATGAACCGGACGCGTTTCATGATCACCAGGCTGACCAGCCAAAGCTTTTGGCGGCCGGTGAGTTCCGGTAGCGTAGGCATCTTGCCTGCGTCCGATTTTGCAGCAACAATCTCACCAGCTTCCACAGTTTCTTCAGGTCTATTTTCGTTGGCCATGAGTAGGCTCCTGATTTGCGAACAAATCCCCGACTGCTACGGATTTTCAGCCGGATAATCGTGAAAACTGCCCGCTGGTTCCCAACCTGCCCAAGATTCAGGCCAGATTGGGTGCGCAGCAAGCGACAGGAAAACGACTCACAATCAGAAGACTCGGCGCGCAGTGGTGGCGCCGAGCGGCCCATCAGATTTGCAGACGCACGTGCTGCAGTTGAAGCGTGGCGGGCGAGATAAGCGAACCCAACGCATAAGGTGACTGACCGGACGACCGTCCCGCCGATGCATCGAGAGACGCCAGGGCAATCTGGTTGTGCGACAACACCTTGGCCGCACCCGACGTATCGTCGTTGGTCCTGTTCTGCTGAAGAGGGACACTTTTGTCCGGCGCCGAGTTCTTGCAGCAACCGCATCGGCAACGACACCGGCCGCCAGACTTCGTGCAGCAGCAACAGCAACGTTTCGACACGGGCTTGGCGCCTGGTGAAGAAGTGCTCCCCGCCACGAGCGACGACGCACAGAAGCACGACTCGCCGCAACTCAGCCCAATCGCAATCAGGCAGGTAATGAACAAACGAATTGGTCGCCCACAGGAAACCACGACGGAAATCTCCAAAATTCCTCTCGGCAGTCACTGCCGGGAACCGTTACCACAAGTTTACGGCGGGGGACGGTCTCATGCAAGCAAGATCCCCATCGCTTCCCCCCAAAGCTAGCGGCTACGCCACACATCGCCCCTTAATCTGAGGGGATCATTCATCCGCTTCGGGAACGAAACCCCCATTTATGGTTAATTTAAATGCCACATAATGATACAATCGCTAAGAATCGCAAGGTTTTTTTCTTCCGAATCATTGACGAAACGGACAAATCGATTATGCTAAACGAATGGCTGCGGGTCGCCGCGTGTGACTTGCTAGAAAATGGACTGAAAACACTACGGAGGCAGCGTCAGGGACCGTTCCTGGAAATATAGCCCAAACGGGTGGCGTGCATGACGCACCGACCCCCGTCGTTCGGGGTTTCCAGCTTACCTTCCCATCAAGCTAATCATGTGTGCGCTTAAGGTGACGGCTAGCGGTCTGCCCATAATCGTGGGCGTTTCTCAAGCAATTCGGGATGTATTGCAGCTTGTCGACCGGGTCGCAGACACGGACTGCTGTGTTTTGATCGAAGGTGAAAGCGGTACGGGCAAGGAGTTGATTGCTCGGCGGCTATTTGCCAAGAGTCGGCGGGCCGAGCGGCCTTTTATCCCGGTTAATTGCGCGGGCATCAGCGAAAGTCTTTTCGAAAGCCAGTTTTTCGGCCATGTTCGCGGCGCCTTCACCGGCGCCGAGCAAACGATGTTGGGCGTGTTCCGGACGGCTGAAGGCGGAACGGTCTTCCTCGATGAAATTTGCGAGTTTCCCCTTTCCTTGCAGCCCAAGCTCCTGCGCGTGCTTCAAGAGCACGAAGTCATGCCCGTGGGCAAGCCCCTGCCGGTAAAAGTCGATACGCGATTCCTGGCCGGCTCGAACCAGAACCTGGCGGAGATGGTCCGGCTGGGAACATTCCGCCGGGACCTTTATCATCGCTTGAATATCGTTCGCATTCAACTGCCCGCCTTGCGCGAGCGACCGGAGGATATCTGTCCGTTGCTGAACCATTTCCTGTTGGTGGCCGCCGACCGATACCATCGCCCGCCGGTCGTGCTGCCGCAGCGCGTGCGTGCGATTCTGGCGGGCTACGCCTGGCCGGGAAACATCCGCGAACTCTCCGCCTGGGTCGAGCGGCTTTACGTCACCGGGCTCTCGCCCGAGATTCTCTTGGACATGTTGATGGGCGAGTCGAGTTCGCCGGGCATGTCCGATCCGGACGGTCAATTGACGCTGAAGCAGGCCGAACGCCAGACGATCGTGCAGGCCATGGAGCACGCCAATTTCAATCAGCGAAAGGCAGCTCGCATGCTTCAGGTTCATCGGGCAACTCTGGCCCGCAAGCTCCGGTCGCACAAGCTGGGCTAATCCGGATTACTGTTGCAATCATCGCAGGCTGCCATGACCGGTTGGAAACCGCATCACGGTGAGCCTGCGCTCGCCGACCCGCTGTGCGGGTCCCCCGGACCTCGTCCCGCCCTGCCCCTGCGGCGCCCTGGTGGCCTGCTGGACGAGGATCGATTATACTAGCCGTCTTGATTTGACCGTTTTCTGGCCATTGGAACCTCACAAGCTGATGGACATTTCTCACGATCCCCGCATTGTCATGACGTTGGATGCTGGCGGCACGAACCTCAAGTTCACCGCCATCCGCGGCAACCAACTCCTTTTCGACCCGATCTACATCCCCAGCGAGGCCGACCGACTCGACCGCTGCCTGGCGAACATCGTCCGCGGCTTCACCCAGGTCAAGGCCCAGTGCCCACAACCGCCCGTGGCGATCAGTTTCGCATTCCCGGCACCGGCCGACTATCCGGCGGGAATCATCGACAACATGTCGAACATGCCCGCCTTTCGCGGTGGCGTGGCCCTGGGACCGATGCTCGAAGAACATTTCGGCATCCCCGTGTTCATCAACAACGACGGTGACCTGTTCGTCTATGGCGAAGCGATCGCCGGCTTCCTGCCTTACGTCAATGATCTGCTGGGAAAAGCCGGCAGCCCTAAACGCTACAGGAATCTGTTCGGTGTCACGCTCGGCACCGGCTTTGGCGGCGGCATCGTCCGCGACGGCGAACTGTTCATCGGCGACAACTCGGTCAGCGGCGAGGCTTGGCTGTTGCGCAACAAGCTCGATCCGTCGATCAACGCCGAGGAAGGGGCCTGCATCCGCGCCGTCCGCCGGGTTTATGCCCAGGTCGCCGGACTGAAGCCGGACGAGGCACCGGAGCCGAAGACGATCTATGAAATCGGCATCGGTCAGGCGGCCGGTCATCGCGCGGCCGCAGTCGAGGCCTTCCGCCGCTTGGGCGAAGTGGCCGGCGACGCCATCGCCCAGGCCCTGACGCTGATCGACGGACTGGCGGTCGTCGGCGGCGGTATCTCGGCGCCGCGGGGCTGTTCCTGCCGCCCTTGGTCGATGCCATGAACGACGTCTATGTCAAGGGCGACCAGCGCTTGCGGCGGCTCATTCCCGTTGCCTTGAATATCGAAGATCCGGCCCAGCGAGAATTGTTCCTCAAGGGCCAGACGCGAACGCTCGTCGTGCCCGGCAGCACGCGAACCGTCCAGTACGATCCGTTGCAGCGGACGGGCGTCGGGCTGTCAAGGCTCGGCACGAGCGAGGCCGTGGCCATCGGTGCTTATGCGTTTGCCATTCGAAAGCTGGAATCGTAAAGTAGGGTGCGGTCGAACGCAGCGAAGACCCACCAATTGACTACCCCTTACCCCCACTCCCCGAAAAAGACTCTGCCATGAAACCCCTCAGCTTCTGCACCCTCGTGCTCGCCTGTTGCTTGCCCGCCCTTGCCGATGAACCCACGCCGGTTCAATCCGCGCGGCCGATGATCGGTACCGACGCCCACGGTCACGTCTACCCCGGTGCGACCGTCCCCTTCGGCATGGTCCAACTCAGCCCCGATACCCGTCTGGAAACGTGGGACGGCTGCTCGGGCTATCATTATTCCGACAAGGCGATCCTGGGCTTCAGCCACACGCATCTCAGCGGCACGGGCTGCGGCGACCTGGGCGATATCCGCTTCACGCCGCTCAGCGGGAAGTTCTATCCGTCGAAAGAGAAAGACGGCTATCACCTCAACTTCTCACACGCCAACGAGACGGCGCGGCCGGGCTATTACTGCGTCGTGCTCGATGACGGCAAGATCAAGGCCGAACTGACGGCCACGGCCCACGCCGGCATGCATCGCTATACGTTCCCCGCGGACAAGCCGGCCTTCTTGGTGCTCGATCTGGCTCGCGGCGTCAGCAATCAGCCGGCCGAGGGACAGGTGTTCAAGGAGTCCAACACGGTCCTGCACGGCTATCGCCGCAGCCACGGCTGGGCGGCCGACAAGACCTTTTACTTCGTCGCCCAGTTCTCGCGTCCGTTCCACGGTCTGGAAATCACGGCCGACGGCAAGCCCGTCAAGGGCAGCAGCGGCAAGGCCACGCGGCTGATCGCCCACGCCGAGTTCCAGCCGTCCAGCCAACCGGTCGTCGTCAAGGTCGGCATTTCCGCCGTCAGCGTCGACGCGGCCCGCAACAACCTCGACACCGAGGTCCCGGCCTGGGATTTCGACGGAACCGTTGCCGCTGCGGAGAAGACTTGGGCCGATTTCCTGGGGCGGATCGAGATCCGGACCGCCGACCCCGCCATCCGCGAGACCTTCTACACGGCCCTGTATCATTCCGGCGTGGCCCCCACGCTGTTCAACGACGTGGACGGCGGTTACCGCGGGCTCGATCACAAGGTCCACCTCGCCGAAGGTTTTCAGAACTACTGCACCTTCTCGATCTGGGACGTCTTCCGGGCCGAAGTGCCGCTCTTGACGATCATCCAGCCGCAGCGGATCGACGACCTTGTCAACGGCATGCTGGCCCACTACCGCCAGTTCAACCAACACGCGCTGCCAATCTGGCCGTTGGCCGGCAACGAGACCTGGTGCATGATCGGCAACCACTCCATTCCGATCATCGTCGAGGCCTACTCCAAAGGTTTTCGCGGCTTCGACGCGGAAGCGGCCTACCAGGCCATGCGCGACACGTCGATGCAAGACCGCAACCTGCTGGGCGAATACCGCAAGCTGGGCTACGTGACTTCGGCCCCGCAGCATCAATCGGTCTCGCGGACGTTGGAATATGCGTACGACGACTGGTGCCTCGCCCGCATGGCTCAAATGCTGGGCAAGACCGAAGATGCGACGCTCTTCGCAAAGCGGGCCCAGAACTACCGCAACGTGGTCGACTCCTCGATCGGGTTCGTGCGCGGGAAGAGGGCCGACGGCACGTGGCGGCCGAAATTCGACCCCCGCGAACTCGTCTGGGACGACTTCACCGAGGCCACCAGTTGGAACTACACCTGGTTCGTGCCGCACGACGTGGCGGGCCTGATCGGCCTGATCGGCGGCGACCAGGCCACGATCGCCAAGCTCGACAAGATGTTCAACGAAGACTCGACCCTGCTGGCCGCCGTGCCCGACATGACCGGCCTGATCGGGCAATATGTCCACGGCAACGAGCCCTGCCATCACGTCGCCTATCTCTATAGTTATGCCGGGGCGCCGTGGAAGACGCAGGAGCGGATCCACCAGGTCATGACTGTGCTGTACAACAACAAGGTCGACGGCATCTGCGGCAACGACGATTGCGGGCAGATGTCGGCCTGGTACGTACTCAGCGCCTTGGGCTTCTATCCGGTCAATCCGGCCTCGGGTGTGTACGTGCTGGGCAGTCCGCTGGTCGAACGGGCCACGATCCATCTCGACGGCAAGTTTCACAAAGGCCGCACGTTTACGATCGTGGCCGAGAATAATTCTCCGCAGAACATCTACATCCAATCGGCAATGCTCAACGGCAAACCGCTCGAGCGGAGCTGGTTCACGCATGCCGAGTTGGTCGCTGGCGGCGAGTTGGTTCTGGAGATGGGCCCCGAGCCAAACAAGGTCTGGGGGCAGAAGACGGAAAAGCGTCCGCCGGCCAGTGCGCCGTGAAGAGGGTGACGGAACATCCGCCCTGCGGCCAGCCAAAACGGAATTGATCTTCCCGCAAACGAAGAAGCCCGCGCAATTAAGGCGGGCTTCTCACTTCAGAATGTTGTGAGGGAGAGGCGGTACGCCAAACTCGGTCACCTGCTGCCCATGTTTTATATCGAGCAAGCGGTGGGACCCGGTGTGTCGGCCCTCCCTCCTCGCTGACCAGCTACCTCAACTATAGCATCCCTAGCGTCCATGTCAACAGCCCCTCCACACACAAACCCCCCATGTGAGTATTATTACTTGTGCGAGCAGGTTTACCGAGCTAGATTTTCAGGTTGAGAAAGTCCATGAACGCCACGGGAAACCATGATTCAAACGCCACCAGAACCTGATCTGCGACGCCAGAATCTTCTCAACCAATTGGCGGCCATTCTGCAAGTCGATGCCGGCATAGGCGAAGACCGCGGTAAACGAAGCGAAGATTCGCCCGCCGCACCTTTGCCGCCGGCAGTTTCCGCAAACGCTGATCCCCCGGTCGCGGAAGATTCGCCTCTGCCCGCTCCGAAGACGGTACAAGACGAAATCGCCAGCGGCCCCTCGACCGGGCCTGCTCGCGTCAATGGCGAATTCGTGCCCATCGCTCCCAGCGAGTTCTCCAAACTCCGCCTGGCAGAGGCGGAGGTCGAATCGCTGATCCTCAAGTTCCTGCTGAATTGCCAGAACGCCACGGGCCGAGAGATCGCCGGGCAGATCGGTATCTCGTTCTGCATTTGCGAAAAATTGCTCCACGCCCTGAAAGCGGACCGCCTAGTGGTCTTCAAGGCTGCGGCGAACCTGGGCGACTATGTTTACGAACTGACCGAGTCCGGCATGAACCGCGGCCGCAAGTTTGCCCAAAACTGCGGATACTTCGGCGCCGCCCCCGTCTGCCTGGAAGACTATGCGGCCAGCGTCGCGGCCCAATCGCTGCAAAATTTCCAACCGAGCGTGGAAGACCTCCGCGCGGCATTTGCCGGCCTGACCCTCGGCGAAGACATCTTCGAACGTCTGGGTCGGGCCATCGTCTCCGGCAAGGGGCTGTTCTTGCACGGTCCGCCCGGCAACGGCAAGACGAGCATCGCCCGGCGTGTCACCATGGCTTACGGACCGACGATCTGGGTCCCGCGGGCGATCAGCGCCTGGGGCGAGATTATCCGCGTTTTCGACCCGAGTTGCCACGAGGAGCTGCCGGTTTGCAAAGGTCAGCGGTCCCTCGACGACGAGAAGATCGATCATCGTTGGGTCCGCATCCGCCGGCCGACCATCATCGTGGGCGGTGAACTGGTCCTCGACAACCTGGAGATCACGGCCAATCCGAAGACGGGCGTCGCCGAATCGCCGCTGCAACTGAAGAGCAACTGCGGCACCCTGGTGATCGACGATTTCGGCCGCCAGCAAGTTGCGCCCTCCGCGTTGCTGAATCGCTGGATCGTGCCGCTGGAGAAACGCTACGACTTCCTCAACCTCACCAGCGGCCGGAAAATCCAGGTGCCATTCGACCAGTTCATCGTCTTTTCCACGAATCTCGAGCCCCGCGACCTGGTCGACGAGGCGTTCCTGCGGCGAATTCCCTACAAGATCGACGTTTGCGACCCCACGGAGCAGCAGTTTCGCGGCCTGTTTCTGGAACTTGCCGCGACCATGGGCATTGAGCCTTGCCGGCCGCCGCTGGATCACCTGATCGAGAAGTACTATCGAAGCACCGGTCGGGCGATGCGGTTCTGCCACCCCCGCGATCTCCTGCGACAAGTGAAAGTCTATTATGACCTTCTCGAACAGCCGGCCCGATTGACCGTCCAGGCCCTGGATGCGGCGGCGACGGACTACTTCTCGGTCTTGTGAAGACTGCCCATTCTTCCTTCTTGCCGCAAGAAACTCCAAGATTGCGAACGTTTTTGCTAGCAATTCGCCTTGCTTGACCGTCGCACTTTCGGTATTTTTCGCCGTCCGTAAATTTGTCTCATCAACGAATGTCTGCGCGTCTTTTCGGGAAAACCGCTAACATCACCGAATGAGCCACAGCCGTCAGTATCGGATTCTCGCGATCGCGGCATGGATTTTTCGGGAAAGGGCCTTCATGGCTGGACAGCCAATCACAGCAGGCAGATGCCGTCGCGCGATGCTATGCGCGCTGCTGGCACTGATCGGGCCAGGAGGGTCTGTCGGCTTCGGGCAGATGCCCCCGGAAAGTCCGCTGCTGGGCCCCGACGGGCGGCCGACGTCCGCTACCGGTCCCGCCATGCCGTTCGGATCGGTCGGCCAGGGGTGGCCAACGGCCGCCACCGGCCCCGCGACGCTCCCAGGCCAGGCGTCTTCGCAGGCTGGCCAGGGGTGGCAAATGCCCGGTTCGACCCCGACCGGCGGGCGGCGGCCCACCGTGCCACAGGAAGAGATGGTGGTCCAAGTTCGCGTGGAAGGGAATCGGACGATCACCCTCGATAAGATCATGGCGAAGATTCGCACCCGTGCCGGCCGGCCCTACGAAGAGGAGCAGATCCAACAGGACGTTCGCGAGTTGAGCAAAATGGGCGTCTTCGCCGCTGTCCGAACGTTCAACCAGCGGGTGCAGGGTGGGACCATCGTCATCTTCCAAGTGGCCGAGCGGCCGCTGCTGAAGGAAGTCATCATCGTCGGCAACGACACCTTCCTGACCTCGGTCCTCAAGAAAGAGGCCGAACTCAAGGTGGGCGAGGCGGCCGATCCCTTCGCCGTGGCAAACGGCCGCCACAAAATTGAAGACTACTACCAGAAAAAGGGTTACAGCAAGGTCCGCGTCACCATCCTGGAGGGCGATAAGGCGGGCGATCTGAGGGCCGTATTCGTCGTCAACGAAGGGCCGCGGCAAAAGGTCTTGTGGGTGAACTTCGTCGGCAACCAGTTCGTCAGCTCCGCCAGGTTGAAGACGATCGTCCAGTCGCGTCCCCCATGGTTCTACCTGTTTGCCGGCGAGGTCGATCGCAAGCAAATCGACGAGGACGTGAAAAAACTCACCGACTATTACCACGGCTTCGGCTACTTCTATGCCCGCGTCGGCCGTTTGCTGGAGTTCAATGAAAAGCAGAACTGGCTGACGATCACCTTCGTGATCGACGAGGGGCCGCGCTACGTCGTCCGCAATGTCGCGCTTCTGGGCGCCAAGAAGATCGAAGACGGCAAACTGCGCGAGAAGTTGAAACTGCTCAGCGGCCAGTACTTCGACCGGAACCAGCAGAACATCGATTTGATGAAACTCCGCGACGAATACGGCGGCAACGGCTACGTGTTCGCCGAAATCAAGGCCGACAACCGCCTTCTGGACGAGCCGGGCAAGCTGGACATCGTCTACAACGTCGACGAGGGTTCCCGCTATCGGGTCGGCCGCATCAACATCGAGATCAAGGGCGAAAACCCGCACACGCAAATCACCACGGTGCTCAACCGCCTGTCGTTCAAGCCGGGCGACGTCGTCGATACCCGCGAGTTCGCCGCCAGCGAGCGGCGTCTGAAGGCCGCGCAGCTCTACAAGAACGAGCCGATGAAGGGCATCGAGCCCAAGATCGCGTACTCGCCGCCGGAGTCGGAAGACAAGGACAGCATGGTCGCCGGCCAGCGGCGCACGAGCTACTACCGCGTAGCGGGCGGCGATGCCCCCTTGCCGCCCGGCGAAGGCTATCTCGATGTCAACGTCAGCGCCGAATGTCAGCAGGTGGAAGCGGCCCCGCCGCGGCAGTATGCGACTTGCGTGCCAGCCGCCTATCCACAGCCCACTTTCCAAGGACAGACCTTCCAGCAGTCGCCCTATGCCACGCGGGTTTCCCTGGGGCAGGCCTATGCGGCTCCTTCTTATCTACCTCAGTCCCCGCAAGCCTACCAGCAATTTCAAACCCGCTATGAACCCAGCGACGGTTGGGCGCAATCGCAACCACAGCCGCAAGGACAGAATTGGCCGGCATCCGGGTACGGCAATAATGGCGCCTCCACAGGCCCGTACGGCGGGCAGTCACCCCAGAACTACCCCGCCCAGCAATACTATAACCCGCCGGCCGCCGCTCCGTCCGGGCCGGCCATGGCTCCCTATACTGGCGCTATGCGCCGGCCGGACCCGATGCCTACGGCGCAGCGGCTGCGGCGCCGTCCGCCGCCAATCCGTCTGGTCCGGCCTATGGGGCCGGGCCCTATTACGGCGCCCCCGCGAACGCCGGTCCCGCAAATGCTCACCCACCCTACACCGGCGTTCCCGCCACAAATGCTGCGGGAGTACCCGCGGGAGTTTACGGGGGAGCATCGGCTGGAGGTCCCAGCGGCGGCCAGGGCCTCTACTCGCCCGCTGGTCCGGCGGTAGACCGGCCCGTGGCGCAAGTCGCCCCGGCCAGCGACATGTTCAGCAATCCCGAGTCGACGATGGTTCCGGCGCCCAACACCGATCCGCTCCGCCCGCTGCCGCTGTTCATCAAGCCGGAAGAAACGCAGACCGGCCGGCTGATGTTCGGCGTCGGCGTGAACTCCGATGCCGGCCTGGTGGGCAACATCACGCTCGACGAGCAGAACTTCGACTGGAGGCAATGGCCCACCAGTTGGGATGACATCGTCGACGGCCGCGCCTTCCGCGGGAACGGCGAACGCTTCCGCGTGGAACTGGTGCCCGGCACCCAAGTCCAGCGCTACATGGTCAGTTTCACGGACCCGTACCTGGACAATCAGCCGGTGAGCCTCGGCCTGAGCGGTTTCTACTACCAGCGGATTTACACGGAATGGACGGAAGGCCGCGCGGGGGGAAGCGTGAGCTTCGGATACCAGTTCACTCACGACTTGACGGGAAGCGTCCGTTTTCAGGGACAGGACGTTGACGTCCGGAACCCTATCGACCCCGTGCCCGTCCTGGACGAAGTCCTGGGCCACAACCAGCTCTACACGACCTCGCTACAGTTGCAGCACGACACCCGCGACAATCCCTTCCTGGCCTCGGAAGGACACTTGATCTCAGCCTCGCTCGAGGAAACCGTCGGCTCTTTCCAATACCCGCGGATGTCGGTCGAATGGAGCCAGTATTTCCGAATTTTCGAGCGTGCCGACCGATCGGGCAAGAACGTGCTGAGCCTTTCGCTGAAGGCCGGCTACACGGGTGATGACACGCCGATTTTCGAGCGTTACTATGCGGGCGGTTTCTCCTCGATCCGCGGTTTTGCCTTCCGCGGCGTGACGCCGCGCGACCCGGTCTACGGCATGGGCGTGGGCGGCGACTTCCAGATGCTGGGTACGGCCCAGTACTTGTTCCCGATCACGGCCGACGACATGCTCCGCGGCGTGGTGTTCGTCGACGCGGGCACGGTGCAACCAAGGATCAACGACTGGGTCGACGCGGTCCGCGTGGCCCCCGGCTTCGGCTTGCGGATCTCGATCCCAATGATGGGCCCCGCCCCGATTGCCTTGGACTTCGCCTTCCCGATCGTCTCGCAGGCCGGCGACCAGAAACAGATCTTCAGCTTCTTCGTGGGCTTCAATCACTAAGCGGCTATTTCGAAATCGGGCATGTAGCGTAGGCTTCCAGCCTGCGTGCCCGATTTTGAAATAGCCACTAAAAGCCGGCCGTGCCCCCTAGGATCGCTGTGGGCCGCTTGGTACTATGGAGGCGAAAAGAGTCAACTTCACGTGGCCGAACAAGGAGTCGCCTGATGAATGACGAAACGAGAACGCCGAAACGATTGGATGATTTCACGGACAACGATGAAGTCGTAATCGTGACCGGGATTGGGGTGGTGAGGGACATCACGGCGCCGCGGACCCAGAAGGAGCGAGTTACGAAGCGGCAAGTTCGGGAAATGTTCATGAGGTTCCTGCAGAGCTCGCCTGAATTGCACGACAAACCGCGCGACGAGCAGATCCGGGAGTTCAACTTGGCCCGCCAGGACGCCAGGCGGCCGCAGGTCAACCCGGAAATACTCTCGGATCTGCTGATTTGAACCGGCGAGGGTCTCCCGGCTTTGCGATCGCACGCTACCGGTCCCATCTGTGACATTATTTCTTAAATGGACCATTTCAGGTCCGGGCGCCGCTTCGCTGGCAGGAGGCCCGATCCGTCTCGGAACCGCTGCGGCCCTGGGGCTCTCCGCAAAAAAACCGCCAAGCTGCACGATGATCCGCACGGCCGCTTGATTGCCCACACCCAACTTCTTGCCCTTTTTGCAAACAGGGTTGCGTCCGCCGGGAGCGAGAAAATTTGCACCTTTCCGGTCGTTGTTGTCGCTGGAGCCTTTAGTGACAACCCAACAACCTTCCAAGGAGTATGTGCAATGTCTCGCCCGTGGATTTTGAAAGCGGTTCTCGTGGCGGCGGTGGCGATTGGCGGTGCGGCAATCGGCGGCGGCCTGATCGCCTGGATTACGATTACTGCCGTGCAAACGGCCGTGGCTTTGCAAACGCCCGCCATTGAATTTCAAACCGGAGACTTGGAACGGAGCGGCCGTCTCGATCGGTATGAAGGTGCGTCTGACGAGAACCGCACCGTTGAACTACGTTCTGATATGCTGGGCATGCTGATCGGGCCGTTGCTGGTTGGCTTGATCGGCGTTGCCATTGCGGTCTGGCAGGATGGCCGTCAGCGCCCGCGGAGGATGGTCGAGCAGAGAAAGCCATTGGAGGCAAGTTGGGCGAGAAAGGCAGCGGCAGCGGCAGCCATGCCGCAATTAGGAACGATTCTTCGCGCACCATCCGGTGCGGACGTCTTGGAGAAAGACTCCTCGCATTTCGCACGCCCGGCCGTTTCGAGTATGGTAGAATAGAATCCATGAATACTACCTCTGCCTTGTTCGTTGTTTCGTTCGGCCTGATCGTCGCGGCAGTTCCTCCCTGCACCGTCGGAGCCGATTCCCAATCCGCAATCCTCGTCGTCCCCGCCTCCACGGCGACGCTGCATGCGGCCGTGAACGTGCCCGAGAAGGTAATCGGCAACGCGGGCTGGCAGTTGGTCGAAGTCGATAAGCCGGGCAATCGGCTCGCGGTTCAAACCGTTGCGAAGATCGCCGCTGATGGCAGCAAGCAGAACGACGGCAGCCGGATCGTGGTTGATGTCCCGCCGACGGACGACGCTGCCCGGACGCGGCGCTTTCGCCTTGAGGCCTTGGCCATAATCGCAGGTACTCCAGCCGCCTTCGCATTTTCGGACGACAGTCCGGCTTCGCTGCGACTCACCGAGCAGGAAAAGCCGGTGCTCGTCTACAACCATGGCGTGATCACCGACGAGAAAGTCCCGGCCAAAGACGGTCGCCGCAGCCGGGCTTGCTACGTTCATCCTCTGTGGGGCCTCAATGGCGAAGTGCTGACCGATGATTTTCCCAAGGACCATTACCATCATCACGGTGTGTTCTGGGCCTGGCCGCACGTCGAGATCGGCAGCGAGAAGCTCGATCTGTGGATGTACAAGACAATCGCGCCGAAGTTCGTTCGCTGGCTCGGGCGGGATACGGGCCCGTTGGCCGCCGTGTTGGGCGTGGAGAACGGCTGGTTCGTCGGCGACCGCAAGGTGATGATCGAGCGGGTCTGGATCGAGGCGGCAAGGGCGACGCCGACCGCGCGGGCCCTCGATCTCGACTTCACCTGGATCCCCGTCGATCGGCCGATCACGCTCCGTGGGGCCGAGGGCAAGAGTTACGGCGGCCTGACCGTGCGTTTTGCGGTGAAGAACGAGAAGGACTCGACGATCACCGTGCCGGCCGGCGCCGCGGCGAAGGACCTGCCCGACACCCCCTTGCCTTGGGCCGACCTGACCTGCAAGTTCGCCGGGGAGAAGCAACCCAGCGGGGCCGCCATCTTCATTCCTCGCGACCATCCGAATTATCCGCCCACCTGGCTCACCCGGCATTACGGCGCGATGTGCGTCGGCTGGCCGGGCGTGAATGGAAAGACGTTCGAGCCCGGCCAGCCGATCCACCTGCACTACCGCTTATGGATCCACCCCGGCGCCGTCGATGTCGCGGCGTTGAAGGCCGCGTATGAGGCGTATGCGGCCGCGGGCGAAATACATTGGGAGTAATCCAAAAATCCGCGCGCCGGCCTATTGACACTGTTATATGACAGTGTACAATACAGGCATGAACGAGCGATGGACGATCGAGCAACTGACGCCGCTGGTGGAAATGGCCCTGGACGTTTCGGGCTATAACGGCCAGCATTCGGGAAGGGTCCGGAGTCTGCCGGACCTGCGGACGATCCGCTACTATACTACGCTCGGATTGCTCGATCCTCCGGCCGAAATGCGGGGACGAAAGGCGTTCTATGGCCGTCGGCACCTCGTACAGTTGGTCGCGATCAAGCGGCTGCAATCGCGCGGTCTGTCGCTGGCCCAGGTGCAGCAAGCGTTGGCTGGAATGAGCGACCGGGCGTTGGCCGAGTTGGCCGCGCTGCCGGCCGATTTTTGGGGCCGTGCCATCGCCCTGCCGAAGCAGTCCGTCGAGGCGCATTCGGCGTTAACAGGCCAGCGCAGCGGCTTTTGGGTCGCCGAGACCACCTTGCCAGCGAGCAAACCTGCGGAAGAGCCGGCCACGGCGCGTCTGGCATTGCATCTGCCCGTCATCGAGGGCGTGCAACTAGTTCTGGAGGGAGTCGACCCGGCCCGCTGGACGCCCGCAGCCATCGCCCGACTCAAGGGGCCGCTGGAGGGCCTCGCTCGAACTTTACGGGATTTGAAACTAACGTCAACCAATGGAAAGTGAGGAATCCGATGCGGCAAGTCAAGTCTTTGGATCAAGAGGTTGCGGCCGGTGCGCCGGCGGCGAACGAAGCGACCGGGTTTGGCGTTTTGAAAACGGAACAGGGCGGTCTGCCTTTGCTGGCGATGGACGTCCGTGCGCGGATTGCGGGCCTCACGTCCGAAGTCCGCGTGCGGCAGACCTATCGCAACGCGCTCAGCGAAGCCCTGGAGGCGACCTACATCTTTCCCTTGCCCGATCGCGCGGCCGTGACCGCCTTCCGCATGGAAGTCGCCGGCCGTATCGTGGAAGGCGACCTGAAGGAACGGGCGGAAGCCCGCGAGGAATACGAAGAAGCCATGAAAGCGGGGCATCGGGCGGCCATCGCCGAAGAGGAGCGCAGCGGCACCTTCAGTCTCCGCGTGGGAAACATCCCGGCCAAAGAGCAGGTCACTATCGAGTTGACCTTGGCCGGGCCGGTCGCCGTGGCCGACGGCGAGGCCACGTTCCGCTTCCCGCTGGTCGTCGCTCCGCGCTACGTGCCCGGCATTCCGATGGACGGCCCGCCGGTCGGCGGCGGTTGGGGTCCCGACACCGACCAGGCCCCCGACGCCTCGCGGGTCACGCCGCCGGTGCTGCTGCCGGGTTTTCCGAATCCGGTGCGGTTGTCGTTGGAAGTCGAGATCGACCCGGCCAGACTGGGACCGCAGGACGGCGATTGGCCCGACCGACTTCGTGCCAGCCTGCACAGCGTGGTCGTCGAGCAAGGGCCGCCGTGGACCGTCCGCCTGCAGCCGGGCGAGCGGCTGAACCGCGACTTCATTCTCCGTTTTCCCGTGGCAGCCGAGGTCTTGCAAGCCACGCTCTTGTGTTCGCCGCAGGAAGCGGACCGGCCCGGCACGTTCGCCCTGATGCTCGTGCCGCCGGCGATCGACCGGCGATCGACCGCGCCGCGCGACGTTGTGATCGTGCTCGATCGCTCCGGCAGCATGGGAGGATGGAAGATGGTCGCCGCCCGGCGGGCCGTGGGCCGGATGATC
Source organism: uncultured Planctomycetia bacterium (assembly GCA_963779975.1). GTDB lineage: Bacteria > Planctomycetota > Planctomycetia > Pirellulales > Thermoguttaceae > JANXQG01. Next base: position 67,192 of record CAWAAL010000028.1, on the reverse strand, counting down.
GACACGCTCTTGGATCACGACCGTTTTACGGTGCTGGCCTTCGACAATAGCATCGAATATCCGCCACATGCCGACAAGCAACTCGTCGTCGCCAACGATCAAAACCGCTGGCGGGCGCTAGAGTGGCTGGGCAAGGTTGAGGCCCGCGGCGGAACCGAGATGGGGCCGGCGATCGAAGAGGCCGTGCGGCAGGTCCATGCGAAAGAAAAACGCCGGCAGGCAGTCGTGGTGCTGATTACCGACGGCCAGGTGGCGGGCGAAGACAGCATCCTGCGCTCGATCGAGAATGCGGCCGGGTCGCGCATGCCGCGGATCCACACCTTGGGAATCGACCAGGCGGTGAACGAAGGGTTCTTGCATCGCCTGGCGGATCTCGGTGGCGGAACGTGCGACCTTGTGGAATCGGAGGACCGGCTCGACGAGGCCATGGATCATATTCATCGCGGCATCGGCGCGCCGGTGCTTACAGAGTTGATCTTGAAACCCGAGGGATGTGAACTGGTTGAGGACGGCCTCGCCCCGTCGCGTTTGCCGGCACTGTTCAGCGGCCGGCCCGTGACCATTTTTGGGCGGTTCCGGGGCGATGCGTCGCAACTCGACTTGCGCGTGAATGCGACCGACGACGCCGGACGGCCATGGAGCAGGTCGTTGACCGCTTGCCCGCGGTCGGCGGCGAGCCTGTTGAATCTCTGGGGCCGGGTGAAGGTCCGTGAGTTGGAAGACCGTTATGCGGCCGGCCGCGCGAGCGATCCGAAGGCCTTGGCCAAGCAGATCGTGCAGGTTTCGCTGGAGAGCCGAGTGCTCTCGCGTTTCACGGCGTACGTGGCGGTCGATCGCAGCGAAGTCGTCAATCAGGGCGGCAAGCAGCAGAAGATCGTTCAGCCGGTCGAGGCCCCGGCCGGGTGGGATGACGTTGCGGCACATTCGATTATGGCCTGCTGCATGTCCGCTCCGCTTTCGCCCCCACCGCGCTCGATGCGGATGTTAAGCATGGGGCATTTATCGGCCGGCGCGATGCGGCTGCGAGCAGCATTGCCGCTGTTCAGAGGCCCGACTGCCCCGCCAACCCCACCGCAGGCCGTCGCGGATGTTGCCAGGGAGATTCGAGACTTGCTGGGGAAGAAGAAAAACCTCAGCCGGCTGAAACCGACGACCTTGGCGAGGCACCTGGCGGCGATCGTCACGCTGATCGAGGAATTGGCCGCACTGCTGCGGCATTCGAACCATCCAGCCCTGGCCATGCTCGAGAAGGTCTTGAACGACGTTCGCAGCTACGCGACGGAATTGGCCGCCGCCAGCCCCACGGCCCCTGATGCCACGAAGTTACAGGAGTATTTCACCAACGTCGTGACGCTTTTCGACGCGATCGAAAGCCCGCCGGAGGCGAAAGCGGATCGCAAGGAGTTTTGGACGTAGATATACTAATGCCGTATTCTCTTCTCATGAACACCCAATAAGGCGTCTGAAATGTTCCGAAAATTGAAGAGGGGGCTCCACGGTGCGCTCCGAGCACTCGGGTACGATAGCGGACTGCGGTCTCCTTCTTCGGCAACCGAGTTTCCTCCCGACTTCGATGATTTCACGGCCGCTCTGTTTCGCTATGTCCAGCCCTACACCATGACGAGCAAGGAACGGGTTTTTGCTCTTTGCCGAAGCGTGGAGTACGTCGTCAAGCAGGCGATTCCAGGCGACATCGTGGAATGCGGCGTATGGAAAGGTGGGAGCATGATGGCTGTCGCCAAGACTCTGATGGACAGACAAGCTGTCCGTACGCTGCATCTTTTCGACACCTTTGAAGGAATGCCCGAACCGGCCGACGTTGACAAAGACTTTCGCGGCGAAACAGCCGCCCAGAGAATGGCACGGGAAAAGGGCGCGGGCGGCTTCTGGGTCTACGGCCCGCTCGATGAAGTGAAACGCAACCTGCGTGATACGGGCTACGACGAGAGCCGAGTGGTGTTCGTGAAGGGGAAGGTGGAGGAGACGATTCCAGCTCACGCCCCCGAGCGGATTTCGCTGTTGCGACTCGACACGGACTGGTACGAATCGACGTACCACGAGCTCGTGCATTTATACCCGCGGCTCAGCATTGGCGGAGTGCTTATCATCGACGACTACGGTCATTGGGAGGGAGCACGCCGGGCCGTCGATCAGTATATCGAGGAGCACCACTTGAAACTGCTGCTCAACCGCATCGACTACACCGGACGAATCTGCGTGAAACTGGAAGCGTAGGTACTTGATTTGGCAACCCGCTTTGTCAAACTGGGCAATTAAAAAGGGCTGCGTGGACTATTTCGATTATGCTGGCAATGCACGAAAGTCTTACCGTAACGATTATTCCGATCCGAGAAAAGAAAGTAGCAATCTCGTGTGATCGGTTCACGCGGTGCGCCGTCTCGCGCAACCTTGAGAGGAAACGATGGAACGGTGTTCCCGGGACCGGGTGCGACCAACTTGGCCGATCGGCTTGCTCTGGGCGAGCTTGTGCCTGGTCTGTTTTTCAGGGGCGGGCTGTAGTTGTTGGCCATGGTCGGCATCCGGCGAGGCATCCGCTCTGCAACCATGCGGCATCGATTCCCGTCGCGATCCCGAAAACTGGGCCTTTCCCGAGAAGGCCGACCTCGGCTACACCCTCGTGTTTCCGGGCATCTGGGCGATCCAACAGCCGGACCGCTCCATCGTGACAGGGTTGGTCCAGGCGCAGACGCCGTCGGCCATCGAAATCTACGATTGGACGGCCGGTCCCCTGCTGCTGTTCTACAATCTCTGCGCCCAGGAACGCAACCGCCGGGAGGCCCAGACCATTGCCCGCAAGATCATGGCCTACCAGGATCGCTATCCGGGCCGGCCGGTGAACCTTGTCGGCTACTCCGGCGGAGCGGCGATGGCCGTGTTCGTGTTGGAGGCCCTGCCGCCCGACCGGAAAGTGTCGTCCACCGTCCTGCTGGCCGCCTGCCTGTCGCCGGATTACGACCTGCATTTGGCCCTGAGTCGTTCCGAACGCGGCATTCACAGTTTCTACTCGCCGCTGGACGTGACCATCCTGATGCTGATGACCGGCGGGCTGGGAACGAGCGACGGACGGCACGCCTTTTCCGCCGGGGCCCTGGGATTCGTGCCGCCGGTCAAGCAGGAAACCGACCCACCGGCAGCCACGCTGGTCCAGCAACCGTACACTTTCGACATGTTGTGGCTGGGCCATCCCGGCGGGCATTTCGGCTGGACCAGTCCGGCCTTCATAGCGCAGTGGATCGCCCCGCTCATCGTGCCTGCGGACAACAACCCCGCGGCCTCCCGTTTTTTCATGGTGGCAAGTACGGAACAGTGGACCGACACCAGCCGTGACGAGATCCCCTTGGCGCGAATCTGGCAGTAGGTTCGCAGCGCATTCGTTCACGCCTTTCGGGCGACGACCAGGAACACGCCAGCGTCGGCATCGCGGGCGTCCGAGGACGTCAACCGATCGGCGAGGCGAATCAACTGCTGCATGATCAGGACGAACAACCGTCGCAGCAACCGCGGGATCCTCGGCAGCACGGCATCCTGCCACAACTGCAGTGCGATCGACGCCGGCCCCAGCACGCCCCGCACGCGAAGCACTGTAAAACCGGCCTCTTCGACGGTCTTTCTGAGACCGGCCGAAGTCCATCGCCAGAAATCGCAGGGGTCCGGATGATAACGCCAGATACCGTGCGTCGAGAGGATGAGCAACCCGCCATTCCTCAGCAATCGCCGACATTCCGCCAGGTAATCTTGAGGCTGGGGAACGTGCTCGAGCACTTGCGACGAGAGCACGATATCCGCTGCCCCATCGCCCAACGGCGCGCGGCCGCTCTCGTCCAGGATCCGATCGGCCAAGTCGTTTCCCCGCAGGTCGCAGCCCAAGTACTCGGCGACGTGCGACTCGAAGAGCGGCCGGTACGGCATGTTGCCGCATCCATAGTCGACCAGGCACCCGTGTTTTTCCCGCTCGAGAATTCTTGGAGCACTTCGATCATTGCCGTGCGGAGCGCAGTCAACGTCCAGTAACTGCGGCTCGTGCGCGAGGGGAATAGACGTTCGCCTCGCGCATCGCGTCTGCGTTTGCCGTGCGGATTTGCTGATTTCGGAATCACTTGGCTTTCCTTCCTACCAGCGACGGACCACCAGCCGGATGTCGTGCATCCAGTTGAAATTCCAGACCCGCATGGCTGCCCGCAGGGCGACCAGCTTGAGCGGAAACAGCGGGCCCGCGCGGCCTTCGCGGCGGCGGCCGGCGGCGTAGTGATCGACGTCGGCGAAGCCGCGATACCGCGACAATACCTCCAGCGGACCCAGGCGGCGCAAGACCCGCAGCAGACGGAAGTACGAAATATAGTAGTGCAGTCCCACTGCTTGAAAGCCGAATCCCGGCTCGCGCGTGGGCACGTCGCGGCGCAGCCAGCGGGCCAGCCGGGTCTTCAGGGGCCGCGGCAGCCAGTGGGCAAAGTACAGGCCCGTGTCGTGCTGATCGCAGACGGCAAACTGATTCGGCGTGTCCAGCCAGAGTAATCCGCCCGGCCGGCATAATCGCCACATCTCGGCCAAGAGCGCCGGCTGTCGGTCCCCCGGAAGATGCTCCAGCACCTGCGAACAACTCACTAGGTCGAAATGGCCGGTGGGCAGCGTCGTCGCCGTGGCATCCATCACGGCCGTTTGGATCGACGTGCCATAGCGCGCGGCCAACTCGGCCGAAAGGCGCAGGGCCTCGCCGTCGAGATCGATGGCCGTGACCTCGGCGCCGCAAAGCGCGTAGGCGATGGCCTCGGCGCCCAGCCAACTGCCCATCACCAGCACGCGGCGGCCCGCCGCCGGCATCCAGTGGCCAAGGCGTTCGACGAGCCTCAACTCACGGGCGACGGCCTTGCGATGCTTGGCCCACTGCCGCTCGAAGTCGAAGGCCCAGTATTCCCCCGCTGCGGCAAACTGGGCGCCGTGGGAAAAGTAGTCGTGGATCCGCCGTTTCCAGTCGGCGGTGTAGATGTCGTCAATAGGGGAAAGGGTCGGTAACACTTGGCAAAGGTCTTGGGTCTTAGGTCTTAGATATTAGGGCTTAGATCTTAGGACTTAGGTCTTGGACGAAGGTTTCTTTGCCAAGACCTAAGTCCTAAGACCTAAGACCTAATATTGGTAAATCAGTCCGACGCCCGTCATCTCCGGCGTGCATACGGGCGTAATCATCAAGGGGCCTTTTCCTTTTTCCGTCTTGTCGACGGCATCGCAGCCCAGGTAGGCCATCCACCAGCCGAGCCAGACCTGCGAGAGATAGTGGACATTGTCGTTGATCCGCGTAATCCCGGTCCAGGGCGAGCAGGCGTAGAAGAAGCACTTGGCCAGCGGGTCGTCGGTCATGCCGGCCAGCGTGAGAAAGGGCACCGCGCCGATGAAGGCATGACCGCTGGCGCCGTGGGAACCGCGGAACGGCCGCCAGTACGATTCGTCCTCGAAATTCGACGGCCGGCCGCCCCCGGTCAGGTATTGCAAGGCGAGCAGGGGTGGACCGCCCACCAACAGCGCCCGCGTGGCGCGGTCGCCGAACTCGCCCAGTAGCTCCATGCCGGGCTGGTCGTCGAAGTATTCGCCCAGGAACTTCGCGGAAACATAGGCCGGTATCGTGTAAAAGCCGTTCCCCAGCGGCCGGAAGAACGATGCGGCGCGGTTGGTGGCCGCGGAGCGAACATGGTGTTCATACCAGTCGCCGACGTCGGCATCCCAGTCGGAATTGGCAAATACGGCCGCCGGGGCAAGGATCACGACGAACTCGACCAGCGTCTCGCGGGTGTAATAGTTCGCATAGTCGCGGAAGACGTTGTCACGCGTCTTTACTAGGATCGCGCCGCACCGCGACTTGAAACCGTGGTCTTCCGCTCCGCCGCAGGACGGCGCTTGGCCGGCCGACGGGTCAACGGGCTCGCTGGCAAATTCCGCGAAAGCCTTCGTGACGTCACCGAAGTTCGCCGGCAACTGGGCACAGTCGCCGCACGAGAGAGACTTTATGGCGGCCGTGCCCGCGGTGAGATTGCAATTGAGCGGAGAAGTCTCGTCGAATACTCCCAGCGGACTCGCCACGTTCCGCCGTGGCACTTCGGTGAGATTGCCGTTGACCGGAGCAGTCTCGTCAGCGATCTCGTTCGGGGCAGTGGATCGGCCTTCGCCCGCTTCGTCCGTTGGAAGCCGGCAGACCTCGACGACCTGGGCGGGCACTGTTCCCTGGGGCACGGCCGGCAGACTTGGCGGTCGATCGACCGCAACGGAACTGCCGCCCGGCCCGAGCACATCCGCTTGCCGACAACCGCCAGCGCAAACCGTCAATATGGTCGCCATGGCGATCCAAGCGGGCACGAAGGTCACCACGTTATCGGTTGCCTGCACGCGAGTTCCCGGGATTGGAGAGACAGGGGGGAGAGCCCTTTTCACGTTAACCCTCTTCCAAAGGGCGAGCGGAATACTACGAAGATTGGGCAAGCGACGCAAGATCAACGCGACGGGCGTGCTATTTTTCCAGCGGCGCGTCTTCTGGGCCTCTTCACGGCTGCAAATCGCGCGTGCAGCTATTGGAGGTTCTCGATATAGACGACCGACGGCCTAAAGACTTCCGCCTGGTCGATCAGTTTGAAGTTCGTCGTTTCGGCAAGCGGGGGGGGCAACTTCCGGCCATCGGGCGGAAGGTTTTCCAGGAGAAACGTGCGCAAGCGGTCGACGGGAATGGCCGAGCCCGTAGCGGTTGTCGTCGTTCGTCATTTGGCTGACCATGCCGACGATCCCGCCGACGCTGCACAGCGGTCCGCCGCTATTGCCATGATCGACTTTGCAATCGGTGACGATCATGCGGTCGTCGCCATGGCCAAGAAAGCTGCTGACGGCGCCTTGGGTTTGCGTCAATTCGTCATTCGCGCTCATCACTCTTCCGGGCCAGCCCATGACGCAGACGCCTTCGCCCATCTTCACGCCGGTGGCGGCCAAGGGGATGGGCGCGAGCTTCCGCCCGGCGGGGAACTCGACCTTCAAAAGGGCCATGTCGCTGGCCTCGTCGCCGGCAACCAATTCGGCTGGATACCTCTCTTGTTGGCCATTCAAGTGGATCTTGATCTCCTTCGCGCCCGCGATCACGTGGTGGTTGGTCAGCACGTAATTGCCTTGGGCGACGCAGAAGCCCGTCCCAGAACCGACAGGGAACGCGTGGGCCTGGCCGGGTTTACTGGGCTCGCCGTCGAGGTACTGCTTGAGCTGTTGCAGAAAGCTCAGCACGCTCGGGTCATGCGGTCCGAAGTCCAGGCCTTCCTTGCACTTCTGGGCGGCCTCCGCGCGGTACTCGGGTCCGAGCCGGCAGAGGATCAGAGCGGCAACGAGGTGGAGCTTCGCTCCCACGTCATGGTCTTTGAAGGTCCTCGTTTTCTTCATTTGGTCGAATTCATCCACGACCTTTTTCGCCTCGTCCGGATTCATAGCGGCCAACTCGAATCGCCGCATCCACATTTCGGCGAGTCGGTTCGTTACGGCACGACCTTCACCCGGGGCAGGCAGGCCGTCGCCTTGTCGATCGTGGGGGCGTAGAACCGGCCCAGTTTACTCATCTCCAGGACATCGAGAACCTCGCCGGCAAGACTGGGGTTCGGACTGTCCTTGGGCATGGCATCGAACCTGGCGAGCAACGGGAAGAGGCGTTTACCGTCGCTCGTCCACTTGTCCATGAGCTCTAAGAAGGCATTGATGCCGTTGATCTTGTAATCTTCCAGGACGCCGAACGGCCGGCCTCTTGGGTCGGTCGCGAGCACCGTGGGAAATATCGCCACGTGGAACTTCTCGGTGAGTTCCCGATTGCGGTCGGCGTCTTTCACCTCCTCCTGCGCCTCGGCATGCTGGGGATTGTCGATATAGACGCAGACATACTCCTTGTCGGCCCGCTCGCGGAATTCAGGACGTAAGGCGACCGCTTCCCGAAAGCGGCTGGAACCGAAACTGCTTGCCTTGGCATCCGAGGCGTCGAATAGGATCAGTACATTCTTGTGCTCGCGGTCGGCCGTCTTCTTCGCCGCTCGGAAGTCCTGCTCCCAGTCAATGCGCGTGGAAGCCAGCGGTTCCCATTCTGTAACCGTATGTTCCAGGTCATCTTCGTGAGAGGCAACGAAGAAGGTCTGCTCTTGAAAACCCTTCCGCCGCAAACGAATCTTGTAGCGCTCGTTGGACGGAGGAAGCCGAACCTCAACAGAAGATCCTTTCAAAGGCAATTCCTTCTTCTCGTCGTTGACCAACAGCACCGCGTCGCCGCGCTGGTTTTCGGGCCATTTGATCCGCAGCACGGGGACCTTCCGTTCCGGCCCGCTCGGCTTGTCCGAGTTCTTGCCGCCGGTCAGCGTGGACGAGACCGCGTTCGTGCCGCTGCCGGTCTTCATCGTGGAGACCAGGTAGATTGCGGTCACGATCCCCGCGACGACCGCCACGCCCACCGCGGCGATGGTTGCCACCATCCACGCGGGAAGGCCCGGCTTTTTCTTTTTGGAGCGATGCGGAGCGATGCCCTTGGGCGAACGCCCGGCCAGGCCGGCGATGGCGGCCAGATCGCCCTCGGCATCTCCGCCCGGCTCATCCTCGGCAAACGATTGCTTCGCGACGGCCGGCACCGGGCGACGTTTCGGCTTCACGAGCTCCTCGGCCAGAAAACCGAGACCGTCGTCGGCCGGCGGCGCATCGCCCGCGTCTTGATCATCCGTGGCGGCATCCTCAGCGGCCTGGCTTTTGGGCTGTGCGATAGCCGGCACGGCGACCGCCGCCGAACACTTCGGGCATTGGATTGTACGGCCGGCATACTGGTCGCCGACTTGATACTTCGCCTTGCATGTGGCGCACTCGCAGGTTACAGGCATCGGTCGCACCTCCAAGAGGTCAAGAAGGACAAATCCCCCTCAATTATCGCCCCTGCCAACTGCCGCTGCAAGTCCTTGGCGGGACGTCGCGCACATGAAATCTCAAGGCCGATCGCTGCCGCTGGGATCGCAACGGTAGGGCCCTTGCCCGTAAGCCTGCCAACGCGCGGAAATGGCCGCGGCCAGCGGTTGCTTGCCTTGCGAATTCGCCAGTTGGATCGCGGCTTGGGCCGCTTGGACGGCCTGGGGGCAACGGCCGTTAACGGCCAGGGCCGCGGCCAGCGTGTCGAGCGACAGTGGATCCTGTTGCTTCGTAAGGTCGACGGCAACATGCCTGGCAATGTTCATCGCCGCCTCCGGGTCGAGAAGTTGGGGTTCGGGACTCGTGGCAAACGCCCAGGCCATGAAGTTCCAGGCCCGCACTGCTTCCTTGGTCTTGCCGGCCGCTTCGAACTGCCTGCAGAATTGCTCCGCCTCGATGCGCCGCTGGGCCTTTGGCAGTATGGCCAGAAAGGGCCAGAGGCACTTCTCGCCCTCGCGATACTCGTCCCGCTGAAACCGCGTGGTGGCCAGAAATTTGAGCGACAGCCCGTTCTGCGGATTCAGTGCCAGCGACTGCTCGAGAAAGGCGACGGTTTCGTCGGACTTCCCGCGGACCGTGGCAATGCGAGCCAAGCCGAAACAGGCCTGGCTGAAATTATTGATCGTCTCCCGGTCCTTGACGCTGGGCGAGATCAGCTTCACGATCTCCTGGTAATGGAACTCGGCCTTGGCAAGGTCCTTCTCGGCCTGGTCGAGGTTTTTCTCTGCCCGGTCGTGCTCGCTCAACTGCAAATAGACCTCGCCCAGATTCAAGCGGGCTTCCAGCAGGGAGGGATCGAGCTTGACGGCCTTTTCGAACTGCTCGATGGCGGCGTTGCGTTTGGCGGTCGCCAGGTCCTTCAGCCCGGCGACTTTGGCCGCCTCGGCCGGGTCGGTCTTGCCTTTGGCCTCCGCCGCGCGGGCGTCGGCTTCGAACTGCTGGCTCCTCCGCAACAGCACGCGGCCCAGATTGTTGCGGGGCCGCGGAGAAATCGGCTTTCAGTCGCACGGCCTCGTTCAAATGCCACTCGGCCTTGTCGAGGTAGTCCGCCGCTTCTTTCAGCTTGCCCTCGGCCTGCGCCTGCGTCGCGGCCTCGGAATAGGCATAGCCCAGGTTGCTGTGGATGTCGGTCGCCGTGGGACGCGAGGTGATGCCATGGATCCACTGCGCCTTGGCGTCGACTTTATAATCAACGGCCTTCAGGCGGAAGGACTTCGCCTCGACCAGGTCGCCCTCGGCCTCCGCCTTTCCCGCTTTCACTTCCTGCTCCTGGGCCTGCTTCCAGAGATAGACGCCGAGGTTGTTGAGCATGTTCCAATTGTCGGGCGTGATCGTCAAGGCATGCCGCAGATGGACTTCCACGCCGGTCCAGAACTGCAACTGGTATTTCGTCCAACCGACGCACGTCACCAGCGCCAGCATCATGGCGAAACCGGTCGCGAACTGCAAATTCCTGCGGATCTCCGGCAGGTAGCCGATCAAATCGGCAATGCCCCAGGCCAGCATGATGAACAGGCCGATATAGGGGATATAGGTATAGCGATCGGCGTGGGTCTGCTCGCCGACCTGGACGATGCCGATCACCGGCACCAAGGTGCCGACGTACCAGAACCAGCCCACCGCCAGGTAACGCCGCCCGCAAAGGGCCCCCCACAGCACCAGGCCGGGAGATCGCCAACAGTCCGGCGGCCGCGAAGGCCGTATAGTAGTGGTTGACGTGGTCCACGTCCAAGAGGTAGAGCACGGACATCTTGCCCGGCCAGAACATCCGCGTGATGTACGTCATGTACGACTGCAAGGCGTTCTCAAGGCGAAAGGCTCACCGACAGTTCCGACGACGAAGCCATCGAGCCGCCATGGGCCTGGGCGTAGGGCGTGATGATGGCCGACGCGGCGGAAAGGGCCAGCAACGGCACTTTTTCCAGCACCAGCAGCAGCGCCTGGGTCACGGCCGACCCCGCGCCGTTTGCCTTGACGGGGGCCGCCGCGCCTGCGCCGGCAAGCGCTGGTTGCGCTTGGCCCTGCGCCGCGGCGCGGCCGTCCGCTCGACCGGAACCCGCGGCGGCGGCGCGGCGCGGCGGGCAACCTCGAAACGCCCCAGCGGCCAGAAGTCCAGCAACAGGCATAAACAAGGCAGCGTCACCAGCATCGGCTTCGCCAACAGGCCCACCGCAAAGAGCACGAAGATCGCGCAATACAGCAACAGGTTGTAACGGCCGGTCATCACCGCGCGGGCGGCAACACCGCCGAAAATCGGGATGTAGGCCCACAGCAGCGCGACCGGGAAGTCTTCCGGCCGGCCGCTCCGAAAACTGGCGAAACAAATCACGGTCAAGAGCCAGGTGAAAGCGGCAAGGACGCCCAGCACGACCAGCGAGTCGCCGGCCAGATCGGCCTTGCGGGAGTAGCGCACGTAGATCAGCAAAGTGAGCAGCCCCAGAAACGTGCTCAACATGTCCTTCCGTTCGGCAACCCAGACGACCGACTCGACGTGCATCGGGTGGACGGCAAACAAGGCCGCCACGGCGGCGCTGCACCAGCTTTGGCCCGTCATCGACCGCAACAGCCAGAACAACAATAACGTGCTCAGGCAATGAAGGATGATGTTGGTGACGTGATGCCCGCCGGCGTTCAGGCCGTAGAGCTGCACGTCGAGCATGTGCGACAGCCAGGTCAGCGGATGCCAGTTGCTTTGCTCGAAGGCGGTGAACGCCCAGGAGACGCTGCGCGGAATTCCGCCGGATTATTGAAGAGCTGCCATTTCTCCACGATCTTGTAGGGATTGTTGAACAACGGCAGTCCGCGGACGACGTTGAGATTGTCGGTCACGTAGCCGGGATCGTCGAAATAGACGAAATCATAGTGCCAGACGCCCCAATAGGCGACGAAGATGAGCGTCAACAGCGACAGGCAGATCGGCAGCTCGCGAGACCAGCGGGCCGGCGACCGGACCACGGCCGCCACCGCCGGCTGAGCGCGGGGGGCTTGCCCGCCCGCTATCGGTGTACGAAACGGATTGAGGGTTAGGTCCTCCATGCTTGCTTTACAATCAGACTTGCAGACTTGCTTAGGGATTTGGTCCGGAATAAGTTCCCGATTTCGTCGTAGGGCGGACTAAAGTCCGCCTAGACGGACTAAAGTCCGCCCTACAAGCTATTCTCGGCCATTTCCTAGGGGGATAACGGCCCGCGTGAAATGGGGTTGTACAGTTTCGGGGGATGAACCTTCGCGTCCGCCGCTTGCACGTCTCTTCTACTATAAACTGGCCGGCCCGGAGTGTAAACTTACCCGCCTCGATGGGAAGCCTATATTTTGTCCGAAAATCGCGGAATGGGTTGCAAGTCCAGTCACGCAAAGCAGTTCCGGCTTTGCCAGCCGGACGCGTTTGCGATGCAGCGGCACTCCGTTCGTATAGCGATTCACGTTAATGATCGTTTGCGATCTGCGCTGGAGTCCCGCTTATAGGCGGAATGCTGCGAGAATTCCGGCTAAAGCCGGGGCTCCAACCGACGACCGCAATTCTGAATCACTCCGCTAAATGACATTACACGATTCTGGGAGTGAAGCTGGTTATAGACGCCCGACGGGGCACCCGCTTGCGGGTCAGCAAGGATCGTGGGTCGAATCTCTTGGAAAACACGTTTGAGCGGCCAGTCGGTCAAATGAGTCATGCGCTACGCCGATGTCGCTGGCGAGCTTGTAGAGTTTATTTGTCTCGCCGGGATAGCGAACCAACTTCATTTCCTGAACATCGGCTTATGAAAAGTCCTCTCGGCCGGCAACTTTTTTCTTGCGATTGCCCTTGCCGTTTACCGATGGCTGATTGACAGAGGCAGTGGGTGGCAGTAGAGTCTGCTTAGCGCGCGGCGTGTTGGGCCTGTACCTCTTTTGCGCGGGCCGCGGCAAATTGCTCGCTCAACTCATCGAGCGCCCTCCGCTTTGCCGTCAGATCCGCATCGGCGTCAACCCAATCCGAGTCGTCCTCCAGCAGTTTCTTTCGCAGCCGGTCATAGGTTTCCTTCGCCGATTCATAGGCCCGCTTCGCGTCCGCAAGGCCGGACCCATCGGTGTCCGCTGATTTTTGGGCTTCCTGATATTTCTTCAGCGCGGCCCGGTAGGCGTCACGCGGCTTGCCGAATTCGGAATCGGCCGACGGGTCATCAATAAGCGAGTCTTCGATCTTCTTGAGTGCCGCCCTCGCGTCTCGTACCGATTGCTTCGCAGTTTGGAGCGAAGTGTTCAAACTTGCTACGTTGCTCTGCGCGTTTTCCAGCTTCGCGTCCGCCGCTTGCTGGGCAGCGTTACGGGCAGGATTGGAGGCAACGCTGCCACGGCCGTTGTTTACGGCGACGTTGCTATTCTTGCCGTTCCTGTGGCCGTGTTTCCTTTTACCGCCATTCACGACTTCAACTTCGCGGACCACAACCGGGACCGGGGGTGGGACCACGGCTGGGGCTGGCGCTGGGGCCACGGCTGGGACGACCACTACGACGGCTTTCTTCGTGTCATCGGCAGCGAGCTTGGCCTTTCGTTCCGCCTCGCGGGCCTCGGCCTCCGCGTCTTCCGCCTTTTTGATGCGGGCGACGGCCGCATCGAGGTCGCTCCGCAGCCGCAATGCTTCTGCCTCTTTCTCAGCCGCGGCCGAGCGGTCGGCTTTCAACTTGAGATCGGCATTTTCGTCTTCCGGGGTCTTGATCCTGGCCGCGGCTTCCCCGGCGTGTTCCGCCTGAGAGAGTTTTTCGGCGAGATCCTTGGCTTCCGCCACCTCGCCGTTGTACACGAAGCGCTTCAGGAAATTGGCCGCGACGAGGATTAGGAGCAGGCCCGCCACGATGGATAGCACGACGATCAAATTCCGCTCGGTTCGATTCATCACATTTCTCCGCACTTCTGCCAAAAGGAAGACCCAAGATGCTTAGCATCGCTCGTCCCGATGCCCACCCCGGCGATGGAACTTACTTACACTGCAAGTGCAAGTAACGTAGCAAGCAAGGCTCTCATTTCCACGCCCTTCTATTGGGTGGTGGTAAAGCTGTAAGGCAACTTCCCGGCAAGGGCTCGCGAGGAATCGCTCGCTGAAAAAGCCAACCGCACCGCCACCAATGGTCTCAATAGTAATTTAGTTGCCGCCGATTGGGGAACGTCACCCGATCATTTTTTCCGGCCATCCTTCACAACGGCAAGCCAGCCGTAGCCCGAGCAAGCCTTCTGGGTTGACAGAACCATCTCGGCAACCCCCCATTCTATTGCACGACAGCCGATGGTCAAGCTGCGCTATCCGTAAGGTGCTAAACAACACCCCCTTTGGGCTTTCCTGCCAGGTCACTCGGGCTGTCAAGTATCCTCCGTTTTTGAGGCTAGACCAGCAATTCGTCGCTGCCCCAACTTTGTCAAGAATATCTACCACGCAAACGTCTGGTCCTGTCCCCGGAGTTTCCAGCGGGCCGGGGTGCGCGTCAGCATCCAATCCAGCGGTTCGCCCACGGGCTGCAACGTGGACGCCATGGTAAACGCCGCGCCGATCGCGCGCTTCTCGCGCGCCCAGCAACGCCTCGGGCCACGACACCATCAGCGGCGTTCCGCTGCGGGCGAGCAAATCGAGCCACTGCCGGTTTTTCTCCCATGGTACCGCGCCGGCCTTCGCCAGGCCCGCACAATCGGCATCCACCGCGTAAAACGTGCCGTGCTGGGCCGCCCGAAACGCCAGGCAATTCACGCCCATCTGCCGCGTGCGGTCCCATTCCTGGCCGCTGGTGTCGTCCCCGATGCGCTGCAACTCGAACTGGCCCGCCGCCAGATGGCTGACCGTGTTGCAACCGTCCACCAGCACGTCGTTTCCGGCCGCCTGGCGGATGGTCCGATACAGATTCAGGATTACCTCCGCCGTCGTACGGCTGGAATCGGCAAATGACCATCCGTCCCGGGCCATGCTCGCTCCCATGTCTTTGCCCCAGAGCCCGGTGATGTCATAGGTCGAGTAATCGTGCTTGATCAACTCGTAACCCCAGCCGCGGAAACGCCGGATGTCGGTCGTCACCTGCGCCAGCACCTCCGGCACGGTGGGGTCGAGCGCGTCGTGCCGCCCCTTCAGCCGCCAGGCGTCGGGATCATTCCGGGCGGCGATCAGCGGCCGATACCACAGGCCCGGCCGCGCCCGCAGCGCATGGATCCGCCGCGCGATCTCCGGCATTGACGAGCCGAAACGGGGATTCGTTCGGTCCCAGGGGTCGCCCCGGTACTCGCCGCCCTGGGAGTTGGCTTCCCAGCCGTCATCGATCACCATGAACGGCCTATCGCTGCCCGACGGCGCCAGCGCCGCAACGACGGTCGCGGTGCGCAAGAACCCATCCGCCGTGTTCTTGCCATAGGTGCAATACCAGTCGTTGAAGCCGTACGCCGGCTGCTTGGGCAGTCGCGGCTGGGGACACATCTGCGCAGAACGCCCGCGCGGCGGCAAACGGCGTTTCGCCGGCCTTCCCGCGGCGGCACGTGACCGTGCAGACCGCCAGTTTTCGCCCGCCCAACCGCACTCCGACTCCGCCGGCCCGCACGTCCGCCGTCAGGTCGATGCCGTCGGCATCGGCCTTCCAGCAGCACAGGGCCCCCGGCCCCGTCATCACGCCGTATCCGTCGGTTTGTAGGACATCGCTTGCCAGGAAGTACCACGGCATCGGGCGCTGGCCATCCAGCGGTTTCCATTCCAGATCCCCATAGGCGCGTTCCCACGCATCGCCGAGGTATTTCCACTTCGGGTACAGTTTGCCTGCCCAATGCACGTGCAAACACTTTACCGCCGCCCGCGGCGCAGCCAGCGTCACGGCAAGGCCCTGGGGCATCAAATCGGCATGGACGGTCAGCCCGCCTCCCTGCCATTCGCCGCCGGCCGTCGGCACAAGATCGACGGCGCCCTGCGCCGTATCTGCCGTCACCCGATTTGGCTCCCGTGCCAGGTTAGTGAATGCGTCCGAAGACGTTTCGGCCGGCAGGGCAGCGGAGAGTCCGAGCCCAACTGCCAAAGCCGCGCCGCCGCAAACCACGATGGATACCGCACGTCTTACTCTCGAAAACTTTCCCGTCACGATAACCCCCTTATGCTCCTACTCGTTTCCGCCATGCCGAATTTCCTTCAGAACGTTCGGAAGGAATTGGTGCGGGTCGGGCGTTTTTCCAGGGCTTCCGCTCATTTCTTCCGAACGTTCTTATAGATTTCAATCTTCCTTGCCATGCAGCACCCGTAACGATTTCTTGTCGGTGTCTTGCCCTTCCAGCATCATACGGCAATCCCTGTTCATCGCTTCATCGTCGTGCCAACGTTATGCCGACATTTTGCGAATAGTCGTTGGGATAACGGACATCGACGACCACAAAGCGGCCCTTGGGACGGCCGCCGATCTTGATCGCCACCGGGGCTTGCGGGACTTGGGGCAGCACGCCCGAGCGGTACAGTTCCATCCCCAGCAACGGCGGGACGGAGAGAACCAGCGTGTCCCCGGTCAGTGAGAACTTGATGCGAGATTTCGGATAGCGCAAATGGCAGATTACGCCGTCACCGTACGGTGCCAGCAGCATCTCGACCTTCTCCAACTTCATGCCATTGATGGCAATGCCTTGCGACATGGTTCGTCCTCGGCGGCCGGGTTTTGCGACTCCTTAGCACTTGCTCAAGGATACTGGAAGACGAGCCGGCGGGCAATCGCCACAGTTCTGATCATTCCGCCTCGCCATTCCTTGCAGAAGTATGGGACTCCGGCTTCCTGACACTGCCACGAATTCACCGGCAATAGCAGCCGCGGCGACTGCGATCTTCCGATTCACCCCCCCAGTTGAAATAGCCATCCCCTCGTTGTAAACTATCCCCTTGGGTTCCCCGTCGCGATCGCAACGCGGCTGGGATGAAATCGAGTCGGCAGGCTGCCGCGTCTGCCTTCCACGGTGGCCCGCCGTCGCGCAGGTAAAATGGCGGCTAGTGTATCAAGACTGGCGAGGCGCCCGATGAGTTCAAGAGCCGCTCGGATTCTGTGGGTCGAAGACAATCCGGTCGATGTCTGCGCAAACGAATCAGGCGTGGGGGAGAAGCAAGGCTTTGCGAAGATCGAAGTGGAACACGTGGCGCGGCTCTCGCAGGCGCTAGACCGGCTGAACGAGGGATTGCTGGACGCGGTCTTGCTCGACTTGACTCTGCCCGACAGCGCCGGATTGGAGACATTTTCTAAGGTGCAAGGGGCGGCGCCCCATCTGCCCATCGTGTTGCTGACCGGCGCAGACGACGAGCAGTTGGCGTTAGAGGCCGTCCGGCAGGGCGGCAGGATTGCCTGGTCAAGGGGAGATTTAGCGGCGTTCTGCTGGGGCGGGTTCTCCGTTGTGCAATCGAGCGCAAGCGGAGCGAACAAGCAGAACTCGCCCGCGCCGAGACGGCCCGCGAACAGGAGCGGCAGCAGCTCATGCATTCCATAGAACTCCATGAGCGGGACCGCAAGCTGGCGGAGGAAACACTGCGGCAGAGTGAAGAGAAGTACAGAATGCTCGTGGAAATGTCGCCGGACGGGGTGGTCATGACCGATTCGCAAGGCTGCATCACCTTTGTATCCCGGCAACTGCTGCGGTATTATGGGGCCGAAAAGGCCGAGGAACTGGTCGGAAAGACCCCGCTGCAGCTCATCGCCAAGGAAGATCACCAGCGATTCCTCGGTAATCTTCGCTGCACGATGGAAGACGGTATCACGCGGGACATCGAGTATTCCTTTCTGAAGAAGGACGGAACGCCCGTTGTTGCCGAGGTTTCGGCCGCCCGCATCAACGACCCTTCCGGGAAGCCCAACGCCCTTGTGGCAATCTGGCGGGACATCACGGTTCGTAGAAAGTCGGAAACGGAACTGGCCAGGCACCGCGCGCATCTCGAGGAACTAGTCCACGAGCGCACCGCCCAACTCGAAGGGACTAACGCAGAACTCCGCGCGGAAATCGTCCGGCGGAAGGCCGCCGAGGAGTCGCTGCGCGAGCTTTCGCAGGCGGTCGAGCAAAGCCCCGTCAACGTGGTCATTACCGACGTCAATGGCAACATCGAGTACGTGAACCCGAAATTCTGCCAACTGACGGGCTATACGCCGGCCGAAACGCGTGGCAAGAATCCCCGCATGCTCAAGTCGGGCCATACCTCGGACGAGGAATATCGGGCTTTATGGCAGGCCATTACGGCCGGGGGCGAGTGGTCGGGCGAATTCCTCAACAGGGCCAAGGACGGGTCGCTCTTCTGGGAGCGGGCGGTGATCACTTCGATCAAGGACGAGGCCGGACGCATCGCGCATTATCTTGCCGTGAAGGAAGACATCACCGGACGCAAGAAGGCCGAAGAGACGCTCCAGCAAATGCAGGCGCAATTGACCCACGTCGCGCGGCTTTCCACCCTGGGTGAAATGGCGGCGGAGCTGGCCCACGAGCTGAATCACCCCCTGTACGCGATCCTCAACTATGCAAAGGCCTCGCGGAACGTACTCGCCGAAGAAGGCCCGCCCGACCTGGAAAGCCTGCGCAAATGGAACGAGGAAATTGCCGAGATCGCCTCGTCGGCCGGCGAGGTGGTCAAGCGCTTGCGGTCGTTCGCGCGGCGCGCCGAGTCGCCGCCCACCGCCTGCCGCATCGAGGAAATCGTGGAAGAAGCCGTGGGGCTCGTCGCCGTAGAGCTGCGGAAGGCCCGCGTGACCGTGGAAACGTCGTTCCCGGTGGCTTTGCCTCCGACTGAAGTGGACCGGGTCCAGGTCCAACAGGTCCTCGTCAATCTCCTCAGCAACGCGATCGAGGCCATGGAAACTTCGCCCGCCGACGGGCGGCGGATAACGATTCAGGCATTGCTCCAGGACGCGAAGGTCGAGGTGGTCGTGTCCGACGGCGGCGTCGGCCTGCCGTCCGGCGGCGATGCGAAGATCTTTGAGCCGTTCGTCAGCACCAAGCCAAACGGCCTGGGCATGGGGTTGAGCATTGCTCGCACGATTGTCGAGGCCCATGGCGGCCGGCTGTGGGCGAGTTCCAATCCCGCGGGCGGGGCCGCTTTTTACTTCACCCTTCCCCTTGCGGATGGAGGCCGTGACCGTGGCGTTTGAACCTGTTGTTTTCGTCGTGGACGACGACGCGCGGGCCCGAAATTCGGTCTGTGCGCTGGTCTGTTCCCTGGGGCTGCGGGCCGAGGCATTTTCCTCCGCTGAAGAGTTCCTTGCCTGTCGCAACTCGGGCTGCCCCGGTTGCGTCGTCACCGACATTCGCATGACGGGCATGAGCGGGCTGGACCTGCAAGACTGGCTCGCTGAGCAAGGCATCCAGCTTCCGGTGATCGTGCTTACCGCCTACCCGCGAACCCGTTCCACGGTCCGCGCCATCAAGGCCGGAGCGGTGACCCTCCTGGAGAAACCGTACGACGACGAGGAGCTGTGGGACGCCATCCGCAAGGCCCTGGCGCAGGAGGCCGCCGGGCGTGCCGAGGCCCGGCGCCGTTGCGAAATCCGGGAGCGTGCCGCCCTGCTCACGCCGACCCAGCGCACGGTCATGAACCTGATCGTGCAAGGCAAGCCGAACAAGATCATCGCCAAACAGTTGAACATGAGTACGCGGACCATCGAAAGCCGCAGGCACGAAGTCTTTGCCAAGATGATGGTCGAGTCTGTCGCCGAACTTGTCCGGTTGGCCATTGAAGGCGAACTGGTAGCGTAAGCGACGTTCTCTCTGGGGCATTCTCTGCTTCGGCCCCGTAATCCTGTCGCAGATCGCCAGTCGTTGCATGCGCTATGCCTAGAACGATCGGATGAAATAAGCGGAAGCCGTGGAAAAACGCGGGGCTCGCACCAATTTCTTCCGAACGTTCTTATGGAGGAGCGGAGAGCATGCCGTCATTCTTTCGGCGATGATTTCCCAAGCTTGGAAGTCGCTCATCAAGCCGGGCTTTCGGTACCGGTTCCGTGCAGCCGGATGGTCTTGCGGGAACCCGCAAGCGGTTGCAGCTATTGCTACTTTCCCGTTTGTGGATCCAGTTTACGATAAATATAGATGCGGAGGCACTGAAGATAGGCGAGGCAGTCTACGCTGAATCCTTGCGTTACCGGTTTCCCTGGCAGATCCGTTACTGAACCGAGAAATTGAAGGCATTTTGTCGCAACTCGTGGTAAACCCGCCACAAGCGCACGAGCGAAAGGACCGAAGCCATGACACCCTACGGGAGCGAAGCGGGACCCGGGCATCGGCACATCGTACACGATATCAAGGTCATCGCCCCAATTACTCCGAACGGGGCGTATCCGAGTCGCAATCCGGCCGCGGCTCACGAAGTTCCCGTTGCCCTGCCGCCCGGTCCTGGGCTCGATTCGGGCCGACCGTTGCACCGCCTGGCCGAAGTCCGGCGGCAAGAGGGGCTAAAGCTGCGTACGATTGCCCGCCGATTGGGCATCCCCGTCGCGAAGGTCCTGGAGCAAGAACGGCCTGCGACCGACCTGCGGCTCAGCGACCTCTACCGCTGGCAAGACGCGCTCGGTGTACCCGTCAGCGAACTGTTGGAGGAATCGGGCTACGGCCTTTCCCGCCAGACGAAACTCCGTGCCACGTTGGTACGGATCATAAAGACAGTGCGGTCAATCCAAGAGTCGGCACGGCAGCGTTCGATCCGGCGGATGGGGCAAACACTGGCTGAGGAGCTGATCGAAATCATGCCGGAACTTGAGGGCATCGTGGCTTGGCCTAAAGACGGCCAGAAGCGCGGGGCAGGCGAGCCGGGCCAGGCATACGTCCGCGGCATCGGTTTCGACGTGTTCTACGATCGGAAATAAGTGAAAGGAGCGACATTGTGGCACGATCCCTGCTCTCAGCCGATGGCTTGCAGGCGTTTGGCCATGCGTTCCGCGCAGCGGTGCGCACAGCCGGGGCTGATCAAGGAACCACTTTCTGAATGCGGGATCCGAACTCGCCTTGCCCGCACGCGTGCCGGCCACCGCCGGATCGATTCCTTTGCTGGGAGGGCGGCGGGGAGGACGGTTGACAACGCCACGAACCGCAACGAAGTCAACCCGCTCGTGCCGGAAGGAACCTGGGACTATTTCTGCCTCGACCAGATCCATTACCACGGACACTGGCTGACCATTCTCTACGACAAGAGCGGCCAGCGGTATGGCAACGGCAAGGGTCTGGGCGTCTTCACCGATGGCAAGGAGGACTTTCTTGCGGCGGCCTATTGGGCCTGCCCAATTTCCGGGAACTTGCGCACTTTCGCGTGTTTGCCGGCCGCGCTCTTGTTATAATCCGTGATGGAAGAAACCTGAACGACACGCTTTGTCTGAAGCCGGCAACGGCGGTGAGGCTTACGCCAGGTCCGATGCACTCGATTTTCCTTGTCAGCTAAGTCTGAGGAGCGATCATGCTGAAGCAGTTCCATGCCAACACAGTATTTTTGGCGGCAGCCATCATCCTGGCCGTAAAGGTCGTATCTTCTGCTGCGTTCGCGGCCGAGCGCACGGATGCGCTCATCGGCTGGAAGCACTCGGGCACGTTGGCGATCCTCACGACGCCGGACGGAGCGGCCCTCCCGGCGGCGGCGGTCGAACAGGGATTTCCCCTTCTCGTCCGATTGAACGCGGATTTCTTCGATTTCCGCCAGGCGCAGCCCCACGGCGAAGACATTCGCTTCTCGGCCGAAGGCAAGCCGCTGGCGTATCAGATCGACGAGTGGGACGCGGCCAAGGGCACGGCCAGCATCTGGGTGCGAATCCCGGTCATCAAGGGAAATTCCCGCCAGCAGATTTCCGTGCATTGGGGCAATGCCGGCGCGAAGAGCGAGTCCAGCGGTACAGCAGTCTTCAATGAATCCAATGGATATGCGGCCGTCATGCACCTCGACGATCGGGCCAATCCCGTCAAGGACGAGCTCGGCACCGTCTTGCCTGTCGATGCCGGCACGACTTCTTGCCCCGGCATCATCGGCGAGGGCCGCCGTTTCGAAGCCGGCCAGGGCGTTGCCTGCGGCGAGAAGATCACCGGCCTGCCGAACGGTTTTGGACCCAACTCGACGGAAGTCTGGTTCAAGGCCGATCGCGTGAATACGGTCGTCGTCGGTTGGGGCAACGAGCAGGCGCAGGGCAAGGTCATCATGAACATCCACGCCCCGCCGCACGTTCGCATGGAGTGCTACTTCTCCAGCGCGGACGTGGCGGGCAAGAGCCGTCTGCCGATGTCCGAGTGGGTGCATGTCGTACATACCTACCAGAAGGGCGACTCCCGTGTCTACCTCAACGGTCGGCTGGACGGCGTCACGCTCCGGTCGGATTCTCTGCTGAACATCCGCACGCCCGCGCGGATGTGGCTCGGCGGTTGGTACAACAATTATCGCTATATCGGTGACATCGACGAAGTGCGGATTTCGAAAGTCGTTCGTTCGCCCGATTGGATCAAGTTATGCTACGAGAACCAGAAGCCGCGGCAAACGCTTGTCGGCACGCTGGTCCAGCCCGGCAGTACGTTTGCGGCATCGACGGACAGGGTTGCGATCGACGAAGGGACGAACGCCACCGTCACCGCCCAGGCCGGCGGAGCCGAGAAGGTCTACTGGATCGTCAAGCGCGACGGCAAGGAGACGGTCGTCGCGGTCGACCGTCTCTCGTATACGCTCGACGCCGGGCGCATCGCGGGCGACGCGTCGTATTTGCTCCAGTTCAAGGCCGTCTATCCCGGCAAGGTCAAAACCATCGACATCCCGGTGACGATCAAGGAGACGATCCCCGAGCCGGACTTCGCGCTCGACGCGCCGAAGACCTGGAACGGTCGCGACACGATCGAAGTCGTTCCATTAATACGCAATCGGCAAGCCATGAGAGCGGCCGGAGCGGGCGAATTGCACTACGTTTGGGACGTCTCCGGCGGTGCCGTGATCAAGCAGATCGCGTCAGACCGGCTGATTCTCAAACGGTCGCAATACACCGGACGGATCGCCGTTTCCGCTTGCATCGACAACGGCGGTCCGCCGTCGGTCGCCTCCACGGTCATCCAAGTCAACGAACCCAAGACCGATCCTTGGATTGATCGCACTCCGGAGAAGGATGAAAAGCCCGAGGAGAGCCAGTTTTACGCCCGCGACGACAAGAACGAGGGCACGCTTTGCTACAACGGCGCGCTCGGCCAGGCAGCCGATGCCGTTTTCCTCAAGGTCTACGCTGACGACAAGCCCTACCGGAGCGAGACTCAACGGCTGCCTGCCGGCAATTCCTACGCCTTCACCGTCAAGCTCAAACCGGGTCTGGTGAAGTACCGCGTGGAATTCGGAACGCGAACCGGCCGGGAAGAGAAGGTGCTCGACACCGTCGGCAACCTCGTTTGTGGCGATGCCTATCTGATCGAGGGCCAGTCGAACGCCTTGGCCACCGACACCGGCGAGGAGTCGCCGCGAGAAACCAACGAATGGATCCGCAGCTACGGCGGTCCCACGGGGCGGGGAGACGGCACGGGCTGGGTCCGCGACCGCATCGCCGAGGCCCAACAGGCCGGACGGGCACCGCGTACTCGTGGTCGGCGGCCGAACCTCTGGTGCAACCCAGTCTGGAAGGCGAACCGGCCGGAGTACAAGGCGGAACTCGGCTGGTGGGGCATGGAGCTTGCAAAACGGCTCGTCGCCAGTCAGAAAGTGCCCGTCTTTATCGTCAATGGCGCCGTCGGCGGTACGCGGATCGACGAACACCAGCCGACGCCGGGGAACCATGCCGACCTGAAGACGATCTACGGCCGCATGCTCTGGCGTGTGCAACAGGCCCGCCTGGCGCACGGCCTTCGGGCAGTCTTGTGGCACCAGGGCGAAAGCGATCAAGGCTCGGACGGTCCCGACGGCGGTTACGGCTGGCAGACCTACCGGCACTATTTCCTGAACATGTCGGCCGCCTGGAAAGAGGACTTCCCCAACGTCCGTCATTATTACGTCTTCCAGATCTGGCCCAACTCCTGCAGCATGGGCAACGGGCACGGCGACATGCTGCGGGAGGTGCAACGGACTTTACCCCGCTATTACTCCAATCTGGACGTCATGTCCACGCTCGGAATCCGGCCGCCGGGACCGTGCCACTATCCGCTTGCCGGCTGGACGGAGTTCGCGCGACTGATCCAGCCGCTCATCGAGCGCGACTTCTACGGCAGCGCGCCCGCCAGGTCGATCACCGCCCCAAACCTCCGGCGGGCTTGCTTCACCGGCAGCGCGAAAGACGCGATCACCCTGGAGTTCGATCAGCCGGTAGCGTGGGCGGACTCTTTGTGCGGCCAATTCCATCTGGACGGGGCCGCGGGAACGATTCTCTCGGGCGCGCTCTCCGGAAACGTGATCACGCTCAAGTTGAAGTCGCCCTCGACGGCGAAGACAATAACGTATCTCAAGGAGATGAACTGGAATCAGGACAAGCTGCTCTTTGGCACCAACGGCATCGCCGCGCTGACGTTCTGCGACGTGTCCATCGACGCCACGGCAAAATAACAGCTACCATTACAAGGAGCGATCGAGTCTGCAACGACCCAGCCCGAACTGCAAAGCCTTGGGCCCAAACCCTGCGACAGCAGCTCGACGCGCAGAGCGTCATGCATCGCACTTCCAGCCGGCGCCCCTGTGTCTATTGAACCCAGGGCCGGCATGTGTCGAGAATCCCCAAACTTGGTACACCCCGTTATTCGAGCTTGGATCTGTCGCGGCGGCCGGTTCTTTCTGAGAGCCCGGATTCCGTTGGGTGCATCTGGGGGAAGAACTGCAAGGAACCATCTGGCCCGCCGACAGTTCGCCCGGGCCTGCCAGGACCGGGCCATTCTGGGACAACACGACGACGGACAATCTCTTTGGTTCGCAGCTTGGCGCGGATTGCAAGATCTTCATACACAGTTCCCGGCCGCGATCGCGGATTCGAGGTCAGCGAGCAAGGCGGATAGTGTAATGGGTGGTACGGCCAGCATGGCGGGTGGGGTTGCGAGCTGCTTCCCGGCGAGGGCCGCTTGCCGCGCTTGGTCGAGGAATTGGTCCACGGCGGCTTGCAGTTTGGCCACTTCCACCTGCACGGCGCCCGTTCACGCACGCTACAGCGTCACTTCTTCCGCGACCACGGCGCGAAGCCCCCGGGCGATCAGCGCGGCGCGAGGCACACGAAGCTTCTTGGCGAGGCGATCGGCCTTGGAGAGCAATCCTTCCTCGACGGTGACGCTGATCGTCTTGGAGCCGCCCCCGACGCGCGGGCGACCGCGCTTGCGTTTGGCGCGACTGAGTCGTGCGCGCTGCTTGGCAGTTGGAGAGCCAAACGAGTCGCCGACAAACTCACGATCGAAATCCGCGGTTGCAAGTCGCAATTCGTTGGTGGTCATTTCCCAGCAGGGTTTGGCGTCCGGTTCTGCGCCCGTGGCTTGGAGACATCCGTTCTTTTGGACTTTTTCATGGTTCTCTCCTTCGTTCGCGTTTCTTCTCACGGTTCGTCAGAGGCCGCGCGTGGATTACGTAGGCGGTATCTTGGGGATCAAGTATGAATATTGCCTGCAACCACCGGCCGCCGTGCCCCCGCCCTACCGCTCGCCATTTGTCATCCTCGCGCGCTTGCGGGTACGGCGGACGGGCATGCTCAACGACCGTCTCGGCTTCTTCTGGGGAGACGCCGTGCTCGGCAATATGCTCGATATTCCAATCGTTCCATCGAAAAAGCACGCTTGCTCTCCCTGCAATATTTTACCATATAGGAAAATATTGGCCAGTTCAAATAATTGCCGAATCAACTCCGCACGGAACCAATCGAGCGTTCCTACTCCTCCTTTTCCGGCACTTTCTCCAACAGTTCCAGCAGCACTTTGTCGACCTCGATGCCTTCGGCCTGGGCCTCGAAGTTGACGATCACGCGGTGTCGCATGGCGGGCAGGCAGACGCGTCGCACGTCCTCGAAGCTGACGTTGTAGCGGCTGTCGAGCAAGGCCCGCACCTTGGCCGCCAAGGCCAGCGTCTGCGCGGCGCGGGACTGGCGCCCCATCGCAGATACTGATTCGTGCAGGCCGGGGCGTAGGGGCCGTTTGGATGCGTGGCCAGCACCAACCGCACGATATAGTCGCGCACGTGGTCGGCCAGGATCACCTCGCGGACCAGGCCCTGCCAGCGAATGATCTCCTCGCCGTCCATCACCTGGGCCGGCTCGATCGCTTCGCCCCGCGTGGTGCGGTCGACGATCGCCGCCAGTTGTTTGCGGTCGGAATAGCCCACCAGCAGCTTGAAGAAAAATCGGTCCAACTGGGCTTCGGGCAGCGGATAGGTGCCTTCCTGCTCGATGGGGTTCTGCGTGGCCATGACGAAGAACGGCTGCTTGAGCGTGTAGTGATGGCCGCCCGCGGTGACCGAGCCTTCCTGCATCGTCTCCAGCATGGCCGACTGGGTCTTGGGCGTGGCGCGGTTGATTTCGTCGGCCAGGCAGATCTGGGTGAAGATCGGTCCCCGCTGGAATTCGAACTGCCGCCGTCCTTCGGGCGTTTCCATGACCATGTTCGTGCCGAGGATGTCGGCGGGCATCAAGTCGGGCGTGAACTGAATCCGCGAGAAATCCAGGTGGAGCGTCTTGGCCAGCGTGCGGACCAGGAGCGTCTTGCCCAGGCCCGGCACGCCTTCCAGGAGGCAATGTCCGCCCACGAACAGGCAGGTCAATACGCCGTGGACGATCTCGTCGTGTCCCACGATGACGCGTCCGATCTGCTCGCGGACGGACTGGTAACGGGCCAGGAACTCCTGGGCCCGGCGTTCCATGGTTTCAGCAATACTCATACGGTAGATCCTTCATAATGGTTGTTTACTCTTGCCGTTCCTCCCAAACCCTCTTCTTCGCCTTCAATAACCGCTCGGTATACGTCTCTTCTTCTTTCTTCTCCGGCGCCAGCGACGGCCCGGGCGCGCGCGATTCGGAAGGCGCGGGGGCGCCAGTTCGTCGAGCGGTTTCACCTCCAGCGGCGCTTGGGCGGGCAGTTCGAAGCGCGTTGCCGCACGGAGTTGATCCAGGTGCTCGGCCACTTCCGCCTTGCGACTCTTCAGGCGCTCGATGTATTGCGGCTGGGCCGGCGCCGCCTGGCGGCGAAGGATGAAATCGCGCACCCGGGCCAACAGCGGCGGCAGCCAATCAAAGTGTACGCTCACGCGGCGGATGAACACGTCGCCCAGGAACAGGCAACTGGCCAGGAGGATCAGCCAGTGCCACGCTTCCTGGCTGCTGGTGGCCTTGGGCAGGTCGTGGCGGAAGGTGTTGAACGCCAGCAATTTGTCGGTCGGAGCCCCCGCGGGCGCCATGTGCCCATGGTCGCTGGCGGCGTCCTCGATTAGTTGGCCCGGCGGACCGTCCTTGGGCTGCACGGCGACAAGCTGGCTCAAGAGGGCGCCGTTGGCCTCGCGGTCGCGGAACTCGTCGGAATAGGGCACGCTCACGCCCGTCCGCAAAGGGGCCATGCCGCGGCCCGGATTGATCGTCACGAAGTAACTTCCCGGCTCGCGCGCGGGGAACGTGCCGATATAACGGCCCGGCGCGGTCTGTTCGATGGCCAGGTCCAAGGGCTTCTTCAGATCCGGTCCGACGGCCGTGCCGGTCATGGTCAGGAAGTTGAGAAACTCATTCTTGTCGTCCAGGGCCGTGACGACGATCCGCATCCGGCCTTCCAGCGGCTCGAAGGTGGCCGTCAGCCTTCCCGATCCGCCCGAGGGCCGCATCGACCAGCGCACCATCTGGGCGAAGAGCTTGTCACCCGCCGGGCTGGCGGGCCAATCCGGCGTCCATTGCAGTCCGGCGTCGGTGGTGAAAGCGACCGCGCGGCCCAGCCCGTAGTTCCAGCCAGCCAGGATCGTGGTGTTGTCCTCGCCGCCCGGCTTCGTGGCCAAGAGCACGGTTTCCACCAGCGGGTTCTCCTTCTTGCTCGTGAGCACGTAGCCCTTGATCGGCGGCAGCTTGTTGATTCCGGACATCATTTCATGCTCCGACACCTGCTTCACGGGAAACGGACTGGGCGATTCGTAAACGATCGGCCGGGCGACGCGGCGGGCCTCCTTCTGAAAGATCCGCGGCAGGGCCTTGTTGGGATTGTTCACCGAGTAGTATTTGCCGTTGCCGGCGATGGCGATGTTGGCAAGGTTCTGGCTTTCGGACGTGCCGTGGGCGTTGACGGCCACCGTGGAAATCGTCACGCCCATGGCCCTCAGCCGGGCGATCGTCGCCGACCGCGGCGCGCCGGGGTCGCCGTCGCTGAGCACGATCATGTGCTTCACGGCCACCTGCTTATTTTGCAGACTGATGAAGCCTTGCTCGGCCAGGAGCATGGCCGGTTCGAAGTCGGGCATGTCGCCAGGGGTCATCTGATCGACGGCCCTCAGCAGCTTGTTGCGATACTGGGCGATCTCCACGGGGCCCTGGCCGTAGATCCAGACCTCGTTGCCGTTCCATTGCATTACCCCGCAATAGTCCTGGCCGCCGAGGGTCTTGATGGCCTCCTTGGCGATCTGCTTTTGGATGCCGTCGCCTTGGGCGATCTCGCTGGCATGCATCAGCAGCACCAGCGCGCCGCGGGGGGCCACTTCGACGTTGCGGATCTGGAAATCGACCGGCATGGCCTTTTCCAGTTCCGTGCCGGTCCATCCGCCAGACCCAAAACTCTCCGGTCCACCCAGCATCACCAGCCCCGCGCCCATCTGCTGCGTATTGCGCACGAGCATGTCGATCTGCTCGTCGCTGAAGTTCACGTCATCGACGGTAACGCGGGGCACGTTGGCCAGTAAGACGGTATCGTAGACCTGCAATTCGGCCAGGCTTGAGAAAAGCCTGTCCGTGCCGCGGACGACGACTTCCAGGCCATGCTGCCGCAGCCGCTCGGCCAGCAGGCTGTAGTCGTTGAGCCGTTCCTGGCTGACGATCAGCAACACCTGCCCCTTGCCGGCCACGTGGGTGAAGGCCGTGGCTCGCTTGTTCTGCGGCATGGTGTTGTCTTCCGGCCGGTCAGGAGTGAACCTGGCTTCGTAGGTGTAGAAGTTCGCGGCATCAATCGTCTGCGGCAGGTTGAAGACCTTCTTGCCGGGCGGAAGCGTCACTTGCGTTTGCCAGGGCTCCCCCACCGTCTGGTCGTCGACGATCTTGGTGATCGTCAATTTGCCGGGCACTTCGCCCTTATCGCCCAGCTTGACGTCGCTGTTGTTGGAGAGCACGACGCGGAGGTCGAACGGCTGATTGAGGCGGACTTCGCCGGGCAGGATCATGCGTTCCACGGCCACTTCGGACCGGGCATGGTAGCGAATGGGCACGACGTCGATGCCGATGCCCGCGGCCGCCACGGCCTGGGCCTGTTCCAAGGCATTGCCCTGGTTCTGGTTGCCGTCGGTCACCAGCACGATCCGCCGCGCGGCATCTTCGGGAAAAGTGGCCTGGGCCAGTTTCATGGCGGCCGCGATGTTCGTGGCTTGCGGGTCGAAGTTGCTCTCGATCGAATCGCCCATCTGCAGGTCGTCGTCGAAGGGCGGCAGCTCGATCGCAGCGTCGCGGCCGAAGACGATCACGCCGGCGCGGTCCTTGTCGCGACGATGGGCCTGGACCTCTTTGCGGACGTACTTGATCATCGCCGCGCGTTGGTCTTTCGGGATGCTCAGCGACTGGTCCAAGAGGTAGATGACCGTCAGATGATCGTTGCTCCGCACGATCTGCACGTCGGCTGCCGCCATGACCAAGAGCACGATGACCAGCGTGCGGAGCAGCAGGGCCATCCAACGCCGCACGCGGCCCAGCCCGGCCAGGCGGCGATAGCTATACCACCAGAGCGCCGGCAACAACGCGAGTATTGCCAGGTAGGCGGGAGCGGCGAAGGAAGGATGGTAGGAGAACATGATCATTCCACCCGCACGCATTGTACCCGATTATTATTGGTATCCAACACGTACAGCTTGCCCTGTTTGTTCCTTGCTACGCCCCAGGGATTGAAGAGTTCGCCTTCCGCCCGTCCTTGATGTCCCCAGCAGCCCAAGGAGCGGCCGTCGCGAGTGAACTTCTGGACGCGATGGTTGCCGTACTCGCAGATATACAAGGTGTCGTGCGGGGCGAGTACGATGTCGTAGGGATAGTACAGCTCGCCCGGCTGGCTGCCTTGCGTGCCCCACGACTTCAGCAATTTGCCCTCCGTATCGAAGACCTGGATGCGATGATTGCCGGCATCGGTGACCCATAGATGGTCGTCGGCGTCGAAGACGATCTTCTGCGGCCGGACGAACTGGCCGGGCTCGGCGCCGTGGCCGCCCCACTGGAGCAGGAAGCGGCCGTCAGGCGTGAATTTCTGGATGCGGTCGTACTCGCCATATTCGGAAACGTACAAGTTGCCTTGCGAGTCCTGGGCCGTGCCGGTCACGAAGCCGAACTCGCCGGGCTTCTCGCCCTTTTTGCCGCCCAACGTGCGGAGCAGCTTGCCCTCCGGCGAATAGACCAGTACCTGGAAATAATGCGTGTCGGCGACCATGAGGTTGCCGTCGCGATCGAAGCTCAGGCCGGTCGGCTTGCCGTTGGCGTGGTCCGGCGTGGACCAACTGTGGAGAAACGTGCCGTCGGTCTTGAAGACCTGGATGCGGGCGGTCTTGTCGACGATGAAGAGTTGGTCGTCGCGGTCGATGGCGATTGCCCGCGGCGTTTGGAAACGGCCGTCCGAGATGCCCGGCCGTCCCCAGACCGCCTCGACGCGGCCGATGCTCGATTCATCGTGGTCGCAGCCGGGAAGGAGGAGCACTGCCAGCAGGAGCCAGCGTGTCGCAACTGAGCGCTGCGTACTGAGCGCTGAGTGCTGCGTACTGAGCACCGAATACCGGGTACTGCGTACTGAGTACTGGGTACTGAGTACCGAGTACCAAATACGACATCGTCGCCGATTCACGGATTTTGTCCTTCGTCCCATCTCGCCGTCCATGCCCGGTTCTGGATTCAGCTTCAGTTTAGCCGAACGCCGAGCGGATTGTATGGGGGGATGGATTTTCAGAAAGAGGGGGCAGCGAAAAGAGGCGAAAAACCGCTCCTGCGCGCGTTGGCAGCGCCCCGCCTAAACCGTGTCGAAAGTAGGGTGGGCTTTAGCCCGCCGTCCAGAACGGAAACCCCGCACGGCCCCCGCTCCGCCACTCGTAGCGTAGGCATCTTGCCTGCGTTCATCGCCTTTCGCGCCGCCGGGAGCAACTGACAGAAAGATGTGCGACACGAAGATAAACATGGCGATAACGCGAGAGACGGTGTGGATCAGTCCGGTTTTCGTGGTTCAACGCGCGCTGCGACGAGACGTTTTCCGCCATTTTTCGGCTTTGCGGTTTGGGAACCCGGCGGAACATCGTGCCCAAGCGGTCCGGCGACCGGCGCGGTTCGGTCCACAGCGATTGAAGGACACGATACTGGTTTTTCGGGTTTTTCGAGATTCGTGGAAAACCAGTAACGTCCCCCCTGATTTGGTGGCTCGTTTCTGTATCAATACTTAAAGCACCTTCGGCACGCACACGGCTGCGACCTGCGATACCAGAGGCGTGACAAACTTGGAAAATGTGAGTTCCGGGTGCGGTTCCGAGTAGTCGCCCGTGACAGCCGAGGCCCCGCTGGAAAGAACAAGGCACGCGCCGTCGTACAACCGTTCGCGAAGGAGCTTCTCGACGAGGATGGCGTATCGATCGCGGTAAGACGCGCCGCGGAATTCCGGAAAAACGGGAAAATGCGGGGCGACCACTTTGACGGGCGATCGCGATCGCTCGCAATCCTCGAGCAGCATGAAATACCCCAGGAACGGGCGCGCCGACGGCCTGAACGCACCTTCGCGGTACGCGGCCCAGATGTCGGTGGCGCTGCCCAGCGCCTCCTCGGTGCGGTTGTTGAAGTTGTTGCCGAAGGACGGGCCGATTTGGCTCTTGAACTCCAGCGCCGCGAGCAATTCCTCTTGGTGAACGACGACCAGGTCCCATTTCTTTTCGGCACGGAACCAGCCTGGAAGCTCGACCTGCTTGTCGACGGCAACGCAACTTTCCGGGACGTTGGCCGCAATCAGGAGTTCGCGCACCAAACGCACGAAGCCATCCATTTGTTTCCCGCCGGTTACCGCACCGCGTCCACCGCGATCGCGGTCGTCCGATTCCGCCTGGCGAGTGGATTGCGATTGCCTGGTGCGCCAGAAGTGCCGGACGGCCTCGCGCAGCCTCGCGTCAAGTTCGAGCATGATCATGCACCCGCGTGGTGAGGCAAGACGAGATAAAAAGGTCGGCGCCGTGCGCCGCGACGTTCTTGCGGGCAAGTTCGTAGTATTTCGCGTCCAGTTCAATCCCGATGCTGTTGCGCCCCCAGCGTGCGCAGGCAAGGTTGGTTGTGCCCGTGCCCATGAAGGGATCGAGCACGGTGTCGCCGACGAAGGAGAACATCCTCACCAATCGCTCGGCGAATTCCAGCGGATACGGCGCAGGATGATGTCGGCTGGACGTTCCGGGCAAGTCAGACCAGATCTGCCGGAACCAGGCTTGATAGTTATCGGCGCCGATGATGCTGAGCAGACGCTCGCGAGGAATCGGACTTCGGTATCCACCCGGCTTGCGCTGCATCAGAACAAATTCGATGTCGTTCTTGATTACGGCGTTCGGCTCGTAGGGTTTGCCCAGAAAGCCACCGCCGCCGGAAACCTCGTAGTTCGCGTTGGCGATTTTATGCCAGATGATCGGCGCGAGATTGTCGAACCCGATCGCCTTGCAATGGTCTTGAATCGTCGCATGAAGCGGGACGACCGTGTGCCTGCCGTGATTGTTTCTCCTGGAGAGGCAAACGTCGCCGACATTGATGATCAGCCGGCCGCCGGGAACCAAAGCGCGGTAGCAGTTCTTCCAGACCTCATCCAGGGCCGCGATAAAATCGTCGTAGTCCGCAACGTGGCCAAGCTGCTCGTTGTGCTCGTTGTATCGCTTCAGGGTCCAGTAGGGTGGTGAGGTAACGACGAGATGAATGGACCGCTCCGAAAGCGCGGACGCAGCGCGAGCATCGCCGAGAATAAGCTCGTGGGACGTATCCAGGCCCCGCAAAACCGCTTCGATCTCTCGGATCGCTTCGCGGTCGCGCGCAAGCTTGGGAATAACGTCATCGAGTTTTCCCAAAGCCAGCAACTTCTCCAGCAATACCCGCTCTTCGTTTTCCGTCCGCTGTAGCTCCGTCCCCAGCTTCATGCGACAGCTTTCTTTTTGGAAAGCCCTTTCGACTGACAGGAATCTTGGTCCCACAAACGCCCCAATTCTAATGTAGCCGTCGAGCGTCTTCAAGACCCCGCTAAAGAATTCGCGCGAACCAGACCCTTTCGAGGCGGCGTGGATAATCTCTGGTTTAGCCGCCCGACCACCCCCGCCGCGCTTGCCTCGCTACCCTCCCCGATTTATACTCAAGTCTGCGACAAAGCGAATTTCCTATCAGATCACCCGTGGAGGTGTGAAATGGAACTAACAGCGAAGGAACGCGAGGCCGTCGAACAGGGTGACCTCGTCAAGTACCTGATTCCCGATTCCCGAGTCCGGTGCGTTGTCGTGCGGGAAGATCTGCTCGACGCCTTGCGCGTACGTGCGGACTACTCACCCTGCGACCCCGACGACCTTTGCGCACTGACGGCTGAGGTCTTGGATGACGAGGATTGGACCCTTCCGGAAGGACACGCGGCGCGACGGCCTTCGTAGTGGGAAAGACGGTGATGCGAACGGATCGCGGCGACGTTGTGATGGTCGATTTTCCATTCGGCGAAGGAAGCGGTTCCGAACTTCGGCCGGCCGTGGTGGTTCAATGCGACGCGGACAATCGTCGATTGGGCACGATCATCGTCGCGATGATCACGAAGCAGACCGCGCTGGTGGGACGAGAGCCCCGCCACATCTTGATCGACGTCTCGACGGAATCCGGAAAGGCATCGGGTCTGTGGTTACAATCCGTGGTCAACTGCTCTCAGTTGGCGACCATCAGGTCAGACCGTGTTGTTCGTCAATTGGGGCGCCTGTCCGACTCGTTGATGGAGCAGATCTCGATCAGTCTCCGCGATGGACTTGCCCTTTAGAATTCGGGGACGCATGACGAAAGAAGCTGACAGAAGAGACTCGGCGACCACCCCCGCCTCGCTTCCTTCGCTACCCGCCCTGATTAATACCGCTTCCCCGACGGCCAAATCCTCGTCGCGCTCGGCGGCACCGATTCCGAACACCTCTCGGTGGCCGAGGCCCTGGCCGCCGTCATTTGCCGGTTCGAGCCCGACGCCAGGCTCCCCGAGGACGCCGGGCAGTTGCAGGCGATCTACCTCTCGCTCCTGCACGAGAAGAAGGTGCTGGTCCTGGCCGACAACGCCCGTGATGCCGCGCAGGTCCGTCCGCTGCTGCCGCCCCCCGGCTGCCTGCTGCTGGTCACTTCGCGGACCCGCTTCACGCTTCCGGGCCTCGCGGCGATCGACCTCGATTGCCTTGCCGAGCTGGAGGCCGCTGAACTCTTGCAAGAAATCTGCCTGCGGATCGAGGACTATGCGGCAGCGAAAATCTGGCGGGCGGTCACGCCGAGTCCGCCTCTGCTGCTGCCGGCGTGCGGCCGCGCCTCTTGGTGCCGTGCCGGGACCCTCGTGGTATAATGGGCAGAAAGCGGGTGTCCCCGTTCCCCCAAGGACCCTTGAAGTATGAGACTTAGGTATGAACAACGCGTCACTCTTACGAAGCTGGGATGCCTTCCACAAATTCGAGGAGCAACTCATCGCATCCGAACCCGTGGATTTCGAGCGTAATCTACGCCTCGCCGATGATTTGTACGAGTACGCCCGCCGACTAGGGAAGATTCCCGGACCGGATCCGTTGGAAGGGCTGGACGTCAACATCCGCATGGTGAAGGTCTTTCGCAGTGTTCACGGAACTACTTAAGAAGCTGGCGCGTGGACTGGACTCGGCAGGGATACCGTACATGGTATTTGGCGGCCAGGCGGTGCTGTTGCACGGCGAATTCCGCGTTACGCGCGATATCGACATTACGCTGGGAGTCGAGCCCACGGCAGCGGCCCCGGTGTTGGCGGTAATTGGCCGATTGGGCCTGCAAATCCTCGTCAGCGACGTCGACGAATTCTTGCGGCAGACCTTCGTTCTTCCGGCAAGGGACCCGGAAAGCGGCATTCGCATTGACTTCGTTTTTTCGCTCTCGCAGTTTGAACGCGACGCCATTCGGCGGGGCGTAACCGTCGCCTACGAGGGTGTCGACGTTCGTTTCGTATGCGTTGAAGACTTGATCATTCAGAAGATCGTTGCCAGTCGGCCGCGGGATCTGGCCGATGCAAAGACAGTCATTCTCAAGAATCCTGAATTCGACCGCCGGCTCGTGCGGCACTGGCTGCAACAATTCGATCAGGAATTGGATACCGGCTTCTTGCATGTGTTCGAACAAGTCTTGGAGAAGCACGCTTGATCAGCGGCAGTTGCGTCTGGTCGGTGATCGGCGTGGGCGCTGTCGGCGGCAAAGATCTGGGAGGCGGTCGCGCCGGGCGGCTTGGCCGCACGGTTCCTGCTGCGGCTGATGGAACGTTTCGCTATATGCTTCCCGCTGGACGAGGAGGCGAGTTGGGGTGTACGGGGTACGGAGTTCTATCGCCACGAACCCACGGGGGAGTGGTGTTGTAGGAAAATCAGCGGCGACTCTCGACAAGGGTTGCCGGACATGTGATAATTGTGATAGCCAGGAGAACGAATCATGCTTACTCGCGAAGATATATTGAACTACGCATTGGCCTTGCCGCCGGGGGACCGTGAATTGGTCGCGGTGGCCCTTCAGGATAGCCTGGAAGCTGAACGAAACCCGGCGGAGTCGCTTGCCGGTAGTGAGTTCTACGAAGAACTCCAGCACCGTTCTGCCGCCTATCGTGCCGGGCAGACACTTGCCAGGCCGGCCGCGGAAGTCATGGCCGAGTTGTTCCAAAGGCAGGCGGATGAGACTCTCCGTGAATCTCCGCATCCTGATTGAGGCCGAAGAGGAGATTGAGGAGGCCCGCAAGTATCTCAACCGTCAGTCGTGCGGGCTTGGCCGGCGTTTTTTGGACGATCTTGCTGCACGCCTCGCCGCAATAGCCGCGGATCCACTCCGCTTTCCTAAGTTGGAAACCCTGCCGGACAATTCGCCCTTTCGCCGCGCGTTGCTGCATGTTTTTCGTTACGCTGTTGTTTTCGAGATCATCGACGATATGGCGGTTGTCATTGCCGTAGCGCATTGCAACCGGGAGCCGAATTACTGGATTGGGCGTAGAATTTGAGCCCCGCCGATTGTCATAACGAACGCAGGGTCAAACCTTTGGGAATCACGGCGCAGAACAGAAAAGGCGACGGCCACCAAATCCAGCTAAGATAGGAAGGCGTGTCACCATGAAATTGCCTGTGCCTCCCAGAGCTGACGACCGTCACCTTTTTCACCCCCTTGTTCACCGAAGATGAGCGAGAAACCGCTTGACGTCGAGGCAGCTTATGCCGAGGCCCTGACGCGCATCGAGGCCTGCCGCGAGCGGACGGAGGACAAGCTCGATTTGCGCGAACTGGGCCTCCGCGCCCCGCCGCCGGAGATCGCCCAACTCACGGCTCTGACGGAGTTTCGCCTCCCTCACAGCCAAGTCACGGCGCTGCCCCTGGAGATCGGCGGGCTCACGGCCCTGACGGTGCTTGACCTTGAAGACAATCAGCTCACGACGCTGGCGCCGGAGACCCGGGGCATCGCGCTCGACACCTTCAAGCTGCCCTGCCCGCAGGGGCCGATCACGGTGCGACTCTGGGATTTTGCCGGGCAGGAAATCACCCAGGCCCTGCACAAGTTCTTCGTCACCGGCGGCTGCGTCTATGTCATGGTGCTGGACCCGCGCTCGAACACGGAGATGCAGGATGCGGAGTATTGGCTGGGGCTCATAAGGCGATACGCGGCCGGCGCGCCGGTGCTCATGGCGCTGAACCGGCAGGACGCCAGGCACGGAGGCTACGACGTCGACCGTCGCGCGTTGCAGGAGCGGTTTCCCTTCCTCCGCGACTTCACCCCCATCAACTGCGAAACGCGGGACGGTTGCGACGCGCTTCTCCGCAGGTTGTGCGACACGGTGGACTCGCTGGCGGATGCGGAGCCGCCGCGCCTGCGGGTGCCGGAGACCTGGCTTGAGGTTATGAAGGATTGCGAGGGCGAGGAGAACAGCAGGCCGCACCTGACCTTGGACGAGTTTCGCGAGATCTGCACGCGGCATGGCGAGAGGGATCCGTCGAAACAGGAGTCACTGGCGCGGCTACTGCACAAGCTCCCACGCGGTGTTGCACCTCGTCGACGAACCGCGGCTGCGGGACACGTCGGTACTCAATCCGCACTAGGTCACCGACGGTGTCTACCGCCTGCTGGGCGCCAAGGACGGCCCGGGCAGCGACGGCACGCTGACGCTGGCCGAGGCCTTGGCGGCGCTTCCGGGCGAGACGGAGGACGCTGCACGGTTCCTGCTGTGGCTGATGAGACGTTTCGATATATGCTTCCCGCTCGCGCGAGGAGGAGGGCGGCAAGCTGCCGGCGAAGTGGCTGGTCCCGGGGCGCTGGACCCGGAAGGCGGGGTAATGGCTCAGCATAGCACGCCCTCCACCCGCACCGAGCATGAGTACTCGGTGCCCGCCCAGCCATCCGCCGCGCCGGGCATTCAAGCGCGAACCCTATGCTTCACCCACGCCACTCTCTCGGCGGGGAGGGGCGGGACGAGCCGGGCCGGATCGTACGTGACACGGTGCCAATAAGACCTATGGCAGACAAGCCACAACAGCCGCCGACGATTGAGATCGACGGAGCACGCCTGCGCCCGCTCCGCGTGGCCGACGCCGCCGCGCTCTACGCCTACCTGCGGGATCCCGTCGTGACCGAGCTGACCAGCTATCCCGTTGTGTCGGTACCGATGGTCGAAGCAATGATCGAGCGGTCTCTGAACCGTTGGGCGGCAGGCGAGCTGTCCAGATGGGGGATCGCGCTCCAGCACGATGATCAGCTTGTCGGCACCTGCGGTTTCAACGAGTGGTCCCAGGTACACCGCTGGGCGGAGCTGGCGTACGACCTGGCGCAGGCGCAGTGGGGCAAGGGACTGATGCGCCAAGCCGTGGCCGCGGTGCTTCAGTGGACTTTCCGGCAGGACCAGATCGATCGGGTGCAGGCATTCGTCAGGGTCGACAACAGACGCTCGGAGCGCTTGCTCGAGCGCAGCGGGTTTGTGCGCGAGGGTTGCCTGAGGAGTTATCGTGTGTGTCGTGGGCAACGACACGACTTCTACGTCTACGGTTTGCTGCGCTCGGACTTGACGGCTGCGCAACAACCGGTGGGAGCGGACGAGACGCGACGATGATCGAGGATGGGTGCTATCTGGGTGTGAGTGACGGCCAGCAAGTCTAGGTAAGATAGAAAGGCTTGTCAGAATCTCAAACTGTAAACGCTCCACGGGGGACGGGCCCCGTGGTGGCGTTTTGAGTGACTTTGCTTTTGCTGGATTCCGTAAGGCGGGCTAAAGCCCACCCTACAAGAGCAACGACCCTTCGCGCGGAAGTCCACTTGGCGGGCGGCAAGGGCAGCGTGGTCTTGTTAGGCATTCCAAGTAGTCCAAGCAAAGGCACTAGGGTTCGAGTGATTCTGCGAATTGCCGCTCATCGGCCGTATTGGGCAAACACGGCCTCCAGGGCCCGAATGTCCACTTTCTTGTGATGCGGGTCCGAGTTATCCGAATTATCCGCCCCGTTTGCCGCATGCCCCAGCCAGGACAGATCCGCGGCACTCCTCCAGGCAACGGACGACCCGCCGACCATGGCCGCGGCCGGCGTGCCCAAAACGGCGGCAAGGGCGGACTTGCCCAGGGTATTGGTTCGCGCATCACGGGGCGAAACCAGCAGCGGCGCCGCCGGTGTAGCTATTCATGCCCATGAGAACCACCGTTCCCTGATCGTCGACGGCCAGCGCGCCAGGACCGCTGACCGCGCCGGAAATGGTCAATTGGCTGCCGGCGGCCGGCAGCAGCGATGAACACTAAACAAATAAATTGGTGTCAATTAGCGAAGATTACTGTCCTTGAGATTCTTCCTCTTCGGGGCCGATCGTTATAATCTTTGGTTATGGTATGTATTACGAAGTTTTGCGGTTGACAATATCGCCCTTGGTGTATAATAGACGTTTCGGCCCTTTGACGGGTGCTAGGCCAAACGCGGATTCGTCATCGGCTTCAGTCGTGTTTGCTTACTTGGTGCCGTGTTTGGAAATGACTCTCCTTCCCTAGGCAGTTTCATGTCGCAGCCTGCGTGTCCCGACGTGCTCGTATATGTCTGCGCCAATTGCATTCCGCAGGCGGCGACCTTGCCGCGACAGTGGAAGCACGACGGCGCACACGTGGTGGTGCATGAAATCCCCTGTAGCGGCAAAGTGGATGCACAGTATTTAATGCATGCGTTGGAGGGCGGCGGGAGGGGATTGTGTATCGTCGCCTGTCCCCAAGGCGAGTGTCACCTTGCCCAGGGGAACTATCGCGCGGAGATCCGCATCGGCGCGGTGCGGCGGCTGTTGGGCGAAATTGGCCTGGAGCCGGAGCGGGTCGTCTTGGTCCACGGTTCCCCGCACGACACGCCCGAGAAACTGAAGCAGTTGGTGGACGACACTGTTGGGCAACTCTGCTCGTTGGGCCAGAGTTCGTTGCGTACTACGTAGAGCGGAATCCATTCCGTTCACCTGAAAAGATCAAAACCACGGAATGAATTCCGTGCTACGAAGAGGAATCGATGAGCAAATCGACGGACTTGCAGCAGCGACTGGAATCGGGCAAGGGCGTCCTTCTGGCCGAGATTTCGCCGCCTGCGGAGGCCGCGCCGGCCGGCGTGCAGCAGTTGGCCAAACGTTTCGCCGGCAAGGTCCACGCCCTGGGCATCAGCGATAATCGCGACCGCGTGGGCATGGCCGCCCTGGCCGCCGCTTCGCTCGTGGCCGGCCAAGGCGTCGAACCGGTCCTCCACGTGACCACCCGCGATCGAAATCGCATCGCCCTGGTCTCCGAGGTCCTGGGGGCCCACGCGCTGGGCATCCGCAACATCCTCTGCACCAGCGGCACCCACCAGACGCTCGGTCGCTTCCGGGCTGCCAAGAACGTCTACGACGTCGACGTGATCCAACTCTTGCAAACCTGCGCCAACCTGGCCAACGACGCCGCGTTGGTCGGCGAAGGCGCGATTGCCGGGGCGGACGACTTCTGCCTCGGCGCCGTGGCATCGCCCAACGCCGATCCGCTCGAACTGCAGATGATCCGGCTGGGCAAGAAGGTCTCCGCGGGCGCCGGGTTCCTCGTCAGTCAGCCGGTCTATGACCTGGAGCGGTTCCGCGCCTGGTGGGCCGAGGTGAGCCGTCGCGGACTGCACGAGAAGGTGGCCATCCTGGCCGGCATCGAGCCCCTGGGCGAGGCATGTGTTGGAACATGTCCGCGCGAAGCGTCGCCCCCTGCCGCGGATCCCCGATGCGGTGCTCCAGCAGGTCGCCTCGAAGACCGATGCCGCGGCCCGCCGCCGGGCGGCGATCGACCTGGCCGTCGAGACCGTCAAGCAGCTCAGCGGGACCAAGGGGCTGCGCGGCTTCTCCATCGGCGTCGACGGCGATCCGGACGCCGCCCTGGAAATCATCGAGAAATCCGGATTGGGGAACTAGCCGTGCCTGCCAAATACGTCATCCATACCAAGCCTGCCGCCCCGCGACTCCGCCCCGTGGGCAAACTGGGCATCGTCGACTGGCGCGAAGATTGTTCGTCCTGCCACAACTGCGTGAAGCGCGGCTGCGTCTACGGCTTCTATCGCGACGAGGCCGACACGCTCCGCGACGAGATCGGCTACCTGGACTACATCTACCAGTGCAAGGGCTGCCTGAACTGCGTGCAGGACTGCACCAAGAACATCCTCACCCGCGTGGTCAATCCGGAGTACAAGCGGCTGGGCGACTCCTATTACACGCCCGAGATCATCCTCTCGACCTGGTTCCAGGCCGAGACGGGGCGGATTCCGGTGTCGGGCTCCGGCTACGGCGGCCCGTTCAGCGGGCCGGGCTTCGACTCGATGTGGACCGACATGTCGGAAATCGTCCGCCCCACGCGCGACGGCATCCACGGCCGCGAGTACATCAGCACCAGCGTGGACATCGGCCGCAAGCTGCCCTACCTGGCGTTCCGCGACGGGCAACTGGCGGTCGCCGCTGCCGCCGCTGCTGGAGTTGCCGCTGCCGGTCATCTTCGACGTGGTTCCCCAGCATTGGCGGCGCGGGCCGGTCATGGAGTCGATTGCCGCGGTGGCCGCGGAACTGGGCACGCTGGCGGTGATAGCCGCGGGCGACGGTGATCGTCTGTGGGACGAGGCGGGTGGTGGACACGTCATTCCGCTGGTGGACGATTGTACGCATCACGCTCCGCGCGACGAGTACGTTAAGGCCCCGCTCGTGATGGTGCCCGACGGTGTGGACGTGATGACGGTCCAGGCCGCGTTGAAGGCACGGAATCCCGAGTCAGATCGTGGCCATCCGTCTGCCGGCCACGCCGGCGGCGGCGCAGCGCGTGCTGGAACTGGCCCGGCAAGGGGCCGAAGTGGTCCACCTGGTGTTCGACGCCGCACGGGCGAGAGGCCGGCGCCGCGGCGCCGCGTCACGCGCGCGACGTGCTGCGCGAGGTTCATACGTCGCTGGTCAAGGCCGGCATCCGCGACGAAATCACGCTGATCGCCTCCGGCGGGATCGCCCAGGCCGAGCACCTGGCCAAGGCCATCATCTGCGGCGCCGACCTGGTGGCCATCGACATCCCCTTGGTCGTGGCCCTGGAGTGCCGGTTGTGCGGCGAGTGCCAGAAAGAGAACCCTTGCCCGATCGCCTTGGAGGAAATCGGCCGGGATTTGGCCGTCCATCGGATCGTGAACCTGATCGGCGCGTGGCATTCCCAGTTGCTCGAGGTGCTCGGCGCGATGGGCATCCGCGAAGTCCGCCGCCTGCGTGGCGAGACGGGCCGCGCATGTTCTTCGAGGACCTGGAACGCGAGACCTTCGGCAAACTGTTCGGAAAGAGAAAGAGATCGAGCTAGAGTCGACCGACGTCGAGCACGAGCATCGACCGTCGAGCACTAGCCGAAGCCAGCCGCATGCCACCATCGACAGCCGACGAGTTCGCTGCGCGATCCGCGACGGATTTTGCCGAGGTCTCGCGCCAGGCCCGGCCTGGCCCCGCCGCGCTATCGCAACGAGATCGGCAAGTACAGCATTCGCCGGGCGTCGAACTGCGCAGTCGTGCGGCCGCTGCGTCGAGGTCTGCCAGCACGGGCGTCCACGTCCGGCCCGAGGGCTATCGGCACCGTCATCCGCCCGTTCGACTACCGCTGCATCGGGCCGGACTGCGCCGAGAGCGGATCGTATTGCATCGACGCCTGCCCGCAGAAGGCCCTCTCGCTGTGCGGAGAATCCGGTCTTCGAAACGATGGGCGACTACCGCTGGACGCCCGACCTGCTGGTGAGCAACTGGGAGATGGCCGAGACGGGCGCGCCGCCGGGCAAGCACCTGGAGAGCGAGATCGGGCGCTTCGGGCGGCGGGTTCGACCGCCTGCGGTTCCGCTTTCCCGACGGCACCGCCCGCCGGATCTGCGGCGCGAGGACATCTCCACCGCGCTCTTGTTGAACCGCCGCGACGATTCGCGGCGAGAAGGTCAAGATCGACGTCCCCTGGTACGGCGGCGGCATGTCGTTCGGCTCGACCAACATCCGCGTGCTGCTGGGCAAGGCCCGCGTCGGCCAAGGCATTCAACACCTTCACCTGCACCGGCGAAGGCGGCTATCCCGACCGCTTCATCCCCTACAAGGACCACGTGATCACGCAAGTGGCCACCGGGCTGTTCGGCGTCCGCGAGGAGACGATCCAGCGGGCGCGGATCGTCGAGTTCAAGTATGCCCAGGGGGCGAAGCCCGGCCTGGGCGGCCACCTGCTGGGCGACAAGAACACGCCCAGCGTGGCGGCCCTGCGGGAGACGGTCGTCGGCGTGTCGCTCTTCTCGCCCTTCCCGTTCCACAGCGTCTACTCGGTCGAAGACCACAAGAAACACCTCGACTGGATCGCGCACGTCAATCCGCGGGCGCTGCTTTCGGCCAAGGTCTCCACGCCGGGCGACGTGGACATGGTGGCCGTGGGCGTGTACTACGCCGGCGGCGCACATCGTGCATCTCGACGGCAGCTACGGCGGCACGGGCGCGGCGC
The DNA here is from genome assembly GCA_963779975.1 of uncultured Planctomycetia bacterium. Classification (GTDB taxonomy): domain Bacteria; phylum Planctomycetota; class Planctomycetia; order Pirellulales; family Thermoguttaceae; genus JANXQG01. Next base: position 23,962 of record CAWAAL010000028.1, on the reverse strand, counting down.
CGAACATCGCCAAGAAGAACATCGCCATGCCGATCGAGTATGCCATCGGCCGCGTCCACCAGTTCCTCGTGGCCGAGGGGATTCGCGACCAGATCACGGTGATCGCCAGCGGCGGCATCCGCACGCCCTGGGACGTGGCCAAGGCCATCGCCCTGGGCGCCGACGGCGTGCGTCATCGGCACGGCGGAGCTGGTGGCCGTGGGCTGCATTCGCTGCGGCTGCTGCGAGAGCGGGCGGGGCTGCGCCCGCGGCATCGCCACCACCGATCCGGAACTGCTGGAGATGGTCACCGTCGAGTGGTGTACGCAGCGGCTGGTGAACCTGTATCACGCCTGGCGGCGAGACGCTGGTCGATATCCTCTATCGCCTGGGCCTGGACTCGCGTGGCCGCCCTGCGCGGCCGGACCGATTTGTTGATGCATCTGGATTACGAAGAATCCGAAGTGCGGGAACGCGTCATGAGCACGCGCACAAGATCGGCAGCATCGTGCGACAGATCGAGCGGCCGATAAATCGACGCACTGCGCGTCGTGACGAGCCGATCCTGCGCGTCGCCGGGCCGAGTCTGCGCCCGCGACGGGCCGACCTGGTCCCGCCGCTCGCCGGAAGCCGAAGGGCGGCTGCGGCGTGACCGGCTTCGCCTGCACGATCCCCGTCGGCGGCCAGCACATCTACGAGCCCTCGATCCAGATGCGCAACCGCGGCAACGGCAAAGGGGGCGGCATCGCCGCCTGCGGGCTGGTGCCGGAAGACATGGGCGTCTCGCGCAAGGTGCTCGAAGAGGACTACATCCTGCAGGTGGCCCTGCTCGATCCGACGGCCCGGGCCGAGGTCGAGAAGATCGTTCATCGAGCCCTATTTCGACGTCGACCAGGGCGGCTTGATCCCGACGGTGGACGACTATCGCGAGGTGCCGCTGCTGGAAGTCCGCCCGCCGGACGTGGCCCGCTACTTCGTCCGCGTCAAGCCGGCGGTCCTGGCCCGCTTTGCCGAGGAGAAGAACCTGGCCTCGCGTCCGGACTGTCCGAGCGCGACGTGGAAGACGAGTTCGTCTTCCAGAACTCGATCCGGCTGAACAACCAGTACTACGCCTCGCTGGGCGACAAGCGGGCCTTCGTGGTCTCGCACGCCCGGAACCTGATGATCGTGAAGATCGTGGGCTTCGCCGAGGCGGCCGTGCAGTACTACCGCATGGAGGACACGCGGGCCCACGTCTGGATCGCCCACCAGCGCTATCCGACCAAGGGCCGCGTCTGGCATCCCGGCGGGGCCCACCCCTTCATCGGCTTGAACGAGGCCCTGGTCCACAACGGCGACTTCGCCAACTATCATCTCCGTGTGCGAATACCTGGCCGGGCGCGGCATCTATCCCGCAGTTCCTCACCGACACCGAAGTCTCGGTCCTGCTGTTCGACTTGTGGAACCGGGTCTACCGCTATCCGGTGGAGTACATCATCGAGGCCCTGGCGCCGACCACCGAGACCGACTTCGACCGGCTGCCGGCCGAGAAGCAGCGGATCTATCGGCAGATCCAGGCGGCCCACATCCACGCCTCGCCCGACGGGCCGTGGTTCTTCATCATCGCCCGCAGCCTGGCCGAGACGAAGCAGTTCCAGTTGATGGGCATTACCGACACGGCGATGCTCCGGCCGCAGGTCTTCGCGCTTGCAGGAGGGCGAGGTCTCCATCGGCCTGATCTGCTCGGAGAAGCAGGCCATCGACGCCACGCTGGCCAGCCTGGCCCGCGAGGATTCCCGCTTCACGCCGGTGGCCGACATGTATTGGAACGCCCGCGGCGGCAGCTCGACCGACGGCGGCGCGTTCTTGTTGACGGTGTCGCCGGCCAGGGAACGGTGCAGCCGGCGACGGGAGAGGGCCAACGGCACATGGCAACGGAGTCAGGCCCACAACGTGGCATTACGCCATGCAGGTCACCAACAAGTTCGGCGGCGCCGTGGCCACGCTCCCCGGACAGCGGCACTGCAATCTGTCGGTGCCGGCCAAGACGCCGGCCGACACGTCGGTCGATCGCGCAGCGATCGATGCCCTGCGGCAACCGCCCTGACCCTGACGCTCTCAGGGGGAGCGGCGAGCGCGGAGCAACTGTTCGTCCATTTCCGCGACGCGCTGCCGTCGATGGACTACGATCGGCTGCGCTGGTTCGTCGACGAGTTGGCTGCGCAGACGGCGAGAAGAACCCGGCCCTGGGCATCGAGGCCCTCACGCTGGCCATCGACCGCCGCTATCCCACGGGCGACAAGAAGCGCAGCTCGGTGTTGACCATCCTCCGCGGCGGCCTGGAGCGGATCTTCCAGCAGCAGCCGCTGTGCGACGAGGTCGACGGCGGCACGCATCTGCCCGCATCACCTGGGACACTCGCGACCGGCTGCGCGGCCCGCGGGCGGGCGAGACCACGCTGCTTGATCGACGCCCGCGGCTTCGCCCCCGAAGGCGACGACTGCGATGCCACCCTGGCGGTGCGGGCCTTTCACCTCGGCTGGCGGCACATCGTCCATTACAACAGCCGCGGCACGCGGTTCCACGCCGCCGGCTTCGGCCCGCGCGACCGACGGCCTGCGGATCGATTGCTACGACAACCCGGGCGATTACCTGGGCTCCGGCATGGACGGCCTGGAGATCTACGTGCACGGCAACGCCCAGGACCAGCTCGGCCAGATCACCAAGCGCGGCAAGCTGGTCATCTACGGCGACGTGGGCCAGACGTTCCTCTACGGCGCCAAGGGCGGCGAGGTCTACGTGCTGGGCAACGCCGCCGGCCGGCCGATGATCAACGCCGTGGGCCGCCCGCGCGTGGTCATCAACGGCACGGCCCTGGACTTCCTGGCCGAGTCGTTCATGGCGGGCAATCCGCTGGAAGGCGGCGGCTTCGCCATCGTCAACGGCCTGCGGTTCGACGATTTCGGCAACGTCGTGCCCTTGGACATGCCCTATCCGGGCAGCAACCTGCTCTCGCTGGCCTCGGGCGGGGCGATCTACGTCCGCGACCCGCATCGCACGCTGGTCGACGAGCAACTCAACGGCGGGGCCTACCGGCCGCTGCGGCCGGCCGATTGGAAACTCATCGCTGCCCTACCTGGAAGAGAACGAGCGGCTGTTCGGCATCCGCATCGATCGCGACCTGCTGACCGTCGACGGCGTGCAGCGGACGCCGGCCGCAGGTGTACCGCAAGGTGATGCCGCGCAAAGACGCCGAAGCTGGAAGCGGAACTGGAAGGAATGGGAGAATAATGCATGACCGACGACAATTCACCTGGAACAGGCAGCGGCCTTCTGGCCGACGAAGTCGAGCGCCGCAGCGGCACGCCCGTCAGCGCCTGCTTCCAGTGCCACAAGTGCACCACCGGCTGCCCGATCGGCCCGGACATGGACCTGCTGCCCAGCCAGGTGATGCGGCTGGTGCACCTGGGGCTGGAGGGCGAGGTGCTGGAGTCGCAGGCGATCTGGCTGTGCGCCTCGTGCGAGGCGTGCACCACGCGCTGCCCGATGGACATCGACATCGCCGCCGTGATGGACGCCCTGCGGATCCTGGCCGTCGAGCGCAAGGCCGCGTGCCCGACAGCCACGGCAAGCAGTTCAACCGCTGTTTCCTGGGCAGCGTGCGGCATCACGGCCGGGTGTTCGAGGTCGGCATGATGGCCGCCTACAAGCTCCGCACCGGCGACCTGCTGTCCGACGTGGACAAGGTGCCCAAGATGCTCGCCAAGGGAAAGCTCTCCTTCCTGCCCAAGCGGAGCGGCAACGCGAGCGAGGTGCGGCGAGGTGTTCCGCCGGGCCGAAGAGGAGGAGCAAGCGGTGAAGTACGCCTTCTTTCCCGGCTGCAGCCTGGAATCCACCGCCTGGGATTTCGACCGTTCGACCCGCGGCGGTCTGCCGCGCGCTTGGGCATCGAGCTGGAAGAGATTCCCGACTGGGTCTGCTGCGGCTCCACGCCGGCCCACAGCAGCAACGCCTGCGCTGGCGGTGGCGCTGCCGGTGCTGAACTTGCAAAAGGCCCAGGCGATGGGCCGGCCCGTGCTCACCGCCTGCGCCTCGTGCTACGCCCGGCTGCGGACGGCCAACCACCAGGTTCGCAACGAGCCGCACGAGCGCGAGCGGGCCGAGCGGATCACCGGCAAGCCCTACGCCGGCGAGGTCGAGGTGCATCACGTGCTCGACGTGCTGGTCAACCACTTCGGCCTGGACGGCATCCGGCGGAAGGTCCAGCGGCCGCTGGCCGGGCTGCGCGTGGCCTGCTACTACGGCTGCCTGCTCACGCGGCCGCCGGAGGTCGTGGCCTTCGACAACCCCGAAAATCCGACCTGCATGGACGACCTGGTGGCCGCGCTGGGGGCGGAGCCGGTCGCCTGGCCCTACAAGACCGAGTGCTGCGGGGCGAGCCTCTCGATGACGCAGAGCAAGGTGGTGGGGCGTCTGGGCCGCAAGCTGCTCGTCGATGGCCCGGCAGGCCGGCGCCGAGTGCATCGTCGTGGCCTGCCCCTTGTGCCAGCTCAACCTCGATCTGCGGCAGTCCGACGCGGCCAAGGCCGGCGACGACATTCCTCGCGACGCCGGTCCTGTACATCACGCAGCTCCTGGGCCTGGCCCTGGGAATTCCGGCCAAGGAATTGGGGCTGGACGCGCTGAGCGTCAGCGCCGATTCGCTGTTGGCCGAGATTTCCCCGCTCTCGCCGGGAGAGGGGCAGGGGGTGAGGGAGACTTCGGTGACGTGCGGCGGAGGTGCCTCATGAAACGGCAAGACGGCGAGGCAACCATGAACATCAGTACGATTGCCCCAGGTGACAGCGCTGGAAAGCGATGGCAAGCCACCGCTCGCCATATCCGTGCACCGGACGGCAATACCGGCAATGGCAACGGCCAAGCGCCCGACGGCGCGGTGCTGGTCTGCGGCGGCGGCGTGGCCGGAATCCAGGCCTCGCTGGACCTGTCGGCGGCCGGGTTCGCCGTCTACCTGGTCGAAGAGAGTCCGACGATCGGCGGCACCATGGCCCGGCTGGACAAGACCTTCCCCACGGGCGACTGCGCCACCTGCATCATTTCGCCGAAGCTGGTGCAGTGCATGCGCGACTACAACATCGAAGTGCTCACGATGGCCGACGTCGCAATCGCTGGAAGGCGAGGCCGGGGCCTTCAAAGTCGAGATCCGACGCCGTCCCCGCGGCGTCATCGCCGAAAAATGCACCGGCTGCGGCGATTGCTGGTCGCCAGTGCCCGGTGCGCAACGTTCCCCAGCCGACTCGCCGCCGTTGCACCCGGCGAGCCGTCTCACCGGCGCAAGACGCGGCCTGGGTCGATGCGATCCTGGCCCGCTATCGCGACGACCGGGCCCCGCTGATCCCGGTCCTGCAGGACGTGACGGACGAGCGGCGTTACCTGCCCCGCCCGGTGCTGGAGTACCTGGCCGTGCGGCTGAAGATTCCGCTGGCCGAGATCCTCCGCGTCGCCAGTTTCTACAACGCCTTCAGCCTGACGCCGGTGGGGCGGCACACGATCGAGATCTGCCTGGGCACCGCCTGCTTCGTGCGCGGCTCGGGGCTGCTCTTGGAACGCCTCGAGCAGGAGATCGGCATCACTGCCGGGGAAACCGATTCTCGCGGGCAGTTCACTCTCCGCACCGTCCGCTGCATCGGCTGTTGCGCGTTGGCCCCCGCCATGCGCATCGACGGGGTCACGTTCGGCAAAGTGAAACTCGACAAGGTCGTGAATATCCTGGAGCAGTTCGCATGAGCGGTCCGATTCGCACTCAAAACGACCTCGAGCAGCTCGGCGCCAAGGGCACGTCGAGCCTCTATCCCGCAGCGGCTGAAGATCCTCGTCGGTTCGGCAACCTGCGGGATCGCCGCGGGCGCCCGCGAGGTCGAGGCCGCGGCCATCGAGGCGGTCAAGCGGCTCGGGCTCGACGCCGTCGTCGCCCGCACCGGCTGCATCGGCTTCTGCCAGCGCGAGCCGCTCTTGGACCTGGTCCTTCCCGACGGGCCGCGGATCAGCTACGGCAACATGACGGCGAAGAAGACGACGCGAGTTGCTGGAAGCCTACGCGGCCGAGCACGACGTGAAGCCCAAATCGGCCCTCTGCCGCTTGGACGGCGAGGACCACGTCGCCACCGGCGAGCGCCACCTTTACTCCCCTCTCCCCCGGGGAGAGGGGAACCATAAGGACATTCCTGCCTGGTCGGCCGTCGACTTCTATCGCCGGCAGAGCCGGGTCATCCTCCGCAATTGCGGCTCGATCGATCCCCTCTCGCTCGAAGAGGCGATCGCCCGCGGCGCCTACCGCGGCGCCCTGCGGGCCCTGACGGGCATGGGAGCCGAGGCGGTGATCGACGAAGTGTTGAAGTCGGGGCTCCGCGGCCGCGGCGGCGCCGGCTTCCCCACCGGCCGGAAATGGCAGACCGCCCGGCAGGTCGAGTCCGACGTCAAGTACGTCATCTGCAACGCCGACGAAGGCGATCCCGGCGCGTTCATGGATCGCAGCGTGCTCGAAGGCGATCCGCACGCGGTGATCGAGGGCATGCTCATCGGCTCGCTGGCCATCGGCGCCCACGAAGGCTACATCTACGTCCGCAGCGAGTATCCGCTGGCCGTTCCACCATCACCCACGCCATCCGGCAGGCCGAGGAGAGCGGGCTGTTGGGCGACGACATCTTCGGCAGCGGCCACTCGCTGCGGATCAAGGTCCGCCGCGGCGCGGGCGCGTTCGTCTGCGGCGAGGAGACGTCGCTGATCGCCTCGATCGAAGGTCATGCGGGCGAGCCCCGCCCGCGGCCTCCTTTCCCGGCCGTCAAGGGGCTGTGGGGCAAGCCGACGGTGATCAACAACGTCAAGACCTGGGCCAGCGTGGGACCGATCCTCAGCCGCGGCGCGGCGTGGTACGCCGCGCAAGGGACCGAACGGAACCGCGGCACCACGGTCTTCGCCCTGGTCGGCGCCGTCAAGAACACCGGCCTGGTCGAGATCCCCTTGGGCATGACGCTCCGCGAGATGGTCTTCGAGATCGGCGGCGGCATGCGGAGCAAGCGGCCGATCAAGGCCGTCCAGACGGGCGGCCCCTCCGGCGGTTGCATCCCCGCCTCGCTCTTGGATCTGCCCATCGACTACGAAAAACTCGCCGCGGCCGGCTCGATGATGGGCTCCGGCGGCATGATCGTGATCGACGAGGGGACCTGCATGGTCGACCTGGCCCGCTTCTTCCTCGCCTTCACGGCCGACGAGTCGTGCGGCAAGTGCTCGCCCTGCCGCGAGGGGACGAAGCAGATGCTCCACATCCTCACGCGGATCTGCGAGGGCCGCGGCGTGCCGGCCGACCTCCCGCTGCTCGAACGCCTGGCCCGTACGGTCAAGTCGGCCTCGCTCTGCGGGCTGGGCGGCACGGCGCCGAACCCGGTGCTCACGGCGCTGCAATACTTCCGCGCCGAGTTCGAGTCGCACATCAACAACAAGAAGTGTCCCGCGGGCGTCTGCCGCAACCTGATCCGCCTGCGGATCGACCCGGCCGTGTGTACCGGCTGCGAACGGTGCAAGGAGGTTTGCGGGGCCAATGCCATCGAGGGCCAGCGGAAGTCGGCCCACCGCATCGACGACGCGAAGTGTACCCGCTGCGGCGCCTGCCGGAGCGTTTGCCCCGGTGAAGCAATCGTGACGGAATAGAACTATGACAGAAACCACTACATCAGACCGGGTTCGGATCACGATCGACGGCCGCGAGACGACCGCCGCGGCCGACGCGACGATCCTCGACGCGGCCCGCCAGATGGGCATCTCGATCCCCACGCTGTGCCACTACCGCGGCATGTCGCCCTACGGCGCCTGCCGCGTCTGCCTCGTCGAAATCGATACGCCCCAGGGGACCGCGGCAGGTTGCCTCGTGCAGCTATCCGGTCGAAGAGAACCTGGTCGTCCGCACCGACACCGAAGCGGTGCAGGAGTCGCGCCGCACGGTGCTCGAGCTGCTCCTGGCCGAGGCCCCGCAGTCGCAGGACCTGGCCCAGTTGGCCGCGGAACTCGGCGTGAGCAGCACTCCGCTGGAGCAGGCCGCCGAAGGCAAGTGCATCCTCTGCGGGCTGTGCGTGCGGACGTGCAACGACCTGATGGCCCGCGGCGCGATCAGCATGTTCGGCCGCGGCGGCAAGCGCCGCGTCAGCACCGCCTTCCAAGAGCGCAGCGATCAATGCCAGGCCTGCGGGGCGTGCGTCTTCGTCTGTCCGACCGGCGCCGTCGACCTGGCGACGATCAGTGCCCGGCGGCCCAAGCTGCACCAGACCGGCTATGCCCAGTACCTGGAGAGCCGGCCTTCGATCGACCTGGCCCATCCGCAGGCCTCGCCGCGGGTGCCGGTCATCGACCGCGACAACTGCGTCCATTTCACGACCGGCGAGTGCGGCCTGTGCGCGAAGGTCTGCCAGGCCGGCGCGATCGACTACGATCAGCAGGTCGAGAAGCTCGAACTGGACGTCGGGGCCGTGGTCCTCACGCCCGGCTTCGAGGCCTTCGACGCCGCGCGGCGCGGCGAGTTCGGCTACGGGCTGGCCCCCAACGTGCTCAGCAGCGTGCAGTTCGAGCGGATGCTCTCGGCCGCCGGCCCCACGCACGGCCACATCCGCCGCCCCGCCGACGGCAAGGCCGCCGCGGCGGCTGGCCTTCATCCAGTGCGTGGGCTCGCGCGACCACGGCTGCGACAACGCCTACTGCTCGTCGATCTGCTGCATGGCCGCCACCAAGGAAGCCATCCTGGCCAAGGAGCACGAGCCGGGCCTGGACGTCACCATCTTCTTCCTCGACCTCCGCGCCTTCGGCAAGGATTTCGATCGCTACTGCGATCGGGCCAAGAACCAGTTGGGCGTGCGCTACGTCCGCTCCTTCATTTCCCGCGTCTACGAAATGCCCGGCACGCGCAACCTCCGGCTCGTCCATGCCAGCCCCGACATGAAGCAGACCGAAGAGGAGTTCGACATGGTCGTGCTCTCGCTCGGCCTGGAGCCCAGCGCCAGCTTGCAGGAGCAGGCCCAGCGGCTGGGCGTGGTGCTCAACCGCTGGGGCTTCGCCGCCACGGACGAGTTCCGGCCGCTGGATACCTCCCGGCCCGGCGTGTTCGTGGGGGGCGCGTTCCAGGAGCCCAAGGACATTCCCGACACGGTGATGCAGGCCAGCGCCGCGGCGGCCCGGGCCATGGCCCTGCTGGCCAAGGCCCGCGGCAGCCGCGTGCGGACCAAGGCCTATCCGCCCGAGCGCGACGTGTCCGACGAGCCGCCGCGGATCGGCGTGTTCGTCTGCCATTGCGGCAGCAACATCGCCTCGGTGGTCGACGTGGAGCGGGTCGTCGAGCAAACGCGGCACTTGCCCGGCGTGGTCCTCGCCGAGACGAACGTCTACACCTGCGCCGACGACAACCAGGACCAGATGAAGCTGAAGATCGCCGAGCATCGGCTGAACCGCGTCGTGGTCGCCTCGTGCACGCCGCGGACGCACGAGCCGATCTTCCGCGACACGCTCCGCGACGCCGGCCTCAATCCCTACCTGCTGGAAATGGCCAACATTCGCGATCAATGCTCCTGGGTCCACTCGGGCAACCCGGCCGCCGCGACCGAGAAGGCGATCGACCTGGTCCGCATGGCGACGGCCCGCGCCGCCGCTCTCGTGCCCTTGCAGGAAGCCACGGCGCCGGTGAACCACGCCGCCCTGGTGGTCGGCGGCGGCATCGCCGGCATGACGGCCGCCCTGGCCCTGGCCGAGCAAGGTTTTCCCGTCCACCTGGTCGAGAAGAGCGACCGCCTGGGCGGCACGGCCTGCCAGATCCACCGCACGCTCGACGGCCACGACGTCCAGGCGCTGCTGGCCGAGACCATCCAGCGCACCAAGACCCATCCGCGGATCACCGTCCATTTGGAGTCGCGCGTGGCCAAGGTCGGCGGGCACGTCGGCGAGTTCTCGTCCCAGATCGCCAATGGCTCCAGCGACCAGCGAGATCCACCACGGCGTGGTCGTGGTGGCGACCGGCGCCACGGAGCAGAAGCCCGACACGCTTCCACTATGGCAAGAGCGAGCGGGTGTTGACGCAGTTGGAACTGTCCGATCGGCTGGGACAAGGCCGGATTTCGCTGCCGCGGCAGGCCACCGTGGCGATGATCCAGTGCGTCGAGCAGCGCGACGAAAAGCGGCCGTATTGCAGCCGCGTCTGCTGCACCACGGCGGTGAAGAACGCCCTGGAGTTGAAACGCCGCTGGCCGGACGCCCGGATCGTCGTCTTCTACCGCGACATGCGGACCTACGGCTTCCGCGAGGCGGCCTACCGCGAGGCGCGGGAGCAGGGCGTGCTGTTCATCCACTACGAGCCCGAGCAGCCGCCGCAGTTGCTCGACGCCGGCGGGAAGCTGAGCCTGAAGGCGCGGGAGCCGTCGCTGGGCCGCGACCTGGTCTTGGAGCCGGACATGGTCGTCCTGGCCGCGCCGGCGGTGCCGCGGGCCGATCGCGGCGAGTTGTCGGAACTGTTGCGGGTGCCGCTGAATGCCGACGGCTTCTTCCTCGAAGCCCACATGAAGCTTCGCCCGGTCGACTTCGCCAGCGAGGGGTTGTTCCTCTGCGGATCGGCCCACGCTCCGAAGTTCATCAGCGAGACGATCTCCCAGGCCACCGCGGTGGCGGGCCGGGCCGCGTCGATCCTCTCGCGGAAGAAGATGCCCGTCGGCGGCCAGATCGCCTGGGTCGATCCGGACCAGTGCATCTCCTGCATGACGTGCGTGCACGTCTGTCCGTACATGGCCCCGCAGGTGGGCACGAACAACAAGGCCGAGGTGCAGGGGGCCGTCTGCATGGGCTGCGGGAGTTGCTCGGCGGAGTGTCCGGCCAAGGCCATTACCCTCCGGCATTTCATGGATTCCCAGATCCTGGCGGCAGTCAACAGCCTGTTGGAGGTCGAGGACGAGCAACCGCCGCGCCAGCCGATGTATCCAGAAGAGGTCGGCGTCGCGCCGCCGAGGTGGAAATGAAAGGGAAACTTATGGACCGTGAACCGCTGATCCTTGCCTTTTGCTGCCACTACTGCGCCTACGCGGCGGCGGACCTGGCCGGTTCGATGCGCCTGCAATACCCGCAGAACGTCCGCGTGCTGCGGCTGCCCTGTACCGGCAAGATCGAGGTGAACTACCTGCTGGCCGCCTTCGAACGCGGCGTGGACGGCGTCATCGTGGCCGGCTGCCTCGAAGGCGGATGCCATTTCCTGGAAGGCAATCTCCGCGCCCGGCAGCGCGTCGAGCGCGCCCAGGCAGTTGCTCCGCGAGATCGGCCTGGAGCCCGAGCGGCTGGAAATGTTCAACCTCTCGTCCGCCGAGGGCGGGCGGTTCGCGGAAATCGTCACCACGATGGTCGAGCGGCTGAAGCAATTGGGGCCCAGCCCGTTGCGGCCCGACCGCCGTCAAATGGAACACAACTTGGAAACCATGAGCCAGCAGGCCGAAACGGCGCTGGCAGGAGAGAAGACTCATGATTGTTGCCGATCGTAAGAAAATCCCCGAGATCCGCGATTTGATCCGCAAGCACGACCGCGTGCTCCTGGTCGGCTGCGGCACCTGCGTGACCGTCTGCCTGGCCGGCGGCGAGCGCGAGGTGGGCATCCTGGCCTCGGCCCTGCGGATGTCGTTGAAGCTAGCCGATCGCGGCCACGTGCGGGTCGACGAGTGCGTCATCGAGCGTCAATGCGAGGACGCCTTCATCGACATCCTGGCGACGCGCATCCCCGAATACGACGCCGTTTGCTCGTTGGGCTGCGGGGCGGGCGTGCAGGCCCTGGCCGAGCGTTTCCCCAAGACGCCGATCTATCCGGGGCTGAACACCCAGTTCATCGGCATCTTGGAGTCGCAGGGCGTCTGGACCGAGAAGTGCGCCGGTTGCGGCAACTGCCGGCTCGGCGAGTTCGCCGGCATCTGTCCCATCACCCGTTGTGCCAAGCATCTTCTCAACGGCCCCTGCGGTGGCTCGCAAGACGGCAAGTGCGAGGTCAATCCCGACTTGGAATGCGGCTGGCAACTGATTTACGATCGGGCCGGCTCGTTGGGCATCGTCGATTCGCTCCAGCAGATCGTGCCCCCGCACGACTGGTCCACCGGCCTGGACGGCGGCCCGCGGAAAGTGGTCCGCGAGGACCAATACATCGCCGGGCTGGGGCCGAAACCGTAGGTAAATAATTCTCGTTCCTGTTCGCGGTCCGCCGGGAGCTTCGCAGGTGTTTTGCTCGCGAGCGTTCTGCTCTAATGAGTACGCACGAGCAAGGGGAATTGGGATACCGTGCCGTAGCGGTCCATGTCAACACGGGGCGGGCTCGCAGCCCCCTCTTGTCTGTACAATAATAGCAGACGTTGGGAATAATGAGCCCAACAAAAACCCCGAATCCGGTGCTAACCGGATTCGGGGCTAGCACGTAGCCCGGCTATGCCAAGAAGCGAGAATGCTGCACGACATCAACATTCTAGGAAAAGCGGCCGAAAGGGCAAGAGATTGGTCTGCTTCGAGTTTCTGTCGTAGTCGCCAGGCCCGCTTGCCATCGTTCGCCCGAGCACCTATCCTGAAGGGGTGGTTGGTCCTTGCTCGAAAGGGAAACCTCGTGTGGAACGCGGCGCTAGCGGTACTGGTGGTCCTGGTCTGCGTGCGGCTCTTGATGTTCGGCATTCGCGTGATGCTGCGACTCGTGTTCGCCGCGGCACTCCTGGCGATCGCCGTGCTGGCGCTGCTGGTCCTGTCGGGGAGAATCAAGCTCTTTCCTCCCTATATATAATCTGTAGTGTACGAGAGATGATCTGAGAGCGTCCGCAAGAAATGACAAGGGTGCCGCCGTTTCCAGGCTCCCCTGCCGATTTCTTCCCAACGCTCCCCAGGACTACAAGGAGGACGCCCATCATGGTCGAAATACACTTGCCTCGAATTTTGGCCGGTTATGCCTACCCCGTTTGCCCCCACTGCGACAAGGAACATGGACCGGAAGTAGCCGACGTCGGGCCCGTCCAATGCGACGAGTGCGGCATGTGGTTCGAGGTTACCGCGCGGACCGTCTATCAAGCCGAACAACGACTTGACTATGTGGATGGCAAGCCGGACGCCGCGAAGAAGGAGCCATGACCCGCGCAATGAAAACTTGTTTCCGCCGACGGGGGGGCAAGCCGAATGACCCGGGCTACGGCTCGACCTTGATCACGACCGCCGTTACGTCGTCGGCCGGCTTCGCCCGTTGGGAGAACTCGCAGACCGCCCGGTAAAGACTCTCCACGATTTGGGCCGCCTTGCTCGCGCGGTCGCTGCGCACGACATCCAACAAGTGCGCAGTTCCAAACTGCTCCCAACCGGGAGACACCGCCTCCTGAAGCCCGTCGGTCAGGAGCACCACGATGTCGCCGGGTTCCAAGGTGATGGGACCGGCGGCCGGAAACTCCGCGGTCGCCGAGACGGCAAGCGGCGGGGCCGTGCTCTTCAGACGAACCTTGACGACACCCGACGAGTCGAGAATGTAGCCCGTCGGATGACCCGCGCTGGCATATTGGAACGATCGGCTGCGGGGATCGAGGCAGCCCAACAGGAGGGTCACGAAACGGTCGTCGGTCTCCTTGGCGAGGAAGCGATTGACGCGTCCCAGAATCTCGCCGACCTCGGCGTGGGTTTCCGTGAGCAAGCGAATCAGGGTGCTGGTCGATGCCATGAGCAAGGCGGGCCCGAAGCCGTGGCCGCTGACGTCGCTGATGACGAACCCCATGGTCCCGTTGGGCATCGCCAGGTAGTCGAAGAAGTCGCCGCCGGTGAACTCGGCGGGATACGACGCGCCGCCGATGTCGAAGCCGGGCAAGAGGGGCGGGGCCAGGGGCAAGAGCCGCTCCTGGATCTTCTGCGCCGCCAGCAACTGCAACTCCTGCTCCCGCAGCGATTGTTCCGCCAGCCGCCGGTCCGTAACGTCCTCGACCAGGCCGTCGTACCGCACCAACAGGTTGCCGTCATGGTGGGGCACGATCGTGTCGCGCAACCAGCGCACGGCGCCGTCGGGGCGGATGATGCGATGCTCGATGGCCGGCACCTTTTCGCCCCGCAGCACGGCCGCCACGTATTGCCGCACCGTCTCCCGGTCGTCCGGATGCACCATGTTGATCCACAAATAGGGATCGCGCTTGTAGTCCTCCGGAGTGTGCCCGGTAATCGAAAGACATCCCCAACTATGGTCGGTTGCGACGGGCACGCCGTTTTCCAGCTTCACCGAGTAGGTATAATTGGTGACCGCGGCCAGCAGGTCGCGATAACGCCGTTCGCTTTCGCGGGTCGTCCTTTCCGCGCGGTCCTTGAATTCCCGGTCGGCCCGGCGATGTACCGCTCGCTCGATCGCATAGCGGATCGTGCGCAACAAGAGCTTGGGCTCCAGTTCGGTCTTGGGGATGTAGTCCTCCGCCCCGGCCTGCACGGCTTGCAGGGCCAAATCGTCGGCTTCCTCGCCCGTCAAGACCACGATCGGCACGTCCGGATGGCGGGCATGCAATTGCCCGACCGTTGCCAAGCCCATGCTGTCGGGCAGGTTGAGGTCGAGTAGGGCGGCGTCGAAGCGGCCGTCCCGCAAGCGGGCCATGCCCAGCGAGAGCAACCCGACGTGCTCCAACTCGATGCGCGACCCCTTGCTGTTCGCCAGGTATCCCCGGACCACATGGGCGTCGATCGGGTTGTCTTCGATCAACAACAGGCGCAGCGACTCGGTTTCCATGGCCCACCCCACCAGAATCGCGGGTTGTCATTTCGTCAGGAGACGCACGTTTCCGCCGATTCCGGCAGTTTGGCCTGGACCGCGGCTTGGCGCAGCTTGGAGAGGGCGCGGGCCTCGATCTGGCGGATGCGTTCCTTGCTCACGCCCATGCTGTTGCCCACCTCTTGGAGGGTTTGCGGCTCGTCGCCGCGGCGGAGGCCGAAACGGCAGACGATGATCTCCCGTTCCCGCGGGTCGAGTCGCCGCAGGATGCCGTCCAGCGCCCGCTCGCGGACGTATTGGGCAGCCTCCAACTCGTGTTGGTTGCTGGAAACCTCCGGCGTGGCCGTGAACAGTTCGCACGAATCGGTGCGAAAACGACTGCGCTGACGCAGGCTTTCCGGAATGGTGCGAGCGAAATTGTTGATGATGGCCCACGTGGCGTAAGTGCTGAACCGGTTCCCCAAGGAGTAGTCGAAACGCTCGACGGCCCGCATCAGCGACACGTTCCCGTCGCTGACCAGTTCGAAGAAGTTCTGCCCCGACCCGATGTGCCGCTTGGCGATCGAGACCACCAACCGCAGATTGGCGCAGATGATCAGGTTCCGCGTGACAATGATCTCGTGGCCGAGGAACTCGATGCGCGACAGCAGCCGTTTCTGCGGCCGTTCGGGATCGAGCTTCGCGCGGAGCCCGTCGGCCTTGTACTTCAAGTAATTCAGCTTGCGGAAGAGATGGATCTCCTGCTCGCGAGTCAACAGCGGCACTTCGTAGAGACTGGCCACGTAGGGCGACAGGTCGGCGGGCATGCGGGCCTTGACGGCCGGCGGGCTGTTTTCCGGCATCGGGCCAAGCACCTCGATCTCGGTCTTCCGGTCGCGGCTCCAGGCCTCGAACTGCGGGTTGGGAATGTACTCCAGCGACAACTCTCCGATCCGCCGCGCCCGTTCCAGGAGCAATTTCAACTCCCGCCGGGCCCCAGGGCGCAATCCGGACTCGGATGGCGAACAATTCCTGTTCTCGTATCGGTTCATGAGAGGCGTTTCCTTGGTCTTCTCGGTTGTCTGGCTACTTATGGTCCGCGCTGGAATACCGCCTTGAGGCGGAATTCTGGGAGAATTCCGGCTAAAGCCGGGACTCCAACCCAATCTAAATCACTACACTAGGGTCGTCAGGTTTGCCCGTGGCGGGCGTTCAGGCCAATGTGGCGGCGTCCTTCTCGTCGTCTTCGATCGTGAAGAACTGGTCGAGTTTCGTCCAACTGAGGACTTCGCGGACTTCGCCGCAGATGCCGCACAAAATCAACTTGCCGTCCTTCTGCTTGAGACGCTGCCGGAGCAAGATCAGCTTGCTCAACATTTCACTGCTCAAGACTTTGACGTTCGAACAATCCATGAAGAGCGTTCGGCACTCCGGAACCTCGGCCACGGAGTTCCATTCCGCGACGAGTTCTCGGATCTCTTGTTCATGGTAGGCTGGCCATTGATCCAGGAGGCGCACCCTGGAAATGGGTCCGCTACTGAGCAACTCAAGATGCTTATACTTGGGCATTTCAACCTTTGCCTTGTTGGCTGTTGGCGTTAATCGTAGCGAGATAATGTCAATCGTCGCACGTTCCTTTAGCAATACAATTCCGAAAAACGCCTGTTTTCGCATCAGGAAAGTCATTACCCCTGGATGGTGGACATCCTCAAACTAAATCGTTCGTAATGATACTGGTGGGTCTGCGCTGCGCTTGACCACACCCTACTTGCAAGCATTCTGTCTACCCTACGGTGAACGATCTGCGCTGCATCCTTTCAAGTACTCGGAAAGCGCGGCCGTCACGCGCGCGAGTTCCGCGTCCAGGCTGGCGAGGATCGCCTCGGCGCCGGCGGACTCTGCTTTGCGTCCCATGTCTTCCAGTTTCGCGGCGTGTTGGCAGACCTGGCTGGCACCGAAATAGCGCACGGACCCCTTAAGCGTATGCGCTGCGAACCGCAGGCCGGCATTGTCGCCGTTGGCGATCGTCTGGCGGATCGCCGTCACCAGTTGCGGGATTTCTTCCAGGGCGGCTTCGGTCATGGACTTCAACACCTTCCGGTTGCCCTGCACCGTTTTCAGGGCTTCCGCCCAGTTCACGACATCCTGGGGGATGGGATGGCCGGCCGGCGAGTCGCGTTTGCGGTCCAAAACGACGGTGTCAATGGCCGCAAAGAGTTCATCGGCATGGATCGGTTTGGCAACGTAGTCGTCCATGCCCGCGGCCAGGCATCGTTCGCGGTCGCCTTTCAGGGCATGGGCGGTCATGGCGATGATCGGGAGGTGCGTGCCGGTCTGTTGTTCCCGCTCCCGGATCTCCGCCGCTGCTTCCAGTCCATCCATTTCCGGCATCTGGACGTCCATCAGCAACAGGTCGAACTTCCCCGTGCCAGCGGCCGCGACCGCTTCCTTGCCGTTGCCGGCCAGGGCGACGGTGTGGCCCTGGCCCTCCAGCAGCGCGACCGCGAGCTTCTGGTTGACGAGGCTGTCCTCCGCCAGCAGGACATGCAGGCTGGGGACATGGTGCGGTTGCTGGGCGGCAGACGTTGGCAGCTCTGTTCGGGCGGCTGTGGCCAGTTTTTCTTCCGCCAGGCCGAGCCGGACGAGGAAGTGGAACCGGCTGCCGCGGCCGAATTCGCTTTCCAAGCGGACGCTTCCGTTCATGAGGGCGACCAGCCGTGCGACAATGGCCAGCCCCAGTCCGGTTCCGGCGTGAGGACGCGTGGACGAGTTGTCGGCCTGCTCGAACATCTCGAAGATCTTCGCCTGTTTCTCTTGGGGAATGCCGATTCCCGTATCGCTGACGAGAAAGTGCAAAAGGACGTTGCGCTGGTCACCATTACACCCGGCGGAAGGGTGAAGGCGGAAGAGGTCGCCCTCACCCCCTGCCCCTCTCCCAGTGGGCGAGGGGAGCAAATCACCATCGCCCGCTGCACCGCTCCCGGCGGGAGAAGGGGGCTCCCGCGTGACCTCCAGGCCGACCTTGCCCTTGTCGGTGAACTTGAGGGCGTTGGCCACCAGGTTGGTCACGATCTGGCGGAGGCGGTTATAGTCGCCCACCACCACGCGCGGCACTTGGGGATCGATGGAGCAGGTCAGTTCGAGACCCCGTTGCCGGGCCTGGATGGCGAACGAGTTCATCGTATTGCCGAGGCTCTTCCAGAGGTCGAACGTGCAATTGTCGAGCGTCAGCTTTCCCGCTTCGATGCGGGAGAAGTCGAGGATGTCGTCGATCACCGAGAGCAGGGCTTCGCCCGAATCCTTGACGGTCATGAGGAAATCGCGTTGTTGGGCCGAGAGCGGGCCCTCGAGAACCAGTTCCGTCATGCCGATGACGGCGTTCAAGGGCGTGCGGATCTCGTGGCTCATGTTGGCCAGGAACGTGCTCTTGGCGCGGCTGGCGGCTTCGGCGGCCTCCTTGGCCGCGTGGAGGGCCGCGGCGGCTTGCTTGCGCTCCCGGCGGACCTGGGCCTCCTCGAGCTCGCGGGCGATCGCCGCGGGCAGCCGCACCAGGCTCGCTTTCATGACATAGTCGTGAGCCCCGGCCTTCATCGCGGCCACCGCCGTCTCTTCGCCCACGCGCCCCGAGACGACGATGAACGGGATGTCGATCTGGCTCTGCTTGAAGATTGCCAGGGCGGCCGGCGCGCTGAAGCGTGGCAAGGTGTAATCGGCAATCACCAGGTCCCAGGTCTCCGCCAGGAGCGCGGCGGAGAACTCCTCCGGCGTCTCCACGCGGCGGCAGGCGACCTCGTACCCTCCGCGCCGCAGCTCGCGCAGCAACAGCACGGCATCGTCTTCCGTGTCTTCCACGAGCAGCAGTCGCAAGGGGGCAGCCATCACACCGCTCCCAGAACTGGGGGGGACTCGTTGATCAGCAGCCAGTACAAACCGAGTTGCCGCACCGCTTCGGCGAACTCGACAAAATCGACCGGTTTGCGGACGTAACTGTTGCACCCCAGGCTGTAGCTCTCGATGACGTCCTTTTCCTCGGACGACGAAGTCAACACGACGACCGGGACGAGCCGGGTGCGCGGGTCCTTGCGCAGCCGCCTGAGGACCTCCAACCCGCCGACCTTCGGGAGCTTGAGGTCCAAGAGGATGAGGGTTGGCGTCTGGCAGGCGTGCCGGTGCTCGAAGTTGCCCGTGCCGAAGAGGTAATCCAGGGCTTCCGCCCCGTCCTGCATGACCACGATCTGGTTGGTGATGTTATGTTTTCTCAGGGCGCGGAGGTTCAACTCGACGTTGTCGGGATTGTCCTCGACCAGGAGAATGCTCTTTTCCACAGTCATCGATGTTTATTCCTTTCACGAGGCAAACTTGCCCCTTTCACAAGGTAAAGTAGAACGTCGCCCCTTTTTCCAAAGCAGCCTCTGCCCAGACGCGGCCGCCATGCCGGTGAACGATGCGCTGGACCGTGGCCAAGCCGATCCCCGTGCCGGGGAATTCAGCGGCCGCGTGCAGGCGCTGAAAGGCCCCGAACAGATTGTCGGCGTAGGTCATGTCGAAACCGACCCCGTTGTCGCGGACGAAATAGACCGTTTGACCGTCGCACCGAGTGCGGCTGAACTCGATGCGGGCCCGTGGCTGCTTGCCGGTGAACTTCCAGGCGTTTTCCAGGAGTTGCTGGATCGCCACGCGGAGGAGGTGTTCGTCTCCCACGCCGATCAGCCCGTCCTCGATGATGAGTTCCACGCAGCGCGCCGGCTCGACGCCGCGGAGTTCTTGTTCGACGGCGCGGGCCAGCCGGCTGAGGTCGACGGTGCGGCGATCCAACTCATGGCGCGTGATTCGCGAGAGCTTGAGCAGATCGTCGATCAAGGTGCCCATTCGCTGGCTGGCCGCGCGGATGCGGTTCAGGTAATCCTTCGCGGAATCCTCCAGGCGGTCGCCGCAATCTTCGATCAAGGCGAGGCTGAAGCCGTCCAGGGCCCGTAGCGGGGTGCGGAGGTCGTGCGAGACGGAATAGGAGAAGGCCTCGAGTTCCCGGTTGGCCACCTCCAATTGTCGGGCATAGCCTGCCAGCGACTCTTCCGCCCGCTTGCGCTGGAGGATCTGCCACATGCCTTGCATCAAGAGGGTCAGTTGGCGGACGTCGGCGTCGTCGTAAGGGGCGGCCTTGTTGCCCACGCCCGCCACGATGACGATCCGCTCGCCGTCGCAAATGGGCGCATTCATGTGGCGCAGCACGGGGACGTGCCCTTCCGGGTGCCCTCTTTTCAGGGGATTTGGCGACAGGTAGTCGTTGGTGACGACAGGCTTCCGCTGCCGCACCGCCTCGCCCCACAAACCGGTGTTGACCACCTGGTAAACGATCGGTTTGTCGATGATCGCGCATTGGGCCATGGCCGTCTTGGACCAGGAGTGCATGGTCAGGACGCTCTCGTCCTCGTTCATGAAGGCCAGGTAGCCGATCGTGCTGTTGGTGAGGGCCACGGCCGATTCGAGCGCGAAATCGGTGATCTCTTGCAGGGAGGCGCCGGTCATCTGGGTCAATTGCACCAAGGCCTGCAACCGCGCCTCGTTCAGACGCAGCTCCTCGTCGGCCTGCTTGCGCCTGGTGATGTCGCGCGTGATCTTGGCGAAACCACAGAGGATTCCGGCATCGTCGAGAACGGGAGTAATGACGGCGTTCGTCCAGAGTCGCGAACCGTTTTTGCGGACGTGCCACCCCTCGCTTTCACAACGGCCTTCCGCGACCGCCTTCTGCAACTCCGCCTCCGGTCTTCCCGCGTCGCGGTCTTCGGGCGTGTAGAAGCAAGAGAAGTGCCGGCCGAGGATTTCGTCGGCATCGTAACCCTTGATCCGCTCGGCGCCGACATTCCAACTCACCACCCGTCCTTGGGGGTCGAGCATGAAGATCGCGTAATCTTCGACGCTGTTCACCAGCACGCGCAAGCGTTTCACTTCGAGAATGGTCAACGTCTGGAAGACCGCGAAACTCAGGACCGGCACGGCATAGCCCAAGACCTTGTAAACGTGCGCGATGTCATAGCAGGCATCGCCGAGTTGCCTGGAAAAGCCCATGATGCCTTGAGCGACGACGTTGATGCCGACGGCAAGCGCCAGCCCCCACACCAGGGCGTCGCGCGTGCGCTGATACATGCCGAGAAACAGCGCCAAGGCAATCGCGAACAGGCCGGCCGAGGCGAAATCCACGGGGCGGGAAATGACTTGATCCGGAAAGACGAACCTGGGCAGCGGAACCAGAAAGATGGCCCCGGTGACAAGCCCCGCGGCGACCAAAACCAGCGCCGACGCCCAGAACGTTTCGCGTTTCGGGTTGCCGGGCTTTCCCATCCGCGGCGGCAACAACACCGACAAGATCAGCAGTAAGGCCATCAGGATTCTACCGCTCGCGCCGGTGGCGGGAATCGATTGCTCGAAACGGGCTGCCGACATGATCATCCACTGACGGCACTCGGCCAGCGAGAGCAGTCCGTGAACAAAATCCTTCACGCCGTTGGCGAAGAAAGCCAATCCCACCAGGAGGTGGAAGTGGTTCCCCAGGCTGTAGAAGCGGGTGATGAAGCAGGTCCCGGCGAGGATCGCCATGACCGCGCCCGCCATTTCGATCGCGGCGTGGAATTCCTGGCTTCCCCGATAGCTCGACGCGCGGGCGAAAGGCAGCGGCGCAGCCAGCAGGACCAGCAAGGCCGCCAGGAGAACGAAGCGAAACCAGCGCTGTGCCGCCGAGTGAACGGAAGGCCCCTCGAGATTGGCAAGCATTGGCCCCGCAGTGCGCATGTCCGCCGGTTTCGCAGTATTCATCGTCCGGCCCTTTCCGAAAAGCCCCTTTCCTGTATTTACGACTATTGGACAATATGTGGTTATACTTGTCAAGTACCCATTCAATATAAATTAGTAATCAACCGCGATCGGAAACCTGACGACGACCCGCGTTCCTTTACCAGGCGCACTCTCGATGACCACCTCGCCGCCGAGCAACCTCGTCCGCTGCTGAACTTCCTGGAGACCAAAGGCCTTTCCGCGGACTTTTTCCAGGTCGAAACCGACGCCCCGGTCTTCGACCTCGAGTTGGAGCCAGTGCTTGCCGCGGGCCACCGTCAAGCAGACCTCCGCGCTGCGGCTGTGGTCGCGGGCATTCGCCAAGAGTTCTCGCAGGATGCGAAAGACGGCGTTCCGCAGTTCGGCGGCGAGCCAGTCGACTTCGCCCTTGACTTGAAGCACGATTTCCGGTCCGTCGCCGTTCCGCATCTCGTGAATGAGATATTCGATGCCGAGTTTGATTTCGCCGTCGTCGCAAATCAGCGGTTGCAATCGACCGGCGATCCGCCGCGCTTCGTGGATGCCGTCGCGGAGCAGTTTCAGTCCCCGGCGAAAATTTTCCTGCCCGCCGTCCCCGGCGTTGGCGTGCGCGGACTGCGCCCCTTCGAGGTACAGCAGGGCGCCTGCCAGTTGCTGGGCGAGGTCGTCGTGGATCGACGACGCCAGCGAGCGCTGGAATTCTTCCTGCCGGTCGAAGAGCCGTTTCAGGAACCGCTCCTGCTCCCGCACGACCTCCGCGGCGTCGGCAACAGGCATCCCGCAACTGAGACAATGAAACGCCGGACCATCGCGCGAGGGAGCGATCGGGGCGCGCCCATCCTGGGCCCGCGCCGGCGGGGTTCCGCCGCATGGATGCCGCCTGAAAATTCGTTGTTTTCATGGATCGCGGCCCTCCGTACGGTCGCGCAGCGGAGTTGCAACTTCTAGTCGATTGTTGATCTCTCCCACGCCGTCCAGGTCGCGGACCAGCGTCTGCGCGACCTGCTTGAGGTGGAAGCTCGATACGTGCCCGCGGAGTGTAAGAACGCCTTCGTGGAGTTCACACGAAACGAGGTGCAACTCGTTGTAGCCCGATCGACGCAGTCGCGACTGGGCCTCGGCCTGCACCAAGGGATTTTCGATCGACGGCCTGATTTTCTGCTCCCGCAACTGCGGCCACGGCATTCCTGCTCGATTTTCCGACATGATCGCTTTCCTTGGACAGATCAGTTTCAACCATGAATGTGCGGACGGGACACGCAATGCTTTCTTTCAAGCATGTTCTTCTACAGGCTCGCTGGCCTGGAAATACTCGGGGCCAAACTGCCAGCGGAGCGATTCCAACGCCATGAGCCAGCGTTCTTTATTGGCAAAGTCAAAACAGCCTTCGGAGACCTCCACGCCCCCGTAATGCAGCGCAACCCGGCATAGTTCCCAAGCATCCTCGCGATCCGCCGGCGAGATCTTCAGATGGATGCGATAGTCTCGCGGCTTCGCAGACGAAACCGGGATCCCTCTTTCGACTGACATGGCAATCATACGACGCCCTCCTTGTGTAAGCATTTGGCCAAGCAACTTCAATCCTCGCACGTCTTGCAAGCAATACAATTCCGAGAACATGCTATTTCCACATAGCGAAATGTGCTACCTCGCGATGCCGAGTTTCTGCATATTCGCAGCGATCGTTCCGTGACCATCCGGTCCTCCTTCTTGGTTACGTTCCGGGCGGAGGCGACACGGTGACGTTGGCGCCGCGGGCGAGACTTTCGATCAGGCCCATCATCTCTTGCGCATTGACGGGCTTGGAAAGGTAGCCGTCCATGCCGGCGGCCAGGCAGCGATCCCGGTCGCTCTTCATGGCATGGGCCGTCATGGCGATGATCGGTACGCGGCGGCCGCCGTTTTCGCCTCCCGCGTACTCGCGGGCGCGGATAGCGGCCGTGGCTTCCAAACCATTCATTTCCGGCATTTGCACGTCCATCAGGATCGCGTCGTAGTTGTATTGCTCGGCCAAGTAGGTAGCTTCTTGTCCGTCGCCCGCGATCTCGACCGTGTGGCCCCTCTCCCGCAAGAAGTAGGTGGCCACCATCTGATTGGCGGGATTGTCTTCCACCAGCAGGATGCGCAATGGCTTGCAGGCGTTCGCGGGCACGACCGCCGGGGCCTTGAAGTCAGCGGGCAGTTCCTTGGCCAACGGCAGCCGCACGGTGAAATGGAAAGTGCTCCCCTTGCCCGATTCGCTTTCGACGCCGATGCGTCCGCCCATCATTTCCACGAGGCTCTTGCAGATGGAAAGCCCGAGGCCCGTCCCGCCGAAACGCCGCGTCATGGAAGTGTCGGCCTGGGTGAAAGGCTGAAAGAGACGCCCCTGGACGGAGGGCGGGATGCCGATCCCGGTGTCCCGCACGGAGAATTTCAGATTACAGATTTGCGATTTGGGATTTGGGATTTGGGATC
>CAWAAL010000027.1:0-39554 GCA_963779975.1 uncultured Planctomycetia bacterium | reverse complement strand
GCGGAAGACACCATCGCGCGAGAACTGCGGGAACATGAGGGTGATCCCTGGTATGTCGGCTTCGTCCACGAGGAAGGTCCACGGCACCGTGTGCGGCTCTCCAGGCCATTCGGCCTTGCCATGTATCTCACAACGCAGGAGGAGTACCGGAAGATTGTCGGTGTCAACCCTAGCGCGTTCACGCCGAATCCGCTGGGGCCAGTCGCTTTTTCCCCGCCTCTTAATGGGGATAGGCAAGAGGAACGAACGCAATGTGCCAGGCGTGTATCAAACCAGCAGACGAATCGCTATCCGGTGGACTACGTTTCGTGGAACGATGCGGTCGTGTTTTGCCGGAAACTCTCCGATCTGCCCGAGGAACGCGCGGCGCAGCGCGTATATCGCCTGCCCACGGAAGCCGAATGGGAATATGCCTGTCGCGCCGGAATCACGAGCGATTGGCTTTGCGGTGATAGTGAAGCCGGCCTTGAGCAGTATGCCTGGTTCTCCGGGAACGCGCATGAAACGACGCATCCGGTGGGTGAAAGAGCTCCCAATGCATGGGGACTGTATGACATGACTGGAAATCTGGGCCAGTGCTGCGCGGACTGGTACAGCGCCGCCTATTACAAAGAATCACCGTTGCTTGATCCGCGCGGTCCGGCAATAGGCACCAAACGAGCAAACCGCGGTGGATCGTGGTTCCACGGCGCGGAATACAGCCGCCCCGCGCGTCGTGGCTCGGATGAGCCTTCACGCCGCCTCATCATCGTGGGCTTTCGCGTCGCACTTGATTTGGCGAGTGTGCCAAGCAAAACTCCGCAGTGACGGTTGGATCGCCAACCTTTGCCCAAATGTCGTGGTGGAATGGTCGGAGGCTGGGGAAGGCGTGGGGCCAGGATGCCGGCGGTGCCGACGCGGGTTTGGGTTGGGGCATGGCGGGAAAGAGAATGCGGCACCGGCCAGGAGATATATGACGGGATCGCCGCCGGCCTTTAGCGCAGCGCAGCCCCGCACCCCCACGCGGCCGATGACCGATGGCACGGCCGAGAGTGGGGCCGGGCGGAGGGCCAAAAGAAGGGGCCGCGAAGGAGCAACAGCATGGGACGGGGGTCCCAAGGGCTCTCAGGACTGGGCGAGTCCCGCACTTCGAGGCCGATGGTATTGTAGCATGGCGATACTGCCCATGCACCTGCCCATCCAGGTGATTGCGACGGCACGACCGAGAGTAGGGCGGGCGGAGGGCCAAACGAAAATGGCCGCGAAGGTAAGCAACGAAAAGGGACAGGGGGAGTCCCAATGGCTTTCGGGACTGGCGGGGTCCCGCACTTCGCGGCCGATGGTATTGTAGCACAGCGGGGCCAGGTGTCGATGGGCACCGAAATGATCGCGGCGGTGGGCAGTTGTGACCCTTCCGACCGCTCGCAAAAACAAGAACGGTAATTACCGTTCTTGGACCCCTCCTTTGGCAAGACTACCGCGTTTTCGTGCGATTTAGTGCGACGGTATGCGCGCTCTTGCTATTGTCGCTTTTGAGGCTAAAATAGCCATAATCCCCGAGGAAAACAGCATATTTAGAGTCCTCCCAGAATTGGCTGATAAGGACGAGGTCCCAAGTTCGAATCTTGGTGCGCCCACTTTTCTTAAGTCGTGACAAATAAATGACTTAGGAAACAGAATTAGCCTCCTTTTCAGAGGGAACCCATGGAGAAGGCAACATGATGGAGGCTATTGGGTCAGCGGCACACATGTATCGCTCGATTCGGTGGTCTTGGCATTTTTGCAAGGTCTATCCGCCGAGACCATCGTGGGCGACTGTTTCCCGATCTTGACTTCCCGATCTTGACGCTCGAACAAGTCTATGGGTCGATCGCCTATTACCTTGCCCATCGAGCGGAGATCGATTCCTATCTGAAGCAAGCGGATGCGGAATTTGAAACCTGGCGACAGGCTACTCAGGACGCGGATTCAAGAGAGCCCGGCTACGGCGCAGGCGGACCACTCCACCACACCCTACTCCGACAATTTCACGGCTAACAGGTCGAGTTGGCTCTTCAGATCGCCCAGCAGGATCTCCGGCCCCGCGCCGCCGACCCAATGGGAATAGAATGTGCCGGAAGGACCGTGCCCGGCGCCCAACAGCGAGGTGGTGGTCTTCAGGTCGTGGAGTTGCTCGTCGACCGTTTCCAGCCTGGCGGCCGACCAGCGGTTGTCGCGCCAACTGCGATCCAATTGCAAGACCAGGCCGAGGATCAGGACGATCTGCCCGGCCAGGATGATCGGCGCACCGACGGCCCACAGATCCGGACGCTCCGCACCGACCGACAAGCCCATCAAGGCAAGGCCGGAGACGAAACCGGTCGTGCCCAGCAACAGGGTCATCCAAGCCAGGACAGCCAGCGGGCGATCGCCGGGAGCATGATGATCCGGTACGGCGGCAGCCAACTCCGTCGGCCGTGAAGACCATCGGGCATGCTTCCCGTGCGGGGCCGGCGTGCCGTGGCCCGCGTCGAGGCGAAACTTCGGCTCAGCCGCAGGCCCGTCGGAATCCTCTCTTGCGCTCGGCGCCCGGCCCAAAACCCAGCGGATATGACGCAACTCTTCGTCGATTTCCCAGCCGTCGTAGATCGGCGGTTGCCGGGTGGCAGTGCTAGCAGTGCCAGCCTTGGCGGCGTCTCCATCGAATGCGGATCGTGACGCGGTTGCGGATTGAGGCGAAATGGGAGCTACCGATTCACCGCAACGAGCGCAAGAATATACTCCCTCATCACGCGAGGGGATGCCGGGTACGTCTTGTCCACAGATTCGACACCACATGGTGCTCCATGCATCGGCACGCGACAATGTTAAACTGTAACGATTCCGTAGATTTTGCGAACCTACTTCTCCGGCTCGTACCACTCGCCCCGCAACCAATCGACCAGCAGTTCCAGCTCTTGCTGGCTGAGAAGGCGTTTCTTCGCGTCGGCTGCCGCGTAGACCGGCATACGGTCGTTTTCCTCGCCGTAGAATTGCTTGTGGGCCGGATTGCCGACGATGCCGATGAGCCATTCGCGGCTGCCGTATCCCGTCAGCTTGGGGCCCTTCCCCGCCTCACGGCGTTTGCCGTGGAAGGCATGGCAATCGCCGCAGTTCTCCCTGACGAGTTCGTTTCCGGCATTGATATCGGTTTCATCGCGGCTGTCCGTATCACGTTGCGACTTCAGTCCTGCCTCATGGGAAAGCGATTGGATAACTTGCTGCTGTTCTTTGGCCTCGTAACCGGCGAATTGTTCCTTGATGAATCCATACATCTTGCTCTCGTTCTTCGGCTGAAACTTCGTGTTGCCGAAGTATTTCGGGCTGGTGAAGCCCTTGACCGTCAGGAACTCGGTCAGCCACTCCCGGCTGGCGAAACCGTAAAGATCGGCGGCCGTCGGCTTCTCGGGGCGGTTGATGCCGCTCGCCGGACCGCTGTAATCGTGGCAACTGGCGCAATGCTGATTGAACAATCGCGGGCCCTGGGTCTTGGCGTCCGCGTTCAGCGCCGTGCGCAGCAAGGTCAATGCGCCGCCGACGGGAATCTTCTGCGGCGACTGGGCAAGCTCCTTTACCCACTGCGACTGCCGGCAGCCTTCTTCGAGCGCGATTTGATACGACTGATTCTTGGCGTCGGCGGCATAGGACAGCCACGTGAGCACGCCCAGGCCGCCAAGCACGAGGAACGTGATCGCGATATTCAGCGCCCGGCCGACAAGGTTCCGGCCGATAAACGGCATGGCAAAGAACAACAGCACGGTCAGCCCGGGGATGACGAAGATCGAGACCATCTCCGGCCATCCGCTCAGTGTTTCGTGAAGTTGGAAGAGGCCGCGGAACGACCACTCGGGCCGCGCCGTGTGGGGATCAATCGCGGGATTGGCAGGGGCGCCGAATTCAATGCCGGCTTGTGGACCGGCAACACCGTGGCGCGCCGACAGACCCACGACGACCGCCAACACGATGCAGCACGCCGCCATGTCGCGCCAGGCCTGTCGCGGCCAATAGGGGACCGCCTCGCCGCTGCCGCTTGCCTCCAGACCGCGGCGTGAAGCCAGATGGGCGTGGAACAAAATGAGCCCCAGCAAGACCACCGTGCAAACCCCGACGTGCAGGGCCAGGAAACGCGTGATCGTAAGCGTGCCGAACTGCGGGCCGCCGATCGCCAGCTTACACAGCCAAGGGCCGATCACGGGCAGGTGCGAAAGGTAGGACACGCGGATACTCGTGGCCCAGAAGCTATCCTGGTCCCAGGCGAGCAGGTCGCCGGTGAGGTTCAACCCCAGCGTTGTCAGGCCCATCAGCAGGACGGTCCAGAAGAGGAACTCGCGCGGCGCACGGCAGGCGCCGCGAACGATCATCTGCACGAGGTAGACGCCCACCAGCACCAGCGTCGCCTGGCCCATGTAGAAGTGCAGCGCGCGAAGCAGCCAGCCGCCGATCACTTGATATTGCAGATAATATACGCTCTCCCACGAGCTTTGCGCCCCGGCACTGTAATACATCCACAGGACCAGCCCGGTGATCGCCTGCACGACGAGGGCAAACGCGATCGTCGTAGGCCAAACGAACCGCCATGCCGGACCGCCGGCGATGGGCCGCTGAAACCAGTCGCCCAGCGACGTAAGAAGGCTGGTACGTTCATCGAACCAATGGAGCAGGGACTTCATGATTGGGATTTTCTTGAGGCAGCCGGCGGGAATCGGGATTCCCGCAGGACGGATTGCCAACGACCCCACAAGCCGGACGGGGTCCGAACCGTGACATTATTCACGCAATGCACCACTACGTCTTGACGATCCGCTCGGCGGTTCCGTCCTGGAACCTCTCGAACTTCACCCAGACCTCCGGCAGGCGGGCAGCATCGACCTCTAATTTGTCGAGGTCGCGCGGGCTGACGCTCTTCTGGTCGAGCCGGCCACCGCGCAGATCGAACAAGGCGCCGTGATAGGGACAGTAGAAATTCTTTTTTTCGGAATCATAGGAGACGCAACCGCCGTTGTGCGGGCAGATCGTCTGCAATGCGAGGACTTCTTTATCGCTGACGCGACGGAGGAAAATCGCCCCGATGGGCTCGGCCGGATAGCCGTTCCAGGCGTCCGCGTGATCGGCAATCACGGGACAGAACTGCGGTGACCCGTCGGCCGGCAGTGCGTCTAACGAGGTTACGCGGATCCAGTTGGCCGTCTCGCTCTTTTGCCGCCAGGGATTGAGGAATGCCGCCAGTGCCGAAAGCGTCGGCACAGCCAAGCTAATGGCCCCCAGGCCCAGGGCCAGGAGTTTTGCCAGGAATCCCCGGCGATCGTCCGGGAGGGGAGTGGTAGGTGTGGTCATGATAGGATCTCACTTCTGCATCGCGGCTCGGACGATTTCCAGCACGCGCGATTGTGCGGCCTCCATCGGCCCGTCCAGCGTGGCACCGGCCGCCGCCTTGTGGCCGCCGCCTTTGAAGGCCTCGGCCAACTTGCTGCAATCGACGTTCGACCGACTGCGCAGGCTAAGCTTGAGCTGACCGTTGGCCTGCTCGACCAGGATCACGGCCACTTCGGTGCCGCTCACGGTGAGCGTCATGTTGATGATGTCTTCCGTGTCGGAGGCCAAGGCCCCCGTGGCCGCGAAATCCGCGCGCTCGATCCAGGTATGGACCAACCGGCCGCCAAGCTCCGCGCGGGTCCGGGCCAGCGTGCGGCCGATAAGTTGTAACCGGGCCAGGCTGTCGTGTTCGTAAAGATGCTTATAAAGCACATCGGGTTGCGCGCCGGCATCGACCAGGCGTCCGGCCAGCCGCAACGTGTCGGCCGTGGTCGAGGCGAAGCGGAACCAGCCGGTGTCGGTGGCCAGCGCGGCAAAGGCCGTCCGGGCGATCTCGGCCGTCAGCGGCACGCCCAAGGCGTCGGCCGCTTCGACGACCAGCCGGCCCGTGGCCTCGGCACGCGTGTTCTTGAACAACTCCGCCCCCAGGTCGTCGCCGCTGAGGTGATGGTCCAGCACCGTGACGATCGCCTTGCTTTGCCGGATCACGTCGGCCATCTTGCCGAGCTGGATCCACGCGCTCGTATCCAAGACAACGATCACTTCCCGATCGGCAAGTTGCTCTGGGGTGACATCTTTGCCAAGCTGCTTGACTTTGTTTTGCGGGTCGAGGAACGTCAACGTCGGCGGGATGGCGAAATCGTTGACCGGCAGCACGTCCTTGCCCAGCGCTTCCAGGATGCCCGCCATCGCCAATTCGCTTCCCAAGGCGTCGCAGTCGGGCCGGACGTGGCAGATCAGCAGGAAGCGCTGATGCGCGCGAACGATTTCAACAAAGCGGGGCCAGGCAATCGGTGAGGTCATGAATCGGGGACCGTGGGGTGTTGGATGTCGTCCGTAGTCCCGGCTTTAGCCGGTTCCCGTAGCGCATTTCCGCCGACCATGGGTACATGGTGCCCGGGCGGGACTACCAGCGCTACGATCCGCCGCGTTTCCTGCGTGTCCAGGGCCATCTGGTCAATGAGCTGGTCAGCGGAGGCGAACCGTTTAATGTCTCTCAAGCGGGCCAAGAAGTCAATCTCAATCGGCCGGCCGTAGAGGTCGTCGCGATAGTCCAAGAGGAACGCCTCGACCTTCAGTTCCGATTCGTCGAAGGTCGGGTTGCTGCCCAGGCTCATCGCCGTCGCGTACGACCGGCCGTCGATCCAGGCCCGGCCGGCGTAAATCCCTTCGCCGGGTAGCAAGGTGTCGGTCTGGCCGATGTTGGCGGTCGGATAGCCAAGCTTGTTTCCGCGGCCCTGGCCGTGGACCACCGTTCCGCGAATTCGATAGGGCCGGGTAAGCAAACGGGCGGCCTCGGCGACCGCCCCGGCGGAAATCAACGTCCGCACGCGGGAGCTGGAAACCACCTGGCCGTCGATTCGCACCGGTTCGACCACTTCCAAGGGAATGTCGACCTGCCGGCAAAACTGCCCGAGGACACTGATGTCGCCGCCGCGGTCGTGGCCGAAGAAGAAGTTCTGCCCCTCGACCATCCCTCGCGCGCGAAGCTGGCCCAGGATGATGCGATCGAAGAACTCAGCGGCGCTGAGCCCCAGCAGGGCTCGATCGGTGGGATAGGCCACGACCGCATCGACTCCCAATTCGTCGAGCAACCGAGCCTTGTGCTCCGCCCAACTCAATGGTGCTGGGGCCTGCAAGGGCCGCAGGATCCGCGCAGGATGCGGATCGAAGGTGAGAATGACGGCGCGAACGCCCTGCCGCCGGGCCATGGCCAGGAGTCGCTCGACGATGCGAGCGTGCCCCCAGTGGACCCCGTCGAAGTTTCCGATCGACACGACGCCGCCGCGAAATCGGTCGGGCAGCTCCTCCAAGTGACGGTAGAGGACCGGCATCGGTTCACTCACCGGGATCGCGCAGCACCGGCTCCATGACCTTGGTGTTGCGGTCAATGGCCAGCACGATCGTGCGCTGTTCGGCACCGTCGCCGCTATTGGCCACCACGGGCAGCACGTGACGGCGGTCGGGCAGGCTGAAGCGGACGGCGAAACTGCCGTCGGGCCGCAAGCGGACCGGCTCGCCGCGGAGCGTTACGCGGGCATTCGGCTGGGTGACGCCGTGGACGATCAACTCGGTATCGATTTGAAACCGGAAGTCCTGCTTCGCCGGGGCCGCCCCCGGACCGAACTGCGTCAGCAACGAATCGCCCATGGGACGGTGCATGTGTTCCTCGAAGACGTCCTTCAGGTCACCGTTAGCCTCTTGCTCGTTGGAGCCGGCGGTCATGGCGTACACCCGGTCGCACTCCTTGGCCACCTCGGCCCAGTTGCGGTCGAAAGTGTCGGCCGAGCCGGGCATGGGCGTGCTCACCACGTTGCTGCGGCCGAGGCAGAAGAACCGGTTGCCGGGGGCCAAGTAACCGATTTCAACCTGATAGGCCTTGGGCGGATTCTGCACGTCGATGTACCAGTTGTTCACGCCGCCGTGGATTTCAATGTCGCGCACGGTCTTGCGCGCGGCGCTGGTCGTGCCGTTGCGGCTGACCTCGTGGAGCCGCAGCACCGGTCGGGCGGCATGCCAATGCGGTCCCATCGCCACCTCCGCCCGTTGAACGCTCCGCCGGCTCAATTCCCAATAGGCATGCAGCCAATAGGGATCGCGGACCATCACCACCAGCCGGTCCTTCACGCTTCGCCCGTCTTCCACGGCGTGGATCGCCAGATCCTTGGCCTCGGCCAGGCGGGCCTTGATCTCCTGCAACCGGCGCTCGGCGTTTGCCGTGCGGGGCTTCGGGCCCCGTTCGATCAATTTCTTCTTCTCCAACAAGGCCTGCTTCTCGCTTGCCTCAAGGGGAGCGGGCGCCGCGTGGGGAACAGGGGTTCCGTCGGTGGTTGCTGAAGACTTGGCCGGAGTTGCCAGTACGCCGGCGGCGCCGTTCTTGGCTTGGCCATTGGCCGAGTCGACCCTTAGGGCAACCGTCCCCAAGCCATTCTTGGAGTGCCCGTTCATAGACTGGCCGTTCGTGCCAGGGTTGTTGGCGTGGCCATTCTTGCTGACAGCCTTGCTCCCAGTGCTGCTTGGCTGGTCGGTGCCATTGCTGCTTTTCGCGGCCGCTTTCTTGACCTCCCTGGCACGGGCAGCCCGGAGAAGGGCCTTCACCAACTCATCCTTGCGCATGTCGTGCCAGCCAAGAACCTTGCGCTTCCTAGCCATTTCTGCCAGTTCTTTGACCGTTCGAGTCTTGAGATTTGCTGCGTTCATCACGGGCTATACCTCCGTTGTTCGACTCGTTGGCGATCCACCACCAAAGGTGGTCGGCGAGCCGGTGGGCGAACCGGATTCCATTTCCCGGGTCGCGCTTCGCTCTTGCTCCTCTCGATCCTTACGCTGGATCCTTTTTACAGCGGATCCCTGCCGGCAATCCGAGCCGCACTCCTTAACGACACGTCCAGGCGGGAACCCGGGCCTTGGTCCCTCGCGACAGCATTCCTCTTCCCAATGCTGCCGTCGCGTACCCAAGCCCGAGCCGGTGGCGGTAGGGTCCAAACCCGGGACTCTCTGCTCGCGATCCCGGGCCTGTATACTTGTTTCCGCCCTGGGGCGGGCCCCCAATTTCTTACTGTGAAGAAATCGGGTTAAGACGGAAACTTCCAATCCCACAATTATACTCAGAAGGCCGAGTTTACGCAATCAGTGGCAAATGGGCGATGTGACCGATTAGAAGATGATTAGATGCGCAAGATATTACAGTAGAACAACTTGCGTCTCTAATAATATTCTTGGCGGATCGTAGAAATGATTGCTACACCCCACCATTTTGGTGGTTTACAGCCACTGTCAACGCGCCGCAAAGTCATGGTTGTCTTCGCTAAATTCGACAATCGCTAATGCGGATTGTTCACGGCCCAAAGCGAGAAAAACCACCTTCCAGGTTGCGCGAAGACAGGGCGAAGAAATAACTCCCACAACTTTCCTGTGGGATGGGCTTTAGCCCGTCGTGATTTACCGTAGACGGGCTAAAGCCCATCTTACGACTTGTCAACTTATTTCTTCGCTCTGCCTGACGGCCGCCAGTGACTATTTCCGTGGAGGTTTTTCCTCGGGCGGTTTGTGGGCAGCGGCGGCACGCTGGGCAGCGAGTTCTCTTTCCGCCCGCGCCAAACGGTCGCCAAGTTCTTGGTTGGCCGGATCGGCTTTCACCAGATACTTCAAGTGAAACGCGGCGGCGAACCAGTTCGTGGCAGTCTCTTGTTCGTCTGCTTCGGCGGCGTGGAAGGCATGCCGGCTCCGTTCAAGCGATGCCCTTCGATAGTCGAGCCACGCGGGCGACTTGAGTACTTCCCGCCAATTCGAGATTACTTCTTCGCGGGAGAGCGAATGAAGCGCATGGTCGGCGTCCTCCGTCCATTGAGAGACGGTTCTCACGTATGCGGCAAGCCAAAAGGGTTCATCGGCAACCACGCGCGGCACGTTCCACAGCCAGGCCGTGCCAGCCGCAGCAGCAATCTTCGTTCCGTCCGGGCTGAATACCACGGCCCACACCGCATCGTCGTGCCGGAGCGGCACTCCCAGAGGTTTGCCCGTGACCACGTCCCAGAACCGGGCCGTCTTGTCGGCGCTGGCCGTAACGACCTTCGTTCCGTCCGGGCTGAACGCCACGGCACGCACGTCGCCCTCATGCCGCCATGGCTTGCCGAGCGGTTTACCCGTCGCCGCATCCCAAAGCCGGGCCGTATTGTCCTCGCTGGCGGTAGCGAGCTTCGTTCCGTCCGGGCTGAACGTCATGGCATGCACTCTGCCTTCATGCTTGAGCGGCGCGCATAGCAGCTTGCCCGTCGCCGCGTCCCAAAGTCGGGCCGTCTTGTCGTCGCTGGCGGTAGCGAGCTTCGTTCCGTCCGGACTGAAAGCCACGGCATGCACCCCATCTTCATGCTTGAGCGGCGCGCCGAGCGGCTTGCCCGTAGCCGCATCCCAGAGCCGGGCCGCCTTGTCGGCGCTCGCGGTGGCGATCTTGGTTGCGTCCGGGCTGAACGCCATGGCATATAGCGCGTTGTCATGTTTCAGCGGCGCGCCGAGCAGTTTGCCGCTGGAGGCATCCCAGAGCCGGGCCGTGGTGCCGTTCCTGGTGGCGAGCTTGGTTCCGTCCGGGCTGAACGCCACGCCAAACACCGGGTGGCCGTCATGCTTCAGCGACGCGCCGACTAGTTTGCCCGTGGCAACATCCCAGAGCCGAGCTTCGCCTGAGTTACCGAACAACTGGCCGCTGGCGGCGGCGATTTTCGTTCCGTCCGGGCTGAACGCCACGGCATGTACCCAAACTTGATGCTCGAGTGGCCCGCCCAGAGGCTTGCCCGTCGCCGCGTCCCAGAGCCGGGCCGTCTGGTTCAGGCTCTCCGTAGCGAGTTTCGTTCCATCCGGGCTGAACGCCACGACACGCACCCATCCGTCATGCCTCAGCGGCTGGCCGAGCGGTTTGCGCGTGGCAGTATCCCAAAGCCGAGCCTCGCCTTGATTACCCGAGAAGTCACCGCTAGCGGTAGCGATTTTCGTTCCGTCCGGGCTGAACGCCACGGCACGAACGTAGCCGTCATGCTGCAACGGCTGGCCCAGCGGCTGGCCCGAAACCGTGTTCCAGAGCCGCGCCGACTTGTCGTGGCTGACGGTAGCGAACTTGGTTCCGTCCGGACTGAACGCCACGGCGAACACGGCGTCGTCGTGCCGAAGCGGGTCGCCCAGCGGCTGGCCCGTGGCCACGTCCCACAGCCGGGCCGTCCGGTCCCGACTGGCAGTAGCGATTTTCGTTCCGTCCGGGCTGAACGTCACGGCAGACACGGCGTCGTCATGCCGCAACGGCTTACCCAACGGCTGGCCCGTGGCCACGTCCCACAGCCGGGCCGTTTTGTCCCGACTCGCGGTAGCGATCTTCGTTCCGTCCGGACTGAATGCCACGTCGAACACGTGGTCGTCGTGCCGGAGCGGCTCGAAGAGTGCCTTGTCCGTGGCCACTTCCCAGAGTCGGGCCGTCTTGTCGGCGCTGGCGGTAGCGATCTTCGTGCCGTCCGGGCTGAACGCCACCGCATTCACCCAGACGGCATGTCGCAGCGGCGCGCCGAGCGGCTTACCCGTGGCCGCGTCCCACAGCCGGGCCGTGACGCCGCTCCGGGTGGCAATCTTCGTTCCGTCCGGACTGAACGCCACGTCATGTACCCAACCTTGATGCGCGAGCGGCGCGCATAGCGGCCTGCCCGTGACCGCGTCCCAGAGCCGGGCCGTCTGGTCCCGGCTCGCAGTAGCGATCTTCGTTCCGTCCGGGCTGAACGCCGCGACATTCACCGCCTCGCCATGCTGGAGCGGCGCGCCGAGCGGCTTGCCCGTGGAGGCGTCCCAGAGCCGGGCCGTGTGGTCGTCGCTGGCGGTCACGATCTTCGTTCCGTCCCGGCTGAACGCCACGGCATTCACCGCCTCGTCATGCCGGAGGCGCGCGGCAACGCGCCATCCCAGGCCCCCAGAAGCGAACGGACACCGGGACGAAGATCCGGGGCCTCGCTTGTCACGCGATACGCCTGGCCAAGAATCGCGAATCCCCGCAATCGATCGCCATGCTCCATTTCGTTGATGCCCCGATCGATATAGGACAAGGCCAGTTGGCGGTTGACGCGATTGAGCGCGGCGGTCAAATCGACATTCGACGCTTGGAGTTGCTGCTTGGCCGTTTCGGTCAGAATCTGTTCGTGCTTGACCAGCACGGTGCTGATCGCCAACGCAATCGCCGCCGCGGTCACCAGTCCGAACAAACCGGCAACGACGGTTTTGTGCTTCCGTCCCCACCGCGCGGCGCGGGTTGCCAACGGCTCGCGATAGGCTGATATCGGCTTGTCGTCCAGGTAGTCCTGGACGTCGGCGGCCAGGGCGCTGGCCGTGGCGTAGCGGTCCCGCGGTCTCTCGCTCATGGCCTTCAGGCAGATCGCCTCCAACGCCAGCGGCACGTCGGGCTTGACTTGCCGCGGGGGAAGCCGCGGTGCCCGGGGCGGCTTGCCGGTGAGCACGTGATACAGAGTGGCCCCCAGACTGTAGATGTCGCTGGCCGGACCGACATGGTCCAGATTGTCACCTTGCTGTTCCGGGCTGGCGTAGTCCGGCGTGCCCATGCCGTGGGCCGTGAAATCGCGTGCCCTTACCGGTCCGACAGCGGGCTCACGGGAGATGGCCGCTTGTCGCTCGCTGGCCGGCGACTCGCCGCACGCCGATGCGTCCTGTAGGCCGCCAGGCGCGGCTTTCGGCGCCAGCCGTTTGGCCAGTCCCCAGTCCAGGACCAGGGTTTCGGCATACTTGCCCAACACGATGTTGCGCGGCTTGATGTCGCGATGGATGATCCCTTGGCTGTGGGCATAGGCAATCGTCTGGCAGACCGCCACGAAGCGTCGCAACAACTCATGCAGGGCCGCCGCGTCGCGGCGGGGACGCTTCGCGCCGTGCAACCGCTCGATGGCTTTCAAGAGCGTCGGCCCTTTGATGAAACGCATGGCGTACCAGGGCTTGCCCTTCCGCACGAGATCGTAGATAGGCACAACGCCCGGATGCTGCAACCGCGCCGTGATCTTCACTTCCCGCAGGAACAGCCGCCGCTTGTCGGGGCTGCGGCGCAGGTGCTCTTGCATGTGCTTCAGCGCCACCTTCCGGCGCAGCTTCTCGTCGCGGGCCAGGAACACTTCGCCCATGCCGCCCTTTCCAACCTCCTTGAGCGGCGTGTAATGGCCGACACGCTCCAAGCTGTCTTGGACGGGAGGACGGGACGAGGAGAACGTCTCCCATTCCAATTCCGCGGCGATCTGCCGCGTCACCTTGTCGAGAAGTTCCGGGCAATCGCGGCACAGTTCCGCGGCTGAAATCAGCCGGCCCTGCCTGCGGGCCTCTTCCCACGCATCGATCAATTGGTCGAACAGGTCTTGGTCGGACATGGCCGTCATCCGCCGAGGGTTATTCCTTGAGCAGGTCCCGCAACATCGGCGAAAGCCTGGCCACGATCTGCTCCCATTTTTCTCGGAAGGTGTTCAAGTCCATCTTCAAACCTTCCGCCGCTTCTGTTTCAGATGCCCCCCAGCACCAGCGGAGGTCGATCAAATGCGTGTCTTCCGGGGAGAGCGATTCCAGTTCTGCCTGGCAATCGCCCCAGAGCAAGTCCAAGACGGCGCTCTTGCCGGCGTCATAGGCTTCCCGTTTTTCTTCGTCCGACAAGGGCGGAAGGTCGCCTCCCAGCAGATGGCTGGCCATGAGATCGAAGAACTGCGGTTTCAGAGCGCGGTAGGCCCTTTTCACCGTGGACTCATCCACGGCAAGCCGTTGGGCGGTCTCTTTCTGCGTCAGGCATACGACATCCAGGTAATACAAAATGCACCGCTGCCGCGGCTCGAGCCCCGTCACCAGTCTTTCCACGGCTTCGAGAAACTCCCGCCGTGCCACCCTCGTGCTCGGCGAGGTGGCGGAGCCCGACACGTCCGGCGCGGGATCGCCGCCCGTCCCACGTGGCTGGCGGATGAGGATTCGGCCATAATCCAGCATTTTCTCGCGCAACTTCTTGCTCGCCAGCCTGAGGAAGTCGTCATAGGAAAGCGGCTTCATGGCAAGGATTACGCGGACGATGTCGTTGAACGCGTCGTCCAGCAGCGCGGTCGGCGGCAGTTCATTGTGTACGCGATCTCCCGGACGGAGGATCTGATGCGCTCTGAACCGCAGTCGTTCCAAAGCGTGTACGACTACCTCTTTCGCGGCCTGGGTATCACCATCCTGCAGGCGTTTCAAACAGGACTGGACTTTAGTGACCGTATTGCTCATATTCCCCCCAAATCGCCAGAGGTTTGCCGCATGCGCATTTCTTCCATTAACGTGCATTCTGGTCGGTTATTGCAATAGTTGCAAGTGGGGTTGCGAATGATCGCCGCCCACTCGATTTGACTTAGTTCCATCGAGCCCATGCGCAAGTCAAGCAACGAGCAAGCCGGGCAGCCGCTGGCACGATCCGTAGGACAAATTCACGGATGTGATGCCGGTGGTCGCTCTTCCCTCTTATTTTCGATCTGGGATATCCGCCCAGGCGGCCGACTTGGCCGCGGTTCGAGGGGCAAGTATAATCAACAGAAAAGGGTCCTCACGAGGTCGTGTGAGGTATGCCACCTGTCATGGCCTTCAGGGAAATGCGACACTTTCCGCAAGAGAGTTTTCATGAGTACTGCGGAAATCATTGACGTCGGCGGCGGGAAGGCCGTCAAACTGCCGGCGGAGTTTCATTTTGATGGGGAGATCGTGTCAATTCGTCGGGAAGGCAACGCCGTCATTCTTGAGCCCATTGAGATTGCCGAACCTGTACCGACAGCTTGGCCCGACGGCTTCTTTGAGTCCATTCGCATTGAAGATCCAAAATTCGTTCGGCCGGGTCAGGGCCAGATGCCGCCTGTATCCAGACTTGAATGAAGAGGGTCGCCGTGATGCGTTACCTGCTCGACACGAATATCGGCGCGGCAAATACAGAACCCACTCCGCCTTGCGACAGAGTGGGTTCTCGTCATGCTCTTCTCAGGTTCCTTGAGCCTGGTGTCAACCCTGCTGAATCGGAATCTTCTTGACTTCGGGTTTCTTCTCTTCGGGCAGTTCCAGCTTGAAGGTCAGCGTCAGAATGCCGTCCTTCAACTCCGCCACTGGCTCGCCCTCGATGTTCTCCGGCAGGCGAAGCTGCCGCTTGAACGAACCGTAGGACAACTCACGGATGTGATACTGGTTCTCGCTCTTCTCGCCGTCGGACCTGGTTGTCCCGGAGATTTCCAGAACGCCTTCCGGCAGGATCTGGACATTGACCTGGTCGGGCGCATAGCCCGCAACCGTGGTCTTCACCACCAAATGGCCGTCCTTCGTGGTGTAGGCGTCCAGCGGCGGAAAGTTGGCCTTGTTCTTCACGCCCTCGGTGAAGTCTTGGCCGAACACGTCGTTGAGCATGCGGTCGAGTTGCCGCGAGAGCGGGCCGAACAATTCGTCCCGAGAAAGGGGGCGCAGACGTAGACTACCGAACATAAAAAACCTCCTTTTGACCCGTTGGGTCGGTTATGCCGCTCCGCAGGGGACACGGCGTTCATCCACCCTCATCAGGCATGGATCTTTGTAGCTGCCAACTTGGCAGCTTTCTTACGAGGAAAATAAATGAAGCAAGGTCCGTGCCAAATGGGCCACTGAGGTTATACTACTATCATGATGCGTGACACCTCCGATGATCGTTCGCCGCTGGCCGTCGCGGTCGAGTGGTCGGCGCGGCTGACTGCAATCGGCCTGGAAATGGCCCTGCCGCCCGCCGCTGGGTACTGGTTCGATCTTCGCGTCGGCATGTCGCCGCTGTTTGTCATCCTCGGCGCGATACTGGGATTCGCGGCCGGCATGTTTCATCTCTTGCAGATTGCACGACAAGGCCCTGAGTAGGATCGGTTTTCAGCCTTTCGCAAAACGACGGGTTAAGCTGTCTCAAAACGACAGGTTGAAAACCTATCCTACGTGGCAGACCTCGCGGCAACGGAATGAACTTCGTTTTTGCGAAATGGCAGGCCGAAATCCCATGAAGAATGAACTCGCCAACTCATCGGTCCTCGACGCTTTGCGTCGATTGCCGCAGAGAAGTCTGCTATTTCGCATAGTCTTCTTAGGGGTCGTGGTATGCATGGCAACGGTGATTATACTGCCTTTGGGCTGGGCGATATCTGGCAACCGGGCGGGGCTTATTGCCGGCGCGACGGCAGGCGGCGTTTGTTTGCTGGCCGGGTCGATGGCCTTAATTCTGAGCGAGCCGCTCCGGAGGCCACAATTCGTGCTAACCTTGATACACGTCGGTATGATGATCCGCCTGGGAATCCCCTTGGCGGCTGCCTTGACCGTATATTTTCTCGGAGGCCCCCTAGCCGACGCGGGCTTTCTGTATTACCTTGTTGTGTTTTACCCGCTAACGCTGACTATGGAGACATTTCTTTCTTGGCCCGAAACCACTAAGAAAAATGTTTCTCCGGCAGAGGATTTCGTCGGGTGATTGATGGATGAATTAGCAGAACATGTACGCGACTCGGTCGAGTTCCATTTCCCGTGGGGGCATTTACCTCTGCCGCAGGTTCTCGGTTTCCAATTAACCAAGTTCATGGTCTTGGAACTCGTCGCGGCTGCGCTGATGCTGCTGGTATTTCTTACCCTGGCCAAGCGGATTCGCAGCGGCGGCCCCCCCAAGGGGATGTTCTGGAACTTTTTTGAAGTGATGTTGGTGTTTGTACGCGACGAGATTGCCCGGCCGTCGATCGGCAAGCACGATGCCGATAAGTTTCTGCCCTTTTTATGGAATATATTCTTTTTCATTTTGTTCTGTAACTTGCTGGGCATTCTGCCCTGGGCCGGTTCGCCCACCGGCGCTGACGGTCACTGCCGCACTGGCCGGCATCACGTTTTGCGTCGTCGTGGGGACGGGGATTCAGAAATTCGGTATTGGCGGCTTCCTCAAGAGCCTTGTCCCGCACATGCACTTGCCCAAGGCGCTGGCGATCTTCTTGATTCCGATGATCTTCGTGATCGAACTCGTGGGCCTGGTGATTCGCCACGTGGTCTTGGCCATTCGTCTCTTGGCGAACATGTTCGCCGGGCACCTGGTGCTGGCGGTCATTCTCGGCTTCATCGCTCTCTGGGCGCACGATTTATTCTGGTATTGGTTGGGAATTACCACGGTGAGCGTCTTGGGATCAGCCGCGCTTACCTTGCTGGAGTTGTTCGTGGCCTTTTTGCAGGCCTATATATTCACGTTTTTGTCGGCACTATTCATCGGCATGGCCGTCCATCCACACTAGGATGGAATTGCGCATGCCGGAAAAACCATTTCAGAGGAGATGAGTTCCGTGTTCAAGTTAGTGAAGTTTGGATTGTTGGTTCTCGTGGTGTGCGCGATAGCAATTCCGGCGTTCGCCGCTGCCGGTGATGACAAGAAGGCCGAGGACACCAGCGGCGGGACCGCCGTTACCGGCGGGACTGCCGCCGCTCCCGCTCATTCCAATTTTTTGGTGTTGGCCGGTGCGGCCGCAGGCGCGGGACTCGTGATCCTCGGCGCCGGCCTGGGCATCGGTAAGATCGGCGCCGCGGCCGTGGAGAGCATGGCCCGGCAGCCCGAAGTAGCCGGCAACATCCAGATCGCCATGATTATCGCGGCGGCGCTCATCGAAGGCGTGACCTTCTTTGCGTTGATCGTCTGCATGGGGCAAAAGTGAGGAACGGAATCGTGACGCGACTGTCCGCCGCAGCGGTTTTGACATGCGTGGTGCTGCTGTGCCTTGCCGCGCCGGCCTTGGCCGCCGAAGCGGGCGGAGCCGGGGCCGACGCCACCAATCCGGTGAACGCCGACGGCTATAATTTCCGCGGCGATCTGACGATTTGGACCGCCGCGGTCTTTCTCGTGACGCTGGCTATCCTCTACCCGCTGGCCTGGCGGCGGATCGCCGACGGCCTGCAGAAG
Source organism: uncultured Planctomycetia bacterium (assembly GCA_963779975.1). Classification (GTDB taxonomy): domain Bacteria; phylum Planctomycetota; class Planctomycetia; order Pirellulales; family Thermoguttaceae; genus JANXQG01. The sequence continues at coordinate 21,568 of CAWAAL010000027.1, read as the reverse complement.
CGCGAGAACGAGATCGCCGCCCAGATCGCCGATGCCCAGCGGAAGAACGAGGAAGCCCGGCAGCTCCTGGCCGAGTATGAGAAGAAGCTTGCCGCCGCCCAAGACGATGTCCGCAGCCTGATCGAGCAGGGCCGCCGCGATTCCGAGAAGGTCGGCCAGCAACTCCTGGACAAGGCCCGCGAAGAAGCCGCCATCGAACGGCAGCGGGCCGTGCAGCAGATCGAGTCGGCCACCTTGGCCGCGCTGAAGGAACTGGCTGATCGCAGTGCCACCTTGGCCGTCGATCTGGCGGGCAAGATCGTCGGCGCCAGGCTCAACGCCGCCGACCACAGCCGCCTGATCGAGCAGGCGGTGAGCGACTTCTCCCGGTCCAAGCAGGTCAAGGTCAACGGAAAATCGCACGGATAGGTGAAGGCGTCCCATGGCCGAATCAGCTGACATCATTGCCCGCGATGCCCAGAACGCGGCCCGGCTCTCGCCCGACGTAGGCCGGGAGAAGGTCGGCGAGATCTACGCCCGTGCCCTACTGGGCGCCGCGGAGCACGCCGAGCAAACGGCCGCGGTGCTCGACGAGTTGGACGCCATCGTGAGCGAGGTGTTCGCCCAGTTCCCCAGGCTGGAAACCGTCCTCGGCTCGCTCCTGGTCAGCCACGAGGAGAAGACCGTCGTGCTCGACCGGGTCTTCGCAGCGCGGATTTCCCGACTGTTGCTGAATTTCCTCAAGGTCGTATCGCGGCACGGCCGCCTCGATTGCCTGCGGGCGATCGGGCGGCAGGCCCGCCTCCTGTATGAGGAAATGCAGGGCAACGTCCGCGTGCGGGTGACGACCGCCACGGCGGTAGACGCGCAACAAATCGAGCAGATCGCCGCCGCCTTGGCTGCCGCGCTGGGCCAGCGGCCGATCGTGGAGACCGTCGTCGATCCGGCGTTGATCGGCGGGGCCGTCCTCCGCGTCGGCGACACCGTCTACGACGGCTCGGTCGCCAACCAATTGCAATCCATTCGCCAGCAGATGATCGAGAGGAGTGTTCATGAGATTCAAAGCCGACGAGATCGCTTCCGTTATCCAGCAGGAAGTTGAGCAGTTCGAGTCCCGCATCGACGTCCGCGAGGTCGGTCGCGTGATCGAAGTGGGTGACGGCATTGCGCGTGTCTACGGGCTGTCGAACGTGATGGCCGGCGAGATGGTGCAGTTCCCCGGCGAGGTCTACGGCCTAGCCTTCAACCTCGAAGAGAATTCGGTGGGCGTCATCATCCTGGGCGACTACCTCAAGATCGAAGAGGGCGACGAGGTGTGCAGCACCGGCCGCCTGCTGAGCGTGCCCGTGGGCGACGCCGTGTCGGGCCGCGTGCTCGATCCGCTGGGCACTCCGTTGGACGGCGGTCCGCCGCTGGTCACTTCCGAGCGGCGGCCAGTGGAAACGATCGCCCCCGGCGTGGCGGGGCGGCAGCCGGTGAACCAGCCGCTGCAGACCGGCATCAAGGCCATCGACGCCATGACGCCCATCGGCCGCGGTCAGCGCGAGTTGATCATCGGTGACCGGCGGACGGGCAAGACGGCCATCTGCATCGACACGATCATCAATCAGAAGACCTCGGGCGTAAAGTGTTTTTACGTGGCCATCGGTCAGAAGGAATCGAACATCGCCGCGCTGGTCGAGACGCTTCGCCGCCACGGCGCGATGGACTACACGACGGTGATCGTGGCTGGGGCCAGTGATCCGGCCCCGTTGCAATACGTGGCCCCCTACGCCGGCTGCGCGATGGCCGAGTACTTCATGTACAAGGGCCAGGACGCCTTGATCGTGTACGACGACCTGTCGAAGCAGGCCCAGGCCTACCGGCAGCTTTCGCTGCTGATGCGGCGGCCGCCGGGCCGCGAGGCCTATCCGGGCGACATCTTCTACGCCCACAGCCGCCTTCTGGAGCGCGCCGCCAAGCTCAGCAAGGAACACGGCGGCGGGTCGCTGACGGCCCTGCCGATCGTCGAGACGCTGGAAGGCGAGGTCTCGGCCTATATTCCCACCAACGTGATCTCGATCACCGACGGGCAGATCTACTTGCAGCCGGACCTGTTCTTCGCCGGGCAGCGGCCGGCTATGAACGTGGGCATTTCCGTGTCCCGCGTGGGCGGCAACGCCCAGGTGCCGGCCATGAAGAAGGTGGCCGGTGGTCTGCGGTTGGACCTGGCTTCCTTCCGCGAGTTGGAGGCCTTCGCCCAGTTGGGGACCGACGTCGACGCCGCCACCCAGGCCCGCCTCGACCGCGGCTACCGCATGACCGAACTCTTGAAGCAAGGGCTCTACCATCCGATGCCGGTGATCGACCAGGTGCTGAGCATTTACGCCGGCACGCGCGGGCACCTCGACAAGGTTCCGTTGAAGGACGTGCATGCCTGGGAGAGCGGGTTCCTGCAATTCGTGCGCGAGCAGAAGCAGACGCTGTACCAGCGGCTCGAGGAGACCAAGAAACTGGACGACGCCGCCTTCGCCGAGATCGACGCGGCGATCGGGGAGTTTCAGAAGGTGTTCGCAACGCAGAATAAGTAGTGATTTCCCATGGCCAAAGCCCGAGCACTCGACCGCCGACGCAAATCGATCCGCAGCATTCGCAAGATCACGCGGACGATGGAGTTGATCTCCACGGCACGCTTCCGCAAGGCCATGGACCGCGCGGTGGCGGCCTCGGCCTATACCAAGCGGATCCTGGCGCTGGTGGGGCACCTTGCCACGTCCGGGCTGGAGGTCAAGCATCCGCTGCTGGAGGCCCATGCCGAGCCGTCGCAGGCCGTGCTGCTGGTGATCTCGGCCAATCGCGGCCTGTGCGGCGGATACAACGGCAACGTGCTCCGCCTGGGACTACACCAGTTGAAGCAACTCCAGGCCGTTCTGCCCGACGTGCGGTTGGAGGTCTCCGGCAAGCGGGGCATCTCGGCCTTTCGCTTCCGCAAGATCGAGATCGCCGAGCGCTTCACGCAATTCGACGACAAGCCGACGTTCGCCCAAGTGGAAGCGCTGGCCAATCGCTACCTGGAATGGTATCAGGCGGGCCGCCTCGACCGCCTGGACATCGTATACACGAAGTTCGAGAGTCTGGGGCGACAGTATGTCACGGCGGAGACGTTGCTTCCCCTGGGTCAATTGGACGGCGCAGGGCAAGAAGGGAATCACGACGACAATCACGACGGCGCCCGCGCACAGTACGAGTTCCTGCCCTCGGCGGCGAGCATTGTCGACGAGGTCGTGCCGACCAGTTTCAAGGTGAAGCTCTTCAAGTGTTTCCTCGATGCGGCCGTGAGCGAACAGATTGCCCGTCGCGTGGCCATGAAGAACGCCACGGAGAACGCCGAATCGATGATCGGCAGCCTTTCGATCGCCTACAACCGCGCCCGGCAGGGGCAGATCACGGGAGAACTGCTGGAAATCATCGGCGGAGCCGAGGCCCTGAACAAATAAGAAGGAATTGGAAAACGAAGCATGTCGACAACACTAGCTCAGCCCGCCCCCACTCCTACCCAAGTCGGCCGCGTGACGCAAGTCATCGGCTCGACTTTCGATGCGGAGTTTCCCGAGGACAGTCTGCCGCAGATCTATAACGCCGTGACCATTGAGGCCGAGCAGAAGGGCGTGAAGGTCCGCCTCACCGGCGAGGTCCAGGCCCAACTTGGCGGCGGCCGCGTCCGCTGCGTCGCCTTGGGCAACACCGACGGCATGGTCCGCGGCATGACCTGCACCGACACCGGTTCCCCGGTCCGCGTGCCGGTGGGCAAGGCTACGCTGGGACGCGTCTTCAACCTGCTGGGCGAACCCGTCGACAACCGCGGCCCCGTCAGCGCCGACGAGTGGTGGCCCATCCACCGCGACGCCCCGGCTGTCGTCGACCTCTCGACGAAGACGGAAATCTTCGAGACGGGCATCAAGGTGATCGACCTGCTGACGCCGTTCGTCCGCGGCGGCAAGGCGGGATTGTTCGGCGGTGCCGGACTGGGCAAGACGGTGATCCTGCAGGAGTTGATCGCCCGCATCGCCTCGGCGCACGGCGGTTTCTCGGTGTTCGCCGGCGTCGGCGAGCGGACCCGCGAGGGCAACGACCTGTGGCTGGAAATGCAGGCGGCCAAGATCGGCGACACGGACCGCCGGGTCATCGATCAGACGTGCATGGTCTTCGGCCAGATGAACGAACCGCCCGGCGCCCGTCTGCGGGTGGCCTTGTCGGCCCTGACGATGGCCGAGTACTTCCGCGACTCGACCGGTTCCGACGTGTTGTTGTTCATCGACAACATCTTCCGTTTCTCGCAGGCCGGCAGCGAGGTTTCGGCCCTCTTGGGGCGCATGCCGTCGGCCGTGGGCTACCAACCCACGCTGGCCACGGAAATGGGCCAATTGCAGGAGCGGATCACCTCGACGAACCGCGGGGCGATCACCTCGGTGCAGGCGGTGTACGTGCCGGCCGACGACCCGACCGATCCCGCCCCGGCGGCGGCCTTCGGCCAGTTGGACGCGTTTATTTACCTGGAACGGGCGATCTCCGAGAAAGGCATTTATCCGGCCGTCGATCCCTTGGCCTCGTCGAGCCGCGTGCTCGATCCGCAGTACGTGGGCGAGCGGCACTACAACTGTGCCCGGCGCGTGCAGACGACCTTGCAGCGCTACCGCGAGCTGCAGGACATCATCGCCATCTTGGGCGTCGACGAGTTGAGCGAGTCGGACAAGCTCGTCGTGCATCGTGCCCGACGGATGGAGCGGTTCCTGTCGCAGCCCTTCCTCGTGGCGCAGGCCTTTACCGGCAAGCCCGGCGAGATCACGCCGCTGGCCGAGACGGTCCGCAGCTTCGAGGAAATCGCCGACGGCAAGTGGGACCACCTCTCGGAGCCGGCCTTCATGTATGTCGGCGCGATCGAGCAGGCGGCGGAGCAGGAGAAGAAGCTGGCCGCCGCGGCAAAATAAGAGGCTATTTCAAAATCGGGCATGTAGCGTAGGCTTCCAGCCTGCGTGCCCGATTGAAATGGCCTCTAAGTCCTACGGTTTTGCAGGAAATCCAACATGGCCGAACTTCAATGTATCGTCGTCACTCCCGAGCAGACCGTCCGCACGTGTGAGGCCGATTTCGTCGCCGTCACGCTCTTCGACGGGGAAATCGGCATCGGTCCGGGCCACACGCCGTTGATCGGGCGGCTGGGCTGCGGGGAGATGCGGATCCGTCAGGACGACAAAGTCGAGCGTTTCTACGTCGAGGGCGGCTTCGTCGAGGTGCTGGACAACGTCGTCTCGCTGTTGACGCATCGGGCGATTCCCGCCGACAAGCTCGACGAGCAGGCCGCCTATCAGCAAATGGAAACCGCCCGCAAACGGGCGGCGCCCACGCCGGAACTGATGGCCGCCCGCGAGCAGGCCGTGGCCCAAGGCCGGGCCCAATTGCGGGTCATTCGCCGGGCGATTGGTTAATCCTACTGCATTATATTTCGCGGCGCTCGGCGAGCAATCGCGGCACGGCAGCCGGGAAGATTACGACTTTCAGGTTTCTGCGGTGTCGCGACAGGTTGAAAACCTATCCTAAGGCGCGGTCGGCGGACGCGGCGAATAGCTGGATCTACCTCGGATTCTTCCGCTCCGTTCGTCGAATTGCTCAATGGCGTTGAACATCATCACGATCGCGATGCCGGCGTAGCCGATCGTGCCGATCAGATAGGCAGCCGTGAAGCCTCCGAACTCGCGGTCTGGCCCGTGGTAGCTGCTCGGATCGAGTTGCATGCTGGCGTAGCCCGGCCACCCCAGCAAAAACGGCATGCAGGGCGCCAAGCCCAATTGCAGGCCATCGCCGTTGCCGCTTCGCGCGCCGAGTTCCACCAACGGGCAGCAGCACATCATGTAACCGCCACCGATCACGATGGCAATCGTCAGCGCGGCGCCCATGGCGCGGAGCGTACTCTTGGATCGCAGCGAGCAATACACGCCCAGCGTGGCCGTAAACGCCGCCAGGATCCCCAGGCTCAGGAGCGAGAAGGCGATGCCCCAAAAATAGGAAGGCCGCAGGAACAAGGCCGGCAGCCAGACGACGGCCAGGAACGGCGCCAGGCCGCGCAGCGACCAGAGGCCGCCCAGGACCTTGGCCCTCACGATCTGTTCGGCTGCCAGCGGCGTGCTGATCAGCGAGACCCAGCAATCCCGCTCTTTTTCCCCCGTGATCGACCCGGCCGCGCGGGCGGTCAACAGCAACAGGCCGCAGCAACCCAGAAAGGTGGACATGAAAATGGCGTAGCCGCAGAAGGACTCCGAATCCGGCCTCCAACGCTGCAAGGTGCTTTCGCCATACACATAAATCGTGAACGCGCAAACCGCCACGAATATGACCGCCAACAGGCCATAGCCCAACAGGCCCAGCCGCGATGAACCCGGCTCGGCGTACAGCTCTTTCCAGTACATGGGATTGTCGCCGACCGCGCCGCGGAAGAACTGCCACCGCCAGCGGCGCTTGCGAGCCGGCGTGCCCGAATCGCGGAGATGGATCCGGCGCATGAAAAACGTTGCCAGAACTAGTGCCGTTCCGCCCGCAAGCATCTGGTTTCGCACCAGGGCCAGCAGCAGCGACCAGGGCTCGGTCACGGGTCCCCAGGGGCCCTGGCCCCAGAAGACCGTCATGAAGGTAAAGACCGGGTTGGCAATGACGAATTGCTCGACGACGGAGGCCGTCCAGGCGTAGTTTGGACCGACAGAAAAGACGGCCATGGCCGGCAGAGGCAGCACCCAGAGGCAGAAGAACACGAGGTACGATCGAATGACCGCGTCGCGGGCCTTGGCTGTCCAGGCCGACACGGCGATGGAGACCGCCGTCACGAAGAGGACCGTGCTCAGGGTGATGGCCGTCAGCGTTACGATGTTCCGCGGTGCGATGCCGCCCAGGAGCATGGCCAGGGCCAGGACGGGCACGCCTGAAAGCACGAGGTACAGGATCTGCAGAACCCGGCCGCCGAGTTTGCCGATGACGATCTCCAGGTTGCTCAGCGGCGTGGCATACAGGTACTCCATCGTCCGGCGTTCGCGCTCCTGGGCGATCGTTCCTGCCGCCAGGGCGGGGCCAACCAACAGCACGGCCAGCAGTTGCATGACGCCGAAGGTCCCAAAGAAGGCCGAAGTGAACATGGCAATGGAGTTCATGTCGTCGGACTCGCTGAAATTTCGCCAGCGCATGGTTTCCTGGTACCAGTACCAGAGCGCAAAGGCGAGGGCCGCGGCATACAGCACGCGGAGGACGAAATACCGCGTCCGCCGTGAAGTGGTGATCAACTCCACGGCCAGGATCGGGCCGGGCCAGATCCGCAGATTGCCCAAAAATCGAGTGAATGCTCCCATGCCGTTCTCCGCGATTGGATTCTCGGCCTTCAGCATAGCCTTGCGGCCGGAACAAGGGAAGCGCCTTTGGAGTGCGGTGGCTTGCCGCCGCTTTTCAAAACGCGCAACGAGTCGATTGGCACGGGACCGGCCGTATTAAAAAGCGGTGAAGACCAAGCTGCGCTCGGTGCCCCCACCGCACTCCAGACCACTTTTCTCAAGTCGCTTGGCAAACTTTGCCGATAATTCGGATGATACGGGGGGAAATCCCGAACACTCTGTCGGCGTGACCAGTTTCCTTCCGTTTGCTAGGGCTCACAAAAAAAATCAAAAATCCTCGTGGCGGGGATTCTCAGGGAGATTGCCATGTACCAATCGCATTGGGGTTTGCGGGAATCGCCGTTTCATGACGGGTCCGATCCGCAGTCTTTCTACCAAAGTCCCATGCACGAGGAGGCCCTGGCGCGGCTGCACTTCCTCGTCGAACAGCATCGCCGGCTGGGCCTGCTCTTGGGGCCGGAAGGAAGCGGCAAGTCGCTGCTGCTGGAGATCCTCGCCGCACAACTTCGCCGCCGCGGACCGGCGGTCGCCAGGGTCAACCTGACGGGCCTCAGTGGTGACGAAATGCTCTGGTCGCTGGCGGCCCAATTCGGGCGCAACCTGGATCGCTGCGACTCGACGCCCGCGCTGTGGCGGGCACTGAGCGACCGCCTGGCCGCCTTTCGCTATCAACAGGTCGACGCCGTGATTCTCGTCGACGACGCCGATCGGGCGGCAAACAGCGTGGTTCCCCACCTGATTCGCCTGGCCAAGTTGGAACCCGCGCCACAGCCGCGCATGACGCTCATCCTGGCCGGCAACCGCCTGACGATCGGCCGGCTGGGCGATTCCTTGCTGGGCCTGTCTGAATTGCGGATCGATCTGGAGGCATGGCAGCCCGACGACATCGCCGGATACCTCGACCGCTCGCTACGGCAGGCCGGCGGTTCGGCAAGCATGTTCGACGAACCGGCCATCGCACGACTCTGCGAGCTGTCGCACGGCATTCCACGGCAGGTCCGCCTGCTGGCCGATCTTTCTCTGCTGGCCGGGGCGGGACGCCACTTGCGCTCGATTGATGCCGACGTGGTCGAGTCGGTCTATCACGAACTGGCCATGGTCGAGGCGTGAGAATCGCCTACAGGTCCTTCTTGCGGAAATACTGCGGCGTCAAAGTGCCGCTATTGGGATACTTGACCGCATAGGTTTCCATCATGTCGGCCATGTGCATGAGGATCCACGGTTGGCGGAAGTCCTCGCCATTCTTGGTGAACACCAGATCGTCGGCCACGTAGGCCGCTACGTGGATCACGCTCTTGCCTCCCACCGTCAAGAAAACCAAGTCCCCCAACTGCGACGGCTCCTGGATCTTGTAGTAGTCGCGATGGAGCACTTCGTCGACGTAGCCCATGTCGTTGAACCGGTTGTCGGGCGTATCGTTGAAGAAATTGAATGCCGACCAGAAACAGTCCTGCTTCACGCTCTTGTCGTCGCCGGAAGCGAAGGGGTGACGATACACGTGGTCGCGGGCGAAATTGGGCAAGAGGTAAATGACGTTGATCTTGCAGCCCTTTTCAATGCGATGCAGCGCGCTGAGAAAGGGAAGGAGGTCTTTCCGCCGTCCGCCGATTCCCCAGTATTGCGACAGCTTCTCCACGTCGGTATCGGGATCGAGTTTCACGTGGGCCATGACGGCCCGCTTGCGGGAGATGGTCTTCATGAAACGTCTGCCGCTCGGCGTCGTCCTTCAAGCTCCGCAAGGCCGGCTCGAAATCGGCGAACAAGAGCCGGTATTCGCCCTGCGGGTAGAGCAGTCGCTTCAGCAAGCCGATCGACTCCGGCGCTAGCCCGCCGTCCTCCAATCGCCAGTCGACACTGCCGGCCTGAAACCAGATGGGATCGACCTGTTGCGCATTCTGCGCGAACCCGACAAGGATTGCGTACAGCTTGGCACGGACTTCCGGCGCGAGGCTGAGGATCAACGGATCGCCCGGCTCGACGGAAGTCACGCCGTCATCGCTGAGCCACTTGGCACTGGCGTCCAACTTCTTGACTTCGTCTTCCGGCACGCCCACCGATCGCAGAGTCGTCAGAACTTTCTCTTTTCCATAACCGGGGAAGGACCAGCGGACCGGCGCATCGCCAGCCGGCGGCACGAAAACGAATTCATCGGGTATGTCGATGGCGAAGAGCATCGAATCGATCCGGCCCCAAGGACCTTCGTTGCCCGGGGTCCACACTTGAGGCTGCGGATTGGCAGGCGTCGTACCCGAGGCGTCGGCAGGGCTGGTCGTGGCGACAGTCCGCGACGACTTCGAGTTTCCAGACGCCGCATTCCGCGAAGTCAACAGGAAAGCGATCAGCAGCCACGGCAAGACGATCGCGGCGGCAAGCAGTACGATCATCCACCGGGAGAAGATCAAGTGGACTGCGGGCCGCTGCGCTTGGTCCGATAGAGCGGGCATTTCTTCATCTAAAAGCGTCGACAAAACTCTGTTCCCATCTATGCAGCCAGCGTAGAAGATTGCCTCCTGCCCCAGCGGATTTTGCGGGGTGCCTGTCCCCGGAAAATCCACGCACTCGCGACAATCTTATAAACACTTATTTCGTTTGCGGGTTCCGGCTGCCCTTGTTGCCCTAAGAGAAGTATAGTCGTTGGCGATGACTTCCGGCAGGCAAATCCAGGGTAGCGCTGAAATTTTCAATGCCGCGAGTGGGTTCTTGCTGCCGGGAGGGACTATTGTGCGGTGTTTCGCTGGAGAACTTGGAGTTTTTCACTTGGCCCGAGGCCACAATATTCTGTGAGTCAGACGTAAGCCATAGTGGCTGGGGCATAGCGGGGGTGGCTGGTGGCAAAGCGCAGCGGTGCCCCAGCACCCCGCTATTCCCCGGCCACCCGCCGACAACAGCGACGTAATTGAGATTCTGGCAGGTGGTTCACGAAAAAAACAAGACCCCATCCGGATAGATGGAGTCTTATGAATTGTAGGGTGAGCTTTAGCCCACCTTGACGCGAAGGTGGCCTTTAGCCCACCCTACGGCCCTCGGTCGCACATGGACTGGAAGAACTTGAGTCGCTCGCGAAACGGCCGCATCCAGGCGTCTTACACCAGACCCTTCCGCACCGCCCAGACGGCGGCCTGCGTGCGGTCGCTGACGGCGATCTTGCGGAGAATGTTCTGCACGTGTTCCTTCACCGTTTCTACGCTGATCTCCAGCGAACGTCCGATCTCGCGATTGCTCAGGCCCAGGGCCACGTGCCGCAAGACCTGCGTCTCGCGCTGCGTCAACGGCACGTCGTCGTCATCGACGACCTGGCGGATCTTCATCGTCGCCGCGATCTTCTTCAATTCGCCCGTGCGGCTGGGCGATTCGCCCTTGGCCGCGGCCACGATGGTGGCGATGATGTCCTCGCGCGAAGATCCTTTGAGGACGTAGTCCGACGCGCCTAAAGCAACCGCGCGGGCGATGTACGTGGGATTGTCGTAGGTCGACAACATCACGACCTTCGATTCCGGCACCTTCGCTTGTAGTTTCTCCAGCGTCGCCAGGCCATCGCCATCCGGCATACGGATGTCCAGTAGAACGACGTCGGGCTTGATCTTCTGGGCCTGCTTCAGGGCCTCTTTGCCATTGTCGGCCTCGCCGACGATCTCAATCTCGCTGCCTGCGAACAGGCTTGCCAAACCGGTACGAATGACTTGATGGTCATCGCAAACAAGAATCTTGACGCTCATAGGTGTCTCCAGGGGAAATAACTCCGCACGAATCGCGGACGCCAACTCTATTTATCTTAGTCTACTTCGGGCCAAGACGTAATCCCCCGAAGTAACAAAATTACCCCCCCGACTCAGCGGGTTTTTTGGCGGATTTGCTACTAAGTCGAGGGGAACTCGCTCTTTCGAGGGGCTATTTTCCACAGACCTCTATTGTAATTCGCTCCGAGCGGCTGTCAAAACCGGCAAGCGGATTGTTTCCCGCCGATGAATCTCGGTCGCCGCGCGTTGACTTCCGTCACCTATAACGTAGATATTTGGCGACGGACTATCGACAAACTGAAGGCAACACCATGAAGAACCAGGCCACACTCCTGTTGGTAGACGACGATCGCCACGTGCTCGGCTCGATGGCCGACTGGCTGCGCGAGCAAGGTTACAAGACCGATACGGCCGCCAGCCTGGCGGAAGGAATCGCCGCCGTCGATCGCAAGCCCTACGATCTGGCCCTGGTCGATATCCGTCTAGGCGATCACGACGGCTTCGAGTTGCTGGCCCACGTTCGCCAGAAGCGGCCGGAAACGTCCGTCATCATGCTCACCGGTTACGGCTCCGTCGAGGCGGCCGTCGAGGCGATCCGCCAGGGGGCGTTCGATTTCCTCACCAAGCCGCTGATCGACGAGGAGCTGGAGATGGCCATTCAACGGGCCCTGAACCAGCGCGAAGTCATCGAAGAGAACAAGACCCTGAAAGCCCAGCTCGATCTCCGCTTCGGCATGGAGAACATCATCGGCCACGACCATCGCATGCTGAAGATCTACGACATGATCGACAGCGTGGCCGACACCCGCGCCACGGTGCTGATTACCGGCGAGAGCGGCACCGGCAAGTCGATGATCGCCCGCGCGATCCACCGCCGCAGCAGCCGCCGCGACAAGGCCTTTGTCGAGGTGGCTTGCGGGGCGCTGCCGGAAACGCTCTTGGAGAGCGAACTCTTCGGCCACGTCGCCGGGGCCTTCACCGGGGCGACGGGCGACAAGCTCGGCAAGTTCAAGCAGGCCGACGCGGGCACGATCTTCCTCGACGAGATCTCCACGGCCAGTCCCGGCATGCAGGTCAAGCTGCTCCGCGTCTTGCAGGATCTCGAGTTCGAGCAGGTCGGCGGCACGAAGACGTTCAAGGTCGATACGCGGGTCATCCTGGCCACCAACGAAGATCTCGGCCGCGCCGTGGTCGAGGGTCGTTTCCGCCAGGATCTGTACTATCGCATCAACGTGATCAACATCGAGTTGCCCTCCCTCCGCGATCGAATTTCCGACATTCCTCTGCTGGCCGAGCACTTCCTCCGCCAGGTCTGCAACGAGTCCGGCAAGAAGGTCCGCAGCTTCGGCGACGAGGCCCTGGCCGCCTTGCAACGTTTCCGTTGGCCCGGCAATGTCCGCGAGTTGCAGAACGTCATCGAGCGGGCCGTCTTGTTGGGCAAGAATGCGGTGATCGGCCTGGAGGACTTGCCCGCGCACTTGTTGGCCGACACGCCGATGGCGGTGGAGACTTCCAGCACGCGGACGCTGAAGGCGGCCTTGGAGGCTCCCGAGCGGCAGATCATTTTGAACGTGCTGGAGTCCAACCAGTGGAACCGTCACGCCACGGCCGAGGCCCTCGGCATCAACCGCACCACGCTCTACAAGAAGATGAAGCGTCTCGGCCTGGAAGACATGCACGTGGCGAGCGTGCGGTAAGAGGCTGTCTCGAATTGCGGAAACTACTCTTCGGCCGACCGTCAGCCGCAGCAGAACAACCACGTCACGGCCACCAGCACGGCCAGCCCGGCGGTCATCCAACCCCAGCGGGCAAGCCGTCGGCGAAGGGCCGACGTCGCCTGACGGCGCCCTGGATGCGTGGCCGGAATCACGCCGACGACCGGCGCGGGCAAGAGAAGCTGTAATTCAGCGATGCTCGATAGCGACGGTTCCAACGAGGCCCCGAAGGAGATCATTCCCAGGCCGACGATGGCGGTCGTCGCGGTCAGCAGGGTCCTGCCCAGGACCACGGCGCCGTTGCGAGGCGGCGGGGACCACGGTTCGGCGGCGCGCAGGTCGATGCGCAGATCCCCACCGCAGGCCGCGCGGCGGCGCGCTCCGTCACCTGGGCCTGCTGCAAGTCATGCGTCAACTGCTCGGCCGCCTGCCGGGCTGCCTGCACCTCCGTGGGCGCCGGCGCGTCGGATGGCAAGCTCTTCCGCGGCGACACGGCGGGCGACTCCCGCGTGAACGTGGGCGGAATCGAGGCCATCTCGCGACGGGCGTCAGTGATCCGCATTTCAATTTCCTGGATGGATGGATGCAACGGCGTGCGTTCGGAGAGCAAGATCTTCCTCCGCTCTTCGAGGTCTGCCAGGCTGCGGCAGATTTCCGTCCAGCGTGGATTCTCGATCGTCGTCGACTGCGGCGCAACCGGCCGAAGGTCCGCCAGTGCCTTGAGCCGGCGCTGGCGGAGCAATTCGAACCGCGCTTGGGCCGCCAAGGCCCCGCGTTCGGTTTGCCGCACGTTCTCCTGTGCGGCCCGGTGGGCTTGCTCGAGCGGCAGCTTCCACTGGGTCCGACAGGCCTGTTCGAAGTCCGAGGCCACGCCATTGACCAACGGCACGATGGTCTCGGCCGGCAGGCGGCTCAAGGAGATCGCTACCGTCGTCTCTTGGCCGGACCGTTGGACCTCCATCCGCAGGTTCTCGCGGACTTCAGTCTTGGCCTGTTCGAAAATTTCCCGCCAGGCCGGTTGAACCGCGAAGTCGGGGTGGCTTATGCAAACTTCAGCCGTGGCGCGGGGCACTTCATCGACTTTCGCTGAGTTGGAGCCCAAGCACATCCATCCGTAGGCAGACAAAACAACCGCGAGGAAGATGGTCCCGTAGGCCGCCTTGGATAGCAGCCAGGGTGAACGCTGGCGAACGGTGGTCGCTCGCTCGGATGAGAAGATTGGCATCTAGTTACCTTTTCTCGCTGACCGGCTTCCTGCAAAACAGCGCATCATCCTTTGACATCGACAGGCGTTGGGCCGCGAAATGAAAAACGATAGCAGTCTCGTCACATTTTCGGGAAAACCCCCACCCGCCGGGTGGTGTGTCAATTGACAAATCGGGCAAATCGCGGGGATGAGGTTGAACGAACGGTTCCCCTGTGTAATACTTGAAGGTTGTCCTTAGGCAGAGCGAAGAAATAAGTAAGTCGTAAGATGGGCTTTAGCCCGTCCACGGTAAAATCACGACGGGCTAAAGCCCATCCTAGAGGAAAAGTGCAAAAGTTGTTTCTTCGCTCTGACTTAGTATTTGGAGAACTGCTCGCGTGCAACGATTCATGCTCAGGTCGAAGATCCATCGTGCCACCCTGACCGGCACCGACATCGATTACGAGGGGAGCATTGCCATCGACCGCCTCTTGATCGATGCCGCGCAATTGCTGCCGGGCGAGCAAGTCCACGTGCTCAACGTCAACAACGGGGCACGGCTGGTAACGTATGTCATCGAGGCCCCGGCCGGTTCAGGAGTGATGCTTCTGAACGGCCCGGCGGCCCGCCTTGCCGTGCCGGGCGACAAGGTTGTCGTCCTCAGCTATTCTGGAATGACCGACGAGGAAGCCCGCGACTGGCGCCCGATTGTCGTCTTCGTCGACGAGCAGAATCGGCCAAAGTAAGGACCGGCTGAAGAATAACTTCCGCAATAAAACGGGGGTGGCTGGTGGCTGAGCTTGCGAAGCCCCAGCCGATGTCGGAAAAGCTGGGGCTTCGCAAGCTCAGCCACCAGCCACCCCAGGAGGAAAACCAGGAAATTATTCTTCGGCCGGTCCCAACCTTCATCAGCGCACGCTATTCTTCGCTCCGGCGGCCGTGGCTTCAGGCAGCCGCCGGCCGATGATCACCACGTCGTGCGGATTCTCTGCGTATGCCTGCTCCGTGGAAATCACGCCGAGCTTTTCGTAGGGCAGGTCGAAGGCCGGCATGTTCGGACCGCAGCCCATGCAGAAATAGGTCCACGCCGGCTCCTTGTGGCCCAGTCCCTCGCTCGCCGGAAGTTGCTTGATCGGCTTGCCGTAATAATAGAGAAAGACGTCGTCCACGCGACCGATGCTCACCAATTGCACGTCGTCGGGCATGCGCGGCGACCGCGGCGATCTCGGCGGCGATGGGGTGGCGCGTGGCGACGAAGATGTTCACGATCGCGCCGATGTAACTCAGGCCCAGCAGCCCGCCGACCGTCAGGATGCCCAGCCCCTGCCGCCACGGTTCCGGCCGCGCCGCAGCCCAAAAGGCGATCGCCATCGCCGCCAAGGCCGCCAGGGTAAAGACCACCGCAAACGACACCGGCTGCTGCCCATGCGAAGGTCCCAGGCGGAGGACGGTCGCCGCCACGACCCACGCGTCCAGTCCGGCGGCCAACAGCCCCATGCCGATGAAGAAGTGCCGCCGCAATCGCACCAGCGGCGCGCTGGCGGCGGCCTCGCAACACTGCTGGGCCGCCAGGCCGATCAGCGGCGCGATCAGGGGCAGGATCGGCGCCAGGTAACGGTTTCGCGCCCGGGCACGAGATAACAACTCAGCGCGGCGAATCCAATCGACAAGGCCAGAAACCAAACATCCTCGCGCACGAAAGCAATACTACGGCGGAAGTCGCGTCGCAGGTAGGCCAGCAACAACACGCACCAGGGCAACATGCAGGCCGCCACGCTCAGGGGGAACTCGACGACGTGCCGCAGCGTCCGCGTCCAACTTTCGTGTTGGAACCGCATGCCGATGTCGCCGCTGAGCATCATCCAGGCGTCGGCCGGTCCAACGCGAAGATAGAAGGGAATCTGCCAGGCCAGCCAGATCGCCAGGAACAAGGCCAGGCCGGCGGCATGCTGCCAGCGCAGCAACTCGCGGGGGCGGCGCGTGGCGAGCAGAAAAAGCCCCACGCCGCCGATAAAATAGACCGGCGCCTGGGGACCCTTGGTAAGCATGCCCAGGGCCGCCAGGCCGTAGCCGCCGCACCAGCCCCACAACGGAGACTTGCCCGTTGCGTCGGCCCAGCGCCAGACGATCAACGAGCCGGCGACGACGAGCGTATAAATGGCCTCGGTTTCACCCAGCCAGCCGAACTGCAATACCAGGCCCATCGTGGGATAGGCCACCATGGCGCACAGGGCGCCGGGCCGCGAGAGAAACGTGCGGCCGTAGGCGTAGATCAGGATTACGGTCAAGAGGACCGCCACGACGCTGGGCAAACGGATCGCCACGGCATCCACGTTTCCCCGCACCAGCGCGACCAGGGCGATCGCCCAATTCTGCACGGGCGGGCGGCTGAGAAACGGCAGGCCTTGCTGCCGCGGCACGATCCAATCGCCGCTGGCGATCATCTCCCGCGCGACTTGTCCCCGGCGCGGTTCCTCTCCGGTGGGCAGTGCATCACTCAGGCGCGATCCATAGATCAGCCCGGTCAGGAGTAAAGCCGCCCAGAACTCCCATTCCAGCCACCATTGCGCGCGGGACCCCATGCTGCGAATCCTTTCCGCTCAAAAAGCGAGAAGATACCGCAAAACCGCGGCATGGGTCAAGAGCGACGAGACCCTCTACTTCTTCTTCCGCAGCCACGGCAGCAGCACGTGCTTCATTTTCAACAGGGCGCCTCCCGGCGGCGCGCCGTCCTGTTCTTCCAACGTCGCCATCAGATACGACCGGAAGCTGATCAACACCTGCTGGGCCCGGTCGGCTACGTCGGCGCGCCGGCGGTCGCGGGCCTTCCGCGGCGTAATGCTGACGTAGATCCGCGTCCGCAGCACTCCGCCCGTGTTGGTTCCGCCATGGTCTTTTTCCCGCCGCACCCGCTGCTCCTCGAACCGCAGGTCGAGCTGGAAAGCGACCGGCCGGTCGGTCAGACGACGCAGCCGGCCGTCGCACTTCTCGCTGATCTCCAATTGGACCTGGTTGCCGTCGATCTTCAGCAGGTTCGCCGCGTGGTCGGCCACGAAGCCACGCAGCTTTTCGATCGCCATCCTGGTCGGCACGGGCGTGACCAGCGTTTGTTGGATAACCACGGCGGCGTCGTTCGCGGCGGCGTTGGGGGCATCGTCGGTCCGCGGCGGGAACTCGGCGTCCAGCCCGCTGCCCAGTTGCACGACCTGGTTGCGGCCGTTTTCCTTGGCCATCAGCAGAGCCCGGTCGGCGCGGCGCAGCATGGTCTCGGCGGTATCGCCGGGCTGGATCTCGGTCACGCCGAAACTGACGGTAATCGTCTGGCCGTTCATTTTCGGCTGGGCGAGCTGCGAGAGGGCCAGGCGAATCTGTTCGGCGCGGCGGGCGGCGGTGGTGTTGTCGCAATCGGCCAGGAGCATGACGAACTCTTCGCCGCCATAGCGGGCCACGAGATCACCCGGGTGCGCGGCCGCCCTTGAGCAGCGCGGCCAGGCCCTTGATCGCTTCGTCGCCGGCCTGGTGCCCGTAGGTATCGTTCACCAGCTTGAAACGGTCGAGGTCGCACATCAGCAGGGAGCAGGGCGCGTGCTGCTGCTCGTGGGCGGTGATGAACATGGCGTGGACGCGATCGAACTCGGCGCGGTTGGCCACCTGGGTCAGCGGGTCGCGGCTGGCCTTGTCGGCCAGGCTCTGGCAGCGTTGCTCCAGCGAGATCTCCGAGGACGCGTCGTGCAACAGCAAGACCGCGCCGCGCGTCGCGCCGTCGTCGCCGATCACGGGAATGACGTGGCTGTCCACGGCCACCGAGCGGCCGTTGCGTCCCCAGACCGTGAGCCGCCGCAACGATTGTACGCCGGAACTGATCGCCGCCAGCACGGGGCACTCGCTCTCGCTGATGGGGTGGTTCTTCTCGTCGGCCAGCTTGAGGATGTCCGGATGCCAGCGCTGCTGGCGGATGCTGGCCCCGGCGATGCCCGTCAGCCGTTCCGCCCCGTGGTTCCACTGCACGATGCGGCCCCGCACGTTGACGAAGACGGCTGCGTCGTACATGTTGTCCAGGAGCTTGGTCTCGAAGAGCGACGCTTCGTTGGGCGGGCTGGCGGCGGCCGGGACGCTGGAGTTCCAATAGGCGTCGGCCACTTGCGGATCGAGCGAGAGCAGCCAGCGCGCGGCCGCCTCCCGGCGGAGCTGGCCCCGGTCGCTTTCCAGCATCTCCACGAACTGCCGCACCAGGATCGGGTCGAATTGCGATCCCGCGCAGCGGAACAACTCGGCCATCGCCCGTTCCTGCGACAAGGCCGCGCGATAGACGCGGTCGGTGGTCATGGCGTCGAAGGCCTCGGCCACGGCGATCATCCGCGCCGCCAGCGGAATCTGCTCGCCGCTGGCGCTGGTCGTTCCGCCCTTGGGCGGCGTACCGCTGACGCTCGCAGTTCCCCCCGGGGACCCTGTCGGCGACCATGTACCGATGGTTGTGGTCGTGGTCGGCGGCGGCGGGCGGCTGCCGTCGTACCAGGCGGCGATGTTTTCCAAGATCGCCAGCATCTCCGTCGAACTGCAACTACGGCGGAGGATCTCCACGCTCATCGCTCGCGCGCGGGCCATGATCGCCGTTTCGTCGCCGTCCAGACGCGTCGGTTTCAGCAGTACGTGATCGGGCGCGCCAATGATGCCGACATCGTGCAGCAAGGCCGCGATCTCCAATTGCTCGCGCTGGCGCGGGTCGAATTCCAACTGCGCGGCCCAAGCCGAACACGTCAGCGCCATGCGCACCGAATGGCTTGCCGTCGCCGCATGCTTGCACTGCAGGGCGGCGAACAGGCTGCCCGCGATGCCCAGCCGCCGTTTGGCCAACTCGTCTTCGGTAAATTCCTCGGGCGTCGCCGGCAGCGATTGCCCGCCCGACTCGACCTTGTCGAGTTCCCGCAGCAGTCCGCCCAATTCGGCCATCCAACGGTCGGGCGACGTGCACGGGGCCTCGGGCAAGGCGATCGCGATCGGAATGTCGGGACTCGGTAGTCTTGTCATCGACGGTTTCTAAAATCCACGGTGCGTCTATCGAAAGCCTAGGTCACGTCCGGGCGGGTGTCAAAACTCCCTTCGGCGATCCGGGGAAGAACCGGAACCGATGGTATTTCCGGCATGATCGGCCCTCTTGCCGATCGACCGCCGATTCCGTAGAACAGAGTCTAAACCCCTTGGAGCACTCCACCATGAAACTGATCACCTACCAGACCGATCGTGGGCCGCGAATTGCCGCGCTGCGCGGCAGTGAAATCATCGACCTTCACGACGCCGATCCGGCACTGCCCAGTTGTCCCAAGGCGTTGCTGGCCGAAGGGCAGGGCATCCTCGCCCGCGCGGAAAGAGCATTGGCTGTCGGTCGGCCGGTGACCGCTCCGGTTACGTGGCTGACGCCGATCCCCAGCCCGCAGAAAATCATCTGCATCGGTCTGAACTATGCCGACCACGCCCGCGAGACCAAGGCCGCGGTGCCTCCCTGCCCGGTCGTTTTCAACAAGTTCCCCACCGCCTTGTTGCCCCACGAGGGAACGGTCCGTTTGCCGCGGGCGAGCGAGCAGGTCGACTACGAAGCCGAGTTGGTGCTGGTGATCGGCCGCGGCGGCCGCTACATTCCCCAGGCCGAGGCCCGCAGCCACGTGGCCGCCTACACCTGTGGAAACGACGTCTCCGCCCGCGATTGGCAGCGGAACAAGCCGGGCGGGCAATGGCTCTCCGGCAAGAGTTTCGACACCTTCGCCCCCTGCGGCCCCTGGATGGTCACGGCCGACGAAATTCCCGAGCCTGGAAGGCTGGCAATCCAGTTGCGGCTGAACGGGCAGGTAATGCAGGACTCCAACACGGCCGAGTTGATCTTCTCGGTCGACCACCTGGTGAGCTACATCTCGCAGTTCTGCACCTTGAATCCGGGCGACTTGATTTTCAGCGGCACGCCCGGCGGCGTCGGCATGGGGCGGCAGCCGCCCGTCTACTTGCAGCCGGGCGACGTGACCGAGGTCGAGATCGAGAAGATCGGCGTCTTGCGGAACCGCTTTGCCGCGGAGTAGCGTAGTCGCCGCGACTGCGTCCTGTATCGATGCGACCAGAATAACGCGAATCCCCTTGACACATCAATATGCACCGACTCACTAAACTATCGGCGTTTTTCATTTAATCGGCGGTTTACTTCACTTAAAGTGAATTCCAACTTCTTCTCGTCTGCGTGCTCACAGGCCATTCCAGCTGCCGCGTAGTGGAATGACCCCCATTCCTGGGCATTCCATTTCTTCTATCGACTTTCTCTCCCCGCCGTCGTGATCCGCATAATCCTTATGGGTCAGCGGAAAATAGTACAGGTTTCCAATCGTTTGCGAGGACTTGTTTTCAAATTTTAGGTAAAGTGTGATAGAATGGAAGTTCGAGCAGGGCAAACAGAACTCCTCTTTGCAGCACGCACCCATGATCCGGAAATTCTTCTCAAAAGTGTTCGGTCGTAGCCACGCCCCGCGCAGTCGTACCACCGCTTCCAAGAAGAAAATGGTCCGCCGCATTGCGATCGAGCCGCTCGAGTCGCGCCGTCTGCTGGCGGTCACCGGCACTATTTCCGGATACGCCTATCTCGACACCCAAGACGCCGGTAAATGGAGTGCCGCTGAGACCGGGTTCGCCGGGCTTACCGTGCAACTGCAAAGCGTGGGCAGCCAGGGCAGCCTGGCCGATGTTTCCGGCGTAGGGCCGGTGCAAACCGCCGCTAATGGGGCATATAGCTTCCCCGCCGTGCCCGCCGGCACCTACCAGATTCAGATCGAGCCGGCGCCGTATGTCATGGTGGGCCAGTTGTCTCCCGGCTCGGAAGGCGGCACCGCCGGCAGCAACGAGATCCAGGTGGCGTTCGACGGCCAGAACGCCACGGACTACAATTTCGCGATCCTGGGCGCAAAACCGAACTATCTCTCGCTGCAGATGTTCATCTCGGCGACCGACTCGCTGGCGACGTATTTGCCCACGCTGGACATTGCGCCTGCCGTGGCAGCGGGCGGCAGTGGCAGTTCGACCAATACAACCACGTACAGCACCGGCGCGGCCGCGGTGTACGTCGCCCCAAAGGCCACGATCGCCCAGACCGACAGTCCCACGCTGGCGTCCATGACCGTGACCATCCAGAACCCCGTGGCCGGCGAAGAGTTGTCGGTCGATTCCACGGACCTGGGTACGACGCTGACGGCCGCCCCTTACGCCAACGGCGTGTTGAAGATCACCGGCGTGGCCAGCGTGTCGACCTATCAGGCGCTGTTGCAAACGTTGCAGTATACGCCCCCATGTCGTCGGCCGGCATCGGCAATCGGATGATTTCCATCGTCGTCAACGACGGCACCGCCAGC
Source organism: uncultured Planctomycetia bacterium (assembly GCA_963779975.1). GTDB lineage: Bacteria > Planctomycetota > Planctomycetia > Pirellulales > Thermoguttaceae > JANXQG01. The sequence goes on along the minus strand of CAWAAL010000027.1, from coordinate 160 downwards.
AGCACGGTCGCCACCTCGACCGTCGCCGTCGCACAAGGCACGCAGACCGCGCCCGCGGTGACCACGAGCCCGACCAGCCAGACGGTCAATGCGGGCAGCACCGCGACCTTCACGGCGGCGGCCAGCGGCAATCCCACCCCCACCGTGCAGTGAGCGATGC
>CAWAAL010000026.1:0-341022 GCA_963779975.1 uncultured Planctomycetia bacterium | reverse complement strand
CCGTAGGCCTTTTCGCCAAGTTCAAAATGCTCTTGGATCTCCGACGCCAAAGTTTCGAGTTGGTCGTCAGACTGTCTTGCTGGTACTTTCGACTTCATGTCTTATTTCTCCTCCTTGGCTTGGTGCGCGGCCCACGCCCGCTTGATGGTTTCAACCTGCTCGGCTGAAAATAGTCGTCTTCCTGCTACCGTATGCGTCGGTCCCGGCAGATCGCCGCGTTCCACGTGGTAAAGAAACTTCCAGCGTGATAGACCGACCGCGTCGGCCACCTTGCCGGAACTGAAAAAATCGGTCCCGTTCATATTGTGTATCTCCCTGAAAGGAACTTGTTTGTTGGACGACAAACGCGTCGCCCCTCTACCTCTTTAGGGAAAAACCCACATGAAAAAAACGAGCCGACCCGTCGATTTGTCGGCAGGCCGAAAAAATCGCCGGGGCGGCTCGGGCCGAGGATCGGCCGTGGCGACCGCCGTCCAGATATCGAGGCAGAGGAGGCGGATGGCCTGTGCAGGTTATCTGCACGAGCAAGAGCGCGTTACCGTGCTCGTTGACGCTCGCGGTCCAATTCATCAAGATTGGCGACATAGGCTTTGAGAGTGTCGCAGAGAGGGCATAAGCCCCAGAACAGGGCCCGCGCTGTGTCTGTGAGGTCGATGGGCTCGTCAACTTCGATCTTACTGCCGCAGGTGGGACAGAACTCAGACGTGAGGGGCGTGATCGCCAGCGTGTCGGTACGTGCAATGGCCGCATCAGGCCGTTTTGCCTTGGGGACTGTGAACTCGCTGGAGTGCCTGCCCAGCCCTACACCCTTTCGACGAATGTACTCCTCCTCCTGGAACTCGTCCTTTGGCGGTTTCCGCGTCAGCTTGTCAATACTCCGAGCCGGAGTCCGTTTGGTGAGCCTGTCCGCGTCCCGCCGCTGCCGCAGCAGGTAAGCAAAAAGTTCCAGCCGGGTCGTGGCCTCCAGAAGGGCGTCAGAAGCATCGCGCCCGCCCGGCTCGGGATGATTGCGCACCACCGCCACCAGCAGGTCGTGCCACTTATCCACGATCCAGCGAAACTGGGCCCGCCCCAGGAAATCCAACGGCAACCCGGCCAGCAGGTCGATCTGGCAGTGTTCGACCCGGAAGATAACACCCTCCAACTCTGTCAGCCCGTTCTGCTCCAGGTCTTCGGCGACAACCTCCATCAGGGCGCTGTAGCAGTAGCCCATCATGCGGTAGGCACACCAGGTCATCGCGCCCATCATCTGCGCCGCGAATTCCCGTGCCTCTTCGCGATCGTCCTCCTTCTCAATGTCCCTGCCCCCCTCGATCAGTTGCAGACAACCGTCCTTTTTCACCCGCTTCAGCCAAGCATCGAGCTTTTCCGGCGTCGCGCCAGGTTTCAGCAGCTTCTGCGCTAGTTGCCTGACCAGGTATTCCCTTTCTTCGGGATGGGCCGCAAGCACGTCGAGGTTCTCCGAAAACTCCGTGGGACCGTAGATCAGGCAGTCGGCAACTGTGCCTTCAATGCGGCCGAAGTCTGTCTGCGCCCCGAGCAACGGCATGATGAACTGACTCTCTTGGCCGTCGATAAAAACAAGCGGCCTCGGGTTCGTTGCCTCTCTCGGTTCTTCACGACTGGGCGCCCTGTCGTAGAGATCCAGTATGCCCGAAAAATTCAACGTCACCCCCGGTAACTCCTCCCCATGCCGCGCCAGATCCTCTCGCAACTTTCCGATCGCCTCCCCGAGTAGTTGGCGTGCCGTGCCGGGAGCTTCGGCCCCAACCCGGCCCCGCTCTGTCTGATTCACCCCAAGCCCCGGCAGCAGCAGCACTGGGCTACTCGGATTGGAGAAGTCGAAGAAGTCCGCCGCGCCCTTGAACTCGCGAGTCACGGCCATGTGACTGACGTTTCTATTCCGGAACAGCCAGGTGGCGAGCCGGTATGCCTGTCGCTGCTCGGGGCCGTGATTATTCAGGACGGCAACGATCTCGTAACCAACTTCACATGCCCTTGCCAGGAAGGCGTCGCTCTCCTCCCTCTTCTTTTCGTCCTTTTTCGCCCAGGCGACCACCACCGGTTCCACAAAGAACTGACGGATGCCGGCCTCGCCTTCGGGGCAAATGAAACGGATGGAGAGTTCGCCGATTTCCTCGCGGCACACGCCATGCCACTCGTAGAGGCCGCAGGGAATCTCGGGTTCTGCGTTTGGGAATACCGTGTTGCCGATGCGTTGAAATTGACCTGACATAACGCCATCTCCTTCTCGTAAGCCTCGGCAGGATCTCTGCTGCTACATCTCCACGTCTCGTTCTGCTGCCTCGGCGATGGCCCCTCCGGCGACCGGGGAGCCGCCGCCGACTTCGCCAGCAAGGTCGGCGGCCGCCCCCGAATCCCGCGCCGAGCCCCGGTCACGTTCGAGTTTTTCGAGGTCGGCGGCGTCCCCAGGGTGGACACCCGCCCCGAGCGCCGGGAGCCGTTCCGCCGCTCCGGAGCCACACGGATGCCAGATTTCCCTAGTCAGCACGGTATCTGGCGTAATATCCGTGTGTGCCGCGAACCGCCAAAGGTCGGTGCGGAACACGGCCGCGTCCTTCTGCTGAAAGGCACGTCGAATAGCATCTCGTCGCCCGCCGTTGGGCGCCACGAGCAACACGTGAAACCCGTCGATCCCGTCAGCCCGAAAATGGTTCAAATAGATCTTGCGGTTCGCTACCTCCGCGTACCCAGGGCCCTTCCTCTCGATCAACTGCTTCGACCCAGTGCCGCCATGACCGTCCCCGCGTTCAAGTTCCAGGTAAAATGCGGCCCGCTGCCCCCCGTGGTTCAGCAGGAAGGCGGCGTCGGGCGAACAGGATCCCCTCGGTTTATCCGATAATTTGGTATGCAGCCGGTAATGAGTGGCCGGGTCCGGATCGTCGGCGTTGATCACGTCGTTCTCGTTGTGCCAAACCTCCAGGATCACGTCCGTCTGCGTGGCGATGGCGGCGTCGATGGTGATGTGGAACTCGACCACGGCCATGGCATGGGCCAGTTGGAGCGCGTGTGGAAGGGTAATCGGCTTGCAAAGAAAGGACTCGTTGCCCGTCTCCTCGGCCAGGTGCTCGCGACCCTCGACGGTCAACAGGTAGATCGGGGCCAAGGCGCCGTCGCGGACGCTGGCCACCAGCGCCGAGTGCTGCCGGACCAGGCCCTTTTCCACCAGGCGGGCAAGGCAACGGCGGGCTTCACGGCCATCGGCACTCTTGGGGAAAAAGAGCTGCTGGACATGGCGCCGGGTGAGAAAGCCGTAGTGGGCGAGGGCCAAAAGGACGAGGTAGTCGCGGTCGTTGATAAACATGATAACTGTGGACAATGCAGATTGAAAAAAGACGCCCCCGGAAAGCGAGATCGCTGACCGGGGGCGTGAAATGAGGGACGTAGCCGGGATGTTACTCCTGCTCCTCTTCGCCCTCATTTTTCTCCTTCGGTTTCGGCTTCGCCTCTTCCTTGGCCTTGGCCTTCGCCTTGGTCGGGATCTTCTTCCGCAGGATTGCCTGAACAACCTCGTCTTCCGGCTGCGAGAGAACACGGCCGGCGAGAGCCGCTTCGAGGAGGTCGTTAAACGCCCCGTCCGGCCACACCGGGTCGGCATGCACCTTCTTCGCCGCCTCGACGGTGTACTTCTTCTTCTTTGTGATCCACTCGACGGAAGACCACTTGTCAACGGCCGCTTTGGCCGCCTGCTTCATGGTCTCGTCGTCGTCGCGAACGGGCCAAACAAAGAGCTCACCCGTGCTCGAACAAGTAGCACAAAGCTCAACGGTGAACCAGCGCCCCCGCAGGACCGGGCGAAGAGCCCGATTGATCACAAAAAACTTCCCCTGGTGCCGCACCGCCGCGACGGATTTAGCCCGCCACGTCGCGTGGACGCGGATGGCCTCTTCCCCCCGGGGGCCGCGAAGCTCAACCTTGGAGCGTGGAAGCTCGGCCTCGTCTTGCGAAACTTGGAAATCAGCGATATTGATCGCCATAGTAAAGTCTCCTAAGATAGGAATTGTGTTGAGTGCCCGGCGAAGTTGCCGGTCACGGGTGGCCCGCCCCAGTCCTGCTACGACGGGGGCGGGCCTGTTTTCGATCAGGCGCACCCTGGGTGGCCTAGTCGAGCCCGGCGCCGCCTGATGGCGGATGCCGGGGCGTCTCGCTTTCAGCCGCGGCGGTCGAAAAGCCAGCCACGTCAATGCCGGCGGCCTTCAACACCTTCGCGGTGTCCGCGTCGATCCCGTCGTCCGAGACGTCCACCTCCTCGACCGAGGCGAACTCTCCGTCGACCTCAACGACGCTCTTGTCGCCTTCGTCGAAGTCCTCGTCCGTCCACACCAACACGAGCCGCATCGGGCAGGTCGCGTAGGCAGCGTGGAAACAGCGGCCGTCGAATTCCACGACGACCATGGGCTCGGGCTCCGGCGGCGGTGCCGCCTGGGGCGAAACCGTCGCCCCCTTCGGGTTCTTAGGTTCGTTTGCCATTGGCAAACCTCCGAATAAAATAGGAATGGTTACGTTGTGCCCGACTCCAATGTCAGGCACGATCGGTTGGCCCGCCCCTCGCCCTGCATCGGCGGGGGCGGGCCTGTTTTCAATCGGGCCGCCAGTTGGCGGGCCGTGCCGGGTGGAAGGCCCGACGCAGAGGCGGTGCTCGTGCTCGTCGCGGGGTTGTTCGCCGACTCATCATGCCCCCACGTGCGGCTGGGCGGCCGCATCCTGCGTTGCCCGTTTGGCAACGTGGACTTCGCTGCGGAGCACTGTCATTTGCGGCGGGGCGATAAATCCTAGTTTGACCCTGCTGCCACAGACATCGAGAACAACGACTCTAATACTGCCGGCAATCACGATTTCCTGGCCTTGCTTCCTGCTCAACACTAACACGATGTAACCTCCAGCCCGCGGGGTCATAGTCATCGCCGGAGGTGGGCAATCCCGACGATTTCCTTGGCCGGCGACGTGCCGGCCTATCGTAAGCTGGTCTTTCCCAGCGCCAGTTCGGGCGTGGTGACCGTGCAGGCCGGCGCGGTCTCATGCGAAACCGCGGCGGCCAGAACGGGCGTCAGAAACCTTCGGCGTCGAGCAGGTCTTCAGTCCGCCGGGCCTCGCGGAGCTGGGCGGCCGGGTTGACGACGGCGACCCCGCCGTTCAATGCGACGATGAAGCGGTCGACCGCTTCGCGACCAGCGACGTAACGAACGCCGCCGACCTTCAGTGAGTCCAGTCGCACGCGACCGCTGCCCACACCGGTGGTCATCCACCTAAAAAGGGTTGCCCTCGATATGCCTTTGCCGTTGCGTCCTGGAAACATGCGGCACGCTGCCGACACGGGAATTAACGTCTTGTCCAGCGAATCTCTCATCGATTCACTCCTACCGATTGGAACGGTTTCACTGGGGCTTACCGCGGTGCGAACATTTGCGCGGCCCATTTCGCCGAGAATGTGACTTGCTGCGGATATTCCCGACGATCACCTTGATCGTCGTATACCCACATTGTCACGTGGCGAATGAAGAAATCAGTGGAGAAACGGTGAGTAAACTGTGCCTTACAGTTTTCGACCGAGACTTTGAGCGAGGCAGAGACCTTCGGCCGTCAGCCAGCAACCACCGCCCCGGCCTTCCTTAGTTGCAATCAACCCAAGCTTTTCCAGGGCAGCGATGGGCTCCTTGAAATTGTCGACACGGGCCTGTTTTCCCTCGGCTCTTCGGGCGATCTCCCCCGTCGTTCGTCGTGCCTGGGCATCCGCTGCTTTCAGTTCGAGCATGGCCTGGAGGACTGCGTATTGCCGGAAACTCAGCAGTCGGGTCACGTCGCTGGAACCCACGGCGATAGTGGTCAGTTGTCGCATAATTCGTTCGCGCAAACTCCGGTAGCACTCCAGCAAGGAAGACATAGCTCGGATTACATTACGTTGGGTCAGCAACATCTCTCTCAACCAGAGGGGAGTTTGCCCTTCGGGACCCGCCAGACGCGCAAGAGTCACAATCCGTTCAAGTGTGATTGTCCATGCAACCACTGACTGCCGTCGAACAGCGTATTCGACGGGATCAAAATACTTGTGTAGCTCTTTTGGGCAAGGAAGTTGTAAGTTCGTGGGCACTCGCCCGTAGTCCGTATGGGTCGCAGCGAGAGCATCTGGCATGCGGAACGATTCCAGAACTCTCCGAATGTAGCTTTCCCATCCCAATATCGCACTCTGCTGAGGTCCAAGATACGCATCGACCTGCTGCAATAGATCCTGCAGCCCTGCGCATTCGTTGGCAGTTCGCTTCCCCTAATGACGGCCGCAGGTCTTGGGGGGATGGATGCCGAACCCCCAGACATAGGGAGTGGCGTCACCTCCACCGCAGAAATAAGTTGTTGCCAGAAATCTTGGGGAAAAGGAGAGGCCGCTGCTCTAAGCCGAATCCAAGTGTTGACGTCGTCTCTTGGGTAGAACGGGTCTTCCTCTATTTCCGGAATATAACCCGCCCCCCAGTTCTCCCATGCGGCCAGTGCCGATTCTTCGTGGGAAGTGCCCCCAACCGCCGCAAAAAAAGCCCACTTTGCAAAGATCCAGGCAGCCACCGGGGCGGGCATCGTGCGTTCTGCGGGTTCACCGGGCAGCAACGCCCGGTCTGCGTCAGCCAGCTCCGGCCAAACTTGCCAAATCAGAGGCCATGCCCTCCAAATCGCATCGTAAAGTCTGCTAACGTGAGGGCGATAGTCAGGCGGGTGATCCCTATCGCACGTCACCGCAACGTCGTAAAGACCTCTCGTCGCTTCGATACACTCAATTGCCGCGACACGAGCAGGAAGGCACTCAACAGGTGTTTCGTTGGTTTGAACGTCCATGGGTCTGATTTGGCACTTATCTGCTTTCGGAGAATTGTCACCCCATCTCCTTCGCGATCTGCCGGGCCTGCTCCAAGTTTTTCTCGGCGTAAATTTCCGTCACGTTGGCCCTTGCATGGCCCAAAGCCATCTGGGCGGCCTCGATCCCGTATTTCTTTCGGACCTCGGTCCCGCGGTTGTGTCGTAACTGATGGAGATGCCAGTGCGGAATCACGAATCCCGCTCTCTTGGCTTGCTTCATTCCATAGTTTACCGCCTTTGCATACGAGTGAGTATTGTACCGCTTCCCCTTCGGCCGCTTCGGTTTCCGCTGCTGCCGGCGGGCCACCTTCAGTTTCTCGCGCTGCCGAAGTTCCGAAGGATAGACCGGGGTCTTTCTTTCCCTGCCGTGGTACGGCGGTCGATGTTCCAGTCGCCACGCCTCAGCCTCCTGAGGGCTAAAAATAAAATCCTGTGGTTCCCGGTCAAGGAAGGGCTGGAGAATCCGCTGGGCTTCGGGCCCAAGGGGAATCTGCTTGCGATGTCCCCGCCAGCGGTTTTTATGGTCGAATGGTTCATAGATCCAGATTTCGCCGCTGGTGTCGATGTCGGCCGGCCGCATGACGACCAGTTCCCCGCGCGCATGCCGCTTAACCGCTGGAGTTTGACCATGGCGGCCACGTGGGGAGTAACGAAGGGAAGGACGAGGGCGACGTAGAGGTCGGCGATCGGTCGGATCGGCTCGGTTTCGCGAGCCTGCGTCTGGCCGAAACGAAGCCCGCCAACAGCTTGAAGTCCATGAAAGACCGAGGGGAAAATCAGCTCCTCGGCCACCGCCCACTTGAAGGCCCGCTTGATTCGGCCGATGCGATGGTTGACCACGCCCCGGGAGAGCCCTTGGTCGACCATGTGCTGCCGGAGCGCCTTCAGGGCCTTTGGGCCGAATTCGCCGGCCGGCGTGCTGCCGTACAGATCCCGAAGCGGCCGGAGAGCTTCCCGCATGCAAGCCAGTTCCTTGGTAGGTTGCCCGTCTTTCTGGTAATGGGTCTTGGCAAATCGCCAGTAGGCTAGAAGCATCTCGTTCACCGAGAGTACCTTGTCCGGGTCGGACTGGCCATTGGGTGACAACCCTGCCCGCCAAGCCGCGATGAGCCGGGCGTACAACTCATAGCTCTCGGGGGATTCGTATTCCCCCAGATAGTGGTTGTGACCGTAAAGAGTCACGACCGCACAATTACGTGCGCGATGGAGACGGTAAGAAGGCTGACGACGCTTTCGAGACATAGTGCAACTCCGAAGTCTGCGTAAAACGGTACATGTACCGTTCTTTTCAGAACATCAAAGCCGCACTGCCGACCGTCAGCAGGTATCCTAAGTCTAGGATTCGGCGAGAGTTATGTAAAGTATCCCCGACGGGGTTCGAACCTGTAACCTTCGGCTTCGGAGGCCGACGCTCTATCCAATTGAGCTACGGGGACATTTCCTAAGAACGGTCGGAAGAAATTGGTGCGGCTCCCGTGTTCTTCCTGGGTTTCCGCTCATTTCTTCCGAACGTTCTAAAGTCTTGGTGCCCAAGGGGTTTTGGAGCGCGCCGCTCACAAGGCTCAGCACCCGCGAAACCACGTTCCGCAAGGGAAATCCATGACGCAGCCCTTTCACCGCCGTCAAGCACTCCTATTTATAGCAGATTTCTACGACGACGACTAGCCCCCAGGATCGCAACCCGGCGAAAACCCGGACGCCATAAACGACGCAGGCTTAAAGGCTGGTTCTACCGCAAAGGAGGGGCGCCGCCTCAGTGCCTGTCCAAGAACAAGTCCCTGATTTGGTCCAACCTGCCCTCACCCCCTGCCCCTCTCCCGCGTACGGGAGAGGGGAGTTGTTCACGAACAAGCACTTTAGGTTACAAGCACGGCCGTGCCGTCGATTCGATCGGCCTTGAGGTTCTGGAGGGCCCGATTGGCTTCGGCCAGCGGATAGACGGTTGTATGTGGCCGGACGGGGATCCGGGCCGACTCGGCGAGCAATTCGCGACCGTCTTGCCGGGTGTTGCTGGTAACCGAGTGGATGTCGCGCTCGTAGAAGACGCAACGCTCGTAATCCATCGCGGGGATGGGCGTCATGTAGATGCCGGCCAGCGCCAGTGTTCCGCCTTTTTCGAGTTTCTCCAGGGCGAGGGGGACCAACTCGCCCACCGGCGCGAAGACGATCGCGCTATCGACCTTGATCGGCAGTTGCTCGGGCCGCCCGCCCACCCAGACCGCGCCCATCTGCCGGGCCAACTCGCGGTGCTTCTCGTCGCGCGTCACCACGTAGACATCGCAACCGCGATGCCGGGCAATCTGGATCAGCACGTGGGCCGAGGAGCCGAAACCGTACATCGCCAACCCGCCGCCGGGCGGAAGTCGGCTCCGCTTCAGCGCCCGATAGCCGATGATCCCGGCGCACAGCAGCGGAGCGGCTTCGACGTCGCTGAAGCGGTCGGGGACCTCGTAGGCGAATGCCTCCGGCACGACGGCGTACTCCGCGTAGCCGCCATCAACGTGGTAGCCAGTGAATCGGGCCAATTCGCAGAGGTTCTCGCGTTCCGTGGTGCAGAACCGGCACTGCCCGCAGGTCCAGCGGAGCCAGGCAGCCCCGATCCGTTGCCCAAGACCGAAACGCAGGCAACCGGGTCCCAAGGCGTCCACCGTGCCGACGATTTGATGGCCGGGGATAACCGGCATTTTCTGCGGCGGCAAGTCGCCTTCGACCACGTGCAAGTCGGTCCGGCAAACGCCGCAGCAGCGGACCTTCATGCGGATTTCGCCGGCTTTGGGCTCCGGCATGGGTACTTCATCCAGTCGCAACGGCGAAGATTCGATCGGTGCAATCTGTTCCAGGAGCATGGCTTTCATTCGCATGGCTCACCGACATATCGGGTTCGTGAAGTGAGCTCAGCAGCCAGCGCCGCGTTCAATGCAACTCATCCAGAGATCGTGGCATGGGCGTAGTTAGCCGCAGCGGGGGCAGAATCGGATAACACTGCACGTCGATAACCTCCCCCTGCCGTGGTCCCATGGCATCGTAGCGTATCCTGTCTTGAGGCCGTTTCGCGCCATGGCGATGCCTGGTCTGCCGTCTGGGCCCGGCCATCGGTTCCCGCGAAGCGGCGACCATCCCCTTGGCGAATACGCCCAGAATCGTCATGGCCAGAACGACGACGGCAAACGGCGGAAACAGCAGGCCAAGCAGCGCCGCCAGGAAAAACAACAAAGCCATGAAAACGCCTCACCGGGAAGAAGGTCTCCCTCTGCGCAATATTATACGCTGGCTGCGATCCACAGGGCTATGCCTGAATCCAGGAGATTGGAGAACATGCCGCCGCAGGGTGGGCCCACCCTGCGTCCACGTCAGCACTATTTCTTTGCGGCGCGGTTGAGCAGCCCGCGGGCCTTGTCGACCACGTCCTTGTTCTTCGCCACTTGGAGCACGCGCTTCATCGCGGCGGCGACGTCAGTGGGATTCGACGCGACCATTTTCTCCGACATCGTCACGGCCACCGTGGCCGCCTGAGCGCTCAGCTTCGGCTGGTCGAGATATTCAACGGCGGTCGCCAAGGACTGCCGCGTGCGGATCTGTTTCAATATATCCAAGGCCAGCCGCCGCTCTTCGTCCCGCTGGGCCAAGGTCATGATCTCGCGGAACATGGCCATGCGCGGGCCGGCGGGAATATCGAACTGCCGGGCAACGCGAATGTAACCGCGCAGGGCGCCGATCCTGAGATCGGGGTCGCCGCTCTTCACGAGGCTGAGCAGCGCCGGTCCGGCAGCGGAACTGGTCCACTCGCCCAAGGCGCGGTAGCCGGCGCGACGAACGTCGCTGTCGGAGTCGTTGGCGGCGGCCACGACCGCCGCGAGGGCCTTGTCGCCGCCGATCGTGACCAGCACTTCCAGGAGCGTACACTTCGCCGGAAGCCGCGCCTGCAAGCGCTTCGAGCACTTTCGCCGTCGCGGCATCGCGATCCGACATGCGGGCGCAAGCGGCATGCAAGGCCGCCAGGGCGGTCTTGGCCTCATCCGGCTTGTCTGGGGCGACGGCCCGGGCGATCAGCACGGCCAGGTCCTTCACGGGAATGGTCGCGCCTAAGGCCGTCAAAGCGGCCGAGCGGATCTTCGCTTCGGGGTCGTCGGCCAGTTTCTGAAGAACCGCCGTAACGGTCTCGATGTGCCGGCGGCCGGCCAGATCGATCAACACCAACCGATCGTCGCCGGATGCCGATTCCAGTCGTGCGGCCAAGAGCGCGTCGATTTCCTTGGCCGGAAGATCAGCCAAGACGTTGACGGCCGCCGCCGCGACCTCGGGGTCCTGATCGCGGGCAGCGTCGAGGAGTACGGGCGCGCAGGCAGCGTCGCCGGAGTGTTTCAGGCCGCGGATCGAGGCGATCCGCACTTCGCTGGCGGCGTTTTTTGCGGCCTGAAGCAGGGCGTCGCGGGCGCGGGGATCGGCACGGTCGGCCAGGGCCAGCAGCAAGAGGGCCTGTCGCGGCGGCGACGCATGGCCTAGCTCGGCCAACAGGGCTTCGGTAACTTCGGGGCCGGAAATCTCCCGGCTCAACTTCAGGCCCAGGGCGAACCGCTTCTTGTCGGCCGACTTCAGAAGATCGACGAACATCGGAAGCCCGGCCGAACCTCGCGCGATGATCGCGCCGCGGACGCCTGCCAGGGCGCGGCGTGGCGGCACGTCGGCCTTGCTCACCAGTTCGTACAGACGAATGGCTTCCGCCTTTCGCCCTGCGGCCAGATTCTCTTCCGCGCAGCGGACGATCGCGTCGGCAACCTCGCTGCGGACGACAGGCGGCGCCGTAGCCAGCGACTTTTCCAGGGCCTTGGCCGACGCATCGCCGCCGATGCGTCCGAGCGCCGCGGCGGCCGCGACGGCCACGTCGGCATCGACATCTGCCAGCCGTTTAATAAGCGAGTCAACGGCCTTGGCGTCGCGCCGCACGCCGATCGAATTGATCACGCCGACAAGCAGGCGGCCTTTCAAGTCGGCCTCGGCCTTCCGCAACGTTTCGTCGCAGGACGGATCGGGAATCGCTTCCAGGGCGATTCGAGCCCAAGAAGAAAGCTCTTCGTCGGCCAAATAGGGCGCGATGGCCGGCACGGCGTCTTTGCCTCCAAACACGGCCAGAGGCTTGAAGGCTTTCACCTTCTCGCTCTTTGGCGCGTCGGACTGAAGCAGGGCGATCAACTCGGCCGGCCTGATCTCCGCCGAAGCGTTCTGGGCGGCGATCTCGGCTGTTTTTTTCGCCGCGCTCTTCCCGGCCTTCCTGGCGGGTGTCTTGTCGGCGGCTTGGACCGAGACCGTGGCCTGAACCGAGAGGGCGACCACGAGGGCGGCGAGCATTACGACGGTGTATTGGATCTTCATGGTTTTCTCCGAAGGGAATGGTGTATCGTTGGGGTGTGCAAAGGCTGTCATGGGACGCCACAAGCTTCACACGCGCCACGGGTCGCGCAGGGATTCCGACCGCAGCCGGTTGGCCTCGTCGTCGCCGGGGAATTCGTTCTTCACCGGATCGTAGGTCAGCTTTCGCTTGAGGTAGAGCGTGATGTTCGCCGCATGGCAAGCGATATGCCCATAGCAGGCCACGTCGGCGTTGCAGAGCGGTTTGCCGCGCGACTTGACGCAGTTGAGAAAATCGCGGACGTGGTACGTTGCCGGGTAGCCGCCGATCTCGGCGACCTTGCGGCCGGCCAACAGCTCGGGCGAGCTGAGGATCAGCTTTCCGCTGTCGCCCGTTTCGACCCAGCCCTCATCGCCCTCGAACCGCACGGGGCAGGAGCCCAGCGGCAGCCAGCCGTCGTTGCGGAGGACGAGCTTGACGCCGCTGGCATAGCGGGCGACGAGCTGGCCGTTTTCGGGCGGATTGTATTCGACCGGGGCGGTGCCGTCGGCATCGGCTGCCCACTGGCACATGTCGACGCAGTGGGAACCCCATTCCAGGACCCCGCCGCCGACGAGTCCGCCGCCTTTTTCGAAATTGAAGCCATCGAGACAGCCGCGATTGAAAGGCCGCCAGGCCGCCGGGCCGAGGTACAGGTCCCAATCGACCTCTTCCTTGCGCGGCTCCGGCTCGGCGGGGGCCCAACCGCTCTGCATGGCGGTCATGCCGGCGGGATGGGCGTAAACCGTCTGCAGCTTGCCGAGTTTTCCGCGCCGGGCCAGTTCGACGGCGAATTGGATGTGCGGCAGATTGCGCCGCTGCGTGCCGGCCTGAAAGATCTGGCCGGTACGGCGAAAGGTCTCAGCCAGGATCAGGCTCTGGGCGATATTCTTGGTACACGGTTTTTCGCAATAGACGTCCTTGCCGGCGTTGGCCGCCAGCATCGTGGCGGTGGCGTGCCAGTTCGGCCCGGTGGCGATCAGCACGGCGTCAATGTCGTTGCGGGTCAGAAGCTCGCGGAGATCGCGGTACGTGGCGCACTCCGTATTGCCGTACTTCGCGTCGACGGTCTGCTTGACCGCTTTGCGCCGCTCGGCCTTCACGTCGCAGACGGCCACGAAGCGGACGTCCGGCTGTTGCAGAAAGCAGCCCAGGTCGTAGCTGCCGCGGTGGCCGATGCCGATGCCGCCGACGATGATCTGCTCGCTCGGCGGCACGGTACCGTCTTTTCCGAGCGCGGAAGCGGGGATGAAATGCGGCATGGCAACCAAGGTGCTGGTGCCGGCCGCGAACTTGAGGAATCGCCGACGCGAGAGTTTGGCCGTCGTGTGCGACATGCTCGGTCTCCTTGTTGGGACTTGGTGTGAGAGGATTGGCAGGCGGGAGGAATTGTTTGCGCAGGGCGGGACCGCCAAAGGCGGGAATCAACCTCATAATATCGTCCGGGGAACGGCCGATGTCAAGTTCCGTGGTCAAATCCGGGCACTGGCTTTCGACCGGCTAGCTGTAGGGTGGGCCGAGTGAAACGAGTCCCACCATCCCCGGGCGTTCCCAATGGTGGGACTCGTTTCACTCGGCCCACCCTACAAAATTTCCTCGGCGAATGACGGTTCAGGCCACTTCCATGGCGACCGTGCCGGGCGGGCTGGGGGCGTCGAGCGAACGAAAGGCTTCCATGTTCGCTTCGCTGCCGTCGGATTCGTCGCGACTCCAGAACTCCTCCAACACGTTTTCCCAATTGCTCTCGGCCACGTTGCGCAGTCCGCGCTGGCGCAATTCGCGACGGAGATCGGCGTCGCGGATGATCCTCTCCATCGCGTCGGCCAGGCTCTGAGGCTGCGACAGATCGACGACGATCCCTGAATCGTGCCCCCGCACGATTTCCGCCGGACCGCCCTGGTCGCTCACGATGACCGGCAGCCCGGAGGCCTGGGCCTCCAGGACGACGTTGCCGAAGGTATCGGTCGTCGAAGGGAAGACCATGCAGTCGCCGCTGGCATAAGCACGGGCCAGTTCCTCTCCTTCAAGGATGCCGGCGAAGGCCACGGGCCGGTCCTGGCAACGTGCCGCCAATGACTGTCGGTGCGGTCCGTCGCCCACGAAAATCAGGCTCGCCTGGCAACCGCGGCGGAGCACTTCCTCGAATGCCTCGATCAGGGCGTCGACGTTCTTCTCTTTCGATATCCGTCCCACGTACAGGAAATGAAAACGATTCGCCTGACCGTAACGATCGAAGAACGCCGGCACCGCCTTGGACGGGTGAAAAAGCTGGTTATCGACTCCGCTGGCCATGACGTGCAGCCGGGAAGGGTCGATGCCGTTGTCGACGAGCTGCCGGCGATAGGTCTCCGTGGGCACGAGGATCATCGTGCATTGCTCGTAGAACCAGCGCATGTACTGCCAGGTCAAATCGGCCAGGTCCTCGTCCTGGGTCAGGTGACGGACGTATTGCACGAAGTCGGTGTGATAGATGCCCGTGGTCCGCAGGCCCAGCAGGCGGGCGGCAACCAGACCGGTCAAGCCCATGGGGCCGGGCGTGGAAATGATCAATTCGTTGAAGCGGTGCTGCTCGATGTACTTGAAGATCTCCAGGAAGGGCGGGAAGGCGAGCGTCTGCGATTCGTACTCCGGCATGGGAAAAGTCCCCACCGGCTGGAAGTTCTTCAGATCGATCTTGGAGCCGATCCCCAAATCCCGCGACAACGCGCCGTTGCCATCGGGACCGATCCGGTTCTCGGACAGGTTCTCGGTCTCCGGCCTCATGTCCATGCTGGTGAGCACGACCAGTTTCCGCCCGATCTTGCGGGCGGTCTGGGCCAGGACCTGGATAGTGCGGCTCACGCCGTTGACCTCGGCAAACGTGTCGGTAATCCAGGCCTTGCGGTCGCTGGCGCGACGGAGGTGGGCGGCCGCGGGGAAGTGGGCCGCGATCGCCTTGTGGAAGTCCTCGTCCTTATGTTGCGTGCTGAACGCCGCCAGATAGGGCGCCATGCTGAGGGCCACCGGGGCCAGCGAGGCGACCGTCTCCAGGCTTTCCACCAACTTGCCCTGACGCGCAAACTCGATCAAGCGCTTGAGGAAGGTATAGCCCAGCGTTTGGCTGATGTGGCAGGCGACGTGGAACGTGTGGCGGTCGTCCATCGGCGGCTGGGCCGCGTGTTCGTCATGTTGGCCGGAAAACAGCCTGCCGAAGTCGCTCACCAGTTGCCGCTCCGTTTCGCTGAGCTTGTTCATTTGCCGGGAGACGAAAAACCGCGTGGCGAGCCCCTGCAAGCTCCAACCGGAACCCTCCGTGCTCGACGTTTTCAGCAGCATCTCGAAAAGTTGGCCCATCAGCGTCGGATTGCCGCTCTTGTTGCCGTGAACGAAACGGTCCTGGAAATAACTGGAGGCAATGTGATAGAAGGCGTGGCCCATCAGCACGCTGCCGCCGCACGCGCCGTCGGCTTCGTGCTCGCCGCGACGCAGGAAGGCCAGATACTCGTCGACGTTGGCGGCCAGCGGCGTCTTGGTGAAGGCCGTGGCCGTGTAAGCCCCGCTATGATCGTCGCTGCCGCCGGTCAAGACTTTCTTCCAGGGTTGCGGCCCATACGGTTCGATTCCCTGCCGCTCGGCCATGACCGCGATCATCGCGGGCGTGAGATTGCCGAGAACGGCCCCGACCAGGTCGGCCGCCCGTCGATCGCGCGCGCCGTTGATCAATTCGAATCGCGGAAAGAGCAAAAGCAGCCGTTCGAACTGGTCGACGCTCAATCGCCCGTCCACCCGGAACAGCACGTGGGCCACCGAGCAGATGATGTCCTCGCCCATCAGGTATTCCTGTAGGCGGTAAATATCCGCCCGCAGTTCCTGGATCATGCGGAACTGCTCTTCGTTGATGCCGGCGACCAGGATATGGACCTTGCTGCCGTTCTCCGGAAAGTAGGTCGTGACTTCATTGGAGATGAACGTGCCGGGCAGGTGGGCGATCTCCAACGCGCCGCGAATGCAGTTGTGGTCGGAGATGGTTACGAAGTCCATCCCCTTTTGACGGGCGTTGCGATAAACTTGCTGGGGTTCGACAAACGACTCGGGAGTCCCCATGCGCCGCAGAAACCACTCGCTGGGTCGATCGGAGTACTTGCTGTGAACGTGGAGGTCGCATTTCGAGACGCGCGCGTCATGCATAGCTGGAATCTTTCCTGAAAGTGTCCGCGGAGAACCGATTTCTCCTCCAAGGGAGGGGAATGCGAAACGCCGTGGGTCCGTGCCCCAAGCCTCCCTTATCATCTTACCAGAATGTGAGCCCCGGGTAAGGCAGATCGCAGAAAATGATCTACCCTCAGATGGGCGATTCGGGCAAGCAGCGTCCTTTGGGAGGTGTATTCGTGAACATCCCACGTCACGGACGGAACGACGGGTCTCGGGAAACGTGTATTCTGCCACTGCCGGGCGCTGCGTGGCTGCTTGACGTCCTACGGCTACTTCGGTTATGCTCCGAATTGGGGGAGGCTACAATCCACCCCGGTTTTTCCCGACACGTTGTTCTTCATTGTCTTGCCATGGCTGCACGTCGTTCGCTAAGTTTGCCGATCGTTTTGGCGATCGTGATGATCGTGGTCCTGGTCGTGCTCACGGTCGGCTGGGTGCTGATGACCGTGATGGGCGTGTGGAAGGACAATGAGAAGGCGGGGCTCTATATCGCCCTGCTGTCGATCGGTACGACTTTCATCGGCGTGCTCTTGGCGGGAACGATCATCTACCTGGTGCTCACGATCAAGGCGATTAATCTCAACCGGCGGCAATCGAACTTCATCGACAGCGTGACGCACGAGTTGAAGTCGCCGATCGCATCGATGAAGCTCTACCTGCAAACGCTCAATCGCCGCCACGTGAGCGACGAAGAGCGTGACCGCTTCTACCGCTGCATGGTCGATGACCTCGACCGGCTCGATGGCTTGATCAACCAGTTGCTCGACGCCGGCCGGCTGGAAGAAGGACGGATCGACGCCGACCGCGAGGAACATCTTTCTCGACGTGCTGCTGCGCAATTGCGCCAGCACGGTGGCCCTGCACTATCGCATCGCGGCGGAGGTCTTTCAGTTCGATCTCCAGCCGTGCGCGATCCGGGCGTGGCGCATCGATCTGGACATCCTCTTTCGCAACCTGATCGATAACGCCGTGAAGTATGCCAGCAGCGAGCCGCGCGTGGGCATCCATCTGCGGCGGACCGCCGACGGCCGGGCGATCGTCCGCATCAGCGACAACGGCCGCGGCATACCCGGCCGTTTTCGCCGCCAGATATTCCGCCGCTTCGAACGCCTGGGGCTGGAGTTGGAACGCGAGCGAGCCGGCACCGGGCTGGGGCTTTACATCGTCCGCAACATCGCCCGCCGGCTGAAGGCCCGCATCCGCGTCCGCGATAACGAACCGGGCCCCGGCACCGTCTTCGAAGTACAGATGCCCGGGGCCCTCGAACGGAAAGAAGAAGAGCCGACCGGTTAGCCGCCGCAGCCGCAGTGGGCCCGCCGGCAACAACTCGGGCAGCAGGTTTGGCAGACGGGAACCTGAACGCACTTCTCGACCATCCTGCAAACCTGGACCTGCACCTTCTTCTCCACCACGTGCGGCACCCAGACGGTACACTGCACGGTGCGCTCGACCGAGCGCGGCTCGAAGGTAACGACCTGCTCGTTGTGGATCTCGGTCCGCGGTTCGCAAACGACGCAGGGGACTTCGCGGGTCCGCTCTTCGAGCTTGCACTCGGTGA
The DNA here is from genome assembly GCA_963779975.1 of uncultured Planctomycetia bacterium. Taxonomy (GTDB): domain Bacteria; phylum Planctomycetota; class Planctomycetia; order Pirellulales; family Thermoguttaceae; genus JANXQG01. The sequence continues at coordinate 323,023 of CAWAAL010000026.1, read as the reverse complement.
CCATGCAGGTTCGCGTCCGCATCTCGCAATGGCACTCGCAGACTTGATGCGTGCAGGTGCGAACCTGGCTCTCGAAATGGCATACCTTGACCGTGCGGGTCTGGGTCTGGGGTACGCAGACGTGAACCTGGTAGGTGCAAGGCACCTGGACGGTCTCCAGCTTGTTGACCGTCACCTCCACCGCTTCGCGCACCCAGTTCGGCACCCAGCAGCGCACCGTTTGGAGCGTCTGGCAAGGGGCGCACGCGTTGCAAGGAGCGCAAGCATTGCAGGTGCAGGCCGGGACCGGCCGATCTTCCCAATGCCCGCGATCGACGCAGTGCATGCACGTCTCCTTGACCGGCACGCAGTGCGTCTCGCAACGCATGCCCTGGCGGGTTTCGCACGCGGGCACCATTACGGTGTATTGCTCCACCTGGTCGGTCCAGATCGGAACGCAAACCGTGTACTGCGTTTCCACGGTCCGGTAGGTCGGAACCTGGACCTGATAAGTTTCGGTCACTTCCCGCGCGACCGGCACCGCCACGCAAAACCTCTCGGTCCGCATTTGCACGTGCGGCACCATGACCGTATGCGTGCATTGTACCGTCTTCGTGACGGGAACCGCCACGCAGCACGTGACCTGGCGGGTGTGAATTTCCGGCACGCACACCGTCTCCATGCACGTCCGCTCTTCCGTAACCATTTCCGGAACACAGACCGTCTTCGTCACGTACTGCGGGCCGCAGGACGCCACGGTCGCAGGGGCAGAAACCATACATCCACAGTCGCCACCTTGGGCGATTCCGCCCAGCGAAACTCCCAGAACCATCGCTAGAACTGATGCAATTCCCGTCAACCTCATCATGATCTCCTCGCTTCCCATGGGACCAAATCGGGTAGGACCGGACACCCGATCCTGGAAAATCTTTAACCAAACGTAAGATATTACCTAGATCACGCAAAATATCAATATCCCCCATTTACAAAACTCCAGATTTATCCGCGGAGTTGAAACCCCCAATTGGAGTTGGTTTTCTGCCGTGGCTTGTCAGGTAACCGCCTCCGCGGCTAAACTGTCGTGCATGGCGGACAAAGAGCACATTCTGGTGGTCGAGGACGAAGAACATCTGGCGATGGGCATCAAGTACAATCTCGTCGCCGAGGGGTATCGCGTCACTGTCAGCGGGGATGGCCGGACAGCGATCAAATTGCTGACCGAACCGACCGCCGACATCGATCTGGTCGTGCTTGATCTGATGTTGCCCGGCATGAGCGGCTATGCGGTCTGCGAATCGCTGCGGGCCATCGATCAGGAGATACCGGTGCTCATTCTGAGCGCCCGGACGCTCGCGGAAGATCGCACGCGGGGATTCGACGTTGGGGCGAACCAGTACATGAGCAAACCATTCGACTTGGACGAGTTCATCAGTCGCGTGCGCAACCTGCTGGCGTTTTCCAAGCGGCGCGGCGCGGCCCCAACGCCCCGCGTCAAGCAGTTCGAGTTTGCCGGCGCGAAGATCGACTTCGAGACCTTCGAGGTCGTAGTCCGCGGCGAGTCGATCAGAATGACGCAACTCGAGTTGACCCTGCTGCGATACTTCGTCGAGAACCAGGGCCGCGTCATTCCCCGCCGCGAGTTGCTGGAAAATGTTTGGGGCATGCCCGGCAGCATCAACACGCGGGCCCCCGATCAGTTCATTCGCCGACTGCGGAAGATTTTCGAGCCCGACCCGGGCCAGCCGCAGCACTTTCTCACAATTCGGGACGCCGGCTATCGCTTCCTTCCCGAGGGCGGAAATGGCGAGGGGAGTTGAGTTGCGGATGGCATGCCTTCAACTGTACAACGTAGCACCGCGCGCACTGCACTTCATCGTCGCCCGACTGCCGGGCGGCGGGTGATGGCATGCCAACTTCACGCCGCGCGCCGCGTACGCATCGTCGTGGTTGACGGGCAGGAATGTCTTCATCCGCAGGGAACATGCCTATGCGCGCACCGCGTGAAGAGGCATGCCATCCTTTACAAGAAAACGGAAGTTGTTCTTCGGCCGCGCCTCAGGTCGACTTGACCGCGATCCGCTTGCCCTTGGCCTCTTCGCCCTTGGGCAGGTGGATCTCCAGCACGCCGTTGTGGTAGCGGGCCTCGATCTTCTCGGCCTCGATGCCATGCGGCAAAGCGACCGTGCGGTAGAGCCGCTCCTGGCGGAAGTGATAGCCGTTCCCGCTCTTGTCTTCCTCCTTGCGTTCCGCCTTCAACACCAGGTTGTCGCCGACGATCTCGATGTTGAAGTCATCCGCTTCGAAGCCCGGCGCCTCGGCATGCACGACGATCTCCTTGCCGGTGTCGTCGACATCGAAGCCCCAGGCCGCGACCGGCCAATTGCCGCCGGCCAAACCCGGCCAGCCGCTAAAGAACCGATCGAACAGCGAATCCAACTCCCGGCGCATGTGGGCGAGCATGTCGCGCGGACGCTCCATGAGCCCTCCCTCTTTCTCCTCGTTGCGCCGCTTCCAAGGAATCAAACTAGCCATAATCATTCCTCCTTCGTTCTCTGTGGTTCTCCATTGCCTTGTCATCGAAGACGGGCGTGCGACGCAGGCAGGATGTCTACGCCTTTGGGACGCAGGCAGGATGCCTACGCTACGCTACGACGGCTTACTTGCCCGCCTTCACCGTGATCTTGCGCGGCTTCACCGCTTCCACTTTCGGCAGGTGCAGCGTCAACACGCCCTCGTGCAGTTCGGCGGAGATCTTTTCAACGTCAATCGTTTCGCTGATGGCAAAGCTGCGATAGAAATCGCCGATGCCGTATTCCCCGTAGACGAATTCGCGTTGCGCCTGCCGCGGCGGCACCTTGCCCTCGACAGTCAGTTCGCCGTTCTCGAAGCGAACATCCAAATCCTCTTTCGTCACGCCCGGCAGGTCGCCGAAGAGCACCAACTCTTCATCGGTCTCCACGATGTCGAAGCGGGGCATATAGGTCGCGGCATTGCGCGTGCGCTCGGCGATCGCCACGTTGCCGTCGCCTTGCCGCTTGGTCAGACTGTTCTTCATCGTTGATCCTCCTTTCTGCCTATTCGGCCTTGATCGCCAAACGGCGCGGCTTGGCGGTTTCGCCTTTGGGCAACTTGATGGTCAAAACGCCGTCCTTGAGATCGGCTTCCACTTCCTCGGTCTTGACGTCGCAGGGCAACGTCAGCAGGCGGCTGAACCTGCCGTAGCCGCGCTCCTGCCGATGCCAGACGCCTCCCTCGACGGCCGGCGGCTTCCGCTCGCCTGCGAGGCTGAGTTGGTTGCCCCCGGTAACATAGATTTCCAGATCGGCGATCTGGATGCCGGGCAACTCCGCTTCGACATACAGACAATCCTCGTCCTGCCACAAATCCAGGGCAGGATACGCGACGGCGGGCTGTTGACCGCGATCGGCCATGCCGAATCGCGGGAACATGCGGTTCATTTCCGCGTTGAGCCGCTCCATTTCGGCAAACGGATCGCCCGGCCAACTCCAATTCGTCCCGTTGAACGGGTCGAAAACGTCGCTGCGGAAAGGTCTTGTGAGAACATTCATCACGATACAACGCCTCCTTTCACGGGCATGATTGAAAAACGCCGTCGGAACCCATCCTGCCCGACTCACCGCGTGAGTTGGCAGCCGACGGCGGCTACTCCCACTTCTCGCAAAACGCGTGCCCGCGCAGACGGCTGGGAGCGGCCGGCACGCAACCCGTTGACGGTCAATGCGTTATGGCGGCTCCGCACGGGCCGACGGGTTTGGCCACGACGAACCGGGAAAACAGGACTGCCAAAATGGCCGGTAAATTCGGCTGTCAACGGATAGCATACGAATTCATAGAACGGAATTTATTCCGTTTCAAAGACCGTAGGGCCGTCAACGGGTTAAGCAAAAAAAGTGGCAGGCGCCCGGCGCATGAGAAGGACCCGCTCCAACTCGCTCAATTTGACCGGCTTCACCAGATGCTCGTCGAATCCCGCTTGGAGCACGGCCAGGCGATCTTCCGGACGGCCGTAGCCGGTCAGCGCGACGAGATAGATCGCGCCGCCTCCCGGGCCGGCGCGGACTTGCCGAGCGACCTCGTAACCATCGATGCCGGGCAAGCCGATATCGACCAGCGCCAGGTCGAACTTCTCGCGGCGGATGGCCTCCAGCCCTTGCTTGCCGTCCCCCGCAACCGTCACGTAGCAGCCGTCCGTGCGGAGAAGTTGGGCAAGCATCTCGCGGCTGTCGGCGTTGTCCTCGACGATCAGGATCCGCGTGCCCGCCGGCGTTTGGGCGGGCTGCGTCGTCGCGACAAACGGTTTCTGTTCGGTCGTCAAAGGAAGCCGGACGACGAATTCACTGCCGCGGCCGGCGCCGGCGCTGTGCGCCGTCACCGTGCCGCCATGCATTACCACCAGCGTGCGCACGAGCGTCAGGCCGACGCCCATGCCGCCGTCGGCGCGGTCCAGCGTCCGATCGTTCTGTACGAACAGGTCGAAGATCGTTTCCAGCATGTCGGCGGGGATTCCCGCGCCCGTATCGCGGACGCGAACCACGGCCTCGCCGTCTTCGCGACGAACGTTCAGCCAGATGGTTCCCTGCGGCGACGTGTACTTGGCGGCGTTGTGCAGCAAGTTCACCTGGATCTGTTGCAAGCGGGCCGCATCGCCCATGACGAACAACGGAGAAGAGTCGATATCGACGTGCAACTCGTGCCGGCGCGAGTCGATCATCGGGCGCGCCACCTGCACGGCCTCGGCCGCTGCCGCCCGCAGATCGACCACGTCCCTGTGGATCTCGATCTTGTTCTGCGTGATCCGCGACACGTCGAGCAAGTCGTCGAGCAAGCGCCCATCTGCCGGGTCTGGCGAACGATGACCGGCAGGGCCGCCTGGCAAGTGGCGTCGTCGATCCCCGCGCGTTCCATCAAGGACGCCGAGTTGAGGACCGCCCCCAAGGGATTCCGCAGCTCATGCGAAAGCATGGCCAGAAAGTGATCGCGGCGGCGGACCGCCTCGCGGGCTTCCTCTTCAGCCTGCTTCAGCGGCGAAACGTCGATCAGCGTGAGCACCACGCCTTCGATGCGGCCCTTGTTGCGGTAGGGCAGGATCCGCAGCAGGAACCAGCGACCGTGGCGGTCTTGCACTTCCCGCTCGAACGGTTCCGCCTTGTCAAGCACGCGGCGGATGTCCTCCATCAAGGGTCCGTAGTGAATGTGGTGCGTGAAGTTGTCGATCCGCCGTCCCACGTCCTGCGGCAGCAGGTTGAAGACTTCCGCGATTTTCGGCGTGAACTTGCGGATTGTGAGGTCGTGATCGAGAAACACCGTGTGGACCGCGGTGCTGGCCAGCAGGCTGTCCATGTCGGCGTTCAATTCGGTCAACTCCGCGATCTTCTTCTGGTACTCGGCATTGACGGTGTAGAGTTCTTCATTGACCGAGTGGAGTTCTTCATTGGTGCTCTGAAGCTCCTCGTTGGAAGCGACCAGTTCCTCGTTGGTCGCTTGAAGTTCTTCGTTGCTGGTCTCCAGTTCCTCGATCGTCGCCTGCAGGTTCTCCTTGGTGTAGCGCAGCTCGGTCTCCAAGGTCTGCAGTTGCTCGCCGGAGGCCTGGCGGAAGTTGATCTCGGTGGCGTCGGGATGGACCGCTTCGTTGCGCTCCTCGATCGAAACCAAGGCGTAGAGCCGGCTGGAACGGCGGTTGCGGACCGGCTTGACGGTGAGGTTCACGAGCCGTTCGCCGTCGCCCAGGTGGACGCGGAGCCCCTTGTAGACGATGGGGGCCGCGTCTTTGCAGGCCCTTTGCAGGGCCCCGGCCAGGGCCATCCGCAGGTCCGTGTCGACCATGTCCAGCAGGTCGGTCGAGAGCCGCCCGTCGCGGAGCCGCAAGTAGCGGCTGGCGCCGCCGAACGACTGCACCAAGGCCCGGTTCTCGTCCACCAGCAGACTGGGCGGCATGTTGTCCTCGAGCAGCGCGTCGTAGACGCCCACGAGGTGCATGTCGACCTGGCTCAGGTGTGGCAGCGGCGGAACGCCCGTCGGCCGCAGCCCGGAGTCGGCGATCGAAAGCGGCAGGCGCAGATCCGCGGACAAACGCACGTCCCGCCGCTTGCGATAGATTTTCCAGTGGGCGTCCAGATGATCGAACTCGTCGGTGAGTTCGCCCGGGCTCTCGCTGGGCCCGAGGAAGAGGAGCCCGCCGGTCTTCAGGCCGAAATGGAACAGCGACATCGCTTTCTTCTGGGCCGGCGGCTGGAAATAGATCACCAGGTTGCGGCAACTGATCAGGTCCAGCTTGGTGAAGGGGGCGTCCTTGATGATGTTGTGCGGGGCGAAGACCACCATCTGCCGCAGGTCCTGCGACACCTGGTAGCCGTCTCCCTTGCGCACGAAGTGCCGGGCGACCCGCTCGGTGCTGATATCGGCCAGGGCCGCCTCGCCATAGACTCCCAAGCTGGCAAATTCGAGCGATGCCCGATGGACGTCGGTGGCGAAGATCTTCGCCTTCACGCGGCGGTGCAGCGCCTCCATCCCTTCCATCAAGAGGATGGCCAGCGAGTAGGCCTCTTCGCCGGTCGCGCAGCCCGCCACCCAGACGCGGAACTCGTCGTCGGTTGGGGTCGCCGCCAATGCCGCGGGGAGGATCTCCGTCTCCAATCGCTGGAACGCCTCGTGATCGCGGAAGAAGCGGGTGACGCCGATCAGCAGGTCCTTGTACAGGTGGTTCAGTTCGTCGACGTCCTCTTCCAGCCGCTTCACGTAATCGTTCAAATCGAGCGATTGATTCAAGAGGAGCCGCCGCTCGGTGCGCCGGGCCACCGTGTTGGGCTTGTAGTAACTGAAGTCGATCCCGTAGCGGTCGCGGAGGAGGCGATAGACCGTGTCCATCGCCGTCTCGCGGACGGAATCGACGATCGGCGGCCGGTCCGAGCCTTCCGCCGCCGGATGGTGGATGTAACGCAGCAGGGTCCCCGGCATTTCGCCCACAGGCAAGACAAAATCGGCGACGCCGGTTTCCAAGGCGCTCTTGGGCATGCCGTCGAACTTGGCGGTCTCCGCGCTTTGGACGACGACCAGTCCGCCCGCGTCGTGGATGGCGCGAATCCCTCGCGAACCGTCGCTTCCGGTGCCCGACAACACGATTCCGATCGCCCCCTCCCCCACGTCCTGGGCCAGCGAGCGGAAGAAATGGTCGATGGGGAGCGTCAGGGTTTGGCTGGGGTCCTTGTCGGTCAGGAGCAGTTTGCCGCCCGAGATGATCATTTCCTTCTTGGGGGGAATGAGGTAGACGGTGTCCGGCTCCACGGTCATGCCGTCTTCGACGCGGCGGATGGGGATGGCCGTCCTGCGTGCCAGCAGTTCGTCCATGAGACTGCGGAAGTCCGGCGAGAGGTGCTGCACGACGACGAAGGCCAGCCCCGTTTCGGCGGGCATCTTGTCGAAGAACTGTTCCAGGGCTTCGAGCCCGCCCGCCGAGGCGCCCAGCCCCACCACGTGCCGTGGCTGGTTCACGACTTCGCTTTCCTTGGCCGCAGCCTCGGTTTTCGAAGCCGTCCGAGAACCATGCCCCGGCTCTTGCGGCGTCGGTTGCCGAGGCAGGTTTTCGGCAAGAAGTTCCTCCGACGCGGTCTCGGTGGGCTTGTTGATCGAACTTCCCGTGTCCATTTCGTTACAAGCTCTTAGGCGAAACAACCGTAATCTGCTTGTCTTTGACCTCTTCGCATCAACTGGCAGGCAACGTCGAGTGGTTCCTCTTTCCCGCAAAATGCGTGCCCTCCCAAGTAACTTGGAGCAGAGGAGACGGCCAGCGCGCAATCCATTGGAGAGCAAGGTCTTGCGACGGCTCCGCACGTACTGGCGCGTTTCGCCGCGACGAAGCAGGAAAAACAGAACTGCCAAAATGACTGGAAAATGGGCGCCGCTACGCTTTGCCACCAGCCACCCCTGCGGTACATCAGCCAACATGACTTGCATCTTCGACACCTTGGTAATATCCGTGACTCCCGGAGCCCGAAAATGCCCGCCCCGCCCTACCGCACGATCCGCAGTTTTTGCACCTTGATCTTCGCGTCGTCGAACCGATACCAGAGGATGCGGTGAGCGTAATCCTCTTCGGCGAAGACGTCGATCAGCCCGTCGCGCGGATCGCGGTTGCAGGCGATCGAGGCCGTGTTGTCCAGCCAGCCGGAGACTTCGCCCGCGACTTTCCCCGGTCGAGCTGAACCGACCAGCAAGCCGTCGCGGTTGTAGTGATAAACGATGGCCTCGGCAAAATATCCCAGGACCACGCCGCCGTCGCCGGGCACGTAGTCCATGCCCGTGCAGTGCTGTACCAGCCGCGTAGCCCACAGGCGCCGGCCCGCGGAGTCGAACTTCGCCAGCGCCCAGCCGCCCATCCAGGCCGCACCGGCGCCGGGGAAGGGCGCGAACAAGCCGCTACGGCCAAAAGCATAAATCTCGCCCTTCTCCGTCCGCACCGCCATCAGCGGAAAGAACTTCACCGGGCTGCTGTCGGCTGCCACGACCTCGCGGGCCTGCGACCAGTCATAGACCGGATTCCCCGCCGCGTTGAGCCGGCTGAGCGGGATCATCCAGATCGATCGCGTCTGCTGGTCGCAGTAGAAGATGTTGCCCTGCCCGTCAACGTTCATGCCGAAGTAGGTCAATCGGCCCTGGCCCGGTTGCTTGAACCAGCGGACCTCGGCGGGATCGAGGTGTGAATTGCCATGAGCGTCGCTCCAGCTCCATTGACCGGGCGGTTGAGTCCGTTCGGTCTTGCCGTCGGGACCCGGCTCGCGCCCGCCAATGGCCATGGCGAAGCGGAGTTCCGTGGTCGGGCTCGAGCCTGCGAGCCGGTACGCCTGCATGCCGTCGCCATCGGCGAAGTAGAAGAACCGCTGTCCGCCGAGTGTCACCCATCGCGGCGCGCCGTGCCACTGGCATGAGCCCGTGTTGCCGCCGCAATACAGGTTGCCGTGGAAATGCCACCCGCCGGTCTTCCGATCCAATTGGTAGCGTTGGAAATAGGTACTGACCAGCGTGTCGGGATCCTCGACCGCATAGTTGGCGTTGCCGGTGAATTCCAGGCCCAAGTGCGTCCAGAACGGTTGAGGCGGGTTGAATTGCGCTGGCCACCGGGCGATCCGCGAGCCGCCCACCGGCAAGCGATCGACCGTCACCACGCTGCCGTCGGGACCCGTGGCAACGTCGATCAGCTCGTAGAATCGTTCCGGAGCGTCGTCGCCGGGCTGGGCCCGATGTCCGAATGACGACTCCCGTGTGGCCGTCAGGTCGTCGACCCGGTAGATGGCGATCTGCCGCGCCTTGTCGTCGGCAACGTACAACCGGCCGTCGGGAGCGAAGCTCAGGCCGGCAACCTTGCCGAGGCCCGCGATGGGCCGGGCGCGCTCCTGCCCGCCGGCCACGTCCAGCACGACCACTTGGGTTTCACCGCGGGCGATCCACAGCCGCCCGGCGGCATCAACGGCCATCGGGCCCGGGTTGCCGGCGGGGAATTCGCCCAGCCGCTCTCCTGAGGCTTTGTCGTACTTCAGCACGCGATTGGCCCGGCGGTCGCCGACCAGGAGCACGTCGCCCGACACGGCCAGGCCCGTAATCAGCCAATCCGAGAGGTCCTTTTCCGGCGGCGGATAGACCTGGATCAAGCCGTTGCGGGCAAACCCTTTGGGAAAGCGCACGGTCTTGCCCGTCTGGCGGTCGAAACGCTGGATCCACTGGCTGCCGGCCTTGGGCTCGCCGTGGTGCGAGAAGTAGGCTGCATACAGGAAGCGGTCGTCCACCGCTACGCGATAAGGCATGCCGTTAGGGTCGCCGTTGCGGATCTGGAAATTGGCATGCATCAGGCTGCGGCCGTCGCGGTCCCATTTTTTCCAATCGTGGCCCGCCTCGTCCCAACCGTTGGCCGAGAAGACGGCCCCGTCGCGATCGACGGCCAGCGAGGCGATGCTCATCGGCACGTGGCCGTCGGGGCTCGGCGGAAAACCGGTGTTGCCGACGGCGGCCACGTTCTCATAACGTCCGGCGTTGCTCACCAGCCGCAGTTCGTAGGAACCCGGCGGTGTCTCGACGAGCATGTCGCTCAGCCCGTCCCATTCTTCCACGTGCCGGCCGGCCTTCATGGCCCGGAGTTGCCAGAGCGTCCGCACCAGGCCGTCTTGCGAATCGTGGATGCTGGCGCTGACCGTTGCGTCGCCATCCAGCGTGAAGGGCAGATTCCCGGTCAGCCCGGCGCCGTAGACATAGACTTCGGCCATGTATCCGCGAGCGAGTCGGCCGGCATCGACGCGGGTGTTCCAAACTCGCGGGATGACGAATTTCACTCGTTTCGCCTTGGCGGGGCGATCGAAGGTGATTTCTTCGTAGCCCCCACCGGCGATGTCGTGCAATTCCTTTTGCAGTTCCCAGCGCTCGCCGATTGCGTAGGGCAAGGTGAACACCAGGAGATCGCGCGGCCGCTCGTCGCGCGGCGGGGCCATGGCCGAATAACCTACCGCCTCGACCAGGCACGCGTGCCGGAGCGTAACGATGATGCTCGCCGGCCGGACAGGCAGCTTTTTCAAGTCGGCATCGCCCGCATTAGTGACAAAGGACGCCGTCAGCGAACCGAACCCTTGCGGCGGCTCCGGCTGACTGTCGTCGATCACCGCGGCGAAATTGCTGCTGCCGCCGCGGGCATCGTCCAATAGGGCCTGCCCGCCGGCCCAGGCCGCTTGTGCCGCGGAGACCATGGGCGTGATCGCCAAGCGGTTGGGGCCGAAGAGTTGGATCTTGCCCACGATCAGGTCGGGGTGTTCACGGCCGGGGTCGCCCGTTTCGCTGCCATTGTGACCGAACCATTCGATGCGCACGAAGCGGGCCTCGACCGGCGGCCACTGGCCCTCGCTCCAACCACTGGAGAGGCCGTCGCGACCCTGCTTGTTCAACGGCCCACGGAACTCGAAGACCGGCTTGACGGCCACCCAGCCCGCGTCATCCAGCGGCGTCAGCGACACCTTGATGCGATAACCGACCGACTTCATCGGATCGCGATAACCGATCCGGTGGCTGGAAAGCCGCAGCGTCTGCGGCCACTCGATCATCCACCAGGCCGATCCGTAGTTATTCCGGAACCGCATCTCGGTCGTGTGGACAGGATGACACACGATGTCAGCCGCGGTGATGCAGGTTTTGCAGGCCGAAACCTTGGCCTCTCGCACGGTTGCCAGATTGATCTTGGCGCCGTCGTCGAAGTAGACCTCCGCATGCACGGGAAGGGCAACGAACATCCAGAAGACGATACACAAGGCTCGGAATCGCATGGTAACGCATATCTCCAGGTTACGGCGGGTGGCATGCCTAAGCACCGGGGCACCCGGTACTCCGGGTCTGGTGCGCAGGCATGTTGTACGAGGTTGGGTCAGAGGCAACATGCCTGCGCTGCGGGACCATGAGTACATGGTGCCCGAGCTTAGGCATGCCACCCCTTTCGCTAGCAGTGAAAGTGGTTGGCAAGGTTACGATCAAGGCCCAGGTTACGGCTCGATCATCATCTTCGCCGCTTGCCCGCCTTGGGCGTGGGGCGCTACCCAGACGGTCAGTTCGCCCGCTTCGACCGCACATTTCATGTCCAGATTCCAAAACGCGAGTTCCTTCTTCGTCAGCGCAAACCTCATGCGGCGCGCCTCGCCTGGGGCAAGGGCTATTTTCGCAAATCCTTTCAACTCCCGGACCGGACGGGCAACGCTCGTCCCGCGTTGGCAAATGTAGAGTTGCACGACCTCGTCGCCGGCACGCGGCCCTGTGTTCTTCACCGTGGCTTCAACCGCGATCACGCCGTCTTGGTTCAGTTCTGCGGCGCTGATCTTCCGTGTCGTTATCCGGGTCGGTGAATAATCGAAGTTCGTATAAGACAACCCCCAGCCAAAGGGAAAGAGAGGCGTGTTGCGCTCGTCGATGTAGCCCGTGACGTATCGATCTTTTCCGGGCGCGGGACGACCGGTATTGAAAGTGTTGTAATACAGCGGCGTCTGGCCAACGGAGCGCGGGAAGGTCGCCGTGAGCCGGCCCGCTGGATTCACTTCACCGTAGAGCGTCCGCACGAGGGCCGGTCCGGCCTGCACGCCAGGGAACCAGGCATCCAGGATTGCCGGCACGTGCTCGGCTTCCCAGGGAAGCGCCAGGGGCCGGCCGTTGAACAGCACGAGCACCACCGGTTTGCCCGCGGCGGCCACGGCCTGCAGCAGCTTGAGTTGCTTGCCGGGCAGGCCCAGGTTTGCCCGCGATTCCGCTTCGCCGCTCATGTCCGGGGCCTCGCCGAGGGCCATGAGCACGACGTCGGCCTGGTTGGCCGCGGCAAGCGCCTCGCCAAACCCGGCCTCGGACTCGTCGCGCGTATCGACTCCCCGGGCGTAGACGAGCCTCTCCTTGATTCGCCCGGCCAGCGATTCGCGCAGGGTCATGGCGTCTTTCGGATCGCCTTTCATGACCCAGGCGCCGAACATGCCCGCCTGCGAGTCGGCCAGCGGCCCGATGAGAGCCACCGTCTTGTCGTCGGTCAGCGGCAGGAGCGGCTTGCCGTTGACCGGATCGTTCTTCAGCAGCACGAACGATTCTTCCGCTGCCTGCCGGGCGACGGCGAGATGTTCCGGCGTGAGCATCCTCGCGGCACTCGCTTTTTCGTCGGTATAGGGCCGCTCGAACAAACCGAGCGCGATTTTCAAGCGCAGCACGCGGACGACCGCTCGATCAACGACCTCGATTTTCAGCCGGCCGCTTTGCAGCAGTGCGGGGAGTTTCGTGTTGTAGAGATTGCTCTGCATGTCCATGTCCACGCCCGCGGTGAGGGCTTTCAACGCCGCCGCGCGGCCGTCGAGCGCGACGCCGTGCTGCACGAGTTCGCCGATGGAATCCCAATCGCTCACGACAAAGCCCCGAAAGCCCCATTCGGTTCTGAGAATGTCGGTCAGGGTGTGGCGGTTCGCCGAAGCCGGCACGCCTTGCAGCGTGTTGAAGGCGCTCATGAACGTGCCGGCGCCCGCCTCGACGGCCGCCTTGAACGGCGGGAGATAGACGTTGCGCAGGGTCCGCTCCGAGATGTCGACGGTGTTGTATTCCCGGCCCCCCTCGGCGCCGCCGTACGCGACATAATGTTTGGCGCAGGCCAGCATCGCCGTGGAATCCGCCAAGTCCTTCCCCTGATAGCCGCGGACCCAGGCAGCGGCCATCAACGACCCCAAGTAAGGGTCTTCGCCGCTGCCTTCCGCGATCCTTCCCCAGCGGGCATCGCGGGCAATGTCAACCATCGGCGAAAACGTCCAGCGAATGCCGTCCGCCGTTGCTTCCACCGCGGCCATCCGGGCGCACCGTTCGGCCAGGTCAGGATTCCAGGCGGCCGAAAGCCCCAGAGGAATCGGATACACCGTGCGGTGACCGTGGATCACGTCCAGACCGAAGAGGAGCGGGATTTTCAGGCGCGATCGTTCGACCGCCTGCCTTTGCAGCTCGTTGCAGACTTTGGCGCCCGTGACGTTGAGCAGGGATCCGATGCCGCCCCGTGCCGCCAATTCGTTCTGATCGATCTTGACGTTGTCGGGTCCCGTGGCGTCGCCGTTGGAGAACTGCGTCAACTGGCCGAGTTTCTCGGCAAGCGTCATTTGCCGGAGGAGTGCCGCCACCCTTGCGTCTGTTTCTTTCGAATCGAACACTGCCGGATGCTCCGCGGGGGAAAGGTAGCTTGGGGCGACCGAGTCGCCGTCGGCTGCGTTGGCGGCCGCCAGGCATGCGTCAGCGAGGGCAATCGCGCCCAGCGCAGCGCATGCGAGATTCAGAATTGCTCGTTGTTTCATTTATCTCTCCTGATAAACTGCCAAAATGTTTTCCGGCGGTACGTCGGGCTGAAAGAGATGGGCGGGTGCCAAAATGTATCCGCCGCCGCGGCCGAGTGCTTCGCAATAGCGGCGGACCTCGGCCCGAATCTCCGCGGGTGAACCGTACGGCAAGAGTCGCTGCATGTCGATCCCGCCGTGGAAACAGAGCCGATCGCCGAAGTCGGCCTTCAGCCGCTCGGGCGCCATCTCCGGCCCGATCGGCTGGATCGGATCCAACACGTCCACGCCGAGTTGGATCAGGTCGGGGATCAGCGGGCCGATCGCCCCGCAACTGTGATAAAGCACCTTGCCGCCCAGACCGTGGATGCAATCGGCCATTTCTTTGAGATAAGGGGCGATGAACTCGCGGAACATCGACCGCGAGATGAGCGGGCCCGATTGGCTGCCCAGATCGCTGATGAGCAAGTAGAGATCGATCCGGCCGCCGGTCGCCGCGGCCGCCCGCGTGTAGTCCTCGCGGTAGAAGTCGGTGAACTTCCGGCCGAGGAAATGGACCCAATCGGGCCGCTCGACCATATCCACGAACATTCCTTCCCAACCGCGGACCAGCCCGGGCCGCTGCCAGACGTCGGCAAAGCCATACAGCAACGCGTACGGCTCATAGCGGCGACAGGCGGCCGCCAGCGGCTTCGTAATCGAACTGGTCCGGAGTGGGCCAGGCGAAATTCCGCAGGTCATCGAGCGTCTGAGCGTCGGCCAGCGCGCCGCGCCCGTCTTCGCGCATCGGCCCCCAGGGCGTCGGCCGGTAGACATAGCGTTCGCCCCAGAAATTCTGGTACACGCCGTCACCGACCGATCGCTCCGCCGGTCCAGGGGCCTCCACGTGGCGGACGTCGACTTCCAGCTCGTCAAGCAGGCGGTCCCGATCGTCGTGGCCCACGTGGGCCGCCAGGCGGCGCCACGTACACTCTTCAGCCCAGAAATCGCGCGGCGTGCGATCCGGCGTCTCGTGGTTCAGGGCTATTCGGACTCGCTCGCGGGGTGTCATATTCCAAACCCGTTACGATAAACCTTGTGAATGAGCGCGTCGGCCTCGGGGGCGTTGGTGGCCTTCATGGCCGCGACTGTCCCACTCGATCCGCTTCTGCAAACGGACCGCCAGGTTGCCCACCAACAGGGCCTCGGTGAACGGGCCCGAATAGTCGAACCCGGCCTTGGCGTCCGCCGGCTTGCGTGCTTGCAGGCCTGAATCCACTCGGCCCGATGGCCGATCGAGCGGGGGATGGTCTTCGGCGGGCCGCACGAGATCCTTCATCTTGCTCTCGGGCACCAGCCGCGGCGGACCCGACCAGCCGCCGCAGAGCATCGTGCCCCGGTCGCCGACGAAGTAGATGCCGTTGTCGGCCAGCTTGCGATCCGGCTCCAGGCCCGCGGGCCGCGGCGGCAGCTTGCCGCCGTCGTACCAGACGATCTTCACGGCCGGGCGGTTGCCCTTGGCGGCAAACTCGTAGGTGATGATCGTCCACGCCGGATACGATTCCTTCTTCAACGGACTGGTCTGGGCTTCGGTCGCCACGGGCGCGCCGAGATCCAGCGCGTAGAAGGCGGGGTCCATGTTGTGGATGGCCATGTCGCCCAGGGCGCCGGTGCCGAAATCGAACCAGCCGCGCCACGCCCGCGGACAATACACCGGGTGGTACGGCCGCTCCGGGGCGCCGCCGAGCCACAGGTTCCAGTCCAGATCGGGCGGCACGGGCGGCGTCTCCGTGGGACGGTCCAGGTCTTGTTTCCAAAACGTGCCCGGCCGGTCGCTCCAGCAGTGGATCTCGCGGACCGCGCCGATGACGCCGCCCTGGATCCACTCGCGGATCAGACGCAGGCCCTCGCCGGCGTGGCCGTTGTTGCCCATCTGCGTCACCAGGCCGGTTTCCTTGGCCACGCGGGTCATGACGCGGGCTTCTTCGATGCTGTGGGCCATCGGCTTCTCCACGTAGACGTGCTTGCCGGCCCGCAACGCCGCCAGGGCGATCGGCGCGTGCATGTGATCGGGGGTGGCGATCATCACCGCGTCGATGTCCTTGCGTTTCTCCAGCATCACGCGGTAGTCCTTGAAGACCTCCGCCTTGGGATATGTCTTGAAGGTGTGGGCGGCGTATTTCCAGTCGACGTCGCACAAGGCCACGATGTTTTCGCTCTCCATCTCCCGCAGGTCGCCCGCTCCCTGTCCGCCGACGCCGATGCCCGCGATGTTGAGCTTCTCGCTTGGCCGACGGCTTGCCGTCTTCCCCTAGCACGTGCCGCGGCACGATGGAAACGGTTGCTGCGGCCAGCGCGGCGTGGCTTAGAAAGGTGCGTCGGGTTGTCAGTGCCTCACGTTTCGCGGGGCGATTTGCTTTCGTTCTCATCAAAAAATGTCCTTCTATCAATAGAATTCCGGACTCGTTGTTGGATGGTATTCAAAATTAGCGCCGCAAAGCTTCAATCGCGTCATCGAGTTGGCGGCGAAAATCGGCCCAGTCGGCGGCGGGAAATAGCGCATCGTGCTCCCGCTGGCCCAGCGTGAAGGCCGCCATGCGGGAGTCGATCAGCTTCTGCCCGGCAACCGCGGCCGCCGTGCCCGCCGCTTGCCGGGCCAGCCGCGCCAGCGTGATCAGCCGGCGATAATCGGCCAACCCTTGGCGCAGCCGCTCGAACTCCACAGCGGGAATCAACTGCCTGTCGGGCGATGCGTTGCACCAGGCATAGTCGTCCTCGCGGCAATCGAGGGCATAGTACGGGTCGCCGGCAGCGGCGTTCCAGTGCCAAGACAGGCGGAACTTCATGTCGAACTGCTTGGCGGCCTTGTACATGTAAGTCCCGAACGTCCAGCGATTGCCGCCGTTGTAAAAGGCCCAATCGCTGCCCGCCGCGTGCAGTAATTTCACCGCGGCCTCGTCGTGCCCGTTCCAATCGGCGACGTGCAGCGCCTGCGAGAGCCGCAAGTGCGGATTCTGCCGATCGCTGCCGCTGAAGCTGCTGGCGGCGGTGAAATAGGGCGGCCCTTTGGGAAACGCCCGCCGGTAAGCCTCGGCATTCTCCGCGGCCCGGCGGAGGTCGTCGCCCAGCGGCTCGTCGCCCAAATTGTAATAGACCGGAAGCCAGCCGCTCTGGTCCGCGTGGTCCTGGATCGCGGTGTAAACGGCCTTGATGAACGCCGCGTAATCGTGGAAGCCCGCGGCGGTCATTTGGGCCGTGTCCTGGTAGTACGGATCGAAACCCGAGACCCCGCCGCCATAACTGACCACGGCCAGGAATCCCAGTTCCTTGGCAACCCTCATCTGCGCGTCGGCGCGCGAAAAGTCCAACACCGGCCGGCCAGCCTTGAAACCGTGATAGGCGATCGACGGGATGCCGCTGCAGGCCGTGAAGCCATACTCGCGGATCTTGCCCAGGCTCTTGCGGAACATCTGCCGGTTCTGCGCGGCGGCGGCCGGATCGCGGCCGTCCCAGGGCGTGTTGATCGTGCAACCAAAAGGCCCGGCCGGCACGTCAACCTGGTCCAAGGTCCCCGCGTGGACCAGGAACTCGACGGGAATCCGCGCAGTTTCGCCGTGCTGCGGCTCGATCGTCAGAAAGCCCTTGTAGAGGCCCGGCCGCGGCAGCGGCGGGCGTCTTGACCGTGAGCCAGAAGCGACGCGTAATGTCCTTGGGCATCTCCACCGTATCGCCGGGCATGACCAGCCGCGGGCGGATCGTGTAGACGCTCCCTTCCATCGTCACGCGGCTGATGCGGTAGGAGACGTAGCCGGCGTCGATCGCTGTGGCCGGGATCGTCCCGGCTGGCCCGGCCAGGTCGCTGGCCGTGACCTTCACCCTGCCCAGGTCGGTCAAGCGGGCAGAGGGCCAGCGTGAGCGGCTCATACTCCCCGGCGAAGGCCGCGCCGCGCAGCGGCGCCGCCGATCTCCGCCTTTCGCGGCGTGTCGTTGTAATACAACGTCTTGCATGCAGTCCCGCTGGAAGAGCGACGTAGCCCCGCCGGCGGTCCTCGGCCGTCGGCTGCAAAGGATCGCCCGTCGCCCGGTGCAGGACCCGCTTGAAATAGTTGTCGAAGTAGAACCGCCGCCGGGCCTCGACGGCCTCGAGAAACTGCTCGCCCTCGGCCGCCTTCGCAACGGGGAAAATCACTACCGCCGAGACGCTGCAGGCCCAGTTCTCGCCCTGAAAATCGAGATTCAACTGCCCGTTGCTCACGTCCACGTCGAATGTCTTCTCGTGGAAGTAGGCCTTCTGGTACTTGTCGAAGGTGTTGTCGCCGGGCAGGTCCTCGACATTCCAGAAGCGATAGTATTTCTTCTGGAAAGCGTCGAAGTCCATGCTCTCGCTGACGGCCGGCTGCCCCTGCGCAAGGATCGCCCGCCGGCGATAGACCTGATATTCGCCCCAAAAGCCCGAAGGATTGTCGATGTTGACGAAGACGCGATACCGGCCGTTGGGCAGGTCGACGGCCAGGCCGCCCGACTCGATGCAAATAAAGTCCTGGTAGAGCGGGTCGGGCTGAAGGACGTCGAAGGCCCGCCAGATCCGGGCGTTCTTCAGCCCGTAGCCGCGGCCTTTGCTATAGACCGTGCCCGGCGTAATCTGCGTGAAGCCCTCCATCACGGGGCTGGTGCTGGTGCCGAAGTCGAATGCCTGCAGGCCGGCAAAAGCCGCTTGCCGCAGCGCGTCGTCGCGCTCCAGGCGGATGTTGCTGACGAAAAGGGGCGCGGCCGGCTTGTCGCCGATATTGAGCACCAGTTGGACGATCCCGCGGAGGTTCGAGCATTCGCCCCGGTCGCGACTTCTCGCCGACGTACAACTGCTTCACGGGGATGATCAGCGTGCTCCGCCCCGGCGGCACAACCGTGGCGTAGTTCACCCGCGTCCAATAATCGCGGGTGGCCGTGTCGCGGATCTCGAGGTACAGCGCGATCGGGTCCTTGGCGTCGGTGTCGAGATCGGCCTTGAGGAAGTCGTAGCCCGTCCAGTCTTGCGGCCGCTCCAGCGATACATAGGACTTGTCGATCCGCAGCGCCTTGCCGCTGCCGGCGGCGCGGCCCTCGACCACCACGCCGCCGCTGAAGGGGTTCTTGCCCTCGAACGAAACGATCGACTTGACCGGTCCGCCGGTGACGATCGCTTTCGCGTCATCCAGGGGCCCGCCGCAGGCGTAGCAGGTCTTCCAGGCCGGCATGTTGCGGTAGCCGCACTGCGGACAGCGGACTTCGCCCGTCCCGAGCTCGGCGGGCGGCGCAAGCGGCGACTCTTCCTTGTCCAACTCCGGCTTTTCGGTCAGGGGGACGTCGTTCCCGACCTTTTCGAGGGAGACGTCGTCGATCCAGAAATAGCCGGGGGCCATCAGTCCGAACGACGGTCCGGCTTTCTTCTTTTCCTTGATTTCCGCGACGTAGTTCAACCTCGTCCAGCCGAACGTGCCGTTCTTGTGCAACTGCATGTACTTGCCGTCGAACATGAACTCGGTGGTCGCGTTCCAGGTGCCGACGCCGATGTCCAGGCCGCGCAGGTAGGCCGTGATTCGGTATCTGCCCGGCGCGAGCTCCTGGGCCTGGCTGACGCGGATCTTGGCGCCGACGCCGCCGAAGAGCAGGCAGGAGTGCTTGCCCGAATGGGCGATCTGGCCGACGCGGAACTCGCAATCGCCCTCGTACTTCCAGCCTCCCCATTTGGCGAAGACCAGTCCGAACTGGTCTCTTTCCTTGGGGATTTCGAACGAGGGGTCTTCGAGCAGGTTCCGCGCCCGACCGGTGTCGGCAAGACTATACGCCGGCACGAAGACCATCGCAGCCATGAGGACCGACGCCAATCGCATTATCATTCTCCTTGCCAGTATGAGTGGATGCAGACCAAGCGGATTCAGGTTTTGCTTCAGCATAGTAAGTGAGTCCGGTCAAATCAAGAAAAGGATCATCCGCTGCCTCCGGCCGCAGCACAAACGTCCTGCCCCGGAAGCATTCCGCGGCACGGACTCCGGCCCGTGCCGCGTGCGTGCTTTCCGGACCCGAGTCGCCGCTATCGGAATGGGACGGTCCAAGCCGTCCGCCGCTTTTTGTCGTCGTGTTCTACCTCGGATGATAGGATTCGTTTCCACTATAGGAAGCGTGTGCCAATCACGAAACCTCGCAAAAACCGGGCGTTGACGCTCCATTGAGTGCCGATTGACATCCATAGGAGTGGTGGCATCGTGTCCCATTCCGACCCGCTGGTCCGACAAGCCGTTTTCTGCCGACGAACCCCTGTCTTCCAGCAAACCCTCTGGTACTTCGTCACCAGGGTTCACGTGGGACGGAGGCTGCGGCGTTTCAGCGGCGCCGGTGAGCAGTACGGTTTCGGTGGGACACTTCGCCTCGACAGCGCGGTGTTCTTCATCGCGCAGGTTGCGCGATTCGCCCTCCGGCAGTGTGCCCAACGGGATCGGCTCGCTTTGCGGCAGTGGGACGCCAGCCCGTGCATCGCGCTCCCTTGCTCCCTTTCTGCCTTTCTCCTTTTCGTTCTTCCCCGGCCGCGGTGCGACGCGGGCCACGAGTTTGGCGATGTCGTCGAGGGCCCGTCGGGCTTCGGCTAGAAAGGCCGGATCGCCCGCCTGGCTTTCCCTGCGGACGGTCCGCTTCTTTTTCGGACCGCGGGCCGTCTCGATCTCCACGACCTGTTCTGTTTCCTTGTCCGCCTGCGAGAGGCGGAAGCCCTCCATCGCCGCGCGGTAGATCGACTTGAAGTCGGCCACGGCAGCGGCGATCATCTCGGCGCAGTTTGCGACTCTCGTCGGGCAGTCCTCGCGCAGCGCTTGCAGCCAGCGATGGACGGTCGACTTGGGCAGTC
Source organism: uncultured Planctomycetia bacterium (assembly GCA_963779975.1). Classification (GTDB taxonomy): domain Bacteria; phylum Planctomycetota; class Planctomycetia; order Pirellulales; family Thermoguttaceae; genus JANXQG01. Next base: position 302,368 of record CAWAAL010000026.1, on the reverse strand, counting down.
GGAACATGGCGGCGATCTGCCGGCAGCTCCGGCCCGCCAGCGCCAGGGCGGCGATTTGCGGCAGCAGGGCCTCTTTCCGCGGTCGCGGGACAGGTGCTGGTCTTTCGGTGGGGCCGGGCATGGTCGATCTCCCTTCGTGCTATTTGCCATTGATCGATATAATCGTGTGTAATTATCCATAGTTGTGAAATCATGTCAAGAGGCGTCCACGAGAATTCCGGAAAGATTCCGGGGCCGGGGCCGGCAGGAGCGCCCCAAGTGCTTTCCCGGCAAGAGGTTGCGGCGAGAGAAAAATATCGAGAATTATCCGCAAAAGAACCGCAACCATCGCCATGCGGCGGCGCGGGGGTTCGCAGCGCAAGGACAGAAGCGCCGTAACATCATGGCCCACAAGGACTTGGGAATTTCCGGACATTGACGCCTGCCAAAAGCGGCGCAAACGCCGTACGAAGTAGACTGTGTGTCCGCTTCCGGGAATTCCGGAATTCGGAATTCAATTTCATTGCGACTCAAACTGTAAGGGCCACCACGGGGCCTGCCCTTAATGGCACGAGAGTAAGGCGTAAACGATTTGGACGTCGTAACTTCTGTGCTGAGGCGTTGGGCTCTGGATGCCACCGGCTTGCCCGGTGGAGCATCACGTTCCTAGCTACATAGGACGGCCCACTTAAACCTTGCGTTTCCGTGTTCCCCGGAGGCTACGCCGCCGGGAAATACGGAAAAACGGAATAGGGGACACCCTTAGCAACGAACGTAAACATCCACCGGGCAAGCCGGTGGCATTAAGATCCGGAAGTCGTGTGCTGATAATTTCTTGCGCCTTATTCTCGTGCCATTATCCATCGCCTATGTCGTGTTGCCCCTGGATCAGCTTTTTGAGGTGGGCGATGTATTTCTGTTGGGCCTCGATAATGGCCCGAAGTTCCAAGTTCTCGGCCTCGACCAGTTCCCTGCGCTTCAAGAGCAGTTCATAGAACCGGCGGCGCAATCGGAAGGCGACAAGGGCTGCACGGTTCAGGTGCAAAAGCGTAATATGGAACGCCCCGGTTTCCGTGAGCGACTGGACTTGGCCTGTCGCTTCTTCCAGGCGCACGTGCTTCGACATGTCGTCGCGCAACGGATGCAGGACCACCTGCCCGTTGGCTCGGTCCTCCCGAGTCGGATGGAAGTCCCCTTTGTAAAGATTGCAACGGAAACACGCGTAAACCAGATTCTCGTCGCTATCATCGCCTCCGGCGACTAGAGGGACGTAATGGTCAACGGTCAGGCCGCCACCCACGTCTTCCTCGGTGACGTCGCAGTAACCGCAACGAGCCCCCCAACGGGCACGCACCTGATCGTGCTTGGGATGCGGCACCCGTGTTACTCCTCCGCACCAAGGAGTTCCCTGGCTTGCGGCGCGAGGGCACTCTCGATAGCCGCAATTTCAGCATCGAGATCTTGGCGGCGCTGTTCCAACCCGCGGCGTTGCTCCTCCAACTCGCGCAATTCCTCGCGCGCTTGCTTCGCGTTCTGCAGCGGTTCAAGAGTTTCGTTGACCTCCAACTCGCGGCGACCGGCGTCGTAGACCGCGCGATCTGCGGGGCTCAGCCGCTCTCCTCGCGCGACGCGGACGTGCAACTCCCACCAGCGTCGATATGTGGGGCCATGCTCCATGATATAATTGCCCTTCTCCGGAGGTCTCGGGAAAACGACCCAGCGTCTTCACGCTTGCTTTATTATAACCCCGCGAGCGTGGAACGTCTACTCACCTTGCCGATCACGGACACGGGGTCAATCGTTCCGGGACCAGCCACTTCCCCGGCAGCTTGCCGGCCTCCTCCTCGTTCAGCGGGAAGCACATATCGAAACGTTCCGTCAGCCGCAGCAGGAACCGTGCGGCGTCGTCCGTCTCCCCCGGCAGCGCCGGCCCAGTCTCGGTCAGCGTCAGCGTGCCGTCGCTGCCCGGGCCGTCCTTGGCGCAGAGCAGGCGGTAGACGCCGTCGGTGACCCAGTGCGGATCGAGCACCGATGTGTCCCGCAGCCGCGGTTCGTCGACGAAGTGCAGCACCACGCGGGAGCTTGTGCAGCAGCCGCGCCAGCGACTCCTACTGCGACGGGTCTCGTTCGCCGTGCCGCGCAGATCTCGCGAAACTCGTTCAAAGTCAGGTGCGGCCGCGCGGTTCCAGAGGGGACGGCATGGCCCGCCCGCCGCAGCCAGCCGAGGAGCCCGCCGCCCGCGGGTTGCGGCCTGCCGCGCCGCTCGCCCTCGCAATCCTTCATCAGCTCACGCCAAGTCTCCGGCACGCGCAGGTGCGGTGGCTCCGCATCCGCCAGCGAGTCGACCGCGTCGCACAACCGCCGGAGAGTCGCCTCGCAACCTTCCCGCGTTTCGCAGTTGGTGTGAAGTCGCGGAGCAGAAGAAGAACGATCTAACGAATCGTCCTCGACCCTTTCTTTCCTCCGTTCTGTGTCCCATTTTCCGTTCCCAAGGCGCGGTCAGCATTCCGGATCGCAAGTCACTTGAAAATGGCGGCAGGAAACGCATTTCGCGGGATGATCCTTGGCTTACCGAGCAGCCGTCCCTTCCTACCCGGCGCGTTGACGTAGACACGGAATCTGCCGCCCGCAGTCAGCGACGCGAGGATTGTGTACGTTTCTTCGCTCGCGCCCTTTGCCGCTTTGCGCGATGCGACCATCGCGAGAAAATCGCTGTACGGGACGCAGCAAATCTGGCGGTCGTGAACGCAAACGAGGCCAAGGAACACCCTTTCCCTCCTTTGTTTCAATTCGGCCAACTCTTTAATGTTGTCTTCGCTGAAGTTGAAAACGTATTCCTTGACGGCTTTACCCCTCGGCTTCCCGGCATGCTTCATGTAGAGACCGATATTGTCGTTAACCAAATAGGCACAACGCGAGCCCTTCCCATTGCGCCGAAATTGGTTGATTGTCGTATAGTTGGGATCCTCAGCAACTTGAAGCACTCCCGCGCCGTAATACTTATTGTCGTCATCGATGAGCATGCATATTCTCCCCTAGCACTGACATTTCCATTGCTCCGATCGGAGTAATCTTCATAAAAAATGCCAACCGACGGAAGCTACCTTCGTGATTTTGGCCGCCCGTGCCAACCTCGTCAATCCGTCCGCCGACGAAATTTTGGCGTGGTTCATTTTCATCTGTTTTTGGGTAACAAGTGCGGACTCTCAGCGCGATCCGCAAGGGAGTGATGAAGATCTTGGGCCAAACGGGCCAGTCAATTCCGTGAGAACCGCGTGTAGCCGAGCATTTCCAGCCAGTGGGGATGTGACTGGCCAGTCAGTAGTTCGGCAGGGCTCTTCCCGACTCGCTCGGGCCGCGCGCTGCGCAAAAATCGTCGATGGTTGAGAAAGAATTGGAGCAAGACCAAGTAGTCTGGACCCAAATGCCGTCGGAGAAAAAAGTAGTTTCGTAGCCGACTGTTGAGGTTCTCGATCACGGAACTGGCACGGACCGTATGTTCTGCCAGTTCGGCCACAGCGACGCTGACCGCAAAATAGCGGCATCCCAGCCGCTCTCGTAACGCGGCGTCTCGCGGCCAGCGACGGAGATGGTCCACATCGAGAACCTCATTGTTAAACACCTCCCGCAAGGTGGCAACGGGAAGTTGAAACTGGGTAGCCAGGACCGCCAGGTCCCGATCCAATTGGGCTACGAAGGCCAGCAGATCGTCACCCTGGTTGGTCAAGGCGCTGACGACCGGAGCAATGCGGTGTGGGCAAAGCGGATGACGAGCCCGCAGTTCGGCCACCACAAAGTCGTACAGTTCGCGGCGTGTGGCGTAATCGGCACCGGCCAGCGAGAGAATGTCGCGACGCAGCCAATCGAACAACGTGGCCACGTCCGCGGCCAGATCGATGGCCTGGGCTTTGGTCTGGGTGGCAAGGCGAAGTTGTTCGGCAAAGCTCTCTTTGCTCGGCAGGGGGTGCCGGCGTGGTCGCCGCCGTGTCGTGCGGGCCTTCTGGGCCTTCTGGCTTTTGTGAGCCAGCGTGGCTTCGTGGGCGATGGCCTCGTACGCCCGGTTTTCCAGGAATGTGACCAGCGGTTGCACGAGTTGCAGGGCATGAAAAACATCACCGCGGCAGGGAGTTCCCGGCATGGCCAGGGCTTGTCCGGCTCGCAAACCGCTGCCGGCGTCGGCGATGGTTGCCTCGGGGCGGAAGCCTCGATCCTGAAGTTCCAACATGCGGATGGCCCATGTCTCGGCATCACGTTGTTCTTCCCGGCTCAGCAGATAGCAAAAGCTGGAGCGGACGTTGGCCCCCACCAGCACGGGCCATCCGCTCTGAAAAATCTCGTCATGGGCGCCGATCCGCACGCCAGAAAGATCTTGCTGACGGTTGTAGGCGCGGGCTTGCCCAACCGCCGCTTGCAGGACGTTGTGGACCTTCCCGACCGAGACGGGATAATCCAGCAGATCGCGGCAGAACTCACTGATGCCACGAATGGAGCTGTGGCATATCAACGTCAGCCCCAGGAACGCCTGCTCCAACCATTGCTTGGTCACGGGCAGGTAGAAGAGGACCTTCGTGGCGTCGTCTTGTTCGGGGGCAAATGCCTCTTGGAGGGCCTCCTTCGCTGTGTCAACCTGCTGATAGATGAACTTGCGGCTGACCGCGTGTTCTGTGGCCAGCCCGCGGATACTTTCGGCTCCCGCGAGGGCCTGAAGGGCCAGGTCCTGCCGCTGTCGCGGCTCCATCGCTTTGGCCGCGCAAAAACAATTGGTTCCCGACTGCGGATGAACCGTCGAGGCGTTACAATAACATACCATGTCTGTTTCCTCCGTAAAAACTGGTGGTTGATGCTCTATAAACCAGTTAGGGGGAAACAGACACTTCTTCAATTCCCAATAAGTGGGGCCGATGCTAGCATGACCTTGCCACCCTCGCTCAAACTAGCCAGAAAACTGTTACCTTGATTTGAACCAGGCCGAAATTTTTTACAAATTCTGAAAATTCTGAGATTTTTCCAAAAATCGTGCGGTTGGCCCCGTCGCGCCGGCCAGCGCCGCTGGGTGCCGCGGCAATTCCCTTGGCCTTGCTGCCGCCTAAATCGGCCAAAATGAATTGCTTCCGCCCGCGCGGGAAGATTGCTTCCGTGTGCAGCCGTTTTGGTGATATTGGAGTACATTTGGCGAGGGGTTAATGACGCCCTGTGACTGTTGTTTCCCTCTTTGGACCGGTCGTTTGCCTCTCTTCGCGGATCGTTTACCTCTGTGGGCCGATCGTTTGCCTCTTCGCCACGGTCGATTGCCTCACTGCCACGGCCGTTTGCGTCACTCCGTCGATCGAATCAAGGAATTGCTTGGTCAAGGAGAAACATTGCGTGGCCAAGGTGTACAATGGCTTGGGCAGGGCAAGCATCCGCCGCTTAGGCAAGCAGCAGACTGCCTTGGCCGAGGAAAGGGATGGCTTGGCCAAGGCGGAGAGTCGCCTGGCCAAGGCGGACATTTGCTTGGCGAAGCAGGGCATTCGCTTGGCCAAGCGAACGACCCCTGCACCGTTTGGCACGGTAAAAGCGACGGAATATACGGATAATCGCTGCGCACCACGAAGACCCCGCAGGCGGTCGCCGTCGTCATCGGCGGGTCAAAGGGGAGAGTGCTCAGTACACAGTACCCAGTGGTAAGTAGTAAGAGCCAAGCACTGGCAACTGAGTACTCGGTACTGGGTACTCAGTCCTCCGTAGTTTTCCAGAGAATACGGATCACGAACAAACGAAAGCACGAAAACTCGGAAAAACGCAGCCTGGAGGCGATGCTCTCCGCGCGCTCCAACATCTTCATTTCGTATTTTCGTACTTTCGGGCTTTCGTGATTCCCTTTGGGGCCTCAATCCGTGGACCCGCGGCCGCACGCCGATCACCGCCCCGCAGACCTGCCCGTTTCTCTCCGTGCCGTCGGCCGGCAGCCTGTCGATCAGGCTCCGCTATCGCGACTCGGTCGGCGACGTCTCCAGCAAGAAACTATCTCAAAACCGGGCACGCAGGCAAGATGCCTACGCTACGACCCCGGCGTGACCGCCTGCCAGATCTTTACCACCGACAGCACCCACGCCGATCACCGACCCCACGCTCTTACCTCTGAAAATCCTAGCCACGTAATCGCCAAAGCGTCGTACACTTCGACGCCCCGGAGGCCAACATGCCGGCCTATTTCGCCGCGCGGTGGGGCGTGCAAACGGGCGGCGTCTCGCCCTGGTCGCCGATCGTGAACTTTACGGTGCCGATCGGCGGGTGAGCAGGGCCCTGCTCCCGCTTGATGAGCATGCCCCAAGTCCGGTTGGGACGTCGTGCCGGCCAGGTCGCAGCTCCGGGGCACCCGCGGTGTCGCTGGGCGTGGCTACCGCTTCCGCCTGCTTTAAAGCGCATCAACGAATGGCTCCCCGTCGGTTGCGGTATAGACATCCTCGGCAGGGTCGGCGAGGAAGGCAAAAGCGTCGCTTGAGGCTGCAGCGCGAAGCCAGATTTTCTCAGTATCAAGCTCCGCGTCCGACGTTGCGGGAAGCGGAAATCCCTTGTTCTTCGTGCGCGTGGGATCCGAAACCTATTATCGAAAGGGAGGCCACCGTTGATCGACGGCATCGTTACGGACGAATGCCTGATGGACGCCGCCGCCACGATATCGCCGTCTTCATCGGCGGGTGAAAGGGGAGAGTACTCAGTACACAGTACTCGGTCGTAAGTAGTAAGAGCCAAGCACTGGCAACTGAGTACTTGGTACTGGGTATTCAGTCGTCCGTACTTTTCCAGAGAATACGGATCAAGAACAAACGAAAGAAAGAAAACGCGAAAACACGCAGCCTGGAGGCGATGCTCTCCGCGCGCTCCAACATCTTCATTTCGTATTTTCGTACTTTCGGGCTTTCGTGATTCCCTTTGGGGCCTCAATGCCCGGACCTCCGGCCGCACGCCGATCACCGCCCCGCTGACGCACACCGTGCTCTCGGTACAGCCGGCCGGCAGCCTGTCGATCATCCTCCGCGATCGCGACTCGGCCAGCGGCGTCTCCGGCAAGAAACTATCTCAAAACCGGGCACGCAGGCAAGATGCCTACGCTACGACCCGGGCGTGACCGCCTGCCAGACTTTCGCCGCCGACGGCGCCCACGCGGATCAACGACGCCACGCTCTTGTCCTTGAAAATCCTCGCCACGAAATCGCCAAAGCGTCGTTCACTTCGACCCCTCGAAGGCCAAGCCCGCCGGCCTGCTTCGCCGCACGGTGGGGCGTGCAGACCGTCGGCGTCTCGTTGCTGGTCGCCGATCGGGAGCTTTACGGTTCCGATCGGCGGATGAGTCACAAAGAAGGGAAGAACTACCGGTTGCCCACTGAGGCGGAATGGGAATACGCCGGTCGGGCGGAGGCCACGACGCAGTGGTGGTGTGGCGACGAATTCCCGCGGTTTCCTCACGGCGACATAGCTCCTGTGGCCAATGACCATAATACTTTAGTAGTGAAAAGGGGCGAGCGAATCCGAAAAGGAAGCGGCAGAGTTGTTCTGCGAACGGGGCCGGGGACCGATTCCGCGGGGCTTTTCTCTGGCCGTTTCTCGCATCCCCAGGGTATACTATTGGTATTGCTTTCCATCTGGCGGGGGCTAGACTAGTTCTCGGGGACGGGTTTTCACGGTCATGAACAGCGATCCGCAGCATCCAAGCAACGGCCAGCCGAGCCCGATCGAAAAGATCAAGGCTCACAGCAATTACCTGCGCGGACAGATCGCCGCTGAACTGTCGCAGCCGACCGACCACTTCAGCACCGAGACGGCCCACCTGCTGAAATTCCACGGCATGTACCAGCAGGACGACCGCGACCGCCGCCTGCTGTTGGGCGACCAGGGCCTGAAAAACAGAAGACGTACCAGTTCATGGTCCGCACCGGAGTGCCGGGCGGCCGGCTCACCAGCCAGCAGCTCATGGCTCACATCGAGCTGGCCGACCGCTATGGCAACGGCACGTTGCGCATCACCAGCCGGCAAGACTTGCAGATGCACGGCCTGGCCAAGCAGGATCTCCGCGCGGTGCTCAAGCGGATTCACGAAGTCGGCCTGACCACGATGGCCACCTGCGGCGACGTGCATCGCAACGTCGTCTGCTGCCCGGCCCCCTACCACGGCGATCCGGTCCACGGACAGATCCAGTGGATGGCCGGGCAGATTGCCGAGGCCCTCGCGCCGCGGATGCCGGCCTATCGCGAGATCTGGCTCGACGACGCGCCGGCCGCGGGCTCCGCGGAGCCCGCCGACGAGATCGAGCCGCTTTACGGCAAGGCCTATCTGCCGCGAAAATTCAAGGTGGCCCTCGGCCTGCCCGGCGACAACTGCGCGGATGTCTATTGCCAGGACGTGGGCCTCCTGGCGGTGTGCCGCAACTTCGACGTGATCGGCTACAACGTGCTGGTCGGCGGCGGGATGGGCATGACGCCTGCCAAGCCCGGCACCTTTCCCGTCCTCGCCCAGCGGATGGCCTACGTCCGGGCCGACGGGATCATCGCCCTGTTGCGGGCGATCATGGCCGTTTTTCGCGACTTCGGCGATCGCAGCGATCGGAAGCGGGCGCGGTTGAAGTACCTTGTCGCCGAGTGGGGGCTGGAGCGTTTCCAACAACAGGTCGAACAATACCTGGGCTTCGAACTGCCGCCGCCGGAGCCCGACGAAGTCTGGGACATCGACGATCACCTCGGCTGGCGCGAGCAGGGCGACGGCCGCTGGTTCTACGGCGTTCACGTGCCCAGCGGGCGCATTCAAGACACGGGCGAAGCGCGGCTGAAATCGGCCTTGCGCGAGATCTGCGAAAGCCACCGCCCGGCGATCTACCTGACGCCCGGCCAGGGCCTGCTCTTGGGCGATATTTATTGGGAAGATCGGCTGCACGTCGAAGACCACCTCCGCCATGCCGGTCTGCGGCTGGTCGGCGAGATCAGCCCCGTCCGCCGCTGGGCCAGCGCTTGCGTATCGCTGCCCACCTGTCCGCTGGCCCTGACCGAGAGCGAGCGGGCCTTGCCGGGCATCCTCCAAGAGTTGGAAGGCGAGGTTGCGCGACTGGGCCTGCAGCAGGAGGTTTTCGCCCTGCGGATGACCGGCTGCACGAACGGCTGTTCGCGGCCGTACAACGCCGACGTAGGCATCGTGGGCCGTGCCGCCGGGCGGTATGCCGTCTATCTCGGCGGCCGCCGCATCGGCGACCGTCTCGGCTTTCTCTATCGCGAAGGCGTGCCGCTGGAGCAGCTCGTGGCCACGCTCGTGCCCGTGCTGGGCTACTTCAAGCAGCATCGCGCGGAAGGCGAAACGCTTGGCGATTTCTGCCACCGCGTGGGCGGCGACGCGCTCGCGGCGGTATTGCCGGCGTGACGAATCAAAGCCCGAAGCGCAAGCGAGGAATGTGCATAAATGAGTGGGGAAACCCGATTCCTCGCCGACCATGGGTACATCGTGCCCGCGTCGGGCTTCGATGCTGAGGACCTTCCGACAGCCTGTCAGAGACTCCATCCTGCCCGATAGGGCGGCTGGATCAAGGCGTTGGCGGCGTCGGAATTGGTGAACCGCACGTTCTCGGCGTCCCAATAGAGCTTCTCCTTCACGCGGAGAGCGATATTGCCCAACTGCACGATTTCGGCCAGGTGCGCGGCGTGGTCGACGAAGTTCGAGCCGGCCGGCGGACCGCCCTTGCAGGCGTTGATCCACTCGACATAATGCCCCGGCGAGCGGGCCAGCACCCGCGGCGGTTTGCCGAATTCCCGCATCTTGAGATCGGGAATCAGGCGATGCCGCAACATCTTGCCCTTGTCGCCGACGATCATCAACCAGTCCTCCTCGGCGAACTTGCGATCGGCTTCCAGTTCGTCGGGCCGCGGCGGTTTCAGGCCGCCGTCCCACCAGGTGATCGTCAAGGCGGGCGCGTCGCCGCGGGCGGGAAAATGCCAGCGCGTGATCGACGACAGCGGCGCCGACTCGCGGGCCACTTCCGGCGGGCACTGGTGATTCGACGAGCAGGCCTCGATCCAATCGGGATGCCGATCGGCCAGCTTCAAGGCCTTGAATACCGGCGAGAGTTCGTGGCAAGCGATATCGCCCAACACGCCGGAACCGAAATCCCACCAGCCGCGCCAGGAGAACGGATGATAGGTAGGATGATACGGACGCAGCGGCGACGGCCCCACCCAGAGATCCCAGTTCAGATGCGGCGGCACGGGCGGCGTGTCCTTCGGTCGCGGAATGCCGCGGGGCGAGATGGGCGGATAACGGTTCGAGCCGGCATGCACCTCGCGGACCGTGCCCACCGCGCCGGCCCAGACCAACTCGGCCATCAGGCGATGCTCTTCGCTGGCCTGGCCCTGGTTGCCCATCTGCGTGGCCACCTTCGATTCCTTGGCCGCCTTGCCCAGGGCCCGGGCTTCATAGACCGAGTGCGTCAGCGGCTTCTGGCAATGCACGTGCTTGCCCAGCTTGATGGCCATCATGGCGACCACGGCGTGCAGGTGGTCGGGCGTGGCGATTACCACGGCGTCGATGTCCTTTTGCGTTTCGAGCATCTTGCGGTAGTCGGAATGCAGCCTGGCCTTGGGATAATGCTTGCGCGTTGCGGGCCAAGGCATGTTGATCGACGTCGCAGAGGGCCACGATGTTCTCGCCGGCCACGTTGTGGATGTCGCCGCTGCCCATGCCGCCGACGCCGACGCCGGCGATGTTCAGCTTTTCGCTCGGCGGAACATGGCCTAACCCGCCCAGTACGTGGCGCGGGATAATGGTGACCGCCGCGGCGGCAGCGCCGGCGGCAAGCATTTGACGACGATCAAGCGGGTCGGTGGGTTTCATCGGCGGGGCTCCGGGAAGAATGGAAGGGGTGTGGAAGACAGTCTATCCTGGAGACAGTGAACTTGTCAATTTCGCGGCCTTGAGCGCTGTGATTCAGACGTAGGCCATAGTGGCTGGGGCACCGCGGGGTAGCTGGGGCATAGCGGGGAGTGGCTGGTGGCAAACGGGCACCATGTACTCATGGTCGGCGGTGCCCCAGTACCCCGCTATGCCCCAGCCACCCGCCGGCTGCCAGCACCAAACAGTTTTTGCGAGGCTGTCCGCATGACATAAAAGCCCGACACGGGCCATTTACCCATGGTCGGCGAGGAATCGGCGCATTTTCCTCGCTGGCGCGTCGGGCTTCGATGAGTGCTAGCAGCGCCGTCAGTGCGTGAACTTGCGATCAAGGCCGCAAGAGCGATTTGCTGTTGCCCGGCGTGCCCGCCATGATTATCATCCGACTGCGCACGGTTGGTTGGCAGGATGCCGCAGTAGACCGTGCGTGACTGGGTAAACAAGTTCTGAGGCGAAGGGAGTTGCCTATGGCGGAGCAATCGTCCACCGTTGTGGCGTTTCGGGCCGTGATCATGTTGGTTTGCCTGCTGCTCATACCGGTAGCGGCTTTCTGCGGCGGTTCCTTTCCGGCAGTGGTGAAGGCGATCCAAAGTGGCCGCTGGCCGACACTTGCGGATTTTCGCGGCCCGGCGGGACCAACTCCCAGCCAGACGACGGAGGCGCCGCGGTTCGTGCCGCCGGCAACCGATGCCAAGACGTTGGGCTTTTCCGGATCGGCTCCCGGTTGCTATGCTAAATTTCCAAGCGAGATGGCGGGCGGGCCCGTGGTCGCCGTGAACTATAACGCACCCATCACCGCCCCCCCAAAGACTGAAACCGGGCCGTCGCCCGTTTTCTCCGCAGACAGAGACCCTGGCGTTGGTCCCGATCGACGGCTCGCGCCGCTTCCGGCGGGGGCGAACAATCTGCTTCCGTTGGATCGAGCGGAAACGATAAGCCATTTTGACGCTCCGGCCACCCAGCCCGGATCTGCCGGCAGTTCGTCGTCCGACAATCAGCTCAAATACGTGCTGGATCGGCTTCATCAGTTAGGCGTAACCTATTTTGTGCTTGAACCTTGCGGCGATGAGAAACGCGAATTCCGCTTCTATTGTCAAATGTCGGTCGGCGGAAATCCGCGCGTTACCAAACCCTTCTGGTGCTTTGACGGCGACCCCCTGAAGGCGATGACCCGGGTCCTGAGTCAGGTTGAGAACTGGCAAAATGGGGGAGGGTGAGGGAAGGCGGAAGGCGGAAGGATGAAGGCGGAATAAAACAGGTCGCGGCACATTCATCCTTCCGCCTTCATCCTTCCGCCTTCATCCTTCCGCCTTCATCCTTCCACCTTCCGCCTTCCGCCCTCCCCCCGATATCTCGCGAACCCGTCTTGCTCCCACGGCAATCGGTTTCTATAATCTTCGCCGCCGTACCAGATTTTGCGTAACGGCTTACGACTCTTCTTTCTGCAATTCGCAGTTGCACCGTTTGGCCAGGCAAGCAAGGACGCTAGTCTGCTGAAACGACTGGGCGATAGATTGGCGCCAACCAGGACCGCCGCGCACCCGCGCGACGCCCGTGATCATGGTATGCGCGTGGGATGCGAGCCGTCACGTCTTAGGCCGACTCGCAAGCCAGGTTCGCTGGCTGCGGTGACCTCGCTTGCGATTCGGGTTTTCATCGGCACCCTCGTCCTCCTGCTGCCGGCAACGCTCTTCGCGCAGGTCGACATCCCGGACGGCAATAACATCGATACGATTGCCATCTCGGCCCAGGCTGCCAATCGATGGCAACAAGGTCAGTATGAAGTGTGGCTGCTGCGGGGCGACTGCCGGCTGCAACAAGGCGACGACGAGGCGGTCTGCCAGGAAGGGGTATTCTGGATCGACCATGCCGCCGCCGGTTCACACCAGCGCTCGAAGGTAATCGCCTACCTGGAAGGCCAGGTGGCGGTCCACCTGGTCCGCGATCGCCGGCCGGTGGAAATCCGCGACCGCAAATGGTTCGGCCGCTTCTCCACGTTCCGCGACGTGCAGATCAGCGCCGGCGTGGTGGCGGGCAAACCCGACGTGCTGCCGGGCATCTACCAACGCGGCATGAACGAGCGCAGCCCGGAGTTCGCCGACGCCCTGCGGCAGACCCGCCTGGAGCAGGCGCAGTACGTCGCGCCGGCGAACGACCTTCCACCGCCCGGCGGGCCGTTGCCGGGGATCCCACCCGGCGGGCAAGGCTTGCGCCGCGCGTGCGCGTCTTCCCTCGCGGCGACGTGCCCATGCACGGCCAGTGGCAACAAGATCCGCAAACCAACCGGGCGATCGCCGTCCTCGATCAAGGCGTGACCATGATCATCGAAGGCCAGACGACCGGCAAGGGGAAGTTCCCCGGCGTGGGCAGCGGACCGTTGACCATCGACCTGTCGACCGACCGGATGGTGATTTGGACCGTGGCCTCGCAACAGCCCGACGTCAACGCCCCGTTGTCGCAGGACCAGAGCCAGCCGCTGGAAATCTACATGGAAGGCAACGTCGTCTTCCGCGAGGGCGAGCGGATGATCTACGCCGACCGCATGTATTACGACGTGCGGCACCACCTGGGCACGGTGCTGGGGGCCGACATGCTCACGCCGGCGCCGGGCTACGAAGGCAAGGTCCGCTTGCACGCCGACGTCATGCAGCAGATCGACGAGGACCGCTTCCAGGCGCAGGACGTGTTCGTCACTTCCAGCCGACTGGGAATTCCCCGCTATCGCCTGCAAATGAGCAATGCCTCCTTCGACGGACCTCCAGACCCCGCGCGTCGATTGGCTGGGGAACCCGGTGCCGGACCCCAAGCAGCCGGACCGGCAGGCCGTCGACCACCAGGAGCTGGTCGCGGCGCAGAACAACTTCCTGTACATCGAGAGCGTTCCGGTCTTCTACTGGCCGACGTTCGCCACGGACCTGAACGATCCGTCGTTCTTCCTCCGCCGCATCCAATTCAAGGAAGACGGCGTGTTCGGCTATCAGCTCTATACCGATTGGGCCCTCTACCAGTTGCTGGGCATCAAGAATCGCCCCGCGGGAACCGATTGGACCCTGAACCTCAACTACCTGAGCTATCGCGGCTTTTCGGAGGGCACGGAGTTCGATTATAACCGCGGCGATTTCTTCGGCATTCCCGGCCAGACTTCGGGGAAGATCGAATTCTGGGGCATTTCCGACCGCGGCACCGACAACCTGGGCTCGGGCCGCTCCAACGTCCTGCCCGAGCCCGACGTCAACTATCGCTATCGATTCCTCGAGCAGCATCGCCAGGACTTGGGCGAGGGCTTTTCGATCACGACCGAGGTAGGCAAGATCAGCGACCGCAACTTCCTGCTGGAGTATTTCAAGCAGGATTGGGACGAGCAGAAGGACCCCACCACCGACGTCGAACTGAAGCTCCGCCGCGAAAACTGGTCGATGGCCGTCATGGCCCAGGCGCGGCTGGACGACTTCGTCACCGAGACGCAGTGGCTGCCGCGCTTCGATCATTACCTGCTGGGCGAATCGCCGCCGGACTTCCCGCTGACGTGGTTCGAACATACGAGCCTGGGCTATGGCCAGTTCAAGGACGCCACCCTGCCCAGCGCCGCGGCGGGCGACGAGGCCGTGAGCCATCTGCCGTGGGAACCGCGGAATTTCTCCGGCGGGCGGTTCATCTCGCGCAACGAAATCGACCTGCCCGTCGAACTCGGGCCGGTGAAGATCATACCGTACCTGCTGGGCGAGCTGGGCTATTGGGGCGAAGGCATCGACGGCCAGCCCTTGACGCGGGCCTATTACCAGGCCGGCATCCGCGCCACGCTGCCGATGTGGGCCGTCGATTCCACGGTGAAAAGCGATTTGTGGAACATAGACGGTCTGGCCCACAAGGTCGAGTTCCAGGCGGAGTACTTGCACGCCCACGCGAATCATAACATGACCGAGCTGCCGCTCTACGACCCGCTGGACGACGAGCAGATCGAAGATTTTCGCCGCCGCTTCACGGTCAATACCTATGATTATCCGGTCGTTCCGCCGCCTTTGACGCAGGCGCCGTCGGCGTCGGCGCCGACGAAGTTCGACGAACGGTTCTACGCCGTGCGCACCGACATGGAGGGTTGGGTCACGGCGCCGAGCATGGAAGTCGCCGACGATCTCGACGAACTCCGCCTGGGCATCCACCAGCGCTGGCAGACGAAGCGCGGCCCCGAGGACAACCCGCACATCATCGACTGGATCGAGTTCGACACGGACATCACGTTCTTCCCCAATGCCAACCGCGACAACTTCGGCACCAGCGTCGGCCTGACGGACTACAACTTCATCTGGCACGTGGGCGATCGGCTGACGGTGCTCTCGGACGGCATTTTCGATTTCTTCGGCGACGGGCAGAAGATCGTCACGGCGGGCGTGTTCCTGACCCACCCGCCGCGCGGGGCGCTGTACCTGGGCTTCCGCGTGCTCGAAGGCCCGATCGCCAGCGACGTGCTGCTCATGTCGTACAGTTATTGGATGAGCCCCAAGTGGATCGCTTCCAGCGGCATGTCGATCGACCTGCGAGAACCGAAGAACTTCGGCCCCACGTTCCAGTTGACGCGCGTGGGCGAATCGCTGTTGATCGGCCTGAACTTCAACTACAACCCCGCACTGAACACCGGCGGCGTGAGCCTCTCGATCGAACCACGGTTCGTGCCCAAGAGCGGCAGCCTGAGCAAGGCCGCCGGCGTCCACATAGGACAGGCCGGGGAGCTTGGTGTAGAATAGGGAACCTGGTGTTTAGAACTTGGTGCTTAGTTCTAAGCGTCTAAGTCCTAAGAACTAAGTTCCAAGTACTCTTCCGCCATGTCCCGTCCCTGGAAGCAGAAATTCGCCGACGCGTTCCGCGGTCTCCGCGAAGGAGTCCGCGGGGGGCGCAGCTTCGTTGTGCATCTCATCGTTGCGGCGGCGGTGACTGTGGCGGCCGCGGTGCTGCGGATGGACAGCCTGCAATGGTGCATCCTGCTATTGTGCATTGCCGGCGTGCTGGGGGCGGAGATGTTCAACAGCGCCCTGGAATCCATGGCGCGATCGATTACCGACCGGGAAGATCCCCAGATCCGCGACGCGCTGGACATCGCCAGCGGCGCCGTGCTGACCGCGGCCTTCGGCTCGGTCGCCGTGGGGGTCGTGCTCTTTGGGCACCGCGCCGGCCAACTGCTGAACTGGTGGTGAACCGCTGGATTACAGCTTCGTCATGTCGACGGTCAGGCCCGAAGTGCGGGTACCAAGGACGATGAAAGTCGCGGGAGCGATCGAATAGTTGATGGAAACCACCGAGCCGTCGCAGAGCACGAAGTTGGCGGCGACAGGGTGTGCGCTGCCGAAGGCAGCCCCGCCATCATCCACGCCCCAACGATCCTGCATCGGCGCGACTGGTCGTGCGCTTGACGTTGTTGTCCATGCCGACATAGGCGTTTTCGTTGTCGTACGGATCATCGTTGACCCCGTTATAGTATTGCGGGTCAATGAACTTTTCGCCGAGCATGATCCGGTTCGAGCAGCCGTCGCGGACGTTGTCCTTTCGGATCGTGCTTTGCTCGAAGCTGATGCCGGTGTAGGTCTGGAAGTTGGTTACGCCACGCGTGCCAAAATATGAGGTCTGGGCCGTGGTCACCACAAGGCCTCCGTTCGATCCAAGGGCGTCCGCCCCGACTGCCGGGCCGCCGCCAATTTGGTCGCTTCCTGAACTGCCGGAACTGATGGCGTAGTCGGTCCGCGCCAGCTTCAAGTTCGCGGGCTGAGGCACTCCACCCGCGTTATTTATGCCGGTTCCGTGGGTGAAGTAGACAGCATCCCGACGGCGCGTGGGGCAATTGATGAAGGGCACGGGAGTGCTAACCAATTGCACGGCCGCTTGCTGCTTGTTCACGTTGCCCAGGCCAGTCGCGCTGGCAGTACCGTATCGTCCCAGGTCATGCAGGGCATTCTGCTCGGTATGCGGAAGAATATTGTAGATCCATCCGCCCGGTTGTTGGGCGCCATAGCCGCGATCCGGGTCGCCAACCCAGCACCAACCCCAGCCGCCCGTGGGGAAAATATCCTGGGCCTGTTCATGGGCCAGGCAGGCTTCACCCATCTGTTTCAGGTTGTTCTTGCACTGGGCGTTGCGTCCGGCCTCCCGCGCATAATTCACGGCCGGCAACAACAGGCCGACGAGAATCCCGATGATCGTGATGACCACCAGGACCTCCACCAGGGTGAAACCGCCACTTCGCCTCGGAACGTCATGACTCGTTCGACAACGCAACATGGAACCTCTCCTCTCTGACCCGACAACCTTCTATTAGAATATCGGAGATTCCAGGCAAATGCAAGCGTTTATCTCACGGGCGACCACTGCGGGCGTGGCGGGCGAGAGGCCGTCTGGGCGGGCTCCGCATCGGGGAGATCCTCGCGGCGGGCCGGCGGTGGACCGTTCAGGGCGACCCCAATCAACCGCTCGGCCTGTAGTTTCCGGCCATCGCGGGTCGTATAGCGGACAAAAACCTTCAGCCGGTCGTGGGCCGGCGTGGATGTCCAAGGCAATTGCAGGTGAATGCCCGGTTGCGCCCCGGTGCGGATCATTCCTTGGGTCTGGGCGACAGTGAAATCCCACCGCCCCAACCGCGCCGATTCGCCGGTCACGGCCGGGTCGAGCAGGGCCACGCTGATATTTCCGGCCGCATTGATGATGTTGCCGCCAAAATCGCGAGGCTCGACAACCACCAGCAGCCCTTCGTCACCATGTCGGCCGCCAGTGCCAATCCCCCCCGTAAGTGCCGGATGGAGTGTGATCTGGGCCACCGGCGTGTTATCGGCCGGCGCCAAACCGCTGGCCAGCGGTTGACTGCCGGCCGGGCTCCACTGCGATCCGTCGGGGGAAGGACTGCTCCCCTTGATGTCAAAGTGGAGGTCCATACTCGGCAAACCGGGTACGTGAGTCTCGGGCTCGGGAATTGGTTCTGTCTGGCGGAGTGAAGGCGGGAGCAGTGGAGTCCGTGGCGGCCGGGCCGGATCGGCCGCCGTCGATCGTGCGAACCGCAGACGGCTTTTCCACCGCCGGCACGCCGTGGATG
Organism: uncultured Planctomycetia bacterium; assembly: GCA_963779975.1. GTDB lineage: Bacteria > Planctomycetota > Planctomycetia > Pirellulales > Thermoguttaceae > JANXQG01. Next base: position 284,409 of record CAWAAL010000026.1, on the reverse strand, counting down.
ATGCTCGGTTGAGCCGGCGCACCGTCATGGAGGGCCTCTTCCAGGTCTTCGATACGATTTTGCAACTGCTCGATTTTCCTCTGTTTATTGAGGTTATCGCGCTGCAAATAGGCGACTTCCGGGTCGCTACGGCATCCTGCCAAAGCCAGTCCGAGAAGGCCGGGGACGACGACTTGCCAGATCTTCATAAGACCCTCCGTGGTCAAAATCCGAAATCCGAATATCGAAATCCGCGACCCGTAAGCGGGTACCCCGATTCAAACGCCAAATATCAGAGGCTCGAAACCGTCTTGGTCATTCCTTCTTGGTATTTTGCATTTGTTTCGGATTTCGGATTTGTTATTTCGGATTTATCTCTTGGTTCAGGTCGACGGCTTGGGCGGTTCCATGTGCTCGATGACCTGATCGATCAACCCATATTCCATGGCTTCCTCGGCCGACATGAAGCGGTCGCGATCGGTGTCCTTCTCGATCTTTTCCAGGGGATGGCCGGTGTGCTTCAGGAGGATGCGGTTCAGCCGCTCCTTGACCTTGCCGAACTCCTTGGCGTGGATCAGGATTTCCGCCGCCGTGCCTTCCATGCCGGCCAGCGGCTGGTGGATCATGATCCGCGCGTTGGGCAGTGCCCGGCGCTTGCTCGGTCGTGCCCGCACAGAGCAGGACCGCGCCCATCGACGCGCACTGCCCGACGCAGTAGGTGGCCACGTCGCAGGTGATGAACTGCATGGTGTCGTAGATCGCCAGGCCGGCGCTGACGCTGCCGCCGGGCGAGTTGATATACAGGTGGATGTCGGCCTTGGCGTCTTCCGATTGCAGGAAGAGCATTTGGGCGACGATGCTGTTGGCCACTTCGTCGTTGATCGTCGAACCGAGGAAAATAATGCGGTCGCGGAGCAGGCGGCTGTAGATGTCCATCGCCCGCTCTTCGCGGCCGCTCTTCTCCACAACGTAAGGAATCAGCGGCATGACAGGGTTACTCCTCTTCGTCTTCCTTGGCCACGATCTGCTTGGTAAGAATGTCGTCGACGATGCCGTAGGCCTTGGCCTCTTCGGCGTTCATGTAGAAATCGCGGTCGGTGTCCTTGGCGATCCGCTCGATCGGCTGGCCGCTGTGCGTGGCGAGGATCTGGTTCAGGACGTCGCGGGTCTTGAGGATCTCTTGGGCCTGGATCTCGATGTCGGAAACCTGCCCGCCGACCTGCCCGTAAGGCTGGTGCATCATGATCTTGGCGTGCGGCAGGGCGAAGCGCTTGCCCTTGGTGCCGCCGGCCAGCAGCACGGCCCCGCCGCTGGCGGCCAGGCCGACGCAATAGGTGGCCACCGGGCAACTGAGGATCTGCATCGTGTCGTAGATGGCCAGCGTGGCGCTGACGCTGCCGCCGGGCGAATTGATGTAGAAGTGGATGTCCTTGCGGCGGTTCTCGCTCTGCAAGTACAGGAGCTTCATCACCAGTTCGTTGGCGTTGCCGTCATGGATCTCGCCCTGGAGCAGGATGATGCGGTTCTCCAGCAGCAGATCGCCCAGCGTCAACTGCCGCTGCCGCTGATAGTCGCGATAAGAAGACATGTGAGGGTCCATGATCAAAGGTCTTGGGATTTTGGGTCTTAGATCTAGGTCTTAGGTCTTAGGTCTTAGAACTTAGTTCTAAGTTCTAAGTTCTAAGCTCTAAGTTCTCTGCCTCTCGTGTCGCGGCTGCTGTTCATCCAAGGGTTCGCCGCCGCCGGGCTTGGCATCGGGGATCTCGGAATGCTCGCCGCCGGCGGCCGTCAAATCCAACGCCGCCACGTCGCTTTCCTCGATCTGGTAAGGCACTTCCTTGAACACGGCGTTGGCCAGAATCAGGTCGATCACCTTCCGCTCGATGATCTGGTTCCGCAGCACGTCCATCGAACCGCGCTTCTCCAGGCGGGCCCGCACGCGCCGGGGCGACTCGTTGGTCTGCTTGGCGATGGCGGCGATTTCCGCGTCGTAATCCTTTTCGTCGGCGTCGATCTGCTGGTCCTCGGCGATCCGCTCGAGGATGAAGTGCTCCTTCAGGGCCCGGGCCGTCGAGACGCGGCTGTTCTGCCGCAAGACGTTCTCGTGGGCGCGGATCTCTTCCTCGCTGAAACCGCTGCGCTGCAACTCCATCACCGCCCGCTGCAACTCGCGATGGCTCTGCCGCTGCAAGCAGATCGGGCGGCAACTCCCAGTTGGCGGCCACGGTCAAGGCGGCCGTGATCTGCTCGCGGGCACGCTGCCGCTGCTGATACTCCAGACGCTGGCCGAGCGTGTCCTTGATCGTGTCGCGGAGGTCGGCCTCGAGCTCGAAGCCGCCCAGTTCCTGCAGCAGGTCCGGAGTCAGTTCCGGCAGTTGCAGCTTCTTGACTTCCAGCACCTCGAAAACGCCGGTGACCTGCTGGCCGCGAAGGGCCGCGTTGGGGGCGTCGTCGCTGAGCTTGCATGGCCAATTCACGCGTCTCGCCGGCGCGGACGCCGGCCATGGCCTTGTCGAAACCCTCGATCTTGCCGTCGCGGAAGCTCAGCACCGGGCGGAGGCGAATGACTTCTTCCGCGGCGCTGGAAAGGACCTGGTCGCCGTACTTGAAGGTCAGGTTCGTGGTGATGTAATCGCCCGGCTCCGCCGGCCCGTCGAACGGCACGAGGCTGCCGCGGTTGGTCAAAATCCGCTTCAGGGCCTGATCGATGTCGGCGTCGGTGAACTCCCGCACCGGCTTCTCGATGCGCAGGCCCTTCCATTGCGGCATGTCGAACTGCGGGCGGACCTCCAGGTCGAACTCGAAGGTCATCGGGCCTTGCTCCGGAATTTCGACCGTTTCCAGATCCAGCTCCGGCTCGCCGATGGCCGAAAGATCGTATTCCTCGTGGATCTGGGCCAGGCTGTCCATCAACAGCGCGCCCTTGACCCGGCCGACGACGTCCTTGCGGAAGCGATTTTCGACCAGCTTCCGCGGTGCGTGACCGGGCCGGAACCCCGGCACGTGGGCCTCCGGCATCAATTCGCTGAATTCCTTGTCCAGGTAGCGATCGATGTCCTCGCGCGACACGGTCACGGTGATGTGCCGCTCGCAGGCGCTGCGGTTCGTCGATCTTGACGTCCAGCTTCAGGGGAATTTTTTCCTCGACAGCCTCTTCCGCGTCACCCGCTTCGCCCTCGGCGGCGTCCGCTTGATCGGCAATGCCTGCTTCCGCTTCCAAAGCCCCCTCGCCCGAAGCCTCCTCGTTCTTCAAGGCTTCCTCGTCGTCGTGCTTGCGTGTGTGTGCCATGTTGATCTGCTGCCGGCTCGAAATTGGATCTCGCCTGCGAAACCAGTCCGAAGCTACGGAACCAGCTCCCAGGAAAAAAAGAAAGAGCGGGTGATGGGATTCGAACCCACGACAACGACGTTGGCAACGTCGTGCTCTACCAACTGAGCTACACCCGCCCGGAGCAAGTCCCGAAATTATAGGCTCCCCTGAACCATATTCAAGGGCAGTTAAGCCGTCCCTTCTATTAAATCCATCCCCAAAACAATGTCAATACCCCATCCAACGGGTTGTTTTGAACGAAAAAACGCAATTGCAGGGGCCTGGACAGGGGATTATGATGAAAGAGTTGACCTTTGTCCTGGAAACCGGTCAAGCCATGAATGCCAAACTTCTTGTCGTGGTCGGCAACACGACCAAGCGCGAGGTAGCTCTGCAATTGCCCGCCGTACTAGGACGCAGCCGGGATGCCGATATCACGGTGGCCCATCCGCTGATCAGCCGCCGGCACTGCGAGCTATCCGAAGATCACGGCTTGCTGGTCCTGCGCGACCTGACATCGCTCAACGGCACGATGATCGGTGGCCGCCGCGTCGAGTTCACGGCCTTGCTGCCGGACGCCGAGTTTACGATCGGGCCACTGACGTTTCGCGTCCTGTACGAGTACGAAGGCGACCTGGAATCGGTCCCCGCAACCCGTTTCGTCGCTGGGCCGCAAGAGCCGGCCGCAGCCGATTCCGCAAGGGCGGACGAAGTGCCCATGCATGAAATCGATGAGGCTTTGCCCGCCGAACCGGCCAGCGAGAGCATCTCGGGCGATTTGTCGATATCGGCCCTCATGGCCCTCGCCGATGCCGACCCCGAAGCGGTGATCCCCGCCGCGCCGCCGCGCAGGCAAGCGCCGTCGCCCGCCCCGTCTGGCACAATCGGCCCGCAACGACCGCCGCTGGCCGACCACAAACGGCCGACGGTGCCGATGGAACCCCTGGACGACGACTCGTCTTTGCAGTCGGGCGGTCATGCTAAAGAATCGCCCTGGGCGGTCGAGTCTCGGCCCATGCAAAAGCCACAGCCTGCGCTGCCTACGTACTCGCCACGCTCCGAGGTGGCGGAGGATTCCGCCGGGAACGAGCCGCCCGCCCCACCCGACGCGACTTCGGCCGAGGAGGCCGCCGATCCGCCCGCGGCAACTCCGCCGAAAGGACCCGGTGAAGTTGACGAAATGGACCCGGAATTCGGCAGCTTCCTCGAAGGCTTGGAATAACGACCGCCCGAAGAGTAACTTCCGCAATTAAGCGGGGGTGGCTGGCGGCTGAGCTTGCGAAGCCCCAGCTTTCCCGGCGTCGGCTGGGGCTTCGCAAGCTCAGCCGCCAGCCACCCCCAGTCGTAAGCCTATGCTTCTTCCCCAACGCGCTGTCGATCAGCTTCGTCCTTTCATCGCCCGCTGAACCGCCGCGCCCATGTCGGCGGGGCTCTCGGCCACGACGATGCGGGCGGCCTCGAGCGCAGCGATCTTCTCGGTCGCGGTGCCCTTGCCGCCGGAAATGATGGCCCCGGCATGGCCCATCCGTTTGCCCGGCGGGGCCGTGCGGCCGGCAATGAAGGCCGCGACCGGCTTGCGTACGTGCTTGTCGATGTAGGCGGCGGCCTCTTCCTCGGCCGAACCGCCAATCTCGCCGATCATCAACATCGCCTCGGTGCCCGGGTCTTCCTCGAACATCCGCAAGAGATCGACGAACGAGGTGCCCACGATCGGATCGCCCCCCAGGCCGACGCAAGTCGATTGCCCCAGCCCGAGGTTCGTCAACTGCCACACGGCCTCGTAGGTCAACGTGCCCGAACGGCTCATCACGCCCACCGCGCCTTTCTGATGGATGTAACCGGGCATGATGCCGATCTTGCACTCCTGGGGCGTGATCACGCCCGGGCAGTTCGGCCCGATCAGCCGCACGCCGCAGCGGCGGACGACCTCGGCCGCGCGGACCATGTCGCGGACGGGAATACCTTCGGTGATGGCGACGACGACGCGGATCCCGGCGTCGGCGGCTTCCATGATGGCGTCGGCGGCGAACGGCGGCGGGACGAAGATCATCGTGGCGTCGGCCCCCGTCTCTTCCACGGCCTCGGCGACCGTATCGAAGATCGGAATGCCTTCGAAGTCCTGGCCGCCGCGGCCCGGTGTCACGCCGCCGACCATCTGCGTGCCGTAGGCATTGCAGTGCGTGGTGTGGAATTGGCCTGCCTTGCCGGTGATTCCCTGGCAGATCACCCGCGTGTTCTTGTTGACAAGAATACTCATCGTGGATTGAGGTTCCGTACCGCCCTCAGCGGCTTCCCGCCCCCCACTGGGCTTGCCCCAGCGGGGGCGTTTATGGTCTGAGATGTAATAACAGCATTTCAATTTCCCGCCGCCGCGACCACCTGCTGGGCGGCCTCGGTGAGACCGGCGGCGGAAATGATGTCGAGCTTGCTCGCGGCGAGGATGCGGCGGCCTTCCTCGACCTCGGTCCCTTCCAGCCGCACAACCAACGGGATCTGGAAATTGACCTTGCGATGGGCCTCCAAAAGCGCGTTGGCGATCGTCGTGCAACGCATGATACCGCCAAAAATGTTCACCAACACGGCCTTGACCTTGGGATCGGCCACCAAGATACGAAAGGCCTCGGTCACCTGCTGCACGTTGGCCCCGCCGCCGACATCGAGGAAATTGGCCGGCTGCCCGCCGTGGAGCTTGATGAGGTCCATCGTGCTCATGGCCAACCCGGCGCCGTTGACCAGGCAGCCGATGTTGCCGTCGAGTTGCACGAAACTCAGGCCCGCCTCGCCGGCGCGGATCTCCGAGGGTTCTTCTTCGGCCAGGTCGCGCAAGGCCGTCAAATCGATATGGCGGAAGAGGGCGTTGTCGTCGAAACTCATCTTCGCGTCCAGCGCCAGCAGGCGGTTGTCGGAGGTCAGCACCAGCGGGTTGATCTCCAGCATGCTGCAATCGCGGGCGAGGAACAACTTGCTCAGCGCCTGCACGAACTGCTCGGCATGGCGGAACGCGGCTTGCGGCAGACCCAAGCGGGCGGCCAGCTTGCGGACCTGGTACGGCTGAACGCCCGTATCGACGTCGAACGGCTCGGCGAGGATTCGCTCCGGCATGGTCGCGGCGACGTGCTCGATATCCATGCCGCCTTCCGCGGAAGCGATCAGCACCGGCCCGCCCCGACCGCGATCGATGACTGCGCCCAGATAAAGCTCGCGGGCGATCGAGCAGCCTTCTTCGACCAACACGCGGTGGACGGTCTTGCCCTCCGGCCCGGTCTGGAGGGTCACCAGCTTGTGGCCGAGGATGTTGGCGGCGACCGTTTCGGTCTCTTCGCGGCTGCGGACCAGTTGCACGCCGCGTTGCGCGGGGATGTCCTGGATGATTCCCTTGCCGCGACCGCCGGCGTGGATTTGGGCCTTGACGACCGCCACCGGCCCGGCCAGTTGGACAAATGCGTCGGCCGCCGCCTGGGGCGTTTCGGCCACGAAGCCGCGCGGCACGGCTACGCCGGCCTCGCGGAGGATCTGCTTGGCCTGAAATTCGTGGATTTTCATGGGAAGCGAACTATTCGTCCTTGGGCTTTTTCGCGGCGGGCTTCGGCGCACGCTGCTCGGCCTGACGGAGCATCATCTTGATCCTGGGGGCAAGTTCGCCCTCGGGGGCCGCTTCCAGGGCCTTCTTCAGTTGCGCGACATACTGCTCTTGGTCATGCTGCTGCATGAAGCCGAGTTGGGCCTTGAGGAGTTGGGCCTGCTGGACCTCGTCGCCGGAATCGCCGCCGGTCTCCAGGGCCTTGTCCAATGCGGCGATGGCTTCGTCGGCCTTGCCCGCTTGCGCGAGCTCGAGGACGTCGGCCATCGCCGCCTTGAGTTCATGTTTCTTCTTCAGGCCGGCCTTGTTGTCGGGATCCAGGGAAATGATTTCCTTGCTCCACTTCTTGACGTTTTCGCCGGCCTCGCGATCGAAGGGGATGAGTTTCTGCTTGGCGTCGATCAGTTTGTCGAGCAACTTGGCGCGCTCGGCGCCTTTGGCCTTGGCCAGCCCGGCTTCAAGCTTATCGGCCGCTTCCTGGGCCTCGGCCACTTTGCCGAACTGCCGAATAAAACTGTCGATCCGCTTGACGGCCCGGCTTTCGGGCGCAGCCTCCTTGGCCAGCTTGAGCACGGCCACGGCGTCGGCGAACTTCTTTCCCGAGAGGCAAAGCTGGGCTTTGAGCATGTAGCCGTTCTGCCGCATCTCCGCGGGAACGCCCTTCAGCGCCAGGGCCTTGTCGACGACCGCCCGAGCCTGGTCGGTCTTTCCCGACCGCAAGAGTTGCACGGTCTCGGCAAGGGCCAGCGGGAACTCGTACTTGACCTTCAGGCCGGCCTTGTTGTCGGGGTCCAAGGCGATGATTTCCTTGCTCCAGGCCTTGACTTCGTCCGATTCGTTGCCGAGCTTCTGGCTGCTTTCGACGATCTGGTCCAAGAGCTTGGCGCGGTCCAGTCCCTTGGTCTTCTCGAGCTTGGCCTTCAGGACGAGAATGCCCTCATAAATCTTGGAGAACTCGGCCAGGTGCTTCAGATATTCGTCCGGACCGCCTTCGCGATAGCCGGTTCGTGCGATGACTTCGCCTTCGGCGTCGATCATGAGCACCGTGGGATACCCTTGCACCTTGTACTTCTCTCCGAGTTCATCGTTCTGCTTCTTCAGGTCTTCGGACAGTTCCTTCTGACGGGGAAAATCGAGTTCCACGAGGATGAACTGCTTGGGGGCCTCGGTCTTGAAAGACTCCTTGTCGAAGACTTCGTTGCGCAGCCTGATGCACCAGCCGCACCAGTCCGAGCCGGTGAAGTCGACCAGCAGATATTTCTTTTCTTTCTTGGCCTTGGCCTGGGCGGCTTTGAAGTCGGTCTGCCAGAGACTTTCGGCGGCGAAGCCTCGGGGAACGAAGATTCCCAACGCCAGGGCCACGCCCAGTGCGGCCATAGCCGGGAACATGAACGAGCGGAGAGATTTCATTGCTTTTCCTTTTTCAGTTTGAGTTATTTCTGCGCACCGCATCACGGGGCCTTCCCGCGAGCGCGGATCTGCTCGACCGTTCTTTGTACCAAACCCGCAGGCAGCGCGTAACTGGTGACGCGCAGGGCACGGGCGATGTTCAGACCGAGGCAGCGACCGTCGATATCGACCAGCGGGCCGCCGCAATCCGTGGGCGCAATGGCCAGATCGTGGGGAATGACGGCGGGAAACCCAAAGCGGCGATCGCTGAAGGGACCGCCGCCCCAGTCGTCCTGCGGCAGGTGGCCGGGCGATCGGCCCAAGGTCGCTTCCAACTCCAGTTCCTTGTCTTTGCGGACCACGACCAGCGTCACTTTCCTGTTCGGCGGCAACTTGGCGAGCGCATCGATGAGATCGTTGGCGGAATGGACCTCGGCGCCGTCCAGCCGCTTGACCAGGTCGCCGCTTTTCAGCCCGGCCTTCTCGGCGGCGCCGCCCGGCGACACGCCCTGGATCTGAGGACCGTCGCCGGCCGGTCCCACCCCGATCCCCAGCCAACCATGCCGAGAGGTGCGGCGGCTCGGGCCGGGCATTGGTTGCGGCACGTCGCTGACCACGCCGATCAGCGAAGGACCTTCACCGGGGCCAGTGGCCGCCACGAGGCTCCCCGGCTCGGCGGGCTCGGCGGCCCACGCGACCGGCGTGAGATCCTTGCCATCGACGTGCAGCAGGGCCAGATCGGTCGCCTCGTCCTGGCCGACAAGCGTTGCCGGCAGTCTGCGGCCGTCGGCCAACTGGCATTCCAGCTTCGTGGTCAATTGGCTGGCCTTGGTCGCGATCAGCCCGTCGGCGGCAACGATCGTCCCCAAGGCTACCGGCTGGTCGTCGCCGAAGACGCGCACGGTGGCCGCCGCGCATGGGGCAACCGTCGACTTCAGCAGCGACTTGATCTTGGCATTGTTCTTCAAGTAGGTCGACGGTCGCGGCACCGCGCGGCGCATCTGCCAGCGGACCCCGTTCCCGGGACCGCCGTCGGGCGGCTGGGCCAGCAGGGTCTGCGCAAAGAGGATCAGAATCAGGGCAGCTATCTTATTCATGCAACTACTTGGTTTCCGCCTTTCCGAGAACGACGGAAATCTGCAGTCTTTCCTCGCCGCGATGGACTTCGACTTCCACCTTCTCGCCCGGCTTGTGCTGCCGGACTTCGGAGGCAAGGTCTTGGAAGCTGCGGATCTCCTTGCCCGCGAACTGGATCACCACGTCGCCCGCTTTCACGCCGGCCTTTTCCGCCGCTCCGCCGGGCTCGACGCGGGTGATGCGGACTTCATCCACGTCCGGATCGGACTCGACGCCGAAGACCGCGCCCTGGCCCGGATCGAGTTCGTCCATATCTTCGCCTTTGAGCAGGCGGTCCCAATACTTCTGAAAGCGATCGACCGCAATGTGGCGATTTTCCAGGAGCGAATTGCCGCAGGTCGAACTGATGCCGATGACGCGGCCTTGCATGTCGAACAACGGCCCGCCGGAGTCGCCGCCCATGATCGCACAGTCGCTGCTGATGTCCATGGGGCAATGATGATAGACCCGTCCCAGCCGCACGGTGGGGTGCCGTTGCTGATCGAAGCTGACGGGGTAGCTCAGCGCCACGCACCACTCGCCCAGCCGGATATCTTCCGGCTTGGCGACCTCGACGTGTGGCCAGTTGCCCGGATCGACGATCCGCATCAGGCCGGCATCGCCCATCTTGTCGTTGCCCAGGGTGACGCCTTGCGCCGGCGGCCATCGGGGAAGACAAAGGTCACGGCCCGGCCGGCATGACCGCCCACATGGGCCACCGACATGACCAGTCCATCGGCACTGATCACCACGCCGCTGCCGCCGGACACCTGGACGACCGCCGGCCGCACCTTGGCCACGAGGGCCTTGACGCGATCGTTCAAATCTCTCAACTCGGCCAGGCTGGAGGGACTGGGGACATCGGGGCCGGCCTGCTCGACCTCAACCTCAGGCGATTGGGCCTGGACGGCGCGGCTGCTCGGCAGCGCCAGAGTCCGGCCAACGCAAGTGCGAAGATCGGCAGCAGCTTGCGGCTTTCCGTTTGTTGGGGCATTGAATTTATCCGCTTGAATGCGAAAGGCGGCTTACGGGGTGGGCACGTCAGCCTGACTGCTATGGTGGGTTTGCCGACGATGTTCGATTGCGGCCGCAGGTAAGGTGTTGGGAGTTGGGTCAGTGCACACTTCACAGAACGGAATTCATTCCGTTTCGACAGGTGCGATCTCTTGATTGTACCGGCCGACTCAAGGAAAGACTACCGGTACATAGGAGAACTGAGAAATCTACGTCGCTTAACAGGTAACAAGGCGCTTGCCCAGGACACTGCAAGTAAAATCTGTGATTGACCCAAGATCCAGGGTTGCATAGATTTCCTTCGTGAATCGTTGTATCAAGATGCCCGAATGGAGGCTGGTCATGCGGCTGCCGTGTATAAAATCTCTTGTAGGAACGCTGCTCTTGTCCGTTTTGACGCTGCCATCCCCCCTTATGGTCCAAGCGAAAGACATGGAACATCCGTTCGCCCGTCGACAGAAGGTCCCGCCGCTGCCGCCGCATTTGACCTGGCTGAACACGGCCGGGCCGCTGGAACTGCACGACCTGCGGGGAAAATACGTGCTTTTGGACTTCTGGACCTACTGCTGCATCAACTGCATGCATATCCTGCCGGAGCTGCACAAGTTGGAGCAGGCCTGGCCCAAGAACCTGGTGGTGATAGGCGTCCATTCGGCCAAGTTCACGAGCGAGCAGGACACGCAGAATATCCGTGCGGCCATCCAGCGCTACAAGATCGAGCATCCGGTGATCAACGACTCGCGCCACGAGCTATGGGAGTCGTTCCAAGTGCAGGCCTGGCCAACGGTGATCCTGATCGATCCGGAGGGCTACGCCGTCTGGGGCACCAGCGGCGAGATCGCGTTCGAGCAGGTCGATAAGGTGCTCCGTGCGGGCATGCCCTACTATCGACATAAGAAGCTGCTGGACGAAACGCCGCTCCGCTTCGACATGGAACGCCACGCGGCCGCCGACACGCCGCTCCGCTTCCCCGGCAAGATCCTGGCCGATGAAGCCTCGGGCCGATTGTTCATTTCCGACAGTAATCACAACCGCATCGTGGTCGCCAAACTGGACGGCACGCTGCTGAACGTGATCGGTTCCGGCGTTGCCGGGCGCAGCGACGGTGATTTCGCCAGGGCCCAGTTCAACCAACCGCAAGGCATGGCCCTTTGGAACGCCGCAACCGGCAATGTAGACGGCACAGGCCGCGTGCGGGAGGACGGCACGCAGCGTGTGCCGGCTGCTTCGGGCGACGTGCTTTTCGTGGCCGACACCGAGAACCATTCACTTCGCCGCGTCGATCTGGCCGACCGCAAGGTGACGACCGTCGCCGGCACGGGCAGCCAAAGGCGCGAGCCCGCCGTTCCGGGCAGGCGGGCCGATCCGCGGCGCACGGCCCTCAGCAGCCCCTGGGACCTTTTCCTGCACGGCGACGATCTTCTCATCGCCATGGCCGGTTGTCATCAGATCTGGAAGATGCGGCTCGACGGTTCATCGATCGGCCCTTACGCGGGCAACGGGCGGGAAGACATTGTCGACGGCCCACTGCTGTCCAAGCAGGTTTACCAACTCGGATCCGCTTCCTTCGCGCAGCCCAGCGGCCTGGCTGGCGACGGCACCTGGCTGTACGTGGCCGACAGCGAAGGCAGTTCCATCCGCGCCGTGCCGCTGGACCCTCGGGCGGAAGTCCGCACGGTCGTTGGCACCTCGCACCTGCCGGTCGCCCGGCTGTTTACCTTCGGCGACGTGGACGGTCCGGCGGGGAAGGCCCGTTTCCAGCACCCGCTGGGCGTGGCTTTTCACGATGGAAAACTCTACGTGGCCGACACCTACAACAACAAAATCCGTGTCGTCGATCCGGCGGACGGAAGCACGCAGACGCTCCCAGTAGGGTGGACTTTAGTCCGCCCTGAACGTCCCACCACGCAGACGCTGGAGGTTCCGGGCGGACTAAAGTCCACGCTACAAACGCTTTTCGAGCCCGCCGGGCTGGCCGTGGCGGCAGGCAAGCTCTTCGTGGCCGATACGAACCATCACCGGATTTGTGCGATCGATCTGGCGACTTTGCAGGCATCGACTCTGGCGATCGCCGGGCTGAAGCCGCCCCAGCCACCAGCAGTGGTGGCGAAACGGCCGGCCGGAAGCATCGAGAAATTGCCGCTTGCCGTCATTCGTGCCGAGCATGGCGAACTGCGGCTCCGCGTGGAACTGGAGTTTCCCGAGGGCTATAAGATCAACCCTTTGGCGCCGCTGGAATATCGGATTGAGAACGTGGAGCAAGAGAGTACAGGCGCAGCGGGCGTCATCGTCCGCACCGGTTTCGGCAAGTCCGTCCGGGTCGAGAAGCCGACAGCCGAGTTCGACATCCGCCTGCCGGTCAGCGGCCAGTCGGGGCGGGATATTGTTGCAGTGGCGGTCGATTATTACTATTGCCGCGAAGGGTCCGAGGGGCTTTGCAAGATCGGCAGCGCGGAGTGGATCGTGCCGGTCGAGTTCTCGGCGACGGCGGATCAGTCCGTGGTTCCCTTGCGGCATCAGGCGAAGTGAATCAGGGCCGGTGCGGACGTACCCTCCGAAACAGCTGCGATCCGGTATAACCGCTAGAATGGCAATATCGCTAGATTGCCTTGACTTTGTATCGCAATTATGCGATATTTAAAATGGAGGCAAAGGATGAATCGCTAACGGGATGCAGCGATGCTTTGAAAACCGGCGGTCCTGACCGGCGAGTAGTGCAATTCGGCTCGGTTGGCGGGGCAGGTTTGACGGCGACAGCCTGAAGACAGGCCAAACGGGAACGGGGAGGCGGTGATGCCCGAGACTAATGTCGTGTTCTTCGCTGATGATGATGGAACCGCTCCGTTACTTGATTGGCTCGATAAACAGGATCGGAAGGTCCAGGACAAGTGTCTGGTAAAGATCGAACGGCTCGAAGAATGTGGGCACGAACTACGCCGCCCGGAGGCAGATTACCTGCGGGATGGAGTTTACGAACTACGGGTGCGACATCGAAGCGTCAATTATCGAATGCTGTACTTCTTCCACGACCGGAATGCCGTGGTTTCGCACGGACTGACAAAGGAGGATGTTGTGCCGGATCGGGACATCGACTTAGCCATTTCACGCAACGCGCAATTCAGGCAAGACCCCGAGAGGCACACTTACAAGGAGCGAACCGATGGCTAAGAGAACGACCAGCAACGCAGGGGAAATTCTTCGTAACAGATATGTGAAAGACGACCCAGAGAGAAAGGCCTCTCTTGAAGCGGAGCGAACGAATGCAGAGATCGCCCGGCTAATCTATTCCACTAGAACCGAGGCAGGGCTAACCCAAGGGCAGCTTGCGGAACTCGTTGGGACGACACAATCCGTCATCAGCCGCCTTGAGGATTCCGACTACGAAGGTCATTCATTGTCAATGCTCCATCGCATTGCAGAAGCGCTGCACAAGAAGCTGACTCTGGTCATGACGCCGAAAGATCCGGAATCTATCCCTTCGCCTTCTTCAGGTACTTGCCCAAGATCACCGGCACCTGGTCGGCGTTGACTTCGCCATGCACCTCGCCGTCGATGACGACCACCGGGGCCAGGCCGCAGCAGCCGACGCAGCGGGCCGCTTCCAGGCTGAACAGCCCGTCCTTGCTGGTCTCGCCCCAGGTGATGCCCAACTCGCTGATCATCCGCTGCGCGACGGCATTGGCGCCTTTGACGTAACAGGCGGTGCCCAGGCAGACGTTGATGATGAACTTGCCGCGGGGCTGCAAGCGGAAGAAATGATAGAAGCTGGCCACGCCCGACACCGTGGCCGCCGGCACCTGCAAGAGTTGCGCGACGGCGTCCAGATGCGCGGCGTTGAGATAGCCGTACTGCCCCTGCACGCGATGCAGGATGGCGATGAGCTGGCTCTCCGGCTGCGGCTCGCGGCGGCAAGCGTCGATGAACCGGCAGATCGGCTCGCCCAGGACTTCCCGGGACATGTTCTGCACGTATTCCCAATTGTCGGTCGAACAGGCACAAGCGGTTTGGCTCATCGGATGCCTCGCGGTAGTTTGGGACTGTAGCTGGTATGCAGGAGTTGATGGGCGATTTCCGAACCGGGCTCGAGAAGGAACTGGTCGTAGACTTCCTCGATGGCCGGGTTCTCGTACGACTTGCGGAGCTTCTTTCCGGTATCGATCGCGTACAGGGCCGACGCCCGTTTGCGCAGCAATTCGGGATCGAGCACGTGGAAGCCTTCGGCCGGATAGGGCTGGCCGCCGCCGCCGATGCAACCGCCGGGACAAGCCATGACCTCGATCACGTGGAACGACTCCTTGCCGGCCTTGACCTTGTCGAGGATCGTCTTGGCGTTCTCCAGGCCGTTGGCCACGGCGACGTGGATGTTCTGCTCGCCGATGGCCACGTAGACCTCGCGGAGACCCTCCACCGCGCGGACCTCGGTGAATTCCAAGCGGTCGGCCGGCTTGCCGGTGACCAGTTCGGCCGCGGCGCGGAGCGTGGCTTCCATCACGCCGCCGGTCGTGCCGAAGATGTCGCCGGCGCCGCTGGCCAGGCCCAAGGGCGCGTCGAACTCGCCGTCCGGCAGCATGTTGAAATTGATGCCGTAGCACTTGATCATCCATATCAGCTCGCGCGTGGTCAGCACGGCGTCGGTCAGCGGCACGCTCAGGTCCTCTCCCGCGGACGGAGGAAGGGAACCGCCCTCACTACCGGCCCCTTTCCCATCGGTCGCGGGGAGATCGATGAAGTGCTCGGGCCGATGGGCCTCGTACTTCTTGGCCACGCACGGCATCACGGCCACGACATAGATCTTCTTCGGGTCGATGCCCTTCTTCTTGGCGTAATAGGTCTTGATCAGGGCCGACATCATGCCCATCGGCGAGCGGCAGGTCGAAGCGTGAGGGATCAGCTCGGGATAGAACCGCTCCATGAAATTCACCCAGCCGGGCGAGCAGGAGGTGATCATCGGCAGCGGGCCTTCCTTGAGGCGGGTGAGGAACTCGTGGGCTTCCTCGATGATCGTCAGGTCGGCGCCGAAGTCGGTGTCGAAGACGGCGTCGAACCCCAATCGCCGCAAGGCGGTGACCATCTTGCCGGTGCAAGGCGTGCCGGCGGGCAGGCCGAAACCCTCGCCGATGGCCGCGCGGATCGAGGGGGCCGTCTGCACGACGACGTGGATTTCCGGATCGGCAATGGCATCCCACACGCCGCCGGCGCTCCGCTTCTCCAGGAAGGCCGCGGTGGGGCAGACGTTGATGCACTGTCCGCATTGGATGCACACCGATTCGTCCATCTTCGCCCCGTGGGCCGGCGAGACGACGGTCTCGAAGCCGCGGCCCTGCTGGCTCAGGTTGTGAACGCCCTGGATCTCGCCGCAGACGCGGACGCAACGGCCGCAGAGCACGCATTTTTGGGCGTCGCGCACGACCGAGTGGCTCGACAGGTCGATCGGGATTTCCTTGCGGCGGCCCTCGAAGTGCCGGGCCCGCACGCCCAGCGAATAGGCCAGGTTCTGCAGCTCGCAGTTGCCGTCGCGCTCGCAGGTCTGGCAGTCCTTGGGGTGGTTGTCCAGCAGCAGTTCGACGATGTCGCGGCGGGCCTGGCGGATGTCGGGCGAGTTGGTCTGCACCTCCATGCCCTCCCACACCTTCTGGCTGCAGGAGGTCATATAGAAGCCCATCCCCTTGACCTCGACCACGCAGACGCGGCAGGAGCCTTGCAGGCTCAGGTCGGGATGGTAGCAGAGCCGCGGGATGCTGATTCCCAACTGCTCGCAGGCCTGCATGATGGTCGTGCCGTCGTCGACCGTCATGGGCGTGCCGTCGATCGTAAGTGAGATTTTTTTCTTGAGCATGGTGATCCTACAGTTTCTTTACCGCATCGAACCGGCAGACCTCGGAACAGCGCCCGCACTTGACGCAGCGGGCCTGGTCGATCACGTGCAGTTGCTTCCGCGCGCCGCTGATGCACAAGGCGGGACAGTTGCGGGCGCAGAGCGTGCAACCGACGCACTTCTCCGCGTCGATCTCATAATGGATCAGGTACGTGCAGCGGTGCGCGGGACACTTCTTGTCGACGACGTGGGCGAGGTACTCCTCGTGGAAATGCTCCAGGGTGCTGAGCACCGGATTGGGCGCGCGCGGCCCAGGCCGCAGAGCGACGTCTTCTTCATCAACAACCCCAGCCGCTTCAACTTGCCCAGGTCTTCCAGCGTGCCCTGGCCGGAGGTGATCTTTTCGAGGATCTCCAGCATCCGCACGCTCCCTTCGCGGCAGGGCGTACACTTGCCGCACGACTCGTCCTGCGAGAAGGTCACGTAGAACTTGGCGATGTCGACCATGCAATCATCCTCGTCGAGGATGATCATGCCGCCGCTGCCCATGATCGAACCGGCCTTCGTCAGGCTGTCGAAATCGATGGGGATGTCGATCCACTTGGCGGGGATGCAGCCGCCGGCCGGGCCGCCGGTCTGAATGGCCTTGAGTTGCTTGCCGTCGGCCGGGCCGCCGCCGATGTCGTAGACGACTTCGCGGAGCGTGGTGCCCATCGGCACTTCGACCAGGCCGGTGTGGCGGATCTTGCCGGCCAGGGCGAAGACCTTGGTGCCGCCGCTCTTGGCGGTGCCAATGCGGCCGAACCAGTCGGCCCCATAGTTGATTACGGCCGGCACGTTGGCAAAGGTCTCGACATTGTTGATGACCGTCGGCTTGCCCCACAGGCCGCTTTCCGCGGGATAGGGAGGGCGGATCCGCGGCTGGCCGCGCTGGCCTTCGATCGAGTGGATCAGGGCCGTCTCTTCGCCGCAGACGAAGGCCCCGGCGCCGAGGCGGATTTCCAGGTCGAAATCGAAGCCCGAGCCGAGGATGTTCTTGCCCAGCAGGCCCCAGGCGTGACACTGGTCGATGGCGTGCTGGATGCGGCGGATGGCCATCGGGTATTCGGCGCGGACGTAGAAGAACCCCCTCTGCGCGCCGATGGCATAGCCGCCGATCATCATGCCTTCAATGACGTTCAGCGGATCGGACTCGAGCATGCTGCGATCCATGAACGCGCCGGGGTCGCCTTCGTCGGCATTGCAGATGATGTAGCGGACCTTCTCTTGAGCCTTGGCGGCCAAGGCCCACTTCTGGCCCGTGACGAAACCGCCGCCGCCGCGGCCGCGGAGCTTCGAGCGGCCGACCTCGTCGATAACCCACTGCGGATCGCCTCTCTCGAGCACCTTGGCCAGGGCCTGGAAACCGCGGTAATGGAAGTATTCTTCCATGCTCTCCGGATCGAGCACGCCGTTGTGCCGCAGGGCCACCCGGCTCTGGCGATTGAAGAAGGCCACGTCGCCGTAAAGCTCGAAGAACTTCCGGCCGATCGTCTTGCCATGCACCTCCAGGCGATCGACGGGCTGACCGCCGACGATGTGCCGGCGGACGACCTCGTCCAGATCGGACTCGTTCTCGATGCGATAGAGGATCTTGTCGGGCCGGACGAGCATGTGCGAACGGTTCAGCTCGTCGCCGGCGTTGCAGGCGCCGAAGCAACTGCCGACCGTCACGCGGACGTCGTTCTCGGGAACTCCCGCGGCGGCGAGCTTCTCGCGGATGGCCGTTTCGAACGACCGCTCGCCCTTCCAGCAGCAGCGCTCGCTGCCGCAGGTGAGGATTTCGTACTTGGCGATCTGCTCGATCGGCCCGTCGAGCACGTGCTTCAGCACCGGCCTGCCGCCCAGCACGTGGGAGGTGAAGATGTCGTGAACCAGATTCCGATCGACCCGCTCGTACTTGATCGGCATCTGGCCGGGAACGAAGACGCCGACGATCGGCTCGCGGCTGCAACGGCCGGTACAGCCGGTGCGGTGCAAGAGGATGTCGGTGCGTCCCGACGCCGCGACGTGCTTGCGAAACTCGTCGAACACCTCGTCGGCCCCGGCGGCCTGTTCGCACGTGGCCGACCCGATCTGGATGCGAACGGGACTGCGCGAGGATTGATCTTTAAGACTGGCTTCGGCCTTATCGGCCAGAAGCGTGAACTGCTGCGATATCGTAGTGGTCACGACGGCTCCTAAGTCCATTTTGTCGGAGATTGTCGAAGAAAGTTCAATTATGGCAGAATCGGCTGAACGAACAAGGCCGGATGCGACCGCAAACATGTTTCTAACGAAGAAGGACAATCTTGTCAAAATGATGGGCAAGCATCGTGCGATCGCCAGGAAATACTGCTAATTGTCACACATGCGCATCAACCGCCTCTTGGTCGACGGGAGTGCCGAAGGCGAAGATCCCGACGATCATGAGGCCAACTCCCAGTACGAGCCGATGGTTGCAATTCTCGCCGAAAAAGAACACGCCAACCATCGCGGCCATGGCCACTTGGCCGGCATTGATCATGTTGACGTGCAAGACGGTCGTGAGGTGCAATCCGCGGACCAAGGCCAGAAAGGCGATCAGATTACAGATGCCGGCCGCGAACATCAGGGCATATTGCTCCCAGGGCGTGGCCATCAGCTTTGCCGCACCCGCGCTCGCGAAGCTCAGGGGACCGAGCGTCAACACGCCCGTTACGGTGATGATTACCACCACGGCGATGTGGCTTGTCGCACCGGTGACGCAATGCCGGATGGCAATGCCCAGTAGCGAGAAGACGATTCCAGCGGCGGCGGCCACGGCAATGGCCGTGACGATCAGCCAAGGGGCTTGACGGGCGGTTTGTCGGCTGAGAGCGGGGCGGCTTGCCCGGAAGCAACCCCCAGCAAGGCAACGGCCAGAATCAGCAATCCGACTGCCGCCAGGTTCCGCCCGGAGACCCGCTCGCCCAGCAAGCTGCCGCCGAGGACCGTCGTGGCAACGAGAATGAAAGCCCGTGTAGGCCGGGACCATGACGGCCAGGCCGACGATTTCGTATCCCCACTGGACGCCGATGTTCCCGATCAACTCGGTCGCCAGGCCGACGGCGACGAGAATTGCCAGCGGGCGCCCCGTGGGAAAACCGCTCCTTCGCCGCCAGGCCTGCCAGAGCAGCCACGGCCCGACCGCCACGACGGTGATCAACTCCTTGTTGCAGATCGCCCAGGTCGAAACGCACGGCATCGTGCTGAGTTGCTTCATGCAGGCATTGGCCGCGCTATAGCCGAGCATGGAAACGACACAGCACAGGGCCCCCGCGGCGGCCGGAGGAAGACGCAGCGGTCCGAGGCGAATAGTGGAAGACGACGAACTCATGGTGCCGATTTTAGATTGCCGCCGCGGATTGCGAAAGAGCTATGCGACAGGGGAGGTTGAAAAAGCCCGTCGGCCGTGCGACAATTCGTCCATGGCAGCGGTCGTGATCTCCCACGTCAGTAAGACCTTTCCCGGCGGGATTCGCGCCGTGGACGACCTCTGCCTGGAGGTCGGGGACGGCGAATTACTCGCCCTCATGGGTCCCTCCGGCTGCGGCAAGACGACGACGCTCCGGCTGCTAGCCGGACTGGAGCAGCCCACTGCCGGCCGGATCGTCATTGCCGGTCGTCCGACTGAGGGTCTGCCGCCACGCGACCGCGACGTAGCCATGGTCTTTCAGCAGGGCGCGCTCTATCCGCACTTATCGGTCCGCGGCAACCTGGGCTTCGGACTGAAACTGCGCCGGACTCCCAAGAGCGAGATCAGGCCGCGCGTGGAAGAGGCCGCCGTTGCGCTAGGTATCGCCGAACTCTTGGATCGCCGGCCGGGCGAGCTTTCCTATGGCCAGCAACAGCGAGTGGCCTTAGGCCGGGCGATGGTCCGCCGGCCAAGACTGTTTCTGCTCGACGAGCCGCTGGCGAGCCTCGATGCGGCCCTTCGCCGTCAGTTGCGCCACGAGATCCGCCGCCTGCACCAACGGCTCGGCGTGCCGATGATCCACGTTACGCACGACGCCGGCGAGGCACTGGCCCTGGGCCAGCGGATTGCCATCATGCGTTACGGCCGCTTGCAACAAGTGGCCGATCCGCAAACGCTCTACGACCGGCCCGGCAATCGTTTCGTCGCCTCGTGCCTCGGCAGCCCGGGGATGAATTTTCTTGACGGTCGCATCGAACAAACCGATGGGCGTTGTCTTTGCGTTCTTGCCGAGAACATCCGGTTGCCCGTTCCCGATCACTGCCGTGCCGCGATCGGGGCATACACCGGCCAACCGATCACGCTGGGAGTGCGGCCGGAGCACTTGCGGCTGACGTCCGCATCGAGTACTGAGTACTCAGTAATGAGTACTCAGTACGCCGTTGTCATTCCGGCGACGATCGAGGCTGTCGAGCGGATGGGGGCGGAGTCGCACGTTTATCTGAAAGCCGGGGATCGCGCCTTCATCGCTCGGACGCCGAGCGATGTACGACCGACCCCTGGGGAACGAGTTTCCGCCGCCGCGCTGACCGAGCATCTGCACTTCTTTGATGCCGCGAGCGAAGCGGCGATCACGTAAGTGAAAAACCCAAATCCGAAGCACGAAATTCCAAACAAATTCAAAATTCCAATGACCAAAACTGTTTTGGTCTTTTGAATTTTGGGCTTTGTGATTTGTTTGGGATTTCGTGCTTCGGATTTCGGATTTCTTTGCTACCGTTTCCCCGCCTGCAATGCCTGCCGGTAGGTTTCCAGGGCGTCGGGGAACGGTCCCAGGGCCCGTTGGAAAATGCCCAGAGTGTAGGCGATGGTCATGCCGTAGTTGCAGATCGGCACGCCGGCCTGGCGGCAGCGGAGCATGCGGGTGAGCATCTCGCGGCGGTTCCACATGCAGGCCCCGCAGTGGACTACGAGCTGGTACTGATCCAGGTCGGCGGGGAAATCGTGGCCCGCCATGGTGCCGATCTCCAGCGGCCCGCCGACGAACTGCCGGAGCCAGCGGGGGATTTTCACCCGGCCGATGTCGTCGCCGATGGCATGGTGCGAGCAGGCCTCGGCCACCAGCACGCGATCGCCCGGCTTGAGCCGTTCGATGGCCATCGCCCCCTCGACGAACTGGCTGAGGTCGCCTTTCTGCCGCGCGAAAAGGATCGAAAACGAAGTCAGTTTGACCTCCGGCGGCGTGTCGGCCGCCACCTTCAGGAACGCCTGCGAGTCGGTCACCACCAGGGCCGGCGGGCGGCGGAGCCGATCGAAGGCGTCGCGGAGTTCGCGCTCCTTGACGACCAGGCACATGGCGTCGCCGTCCAGCAGGTCGCGGATCGTTTGCACCTGCGGCAGGATCAAGCGGCCCTTGGGGGCTTCCATGTCGATGGGCACGACCAGCACGGCCATCTCGCCCGGCGGGACCAGGTCGGCCGCGATCGCCGGCGGGTTGAGGAACTCGTCCGGCGCGGCCTTGATCAGCGCTTCGCGCAGGTCGAGAATGCCGCGGCCTGCGGTGGCCACGGTTTCCACGCAGATGATGTTCGCCCGGCCGAGTTCTTCCAGCAGCGCGGCTTGCGGCCTGGCAAGATCCGCCTTGTTGAAGACGACGATGGCCGGGATCTTTCGCTCGCGCAGCTCGCGGAGGATGCCTTCTTCGAACTCGCCCCACTGGCCCGCAGCGGCGATGACCAGGCCCAGGTCGGTGCGGTCGAAGACCTGCCGGGTCTTCTGCATCCGCAGTTCGCCCAGCGCCCCTTCGTCGTCGATGCCGGCCGTATCGATGAACAGCACCGGCCCGATCGGCAGGATCTCCATCGGCTTTTCCACCGGGTCGGTGGTCGTGCCGGCGATGTGCGGAGACGATCGAGACCTGTTGCCTGGTCAGCGCATTGAGGAGCGACGACTTGCCCGCATTGCGGCGGCCGAACAGGCCGATGTGGAGGCGGAAGGATTTGGGGGTGGGTTGCATGTTTCATTCACCCCGGCGACAACGGGCTCACGCCGCTACCGTCGTCGGGCGAGCCCAACCGCGTGACCCGCTCGGGCGAGGTCAACTCCGTCGAACTCCTCGGCCGAAAGCCAGCCGTGCTCGATGACGAACTTCTGCAGCGTCTGCGTTGTATCGCCCTTGGTCTGCTGAAGATGCTCGGCCAGGTGCTCGGCCTTGTCGTAGCCGATCCGCTCGACCAGCGCGGTCAACGTGGCCGTGCTGTTGTGGACGTGCAGCAGGCATTGCTCGCGATCGGCCTCGATGCCGGCGACGCACAGCCGGGCGAAGATGTCGCAGGCGTGCGTCAAGCAGGTCGAGCATCGTCAAGAGGCTGTCGGCCACCAGCGGCAGGAACTGGCTCAGTTCCAGGTTGCCCGCCGACGCCGCCTGCACGATCATCAGGTCGTGGCCCATCACGGCCATGGCCACCTGGGCCACGGCCTCGGGAATCACCGGGTTCACCTTGCCGGGCATGATCGACGAGCCGGCCTGGCGGGGCGGCAGCCGGATTTCGCCCAGCCCGGCGTGCGGGCCGGAAGAGAGCAGCCGCAGATCGTTGGCGCATCTTCAGCAGGTTGCCGGCCAGCGTGCGGAGGATGCCGCTGACCTCGATGAACACGTCGGCGTTCTGCGTGGCCTCGACGAGGTTCTCGGCCCGGGCCAGGCCCAGGCCGGTGATCTGCCGCAGATGCTCGACGACGCGGAAGACGTACTGCCGCGGCGCGCCGAGCGTGGTGCCGATGGCCGTGCCGCCCAGGTTCACCACGCGGAGCCGCTCTTCGCACTTGTAGATCCGCCAGCGGTCGCGGGAGAAGGCCTCGGCATAGGCCGACATCTCGTGGCCCAGCGTCATCAGCACGGCGTCCTGCAGCTCGGTGCGGCCGATCTTCACGACGTCGGCAAATTCCTTCTCCTTCTGCTGGAAGGCCTCCATCAGCGCCGACCACCTTCCGCTGCAAGTCGCGCAGGCCGTTGATCGCCGCGACGCGGAGGGCCGTGGGATAGGCGTCGTTGGTCGACTGGTGGCGGTTGATGTCGTCGTGCGGGTTGACGCAGCGATAGTTCGCCCAGCGGCTGGCCGAGGAGTTGCAAGGCCCGATTGGCCAGCACCTCGTTGACGTTCATGTTGGTCGAAGTGCCCGCCCCGCCTTGCAAGGCATCGACGACCACGTGCTCGTCGAGCCGGCCGGCGATCATCTCTTCGCAGGCGGCCTGAATGGCGGCGAACTTCGGCTTCGTCGGCCCAGCCCAGTTCGTGGTTGGTCCGCGCCGCCGCCAGCTTCACCGCGCCGAAGGCATGCACCAACCCGCGATGCACGGGCCGGCCGGCGAGGGGAAAGTTCTCGATCGCCCGCAGCGTATGGATGCCCCAGAGAACGTCGGCGGGCACGTCGCGGGGGCCGAGGAGATCGGTTTCGTAGCGAGTTTGAGGCATCAGAAATACAAATCCCGCGCCCCGGTCTCGCGGATCTTCCGCAACCGCTCGATCAGATCGGCCTTCCGCTTGCCCTCCGGCAGCCGTTGCAATTCCCGCTCGATCAGCCGCATGCCGGCGGCGCGGGTCTCCGTCGCTGGCGTAGTCGATCAGGTACTCCATCAACGTCGTCAGGGCGTTGGGCGTGCAGAGATTCTGAATGAACCCGGGGATGGCGAACTCCATGAAATGCTCGCCCGTGCGGCCCAGGCGGTAACAGGCCGTGCAGAAGCTGGGCACGTAGCCGTCGACCATCAACTCCTGCATGACTTCGTCCAGCGAGCGAATGTCGCCCAACTGGAACTGCTCGCGCTCCATCACCTGGGCGTCGCCGACCTCGGTGTAGCCGCCCAACTCGATGCGGCTGCCGGCGTCGATCTGCGATATGCCGAAGGCCAGCACCTCGCGCCGCAACGCGGCCGGCTCGCGGGCGGTGAGGATCAATCCGGTGTACGGGACCGACAGCCGCAAGATGGCCACCAGCCGCTTGAAATCGCGATCGCCGACCAGGTACTTCTCGTCGATATTCACGCCCTGAGCCGGGCGCAGCCGCGGGAAGCTGACCGTGTGCGGCCCGACGTTGTAATGCTTCTGCAAGTGCAAGGCGTGGGCCACCAGCCCCAGCACCTCGAACTTCCAGTCGTACAGTCCGAACAAGGCCCCGATGCCCACGTCGTCGCAGCCGGCCTCCATCGCCCGGGCCAAGGCATCGAGCCGCCAGAGATAATCGGCCTTCCGCGTTTTCCGCGGATGCACCTGGGAGTAGGTCTCGTGATGATAGGTTTCCTGGAAGATCTGGTAGGTGCCGATTCCCGCCGCCCGGACCGTGGCGTATCCGGCGTGATCCATGGGGGCCGCGTTGATGTTCACGCGGCGGATCTCGCCGTGATCGACCTTGACCGAATAGACCGTCCGCACGCACTCGGCGATGAACTCGGGGCTATAGCGACGGATGCTCGCCGAAGACCAGGATCGTCCGCTTGTGGCCCTTCCGCTCCAGGGCCGCGACCTGGGCCCGCAGGTCGTCCGGGCTGAGCGTGCGGCGGACAACGTCGGGGTTCGAGCGGCGAAAGGCGCAGTACAGGCAATCATTCTTGCAACTGCTGCCCACGTACAGCGGCGCGAAGAGCACGATGCGGTTGCCGTATACGTCGCGCTTCAACTGCCGGGCGGCCTCGAAAATCTGCTGGCAGCTTTCCTCGTCGTCGGCCGCCAGCAGCACGGCCGTCTCGGCCAGCGAGAGGGCCTCCTTGGCCATGCTCTTGGCGATCACGGCGGATAGCTCTTCCCGCGCGGCCCGCCGCTGGAGCAGTCCGTGCAATTGGGCCTCGTCGATGAAGTCGCAGGCGCTTTCGCTGAGCTTGACGGGTTCGGTCGTTATGGACATGCGAGTCAATCGTTGGTTAACGTACTCCTCGCGCTCTGCGCGAGAAAATGGCATCGCGCGGAGCGTTATGAGCACGGAAGTTATCGGGCAACATAGTTCGGCGAGTCTCCCCGGCCGCTGCCACGCGTGCGGCCGAGGCTCTCGATGCGGACATCCATGCAGCGGTGGCACATGCCGGCCGATTCCTGGATGCAGGCCTTGTTCGGATAGATCTCGTAATGGATGCGGTACTTCGGCGGCGTGAGGTTGGGCATCACGATGTTCGCCCCGCGGACCAGGCCCAACTCGCGGCCGCTCTGCTTGTTCAGCGTGGCCAGCGCCGTCGTGCTGGGAATGTTCGCCCGCGGGCAAACCAGGCGGGTCAGGGCGATCACCTTGTAGGTCATCAACTCCGAAGACGGCACCTGCTCGCCCGCCGGCGCGGCCGGCTGCTGCAGGGGATCGGCCAGCGGCGTCTCGGGATGCATGAGGAACGGACCGACGCCGATCATGTCCAGATTCAACTCGCGGAACAGTTCCAGGTCGCCGGCCAGATCGTCGTAGCTCTGCCCCGGAATGCCGATCATCACGCCGCTGCCCACTTCGTAGCCCAAGTCGCGCAACATGCCCAGCAGGGCGATGCGATCGGAGACCCGGCCGGGGCGGGGCGGATGGATCCGCTCGAACAAGGCCCGATTGGAGGTCTCGAAGCGGAGCAGATAGCGGTCCGCGCCGGCCTCGCGCCAGAGGGCCAGCTCGTCGTCTTCCCGCTCGCCGAGGCTCAAGGTCACCGCCAGCGGCCCAGATTCGCCGGACAAACTCGGGGCCTTGATGCGGCGGACGACGTCGGCCATCCAATCGGCGCCGATGCCCGGATCCTCGCCGGCCTGCAGCACGACAGTGCCGTAACCGAAAGCCACGCCTTCCCGCACGCAGGCCATGATCTCGTCGGCCGTCATGCGGTAGCGGGGCAAATCGCGATGATCGAACCGCAGACCGCAATAGCCGCAGAGGCGAATGCAGTGATTGGAGATCTCGATCAACCCGCGGAGATGCACCTCTCCTCCCACCGACTGCTGGCGGACCAGGTCCGCCCGGCGCCAAAGATCTTCCAGCCGGGCCTCGTCGGTTTCGCGAAGCCAGGCGACGATCTCGGATCGCGGCATGGGGGGAGAAGGGCAGATTTCCATACTTCGATTATATACTCGCCGTGCCCGACAGGGAATGACGAAGCAAGAAAGGTGAAGCAACAATCGCTCCACTGACCCTGCGTCGGCGGGAACAAGCGGTCCGGTCGATCATGAACCGGGACATGTCAGCCTTTCGGCGCAGCCCAACGCAAAGAGTGCTCCGACAGCGCCGCTCCAGACGAAACGGCGCCGTCGGGCAAGGTTCGCGAGGCGTCGCCGGCTCACAGCTTGCAGCCGATTTTCTTGATGAGGTCGACGGTGCGGCAGGAATAACCCCACTCGTTGTCGTACCAGCTCACGAGCTTGAAAAAGTTCTTGTTCAACTCGATACCGCTGCCGGCGTCGAAGATGCTCGAGTGCGCGTCGTGAATGAAGTCGGTGCTGACCACTTCGTCGTCGGTATAACAGAGGATACCCTTGAGGTAGGTCTCGCTCGCTTTCTTCATCGCGGCACAGATCTCGGCGTAGCTGGTGTCCTTCACGGTCTTGACGGTGAGATCCACCACGCTGACGGTCGGCGTCGGGACGCGGAACGCCATGCCGGTGAGCTTGCCCTTCACGGCGGGCAACACGAGGGCGACAGCCTTGGCGGCGCCGGTCGTGGAGGGGATGATGTTCTGCGCGGCAGTGCGGCCGCCCTTCCAATCCTTCTTCGAAGGGCCGTCAACGGTCTTCTGCGTCGCCGTGTAGCTGTGGATGGTCGTCATCAAACCTTCCGCGACGCCGAACCCTTCCTTCAGCAGCACGTGTACGACCGGGGCGAGGCAGTTCGTCGTGCAACTCGCGTTGGAAATGATGTTGTGCTTGGCCGGGTCGTATTGATCGTCGTTGACGCCGAGCACGATCGTGATGTCTTCGCCCTTGGCCGGGGCGCTGATGATGACTTTCTTGGCGCCGGCGTCGAGGTGGCCTTTGGACTTCGCCGCTTCCGTGAACAGCCCGGTGCTCTCGACGACGACGTCCACGCCCAGCGCCTTCCACGGCAACGCGGCGGGACCATCCTTAATGGCAAGGCATTTGATTTCATGGCCGTCGACGACCAGAACATCGTCCTCGGCCGCGTCGGCTTTGGATTTCTTGCTCGTGACGGTGCCGGGAAACTTGCCCTGGGTTGAGTCGTACTTCACGAGGTACGCGAGGTTGTCGGCCGGAACGATGTCGTTGACGGCGATAACTTGAATTTCCTTGCCGAGCAATCCCTGATCGCAGATTGCTCGAAACACGAGCCGCCCAATACGGCCAAAACCGTTGATACCAACACGAATCGCCACTGTCATTCTCCTTGTTAGAGCTAAGGTTCCCGACCCCACGCGCCTCGGCCGACAATTGAATCTTCGGCCGACGGCGGGCAGGCCAGGTTCTGAAAAAATCCCCCCACTTTCCTGAGGCCAAATCTGTTTCTGCGTCGAGCTTTGGGCCTGGTAGCTAGGGAAAGAACCAAAGATTATAACGGCTTTGGCGACTGTCCGCAACGGTCCGGAAGATCATGGCGCGAGTCCCCTGAACCTTTGATTTTCCTGCCCCCCTTTTTCGGTGTTCTTAAGAAACCGGCTAACGTGGGACGGGAAAGCCTCCGGTGGTCGTCCGTTCTTCTCCGTATCCGCTCCCCACTCACGCCATATCTGCTCCGCTTTCAACCGTGCTCAGCCCGGCTGGTCCTCAGTCCCTTCGTAGGAGGGGGCGGTGCTATCGTTGTACTTCCGGTTCTGGGTGCGGAAGTCGTGAAATGTGATCGAGTCTGTCCAGTTCCGAGTTTTCTTGCCATTGCTCATTTTCCGTTTTCAGTTAGGATTGGTGGGTGAGGTTGTTCTGAATCTAGTGAAAACTACGGAGTTTGAGCTTGGAACCGGCTGGTATGTCAAATCGGTCGCGTTGCACCGACGCCGTGTCGGCGACGACGTTTCCAGTCTGAGCGCCATACTTCTTCCTCTCCGCTCCAAACTTTTCCGCCTAGCTAAACTGGACAACTTGGGCTAAAGCTGCCGATAAACGAAAGTATCCCGGCCCAATACGTCCCCTCGATCCCGTACTCGAACATGCCCAATCCCATCCGTTTGATCCTCGCCCTCCATAATCATCAGCCCATCGGCAACTTCGAACACGTTTTCCAACAGGCCTACGAAGACAGCTATCTGCCGTTTCTCGACGTTTTCAGCCGCTACGAGTCGCTGCGAATCGCCTTGCACACCAGCGGTTCGCTGATGGAATGGCTCGACGCCGTTCACCCCGAGTATGTCGACCGCCTGGCCGAGATGGCCGCCAAGGGCCGTATCGAGATCATCGGCGGGGCGTTCTTCGAGCCGATCCTGGCGATGATCCCCAGCCGGGACCGCGTCGGCCAAATCCGCAGTTACACCCGCTGGCTGCAGAACCGCCTCGGCACGACTGTCCGCGGCCTGTGGGTTCCCGAACGGGTCTGGGAGCAGGCATTCACCCACGACCTGGTCGATGCCGGCATCGAATACACGATTCTCGACGACTTCCATTTCAAGATGGCCGGCCTGACCGATTCGCAGCTTCAGGGCTACCTGATCACCGAGGACGAAGGCCGCATGCTGACCGTCTTCCCCGGCAGCGAGCGGCTGCGGTACACGATTCCCTTTGCCTCGCCCGAGGAAACGATCGACTACCTGGCTTGGATGTCGGAGCAGCGGCCGGGAGCCGTCTGCGTGTTCGGCGACGACGGCGAGAAGTTCGGCACCTGGCCGGAAACCAAGAAGCACGTTTACCAGGACGGCTGGCTCGACCGCTTCTTCGACGCCCTGGTGGCCAACCAGAGCTGGATCCAGGTCACCACGCCTGCCGAGGCGATCGACAACGTGCCGCCGGTCGGCAAGGTCTACCTGCCCGATTGCAGCTACCGCGAGATGACCGAATGGGCGCTGCCGACCGAGCAGTTGGTGGAGTACGAGCGGATCACTCACGAGATGAACGGCGACGCCCGGCTGACGGCCTTGCGGCGGTTCGTGCGCGGCGGCTTCTGGCGGAACTTCAAGGTGAAGTATCCCGGAGGCCGACGAGATGTACTGCCGCATGATGATGGTCAGCCGGCGGTTGCAAGAGGCGATCGACGACGGCGCCACGGGCAAGCTCGTCGAGGAAGCCCGCACGCAGCTTTATCGGGCCAGTGCAACTGCGGCTACTGGCACGGGGCCTTCGGCGGCATTTACCTGCCGCACCTGCGCAACGCCGTCTATCAGCACGCTGATTGCGGCCGACAACCTGCTGGACCGCCTGGCCAATCGGCCCGAGACGTGGGTCGAGGCCGCGGCCGACGACTACAATTTCGACGCCCGGCAGGAAGTCCGCCTGGCCAACGACCGGCTGATGGCCTTGGTCGTTCCCAGCCGCGGCGGCATGCTCGCCGAGCTGGACGTCCGCCGCATCCGGCACAACCTGCTGGCCACGCTCGCCCGGCAGCCGGAGGCCTACCACCGCAAGGTGCTCGCCGGCGCGAATCAGCCAGAACGGCAACTGCGCCAGCATCCACGACCGCGTCGTGTTCAAGCAGCCCGACCTCGACCAGCGGATCCAGTACGACGACTACCCGCGGAAGAGCCTCTTGGATCTCTTCTACGACAACGAGGCGACGCTCGCGGCCGTGGCGTCGGGCCAGGCCGCCGTGCGGAGCGATTTCGCGCAGGCCAACTACGAAGCCCGCATCCGCCGCAATCCCGACCGCATCCAGGTGCAGTTGGTCCGCGACGGCATCGGCCTGCGGCGTGCCGGTGCGGATCACCAAGGGCCTGACGCTCGACGCCGGCAGCTGCGACGCTGCAGGTCGCCTACCTGCTGGAGAACCTGCCGCAGGACCGGCCGCTGCACTTCGCCGTCGAGATGAACTTCGCCGGCCTGCCCGCCGGCGCCGACGACCGCTACTTCCACGACCTCGACGGCAATCGCTTGGGGCAGCTTGGCACGCAGCTCGATCTGGGCGAGTGCCTGGGACTGCATCTTTGCGACGAGTGGCTGGGCATCGACGTCGGCCTGAAGACCTCGCGGCCGACGCACTTCTGGACCTTCCCGATCGAGACGGTCAGCCAGAGCGAGGCCGGGTTCGAGTTGGTCCATCAATCGACGGCCGTGCAGCCGCACTGGTTCGTGACCGGCGACCGCGAGGGCCGCTGGACGGTGACCATGCAGTTGACGCTGGACACCAGCCGGGCCGAGGGCCGCATCGCCGAGCGGACGACCGCGGCAGTGGCGGCAGGGTAAGCAAAGTCCTGTCTCCTGCTGGGGCTGCGGGGCGAGGAAGTGTTCAAGACGTAGGAAAGAGGCATATTACCCCAGCATGAAGTATTCTCACAGTAACCCGAAGCGTAAGCGAGGTTCTCCTCGCTTACGCTTCGGGTTACGATTGATCTACTTTCATGCCGGGGTAATATGTTGCGGGTGAATTCGCCAGTTTCCACCAATCCACCTCCCCATCAAGCGCGTTGGCCCCGAAGGCCGCGCTGGCCAACAACGGTGCCGTGCAGCGGGCGGCGAGCTCGGTGCGGTTCGTGGCCAGACTGATATCGTCTGCCGACGGCGGCGCGGGATGGTTGAGCACGAGGCCGGCAACCTTCAGGCCGCCGCGATAGACGGAGGCCGTGATCAGCGTCTGCAGGGTGGCGTTGATCGTGCCGAGAATATTGCGCGATACGACGATCAGCGGGAAACCAAGATCCGCAGCCAAGTCGGCCACGTACTCGTCATCGCCCAACGGCGACATCAGCCCGCCGGCCCCTTCGACGAGCACGATCTCACGGCACGATCGCCAGTAGTCCAGCCCGTCGCGCAGCAAGCCGGCGTCGAGTTCTCGACCTTCGGCCCGAGCGGCCAGGTGAGGGGCCAAAGGGGCGGCAAAACGCTGCGGACAGACGCGTTCCAAGTCGGCCGGCCGGCCAGCTGCTTCCCAAAGGGCCACGGCATCTTCGGAAACCAGACCGTTGTGGGCATCGCGGAGGCATCCGCTGGCCGCCGGCTTGTAAACGCCCACGCGACGGCCGGACGCCGCTAGCGACCGCGCGATGAGCGCGGCAACGTAGGTTTTGCCCACACCCGTGTCGGTGCCGGTGATGAATAGTCCGGGAACAGCGTTAGTCATCCTACAGTTCCAAGAACTCTTCCACGGCCTCGCGCATCAATTGGTGATCGGGATCGAGCAGGGTCCAGAGGCGGAAATCGACGGCCATTTGTTCGACCAAGACGCCAAGGCCGTCGATCGTTTTGCATCCCCGCCCGGCCGCTTCGTGCAGCAGCCAGGCTTCATCCGGGTTGACGGCCAGGTCAGCCACGATCAACTCGGGACGCAGGCTGGCCGTATCAACCGGCAAATGCGTTTTGGCATCGTGCGGCTCGACCGACAAGGCGTGGATCAACACGTCGATGTCTTCAGGCACGTGAAAACTGCCTTCCCAAACCAGCGACGAAACGGCTGTCGGGAATTTGCCGGTGAGCAGCCCGGCCGCGGCTGCGGAACGCTCGGCCGAGGGATCGGCGATGCGGACTTCAGCGGCGCCGACCACGGCCAACTCCACGGCCACGGCCTGGGCCAGTTCGCCCGCATCGAGGATCAAGCATCGTTTGCCGGCAGGGTCGGTAATACGGCGGAGCGATTCGACCAGCCCGCGGCCTTCGGTGTTGTCGCCGCGGAGGCGGTTCTCTTCGCCGACGACGAGGTTCACGCTGCCCAGCAGCGCGGCCGTATCGGTGGCGCTGTCGAGCAAGGGCAAGACGGTGCGGCGGTGGGGATCGGCCGTCGTACCGCCGCGGAACCCCATCGCCCGCATGCCGCGCACGGCGTCGGCCAGGCCTTCCGGTGCGACCTCCAGGCTGAGGAAACGCCAGTCGAGATTCAAGTGGGCGAATGCCTTTTCGACCACGTATTGTATGGGGTTGCCGCCGACCGGGTAGGCCAGCAGCGCCAAGATGGGTTGCACCGCAGGGCTGGACACGAGAAAGGTGGCTCCGAAACATCCGCGAGGATTGGGAAATTCTCCACTCTATTTGACTCGAAAACGCCCGCGATTGCAACGTGGCCTTGATGTGCAGGGAATAATTGCTGGTGCGGCACTCGAACAGATAACAGATGGCAAGGGGTTGTTTGCGAACACCAGAGGAGTCGCGGCATGACTCGCCAACATTCATCGGAAAACGTGGAACTGAACGTGACGGCGATGCTCGACATGGCCTTCCAGTTGCTCGCCTTCTTCATTCTGACCTTCCGGCCGGGACCTGTCGAAACGGCCGTGCAGTTGCATTTGCCACCGGCCGAAGCGGTGGCAATCGGCGGCGAACATCGTTCGGGCAAAGAACCAATTGACCTGTCGCATTTCCAACCGGCAGGCATCAACACATTGCGGATCAATCTCTTTTCCGCCAGCGGCGGCCTCGACCGCATGACCATCAACGATTTGCCGGCCGAGACCTTCGATGTCCTGCGCGACAGAATGCGTACGATGCTGACCAGTCCCGACAGCCCCATCGAGCAGGTCGTCGTCCAAGCCAGCGAGAGCCTAAAGTATGACGAAGTCATGAAAATCGTCGGGATCTGCCTGGAGCAGAAGTTGCCGAAGACCGGAGAGTTCGTGAAGCTGAGCCTGGTGGCGATGGGCGATAGTTCCGCACCTCAATAACCGAACACATGCGGCACGAAACGACTGAGGTTGCCGGTGATCAGGCTCTCGTCTTCGCGAATGCCGATGCCACAGGCCCAGCCGTTGACCAGCCAACTGCCGATCAAGGCAAAGAAACGACCGTCAAAACGTGGCAGCGGGCAAATCTCCTGGTAGACCGCGGGGCCGTCGTAAGGGCCGGGGTTTTCCAGGAAGAGCCTGCCCTTCTCGAAGATCTGGATGTTGGCTCCCTCGCGGCCCAGGATCGGCTTCTTTACGTAGTTGCCGCCGGGCAGCGGTTCGAAGGAAGTCTCGAGCAAATTGGGATGCCGGGGATTCAATTCCCAAAGCAACGGCAAAATCGCCTTGTTGCTCAAGAGGGCCTTCCAAGGGGGCTCGAACCAGCGGCAATTGGTCTCCAGCAGGTGCGGACCGAACGCGTCGCTGAACATCCATTCCCAGGGATAAAGCTTGAAACAGAGTTGGATCTCCTTCTCCGCCAGGTCGGTGAAAACGCGGCGCCGTGCCTGCCAGCCGACCTTCTCGACGTCGAGATAGGCCGTGGCGAAGCCCGCCTGGATCGCGACGTCGCGAAGGTAGTTCACCGTCATGTAGTCTTCCAGGCAGCCGGCCACTGCCGCGAAGTAGAACCGCCGGTCGCCATGCTCGCGCAACTCCTTGAAGATCTCCAGCAGCCGCTCGTGGATCGAGTTGAACTGCGAGGAACCGGGAAAGCAATCCTGTAGCCAGTACCACTGGATGACGGCGGCCTCCAGCAAGGCGGTCGGCGTATCGGCGTTATATTCGAGAAGCTTGGGCACGCCGCCTTCGTCCATCGCCAGATCGAAGCGGCCGTAGATCGTGTGCTCGTCCTCTTCCCAGGAATGGCGGATCAGGTCGTGGTATCGGGCTGGAATGAGGAAGCGATCCAAGAGGTCGTGGTCGATGGCGTGCTGGACGGCGTCCAGGCAAATCGCATCCAAGGCGTAAGTGGCCGTTTCCAGGACATCGATTTCCTGCGACGTGAATTGGTAGTAAACGCTCTCGTCCCAGTAGGGCACGCCGTCGGCCGTGTGATAGAACATCCCCTGCGACTCGACCGTCTTTTGCCAGTCGGGCCGGGCTTGACCAGGCACGCGGCGCATCAGGAACTCCCGCCATGGGCCGATCCGCCGAAGCCACCGCGCAGACCCGCCGTGCGTGCCGCCGCCAAAGCTGGAGAAGGAATTCGTACCCGGACGACTGCCGTTGCTGAACTGATGGAATCCGGGGACGTAGGTATTGTGGTACGAGGAAGAATTGCCGTAATTCGAACCGGACGGTGCGCCGGAATCCTTGTTCCGGAGACCATCGTCTCGTTGCGCAACTTCGTCCTCGTGCCCCGTGCAGCCGGACAGCACCAACGAGGAAGAAATCAATACCAGGCCGATCTTTTTTGTAAGGCGGTTCACGGCGACGGTTGCCTTACTGGACGACGTGGGCAACGATGTAGGCGATGCCCAGCAGAAGCGAGGCCACGACGATCGCCACGGCCACGTTCTTTTCGCAAAGCTCCTTTTGGACGTGAACCTGTGGCGTGATCTTGTCGAAGATCCAGTAGCCGGTGAGCAGCAGGACGATGCCCACCAGGCCATAAACGGCCGAGACGAGGGGCCCGGGCCAGAAGTGATTGACGACTTCCGAGCCGGTATCGGCGAAGAGGCTGAACATCAGGAAGACCTTTCAGGAACCGTAGGATGGAACGGAAATGCCAGACCTCATTCTTTCACGGACCGGCGCCGGGTGCAAGAGCAAGCGAGGCGATAATTCACGAACCGATACCGATGCTGGAACGCAGTGCCGGCATTACTTCACCTCCAGCATCCTCCGCAGCGACTCCAGGGCCAAGCGGGCCGTTTCGTCGTCAACCCGCACGACGTTCACCGGCGTGCCGGCGGCAAGGTTCTCCAGCGACCAGCAAAGATGCGGCAGGTCGATGCGATACATCGTCGCGCACATGCAGACCATCGGCGAGAGGAAATGGATCTCCTGCTCGGGATGCTCGTGCTTCAGCCGCTCGACCAGGTGCAGTTCCGTGCCGATGGCCCATCGGCTGCCCGGCGGGGCCTGCTCGACGGCCTGGATGATGCGGTTGGTCGAGCCGATCACGTCGGCCTGTTCGACCACTTCCATCATGCACTCGGGATGGACGAGGATCTTGATGCCGGGGTACTTCGCGCGGAATTGCGTCACGTGCTGCGGCTGGAACATTTGGTGGACGCTGCAATGGCCCTTCCACAAGAGCACGCGGCTGCCGCGGATCGCCGCGCGGTCGTTGCCGCCCAAGTCGCTCTGGCGCGGGTCCCAGACGGGCATCTCGCCAAGTGGAATGCCCATCTTCAAGGCCGTGTTGCGACCCAGGTGCTGATCGGGGAAGAAGAGCACTCGCCGCCGCCGCTGGAACGACCATTCCAGCACGGCACGGGCGTTGGACGACGTACAGACGATGCCGCCATGCCGGCCGCAAAAGGCCTTGAGGCTGGCCGCCGAGTTCACGTAGGTGACCGGCATCACGTCCGCGACGTCGATCACTTCGGCCAGTTGCTCCCAGCAGTCTTCCACCTGCTCGATGGCGGCCATGTCGGCCATCGAGCAGCCGGCCTTCATGTCGGGCAAGACGACCGTCACGCGCTGGCCGCCGCGGCGCTCGACTTGCTCGGGGCGATTGGCGAGGACGTCGGCCGTCTCGGCCATGAAGTGTACGCCGCAGAAGGCGATCGCCCGGCACTCTTCTTCGGCTGCGGCCAGCGCGCTGAGTTGATAGCTGTCGCCGCGGAGATCGGCCAGGGCGATCACTTCGTCTTGCTGGTAATGATGTCCCAGGATCAAGAGCCGCCGGCCCATGGCGGCGCGGACCTGCTCGATCCGCGCAGTGAGGATGTCGTTGGTCAGTTCCTTGTACGGTTGCAAATCGTGGGCAGGTCGGGTGGGATCGAGGAAAGTAGGCATTGGTGATTTCTTTAGTCGCCGTAAAAGAATAACTTGCGCAGTTGCTCGTAGGACGGATTGCCAATCCGTCTTACGGTGATTGGTCACTTCATTCTCTTACAACGCCTTAGGCAGTTGATGATCACTTTCATTTTAGCAGATAGGAGCGCCCTTTTGGAGTGTGGTAATTCATGACCGCTTAAAACAACGGCTCCCGCAGCCGTTCCAGCGTCACGATGCCCACCGTTTCGCCGCGGGCGTTGACCACTCGGGCAAGACTGTCGCCGCTGCTTTCCAGACGCATCAGCGCGGCCAGGTGCGAACTGTCGTCGCGGATTTCAGGCATGGGGCGGACAGGCGCCAGGTCGCCGCCTTCGTGCAGACGCAAATCGACGACCCGCACGTAGCCCACCAGCCGGCCGGCGGCGTCTGCCACGGGGATCACGGCCGTATGGCTCCGTTGCGCCAGCCCGAGCACGGCCTGCTTGCCCATGTCGGCGCGGGCCTGCACCATCTGGCCCGGCGGCGTGAGGAACTGCCGCACCGGCTTGCGGGCGACGGCGAGGATTCCATGGGCAAGACCCTGCTGGGCGGGGTGCAAGATACCGGCCTCATGTCCTTCAGCCAGGATCTGTCGCAACTCCCGCTGAGCCAAGACCAGCCGGATCGGCTCCCGCGAGGTTCGCGTCAGGCGGGCCAACCATCGGCCCAGCACCCAGAGCAGGCTGGCCAAGGGAAAGAAGAGCGCGACGAAGAACAAGAACAGCGCCTCCGCCGCGCCGCAGCAAGCGGTTGGGGGCCTGAAGAAACAGGTTCTTCGGCAGCAACTCGCCGTAGATCAGCACGATCGGCGCCAAGACGATCGAAGCTATGATCTCGGCCCCTTCCGGGACGCGGGGAAACACGCGGCCCATGGCAATGACCGTGGCCAGCGAGATCAGGTAATTGGCCACGCTGTTGCCGACCAGGGCCGTGGCCACGAACAGCGCGGAGTGATTGGCGAGAAACAGCAGGCCGCGGGCGATGCGGTCGCCGGCCATGCCATCCAACACCAATCGCAGCCGCGTGGCCCGATAGAAGCCCGTCTCCACGCCGCTGAAGAACGCACTTAACAACAGGCCGCAAATCCCCAGTCCCAGGGCCATCCAGATCATGAGACATCCTCCTTGCCGGGCATGGTCAGTTCCATAAGCAACTGGCCGCGCAACGGCACGTCGAGGACTTTGAAATGGAACGGTCCCCACGAGCACTCGTCGCCCGGCTCCGGCAGTCGCTGGAGCACCTCCTGGATCACGCCCGAAAGCGTGACGCTATAGGTCGCCGGCTTGTCGATCTGGAAATAACGGGCCAGGCGTCGCACGCTGGTCATGCCGGTGACGCGCCAGACTCCCGGCCCGGCGGGGCGGATGGGATCGTGGCGCAAGAGCCGTTCGCTGCGGCTGGGGGCGCCGCTGAAGAGCGTGTCGAGGATGTCGTCGAAGGTGAGGATGCCGATCGTTTCGCCGTATTCGTTGACCACGGCGGCCACTTCCCGCTTTCGCCGGCGGATCAGTTCGAGCACGTCGGCGGCGCGAGTCGACCAGGGCACGTAGATCACCGGTTCGGCCAGCAGATCCAAGGGACCGTCCGGTATCCGCCAGACGTCGTCCAGGGCGATGGCCGCCGCCACCTCTTCGCTGTCGCGTTCGGTCACCAGGAGATAGCCGCCCGACGGCGGACGGGCCTTCAGATCGGCCAGGGTCACCGGCGGACGGTAGGAAAGAAACTGCGTGCGCGGCCGCATCAGTTCTTCGGCGCGGATG
This sequence comes from uncultured Planctomycetia bacterium, assembly GCA_963779975.1. Taxonomy (GTDB): domain Bacteria; phylum Planctomycetota; class Planctomycetia; order Pirellulales; family Thermoguttaceae; genus JANXQG01. The sequence continues at coordinate 246,818 of CAWAAL010000026.1, read as the reverse complement.
TCGGAAAGCAGCACGATGCTTTCCAGCACGCGGCGTTCCTGCTCCACCAGCACGGTATCGGCGCCGGAGAGTTTCACGGCGCGTTCCAGGTCGCGAACGTGCAGATAGGGCTCGGGTTCGAAGTTCGGCCACAACAGGCGGCGGGAGAGCAGCGTGGCCATGCGGAAGACCGGCAAAAGCGGATCGACGAGGCGGACGGTCGCGGCCAGGGGGATCGCCACCCAGGCGGCCAACCGCTGCGATTGCAGGACGCCCAGGCTCTTCGGCAACATTTCGCCGAAGATGATGATCGTCGCCAGCGAGCCCACGGCGAACGCCCCCGCCGCCGTCGCCTGGCCGGCCTGTTGCATCCGCAGGCTGAGGATCGAGCCGATCGTGAAGAACGACAAGTTCATGGCCAGATTCCAGAACAGCACGGCCGTCAGCAGCCGGTCGGGGTCGTCCAGCAGCCGGGCGACGATCTGCTGGGCCCTGGAACCCTGCAGAAGTTCCCGTCGCTGGGCTCGGCGCAGTGAGAACATGGCCGCCTCGCTGGCCGAAAAGAAGGCCGAGCAGAGAAGCAGAAGGGCCATCGTTAAGAGACCGGGAAGGACCATTGCGGGCAGGGACCAAGGGCTGGGCAACAACGAAATCCGAATATCGAAATCCGAAACAAATTCAAATGTCGAACGAGGAAATCACAAATACGGCCAACAGGAATCACCAAAGCCCGAAACCACGAAAACTCGAAAGAAAGACCAGCGGATGAATGGAGAAATCCCGATAATTCATGGTCTTTTTCGCGTTTTCGTCCCTTCGTGTCTTCGTGATCCGTTTCCTTATCACGCGTCTTTGATCATTTGAGTTTTTTCTTTTTGGAGTCTTTTACTCCGTCGTTCTTCCCGTCGTTTCGTCAAACTCGTAGATGGCGGGGATCAGGATCGCGGCGATCGTGAGGCCGTAAGCGGCGGCAGCGATCAACAACACGATGAGCATGTCGCCCTGGTCGCCGCGGAGGAAGGTGGTGATCGAATAGAACGTGGCGAAGGGACAGGCGAACGACGCCGCGCAGATCGCCCGCGAGGGGATCTTCGCACCCAGCGTCATGTACAGTCCCATGCCGCCGCCGACCACGAAGGCCAGGAACGGCTGCAATTGGGCATGGAACGAGCCGCTGAAGGCGACCATGATCCGCATGCACGTGGCCACGCCCACGAACAGGAAGAAAACCGTTCCCAGGCTCGTGGCGATCGCCACGCGCGAGTTCTCGTAAATCAAGCCGGCGTGCAGGCCGAGCACGGCGACGAAGACGTATAGCACACCCATGCCGATCCAGAGATAGGCCAGGTTCTCTGCGCTGATCGCCCCTTTCCAGCCGAGATAGCCGCACAGCAGCAGCGGCAGCAGCACGATCTCTTTGCTGTTGTAAAAGATCCCACCCAGCTTGCCGAAGACGAACTCCTTGGGCGTGAGGTCGGAAACCAGCAGCAGGTCGAGGGCTTTCGTGTCGCGTTCCGCGGTCAGGGCGGTCACGGCCTGCGCGTTCACCAGCACGAGGCTCAACAACAACATCGGCAGCAAGGCCAACGCGCCGCGGGCGAGGCTGACGCCGTCATGGCTGTTGACCAAATGCCACAAGTTGCCCGCCGCCAAGGCGAACAGCACGAGGAAGGTCAGGCGCACGACGAGGATCTTCCGTCCATAGGCCCAGGTGCGGATCTCGCGCCACAGGACGGGATTGTCCCAAACCGCGCGGTGCGGAGAGGGGAAGAAGGGGAGCAGGGGAGAGAGGGAGAAGGGGAGATGCGCCCTTCTCCCTTTCTCCCCTGCTCCCTTTCTCGCTTTCTCCGCGTCTTCTTCCGACTTCCTGCGCCGCTTCATCCCGCCCCGCGGCGTTCCAGGCCCTGACCCGCGCCACTGCCAGGCCATTGAGCAGCACGGCGAAGGCCGCCGCCACGAGCAGATACAGATGAATTGGCGAGCCGAGCCATTCCCAACCGGGGACCGGCGGCGTGGCGGGCCGCGACGCCGCCAGGATCGCCTGCCAGGGACTGACGGCCGTCGCCCAGACGTGCGCGGGCAGGCCGGCGGGCGCGCGTCCCAGGGCGCCGGCGGCGAGCATCTCGCCCAAAGCCAGCCAGAGGACGAGGATCAGCGCGAACAGGGCCAGGGCCTGAAAGGTCTTTTCCCGCCAGAGCGCCAGCGTCGAGCCCAGGCTGCCGCAGACGATGATACTGGCCACCGTGACCGCCGCCGTGCGCGCGATCTGTCCGGCGGAAATTCCGCCCAGCAGTGCCAAGAGCATGAAGACCGGCAGCCCGGCGGCGAACATCACCAGCACGTGCAGCAAGCTGGCCAGGAGTTTTCCCAGCACGAGCTCCTGGTTGGAAAGGTTCGTCAGCAGCAGCAGGACGAAGGTCCGCCGGTCTTTTTCCTGGGCCACGGCGCTGGCGGCGAGCATGGCAGAGAAGAAAACGGCCAGAGCCAACTGCAACGGGGCGAGAATCTGGAAGACCAGGCCGGCGAATTGCGCCAGGTCGCTCACGTCGCGGACGATCTGCGTGCCGGTCAGCACCAGCCAGGCCGTGCAGATCAAGAGCAGCAAGGCCGCCGCGTAGGCGCTGCGGGCGATGTAGATCCGCGTGCGCCGCGGGGCAATCACTACTTCACGAGTAAAGACTGGACCGAAAAACAACCGCAATCTCCCTGGTCGAAACGCGAGAACTTCACTTCGTCATGATACCATGCCGCCGCAATCGTCGGCAGACGGAAAAACGGCTAAATGGCGGGTAACGCCACGCTGTCGCCTTCCCAAGTCGTTTTTCCGCGGGCGCAACAAAACTCTCCTCGCTCTGGCTTGCAGGCAATCGCGACTCGAATAAACTAGAAGGAGTAAGAACGTTCGGATACTGCGGCTTGCGGCGAATCGCGGCCTGAATACGGTTCTTGGTTCGCCAGGCGAAGCGGCAGTGAAGAAAGAGCGCCCGATGAAACTGTCGATTGTGATTCCCGCCTGCGATGAGGAAAAGAACCTTGGCAAGTGCATCGCCGACTTGCAGCGAGTGATTCGCGACGCCCACCACATTCCTTATGAAATCATCATCGTCAACGACAACAGCAGCGACGACACCGCAGCGGTGATCCGCAAGCAAATGGCCGCCGATCCGAACATTCACGCCGTACACCGCAATCCGCCCGGTGGTTTCGGCCGGGCGGTCCGCGCCGGCCTCGAATTGGTGCAGGGCGACGTTGTCGTGATTTACATGTCCGACCTCTCCGACGACCCCGAGGACGTGCTGCTCTACTATCGCAAGATCCTCGAAGGCTACGATTGCGTCTACGGCTCGCGGTTCCTCCGCGGCAGCAAGACCGAACACTATCCCTGGGTGAAGCTGATCGTCAATCGGATCGTCAACCGCTGCATCCAATTCTTGTTCTGGACCCGCTTCAACGACCTTACCAACGCATTCAAGGCCTATCGCACGAGCGTCATTCGCGATTGCGGGCCGTTTCGGGCATGCCACTTCAACATCACTTTGGAGATGTCGCTCGGCGCCCTGATTCGGCGGTACGAAATCGCCCAGGTGCCCATCCGCTGGTACGGGCGGACGTGGGGCACTTCGAAGTTGAAACTCCGCGAAATGGGTCGAAAGTACCTCTGTACGCTCCTGATGCTCTATTTCCAGCGACGATTGATCGCCGACGACCTCATGGCCGAGCGGCTGGCCGCCGGGCTGGCCTACCAGAAACACGTCGGCGAGCTTGAGGCTCGGGTGAAGAATCTCGAGGAGAAATTGAATGCTCTGATCCATGACAATCGCTGAAAAACGTGGCGATCCAGCCGCCGCTAATCATCATTACTCACGGCAGTCGCCTGATCTGGTCCCGAATACGCTCGGCCAACGCCCTGTCGTTCCGGGCGGAAGCCGCGTCGAGGGCCTTCTGAAAATGCGCGACGGCCTCGGTGACCTGCCCATGCGTGGCCAGCAAGACACCGAGGTTATACTGGGCCTCGACATGGTCGGGCTTGATCTCCGTGGCCCTGCAAAAATGATCGATGGCCTCGGAGAACTGCCCACAGTTGTTCAAGGCCAGGCCAAGGTTGTAGTGGGCCTCGGCATCGTCGGGCTTGATCGCCAGGACCTGCCGGAATTGATCGATGGCCTCACCGAACCGTCGAGAATGGCTCAAGGCGATGCCGAGGTTGTTGTGGGCGCTCGACGTAATCGGGCTTGATGGCCAGCGCCTCGCGCAAATGGTCGATGGCCTCGGTGTACCGTCCGTAGTGGATCAGGGCGATGCCGAGGTTGTTGTGGGCCTTCACGTCGTCGGGCTTGATCGCCAGCACGTATAAGTACTGGTCGATGGCCTCGGCGAACTGCCCGTGGTTGGCCAAGGCGAGGCCGAGGTTGAGGTGGGCACTCAGGTAGTCGGGCTTGATCGCCAGGGCCTGTCGGAATTCGTCGATGGCCTCGGCGAACCGCCCGCGACTGTTCAAGGCGATTCCGAGTTCGTCGTGGGCAGTGCTATTGTTCGACGTGCATTCCAAGGCATGGGTCCATAAGTGCTCGCTGTCGTGCCAATAGGAGGTTTGTTGCCAGGCACAGGCGATCAGGGCCCCCACCAGCAGCGTACCGGCAACGCCATAGAACCAGCGACGCGCAGGCCAGTCGCCCCAAAGCCGTTCCAGTCCCCAATACGTCCCCCAGACCACGGTGATGCTCAAGCCGATTTGCGGCAGGTACGTGTAGCGATCGGCCCGGGCATGCGTTCCGATCTGCACGAGCCCGATCATCGGCACCAGCGTACCGAGATACCACAGCCAGCCGACCAGCACGGCGGGCTGCTTGCGCCACGCCACGAGGGCGGCCGCCGACAGCGCGGCCAAGACCAGGAAGGCACCCGCCACTTGCCACGCCGGCAAGTCTTCCGAGCCAGGATAATAGGCTGCCAGCCCGGCCGGCCAAAAGAACTGGCGGAGGTACACGGCATAGGAAACCAGGGCATTGGCGATCCGCGCGGAAATCGACACGCGCGTCAAGGACGCGATGTTGCCGACTCGTACCTGGCTGAGAACGGCCGCCACGGAGCCGCCGACGCTCACGAGCAACAAGGGGATCTTCTCGACCACCAGCCACGCAAGCGACGCCGTCGCGCACGCGTTGTTCGTGCCTCCTGCCTCCCGCTCCCGCTCCCTGCTCCCTGCTCCCTGCTCCCCGCCACCTGCTCCCTGCCACCGCCCCAGCGGCCAGTAGTCCAGAAGCAGCAGCACGAAGGGCAGCGTCACCAGGTTCGGCTTCGCCAGCAGCGCCAGGATGAACAGCCCGGCAACCGCCAGATACCGGGCGAGCGAGAAGGGGCGACGGGCATAGGCGGCATAGGCGGCGATGGTCGCCACGAAAAACAGTCCGCTCAAGGGGCCCTTCCGCTCGCCCACCCACGCCACCGCTTCCGCCCGCAATGGATGGACGGCAAACAGCAGCGCGACCAGCGTGCTGGCCCACAGGTTGCCGGTCATCCGCCGCAAGGTCAAGAACAGGATCACGGCGGTGGCCGCATGCAACAAGACATTCGTCAAATGATATCCCCAGGGCTTAGTGCCGAATATCTGGCTATCGAGCATGTAGGAGATCCAAGTCAGCGGATAGGCCACGCCGCCCGTATCCGTGGTAAATGCCCAGCCGAGTCCCTGCATGGTGACGCCGCGGGCAACCATCGGGTTATCGTAGACGAACTTGTCGTCGTCGTAGTTGACGAAGTCGTACGTCACCGTCTTGCCGAAGACCAGCCCGACCGCCAGGATGAGCAGGCCGCAGACGGCGAACGACCAGCAGGCATCCGGCGCGCGGACGCCCGTTTGCGCCGACGGCACGGGCGCCGCGTCGGACTGGCGACCCGCTCGATCGTCCGCGCCTTCCTTTGCTCTACGGCCCTTGCGGCTCATTGACAGGCTTTCCTTCGGTTCTTCCAGTTCCGCGATTTGTAGGGTGGGCCGAGTGAAACGAGTCCCACCACAAGAGACGCTGGGATGGTGGGACTCGTTTCACTCGGCCCACCCTACGCCTTTCCCCACGCTTACTTCCCCGTCCGCCTGGCCTTCAGCGGCGGGTCGCCGGCTAGCGGCAGCTTGACGGCCTTGCCGGTTTCGGCCGATTTGTAGATCGCCAGGATGATCTCGACGCTGCGGCGGCCCTCCGGCCCGTCGACCGAGGGGACAGTCTTCTTATTGATTGCTTGCACGACGTTCTGGAACTGCCTGGCGTGGGCGTGATGTCCGATGGCCGCGGGATCGGCCGCCCCGCCGCCGCCGCTCTTGCGGCTGGCCATGGCCGCGAGGATGGCCTCGTCGCGGGGCTTCTTCGTCTCGAAATCCCACTTCACGAGGTCTTCCTCTTCCAAGACGGCCGAGCCTTGATTGCCGTGGATCTCGATCCGTTTCAAGTAGCCGGGATAGACGGCCGTGGTGGCCTCGATCACGCCGAGCGCCCCGTTGGCGAACTCGACGGTGGCCAGGGCCACGTCCTCGACGGCGATCCGCTCGTGGGCCAGCCGCGCGGTCTTGGCCCGCACCTCGACCACGGGTCCCATCAGCCAGGCCAGCATGTCGACGCTGTGGATGGCCTGGTTCATGAGCGCCCCGCCGCCGTCCAGTTCCCATGTGCCGCGCCAGGCGCCGCTGTCGTAATAGGCCTGGCTGCGATACCACTTCACGTAGGCGTCGCCGAGGGTCAGCCGTCCGAAGCGGCCGCCGTCGACCGCCCGCTTCAGCTCTTGGCTGGAGTCGTGGAACCGCGAGGGGAAGATCGTCGAGAGCACGACGCCCGCCTCCCGGCAGGCCGCGATGATCTGGTCGCAGCGGCGGAGCGTGATCTCCAGCGGCTTCTCCACGATCACGTGCTTGCCCGCCCGCGCCGCGGCGACGGCGGGATCTCTATGGGCGCCGCTGGGCGTGCCGATGGTGACGACGTTGACGGCCGGGTCGGCCAGCATGTCATCGAGTTCGTGATAGGCCTTGCAGCCGGTCGTCTCGGCCAGCTTGTCGGCCGCCGCCGAAACCTGGTCGAAGCAGGCCACCAATTTGGCCCCGCGAACCTCGGCAATCGCCTTCGCGTGAAACCTCGCGATCATCCCGCAACCAATAATGCCAAAACCGAGCATTGATGCTGACTCCTGGGGAAAGTGAACAAGCGTAATGAAGGAAACTATTTCTTACTTGCGATGCGGCGACCGGGCAAGACTTCGCGGGCATTGAGTTCCCGCAGGGTCGTCCATCAGTCTTTGCTGAGATCGATCCCCGATGCCTGAAGCGTCGCCTGAACGGTCTTGCGAACTTCGCTCTCTACCCCTCTGGTTCTTCCCTTGCCCTGCAAGTCGCGCATTTGACGCTTCACGTCGTCGATCGAGTAGGTTGCCTCGATCCCCAGGGAAAGCAGGTTCAGGAACTGCTGGTAACAAAACTCGGCTTTTCGCTTCTTGCCCAAGTGCTGGAAGCAAACGCCTAATCGATACACGCAGTCGGTCTTGAGCGCGTTTGCCCATTCCACGCTCTCCCAACAAGGATCATCCTCAGGTGATTTGTTACTCTGGAGTAGGGAAGTGTAGATCCGCATGGCCTGCGCATGCTTGCCGAGCGCGTCGAGGGTTCCGGCGAGATTCCATAACGTAAGCGGGCAGTCGGGTACGATCTTTCGCGATGCCAGAAAGAGCGGGAGCGCTTCTTCGTAGCGCCGCTGCTCATAGAATGTGACGCCTAATTGCGTGAGCACCCAGTGATTCGCGGGCTCCTTGTCCTGCTCTCGAACCAGCAGGCGGCGCGCTGCCTCCCACTCCCCACGCTGGAAGAGGTCGTTGATCTTTGCATTCGTCTTGTTTCCAGACGCGGTAGTCATTGTCAGTGGTCCTCTTGCGGGCGACGCCTCTTGCGCTGTTGCCTCTTCCGTCGCTTGTCTCCCTTTTCTGTTTTCGCGGCGTCTCGTGTCTTGCGTGCCTGCCCCTCCTCGTGCTTCTCGCGAGTGGAGGGGCGGACGTTCGTTTGGTGTTCCTCGCTCATTATATGTCGGTCGGGCTACCGCCAGTTCACAATCAGCAAAGAAAACGATGAGTCTGCCTCGCAAAAAGTTGAATTCAAGTCTATCCTGGGGGTGTAGGCCCCGCAAGGGAGGGACTCCTCGCGAGTCGGCATGGCCGGCCCCATTCCGCGTCGAGGCGCAACTTGGTAATCGTGTCGTCCTTGTTGAAGCTGATCGTGGGCACAATGCCCCTGGCGCCGTACAAGAACGACTTGCGCAGTTGGTCATACGGTGATTGCTCATATTATTCTCTTACAACGCCCCGGTTGGATTCGGTGGCCGTGCCTCCTGCCTGTGGCGAGTGCCGTTCCGACCGGCGCTCGGAATGGGACAATTGAAACCGAATTCCAATTTTTGTCGCCGTGTCTTGCCTCGGATGATAGTATTTGCTTTCACCAGAGGACGTGGATGCCAATCGAAATACTCCGCGAAAACCGGGGGTTGACGCTCCTCGGAGTGGCGATCAGCATCCAGACGAGTGGCGACCGCCTGTCCCATTCCGTCCCGTTTCCGGCTCGTCCCGGTCCGTGTTTTCTGGCTGCCGGGCCATTCCGTCGCGAAGCCTCTGGGGGCGAACACCCTTTCTTCCCGCAATCCCTGCGGCACTTCGTCGCCAGAGTTCAAGTGGGACGGAGGCTGCGGCGTTTCAGCGGCGTCGGCGAGCGGCGCGGTTCCGGTGGGACACTTGGCCTCGACGGCACGGTGTTCCGCGTCGCGCAGGTTGCGCGATTCGCCCTGCCGCAGCGTGCCCAACTGGATCGGCTCGCTTTGCGGCAGTGGGACACCGGCGCGGGCATCACGTTCCCTTTCTCCCTTTCTCCCCTTCTCTCTCTCGTTTTTGCCCGGCCGCGGCGCGATGCGGGCCACGAGCTTGGCGATCCCGTCCAGGGCGCGTCGGGCTGCGGCGAGGCAGGCCAGGTTGCCCACCCGGCTTTCCCTGCGGACGGTCCGCTTCCTGCGCGGACCGCGAGCCGTCTTGGTCTCCACGACCTGCTCTTCTTCCTTGTCCGCCTGCGAGAGGCGCCAGGCCTCCAGGGCCTCGTCGTAGAGCGACTTGTAGCCGGCGAAGGCGTCGGCGATCATTTCCGCGCTGCCGGCGACTCTCGTCGGGCAGTCCTCGCGCAGCTCTTGCAGCCAGCGATGGACGGTCGACTTGGGCAGTCCGAACGTCGCGGCGATTTGCCGGCAGCTCCGGCCCGCCATCGCCAGGGCGCAGATTCGGGACAGCACGGCATCCTTCCGCGGCGGCGGTTGCCGCTTCTTCGGCGGCGTGCGGTTGGCCGGCGGGGCAAGGCATGGTCGATCTCCTTTCGCTCGTGGGGTTCTACGGCTTTAGATAATAGTCTGTAATTATCCATAGTTATAAACTCGTGTCAAGAGGCATCCACGATAATTCTGGAGAGATTGTCGGGCCGCGACCGGCGCAGCAGCCCCAACTCCTTGCCGGGCATGATCTTCCGCCGACGGGGAAAAAGTGGAATTCTGGAAAAATACCCGCCCGCAGCGTGAGCCGATCGAGAGCGACAACCCGCCGCGGAACCGGAACCTCGCCGCAACCTCATGGCCGGCAAGCACTTGGGGTTTTCGTTTCGCGGTAAGACGCCCGTCGCCGGGCATGATGCGCAGCATGGTCGTGGGAGTGGGCGGGTGTGATTGGCGATTCGGGAAGTTTTGGGCCGCAAATCGCCATCGAAGCCCAACGCGCAAGCGGTCTGTCGATTTAGTCGAAAGCGCGATCCCGCCCCCGCTGGGCTTGCCCCAGCGGAGCGGAGGATTGGCCACTAGAAACGCGGCCTCGCCCAGCCCTTTCGCCATTTTTCCCGTGTATCCGCCGCCCGGCCCGCGGGCCGAGCGGCGGAAACACGGGAAAAATGGCGAACAACGACTGGAAGCTGGCCAGTAGTGGTCAATCCTTCGCTCCGCTGGGGCGAGCCCAGCGGGGGCGGCACTAAATCGACAGACCCCGAGCTGGATGGGGTCGTTGGAGGAACCGATGGCAAGGAACGTGCGACACATCCTTGCCCTTGCGGGTGATCGTCCGTTCGCGCAATAACCGTGCTGTGGAGTTCAACTCCCAGCGATTCGTTGCTTGTGAGCATTCGCCGTTCCACCGGCCACGTGCCAGTGGTCGGAGCGTTTGGCCACGACGGACTTCGCACGCCTACAATTCAGCCAGTGCCGCCTTGACGCACGCCCGCACGCCGTCCCAATCGCGGTCCGACAATCGACCGACAACCACGGGATGCGCGGCGGGGGGAAGCGTCGCCAAGAAGCTGCGAAATGTCGAGGGCAGGCGCAAGCCCGCCGACGACGAGTCACGCAGTTGGTAATCGGTCGGTCCGGCAGCACAGAACGGCTGGTGATCAGGCCGACGATCACGTCAGGGCGCGACGAATGGTAGGCCGGTGACGACAATATGACCGCCGGCCGGCGTTTGGTGCCGGTGACGCCTGGGAAATCTATGACCACAACGTCGCCGGCGTTAAACAAGATCCTCGCCCTCCGGGTAGGCCCGGTTGGCGTAATCCAGCGAAAACGCCGTGAGATCCCGCTCGTCCTCTGGGCTCCAACTCTCGCTCTGCTCCACGATGGCGACACCCGATCGCGTCAACTCTTGGAGTATCAGCGACGCAAGCCGAAGCCGTTCCGCCGGCGGCAGATCACGGACTTCGCGGGTGAAAACTTCCTGAGCGGTTAATGCCATGGGGAATCCCTCCTTATGACTATCGTACCACGCAACGCCCTGCCGCGGCGACACCGGCAAATTTTCACCCTATCCCTCTCCTTTCAGGTCCGACACGGGTTTGGTAAAATAGGGGGTTTCGGACGGACCGGTGCCATGACCGGGCGAAAAAGGAGTGCCCGATGTTTTACCTCGAAGTGCGGTACAACCGCGCCGGCGAGCCCGACCGGTTCGACTGGGCCGATTCCCGCGAGGGACCGTTCGACTCCGCCGCAGAGGCCATCCGCTTCGCGGAATCCGAGTGCGCCCTGCCCTGGCGCGTGGTCGATGAAGATTTTGAGGATGATTTGATCGAGTACGGCAGCGGAAACGAAGATCGCCCCCCGGCCGATCCGCCCCCCTGCCCGGAGTGCAAGACGAGGAATTGCGCGATGGAAAGCAAATCGTCAAGGCAAGAGGAAACCTCCTCGTGAAACCCGCCGATTATTGGCTCGGTAAACTCTCGAAACTGCGTGTCGACCGTGCGAGCGGCGACCCGGCGCCCCATAAGCCGTTGCTTCTGCTCGTTATTTTCGACCTCGCGCAGGAAGAATTGCTTCCACCCAAGACGCTTCCTCTCACGCCGGACCTGGCTTCGCGATTCATGTCGTATTTCACCGTGGTCGCCAACCGACGCCCACAACGACCGGATGTTCGCTATCCGTTTCACCATCTTGGCAGCGACGGTGTTTGGACCCCGTTGGACGAGAACTTCGAGAAATCGGACGAACGAAAACGGACCCGATATGCGGAACTGCCGTCGGACCTCGTTCTCTTCGCCAGCGACCCCGCCTGTCGCGACAAAGCGCGGCACCTGCCTGATCGCGAAATACTTCCGACCGTCCGAACAAATTGCGCTTTACGAACTCATCGGACTGCCGATTCCAAGCGACGTCGAAATCGAGCAGAATGCGGCGTACAAGAGCGCTGAGGACGCGATGCAGGTGGGGCGCGAAGCCAAGTTCCGAATTCATATCCTTGCCGCGTATGACTACACTTGCGCGCTGACCGGCTATCGCCTCGCGACAATCAGTGGCACCAGCATTGTCGATGCCGCGCACATCCACCAGTTTGCGGACAGCCGGAACAACGAATTGGGGAACGGCATCGCGCTCTGCAAGAACGCTCACTGGCTGTTCGACAAGGGGCTTTGGACGATCTCCGACGATTATCGCGTGGTCGTCGCGTCAAGCAGGTTTACCGAGTCCGGAAAGCCTGACTTGCTTCTCGGAAATTATCAAGGGACTTGCCTCCACCTTCCCGATGATCGGACGCGCTGGCCCAGCCCGGTCCATCTTGCCTGGCACCGAAAGAAGAAGTTCGATTGCGACTGACGGGTTTCACTTTACAACTCGCCGCGGCTTGACGGCTTGGAAGTGAAAAGGTAAGCTTCATGGAGGTTTATGTTCACTTCCACGACCCGGAACCTGTCATGTCGGAATTCGCGATGATTTTACCGGCGGTAAGGGGATTGCAAGCGGGGCGCGAGTATTACGTCTCGGCAATCCCTCTTCGCCATATCCTCCAGGTTTTCGGCGCTCGTGGCAACGACGCAACGACTGACTTGCGGGCTCGGGCGACCGTCAACAAGCAGCGAGTCCGCGAACTCGTCCGGTACATTCTTGAAAACCCGGCCCAATATGCCCTTCCGCCGCTCATCGCGTGCGTTGGCGCCAGGGTCCAGTTCGAACGCAGTACGCACGACGTAGGCGTGAACATCGGGTATTTGCACGTCCCTATGGACGCAAGGTTTTCAGTCAGGGATGGGCAGTATTGGATTGCGGCCATCGAAACTGCACTGGCGGCCAACGCCAAACTCGCCAATGAATCGATCTCGACCGTGCTGATCCCCGACGTGGGCCTGAAGCGCTGCCGGCAGGTATTCGCCGATCTGGCGCGGAACTCGATCCGAACTTCGGCTTCTCTTGCTTTGCTCGACGACCAGAGGGATGAAGCCGCGCAGCTTGCGAAATGCGTAATGTCGGCAGTTCCGTTCTTCGCGGAACTTACCGAAACCGAAAAGAGCAGTATCTCCAACCGTTCCACCAAGCTCTTCACGCTCAGCGCCATCCACGGTGCCGTGCAGACGCTCCTCGCGGGGCTGGAACTAGGGTCTCTGGAGGAGAAGACCCGGGTCGCGGCCGAGTTTTGGATCGAGGTCGGCCGACGCATTCCCGCATGGCAACTGGCGAAGGAGCACAAGGTCGCCACCGCCGATCTACGACGCGAATACATCCATGCGCATGCGCTAGCTTTAGCAGCCATCGCGCGTGTGGGAAATCAACTCCTCACGACCTTTCACCGCACATGGAAGGCGAAACTGAAGAACTTGTCCACGCTCGACTGGTCCCGAAGCAACGCCGCATTGTGGGAAGGCCGCGCAATGAATGCGGGGCGATTGTCGAAACGGAACGTGAACGTCGCTCTGACGGGGAACCTTGTGAAACAACACCTCGGGCTCCCGCTGTCTCCCGATGAAGAGGAACTGGAGCGCGAATTCCGGAAAACTCGCAAGGGAGGAAACGCCAAGCGATAGGAATCGCACGTTGGCAACTGGACTGCTAAATCCGGATTGCACGGACCGTGGCAACGAACTCCTCGGCCGGTATTGCCTGTACGCCTGGTCCCCACGAAATCCGAATCGCCGACTCGATCGTCTTGGTTTCCATGCCCATTGCCCTCAGGACGTGGCTGGAAGCGTACTGGGCGCTTATGCATGCTGACCCGCTCGAGATGGCCAAGTCATCGCGCAACGCAAGCATGAGCGCCTCGCTGTCCACGCCGCGGAAGCTGGCGTTCACGACATGGGCCTGAGACCGCTGGAGGTCGCCGTTGACCTGGTGCTCTACCTCTTGTAACGCCGCCAGGAACGACCGCTTGACTTTTGCCGCACGTTCCCGCCGACCTTGATACTCGGCCCCGGCCAACTCGGCCGCTTTGCCCAGGCCGACGATCAGCGGCACCGACAGCGTGCCGGGACGCAAGCCCCTTTCCTGGCCGCCGCCATACAGGAGCGGTGCCAAGGGCCGGCGCTCGCCCGTTCTTCGCCGCACGCCAATCGCGCCCACGCCCTTTGGCCCGTAGATCTTGTGCCCGCTGATGGAAGCGAAGTCCCATTGGACCTTCCGCAACGACTCGACCTCCTTGCCGAAGGTCTGGGCCGCGTCGGTGTGGAAGAACGTGCCGCTGTCGGCCAGGATCTCGCCGATCTCCTCGACGGGCTGCAACACGCCCGTCTCGTTGTTGGCATGCATCACGGAAACGAGGAGCGTATCGGGGCGGAGCCGCCGGCGGATGGTCTCGGGCTCGACGTAGCCGCCGCGGGTGACCGGCGCCAGTTCGACCTCGAAGCCGAGCCGGCGCATCTGGTCGAGCGGCTCCAGGACGGCCTTGTGCTCGATGGCCGTGGAGAGGACGTGCCGGCGGCCGGTTTCCAGGCCGTAGGGGACCAGCCCGAGCAGGGCCAGGTTGTTGCTTTCCGTGGCCCCGCTGGTGAAGATCACTTCCTCGGGGCGGGCCCCCAGTACGGCCGCGACCTGCCCGCGGGCCGCCTCGACGGCCTCCTTGGCCCGCTGGCCGTAAAGATGCGTGCGGCTGCCGGCGTTGCCGAATTCCTCCAGGAAATAGGGCTTCATGGCCTCGAAGACGCGGGGGTCCAGGGGGGTCGTGGCGTTGTAGTCGAGGTAGATCGGGCGCATGGGGGGGAGCGATAGGACGGTGGATGGTGGATTGGCATCCCGGAGGGATGCCAGCCATTAGCCCGGGGCCGCGCAGCGCACCCCGGGTTGCCGGTCGCCGCATGCGGCACGACCCCGGAGGGGTCGCAGCGCGAATCGGCCGTGATCTCTACGGGGGACAACCGATGATCGTCCGTTGCTACCGGTTGGCGGTGCGCTGGCATCCCTTCGGGATGCGGAACACGGGACGATCCTCTTCCGGTGGTGGCGCTGCGCTGACCACCGGCTAATGGCTGGCATCCCTTCGGGATGCGGAACGCTTTGCTTTCTTGAATTCTCCCGCTTGACCGTTTGGAAGTCAACCGGTATGATCTGGAAGTGAAATAAATTGACTTCCAACCGCACTCGCGCGAGGTCCGCCGGCATGCCGACATTCGAGTACAACTTCCCCGCCATCCGGGGAGTCCAGGCGGGACGCGAATACTATGTCTCGATGTGCCCGCTGCGGCTGATCCCCCGCATCTTCCTCTTCGACGAGGACGAACTCCGCCCGGAACTGCGGGCGCAGCGGATTCTGAACAAGAACCGCGTCCCCGAGATCGCCCGCTACATCCTGGCCAATAAGAAGGGCTACACCTTCTCGGCGCTGACGGCCTCGATCGACGGCAAGGTGCAGTTCGAGCCGCTGGGGGAGGACGAATCGGAGCGAAAACTCGGCCGGCTCCGCATCCCCATGGACGCCCGCTTCGTGATCAACGACGGCCAGCACCGCCGGGCGGGGATCGAGGCGGCCCTGCGCGAGAACCCGGACGTGGGCGACGAAACGATCTCGGTCGTGTTCTTCGTCGACGCGGGACTGAAACGCTGCCAGCAAATGTTCGCCGATCTGAACCGCTACGCGATCCGGCCGACCCGGTCGCTGAGCCTCTTGTACGACGAACGGGACGACTTTTCGCAGACCGCCAAGGCCCTGCTCCGAAGAGTGCCCGTCTTTACGGAGTTGACCGAGCTGGAGCGGAGCACGATCTCCAACCGCTCGCTCAAGCTGTTCACCCTCAGCGGGATCTACAACGCCACGCGCTCGCTGCTGGCCGACATCGAACTCGACACGGCCGAGAAGCGGGTGGACCTGGCGGCCGACTATTGGTGCGAGGTCGCCCGGCAGATCCCCGACTGGCAACTGGCCAAAGACCGCAAGGTGAGCACGTCCGACCTGCGGCGGGATTATATCCATGCCCACACCCTGGGGCTGGCCGGGCTGGGGCGAGCGGGGAATTCGCTCTTGCGGGCCTTTCCCGACGCCTGGAAGGGGCAACTCGGCAAGCTGCGGTCGCTGGACTGGTCGCGGAGCAACTCCGCCGTCTGGGAAGGGCGAGCGATGAGCGCGGGCCGGCTCTCCAAGAAAACGGTGAACGTGGTGCTTACCGGCAACCTGATCAAGAAGCACCTGGGATTGAAATTGACCGCCGACGAGCAGCAGCTCGAGAAGGAATTCCGGAGGACCAGCAATGGAAGAAGGAAAGGCGCGTAAACGCCGATCGAAGGAGAAACTGCCCTCACCCCCGGCCCCTCTCCCCGGGCACCATGTACCCATGGTCGCGGGCGAGGGGAGCCTGTTGCCCTCACTTCCGGCGGCGCCCCCGCAATGGCGAGGGGAACAAGTCGGCGTTCAAGGAGCGGCGGGTTCGGTCCGACGGTCCAGGCCGTCAGGGAGGAAATCCGCGAGCTGTACCTGTGGGACCAGGTGCCGTGGGTAATCGGCTATAGCGGCGGCAAGGACTCCAGCACCGTCTTGCAGTTGGTCTGGACGGCGGTGGCCGAACTGCCCCCGAAGAAGAGACAGAAGCCGATCCACGTTATCTCCACCGACACCCTCGTCGAGCAGCCGGTGGTGGCGACGTGGGTCGATGCCTCGCACGAGAAGATGCGGGCGGCGGCCAAAGAGCAGGGGATGCCGGTCGTGCCGCACAAGCTGACGCCGGAGGTCAAAGACACCTACTGGGTGAACCTCATGGGCAAGGGCTATCCGGCTCCGCGAAAGCTCTTTCGCTGGTGTACCGACCGGCTGAAGATCAAGCCCTCGAACCGGTTCATCCGCGAGGTGGTGCAGGCATCGGGCGAGGCGATCCTGGTGCTGGGCACGCGGAAGGCGGAAAGTCAACGGCGCGCGGCCACGATGGACCGCCACGAGCAGCGGCGGGTCCGCGAACGCCTGACGCCGAACGCCAAACTGCCCAACTCGCGAATCTACACGCCCATCGAGGATTGGGCCAACGACGACGTTCTGGCTGTACCTGATGCAGGTCAAGAACCCCTGGGGGCACAACAACAAGTCGCTACTGACGATGTACCAGGGAGCGACCTCGGGCGGGGAGTGCCCGCTGGTGGTCGACACCACCACGCCAAGTTGCGGCACGAGCCGCTTCGGCTGCTGGGTCTGCACGCTGGTGGACCAGGACCGCTCGATGGAGGCGATGATCGCCAACGACGAGGAAAAGGTGTGGATGACGCCGCTTTTGGAACTGCGGAACGAATTGGGCGAGCCCAACGACCGCGCCGGCGCGACTATCGCCGCATCGACGGGCGGGTGCAGTTGTTCCACGACAGCACGGTGGCCGGGCCTTACAAGCGCCAGTGGCGGGAGCATTGGCTGCGGCGGGTCTTGGAGGCGCAGGAGCAGGTCCGCCGCCTGGGCCCGCCGGAGGTGCAAACGCTCGAATTGATCTCGATGGACGAGTTGCGGGAGATCCGCCGCCTGTGGCTTCAGGAGAAGCACGAGTTCCAGGACTCGCTGCCGAGGATTTTCGAAGAGGTCACCGGCCGCCCCTTCCCCAAGCCCGAGATGGACGACGCCGTGCTCGGCGGGGAGGACTGGGAGATTTTGAAGACGATCTGCGGCGGCGACGAGGATTTTTTCACGCTGCAGACCGAGTTGCTGGACATCGAGCGGCAGTTTCGCGGGATGTCGCGCCGGCCGGGAATTTACGAGGCCTTGGAGGACCGCCTGCGGGCCCGGCAGTACGCCAGCGAGGCGGAGGCCGTGCGGATCCGCACGGAGCAGACGGCGCAGCGGGAGGCGGTCAAACGGCGCGGCGACGGGAAGGAGGCCGAGGACCTGCCCGGCCCGCAACGCACGTTGTTCGACGAGCCGGCGGCAGTGGTATAGCCGCGGAGCGGCGGCCTAGAGCAGCCAGGGGCGCGAGCCCTCGTTGTTACACAGATCTCTTGGACCCCATCCGGCTCGTCCGGATGGTGAACAAGGTTGAATGGCTAAAGTGGAGAACGAAAAACACATGCGACCCCATCCAGCTTGCGGCTTGTCGATTTAGTCCCGCCCCCGCTGGGCTTGCCCCAGCGGAGCGGAGGATTGGTAACTAGAAACGCCACCTCGCCCACCCTTTTCGCCGTTTTTTCCGTGTTTCCGCCGCTCGGCCCGGCGGGCCGGGCGGCGGAAACACGGAAAAAACGGCGAGCAGCGATTGAAGGCTGGCCATTAGTGGCCAATCCTTCGCTCCGCTGGGACAAGCCCAGCGGGGGCGGGAGGGCAGCCTTCGGCTTAATCGATAAACCGTAAGCTGGACGGTGCCTTGGTTAGCTCGTTTTCGTCATTAGCCATTCAACCTCCTTCACCATCCAGGCGAGCTGGATGGGGTCGCCACAATGAGACCCAAGCAGAAACACCCCTCATGATCCTGGAACGCCTGACCCTTTGGAACTTCTGCCTGTACCGTGGCGAACAGACGTTCAACCTCGCGCCGCAGCGGCGGAACGGCAAAAGGGCGCCCATCATCCTCTTCGGCGGGATCAACGGCGGCGGCAAGACCACCGTGCTGGACGCGATCCAACTGGCCCTGTACGGTTCGCGGGCCCTCTGCTCCAAGCGCGGCAGCCTCGGCTACGAGCAGTTCTTGCGCGAGTGCATCCACCATGGCGTGGAAGCCCGGGAAGGTGCTTCGCTGGCGCTCCGCTTCCGCTTCGCCGCCGAAGGAGAAGAGCACTTGTACGAGGTCTGCCGGGCCTGGAGCCTGCGCGGCCAGAAGGTGGCGGAGGAACTGTACGTCGCCCGCGATGGAGTGCGCGACCGCTGGCTCTCGGACAACTGGAACCAGATGGTCGAGGAGCTGGTGCCGCTGGGCATCTCGCAGTTGTTCTTCTTCGATGCCGAGAAAATCCGCTTCCTGGCCGAGGACGAGAGCTGCAGCGCGGTCCTCGGCTCGGCGATCAAGTCGCTGCTGGGGCTCAACCTGGCCGAACGGCTGATCGCCGACGCCGCGGCGATGGAATCGCGCTTCACGCGCCAGATCCGAGCGGACGTTCTGGCGCTGGAGACGCAGCGGCAGAAACTCGTGGGCAAGCGGACCGAGGCGGCGATCGGCAGCGACGAGGCGGCACGGATGGCGAACTTGGCCGCACGGACCCGCGAGACCATGAAGGAATACCTCCGCCAGGCGACCACCGCCAAAATCCACCGGCTTTCGACGCTCATTACCGAGTCGTTCCGCTTCCTGCTCCGCAAGAAAACGTTGGTCCAGCAGATCCACATCGACCCTGAGACCTTTTCCGTGCGGATCTTCGACGACGCCGGCCACGCCATCCCCAAGCGCCGGCTCTCGGAGGGCGAGAAGCAGATTTTCGCCATTTCCGTCCTGTGGGGCCTGGCCCGCGCGTCGGCCCGGTCGTTGCCGGCAATTATCGACACGCCGATGGCCCGGCTCGACGTCAAGCATCGCAATCACCTGGTCCAGCGGTACTTTCCCAATGCCAGCCACCAGGTGGTGATCCTCTCGACCGACACCGAGGTGGACCGCCGCTACTACGATGAGTTGGCGCCCCACATTTCGCGTGCCTACCACCTGAATTACGACGAGGAAAAGAAGGTGACCGTGGGCGAAGAGGGATATTTCTGGACCCGCGAGGAGCAATCATGAGCATCAAGCAAATTCGCGTTTCGTCGCAGGCAAAAGAGCAACTCATCCGCCTGAAGGTGAAGACCGGCATCGCGCAGTGGAACATTCTCTGCCGCTGGGCGCTGTGCGTCTCGCTGGCCGAGCCCACGCCGCCGACGCCGATTACGATCCAGGCCGACAGCAACGTGGAAATGGCCTGGCCGGTCTTCGGCGGCGATTACCACGAGCTTTACCTGGCCTTGGTCAAGGAACGCTGCACGCAAGACGGGTTGGGCACGTCGGACGAGGTGCTGCGACGGCAGTTCCAATTGCACCTGCACCGCGGCATCGGCTACCTTGCCGCGCCGAACAAGTTCCGATCGATCGCGGACCTCGTCCGCCTGGCAGTGGTTACGTGAGGAGGCGCATTATGTCGCGAACACTGGAAAAGCGCATCCTGCGGGAAACGCACGGACTTATCGGGCTGCAGATTACCGGCATCCGCTACATGACGCCTGCGGAGCGTCAGCAGCTCTTCATCGATCATCGCGGCGTGATCCTCACGCTGAGCGACGGCACCGAACTGTACCCGATCGTCGACGACGAAGAGAACGATGCCGGCGTGCTGATCGCCCGCTCGCCCGATGGCCGCGAGACGCATCTGTCCAACCTGGACAGCTAGTTTCTTGGCAGGCGCAGTCGCGGCTATATCGGCTGTCGGTGCGCTGGATCGCGAACAATGGGAAAAGCGGAAACGACGAAGGGTACCATTGCGGGACGCGTTCGCCGATCTTGCTACTCGGCACCCGCCAACTCGGCGGCCTTTCCCAGTCCTACGCGCAGCGCACCCCGGGTTGCCGCGCGCGCGCGCGGCACGACCCCGGAGGGGTGCGTGAGCCGCAGTGGCTCGGGACTAAGTCCATTACAAGGAGAAAGGGTGAGGCAATGAAAGGAGGATAGAAACAAGCCAAAGCCTACCTGTGCGGGTCCGCGCCCGTACAGAACTCTCTGCTCGAACTCTGCACCCATCCGCAGAGGTACGCAGCCAGCTTAGCAACACCGGGAGGACCGGAGAAAGCGCTAGGACGAAGGGGCCAGGCAGGGAGACTTTGGGAGACGGCATTTCGGCCGGGATGGTACGCCAAACACCGCCCCTGGAGGAAGCGTTGACGGGGACCCGAATCCCCGCCTTGGGATCGAACGTGCGGAGTGTCGGTCTCGAACCATCACGGTGGTGCGTGTCGCCGCCTAGAGAAAATGGTCCTGAACCATGACCGGTGAAGCCCTACGCCGTCCGATGGTCGGTAAGTCCCGCCTATAAACCTCTGGCGAAAAGGCAAGGACGACGCGGCGGAGAGGAGAAGGCAGCCTTGGCAGCCTCCTCGTTGAGGGCAGCAGCAGACCCGGAGTAGCGCGTCAGATGCGCGTGAAAGGGGAAACCGACAGAAGAAGGAGAACGGCTCGCGAGTCCATGAGGAAAGTTAGCCTCCTCGATTGAAGCCCCAAATGGCCCGCCCGCGCTCTTGCCGGGAAACCCGAGGAACCCCGCCGAGGAGCGGGGACGCTAAGAAACGTCCCCCAAAGCCTGCAAGCCTGAACTCCCTGATTGCAAAGCATGAAAGGCTCACCATGAGCAAAATCAAGGTACACTCGCTCACCGGGAGAATTACTGCCCGACTGATGCGACAAGCCTTCCAAGCGGTCAAACGAAATCGCGGGGCCGCAGGTGTAGACCGGGTTAGCATCAAAATGTTCGCGGCGAACCTGGAGGACAACCTCACGGCGCTGATGCGGGAGATGAAGGACGGTAGTTTCCGGCCTTTGCCGCTGCGTCGCGTCTACATCGACAAAGGTCCCGGCACAACCAAGAAGCGACCGTTAGGGATTCCGGTGGTTCGTGATCGGGTAGCGCAAGAGGTGGTTCGAAGGCTTCTTGCTCCGATTTTCGAGCCTCGGTTTCACGAGCATTCCTATGGGTTTATTCCCGGACGCAATTGTCACCAAGCGGTGGAGAGGGTCTTGGAATGTCATCGCGAGGGGTACCGTGTGGTGCTCGACGCCGACATCCAAGGATTTTTCGATAACCTCCCGCAGTCGGTCATCATGGCAGCGGTGGCCGCGGAGGTGTCGGACGGGAAGATTCTCACCTTGCTGGAAAGATTTCTCACTGCGGGGGTCATGGAAGACGGGGTGTTCAAGCCCACCACGATCGGCACACCGCAAGGAGGCGTGGTTTCGCCGCTGTTGGCGAACATCGTGCTGAATCATTTGGACTGGCAACTGCACGCCGCCGGCTACCGCTTTGTGCGATACGCCGACGACTTTGTGGTGCTCTGCCAGACGGACTCGCAGGCGCAAGAGGCGTTGAGCCTGGTCCGGCATGTCCTGGAGGGGGAACTCGGGCTTCGCTTGAGTCCCGAGAAAACGAAGATTACGACCTATGGAAAGGGATATGACTTCCTGGGGTTTCGTCTCTCGGCTCTCTCCCGGCGCATGCGGGACAAATCCGTGCAGAAGTTCAAAAGCAAGATTCGAGAACTCACCCCACGGCATCACAACCTGGACGGAGCCGTGATCGTGAAGCTGAACCGAGTCATACGGGGCACCGCGAATTACTTCGCCACGGCCTTCTCGACCTGTCGTTGGGCCTTCCAGAAGCTCGACTCCTGGACCCGCATGCGGCTTCGTTGTATGAAGCGGAAGCGGAAGAACTACAACGACAACGGGAAGTTACGGGTGGGCTATTTTCGGCGCAAACTCGGCCTGTTAACCTTGGAGGAATTCTGTACCTACCGCGACACTCATGGCAAAGCATGGCGTGTGATTCCCCGTCACGGGGCAACTACTGTTGGGGTCGCCCGGTGAGAGATCCTCACGCCGGTAAATATGGGGAATTGACCCCATTGCGACGATGGGGAGGGGGAGGCCAGCAACTCCTGGCCTCTCCCTTACCCGCTCGCGGCCGTGATCCCTCCCGGGGCGTAACCGATGATCGTCCGTTGCCACCGGTTGGCGGCGCGCTGGCATCCCTCCGGGATGCGGAATGCGGGGCGATTCCGTTCCGGTGGTGGCGCTGCGCTGACCACCGGCTAATGGCTGGCATCCCTCCGGGATGCGGAACGCGAACGCCGATTTTGACGCAAGCGCGACCATCTTTTCCGTCTTTCCCATATTATCGTGACCCTGCAGAAGGGAATTGGCAGCTTGTGCCCCGCAAACCGATTCGTAACATCAATCTGGATTGTCCAAACCGACGAATCTTTGTATGATCGCGGCCCTTCATTCTACGGACCAGAAAGATCAGCAAGATGACCACGATGACGTACAACACCGTTCTGTTCCTCTGTACCGGCAACTTCTACCGTTCGCGTTTTGCGGAGTACCTGTTCAACGCCCTCGCCAAGCAGCACGGGCTGCCGTGGTGGGCGACCTCGCGCGGCCTGAGAGCAAAGATGGCCGAGGGCGAGGGGCCCATCTCCGAGTTCGCCGCCTATCGATTGATCGCGACGGGCATTCCCTTCGATGGGGAGCGTTTTCCCGTTCGACTTTCCGAGGCCGACCTGGAAAATGCCGATCTGGTCGTTGCGCTCAAGAAGGCCGAACACCATGCCATACTGCTGGACCAATTCCCCAAATGGGCCGACAAGATCCAGTATTGGCACATTGACGACATCGACTGCGCCACACCCAACAAGGCGTTGCCGATCTGCGAAGCGTGCGTGAAGTTCTTGGTGAAGACGCTCCTGGCCGAGCGGAAGTGGCAGGAGGCCCCGCGCGCTTGCGGCGGGCCGAGTCAACGTCGAAGATCGTGTTCGGCCTGCAGCGACAGTCCCGAATCTACTGATTGCCCCACGCTTCCTCGATTCCCTAGCGGCGAATTTAAGTGGTTCCGTCTTCAGGCCGCAACGCGATGGCCGAAGTCTAATCGGCAACTGCCAAGTCGCCCTTTCCGGTGATTCGGGTTCAATGGCTAAGCGCAGCCAGCAAGAAGTATACGACCCCTACGGGCTTGCGGTCTGTCGATTTAGTCGAAGACTGCCCTCCCGCCCCCGCTGGGCTTGCCCCAGCGGAGCGAAGGTTTGACCACTACTGGCCAGCCTTCAATCACTGCTCGCCGTTTTTCCCATGTTTCCGCCGCCCGGCCCGAGGGCCGGGCGGCGGAAACATGCGGAAAACGGCGAAAGGGGTGGGCGAGGCGGCGTTTCTAGTGGCCAATCCTCCGCTCCGCTGGGGCAAGCCCAGCGGGGGCGGGACAAAATCGACAAGCCGCTTGTCCCGTGAGTGAAGAAGGTTGTCTGGCTGCCGTTCCGTAGCCGGTCAACCTGATTCACCTTTCCGCCGTCGCCACGGGAAGCGTGGCCGAGTCGTTGACTGTGATGCGCGCCCTCACGGGCCACGTCTCGCGGAATTCCGCGGAACCGCGCGACGAAATTCCGTGGATCAGACCGCCTGGCACGACGAAACCCAACCTAGTGACACAAATGCAAGTCCATGGAACAAAACTCGTTACGACGAATCTCCTGAACCGGCGTCCGCTTGGAACGCCGGTTGCTGAAGAGGCAGTCCGCACTTGTTTCAGCAAGGCGGGCGGACTAAAGCCCACCCCACGATATGAGTGCAGGCAGGCAGGTTAAAGCCCACCCTACGATAGGAATGCGGGCGGGCTAAAGCCCACCCTACGAACCGCGGCGGAGCACACCAATGACCACACATACCGTCCGAAAAAAGGATTCCTTCCTCGCGCAGGTAATTGAAGCCACCCCCGGCGGGGAGCGGTTGGCGCATTGTCTGCAATGCGGCAGTTGCGGCGGCTCGTGCCCCAGCGGCGCGGACATGGACTATACGCCGCGAACGATCTTCGCCCTCATCAACGCCGGCGAGCGCGAGCGGGTGCTGGCGGCCAACACGATGTGGGTCTGCGTCTCGTGCTACTTCTGCACCACCCGCTGCCCGCAGGAAATCCCCATCACCGACATCATGTACGCGCTGAAGCGGATGTCGATTGCCCAGCGGCTGTATCACGACACCGACGCCCCGGCTCTGGCCAAGGCCTTTACCGACTTCGTCGACAAATACGGCCGGAGCTTCGAGTTGGGCCTGGCCACCAGCTATCACCTGCTGAACCGGCCGTTGCAGGCCATGAAGATGGGCCCCATGGGCTTCGCCATGTTCAAACGCGGCCGCATGGCCCTGACGCCCAGCAAAATCAAGAACGTTACCCAGTTGCAAGCGATTATTCGAAAAGCGAAAGAGTTGGGGGAAAGAACTTAGAACTTAGATCTTAGAACTTAGATCTTAGAACTTAGAGCTTAGAACTTAGAACTTAGAATCGCAGCCATGCCCGTTCTGTCTAAGACCTAAGACCTAAGACCTAAGACCTTTCCCGCCCCCTATTGACCCCTTAGCGACCCTTCCCATGCGATACGCCTACTACCCCGGATGTTCGTTGGAAATCAACGCCGCCGCCTATGACCATTCGGTCCGTGAAGTGGCCGACCTGCTGGATATCAAACTCCAGGAGATCGACGATTGGAACTGCTGCGGGGCGACGGAATACTTCAGCCAGGACGAACTGGCGGCCTGTGCCGTCATTGCCCGGAATTTGGCCCTGGTCGATCCGCAGATCAAGCAACTGGTCGCCCCTTGCGCGGCCTGCTACTTGAACCTGAAGAAGACCGACCGGCTGATGGCCGACTTCCCGGAGATGGGCGCGAAGATCAACCAGTGCCTGGCCGCCGGCGGCCTGCACTACGATCCCGGCCGGGTAACGGTCCGCCACATGCTCGACGTGATCCATGACGACATCGGCGAACGGGCCGTGCGGGACAAGGTCGTGCGTTCGCTGGCCGGGCTGCGGGTCGCCCCCTACTATGGTTGCCAGGTCGTCCGCCCCATCAAGGGCGGCGACAGCACCGAGTACCCCATGAAGATGGATAACCTCTTGAAGTGGCTGGGGGCCGAGGTCGTCGACTATCCGGTCAAGGCCCATTGCTGCGGCGGGCACATGACGCAGATCAGCGAGCCGCAGGCCTTCGAGTTGATTCGCCGCTTGCTGCAAAGCGCCCAGGATTACCATGCCGACATGATCCTCTGCATGTGCCCGATGTGCCAGTTGAACATGGACGGCTACCAGGCCCGGGTGAACGGCCATTTCAACACGCAATTCAGCCTGCCGATCTTGTACTTCACCCAGATCCTCGGCATCGCCTTCGGTCTGGACCCGAAGAAGCTCGGTTTCGGCAAGGAACTGGTCGCCGCCATGCCCGTGTTGACGGCGAAATTGAACGGAAAACTGGCGGCAGCGGTATGAACAGGTAGGGTGGGCTTTAGCCCGCCTTGGTACATGGGCGGGCGAAAGCCCACCCTACGGGTCAGCACAGGAACACTACGATGTCTGAGAAAATCGGCATTTACATCTGTCATTGCGGCAGCAACATCGCCGGCACGGTCGACGTGGAAGAGGTCGCGCGCTGGGCGGGCAAGAACGTCGAGGACGTGGTCGTCTCCCGCGACTACAAGTTCATGTGCTCTTCGCTGGGCCAGAGCCTGATCGAAGAGGACATCAAGAAGGAGGGCCTGACCCGCATCGTCGTGGCCGCCTGCTCGCCGCACCTGCACGAGAAGACCTTCCGCCGGGCCTGCGAGAACGCCGGTCTCAACCCGTACCTGCTGCAGATGACCAACATCCGCGAGCACTGCTCGTGGGTCCACATTGACAAGAAAGCGGCCACCGAAAAGACCAAGGCCCTCGTGGCCGCGGCCGCCGGACGCGTGCGGCACCAGCAACCGCTGGAACGGATGTACGTGAAGGTCAACCCGGCCACGCTCGTGATCGGCGGCGGCATCGCCGGCTTGCAGGCCACGTTGGAACTGGCCGACGCCGGCTACCCGGTCTACCTCGTCGAACGCGAACCGTCGATCGGCGGACACATGGCCCAGTTCGACAAGACCTTCCCCACGCTGGACTGCTCGGCCTGCATCCTCACGCCCAAGATGTCCGAAGTCGGCCAGCACGACAAGGTCACGATGTACACCTACTCCGAACTGGAAGAGGTCAGCGGATCGGTGGGCAATTTCAAGGTCAAGATCCGCAAGAAGGCCCGCATGGTCAACGCCCCCGATTGCACGGGCTGCGGGATTTGCGTGGAGAAGTGCCCGCGGAAAGTGGTCGACGACGTGTTCGAGGTGGGCATGGCCACGCGGAAGGCGATCTACATGCCCTTCCCGCAGGCCGTGCCGCGGATCCCCGTGCTCGACACGGCGAACTGCACCTACTTCACCCGCGGCAAGTGCCAGGTCTGCTCGAAGGTCTGCCCCACCAACGCCATCGACTACACGCAGCAGGACGAGATCGTCGAGGTCGAGGTCGGCAACATCGTGATGGCCACGGGCTGGAAGCCGTTCGATTGCAAGCGGATTCCGCAGTACGGCTACGGGCGACTGGCCAACGTCTACACGAACATGGAATTCGAGCGGCTCTGCAACGCGGCCGGGCCCACCAACGGCAAGATCGTGCTCCGCGACGGCAAGACCGAGCCGAAGCGCGTGGCCATCGTCCACTGCGTCGGCAGCCGCGACACGACGACCAACACCTACTGCTCGAACGTCTGCTGCATGGCGGCGATGAAGTTCGGCCACCTCGTGCTGGAGAAGACCCAGGCCGAGGTCTACTCGTTCTACATCGACATGCGGGCGCCGCAGAAGGATTACGAGGAATTCTACCAGCGGCTGCTGGCGGAAGGCATGCACTTCGTCCGCGGCAAGGTGGCCGAAGTGACCGACGCGGCCCGTCAGCCCGACGAGGCCGGCCGGTTGATCGTGCAGGTGGAAGACACGCTCTTGGGCAAGCAGCGGCGGATCCCGGTCGACATGGTGATCCTGATGGGCGGTCTGGAGCCGCAGGCCGACGCCAAGGAGATGGGCCTGAAATGCGGCATTTCCTGCAGCATGGCCGGCTGGTACACCGAGCGGCATCCCAAGCTCGACCCGGTGGCCACGATGACCGACGGCATTTTCGTGGCCGGGGTGTGCCAGGGACCGAAGGACATTCCTGCCTCGGTGGCCCAGGGCGCCGCGGCCGCCGCCCGGATTTCCGGCATGATCACCAAGGGCCAGGTGATGATCGAGCCGGTAGTGGCCTCGATCAACGAAGAGGAGTGTTCCGGCTGCCGGATTTGCAACACGATGTGCCCGTACAACGCCATCGAGTACTTCGATCTGAAGCACGCGAGCCACGTAATTACCGCCTTGTGCAAGGGCTGCGGCACGTGCGTGGCGGCCTGTCCGGCCGGCGTGATTACCGGGGCCCACTTCAACAACGAACAGATTTTTGCCGAGATTGAAGGCACCCTCTGGGACGCCAACGGAAACGGGGCCGCTATCGAGCAGGAACCTGCCACCGCCGCGGCCGGATGAAAAAATGGTCTTAGGTCTTAGTTCTTAGGTCTTAGGTCTTAGTTGATGAATTCCGAGCCATTCCAAGACCTATGATCGCAAGACTCAAAGAACCAAGACCCAAGACCTAAGAACTAAGAGCTAAGAACTAAGAGCTAAGAGCTAAGAACTAAGAGCTAAGAACTAAGAGCTAAGAACTAAGAGCTAAGAACTAAGAGCTAAGAACTAAGACCTAAGAACTAAGACCCAAGACCTAAGAACTAAGACCCAAGACCTAAGAACTAAGACCCAAGACCTAAGACCCAAGACCCATGTCCGAAAACTTCGAACCCAAAATCGTGGGCTTTTGCTGCAACTGGTGCTCATACCGCGCGGCCGATCTGGCCGGCACGGCCCGCATCAAGTACGCGCCCAACGTCCGCGTAATCCGCGTGATGTGCAGCGGCCGGGTCGATCCCAGCTTCGTGCTGAAAGCCCTGGCCGCCGGGGCCGACGGCGTGCTCATCGCCGGCTGCCACCCCGGCGAATGCCACTACATCGAACAGAACTACAAGGCCATGCGGCGGTACTCGATCCTCAAGCACACGCTGCGGGCGATGGGCGTCGAGCCCGATCGCGTCCGCCTGGTTTGGGCCTCCGCGGCCGAAGGGCAGCAACTGGCCGAGGCCATCGATCAACTCGTGGCCGACGTGCGCAAGCTCGGTCCCCTGAAGTGGCCGGGCAACTGGGCTGAAAACGGCCATCGCGCAGAAGCCCTGGAAACGATCCTGAAAGAACACGAAGACGCGCTGGAGGTGGTTTAGAACTTAGTACTTAGAACTTAGTACTTAGAACTTAGTACTTAGAACTTAGTACTTAGAACTTAGTACTTAGAACTTAGAACTTAGTACTTAGAACTTAGTACTTAGAACTTAGTACTTAGAACTTAGTACTTAGAACTTAGTACTTAGAGCTTAGAATAGTGCCGAGTTCTCTTCCTAAGATCTAAGAACTAAGATCTAAGAACTAGCTGGAGATGTTATCATGAGTCAAGCTACCGAAAAGAAAGCCGCCAAGGGCAAGCTGGCCATTTATTGGGCCGCGTCGTGCGGCGGTTGCGAGATTTCCATCTTGCAGATCGACGCCAAGATCCTCAACGTCGACGCCGCCTTCGACCTGGTGTTCTGCCCCTGCATCGCCGACGGCAAGGTCCGCGACATCGAGAAAATGGCCGACGGCGAAATCAACGTCTGCCTCTTCAACGGCGGCATCCGCAACAGCGAGCAGGAATACATGGCCCGCCTGCTCCGCCA
Source organism: uncultured Planctomycetia bacterium (assembly GCA_963779975.1). Taxonomy (GTDB): domain Bacteria; phylum Planctomycetota; class Planctomycetia; order Pirellulales; family Thermoguttaceae; genus JANXQG01. Next base: position 217,799 of record CAWAAL010000026.1, on the reverse strand, counting down.
GAAGTCCAAAGTGCTCGTGGCCTTCGGCTCGTGCGCCTCGGAAGGCTGCATCCCCGGGCTGGGCAACCTCAACGACCGCAAGTCGATCTTCGAGACCGTTTACAACCAGGGTTCGGCCACCGGGCCCGACAACCCGCAGAACGTTTATCCGCAGCACGAAACGCAAGTGCCGGAAGGCACGCTCTATCTGCCGGTGTTCTACGACACCTTGAAGACGCTCCGCCAGACGGTCGACGTCGATTACTTCCTGCCCGGCTGCCCGCCGGAGGCCGACGCCATCTGGAAGGCGATCGAGGCCATCGTGACGGGCAAGCTGCCGCCGAAGGGTTCGACCATCGGCGTCGATACGACCGTCTGCGAGGAGTGCAAGCGGAAGAAGAGCGAGAAGAAGATCAAGAAGTTCCGCCGCACCTGGGAGATCATTCCCGACGACGAGACCTGCCTGCTGGAGCAGGGCCTGATGTGCTGCGGCGTGGCCACGCGGGCCGGTTGCGGGGCCTTGTGTCCGGCGGTAAACTCGCCTTGTATCGGCTGCCACGGCCCGAACGAGGGCGTCGACGACTACGGCTCGCGGCTGATGAGCGCCGTGGCCTCGGTCATCGATTCGAACAACGAAGAGGAAATCGACCGCATCATCGCCGAAGGCATTCCCGATCCCGTCGGCACGTTCTATCGCTTCAGTCTCGCCGGCAGCCTGCTGCGAAGGACGAAGAAGGCGAATGGGACTCCGAACAATTAAGAAGTGAAGAACGCAAACCGAATCACGAAAACACGAAAGGATGAAAGCACGAAAAAGCCGTACTTCAGCGCAAGCATGTCTTCTTGTCCCACTGCCTTTCTTTCGTGATTTCGTACTTTCGTGATTTCGTGATCCCTTTCCATTTACTCCCATGAAACGTATCTCCATCGACCCCGTCACGCGGCTGGAAGGCCACGGCAAGATCGACATTTTCCTCGACGAGCAGGGCGACGTGGCCAACGCCTACGTGCAGATCCCGGAGCTCCGCGGATTTGAGAAGTTCTGCGTCGGCCGCCAGGCGGAAGACATGCCGAACCTCACGGCCCGCATCTGCGGCGTCTGCCCCGAGGCCCACCACTTGGCCGCCACCAAGGCCCTGGACCGCGTGTTCCACGTCGATCCGCCGCCCACGGCCAAGAAGCTGCGGGAGCTGTTCTATAGCATCTTCTACGCCACCGACCACACGACCCACTTCTACGCCCTGAGCGGGCCCGACTTCGTCCTCGGTCCCGACGCCCCCGCCGCCGAGCGGAACATCCTGGGCGTGGTCAAGAAGGTCGGCATGGACGTGGCGGGCAAGGTGCTCAAGATGCGGCACGACGGGCACGCGCTCATCAAGATGATCGGCGGCCGGGCCGTCCATCCCAACTGGGGTCTGCCCGGCGGCGTGAGCCACGGCATCGACGAGACCCAGCGCAAGGAGATCGAGGCCCGCGGGCTGGAGGCCGTCGAGTTCGCCAAGTTCTCGCTCAAGATCCTCGACGACGTCGTGCTGGCCAACAAGGCCTACGTCGCGTTGATCACCGGCGACGTCTACCTGCACAAGACCTACAACATGGGCATGGTCGACGCCGACAACTGCACGAACTTCTACGACGGCAAGGTCCGCATCACCAGCCCCAGCGGCAAGGAATTCGCCAAGTACGACTGCGCCGAGTATCGTGATCACATTGCCGAGCGGGTCGAGCCGTGGTCGTACCTGAAGTTCCCCTATTTGAAGAAGATCGGCTGGAAGGGCTTTGTCGACGGCGAGGACTCGGGCGTCTACAAGGCGACGCCGCTGTCGCGCTGCAACGTGGCCGAAGGGATGGCGACGCCGCTGGCCAACGCCGAATACAAGCGGATGTACGAGACCTTGGGCGGCAAGCCGGTGCATCATACGCTGGCCACGCACTGGGCCCGGCTGGTCGAGTTGCTGTACGCGGCCGAGCACTGGGTCGAGTTGGCCCGCGACCCGGAGATCACCGGCAAGGAATATCGCGTGCTGCCCACCGCCACGCCGACGGAAGGCGTGGGCTGCGTCGAGGCCCCGCGGGGCACGCTCACGCATCACTACACGACCGACGAGCGCGGCATCCTCACCAAGGTGAACCTGATTGTCGGCACGACGAACAACAACGCCCCGATTTGCATGTCGGTGAAGAAGGCCGCCCAGAAGTTGATCTGCAAGGGTAACGTGAACCAGGGGCTGTTGAACATGGTGGAAATGGCCTTCCGAGCTTATGACCCGTGTTTCGGCTGTGCCACGCACAACTTGCCTGGCCAGATGCCGCTGGAAGTAACGCTTCGCGGGCCGGATGGAGGAGTGATCGAGAAGCTGTCGCAGTACATGGACTGAGACTTATTGCAGGGGCCGTCCGCGCCGTATATAATTGGCTATTGTGTCGCTAATGCCCGGACGAAGTTGACGAGAGCATTTCCATGGATGCTGAGGCAATCCGCGAGTTGCTGCATAAGCAGCCTTTCGAGCCCTTTGAAATCGTGATGTCGAGCGGGGAAGTGCATCGAGTCGTGTATCCGGACTTCGCAATTGTCTCGCCGAGCCGAGTGGTTGTCGTCGATCCCGTTACGGAGAGATTGGCGGTCCTTTCGCGGGTCCACATCACGGAAGTGCGCGCGCCGCAGGCCGCGTGATGACCGGTAGACAGACGGTCCTGCTACCCTCCGCGCTTGCCGTGGAATAGCTGAACGAGTTTCTGACTTTCAAGATCGTGACGTTTGCTCAGGCGGGAACTTCGACGGAAATCGTTCCCACATGGCATTGCTCGGCGCGTCCTTTGCGGCATTAATCTGCGATAGAAACGCCCCCGCTGGGCTTGCCCCAGCGGAGCGGAGGATTGGCAACTAGAACACAGCCTCGCGGCCCTTTCGCATTTTCCGCGTTCGCCGCACGGCCCTCCGGGCCGTGCGGCGAACGCGGAAAATGCCAGATTCGGGTCGGAGAGGGCCGGCCCGTAGTGGTCAATCCTCCGCTCCGCTGGGGCAGGCCCAACGGGGGCGGGAGAGCAAAACCCCGACCCCCATGCGCACCCTTATCATCGGCCTCGGAAATCCCCTGGTGACTGACGACAGCGTCGGCCTGCGCGTGGCGGCCGAACTCCGTTGCCGCCTGGCCGGACATCCCGATGTCGAGGTCGTGGAAGACTACTGGGGCGGGCTGCGGCTGATGGAGCAGATGGTGGGCTACGATCGCGCGATCGTGATCGACGCGATATGCAGCGGCGCCCCGCCGGGCACGATCCACCACCTGGCCATCGGCGACATGCCCACCCAGCGCAGCGCCTCGTCGCACGATATGAGCCTGCCGATCGCCCTGACACTGGGCCGCCAGGCGGGCCTGCGGCTGCCGCAGGACGAGGCCATCCTGCTTGTGGGCATTGAAGCAGATGATATACTGAATTTCGGCGAGACCTGCACGCCTGCCGTTGCCGCCGCCGTGTCGCGGGCCGCGGCCGACGTGCTGGCCGTTCTCGACCCCTTTCCCGATCCTGACAGAGCCGTAGCCTACGAACATGGAGCCCCGCACACATGATTTCGCCCGAGATCCTTCGCCGCTATCCTTACTTTGCCGGCATCGATGATGCCGTCCTGCGACAACTAGCCATGATCGCCGAGGAGAAACCGCGCATCCCGGCCGGCACCCGGCTGTTTGACGAGGGCGTGCCGGTAAAGCACCTGGGTATCATTGTCTGCGGTGAAGTGAATATCCAGTACCTGCTGGGCAGCGGCGAGATGCGGACGGTCGACACATTGGTGGGCGGTGATCTGCTGGGCTTTTCCGCCCTCATCGAGCCTTACAAGTACACCGGTTTCGGCACGACGACGCAGCTGACCGACCTGGTCCTGATCGACGCGCAGAAGCTCCGCGATCTTTGCAATCACGACGCCCAACTCGGCTACCAGTTGATCCTGGAGGTTGCGAAATTGCTGGCCCATCGCCTGGAAGGCGCCCGCGTGCAGTTGGCCGCGGTGTAGTCTGCGTATAATTCCTTCATGCATGAACTGGCCATTGCCGAAGCGCTGATCGAACAGGTCGGCACGGAACTCGAACGGGCCGGGCGGGGCACCCGCTTGCGGGTCGGGGCCGTGAAGCGGCTGGAACTGGCCGTGGGAAGGCTCTCCGGGGTGCATTGCGACTCGTTGCGATTCGCCTTCGAAGTGCTCTCGCCCGGCACGCCTGTCGAAGGGGCCGAACTGTCGATTCGCGAGCCGCCCGCGATTTCTCGCTGCCGCCAGTGTGAGGCCGCGACCGAGATTGCGGAAATGGTGATCGACTGTCCCCAGTGCGGCAGTGCGGAGATCGTGATTGAAGCAGGCCGGGAACTGCTGCTGGAAAGCATTGAGATCGAGGACTGAACAACCAAACCCTGCCCCTCTCCCATCCTGCTGGGCACAGCAGGCGGGAGAGAAGAGAATTGCCATGAAACTCGTCGCCGCCAAAAGCATCCTCAAGGCCAACGATCAACTCGCGGCGGAAAACCGCCAGCGATTCGATGCCGCGGCCGTCTTCTGCGTCAACGTGGTCGGCTCGCCCGGCTGCGGCAAGACCACGCTGCTGGAGGCCCTTTTCGCTCACCTGCGCGGCCGCCTCCGCCCGGCGGTCATCGAAGGCGACATCGCCGGCTCGATCGATGCCGAACGGATGGAGGCCCTCGGCGTGCCCGTCGTCCAGATCAACACCGAAGGAGCCTGCCATCTCGACGCGAACATGACCGCCTCGGCCGCCGCGCAACTCGATTTGACCGACGTCGATCTGTTGCTGGTCGAGAACGTTGGCAACCTGGTCTGCACGGCGGGCTTCGACCTGGGCGAGCACCTGCGGATCGTCGTGCTGGGCGCTACCGAAGGGGACGACAAGGCCGTGAAATATCCGGCCATTTTTCAAGGTTCCAACGCCTTGGTGATCAGCAAGACGGATCTCTTGCCCTACACGAACTTCAGCATCCCGCGGATCAAGGCCGACATGCAGCGCCTGGTGCCCAATGCCCCGGTGTTCGAGGTCGCCGCGTTGAAACGAGAGGGGACGGAAAAACTGGCGGAATGGATCGCAGACAAGAGACAGGAAATCCGAATATCGAAATCCGAAACAAATCCAAAGGATGAAATTCAAAGGTCCAAAACCCAGACGCTAGATCAAAGGGCGGGGACGACAACCTCTTGACCAAGTGCAAACAATGCAATTTAGGAAAGGGAAATGCCTTCAACGCCTAACGGTGCTCAGGAATCATGATCCCGGCTTTCCGCGATGACGGCTACTTACCGGACGGACTCTACATGGCGAGCGAGGCGGAAGTCACTTTCCGCTTTGGTTCCAGCACTCCGCGCCGTCGTCGGTTGGTTTTGAGGCTTCGGCGTTGGCTGGAACTGTCGCGATCTACGCATGCATGTCGTTTCCTGGTTGACGGCAGCTTCGTTACGTCCAAGGAAGCACCGAATGACATTGATGCAGTCGTTCTGCTCGCTGACAACTTCCAACAGCAGGTCTCCAACGGTTTGAAGGCCGCCTTGGAGTTCGAAGAAATGCTGTTGACCCGTCGCCCCGAAGAAATCTTCGCGGCGGAGGATGCGCGCGATTGGAACGATTGGGTAGAATTCTTCAGCAGGACCCGTGAAGCTGACGGACGACGCAAAGGACTCTTGGAGATCCAGTTATGATCACAAACAAAGTCGAATACGAAAAGGCCGAGGAAGAACTTCGGGATCTGGAAAAGCGTTTGGAGCTTATCCAACACGAGAATCCGATTGGCTCAAAAGGTTTCACGAAGGCGGGAATTCGTAAAATGATTGCTCGCATTCATGAAGAGCTCGCGATCTACGAGGGAAGTGAAGAGGCGCGCCGGTCGCCCTCTCGTTGACTGCTTGGTATCCTACATCTCTTCTTCAGTCTTTCCCCGTGTGCAGCCCGCACTCGGTTTTCGTCGATCCGCTCCAGCGCCCGGCACGTTCGTCCTCGCCGGGTTGCACGGCGCGGGTGCATGGCTGGCAGCCGATGCTGGGATAGTTGAAATCATGCAGCGGATTGTACGGAACCTGCTCGCCGACGATTCGCTTCCAAACGTCCTTCTTCGTCCAACCGGCCAGGGGGCTGACCTTGACGAGGCCGAATTTCTTGTCCCACTTCACAATCGGCGTGTCGGCCCGCGTGGGGCTCTGGTCGCGGCGAATGCCCGTCGCCCAGGCATCATAATTCACCGCCACGCGGTGCAATACGGCGATCTTCCGATCGTGGCAGCAACGATCCGAATCGCGGGCATAGACCGGCCCGCCGTGCAGCCGCTCATAGTCCAACACGCTCAACTCCGGCCGTTGCAGGTCGATGTGAATGCCGTACTTCTCGTTCATCCGCTCGCGCAGTTCGAGCGTCTCGCGGAACTGGTAGCCCGTGTCGAGATTGAAGATGTAGACCCGCGGCTCGATCTTGGCCAGCATGGAAATGATCACGCATCCCTCGGGCCCCAAGCCGGTCGCCATGGTAAAACGCGGGAAATACCGCTCGACCGCCCAGGCAAGAATTTCCTCGGGACTGCGCCCTTCCAAACGGCGGCTTTGCTCGGCGATCCACTCCAGCTCCTCCGGGCTCGCCGTACGAACCACCGGTTCGGCCTGTACGTCAGGCTTTCCAGCCTGACAAGGCTCCTTCCGCCTCATCGTTTCGTGCGTAACCATAGGACTCCTGTCCATTCTCAGGCTCGGCCGCTCCTCGGTCGCCGCGACACTCATGTTCATTATCCTCCCACTAGGAAACTAAGCGAGATTTAACTTGCACCGAATCACTATAAACGAACCGTCGGAGAAAGTCAATAGTATGATGATAAACAATGTGATGTTTATTGGCTCATAAGAAGGTATCGTCCGGCCGATTTGGCGGTCTTAACGGCAAATCCGGATAATCTGGACCAGGGAGTTGCCCTCGCTCGCGTTTCGGGTTACTATTAGACAAAAATCATTAGTTTACGGAGGAGGATTAAAATGTTCGTGGCATGCGTGTACGTACAGGTCAAACCCGAGCATATCGAAGAGTTCATTGCGGCCTCATGCGAAAACGCCGCCAGCACCATCCTCGAACCGGGCAATTTGCGTTTTGACGTGCTCCAGCAGGCCGACGATCCGCAGGGATTCATCCTGTACGAGGTTTACCGCGACGAAGCGGCCTCCAGGGCCCACAAACAGACCGCCCATTATGCCCGCTGGCGCGAACTCGTAGAAACGTGGATGGCCCAACCACGAAAGGGCGTGCAGTACAAGACCTGCTTTCCGCCTCAGGAATCACAATGGAAGACGCCACCGCTTTGAATCGGAAGTGCTGACCACGCTCCGTGGCGCCGGGAAAACCAGCCTGCTCCCGTTCCCGACGCCGGGGTAATGGTTTTTCCGATGGGGCTTCCCTTCAAGACTTGCTTGTCTACGATTCCTATAGGGAGAGCTATGTCAGTAGCCTTATCGTGTTCGCCTGTCTTCAAGGGTCCTGCGAGTGTTTTTCCGGAGATGCCATGGTGTTTTTCGAAGCGTTGAAGTCCGTGTCGCCAAACCAGCGGATCCTGATCGTGGATGACGATCGCAGCAGTTGCGAAATTCTTTCCAAGCTTCTTGCCTTGCGTGGATATCGCGTCGACGTGGCCTATGACGGCTATACGGCGTTGGACCTGATTCGGGAGCAAGATTATGGTTTGGCGCTGATTGACTATCGGATGCCGGGCATGGACGGGGTCGAGCTGTATCGCCGTATTCGCCAGTTGCGTCCCGAGATGGTTGGCGTCTTCGTAACCGGCTTTCCGACGATCGACACCGTGTATCCGGCCATCGCGGTCGGGGTCCAACGCGTGATCCCCAAGCCGGCCGGTTCCGGCGAGTTGCTCTCCGTGATCGAAGAGTTCGTCGGCAAACCGCAAATCGCGTAGACCATGGCTGGCATCGCGGAATCACCGGCATGCGTCGCGGTCAGCGAGCAGTTCCTGGCAACGCTGGCCCATGAGATCTGCAATGCCGTGGGGCCGCTTCGCAACGGCCTCGATCTGCTGCAGATCGAGGGCATCGACGAGGCTACGTCCCGCTGGGCCCAAGGATTGATGCAGCGGCAGATCGGGCAACTGGTATGGATGGTCGAGAGCCTCCGCGACGCCTCTCGCTTGCGGCGCGGCATGATTCGACTCCACAAAGAGCCGACGCCGCTTGCCGACCTGGTCCGGGCGGGCATCGAGACGGCCCAACCGTTGATGGCCGGCTATGAACCTGCGCTGATCGTCGATCTTGCCGACGGCGAGGCGGTCGTCCCGTGCGATCGGCAACGGATGGCCCAGGCCGTGGCCCATCTGCTGCTCAACGCGGCGCGGTTCAACGTTCGGTCGGGCCGAATCTGGATTTCCACCGCTTGCGACGGTCCCGACGCCGTCGTGCGGATCCGTGATGAAGGCATCGGCATCGAAACGGAAATGCTGCCGCGGATTTTTGATCTGTTCATGCCCGCGGAGCTTTCGCCCGAGTGCAGACAAGGCGGGTTGGGCACGGGGCTGACGCTCGTGCGCGGGTTCGTGGAGATGCACGGCGGCACGGTCGAGGCCTGCAGCGAAGGCCGCGATCAAGGCAGCGAATTCCGCATCCGCCTGCCGCTGTCGCCCGAGGGACGCAGGGAAGAACCTGCCGCGTCGGCTGCCCAGGCAAACCCCGCAGGACCGTATCGCGTGTTGATCGTCGAGGACAACGTGCCGGCGGCCAAGTTTCTTTCCGCGTTGCTTGCCCGCTGGCGTCATGACGTGCGGATCGCTTACTCGGGAGAGCAGGCTCTCGATCTCGCGGGCTCGTTCCATCCCGACGTCGTGCTCTTGGATCTCGGCCTGCCCGACATCAGCGGCTTCGACGTGGCCGCGGAACTGCGCGGGCGGGCGGAATTCGCCAAGACGCGGTTAGTGGCCGTGACGGGCTACGACGACGACCAGGAGCGCCGCCGGACCGCGGCTGCCGGCTTCGCGCACCATCTCACCAAGCCGATCGCGCCGGAGGCCTTGCGGGTAGCGCTGGGGTGACGGCACCCGGTTTCCTAGTCATTTCCGGCCGCCGTCCGCATTTGTATCAAGTGCTCCAGGTTTCCTGCCGGCAAAGCAAAGTCGGCTGGCGCCAACTCGATCGCTCGACGAGGCGTCTTTTCCGCTTCCGCGTATTGCCGTGTTTCGATCAGACCGTATCCCAGGTCGTTCAAGAAGTAACGTCGTCAAGTTGCTGAACGGATCACTTAAGCCGATTGCTTCACGTTGCAAAAAATGACCCTTGTAGTGATTCACATGCTAGCCATTCATGACCAGAACGGCTAGAATAGAATCTTGGCCCGAGGCATGCGAGGTGCAAGAATGGCGATTGAACAAATCACGGTGTCTGTCGATTCCGACGTGGCTACTGCGTACCGGGCGGCGACCCAATCCGAGCGGCAGAAGCTGGACCTGCTGGTAAACCTTCATTTGCGCGAGGTAACGCGTTCCAGACAGTCGATCAAGGAGATCGCGGCGGAGATCAGCCAAAAGGCGCAGCAGCGCGGCCTTACGCCCGAAATCTTGAAGAATATCCTCGATGAATCGTGAGAACCGGTACGTTTTTGATGCCAACGTCATCGTCAGCGCGCTGCTCTTCAACGATTCGGTGCCGGGACGGGCATTCTTCCGTGCCCTGGATCGCGGCGTGTTAGTGCTATCGCCACAACTCGTCGAGCAACTCCGTGATGTGCTGAGCCGAGAAAAGTTCGACGCTTATCTTGCTCGCGCGGATCGTGAACGGCTGTTGGCGGGATTAATACAAGACGCTGAGTTGATCCTGCCTTCGACACAGATTCAAGTCTGCCGTGATCCAGATGACGACATATTACTTGAACTGGCTGTTTCCAGTGGTGTGCTCTCGATTGTGACTGGAGATAAAGACTTGCTGGAATTGCATCCGTTTCGTGGAATTCAAATTATCAAACCAGCACAATTCCTCAGGTTACTCGATACACCGGAATCGGAGTACGAACCCTAACTTCTTTTCGTGGATTTTCGCCATTGGACACCGTTGGTGGCAGACCGCTCATTTTCTCCTTTTTTCGATAAATGCTGTCATGAAAATCGAGCATTTAGCCTTTCAAGTCGCCGATCCGGCGACGATGGCCGACTGGTACGTTGGAAACCTATCCTACCTTCCCGCCAGTCTCACCGCGGGCGGGGCGACCGGAGCGGGACCGTTGCTGGAAAGCAACTTGCCGATCGGATGCCCATCGGCAAATACCCCCAGGAGATACGTGTTTCGGCCTGCGTCGATGCGGATGGGCGCATCGGCGCCCAACGCGCCGCCGAAACCGCTGTCGGGCTGCAAGTGAACCTGGTGATCGCCGGCTGGCAGTTCGACGCGCAAGACCTGGATGCGGTCGGGCAGGAGGCCCCAGCAGCGGCAATCCGCCGATTCGGTCGCTTCCCAGACGATCCCGCCGACGTCCAGGGCCAGGCTGGTCCAGGAGTTCTTCTGCGTCTTCAGGACCTCTTGCGCCCCGTAGATGATGCCTTCCTTGGCCGCACGACGGACGACCGCCCGCACGACGACGCGTGGATAAACGGCCTGGTACTGCTCGACGGCCAACTTGCCGACGTCGGTGATCGTGGCCGTGGGGCCGACCGGCCGGCCGTCGGCCGACACGAACACGCTTTGCATCGGGTTGTGATACGGGTCGTAATTGACGACGACTTTCGGCACCTTGATCGGCGCGATCGACGGCGGCACGCTCCGCTTGGCCGTGGCGTTGACGATGGCGCTGGCGGCGAACATGGAAATCGTGGCCGCCGCTTCCACGGTTTCCACTTTATAGGGCCCGCGCCCCACCAAGGCGAAGACATAGAGCACGCCGTTGCCCTGCTGGCTGTGGTGGCCGTGCGTCGCCCGTTCGAAGTCGTAGCCGCCGTAGGGGAAGGCAGGTTCCCAACTGCAAACCTTCCTATAGCTTCGCGCGGCCTCGTTGTAGTCGATGCGGCTGGACTCGTCGATTGCGCCGTGGAGATATTCGCCCAAGGCGACCCGCTTGTAGGACAACTTGGGATTCTCCTGGGCCCCCTCGGCGCCGGAGGCAATGATCCGTTCCTGCAGGTCGGAGACCTGCAGGGCATAAGCCGTGGCATCCGCCCCGCCGTTCATGAGGTTCGAGATGGCCAACAGGGCGCGGACGAGGATCTTTTCGTAGTCTTCGCCCGCATAGGCCGTGAAAGTGTCGTCGGTGAGCATCGAGCCGGCCTTCTCGGCCAGGCTCCCCTGCGAGTTATAGTCCAGGGCGTCGCGGGCCTCGCGGAGGAGCCTCTCGGCCTCTTTCGGCCGCCCGGCCGCCAGTTCCACCACGGCCCGATCGAGCTTGAAGGCCTCGGCCTCGCGGGGGTAGCCGCTGATGTACTTGTCGAGCGTGATCGATGCCGTTTCCACGCTCCCCTGGTAGAACTGGGTGCGGACCTCGCGCAATCGATCGGCGTGGCTGGCGCAGCCGGCGGCCAACAACAGGGTGGTGAGGATCAGCGAGAAATGGCGCATGGTGTAGCGTAGCCTTCCAGGCTGCGAACGCGGCAATTCGCAGCGGGTCAACCCCAAGGCGTCAGGCTCTTCATCTTCGCCCAGGTCGAGACGTTGTACTTCTTGACGATCGTGGCCGATTCCTTGGCATACGCGCCGTTGTGGACATTGAGCATTTCCAACGTCAGGATATACTCGCGCTCGTAGTTCGCATTGTGCTGCGTCGTGCCGGAGGTCACCTTGGCGATGAGCGCGAAGTCGAACGGTTGGTGCATCTGTTCCATGCGCTCGGTGAGGATCCGCATGTTCTGCGGAATGAAGACTTCCTCGGGCCGCAGGTTGGCGGCTTGCAGGCCGGCGTCGACGAAGCGTTTGCTGACGCACTGGAAAGTTCCCGAATTGAGGATCCGCTGGTCGATCTGCTCGTACAGCGTTTCGCGGAAATCGCCCAGGTCTTCGATGCTCTTGTTTTCCACGCCGAGGAAGCAGATCTTCATCGGACCGGCAGGCGATGCGCCCTGCATGTACGACGCCGGCTGAACGCCGCCGCTGTGCCGGGCAAGGAGGTTCGAAACCGCCCCATCGACCAACGGACCGTAGGTCTCGCCGCCCGCCGCATGGCTGCCAACCATCGTCTTGTCGCCCGGTTTGACAACCTCGGCCGTCTGGTTGCTGCGGCAGGCAAGCTGTGCGCAGGTTCCCAGGCCCAAGAGCCCCAATCCACCAGTACGGATGAAATGCCGTCTGTTCATCTTGCGGATTCCTTTCCCGTGCGATCGAACTGACTTCGAGATGATGCCTACGCTACTACGTCGACACCCGACATTCCTCTTTTTTCGGTTGTAAAGATCGTGGGGCTTAGGCCGGTGGAAAAAAATGAGACGATTTTTCCGGATGTAGCGGCCAGAAAGGTCGCGGCGCGTCAATTCAGGAAAGCTGCGCGGGATAAACGGCCTCGCGTCTTAGATGTTCTTGCCGCCGCAAAGTCATGGCCAAGCGGCCATCAGCAGACACTTTCTTGCAGGCAAGATGATTCGAGACACGTCGACTGTCGGCGGAACAAGCGGCTTTCCCCTTCCATTTGCTCGCGATCGATGCATCCCATCTCGACGAGAATCTCGTTCAACGGTTTTTCCGAGTTGCTTTGAATGAGCAGCAGGTGGCCCAGTCCATCCTCGGTCAGGAAGTTCATCTCGATGGCAAGCTGGCCGAAGGATTTCGGATTGTCGGCCTGTTCCTTGAGCACGCCGAAAACCTGCGACATCGACATCTTGCCATGTTCAATGGCTAGGCGGCCGATCGGCTGGCGACTCGATTGCTGGCGTTTGACGGCGGTGAGCATTTGGTCGACGGTCACAAATCCGCGCTTGATCAGGTTCAGTTCGAATAACATGGCGCACACCTCGTTTCTTGCCCGCGGCACGTTCCCTCTAATCAAGACGACACTCTGAAACAAAATATAGGATGTAAATCCAAGCCGCGCAGGCCCTTCGTCCAAACAGACGCGCGCCCGAGGCGAGCCGTATATTCGGCTTCATCGGACCGCCGGCCGGCGAATCTATTTCGCCGGCCAAACCCGAGAAGATTTCTCGCGATTGCCAGACACGGCGTCGTTCGCAACCTATATTTCCTGGTTCCTGCAGATTGTTCCCACCGTTTGCGCCGCGTATAGGCGTTTGCCGGCAAGAAGAGAAACCATCCATGTTTGATGACCGCGAACTGATCGTCGAGTTTGTCAACGAATCGCGAGAACACCTGGCCGACATCGAAAGCCAGCTTCTCGACATCGAGCAAGGCGGCGCGAATGCCGACATGGAGTTGGTGAACGAAGTCTTTCGTTCCATCCACTCCATCAAGGGGGCCGCCGGCTTCATGGGCTTTGCCACGCTCGGCAAGCTGGCCCACGAGTTGGAAAACGTCCTCAATCTCGTTCGCAACCGCCAACTCGTGCCGGCTTCCCCGAATATCGACGTCATGCTCAAGGCGGCCGACAAGCTGCGTTCGATGATCGACGACATCGAACACTCCAACGAGACCGACATCGGCATGCACCTCGAAGCCCTGGAACGGATCGTCGCCGGCCTGATCGACGAGGAAGTTCCCGCGAGCGAAGCTGCGAAGGCGACGGCGAAGGCGACGGCGAAAGCGACGGCGAAAGCGACGGCGAAAGCGACGACGAAGACGACGACGAAGACGACGGCGAAAGCGACGGCGAAGACGACGGCAAGAGCGACGGCGAAAGCGCCGGCCAGCGACGGAGTCGCGGCGATGCCGCAAGCGGCAAGGACCACGCCGGAGGCGGCGGAAGCGAAACCGCAAACCGTGGAAATCCAAGAGACGCCGCCGAAGACACCGGCGGTCTCGCGCAACGTCCCGCCGGAAACCCCGCACAACACGGCCGCGACCGCCGATCCGAGCATCCGCGTCGGCGTGGGCGTGCTCGATCGGTTGATGACCCTGGCCGGAGAACTGGTGCTCTCGCGCAATCAACTGCTGCAAACGCTCGGCTCGAACGACCTCGCCAAGTTCGACGCCGTGTCGGCCCGCGTCGATCAGGTCACCACCGACCTGCACGAGACGGTCATGCAGGCCCGCATGCAAATGGTCGGCACGGTGTTCAACCGCTTTCCCCGCGTCGTGCGCGACCTGAGTTCCCAGTTGGGCAAGCAGTGCGAATTGAAGATCGAGGGCGCGGAAGTGGAACTCGACAAGTCGATCATCGAGGCCATCGGCGACCCGCTCACGCATCTGGTGCGCAACGCCGTCGATCATGGCGTCGAAGGGCCGTCGCAGCGCCAGGCCGCCGGCAAGCCGGCCAAGGCCACGGTCGTGCTGCGGGCCTACCACCAGGCGGGCAAAGTCAATATCTCCATCAGCGACGACGGCGGCGGCATCGATGCCGCAAAGCTCAAGCAAAAGGCCGTCAGCCGCGGGCTGCTCTCGCCGGAGCAGGCCCACGCCATGAACGACCGCGAGGCCCTGGGCCTGATCTTCCGCCCCGGCTTTTCCACGGCCGAGAAAGTGACCGACGTCAGCGGCCGGGGCGTCGGCATGGACGTGGTCAAGACGAACATCGAGCGGGTCGGCGGCAGCGTGACGGTGGAAACCAAGATCGGCGCGGGCACGACCGTACACGTCAATCTGCCGCTGACGCTGGCGATCATTCCCTGCCTGATCGTACACAGTGCCGGCAAGCGGTACGCGATTCCGCAGTCGAGCATTTGCGAGCTGGTGCGCGTGAAACGCAAGGAAGCGGCGGCGCGGATCCAGCGCATGAAGAACGCGGAAGTCTTGCAACTTCGCGGCACGCTGCTCCCGCTGGTGCGCTTGGAGACTGTCCTGGGGCACGTCCCCGCCGACGCTGCGCAGCCGCAAACGGCGGCGCAGAACATCGTGGTTGCCGAAGCCGGACACATGCGCTTCGGACTGGTCGTCGACGGCCTGCACGATTCCGAGGAGATCGTCGTCAAGCCGCTGGGCCGCCACATGCGAAAGTGTTCCTGCCTTGCCGGGGCGACAATCCTCGGCGACGGCCAGGCGGCCCTGATTCTCGATCCGGCGGGCATCGCGGCCTTCAGCAAGCTGCGGGCGCCGGAGGAAGACGGCTACGACACGGTGAACCAGGGCGCGACGGCCGCCAAGGGCGACGTGCAGAACCTGCTCTTGTTCCGCAACGATCCGAGCGAGCAGTTCGCCATTCCCATGCACCTCGTGGCCCGGCTGGAACGGATCCGCACCCTGCAGATCGACGGCGTGGGAGGCAGCAAAGTGCTGCAGTACCGCGGCGGTTCGCTGCCCCTGTTAGCGCTCGAAGAATTCATTTCGGCCAAGCCCATGCCCGAGACCGACTGGCTCCAGGTCGTTGTTTTCGCGCTGGGCGGCCGCGAAGTCGGCCTGCTGATCCGCGAGGTCGTCGACATCCACACGACCGGCGCCGCGATCGACGGCACGCTCTTCCGTCAACCCGGCGTCATGGGCTCGATGGTCATTGACAACAAAGTAACGCGGCTGCTGGATCTCTACGAACTGACGTCGGCGGCCCATCCCGACTGGGTCGTTCGCAAGGAAGCGGCCGCGACCCGGAGTACCGGGTGCCCCGGTGGTCCCAAAGCGGAAACGATCCTCGTGGCCGAGGATTCGGACTTCTTCCGCCAACGGATGACCGAGATGTTCGAGGGGGCCGGTTATCGAGTCGTGGCTTGTCCCGACGGCGCCGTGGCCTGGCAGACGCTTCAGGACCCGGATCAGACTTTCGACATGGTCGTGACCGACCTGGAAATGCCGCACGTCGACGGATTCGAACTGGTTCGTCGCATCCGCCAGCATCCATCCGTCGCCCAACTGCCGGTCTTCGCCGTGAGCTCGCTGGCCAGCGAGGAAGATCAGCAGCGGGCCCGCCAGGCGGGCGTGGACGCATACCACATCAAGCTCGACCGTGAGAACCTCATCACCGCCGTTGCCGCCCAGTTGCGAAAAACGGCATCGGAATCCCGTCAGCCGCAGACTTGATCGCCGCCGGCACTGCAAGGGCGGCTTCAGTCGCCCGGATGCCGAAAGGGCGACCAGAGTCACCCTCACCACACCAAGGAGAATTCCCATGACCAAAACCACTCAGAAGCAGCATGTTCTCGAGACCGCTTCCGAGGTTGAAGTGGCGACATTTTACGCAGCCGACCTCCTCTTGGGAGTTCCCATTCACGAGGTGGAAGAGATCAGCCGCTACTGTTCCGTCACGCCCGTGCCCGGCGCGCCGGACTCGGTCGGCGGCGTGATGAGCCTGCGCGGTGAAGTCGTGACGGTATTGGACCTCCGTGCCGTTCTCGGGCTCGGCAAGACCGAGTGTACAAGACAAACTCGCAACGTGATCGTCCAGGTGGGCGGCGAGCGAATCGGCCTGCTGGTCGATCGCGTGGCTGACGTCGTGCGCGCCGCCACGGCCGACTTCCTGCCGCCGCCGGCCAATTTGAGCGGGGCCGATAGCATGATGTTCCAGGCCGTCTACCGCATGGAGAACGAACTGCTCGTGCTCCTCGATGTCGCGGCGGCTACGGCCGCACCGGGAGCCGCGTAATGTACTGCAACGTAGCGGCGGCTTTAGCCCACCTTCGTTTAACCCGGAGCCAACGGCGACGGAGTGCACCGTCGCCGATGGCTCCGGGTTAAACGAAACCCATTCCTTCCTGATAAGAGTCCTCAACCATGTTTCGGAAAATGACCCTCCGGCAGAAAATCGTCGCCCTCGGCGTGCTTCAGCTCGTCTTCGTGACGGGCGTATTGTTCTATCTCAACTATCGACAGACGCGGCAGACCGCCGAGAGCGAGTACGTGGCCCGCGCCCGCAGCCTCCTCTTGACCACGGAATCGGTCCGCGAGGAAATGGGCCGCAAGTGGAAACTGGGACTGTTCGACAAGAAGATGCTCTCGCAATGGGCCAAAGAGGGGCACATGGACCGGATCCTGGCGGCGGTGCCCGTGGTCACCGCCTGGCAATCGGCCCAGGCCAAGGCCAAGGAGAGCGGCTACGAATTTCGCGTGCCCAAGTTCCAGCCGCGGAATCCCAACAACGAACCCGATGCCCTGGAAACGCGAGCGCTGAAAGCCCTGGCGGCGGAGAACCTCGACGAATACCACGAAATCGACCATGAGCGCAACGCCGTCCGCTACTTTCGCCCCATCCGCCTGACGCAGGACTGCCTGCTCTGTCACGGTTCGCCGGCGCAATCGCAGGAACTCTGGGGCAATGCCGACGGCAAGGACCCCACCGGCACGAAGATGGAAGACTGGCGCGAAGGCGAAGTCCACGGGGCCTTCGAGATCGTCAAGTCGCTCGACGAGGCCGATGCCCAGATCGCCCGCACGCTCTGGATCGGCGGCGCCGTGGTGAGCGGCTTCCTGGTTCTCGGCGGGCTGGCGTTCTTCCTGGTCGTGACCCGTTCGATCACCAATCCGCTGAGTGCCACCGTGGCGGCCTTCCGCAAGATTGCCGAAGGAGACCTGACTCTCCGCCTGCCGTTGGAATCGCAAGACGAGATCGGCGAGCTGCGGCAGTCGGCCAACGTCATGACCGACCGGCTGGGGGCGATGATGCACGACATCACCGCTTGCTCGAAGGACCTGGGGCGGGCCGCCGGACAGTTGACGCAGACCGCCGATACGCTGACCCAAGGGGCCGAGCAGACGACCCAGCAATCGAGCACCGTCGCCGCCGCGGCGGAAGAAATGTCGGTGAGCATGACGACCATGGCCGAATCGTCGACGCAAATGTCGCAGAACGTCAACATGGTCGCCACCAGCGTCGAGGAGATGACGGCCGCCATCAGCGAAGTCGCCCGCAGCGCCGAGCAGGCGGCCCGTGTCGCCGACGAGGCCGCCCAGCTCGTGCAGAACACGAACCAGGAGATCAGCCACCTGGGCCAGACGGCCGACGGCATCGGCCAGGTCATTGAGGTCATCCAGGACATTGCCGAGCAGACGAAGCTCTTGGCGCTGAACGCCACCATCGAGGCGGCCCGCGCCGGCGACGCCGGAAAAGGCTTTGCCGTCGTGGCCACCGAGGTCAAAGAACTTGCCCGGCAGACGGCCGAGGCCACCAACGATATCCGCCAGCGGATCGAAGGCATCCAGACCTCGTCCGGGCATGCCATCAATGCCGTCAACCGGATTGCCGACGTGGTGACCCGCGTGAACGACGCCTCGCGGACGATCGCCTCGGCCGTCGAAGAGCAGAGCATCACGACGAAGGAGATTTCCAGAATCTCGTGCAGGCGGCCACCGGCGCGCAAACGGTTTGCTCCAGCGTATCGGAAACGGCGGCCGCCACGCGCGAGGTGAGCGAGAACATCACCCGCGTCGATCAGAACGCCCGGCACACGGCCGAGGATGCCACGCGTACACAGAATGCCGGCGTGCTGCTGACGCAACTCTCCGGCCGGCTGGGATCGATGGTGGATCAATTCACGGTTTCGAACAATTGACTTCTGGCTGCAACAGGAAAACGTCATGAACTTCTTCAAGGACCTTCGATTGCGAACGAAACTCCTGAGCGCCTTCGTGACCGTGGCCATGTTTGCCGCCGTGGTTGGCGCCATCGCCTGGTGGAATCTCACCCAACTCCGTGGCGATCTCAAGGAAATCGCCGTCAACAAGCTGCCCGCCCTCCAGGCCCTGGCCACGATCCAACTTAACGCCGAGGAGATCCGATCCAATCGGCGAACCATGATGAGCCCGAATCTTCGCCTCAATGACGTCAAGGTCTTGCTCGAGAAGAAAGAAAAAGCTCGGAAGTCGGCCCAGGCTGCCATCAAAGCCTTTGCGGATCTTGCCATGACTTCCGAGGAAGCCGTCCTCTGGAAAGAGTTTTCCGCCGCCTGGAACAAGTTCGAGGAATCGAACGACGAGTACTTCCGCCTGGGCAGCGATTATCAGCGTACCCTGGAAAGCTGCGTCGTCGAAAAAGACGCCAATCCGGGAGAATACTTCAATAAGCTCGATCACGCCATCGAGCTGAGTCGCGAGGCGGAAATCAACTTGAAGAAACAGACGCACTGTTGGAAGAATCTGCTGCTTTGCGGATCGAACCCGGACGATTGGACAAAATACCTGGATCAAGTTACGACCTATCAGAAGCTGCTTCAAAGGAACTTGGACGGCCTGAAATCGGCCCTTGGGCAAATTGGGGTCGCCAGTCAGCCGGCCGTCGACGCGGCGAAGATGTGCGACGACTTGATGGGGAAGTACCAGGCGGGCATGAATGGCCTGAAGAAGCGCGATTCCCAGAGCCTTGTGGCGCTCGCTCGATCGGTACAAGGCATCGATGGTCCCCTCGTGGCCGCGCTCGAGGCCGTCGCCAAGTCGCTTACGGAGCGGTCCGAGCGGTTCGCAAACATGAACTCAGCCATGGCGAAACAGACCCTCTCTACGTGTACGCCACTTCAAAAGATCACCGGAGACCTTCTTGACAAATTGATCGCTTGTAACGCGGCGGAGACCGCCGCGGCGAACCTCCGCGCGGACAGCAACTTCGAACACGCGGTGCTCTTGCTTATCGGCGTCTCGCTTGGCGCATTCGCTCTGGCCGTCCTGGTCGGCGCAACGATGGCAATTACCATCAGCCGCTCCCTGGCCAAGGGCGTGCTCTTCGCCGAGCGAATGGCTGCGGGCGATTTGACCCAGACCTTGGAGGTCACCGCGACCGATGAATTTGGCCAACTGGCCACGGCTATGAACACTATGGGCAATAAATTGCGACAGATGTTCGCCAATATCGTGGAGAACACGCAGACCCTGGCCGGCTCGGCGAACGAGTTGTCGGCCACGGCCACGCAACTGGCCAGTGGGGCGGAAGAGACCACCAATCAGTCCAACACCGTGGCGGCGGCCGCGGAAGAAATGTCGACCAACATGAACGGCGTGGCCGCTGCCACCGAGCAGATGTCGGCCAATGTTCGCGTCGTGGCTTCGGCCGTGGAAGAGCTTACGGCCAGCATTACCGAAGTCGCGCGCAGCGCCGAACAGGCCGCCAACGTAGCCGGCACCGCCGCCAGCCTGGCCGGCGACGGCAACGCCCGGATCGGCGAATTAGGAACGGCCGCCAGCGAGATCGGTAAAGTCGTCGAGGTCATCCAGGACATCGCCGAGCAGACGAGCCTTTTGGCCTTGAACGCCACGATCGAGGCGGCCCGGGCGGGCGACGCCGGCAAGGGTTTTGCCGTCGTGGCCACCGAAGTCAAGGAGTTGGCCAAGCAGACGGCCGCCGCCACCGAAGACATCCGCCGCCGCATCGAGGGCATTCAGTCGTCGACCGGCCAGGCCGTCCGTTCCATCGGTGAAATCACCGAGGTGATCAAGAAGGTCAACGACGTCTCGCACACGATCGCCTCGGCCGTCGAAGAGCAGAGCATCACCACGCGGGAAATCGCCAAGAACGTGGCCGAGACGTCCACCGCCGCGGCGACGGTGGCCCGCGGCGTGGCCGAATCGGCCTCCGTCACGCGGGAGATCGCCAAGAACATCGTCGAACGTCGACGTGGCCGCCAAGCAAACGGCCCAGGGAGCTACCGTCGCGCAGACGGCCAGCGGCAAGGTCAGCGACGTGACCGAGCAGTTGCACGCCCTCGTAGGGCAGTTCAAGACCAGCGCGTGAAAGGTAAACCACGATGAAATCGTTATCAATCCAACGGAAAATTCAGATTTTTGCCCTGGGGGCCATACTGGCGACCGCGCTGTCGCTCTTGCTCGTGGTCGGTTGGTCGGCCAATGATCTCCGCGTTCAATTGCAGAAGCAAGTGGGGACCATCGCCGCCAGTTCGTCCACCGACCTGACCCAGACTCTCTACCAGTTGTGTGCCACGTCCGACCAGCGCTTGAAGCAACGGTTGCAACACAGCACCGACGTGGCGCACCAGGAACTGGTCAGGGCGGGCAGCGTCACTTTCGGAACCAAGATCACCTGGCACGCGATCAACCAATTCGATCACTCGTCGCGCAGCTTCGAACTGCCGAAGATGCTGATTGGCGGCCAATGGTTCGGCCAGAATTCGGATCCCGGCAAGCCCTCGCTCCTAGTGGATGCCGTCAAGAACTACACCCAGGACTACTGCACGATCTTCCAACGGATGGACGACGGCGGCGACATGTTGCGCGTGTGTACCAACGTGCTCACGGCCACAGGCGTACGGAGCGTTGGCACGTACATTCCCCGCATCCATCCGGACGGAACGGAGGATGCGGTCCTGGCCTCCGTGCTCCAGGGCAAGACTTACTTCGGCCGGGCCTGGGTTGTCGACAAGTGGTGCGACACCTGCTATGAGCCGATCTGGGATTCCGACCAGAAACAGAAGGTGATTGGCATGCTGTTCGTGGGCGTCGCCCAGGAAGAAGCGTTGCGGGACCTCCACAATTGCTTCCGCGCCACCAAACTGGGCAAGTCCGGCTATGTGTTCATGCTTCAAGGCACCGGAAGCGAACAAGGAAAGTACATTCTTTCCAAGGATGGCACGCAGGACGGCCAGAACATCTGGGACGAAAAAGACGATAGCGGGCGACTGTTCGTCCAGTCGCTTGTCGCAAAAGCCCTGCAGGCAGATCCCGGCAAGGCAACCTTGGAACGCTATTCCTGGAAGAATCCGGAAGACGCGGTTGCCCGGGCCAAGATCAGCTCGGCCGTGTATTACAAACCGTGGGACTGGGTAATTGGCGTTTCCGCGTATGAAGATGATTACAACGACCTCATCGGTGCCGCCGAGAACTCCTTGAGTGCCGGCACGCGAATTGCCTTGGCTTGTGCCGTTGGGCTGGCGCTCGTCGGCGGTTTGGCAGCAGCCTTCGCCGCAAGGAGCCTTACGCGTCCCATTCAGACCGTCGTCGGCGTTCTCGGCAACATTGCCACCGGCGACCTGCGCGAAGACATTCCGCAGACGCTCTGTTCGCGCGGAGACGAGGTTGGCCAGCTTGCCCGTAGTCTGCAGGAGATGGTCCTGGGGCTGCGATCGCTGGTCGGCCGTCTGGCCACGAATACCGGTTTGCTGGGGCAGTGCTCGGCGTCGCTGTCGACCACGGCCACGCAACTGGCCAAGGGTGCGGAAGGGACCACGAGCCAGTCGAACACGGTGGCCGCGGCCGCCGAGGAAATGTCGGCCAACATGAACAGCGTGGCCGCGTCGACCGAGCAGATGTCGGCTAATGTCGGGGTGGTGGCCTCCGCCGTGGAGCAACTTACCGCCAGCATCAGCGAAGTCGCCCGCAGTGCCGAGCAAGCGGCCAACGTGGCCGGCACGGCCGCCGGCCTGGCCGGCGACGGCAACGCCAAGATCACGGAACTGGGCGCGGCCGCGAGCGAGATCGGCAAGGTCGTCGAGGTCATCCAAGACATTGCCGAACAGACGAACCTGCTGGCGCTGAACGCCACGATCGAGGCGGCCCGGGCGGGTGATGCCGGCAAGGGCTTCGCCGTCGTGGCCACCGAGGTCAAGGAACTCGCCAGGCAGACCGCCGCCGCCACCGAGGACATCCGCCGCCGCATCGAAGGCATCCAGACTTCGACCGGCATGGCGGTCCGCTCCATCGGCGAAATCACCGCAGTGATCAAGCAGGTCAACGAGGTCTCGCGCACGATCGCCTCGGCCGTCGAGGAGCAGAGCATCACCACGCGGGAGATCGCCAAGAACGTGGCCGAGACTTCCACGGCCGCCCAGGCGGTGGTCCGGAGCGTGGCCGAATCGGCCACGGTCACGCGGGAGATCGCCAAGAACATCGCCGAAGTCGACGTGGCCGCCAAGCAGACTGCCCAGGGAGCTACGGTCGCGCAGACGGCCAGCGGCAACGTCAGCGACGTGACCGAGCAGTTGCACGCCCTCGTGGGACAGTTCAAAACGAGTGCGTGATAGATCTTCAGTTACGAACTTGGCCATTGCGTACAGCCCCCTCAGTAAACGGCCTAACCATCTATGGACCACCCCCTGAGAGTATTAATTGTCGATGACACGGTGACGTATCGCAAGATCGTCAGCGACGTGCTGGCCGGCTGCCCCGACGTGGAAGTGGTCGGCACGGCGGCCAACGGCCGGATTGCCCTGCAGCGGCTCGACCAGCAGCCCGCCGACCTGCTGATGCTCGACCTGGAGATGCCGGAGATGGACGGCCAGGCCGTGCTCGAGGAACTGCGGCGGCGGAAGTCGCCCACCGGCGCGATCATGCTCAGCGCCTTCACCGCCCAGGGGGCCAAGGCCACGCTTGCCGCGCTGGGGACCGGGGCATTCGATTTCGTCCTCAAGCCCAACGGCACGAACATGCAGGCCAACGTCGAACACCTCCGCCGCGAGTTGCGGTCCAAGCTCGCGGCCTATGCCCGCTGCCGTAGCGTCAAACAGATCCTTTGCGGCACCTCGGTGGGGCAGGCTGCCAAGCTTCCAGAAATGAGGCAGATTGGCAATCTGTCCCACGTTCCGGCTCCCGTGTCGCGGATCTCGGCTTCGCCCGGCCTGCCACAGGTCGTGACCCTGGGGATTTCCACCGGAGGTCCCAATGCCTTGACCGAGATGGTGCCGCAGTTGCCGGCCAATCTGCCGGTGCCGCTGCTCATCGTGCAGCACATGCCGCCGGTCTTCACGAAGTCGCTGGCCGACGATTTGAATAACCGTACGCCGCTGACCGTACGCGAGGGCGTCGACGGCCAGCCGATCCGCCGTGGCGAGGTCTGGATCGCCCCCGGCGGCCGGCAGATGAAGGTCCAGCGCCAGAACGACCAGGTGGTGCTGCGGATCACCGACGACCCGCCCGAGAATAGCTGTCGGCCTTCGGTCGATTACCTCTTCCGCTCCGTGGCCGAGGTCTATGGCGGCCGCGCCGTCGGCGTGATCATGACCGGCATGGGCAACGACGGCTCGCTGGGTTGTCGCCGCCTGAAGCACTGCGGGGCCTCGATCATCGCCCAGGACGAGGCCACCTGCGTCGTCTTCGGGATGCCCCGCGAACCGATCGAAAAAGGCATTGTCGACGTCGTCGCCCCGCTGGGCCGTATCGCGGCGGAGATCGCGCGGTTGACCCGGCCGGGAGCCGCGCCATGCAAGTAACTCCCGAAGACCTCCAGTTCGTGGCCGAGCTTGTCGATCAGCTCTGCGGCGTGATGCTCGACGAGACGAAGGGCTACCTGGTCGAAAGCCGCCTGGGGCAACTCGCCGGCGAGCACGGCTGCGCGTCGTATCGCGAACTTTGTCTGCGGGCCCGGACATCGGGCGACCGCGCGCTGCAGCAGAAAATCATCAACGCCATCACCACGCAGGAAACGCTCTTCTTCCGCGACAGCAGCCCCTTCGACGCCCTGCAGCACAAGGTCCTGCCGGATCTGATTGACGCCGTGGTGCGCAACCGTGGGGCCCGGAAGCTGCGATTCTGGTCGGCCGCATGCAGCACGGGGCAAGAGCCGTACAGCCTGGCGATGGTCCTGCGCGAGACGATACCCGACTTCGCTTCCTGGAACCTATCGATCCTGGCGACCGACATTTCCGACGCCGCCATCGCACAGGCCAGCCGCGGCTGTTATGCCGCACACGAGATCGATCGCGGCATGCGGGCCTCGTTGTTGCCCAAATACTTCAAGTCCCAGCCGGGCGGCTGGCGGGTCAACGACGAAATCCGCGGGATGGTTTCCTTCCAGCGCCGCAATCTCTTGCAGCCGTTCACCGAGCTGGGCACGTTCGACGTGATTTTCTGCCGCAACGTGGCGATCTACTTCGATGCCGCCCGGCGGCGCGATCTTTTCCTGCGCTTGACCGATCGGCTTGCGCCCGGCGGCACGATCTTCGTCGGCAGTTCCGAGTCGCTCTTGGATCTCGGCCCGCGCTTCGCCCCGCGGAGCCACTGCCGCGCAACCTACTACCAGCCGCATCAAAAGGCCGACGCCGCCGTCGCTCGGTACTGAAGCCCGTTGCCCGTCATTTCAACTGCGTATTCTCCACGACGCTCACGTGCCGCGCCATGACGTGGCTGGCCCTCTGCTCGGGCATGTATCCGCGGATGCCGTTGATGCCGACCTGGCGGCCGACGTAGCTCCGCAGGTTTACGCCGGGGGCAGGCGAGACGTAGCAGCGAATGTTGCCGGTGGCGTCGAGAATCGCATATTGCGGACCGCCGGGTTTGGGGTTGGGAACGCGGATCAACTGGCCCTTGGCGTCGAAGCGGCCGTCCGGGTCGGCCGGCGGCAAGGGGCTGACGGGCGGCGGGTCGGGCAAGGCCAACTCCGGCCGGACGGCGGCCAATGCCTGTTTGCGACGCCTGATGTCTTCGAACCGCGCGATCTTGCTCACCAGCATCCGCGCGGCCGCGTTCCAGGGCCGTCTCCGCCTGGTTGAAGAGCGTCTCGGCCCGTTGTCGCAGTTCGCTCAATTCCCAGAAGCTCGGATCCTCGACGATCACGGCGGACAGCTCCAGATCGAGCTCGTCGAGTTGTTTCTGGTATTGCGCCGCGGAAGTCGGGTACCGGCTTGCGGGCGGCGGCGCGAAGCCATCGCCCGGCAGGCGGCCGAGGGCCTGGCCGGTCAGATCGACGGTTCCGCGGGTCGAGGTCCGCCGCAGGCCGTCGCGGTCGTAATCCGTGTCGACATAGCGGCCGGGGATCCAGCGGAACTCGCCCGCCGGCGGCGCGATCTTGTACCAGGCCGACGAGCCGTTGTCGTCGGCCATTCTATTCCGCGGCGATTCGAGCACTTCCACCACTTCGCCCTTGCGGAGATGGACCTGGATCACGTCGCGGGTATTGCTCATGCGGCTGCCGACGCGGGCCACGACCCGATCGGCGGTCACGGTGGCCAGGTTGCCGCCGTCGAGTCGCAGATGGTGGCTGGAGACCCAGGAGAAGCTGTCTTTGGGCGGGCGGATAGCGAACCACCCGCCCGGATCATGGCGATAGACCTCGACCTCGGTTCCCGCCTTGAGCTTGTCGGTCGGGTAGTAGTTTTCGCCCGGTCCGCTGCGGACATAGACGTCGTCGGCGGTGATAAAGGCCCTATAGGGGAAGGGTTGTTCGGCGGCCGACCGCGAGCACGCGGTGGCCGTGGCGATGCAAGCAAGCAATCCGACAAGGGGCCCGCGCATGGCGACGCCTCCCACGATAAATGGTGGAGATGGGAATTCGGCGCGGGATCTTGTACCGAAGAACGCGGCGTGCGGCAAGGGCAGATTGGCGAAAAACCACACCATAGGGTGGGATAAGTTTCGGGGCAAGCTTCGGGGCACCCGCCCAGCGGGCAGGCAAGCGCCGGCCCACCAATTCTTGCAGTTCGACGACGAAGGTATAATCTCACGGCTTCACCCCCAGCGTCTTCGCCAGCGTCTTCCGGTACTCGTTCAAATCGAGTTTCTGCCCTTCCCGCAGGCGCGTCAGGCCGCTCGTTTCCAAAATCTTCATCCAGGGATGGAACCGCTCGACCGCCAGATTCGCGATCGGCGGCCGGCCGGTGGTCGCCACCCATTTCAATTCGGCCCGCGCGCGCTCCATGATGGCGTAGTCGACGCTCATCCGCGAAAGCTGGACCCGCCGCAAAACGTCCGCATCCGCCGCGACCGCCTTCTCGGCCTCTTCCCAGCATGCGTTGGCCTGGCGGAGAAGATCGTAGTCCAGGTAGGGCTTCAGCGGCGAATCATAAATGTGAACGTGAATGTCGTCGCGCTCGACTCGATCGTGCAGGAGATCGATGTACTGGCGGATCGGCCGGGCCGCCGGGCCGTAATAGCCTTCGAGAAATTCGTTCATGGCCCGGTCCTGATCGTAGTCCGGGTCCCAGAGGAACTTGGCCGTCAGATAACCGCCCAGGGCGGCCAATTCGCTCTGGGGCGTGTCGTAGGTGTCCTGCTCGAAGATGCCTTTGACGTGATTGGCGACAAAGAAGCGGATGTTGGGCCGCCGCACGCGCTGGTTGGGAAAGGGCATCAGGTAATGGGCGAAGTCGGTCGTATAGTCCCAGATCCAGAGCCGGTCGGGAAACCTTCGACCAGGCCTGAAGGTCGTCGCGAAAGGCCCGATTCTCGCGGCTGTCGCAGGTCGCCAGCGGGTGCGAGAAGCAGCACTCGATCGAGCACAGTCGCACGATGACGTTGGGCCGCGGCCGCATCGTCTTCGGCGCCCGGCGAGTCCATTGATAGGCCAGCGTCTCCACCGCCTTGCCGGGAAACTCCTTTTCCACCGCCTCGGCCACGCGATTCGCCAGATTCAGCACCGGCGCCCCCTGGCTGCCTTCCCGCCGCGCCAGGGCCTGGCAACGCGGGCACTCGCAGTGCAGATCGGTATCGTTCTGCGAAACGGAAAACACGGTGGCGTCGGGCTGGGCCCGCATGGCCGCGCGGATCTCCTCCGTGCAGATGCGGATCACGTCTTCGTTGGTGCAACAGAGTTGCGCGTAGCCGTTCTGCCGTTTGCCGCCCACGAGCGAAAAGTATTCGGGATGCGCGGCAAAATACTTGGCCGGCGGAACGAGCCTGGCAAAGGTATGCACGAACAGCCCGTCGGCAAAGCGGACGTGGCCGCCGTGCCGAGCCTCCAGGCGGCCGGAACTGGAGTTCATGCGGTTCCGCGCGCACCAATCGCCGTCCAAGCACTCGAACGTGTACGGCTCGCGATATTCCAAGACCGGTACCTTGGTTTCATCGATCGGCCCCAAGGCGATGCGGGCGAGATGCGGAATGCGACTGACTCCCGGCGCGAACCAGCGGCAGCCGAGGTGATCTTCCAGCAATCCGTAGACCCCGTACAGATTGCCGCGCAGCGCGCCGCCGGCGATTGCCAGGTGTGGCCCGACGGTGCGGATCACGTAGCCTTCGTCGCCCAGGTGGCGTAGCCGTCCAGGCTGCGTATCCGGCTCTGGAAACAACGTTTTCAGGCGGCTGCTGGAGCCCAACACGATCTCGTGGCCGGTCGCCGCTTCGCGGTCGGTGACCACGGGCAATTCAGCGGCGGAGATCTGCTTGAGGAAGGTTTGCAGTTCCTGGGCCGCATATTGGGTCGACGGCGAGGCATCGGCCGCGATGACGATGCGGTATTCCGACTTGCCGCCGTCGGCCAGGACGAGTTCGCCGGCGCTGGTGATGGAAGGCATTGCACATGCCCAGAAGATGAGCATGCCTGACATTCGGGATCGCATCATGATTTTGCTCCAGGAGAAGTTTGGCTGTCGAGAAAGTCGGCTTCACAACGTGCTCGTCAACACAGACGGTCACAGGCGTTAGTTATACGCTATGTAGGATAGGTTTTTAACCTGTCGTTTCGGGCGGGTTGGAAACCTACCGTTTCCAGACAGGTTGAAAACCTATCCTACGGATCGCGTTTGCTGCCCACCTGCCAAAACGGCAGGAACCGGCCTCCGCCCGAGGCTGGAACGTCGGCAGGACACCGATTTCGGCAGGCGGCTGTTTTTCACTAGTTTCAGTAACCAACTTCCTCATAAGGAGTTACGTTGTAGTAACTGTCATTGGCGCGCCACTTGCTTCCCCCTTTACCGCCCGCGCAAAGGTGCGCAAGTTTGGCAGAATTTTGAACCCCCCGTCCGCTTGGGTATCGCGGCCGGTCGAACAAACGATTCATCCTCGAGAAGTTGCGGAGGCGACGCATGGCGAAAAAAGACAAGAAAGAAACCAGTTCCGGCGAAGAAAAAGTTCAACTCCAACCCCTGGGCGACCGCGTTGTGGTCGAACGCGAGGAATCGGAATCCATGACGGCCGGCGGCATCGTCCTGCCCGACTCCGCCAAGGACAAGCCCACCCGCGGCACCATCATCAGCGTCGGCGAAGGCAAGTTGAACAAGGACGGCAAGCGGACGGCCCTGCAGGTCAAGGCCGGTGATCGCGTCCTCTTTACTTCCTACGCGGGCGAGCAGTTCAAACTCGGCGACCGCGAACTGCTCTTGATGCGCGAAGACGACATCCTCGCCGTGATCGGCTAATTAGGCGGATGCGTCTATAGCCGAACCAAAACAGAACCAAAACCAAGATCAGCGGCGAGAGCCATCGCCTGAAAAGACCTAAAGGAGAATTTTACCGATGTCCAAGTTGATTGCATTCGATCAGGAAGCTCGCGACGCCCTGCGTCGCGGCGTTTCCAAGTTGGCCCAGGCGGTCCGCGTCACGCTCGGACCGCGGGGGCGGAACGTCATCCTCCAGAAGAGCTTTGGCTCGCCCACGGTCACCAAGGACGGCGTCACGGTGGCCAAGGAAATCGACCTGGAAGACGTCTATGAGAACATGGGCGCCCGCATGGTCCGCGAGGTCGCCTCGAAGACCAGCGACAAGGCCGGCGACGGCACCACCACCGCTACCATCCTGGCCGAGGCCCTCTTCAACGAAGGCCTCCGCGCCGTCGTGGCGGGCATCAATCCCGTGCAGCTCAAGTCGGGCATGGAGAAGGCGGTCGCCGACATCACCGACAAGCTCAAGAGCATGTCGATCTCGGTCAAGAACAAGAAGGAAGAGATCGCCCAGGTCGGCACCATCGCCGCCAACAACGATCCCGAAATCGGCCGGCTCCTGGCCGACGCCGTGGAGCGCGTCGGCAAAGACGGCGTGATCACCGTCGACGAAGGCAAGAGCCTGGCCACCGAGGTCGAGTGGGTCGAAGGCATGCAGTTCGATCGCGGCTACCTCTCGCCCTACTTCGTCACCGATCCGCAGGCCATGGAAGCGGTGCTTGAGGACGTCTACGTTCTCATCCACGAGAAGAAGATTTCCAACATCAAGGAACTCGTGCCGGTCCTGGAGAAGGTGGTCAGCAGCGGCAAGCCGCTCTTGATCATCGCCGAGGACGTCGACGGCGAGGCCCTCGCCACGCTGGTCATCAACCGCCTCCGCGGCACGATCAAGGTGGCCGCCGTCAAGGCCCCCGGCTACGGCGACCGCCGCAAGGCCATGCTCGAGGACGTTGCCATCCTGACCGGCGGTTTCGCCATCTTCGAGAGCCTGGGCAAGAAGCTCGAGAACATCACGCTGGCCGAGTTGGGCCGGGCGAAGAAGATCGTCATCGACAAGGACAACACCACGATCATCGAGGGGGCGGGCAAGAGCGCGGACATCAAGGGCCGTATCGAGCAGATCCGCCGCGAGATCGAGAACACCACCAGCGACTACGACAAGGAGAAGCTGGAGGAGCGCTTGGCCAAGCTGACCGGCGGCGTGGCCAAGATCAACGTCGGGGCCGCGACAGAGAGTGAGATGAAGGAGAAGAAGGCCCGCGTCGAGGACGCCTTGCACGCCACCCGCGCCGCGCTGGAGGAAGGCATTCTGCCCGGCGGCGGCGTGGCCTTGCTGCGGGCGGCGGCCAACGTCAAGCCCAGCGGCCTGGTGCAGGAGGAGGAGACCGGCTACAAGATCGTGCTGCGGGCCTGCCGCGCCCCTGTGACCCAGATCGCCGACAATGCCGGCCAGGACGGCGGCATCGTGGCCGAGAAAGTGTCGGAAGGCAAGGGCAACTTCGGCTACAACGCCGCGACGAACGTCTACGAGGACCTCGTCAAGGCCGGCGTGGTCGACCCGACCAAGGTCACCCGCACCGCCTTGCAGAACGCGGCCAGCGTGGCCACGTTGATGTTGACCAGCGACGCCCTGGTGGCCGACAAGCCCAAGGAAGAGAAAGCCGGTCCGCCTCCGGGCGGCGGCGAGGACATGTACTAATCGGGAAACGGGAACGAAGGGCGTAGGGTGGGACAAGCGCCGCGCCGGCCCACCAGGGAATCGCCCAATGCCGGCGAGAACTGGCCGTCGGCAAGGTGCCCCAGACCTGAGTGACGCCAGTTTACTAATAAATGACCGCCGGTCCTGCCTGTGCAGGACCGGCGGTTTTTTGCGCGGAAAATGAAATCGTTGAGGAATCGCTATGATAACAAACGACAACGAATTTGAAGTCACGCAAGAGCGAATCCGGCATTTCCAGGCACAATTGGCCCATCTGCGCAAGGTGGAAACCGACCCGGTCAATTATCGCAAGTCGGCGTCGGGCTTCCTTGCCGAAGTAGATCGGATGCAATTGGAAATTCGCGAGTACTTGAGTGTTCCACCTGTCGAAGGGAGGAAGGCAACTGCCTGACCGGCCTTTTCTCGCGCGGTGCCGAACAGGTGCGCGAGAGAATGTCAACTAGGAGGAACTTATGCCGTTGATGTTCAACGCACTATTTTCCAGGCCTGCGCCCTTCGCTGGATTAACGACTGCGCTTTCGGCGCGACAATTTCCCTAATCTACCCGTTCTTCGCCGCAATCAGCACATTGAGATCCGGCTTCAGCCGTGGCAAAATCGCTCGCGAATGGTAAGAGGCGTTTGGTGAACCGCCCGCTAGTCCCGCGTATTCAGGGCGGCGGTTTTTTACGGGCGTTTGCAAGCGGCCGGCTCCGGCCGGTATACTCGGGAGAAGCGCGTTCGTAGTTCCGCCCAGGCACCATGTACCCATGGTCGGCGATTGCTGCTTGGTACTGAGTACGCAGTACAGTTCCGCGCTCCGCAAGAAACATGGCGATGGCTCCTGATCCGCAATCCGGCAAGCCTCGATTTCGGCCAGCCCAGCCGCCGCCATCGCCGCCGTCGCCCGGTCTTTGGGCGGTGGCTGCCCTGGGTTTTGTCCCCATGACCGCGTTGTTCTTCGTCGAAGCCGATTTAGTCGGGCGCACGTGCGGCTTGATCTTCCTCGCGGGGATTGGAATCCATAGCCTCCGCCTGCGCCATAGAGGACGCTCGGCCAGTGCTTCGGCGTTCACGGGGGCATGGCTGCTTCCGCTGATGATCGTGCTCTATGCCGTCATCACGGAGGGTTTCCCTTGGGCATGGCGCGCGTCGGCTGCGGATGTCCTTACCGCCGCATTTTGGCTCCCTTTTGTCGGACTGTTCTGGGGATTTCTCGCGGGAAAGCTGTTCGAGGCGGCATTCTGCCTGGGGTCGTACTTTCTGCATTGGTCGCGCCGCGGCAGACTTCAGCCCGCCACGGCCCAATCCCTCAGCGACCGGATCGACGAGGCCAGCACGCCGCTGGAATCGCCGCCGCTGAATGGTCTGCCGCGACGATTCGGCGTCCGCGGACTTCTGATCGCCGTGACCTGGGCCTCGGTGCTCATGGGGTGTTTGCGAGCATCGGGCGCCGCGCCCGGCGTCTTCTTCGTGACCCTGACTTTCGCGGCCGGCGTGTTGACTGCGCAGGCACTCTTGTTCCGCGGTCGCGATCCGCTGACGGCAGCAATGTGGGCGGGAGCTTTTTTGTTGCCGGGTGGTGGATCCCATGGCTTCCGAGCGCGGCCGCCTGGGCGTTTTGCTGTTGCGAAAAGTCTCGGAAAAAGCCTTCCGCGAACTCGGGCTGGTGGAAATCAGCGTGGTATCCGACAGCGACCAATCAGACTTCGCCTTATGCTGCAAACGCGCGTGGGGACTGGCCTACGGTTTCTTTTCTTATTGGAACGAAGACGATGCCGTTTGGGTAGGAAGGCTGAGACGGGGGAAGTGAAGCTACTTCTTCTTCGCCGCAATCAGCGGATCGAGATCTTCTCTCGGGGTTATGACAGCAATATGATTGACAGAAATATGGTCTCTCCGGCTGGTCGGCTCTCTATCTTCTTGCCGTAATTCTTCTGTCAATCATATTTCTGTCATCCCCTCTTACTTATCCATCTTTCGCCGCGATCAACGCATCCAGTTCCTGCTTTAGCCGCGGCAGGATCTCCTCATACGTGAACGATCCCAGCGTCGCCTCGCCGCGCTTCAGGTTGACATACTTCGGCCCGCACCAAAGCCCCAGGTCGGTCATGTCGGTCTCGCCGGGCCCGTTCACGCGGCAGCCCATCACGGCGATCGAAATCGCATGCTCGGCCGCGTAACGCGTCGCCTCGCGGACCTTCACGGCCAGCTCGACAAAGGCCGAGTTCTCGACCCGCGAACAACTCGGACAGGAGATGATGTTCAGTCCCTGCGAACCTTCGGCCTGCTTGGCCGACGAACCGCCCGGCGGCGATGTCGTTGAGGATCTTGCGGCCGGCCAGGATCTCCTGCTCCTTCTCGAAGGCCGGCACGGTGAGCGAGACGCGGATCGTGTCGCCGATGCCCGCCGCCAGGAGCTGCTCGAAGGCCCGCTGGGTCTTCAGCACGCCCTCGGGCGGCATGCCGGCCTCGGTCACGCCGAGGTGCAGCGGCACGTCCGGACGCCGGGCGGCGAAAGCCCGGTTGGCCTCGACCACCGCCGCCGGATCGGAGTTCTTCAGCGAGACCACGTAACGAGTGAAGCCCAGCTTGTCCAGCAATTCGCAGTGCTCCAGCGCGCTATCGATCATGGGGCTGATGCGGTCTTCCTTGGGATAGTTCTCGCGCTTGGCCGGATCGATCGAGCCGCAGTTCACGCCCACGCGGATGGCGCAGTCGTGCTCGCCGGCCACGTCGACGAGGAACTTCACCTTGTCCTGCCACGGCTTGCTCCGCTCGTGATGGTACAAGTGGCCCGGGTTGTAGCGGATCTTGTCGACCGCCGGGGCGATGTCGGCGGCCAGGCGATAGTTCTCCTGGAGATCGCAGGAGAGATTGGCCTTGGTCCGCTGGCGGATCTCGACCAGGGCCTGGGCGTCGGCCTTGGTATCGACCGCCACGCGAATGATGTCGGCCCCGGCCTGGACCAGATGCTCGATCTGGGCGACCGTCGCCTCGACGTCGGCCGTCTTCGTGGCACACATGCTTTGAATGGCAATCGGATGGCCGGCGCCGATCGTGAGCGAACCGATCCGGACAGGGCGAGTGGGATTGCGAGGGGCTTGCGCCATGGAGCGTACTGCTTTCCAATGCGGACACGTGATTTTCAACAGCGGCGACGGCGATATCTCGTTTAACCTGGAGCCAACGGCGACGGCGAAAATCTGAACTCCGTCGCCGTTGGCTCCGCGTTGAACGAGCGTACCAACCCACTATTTTACGCGATCTTGCCGGGGAACGTATCCCGGAAGCTGGTCAAAACCGCAAGGCGGGAAATCCTGACCTGCACGTCCTCTGATTCAAACTGGAGAAAAGATGCTGACTTTGCCGATAAAACAGACATTAACGATCATCGACCGATCGCTGCTGGGTATGGCGGCCACGTCTGGCCGGCTTGGCTGGCGGGAGATGCGCCCTGAAGAGATCGTCGTAAGTGTATTAAATAAAACATGTTACGTTGGTTGACATTGATCGGCTGCCTGCTCGCTTCCGGCTGCGCCATGCTGCCGGAAATCGTACATCAACCGACTTTGCACAACCCGTTTCCCCAGATTTCCAAAGTTGCCGTGGCCACCTTCTTTAATGCCAGTTCGGAGCCAACGCTCGACGGCCGCAAGGTCGCCGAGGCCTATGCGGCCGAGTTGGCCGAAGTGCCTGGCTATGTCGTGATTCCCGTTTCGCAGGTCGATACGGCAATGCGTACCTACGGGCTGCAGTTGGAAAAGGAAAAAGATGCCCGGCGACTGGCCCAGATTCTTGGAGGTCGATGCGGTCGTCGTGGGCGTGGTCACGGAATACACGCCCTACTATCCGCCGCGGATGACGCTGCAGGTTTCCATGGTTCGCGGCCAATCCGAACTTCCATCCCATCCCGGCCGGCTATGGCCTGCCGTGGGGAACGGCGGGCGAGAAAGACATTCCCGGCCCGCTGGTGTTCCAGGCCGAGTTGGCGCTGGCGAAAGAGCAACTCAAGACGCAAACTCCGCCCTATCAGAAACTGCCGCTCGTTCCGCCGACTTCCGATGCACCCAGCGGCACCGGGCGGGGCCGATTCGTCGCCTGGCGTTCCAGGACAGACGGTCAAAGGCACGACGGCGGGCGGCAAGCATGACGTTCGCACGGTCTCGCACGAGGCGGCGGAGTCGACAAATGCCGCCAACGCGGCCGGCGGTTCCCGCGACTGCCGCGCCGGCGACTTTAACGCCTGGCGAAACTGTTCCGGAGGTTCCGCCGATATTGGCCCGACCCGCACGGGTTCATTCCCCGGCCGCCCGCTGCCCAGCCGCCCGCGGCGTGCCCAGCGACGAGCCGGTGATGCAACACATGAAGAGCTATCGCGGCAACGACGCCGAGTTCACCACCGCGCTGGAAAACTACTATTACTCCCGCGACGATGCCCGGCTGGGAGGTTGGCAGAACTATCTGCAGCGCAGCGACGACTTCATCCGGTTCTGTTGCCGCCTGCACATCTGGGAGATGCTCGGTGCGCGTGGAGGGGCCGGAGAAACGCGAGTAGTGTGGCGATGGTCTCCTATCCGATAAGAGAACGGGACCCACCACGTAATGCTCGCCAGGCATGGAAAGCTGTACCGTTGGCAACGACGGTTTCTCAGGGGAGGATTGGAGCGGCAATGAGTCAGGACATCAATGTGTTGGCCCTGGTCAAGGGCGAAGAACGCTACGTTTTTCTGTACGACGACGCCAGCCGGGCGGAGACCTTGCGGACCTTGGGCCGCTACGCTTCCAACCCCGAGTTGAGTTTCACCTGGTACGATGCGGCCGTGCTCAGCCAGAAGATCCGCCAGGAAAGCCAGCGCTACCGGTCGAACTCGCGCTTCGGCATGCCGCTGCCCACCGATTCGGAAGAAGCGTAGGAAGCTCGGAATCCGTGCCGTCAAGTGCACACGTGTCGGATCCATGCAACCGCGATTGCTCGTTTCCTGCAATACCTGAACGTGGAGCGGAACGCCTCCGCCTACACGATCAAGAGCTATCGCGAAGACCTCACCGCCCTGGCCGACTATCTGACCGAGGCCCGCGGCGGCAACTGCCCCCGGCCGGAGGCCATCACCGTGCTGGAACTTCGCGGCTACGTGGCGGCCATGCACGAGGCCGGCTATGCCAAGACCTCGATCGCCCGGCGGCTGGCCTCGCTGCGGAGCTTCTTCAAGTTCGGGCAGCGCGAGGGCTGGACGAAGACCAATCCCGCCAAGCCGCTCCGCAATCCGCGGAAAGGCCGCTCGCTGCCGCACTTCCTCTCCGCCGAGGACATCGGCCGGCTGCTCTCGGCCCCGCCGGCCAACACGGCGATGGGGCTCCGCGACCGCGCGATCCTGGAAACGATGTACTCGGCCGGGCTGCGCGTGAGCGAGACGGTGGGCCTGAACCGCGGCGACATCGACTTCGACGACGGCATCCTGCGGGTCCGCGGCAAGGGCCGCAAGGAGCGGCTGGCCCCGATCGGTTCCTACGCCGCCGCGGCCTTGCAGAAGTGGCTGGCCAAGGCCCGTCTGAATCCTCGCGAGCCGGCCGGCGGCGCGGCGCCGGTGTTTCTCAACAAGTTCGGCCGCCGGCTGACGACGCGGAGCGTTGCCCGGATGCTGGAGAAGTACTTGCAGCTCACGTCGCTCGACACCCGCACCACGCCGCACTCCTTGCGGCACAGTTTTGCCACGCATCTCTTGGACCGCGGGGCCGACATCCGCAGCGTGCAGGAACTCTTGGGCCACAAGAGCCTCGTGACCACGCAGATCTACACGCACGTCAGCACCGCCGCGCTCCGCGAGGTCTACGAAAAGGCGCACCCGCGGGCGAAATGAAATCTCTCCTCTGGGTCACGGCCCTTTGGAGTGCGAGGGCTTGCCCTCGCTTTTCAAGACAGCCGGAACCTCGTCTGAACGCCAAAGCGGCCGTATTGAAAAGCGGTGCCAAGCCACCGCACTCCAAAGGCGCATCCCTTCGGAACGCAATCGATCTTATGGTATATTGTCTTGCCGACCGCCGCCCGAAACGCATCCTGATCTTGCTTCCGTGTTTATGGATGAACGTCCCAAATCCTCCGCCTTCTTTTCGCCCACGGCCTTCCGCGACCTCGTCAGCGGCCGGCGACGCGGGGCCATGGCGGCGGCGCTGAGAGGCCTCCTTGCGGCCGCGGAAGCGCCATACACCTGGGCCGTCCGCTGGCGGAACCGGCGCTACGACCGCGGCACAAGCGCCGTGCATCGCGTCGCGGTGCCCGTGATCAGCGTCGGCAACCTGACCCTCGGCGGCACGGGCAAGACGCCCATGGTCGAGTGGATCGTCCGCCGCTTCGTCGCGCAAAGCAAGAAGGTGGGAATCGTCAGCCGCGGATACGGCGCCCACCGCGGGCCGAATGACGAAGCGCGCGAACTGGCCTGGAAACTGCCGGACGTGCCGCACGTGCAAAACGCCGACCGCGTAGCCGCGGCCCGCCGCGCGATCGGTGATTTCGGATGCCAGGTGCTGGTGCTGGACGATGCCTTCCAACATCGCCGCATCGCCCGCGATCTGGATGTCGTACTCTTGGATGCCTTGGAGCCGCTGGGCTATGAACACGTCTTTCCCCGCGGCACGCTCCGCGAACCGGTGGAAGGACTGGCCCGAGCGGACGTCGTCGCCTTGTCGCGTGCCGATCTGCTCACGGCGGAGCAACGAGGAGCCCTCCGCGATCGCGTGGCAAAGTTGTCGCCGGAGTCGCTGTGGGTCGAGGTCGTGCATGCGCCGCTGGCACTGGTGGCGGTCGAACGCGAGACGGGCGACGCAGGCAAGACGCCTATGTTGTACGCAGGCAAGATGCCTACGCTACAGGCAGGCAAGATGCCTACGCTACAGGCAGGCAAGATGCCTACGCTACAGGCAGGCAAGATGCCTACGCTACGGCAGCAGACGCTGGAAACGCTGCGCGGGCGGCGGGTGCTGGCGTTCTGCGGGCTGGGCAACCCGGCGGGCTTCCGGCATACGCTCGAAGCGTGCGGGTACGACGTGGTTGCATTCCGCGAATTTCCCGATCATCACGCCTACGGCCCGAACGATCTGCATGGCCTGGCGGCGGCCGCTCGGCAAGCCGACGTCGAAGCCCTGGTCTGCACGGAGAAAGACCTGGTCAAGATCAGCGTCGATCGGCTGGAGGATCGGCCGTTGCGAGCGATCCGCGTGGGAATCGATTTTATCGCCGGCCGGGAAGCGTTCGAGCGGAAACTGCTGTCTCCGTGAATCGGAGCGATTATGGCTACTTGTTGGTGGCCACGGGACAGGCCGAAGTGATGGTCGATCCGGTGGTGGCCGTTTGGGATCTGGCGCCCATGTTGCCGATCCTGGAGGAGGCGGGCGGAACCTTTACCGACTGGCAGGGCTGCCGCACGATCTGTTCGGGGCAGGCCATCGCCACCAACGGGCTGGTGTTGGACGAAGTGCTCGACCTGGCCCGGCCCAGCGGCGCTGCCGCGGGGCTTGCGCCACACTTCGTCGCTCCGCGCCGGCCGGCGACGGCCAAGGCGCAGCCGTAGGGGCGAGAGCAATTCGGCACGGCTGTGACCGAATTGCAGGATGGACCTCCGAGTCCCCCCTCTTGATTCACCACTCGTCTCTGCTACAATCGGCTGTGGTCGGAAATCAAATTTCCAATCACCCGTAGGCAAGGATGGCAAGCATGACCGAGGAGCGCACTCTCAAGGCCGGCCCAAGGGAACGTCGCTTCCTGGATGCCCTGCAAGATCTCTTCGTCGGCGCCAAGGTGGACGGGCAATCGGGCTACATCAACCTGATGCGCATCAAGGCCGCCTACTTCCAAAAGGTCGTGGGGCCCGCCCTGATGGCGGACATCGCCGCCGGCTTGAAGGATTTTCCCGAGTTCCGCGAGGAATTGTTCGACAAGCTCCACGCCTTCTTCAGTCGCTACTTCAGCCGCTCAGGCTCGATCTGCTTTGCCTACACGCCTCAGCACATGAGCGTCTACGAGAAGGTCTATACCGATGAGCAGGACGTGGTGCTCTTCTGGAAGACGCACATGCTCTACTACGTCAAGACGGACCGTATCTTCCGGGACCTGAAGGTGGACATGGAGGGACGCACCTTCTTCTTCGACTGTGCGGAACTGCGGCACAAGAAAGCCAACGAGAAGCGGGAGCTTGTGTTCGCGCTGGACAAGGTCGAGCAGGACGGGGCGATCCGGCTTCGCGTCATGTACTCGGAACGAGGGCGGAGGACCAAGACCGACGAAATACTCAAGGCGCTGAAGAAGGCCGGGCAGCCAGTGCTGGCAGCGCTGCTCGAGAAGGCCATGCGGGTCTTCTCGCGGCAAAGCGAGGTGGACTACTTCATCAACAAGGACGCCCGGGGGTTCCTCCACGAGCAGTTCGACCTGTGGATGTACCAGTATGTGTTTAAGGACGAGACCCACTGGACCGCGGCCCGCATCCGCCAGCTCCAGACGCTCAAGGACATCGCCCTGAAGCTCATCGCTTTCATCAGCCAGTTCGAGGACGAACTGGTCCGCGTCTGGAACAAGCCCAAGTTCGTGCGCGGCTCGTACTACGTGATCACGCTCGACCGCATCGCGGCCAGGCCCGGCGGCATCGAGTTCGTTGCCGACGCGATCAAGCATCGGGGCATGGAAGACCAGGTCGCCGAGTGGCGGGAACTCGGCCTGGTGGGCGGTGATTTTGATCCCAAGGGCATTTTGGAGGGCCGCGGCAAGGACCGCAAGCTGGCCAACGGCTGGCGGTCGCTGCCGCTGGACACCCGGCACTTCAAACCCCTGGAGATGCGGCTGCTCGGCCTCTTCGACAATTTGGACGAGGCGATCGACGGCCGGCTGATCAAGAGCGAAAACTATCAGGCGCTGAACACGCTCCGGCCGCGGATGGCCAAAAGCGTTGATGTCATCTATGTAGACCCGCCGTACAACACCGGAACAGAAAGCAGCGAGTTCCTCTATTTGAACTCCTATCAACACTCCTGTTGGCTGACATTCATCGAAAACCGTTTCGATGCAGCGATTCCTTTGCTCCGGGACAACGGGGTGTTCTGCGCGACCATCGACGATTACGAGCACCGCAACCTTGCGTGCCTCTGCGAGACGTTACCCGATTTCGAGTCCCTGGGCACCGTCGTGATTCGCAACAAGCCGCAAGGACGCCCAACGGCTGCCGGTTTTTCCGTGAATCACGAATATGCTCTCTTCTACGGCAAGAGCGCGCTCGCATCGGTCGGTCGGCTGCCGAGGGAGGGCCGTAAAGCAGACCGCTACGGTCACGAAGATGAGAACGGCATCTTCGCCTGGGCAAATCTGCGAAAGACTGGGGCCGGATCCAACCGCAGCGACCGGCCGCGCCAGTTCTATCCGCTTTATGTGCGCGGCGATTCGATCCGCGTTCCGAACATGCGATGGAACGAGGACACGCGCGAGTGGATAGTGCTGGAGCAGAGCGCTGAGGGAGAGGAGTCCGTATTTCCGATCGACGAGGAGGGAAAGGAGAGAGTGTGGAACCTTAGCCCGGAGCGGGTGGTCGATGATGTCAACGACTTGCGCGTCGTCGAAGGCAAGACGGGGCTCCAGATTCACAGGAAGTATCGGCCGAACTACGAAGGCGCGCTTCCCGGCACCTGGTGGGATGACAAATCCTACTCGGCCAGCGAGAGCGGTACCAAGGTATTGCAGGACCTGCTCGGAGAGAACATCAGTTTCGCCTACCCCAAGAGCGTGTACGCGGTCCGTGACTGTCTGCGTGCCGCGGACCTTGGGACGCGAAAATCAGGCTTTGTTTTGGATTTCTTTGCCGGCTCGGGGACGACCGCGCATGCGGTAATGTTGTTGAATCGAGAGGACGGCGGTCGTCGCAAGTTCCTGCTCGTCGAACTCGGTGATCACTTCGATAAGGCCATCGTGCCGAGACTTAAGAAGCTTGCTTTCTCGCACACTTGGAGCAACGCGAGACCCGTTGCCGATGGGCAGGGCACGCCGTTGTTCTTGAAGTGTTTTTCCTTCGAGCAGTACGACGATGCGATCGGTCTCGCCGGCTACGCCGAGGACGAATGCCTGTTCCGCAACACCAAGACGGACCCCTACAGCCAATACGTCTTTTTCCGCGACCTGAAGATGGCCGAGGCCCTGGAACTCGACTACGAGCGGGACGAAGTCAACGTCCACCTCGACCGGCTTTATCCCGACATCGACCTGGCCGAGACGCTGTCGTGCGTCACCGGCAAGGGGATCAAGCGCGTCACGGAGGAGGAAGTCGAGTTTGCCGACGGCAGCCGGCAGAGCTTGAAGAAACCTGATTGGCGGCTGCTCCGGGCGTTGATCTTCTGGGGCCCGGTGATCTGAGGACGCCATGCTCAAATCGCTTGAATACCTGGCCGACCGGGTGCCGTACGAATCGCTTCCCGCCGACTGGAATACGTTCGACCTGGCGCGGTTTTCGCCCGGCAAGTCCCTCTGGGACTACCAGCAGCAGGCGCTGCAGCGGGCATTGGCCGTCCTGTGGAAGTACTACGAGGAGTTCGACGATTTCATTCCCGGCCAGGACGCCGGG
The DNA here is from genome assembly GCA_963779975.1 of uncultured Planctomycetia bacterium. Classification (GTDB taxonomy): domain Bacteria; phylum Planctomycetota; class Planctomycetia; order Pirellulales; family Thermoguttaceae; genus JANXQG01. The sequence continues at coordinate 176,532 of CAWAAL010000026.1, read as the reverse complement.
GCGGACGGGGTCCGCAAGGAGAAACTCGTCCAATGGTACGAGGACGTGATGCTCCTCTCCGCGCGGGAACGCCGGTCCCTGGACCTCTCCCTGGCCAGGACGAAACTCTCGCTGCGGTCCCTGGTGACCGACTACTTTCCGCTCGACGAGACCGAGCCGGTCCTTGATTTCCGGGAAATCTGCAACCGCATGGGCTTCTGGATGGCCACGGGCAGCGGCAAGACCATCGTGCTGGTGAAACTGCTTGAGGTCTTGCACCTGCTGATGCGGCGCGCGGAGATCCCCGTCTGCGACGTCTCTGATGCTCACGCACCGCGAAGACCTCATCGAGCAGTTCCAGCGGACCGTCTGGGAATATAACCACGCGCCCGATGCGCCCGTGCATATCGAACTCCGCGAGTTGCGCGAGTACCCCGAGGCCAAGCGCGAAGCCCCCGGCGGGCTGCTGGGCGGGGAGTCCACGCTCCGCGTGTTCTACTACCGCTCCGACAACCTCAGCGACGAGCATAAGGAACGGATCGTCGATTTCCGCAACTACGACAACCACGGCCGGTGGTACGTCCTGCTGGACGAAGCGCACAAAGGCGGCGCGGAGGACTCCAAGCGCAAGCACATCTTCACCATCCTCACGCGGGCCGGGTTCCTCTTCAATTTCTCGGCCACCTTCACCGACACCCTGGACTTGGCCGCCACGGTCCACAATTTCAACCTCGCGGAATTCATCGGCCGCGGCTACGGCAAACACATCGCAGTTTTGAAGCAGGAGTTGGCGGCGTTCCGGAAACGCGGCGGCACAGGCGACTACAGCGACGACGAAAAGCGGAAGATGGTCGTCAAGAGCATGCTGCTGGTGGCCTATACGGCACAGAAGGTGCGGGAACTCCGCGCGGCGTCCGCCAGCCCGGCGCTCTACCATCACCCCATGCTGCTGGCGCTGGTGAACTCGGTAAACACCGAAGACGCCGACCTGAAGCTCTACTTCCAGCAAGTGTTGGCGATCGGGCGCGGGCAGGTGCCGCAAAGGGTCTGGAACGAGGCGAAGGCGGAACTCTGGGAGGAATTGAAGGACGAACCGCCGCTGCTCTACGAGAACGGCCGGAAGCTCCAGATCGCCAGAGCAGAAATCGAGGCCCTTTCGCCACGCGACGTGTGGCGCGACGTGTACAATTTCGACTCCGACGGCGGCGGCGAAATCGAAGTCCTGGTCCGGCCCGGCAACCGGCAGGAAATCGCCTTCAAGATGAAGACCTCGGACCGGCCCTTCGCCCTGATCAAGATCGGCGACATCACCGCCTGGATCCGCGACGAGTTGACCGGCTTCGATTATGTCGAAACCCTCGACACGGAGAGCTTCTTCAAGGGACTGAACGAGGCCGATTCCCCGATCAACATCCTCATGGGATCGCGGACTTTCTACGAGGGTTGGGATTCGAACCGCCCCAACGTGATCAACTTCGTGAACATCGGCATGGGCGAGGACGCAAAGAAGTTCATTTTGCAGTCGGTGGGGCGCGGCGTGCGCATTCAATCCTGGCAGGGACAGCGACGCCGATTCGAGGAGCTTTACGAGGATTTTGACGACAAGGCCCTGTTTCGCAGGTTGCGGGACCTCGTGGCCGCCCCGGAAACGCTGTATGTGCTGGGTACGAACCGCGATGCACTGCAAGTCGTCCTTGAGGAGTTGAAAAAGGAGAAGCCTTCCGCGCTGGGCTTGCTCAACCTGGCCGCAAATCCCGACGTGCCCAAGCGGCTGCTGCTGGTGCCGGAATACCGGGAGCACGGGGTTCCGCTCATCGACCAACGGGCGCCCGCCAAGTTCCAGATCAACGCCGAGGATTACCAGTTATTGGAGGGGTACGGCGAGGCGGTGGCGGACGACCGTGTTCTGCTGCTCGCCCACGGCTCCTTGCCTAGCCGAGTGAAGGACCTGCAACGGAGCCTGATGGATGCGGAGACGTACTACGATCAGGAAGGCCCCCGCACGTACCGGAACCTGGAGGTCATGGTCGGCCGGGCAATGGACTATTTTGGGCTGCGCACCAGGGAACTGGACCGTATCCGGGCGCTGGACGAAAAAGACATCGTGCATTTCCGCCACATGACCGTGGACCAGGGCCACGCCAACGAGATTCAGCAGCGAGTGGACCGTGTTTTGTTCTCGCAGTCGCCGGCCGGCAAGCAACGCGTCGCGGAAATTCACGAGAAGGTCGTCCAGCGGGAACTGGATTTTCCCGAAGCGACGCGGATGATGGAAGACGAAGGGCTGACCGGCCGCGAGTCCTACCAGGGCGAGCTCGAATTGGAATACCTCGCCAACCATTACTATCTGCCCATGGTCTATTCGACGAGGAAGCGGCTGGAATACATCCGGCATATTATCGACGTTGAGAGTGAAGTGCGTTTCCTGCATGCCCTGCGAGAGTACATCCATCCGAAAAACAAGGACTGCATGCTTCGGCAGCTCGACTGGTGGATGTTCAGCAAGTTGGATCAGTACGTCGACACGGTTTTCATTCCTTATTACGACCCCAAGCAGAACCGGATCGCACGGTTCATTCCCGACTTCATTTTTTGGGGACAGAAGGGAAATCGCTACACCGTGCTGTTCGTGGACCCCAAAGGCATTGAGAACCAGGACTGGGAACGCAAGGCCGAGGGCTACGTGCGCGTGTTCGAGGAGCATGAGATCCCGCACGTTTATCCGTTGGATGCGAACGAAGTCGTCGTACGTTTGAAGTACTTTGCGCGGGACTGCAATCAGATACCCGAGGGCTGCTACAAGCGACTTTGGGAGGACCACGCCGCAGCGCTCTTCCAAAGAGGCTTCGACTTCTCCTTGCGACGGTAATGGACCGCGGACCAAGCGCCGTTGCTTTCGCTTTGATCGGCCGCCAATCGCGACCAAATCGGTGCGGATGGGGCCGTCCCTCCGTTGATCGACTCATTGTCAAACACGATGCGGTTCCCTCCGCCGAAAACGATCGCGTCGTTGTGGACCGGACCGTTGCTGGTCATTGGACCACTCGATCACGATTCCCCGCCGGGTTCCCAAACGACAATGCCGAAAATAGGCTGAAAGAGCGTTTCGCCGCAGCGTGCCTCGGGCCAGGAGAACCGGACCGGTCCACAATACGGTCCGCAACGACAGGCACTTGGTCCAGGCAAAACGGCAGCGATGTGGACCGGGCCGCAAGAGCGGGGAGCAAGACAAACCACGAAATACGCGAAACACACGAAAAAAGAAGACGAGCGGTGAGCAAGAACACTGATTTTCACTAATCTGCACTGATTGCGACCACGACCATGAGTACACGGTGCTCGACATGGTCGGCGGGCAGGCATGTTGGCCCAGGCGCGCGGCATGCCAGCCCCGCAGCGACCATGCCTACCCGCGGCCGGCTGGGCTTTTCTCGGCTGCGCCACGTCTCTGACGGCCGCGTGAAGGCATGCCACCCTCGCCGCCATTTTGGCAGCCGCGGATTGCAGAGCCCCGCGCCGCAACGTCTCGCATAATCAATAGTTGTGGTACAATATGGAATATGCAACTGGAATTGGCACGCGATTTGCTACATGCCACCCACGGACTCGGGCGATACGGGAAGCGTCGTCGGCGCGGGAATGACTTTCGGATTTCAGGGAATAACTTTAGACAGTTAAGGCGAATAGGCGCGCGGCAGTCAATCGCGATTGAAACCCGCAGCGCAAGCAAGGTCTGGCAAAACCAGACCTTGCTTGCGCTGCGGGCTTCAATGGGCCGCAAGGCAGGACATATCCCGTGCGACCACGCAGCATGACGTGCATGCCAAACCTACGAAAGTTTTCGTAAGAGGGGTGTTGTTTCCGCAATGTTCATCACCGGACCATGCAATCATAAGAGGGGTGGCAAACCTGGGTTTTTCGGGCGAAAATCGTGGTTTCTGAAAACGACTTATTCGGCAGGACGAAAATGGGCCGGCACGTTGTGGACCAAAAAAATAGCGCAGTTTAGTTTTTTGGTGATCTTTTCGCCGTCCAACTGTTTAATTACTTTGACATTGACCCACGCGGCCGTTCCACTACAATCCCCCCACCCCATGCCCTAGAAGCAATAGCTAGAACAATGAGCGACCCAGAATCCAACGAACCACAACACGGCGCCGCCGCCCTCGAAGCCGCACGACGGGTGAAACTGCGCAAAATACAGGAATTGGGCGTCGATCCCTGGGGACACCGCTTCGATAATCATACGGCCATCGGCCAAATCCGTGCCCGCGAGAATGAAATCGTCGCCGAACCGGCCGCCGAGCCGGACAAGCCGCCCAAACTCCACGGGCCGACGGTCCGCGCGGCCGGGCGGATCGTACTCTTTCGCCGGGCCGGCAAGCTGATCTTCCTCGACCTGCACGACTGGACCGGACGCATCCAGGTGGCGATCGGCATGAAACAGGTGGGCGACAAGAGTTGGGAACTGACCCAGCAATTCGACCTGGGCGACCTGATCGGCGTCGACGGCCAGCTCAGCCGCACGAAAATGGGCGAGCTGACCATCTTCGCCTCCGACGTCCAGTTCCTCACCAAGTGCATTGAAACCCCGCCGGAAAAACACAAGGGCCTGACCGACCCCGAACTGCGGCAGCGGATGCGCTACCTGGACCTGATCCACACCGACGGCCAGTGGGAGCGTTTCCTGCGGCGGACGAAGATCGTGCAGTCGATCCGCAACACGCTGGCCGGCGAGGGCTTCGTCGAGGTCGAAGGCCCGACGCTGCACGCCATCGCCGGCGGCGCGGCCGCGCGGCCGTTCACCACGCACCACAACGCCTTGAACATCGACCTCTTCCTCCGCATCGCCCTGGAACTGCACCTCAAACGGTTGCTGGTCGGCGGCGTCGAACGCGTGTACGAACTGGGCCGCGTCTACCGCAACGAAGGCATCGACGCCCGGCACAACCCGGAATTCACGATGCTGGAACTCTACCAGGCCTACGGCGACTACCGCGCCATGATGGACCTGACCGAGAAACTCATCGTCGAGGCGATCCGGGCCACGGGCCAGCCGCTGAAACTGGCCTGGGGCGACAAGGAAATCGACTTCACGCCGCCCTTCGCGCGGAAGACCTACGACGAGTTGTTCCGCGAACAGACCGGCGTGGCGGGCGACGACGCCGAGGGCATCGCCGCCCTGGCCAAAAAAATCGGCTTCGAGACCGCCAACCGCCATCCCGACGTGATCAAGAGCGAGGTCTTCGAGGCCAAGGTGGAAGACGCCCTGACGGGCCCGATTTTCGTGATCGACTATCCGGCCAGCATCTGCCCGCTGACGAAACGGAAGGCCTCGGACCCGGCGGTCGCCGAGCGGTTCGAGCTCTTCGTCCACGGCATGGAACTGGCCAACGCCTACACGGAGTTGAACGATCCGGACTTGCAGGAGCAGCTTTTCAGCCAGCAGCTTGCGGGCATGCCGGCCGAGGAGTCGATGGCCCGCATGGACCGCGACTTCCTCCGCGCCATGCGGCACGGCATGCCGCCCGCGGGCGGGCTGGGCATCGGCATCGACCGGCTGGTGATGCTGTTGACCAATACACAGACGATTCGCGACGTGATTTTGTTCCCGCTCTTAAGACCGGAAGCGTAGTGAAGACGGGAAATAACTTGGCCACGGATGCAACACGGATGGAACACGGATTTTTTGATCCGTGTTTGATCCGTGTTTCATCCGTGGCCCCCGTGTGTTTCGTGCTTTGTTTTTCGGATTTCTAGTCCCTCATCCCTCATCCTTCCATGTACAAACTCGTCCTCTGCTGGCGTTACCTCCGCACGCGTTACATCGCCTTCGCGTCGATCATCAGCGTGATGCTGGGCGTGGCGACGATGATCATCGTCAACAGCGTCATGGCGGGCTTCAGCAACAAGATGCAGGCCCAAATCCGCGGCATCATCTGCGACGTGGTGCTGGAAAGCGGTACGCTGGAGGGCATGCGCGACCCCGACTGGCATATCGAGCAGATCAAGCGGATCGCCGGCGACGACATCGAGGGCATGACGCCGATCTGCGTCGTGCCGGCCATGCTGAGCTACCAATGGCGCGGCACGTGGGTCACCAACCAGGTCCAGGTGATCGGCATCGACGAGAAATCGCAGAGCCGGGTGAGCGATTTCGCCAAGTACCTGCAGCACCCGGCCAACCGCGAGGAAATGAGCTTCAACCTCCGCGACGACGGCTACGATACCCACGATCACCTGTCCGACGGCCCGACGCGGGAACGCGAGGACATGGGCCGGGCCGGCTGGAGCAATCGCCGCCGCATGGTCCGCGAACAGGCAGACCAGGAGCGCGCGCTGAGGAATTCCATCCCCGCCCCGTTGCCGGTCGGCGCCACCGTACCTCCCCCCGAACCGTTCGCCGAGCGGCAAGTCCCCACCGACCCGTTCCATCGGCAGGCGGAGGCGCAGGTCAAGCAGTTCGACCCGGCGAAGGAGCAGAACACGGGCGTCGTGATCGGCATCGCCCAGTCCTGTTATCGGAAGGCCGACGGCGAGGAACACTTCCGCGTCTTGCCCGGCGAGGACGTGCAGCTCACGTTCCCCACCGCCGGCGCGCCGCCGAAGGCCGTCAGCGACAAGTTCACGATCGTCGATTTCTACGAAAGCAAGATGTTCGAATACGACAACTCGTTCGTCTTCATGCCCATCAAGGAATTGCAGCGGCTGCGCGGCATGATCGACCCTTCGACCGGCGTGGGCTACGTGAACGCCATCGAGATCAAGCTGCATGCGGGGGCCAACGGCGACGCGGTGCGCGACAAGCTGCGGGCCGCCTTCACGCCGGGGCTGTACCACGTGGAAACTTGGCGCGACAAGCAAGGCGCGTTGCTGGCCGCCGTGCAGATGGAGACGACGATCCTCAACATCCTGCTGTTCCTGATCATCGCCGTCGCCGGCTTCGGCATCCTGGCGATCTTCTACATGATCGTCGTGGAAAAGACCCGCGACATCGGCATTCTCAAGTCGCTGGGCGCGTCGGGCCGCGGCGTGATGGGCATCTTCCTCGCCTACGGGCTGTCGCTGGGCCTGGTCGGCTCGGGCGTGGGCCTGGTCCTAGGGCTCTTGTTCGTGTACTACATCAACCCCATCGCTGACGGCCTGGGCTGGATGATGGGCCGCCGGCTGTTCAATCCGGAAATCTATTACCTGTACAGGATCCCGACGATCGTCTATCCGGAGACGGTGGCCTGGATCGTCGCCGGAACGTTGGGCATCGCCGTGCTGGCGAGCGTATTGCCCGCGTTGCGCGCGGCCCGCTTGCACCCCGTGGAGGCCTTGCGTTATGAGTGAAGTGGCAACCCAACACGCGCCCGCCGTCGTGCCGGCCGGCTTTGTCGTGCCCCGGCATCCGGCCGGCGGCGCGCCGCAATTGCTGGCCAAGGGGCTGAAGAAGAACTATCGCAAGGGCCCGGTCGAGGTGCCGGTGCTCCGCGGCATGAGTTTGGCCGTGCGGCAGGGCGAATTCCTGGCCGTCGTCGGCCAGAGCGGTTGCGGCAAGACGACGCTCCTGCACCTGCTGGGCACGCTCGACGTTCCCGACGAGGGCGAGATCCACTTCGAGGGCCGACGGATCGACAACCTTTCCTCCCGCGAGCGGGACGGGCTGCGGAACCGCCGCTTCGGCATGATTTTCCAGTTCTATCACCTCTTGCCGGAGTTGACGACGCTGGAAAACGTGCTGGCCCCGCTGATGATTACCCATGGGGTGTGGAGCTACTGGCGGCAGCGGCGGGAATTCCGGGCCCAGGCCGCCGATCTCCTGGCCATGGTGGGCCTCGATCATCGGCTGAAGCACCGCCCTCGCGAGCTTTCCGGCGGCGAAATGCAGCGCGCGGCCATCGCCCGCTCGCTGATCGCCCGGCCCAGTCTCTTGTTGGCCGACGAGCCAACGGGCAACCTGGACCAGGAGAGCGGGCGGGAGATCATCAAGATCCTCCGCAACTTGAACGAGCGGCATTTGCTGACTATAGTAATGGTTACGCACGATCCGGCGATTGCCGCGGCGGCCGACCGCACGATCCGGCTGGTGGACGGAAGGGTGGCGGCTTGACCGGGCCGCGTTTTGTTATATGACCAAACGAACCAAGCCCTATACGGAAATGACTGCGAAGGAATTGGCCAAGGCCACGGCCAAGTTCGACAAGGAATTCGTGATCGACGAAAGTCGCGAGGCCACTCCCAAGGAGAAGGCGCAATGGCAGCGCGCGAAGCGCAAACGCGGCCGTCCGAAAACCGGCCAGAGCGAAAGTGAGGGCTAATGCCACCGGCTTGCGGTTTGCCGATTTAGTAGCCGCGAAATTGATTAGCTGGGGGTGTGAGCCCTCGTTGCTGGACAGAAGTCGTCAGGTGCTTCCGTCCCGCAGGGACGATTGATAATAGCCCAGCAGTTCACTGCTGGGTAATGGGCAATATGCGAAGCTTTGTAGTCCCGTAGGGACGACTGAGTCCATTTCAGTCGTCCCTCCGGGACTCTGGGCAATTTCATCTCAACCGGCTACCCAGCGATAAATCGCTGGGCTATTGTCAACTGCCCCTCCGGGGCAAGAATCACGTGTTTGTTGTACCAACGAGGGTTTACGCCCCTAGCGATTGCATGACGCCGCTTCGCGGCTAGTAAATCGGCAAGCCGGTGGCGTCCGAACCCCACAAAACAGTTACCAAATTTCCTCATTCTCCCCTCGCACGTTTTCATCGCCATGCCCTTGCAAATCTATATCGACGGTAAGCTCTACGCCAAAGAGGACGCCAAGATCAGCGTCTACGACCACGGTCTGCTGTACGGCGACGGCGTGTTCGAGGGCATCCGCAGCTACAGCGGCAAGGTCTTCCGCATGCGGGCCCACCTCGATCGGCTGTGGTACTCGGCCAAGGCCATCCTCTTGACCATCCCCATGAGCAAGGAGCAGATGGCCAAGGCCATCGAGGAGACCCTGGCGGTCAACGGCATCCAGGACGGCTACATTCGCGTCGTCGTCACCCGCGGGTCGGGCACCCTGGGGCTGGACCCCAATCGCTGCAGCAATCCGCAGGTGATCATCATCACCGACTACATCGCGCTCTATCCGGACGAACTTTACCGCAACGGGCTGGAGATCGTCACGGTGAGCGTTGCCCGGAGCCATCCCGCGGCCCTGAGTCCGCGGATCAAGTCGCTCAATTACCTCAACAACATCCTGGCCAAGATCGAAGGCCAGCAGGCCGGCTGCGTCGAGGCCCTGATGCTCAACCACAAGGGCGAGGTGGCCGAGTGTACGGGCGACAACGTCTTCCTCGTGCGCAACGGCGCGCTGCTCACGCCGTCGCTGGAGTCCGGCATCCTGGAAGGGATCACCCGCGACGCCGTGATCGAGATCGCCCGGGCGGCGGGCGTCGCCGTTTGGGAGATCCCCTTGACCAAGCACGACGTGTACGTCGCCGACGAGTGTTTCCTGACCGGCACCGCGGCGGAGTTGATTCCGGTCGTGAAGGTCGACAGCCGCACGATCGGCGACGGCGTGCCGGGGCCGATCACCCGCGACTTGACCGAGCGGTTCCGTAAGCTGACGCGGGAATAGGGCAGCGGTTATCCGCGCGAGGAGGTCTTTCGATGGAAGGAAAGCGGCGTACTATCCGATGAAATTGACCGACCATCCGAAAGGCGACGGCCTTAATTATGATCGAATTCTTAAAGAAGTTAATCCTACATCTAAACGTCGAGACTCTCGAGCAACTAATCCAGACCTACGGCACGTGGACCTACCTGATCCTCTTTGCCGTGATCTTCTGCGAGACCGGGCTCGTGGTGACGCCTTTCCTGCCGGGCGATTCACTTCTGTTTCTTGCCGGCGCTGTAGCCGCCAGGCCCGGATGCAACCTCAATGTCACGACACTCTTCTTGCTGCTTTCCTCGGCGGCCATTGTCGGCGACAACGTCAACTACTGGATCGGCAACTACGTGGGGCCGCGGGCCTTTACGGGCAAGGTTCGCTTCCTGAAAAAAGAGTATCTGGACCGTACGCACCGCTTTTTCGAGAAATATGGGGGCAAAGCGGTCGTCCTGGCCCGTTTTGTTCCCATCGTGCGGACCTTCACGCCGTTTGTTGCCGGCATTGGCCGGATGAGCTACTTGAAGTTCCTGGCCTACGACGTGCCCGGCGGTCTGGCCTGGGTGGGCATCTTCGTGTTTGGCGGCGCCTGGTTCGGCCAGTATGATCTCGTGAAGAACCACTTTGAACTGGTCGTTCCGATGATCATCGTCATCTCGGTCATGCCGATGGTGGTGGAATACCTCCGTGCGCGGCATGGCGGCGAAAAAGCGACCGCACCAACGACTGAACAACCCGAGCAATAAGAGACTCACATGAGTAAGAGCTGGACATTCTCACCCGATCCAGCGTTACCCAAGCCACGCATCTTGTGTAGTCGTTTGGCATTCAGTTTGTGATGCCCGTGCCGCTGATGCCGCACCGACCCGCGGTTACTTTCTGAACCCCCCCCAAAGTTAGATTGACGAAATATTTGGCGAGTGTTAGAATGCGCGCGGTTTGAAGTGTGGCAACGGGTTGCGATTGAGGTTTTGGTGCGTGCTTCCCGCCTCCAGAAGAGCAACCAAGAGAAGGAGTGCGCGAGACATGCAGATCCACCGGGATGCGGTGGAGATCGTGATCCAGACGCCTGCGAAGCTCAACTTGTTCTTCGAGGTGCTGGGCAAACGTAGCGACGGATACCATGAGATTGAAACGCTCATGTGCCCGATCGGTTGGTACGATACCCTGTGCTTTCGAGAAACGTCGAGCGAAGACTTGGAATTGGAATGCCAGTGGGGTTCGGCGGCCGGGTACCCGCGTGCGGGTGACGGCAGTGGTTTTGAAGAAGTGCCGCGCGATGGCAGGAATCTCGTCTTGCGAGCGGTGGACCTGGTTCGCCGGCGGACGGGAACGAAACAAGGTGCGCGGCTCCGGCTGATCAAGCGGATTCCCACCGCCGCAGGTTTGGGCGGCGGCTCCAGCGATGCAGCCGCGGCCTTGGTAGCCGCAAACCTTGGCTGGAAACTTGGCCTGTCGTTGCCTGAGCTGGCCGCGATGGCGGCGGAACTCGGCAGCGACGTGCCGTTTTTCCTCAACCGTGGTCCGGCCGTTTGCCGTGGCCGCGGTGAACGGATCGAACCGGCACCGGGGCTGGGATTGATGAATTTTGTGGTCGTGCGACCACCGGAAGGCCTGGCGACTGCCGCCGTGTATGGAGTCTGCCGTCCGGCCGCGTCGCCCCGACCTTTACAACCCCTGCTCGATGCGCTCCGCCAGGGAAATGCTCGACAGGCCGGTTGCCTGCTTTTCAACCGACTGCAGGCGGCGGCCGAACAGTTGTCGCCGTGGATTGCCAGGCTAAGCCGGCTGTTGGCCGGAGAGGATTGCCTGGGACACGGCATGAGCGGCAGTGGAACCGCGTATTTCGGGCTGTTCCGCAGCGCCCTCCAGGCGCGGCGGGTGGCCCGGCGGTTGCTTGCCCGCGGCGTCGGTTGTGTGGTTGCCGTGCGAAGTTGCTGTTAGGAGTCATTGGCAGGGTGCCGGGAGGCGCGAGTGCGCTTTGCGGCGTCCGAACAGGCTTTCAACGCGGAGGTGCGCCGTGGAAATCACCGAGGTCCGCGTGAAACTCATGGAAGAAGCAGGAGAGCGCCTGCAGGCCTTCTGCTCGATCACGCTGGACGACGCCTTCGTCGTCCGCGATCTGAAGATCATCGAAGGGGCGACGGGGCCTTTCGTGGCCATGCCCAGCCGCAAGCTCACGGCCCACTGCCCCCAGTGCGGCTGCAAGAACCATTTGCGGGCCGCCTTCTGCAATCAATGCGGCGCGCGGCAAAGGGAGCAGCACGCCTTGAAGGACGAGGAAGGCCGGGCCAAGCTCTATGCCGACATCGCCCACCCGATCAATTCGGCCTGCCGGGAGATGATCCAGCAGCGGGTGATCCAGGCCTACGAAGAAGAGATGGCCCGCTCGCAACTGCCCGGCTACGTGCCGAGCCTACGCAGATCTTGACGACGACCCGGCGTGGACGCCGCCGGGCGAAGCGGCCTCGGCCGCTGCTGGCGATGGGTCGAGGGTTCAGGCATCGAAGATCGGGGCGGTGGGGAAGATCGAGGTGGCCGAGAAGCCTCGCGGTCCTCATCGCCCGCCGACGACCCCGCAGCACGGTTCCCGTCCCGGTGATAGTTCCAACCTCGGCGACAAACGTCTCAACGATAGTTTTGGCGCGGGCATTTTCGAGTAAGCAGAAGACCGGCGATTTCAATTTGGAGCGCGGCCATTTATTGCCGCTTTGGCCGATTTTCGGCTTTTTTTTCGCGACCGTAGTACGCGCACTCAGCGTTGATTCAAGTTATAATTCAATTTAGACTATCCGTGAAAGAAGAGGCGGGTTCATGAAGTTCAGCGAGCTTGTCCGACTTCTTACGCAGAATGACTTTGTGATCGTAAAGGAGAAGGGATCGATTCGATACTACGGCAAGACCGGCTGGCCGAGATTGATCCGGGTCGATTACCACGGTTCCAAAGAAGTGCCATCCGGGACGTGCAACGGTATTTTGAAGGCAGCGGGCTTGAAATAACGAGAGAGAGCAACATGATTGACTTGCCTTATTCCTTGATTGTTGAAGCCACAGAAGAACCTGATTTTTTCGGGTTTTACTCGCCCGAACTCGAAGGCTTTACCGGCGTCGGCCATTCTATTGAGGATTGTCTATATCAGGCCCGCTGGGCTATGAAGGAACACGTGGCCTTGCTTACTTCACAAGGTCTCCAAGTGCCACCTACAAGTTCGGATCCGAAGATCACAATCCAGAACGCCAAGGAGCCGGCAGCGGCTTGATTCGCAGGGTTCGCAGTATTGCGAATAGTGAGGAGCATGGACAATTAAGCCGGAGTATCTGGCGTATCATCGGAAGCACGTTTTTCGTAGTTAACGTTGACCGGCCAAAGACGAACGAATCCGCCGTTTTCGTCATGCCGATTTTCTGCTTTGGATCGGGGCACCCGCTTGCGGGTCGCGGATTTCGCGCTTCGGATTTCCGATTTTGCCCCCCTATACCGCCGGCCGCCCGATGCTGTAGTACGTGAACCCGGCCTTCTTCATCCGCTCGGAACGGTAGAGGTTGCGGCCGTCGAAAATCACCGGCTGCCGCATCAGGCCGCGCAGCTTGTCGAAATCCGGATTGATGAAGTGCTTCCACTCGGTCACGATCGCCAGGGCGTCGGCCGCTTCCAGCACTTCGTCGCGATGCGTGCAATAGACGAGCTTCGCGCCATAGCGCTGCGCGGACGTTGTCCATCGCCTCGGGGTCGTAGACCCGCAACTTCGCGCCGCGGGCCAGCAAGTTGTCGATGAGCACCAGCGACGGGGCCTCGCGGATGTCGTCGGTGCCCGGCTTGAAGGCCAGCCCCCAGACGCCGACGGTCAGACCGGCCAGCTTGCCGCGAAAATGCTTCGAGATCTTCTCGAACAGGACCGACTTCTGGCAGAGGTTCACCTCGTGCACGGCGTCGAGAATCCGCGGCTCGACGCCGTGGTCGCGGGCGACCGCGGCCAGGGCCCGCACGTCCTTGGGAAAGCAACTGCCGCCGTAGCCCACGCCGGGGAAGAGGAAGGCGAAGCCGATGCGGCTGTCGTGGCCGATGCCGCGGCGGACCTCGTTGATGTCGGCCCCCGTCCGCTCGCAGATATTGGCCATCTCGTTGATGAAGCTGATCTTCGTCGAGAGCAGGGCGTTGGCCACGTACTTGGTCATCTCCGCGCTCTCCGGCGACATGCACAGCAGCGGCTTGTCGGTCCGCAGGTAGGGCTGGTAGAGGTCCGACAACACGTCGCGGACTTCCGCGTCGTTGGTGCCGATGACCACGCGGTCGGGCTTCATGAAGTCGTCGATGGCCGCCCCTTCCTTGAGGAACTCGGGGTTGTTCGCCACGCGGGGGGCACCCGGTACTCCGGGTCCACGGCCGGTGAGCTCGCGGAGCCGCGCCGTGACCGCGGCGTTGGTGCCGACCGGCACGGTGCTCTTCAGCACCACGATCGCGTCCGGCGGCCAGGTGCGGGGCCAGGTCGCCCACGACCGTCCACAGGGCCGAAAGATCGACCGAGCCGTCGTCGGCCGGCGGCGTGCCCACGGCCAGGAAGATGATCTTGGCCTCCGCCGCGGCGGCCGCGAGGTCGGTGGTGAAGTGCAGCAGTCCGGCGGCGACGTTTCGAGAAATCAGCTCCGCCAGGCCCGGTTCGTAGATCGGCACCTCGCCCCGCAAGAGCCGCTCGATCTTCCGCGCGTCGCAATCGACGCAGGTCACGTCGTTGCCCGTTTCGGCAAGGCAAGTGCCCGTGACCAGTCCCACGTAGCCTGTTCCGACAATGGCAAGTTTCATGGCGTCTCCGTCGTTTCCTCTTCTTCTTTGGGCGTTTCCGCGGTTTTTCGGCGGCGGCGTCTTCCTTGGGCACGCGCTTCACGGCCACCAACGTATCGCCTTCGTCGAGACTCATGAATCGCACGCCCTGGGTGTTGCGGCCGATGATGTTGATGTCGCCGGAGGGGATCCGCTGGATCTTGCCGCGGGCGGTCATCATCAGCAATTCGTCGCCCTCGCGGATGCGGACGATCCCGATCACCGGGCCGTTGCGCTCGGTGGTCTTGATGTCGCGAACGCCCTTGCCGCCGCGGCGTTGCGTGCGATAGGATCGCGACGACGAATGTTCGCCCTCGCCTTCAGGGCCTTCCGCCTCGGAGGACTGCCCCTCGGCGCCCTCCTCGGGGCCGTCCGGCTCGGGCTCATCCTGCTGATCCAAGACCTCGTCGTCGCCCAATTCGCCTTCCGGGATGTCGCCTTCCGCGAGGTCGCCCTCGTCGAGATCAGCGGTCGAGGTTCGGGCCGAAGGGGGTCCGCTTGCCGTAGCCGTTGGCGCAGGCCGTCAGGAGCGTGGCCTCGGGATCGGCCACCACCATGCCGACGACCTGGTCGTCCTTGCTCAGGCGGATGCCTTTCACGCCGCTGGACGCGCGGCCCATCGGCCGCGCGTCCGACTCCTTGAAGCGGATCGCCATGCCCTTGGCCGTGGCCAGGACCAGTTCCTCGCCCTTGCGGGTCACGACCACGTCGACCAACTGGTCGCCCTCGCGGAGCTTGATGGCGATGATGCCGCTGGGCCGCGGGTGGCAATAGGCCTCCAGCGGCGTCTTCTTCACCAGGCCCTTGGCCGTGGCCATCACCAGGTAATGATCGGGCAGGGCGAAGTCGCGGACGGCGCGGCAGTCGGTGATCCGCTCGCCCTCCTGCAGGCTGAGCAGATTGACGACCGCCCGGCCGCGGCTGTCGCGGGCCGACTGCGGCAGATCGTAGACCTTGCGCCAATAGACCTTGCCCTGGTTCGTGAAGAACATCAGGTAGGAGTGCGTGCTGGCGACGAAGAGGTGCTCGATCGGATCTTCCTCTTCGGTCTTGGCCCCGGTCAGCCCCTTGCCGCCGCGGTGCTGGGCCCGATAGGCCGTGACGGGCGTCCGCTTGATGTAGCCGTTGCTGCTGATCGAGACGACCATCGTCTCCTCGGGGATCAGGTCTTCGAGGTCGACCTCGCCGATCTCCTCGCCGCTGATTTCCGTCCGCCGCGGCTCGGGATACTTCTTCTTCAGTTCCTTGAGGTCCTCGCGGATGATGTCGAGGATGTTCTTGCGGTCGGAAAGGATGCGGTTGTATTCGCGGATCTTCGCCAGCAACTCCTGGTGCTCGCCGCCGAGCTTTTCCTGCTCCAGGTTGACCAATTGGCCGAGGGTCATGCGGAGGATCGCGTCGGCCTGGACCGGCGTCAGCGAGTAGGTTTCCTGCAGGCCCCGCTCCGACTGGAAGATCTCGAAACCGTCGTCGCCCAGGGCCCGGCGAAGCATGGCGGCGGGCGTTTGAATGAGCATCAGCCGCCGCTTGGCCTCTTCCTGGTTGGCCGAGGTGCGGATGGTGCGGATCACCTCGTCGATATTGGCCAGGGCCAGCAACAGGCCTTCCACCGTATGCTTCCGCTGCCGGGCCTTGGCCAGCAGGAACTGCGTGCGGCGGCGGATGACGATCTCGCGATGGCGGATGAACTCTTCCAGCAACTCCTTGAATCCCATCACCCGCGGCTTGCCGTCGACCAGGGCCAGAAAGATCAGCGAGAACGTGTCTTGCAGCGGCGAGAACTGGTAGAGCTGGGCGAGCACGACCTCCGGGTCGGCGTCTTTCTTCAACTCCAGCACCAGGCGGACCGGCTCCTTCAGGTCGCTTTCGTTCCGCGAAGCCGAGATGCCGGCGATGCGGCCCTCGTTGACCAGCTCCGCGATCCGTTCTTCGACGCGATCGCGGGCGGCCTGATAGGGCACCTCGTTGACGACGATGCGGAAGCGGCCCTTGCCGTGCTCCTCGATGCGGGCCCGGGCACGGAGCGTGATCGTGCCGCGGCCCGTGTAATAACCGCGCCGCAATCCGGCCCGGCCGCAGACGATGTTGCCCGTGGGGAAGTCCGGCCCGGGAACGATTTCCATCAGTTCGTCGATGGAGACGTCGGGGTCGTCGATCAAGCGGATCAGGGCGTCGCAGACCTCGACCAGGTTGTGCGGCGGGATCGAGGTCGCCATGCCGACCGCGATGCCTTGCGAACCATTGACCAGCAGGTTGGGGAACTTCGACGGCAGGACCGACGGCTCCGTGCCCTTTTCGTCGTAGGTGGGCAGGAAGTCGACCGTGTCCATCTTGGTGTCGTCCATCATCAGCGCGGCGACGGAGGACATGCGGGCCTCGGTATACCGCATGGCTGCGGCCGGAAGACCGGCGATCGAGCCGAAGTTGCCTTGCTTGTCGATGAGCGGATAGCGGGTGGCCCAGTCCTGGGCCATGCGGACCAGGGTCGGATAGATGGCCATGTCGCCGTGCGGGTGGTAGCGTTTCATCGTCTCGCCGACGATACCGGCGCACTTCGACGTGGAGGACCCGGGCGTGAGGCCCAGGTCGGACATGGCGACGAGGATCCGCCGCTGCGACGGCTTGAGCCCGTCGCGGACGTCGGGCAAGGCCCGGCTGACGATCACGCTCATCGAGTACGTCAGGTAGCTGTCCTTGAGCTCTTCGTCGATGGGCCGGGGAATGAGCCGTCCCAGGTGAATATCTCCGCCTGGCGGCGGGGTTTCTTCAGGGGAAACGTCCTCGGGTTCAGGCGGATCGGGCGGAAGATTGGAATCGGTGGACAAGAGGCATCCTTTCGTCGTTTCAATCCGCTCCCGCTTGTCAGTCGGCGGGAGAAACCAGTTCCCCGTCGGCCGCTTTCCGGCCGCCGGAGGCGTCTTTAAGACAAAAGCCGCATCTTCTTTCCTGGTGGAAACTTACGGCTTTCGCATCACGCCATGGCAAAGAGAGAGATTATAGCAGTTTTGGCTCGGTTCTTCAACGCCTCGCGGTGGAAAAACCGGCTCTCCGCGACCTTTGGCAGAAGCGTACTGGACGATGGCCATTTCCTCGAATTCGAGGCAAAAACCGAAAAATCGGTGTAACCGTCACCCCTGCCCTGCCGATAGCTCGTATGAGCGCCCATGCCCCGGACATGCGACGGAGGCCCTCGATTCCCGCAATTGGGGGGCGACAGTCAATTTTTTGCAGGAGCCAACCCACCATGCAAGTCAAGATTTACGTTCCGAAGATCATTGAAATTCCCAGCGAATTTCTCCCCGCCTTAGCGAAGCGGGCCGCCGACAGCCTCGGTGAAAAGGCCAGTGAAGTCTCCGCCACTCGCGGCCATCTCGTCCGCCAGGCAGTTCAGGACGGACTGCTGCGGGAAATGGACGACCTGATCGGGCAGGACGGTACGGTCGACCTGGTCTGCGACCCCG
This sequence comes from uncultured Planctomycetia bacterium, assembly GCA_963779975.1. Classification (GTDB taxonomy): domain Bacteria; phylum Planctomycetota; class Planctomycetia; order Pirellulales; family Thermoguttaceae; genus JANXQG01. The sequence goes on along the minus strand of CAWAAL010000026.1, from coordinate 158,644 downwards.
GCATGGAGATTCCGCTGGAACTGGAAAACCGCACGCTCACGCTCTCTGAATTGCTCGAGGCCTTGCAGTACAAGCGAAGCTGGTCGGAAATGAAGGGCAAGTCGGAGGCCGCCTGAGCGCCCTACCCTTTGAGGACAGCCCGTGATGGGCTAAATCAACATGAGCAGTCCTGGGATTCGTCCGCGTCCGCGGAGCAACAAGCCGGCCGCCGGCCCAATTGGCAAGGCGGTCTCGCAGCAATCGTTGCGCGTGCTGTCGGAGGACGGCAATGCACGGGCCGCGGTCCCGAGCATTGCCATGCCCCGTGCGAAGACGGAACTCTCGGAGCTGCTGGCCGGCGACAACATGCTCTGCCTGCGGCGGCGCACACCAGCAGCCGCACCCCGGCCAAACGCCGAGGCGCGTTCAGGCACATCGGGCGCTTGTGCCGAGCCCCAGGCCGAATCGCCGGCCGCTCCCCAGGGCCAACAAAGCCCGGACGGACGGCGTGCAGCACCGCCAGCGCCGGCCGTCGACGGGGATCTGACCTGCGTGATCGATGCCTGGCCCCGCCTGCCGCGGAACATCCGCGCCGCCGTGTTGGCCATGATTCGCGAAACGATGGCCGGCGACGCCTGAAGGGACCTACTTGATATCATGGCGGATGGTTGATAATCTTGTTATGCCGGTTCGATTGGAAAAAGGCTGGGAGTCACAGCGGGTCTCCAGCTTGATAACAGGATTCTCGCCATGCGTATCGCTTACCTCGATTGTCCCAGCGGCATCAGCGGAGACATGACCCTCGGCGCTTTGGTCGATGCGGGCGTGCCGTTGGATCAACTCAACGAGGCCGTCGGCTCGCTCGGCCTGCCGGGCGTGAAACTCGTCGCTCAGGAGGTCAAGAAACATGGCTTCCGCGCCACCCAGATCACCGTCGAGCACGAGCCGGAACACAAGCATCGGCACCTGCACCACATCGAGGCCATGATCGAGGGCAGCCGGCTCACGCCCGGTCAGAAAGACACCGCGCAGCGGATCTTCCAGCGGCTGGCCGAGGTCGAGGCCAAGGTGCATGGCACCACGGTCGAGAAGGTCCACTTTCACGAGGTCGGCGCCGTCGACTCGATCGCCGACATCGTCGGCGCGGCGGTCGGCTGGGACCTGCTGGGCGCGGAGCGCTTGGTCGTATCGCCCATCCCCACCGGCGCCGGCCGAATCACCATCGCCCACGGCGAGTGCAACATTCCCGCACCGGCCACGGCGGAACTGCTCCGCGGCATTCCGCTGGCCGCCTGCGATGTTCAGGCCGAACTGACCACGCCCACCGGCGCCGCGATCGTGGCCACGCTGGCCGACGGCTTCGGGCCCCTGCCGGCGATGACCATCGAAACCATCGGCTACGGCGCCGGCCAGCGCGATCTGCCCCAGCAGGCCAATATCCTGCGGCTCCTGGTCGGCGAGGCGACCGACGTGGCCGAGACCGGCGACACGATCTGGGTCCTCGAAACCAATCTCGACGACATCAGCGGCGAGGTGATCGGCCATTGCATCGCGCAGCTTTGGGACGCCGGGGCGCTGGACGTCTACACTACGGCCATCCAGATGAAGAAGAACCGGCCGGGCGTAAAGCTCTCGATCCTCTGCCGCGCGGAGAAGGTCGCCGCGCTGGAAGCGATCGTCTTCCGCGAGACCGGCACCTTGGGCATTCGCCGCTGGCCGGCCGCGCGACACGTCCTGCCACGCGAAATCCGGCAAGTGGCGACCGCTTGGGGCCCGGTCGACGGCAAGCTTGGGCGGCTGGACGATGGCTCGGTCCATTTCGCGCCGGAGTACGAATCGTGCCGCCGGATCGCGGCGGAACACCGCGTGCCGCTGCGCGAAGTCTACGCCGCGGCCCAGCGGGCGTTCGCGGAACAGACGCCGGGCGACGACGTTCCCACGGCTTGAAAGCCGTTCTCCCCAGGGTCGAAGCCATGTTTCTTCAAGGGCCTGCGAGGACATGAATCTCACCGACCCGGGCACGCTCTGCTTGATCTTGTTGGCGGTTGCCGCCGTATTTCTCTTGATTCGCACGCGCGGGCAACTCGCTCGCCAGCGGCGACGCTGGGCGACGGAAGAAACCGCGGCCCGCGAGTGCGAAGAGACGCCGAAAGCGTTTTCTTCGCCACCCGCTTGCCTGCCGGACGAGCTGGCCCAGTGGGAAGTCCAGATGCACGAGACCGCCCGGCAGCTCTCGGCCCAATTGGATGCAAAGCTCAGCCTGCTTCAATCGTTGATCGTCGAGGCCGACCGCGTGGCGGCGCGGTTGGAGGATGCCTTGGATCGCACGCGCCCGACCCTGCCGCCCGGCAGCCAGGCCGAATCGTTGCGGCCGGCGACGGGGCAGACACGCGACATCCGGCATGAACCGGAAACCCCTGAACTGGACAATGCGGCGACGGAGGCCGATCATTCGACCGCCGCGAGCGAGGCATCGCGGGCAAGTGATCGCGGCCGCCGCCGCGAGGAAATCTATCGCCTGGCCGACTACGGTTTCGCCCCCGCGGAGATCGCCCGGCGCGTCGGCAGTCCCGTGGGCGAGGTGGAACTCATCTTGAGCCTGCGGGGGGCCGAGTAGGAGTGCCGCAGCACGCCTGCTATACTTATCCCCAAAAGGAGCCGAAAACCGTGGCGTGGGTGCAAAACTACAATCCGCTGGAGTCAGCCGTTTGGTCGACGTGCTTTGCCGCGTTGCCGATCGTCGTCCTTTCCGGGCTGCTGTTGGCGGGAGTGGCTGCGTCGCGGGCCGCGATCTGCGGATTGCTTGCCGCGCTGGGCGTTGCGGTCGCCGTCTTCAAGATGCCCGTCGCGGCCGCCCTGGCAGCGGCCGGCTATGGCGCCTGTTTCGGGTTGATGCCGATCGGCTGGATCGTGCTGACCGCCGTCTTCCTTTATAATTTGACGGTCCACAGCGGGCAGTTCGAGATCGTCAAACACTCGGTGGCGGCGATTTCTCCCGACCGCCGCATGCAGGCGTTGTTGATCGCCTTCAGCTTCGGGAGTTTCCTGGAGGGGGGTGCGGGGTTCGGCGCGCCGGTGGCCATCTCGGCGGCCCTGCTGATCGGCCTGGGATTCCCCCCACTGTATGCCGCCGGCCTCACCTTGTTGGCCAATACCTCGCCGGTCGCTTTCGGCTCGATTGGGATCCCGATTGCCACCTTGGCCAGGGTCTCGGAATTGGACGAACTGGCCCTCAGCCAAATGGCGGGCTGCCAACTCCTGTTTCTCTCGTTCATCATCTCGGCCTGGTTGATCGCCATGATGTCGGGCTGGAAAGGAGTGCAAGGCTCCTGGCCGGCGATCGTCGTCTGCGGCGGAAGTTTCGCGGTCATCCAATTCTTGGTATCGAGGTTCTATGGGCCGGCGCTGGTCGACGTGCTGGCGGGCCTGGGCTCCTTGGTGCTCTTGACGGTCTTCCTGCAATTCTGGCGGCCCAGGGAAATCTGGCGTTTTCCCGACGAGCGGGAATCCGATCAGGCCGGGGAGAATCGCCGTGCCAGCGAACAGACCTTTGCTGAAGACGGCCCGGCCGCGCGATCGACCCCGACGGCTCGGCAGATTGCCTACGCGTGGATGCCGTGGGTGCTGTTGTCGGTGATGATTTCCCTGTGGGGATGGCCCGCGTGGAAAGGGAGCCTCGACGCTGGTTTTCAGGCAACGCTGCGAGCGGTTTGCGGCGTCCAGACGACGAAAGTCGCGGTGCCCGGCCTGCAAGTTTATCGGGCCGAGCCGGCGGAACCCGTGGTCCCGGGAACCGATCGTCCGGCCAAGTCGATGGAGGCCACGTACGATTGGAATTTCCTGTCGACCAGCGGCACCAGCGTTTTTCTGGCGGCGATCCTGGCGGCCTTCTGGCTGCGGGTCACGCCGCGCGTCTTTGGGGCCGAGTTCTTGCGCACCCTTTTTGACGTCCGTTGGGCACTCGTGACCATCGCCTGCACGTTGGCCCTGGCCTACACGATGAAATTCAGCGGAGCGGACGTGACGCTGGGCCTGGCGTTCGTCCATACCGGTTGGTTCTATCCGTTCTTTGCCCCCATCCTGGGCTGGCTGGGAGTCGTGGTCACCGGCTCGGATACGTCGACCAATGCCATGTTCGGCAGCCTGCAGCGCGTCACTGCCGAACGGCTCGGGCTCAATCCGGTGTTGATTGTCGCCAGCAACTCCACGGGGGGCGTGATGGGGAAAATGATCGCGGCGCAAAGCGTGGTGGTTGCCGCGACAGCCACGAACCAGAAAGGCGGCGAAGGACGAATCCTGCGTTTCGTACTGCTGCACAGCATCCTGTTGGCCACCCTGGTTGGACTCCTCACGCTATTGCAGGCCTACGTGTTTCCGGGCATGGTGCCGAAGTAGGTTAGCGCATCTTCTTCAATTCGAACTGCTTGCCCGCGAGGGCCTCCTTCACGAATACGCCCCAGAAGGGAGTCGGCGTGTAGTCCCAGTCGGCGATGAGGTTCGGCCCGCAGGTGGGATGAAAGCTGAAGCCGGTCCAGTTGAGCTTGTGTTTCTGGATCAGCCCGAGCATGTCCTCTGACCAGCCCTCCAGCGGATGACGCCCGGCCGGCGGGATGAACGCAAAGTCCTTGTACGACTTGGGACAGCCGACCTTGCCGATGAAGACGGGATATTTCTCCGCGGCTGCGAGGGTGTGCTGCCGCCAGTTGTCTTTCCAGGGGTAGATGTGCGACGAATAGACGATACCGCCGCCCCCGGAGCGTTCCTGCAAGGCGTAGTCGCCGACCACGCCGGAAAGGTCGTAGCCCCAGTCCAGTCCGCCGGCGATCACGAGGTTCTTGGCGCCCGTGCCGCGGACCGCGTCCAACAGGCCTTGCATGCCGGGCGACGTTTCACCGCTCAATTCGATCTTGTTCTCGGCCGGGTTCTGGTCCTTCTGCTTGTTCTGGGGGTCTTCCAAGTTGCCGCCGTCGCGCCACAGCTTCCAGGAGATGCCGTGCGGCTCGTTGAAGAGTTCGAACAGCACGGCGGGATGGTTCTTGTAACGCCTGGCGGCGTCCTTCCAAAACGTGACGTGCTCGTCCATGGGAGCGCCGAAACAATGCAGGTCCAGTGCGATGTATGCCCCGCGGGCCGCGGCATCCGCGATCACCCCGTCCACGATTTTCCGATAGGCCATGCCGCCGTCGCCCGGCTTCTGCCAAGGGCCATGCCCGAACCAGAAATTATCCTTGACCGGCAGGCGGATCACGTTGGCTTTCCACTGATCGATCGCCACGGGGATGGACTTGGCGAGCTTCTCGCCGGCCGCCGACCATTCCAGGCTGTCGACGCAGACTCCTTGCAGCCAGACAACCTTGCCAGCGGCCGTTTCCAGCCGATTGCCGACGACGTGCAATTCGGGCGGAACGCCGTGACTCGCCCAGACGATCGTCGCGGACGGAACGATCTTCGGCCGCGAGTCGGCCAACTGCTCCGCCGTCGCGCACGAAACTTCGCAGTGCGCCAGGTCCAGCGTTCCGCGGGCGGGCTGGAACAGGCTCGGCATGATCTCGAAGTACGCGGCGCCGACCGGAACCTTGACCAGGTACGTGCGATCGACCCAGCCGGCCGACGTGCCGGTGAAATAGGGCGTCTCCGGCTCGGGTTTCAGGACTTTGCCCGAACGGCTCTTGAAATGGGCCATGATCCGCGCGTCGAACCAGTTCTGCTCGCCGGGCTTGACGTTGGTGTAGCGCAGTCGGAGACGGATCTCCAACGCCGCCGGGGCCGGCGCCGGCAGATCGGCGCGGCGATAGACGATGATCATCTGCCCTGGGTTCGCCGAGCGCAGACGCAGAAAACGCGCATCGCCGTCCTTCTCCCACGAGGTTCCCTGCGGATGAGGCCAGTCGTCCGGCCATTGGTCGCCCTTTGCGGCGATTTTGAATTCGCCGTTGGAGAGCAGCGACGAGCCCGCGTGGTGGTGGGGCTCCGCGGCGAACTGTTTCCCCGCGCCCACGACAATCAACAGAAACGCAACGATCTTTCGCATATACTTCTTTCCTGCGCCCTTGCCAGCGATCATGACCTTTCCTATTCTAGTCCACGCCAGCCCGGCGCTCCAGGATTTCGACTACAATAGGCAAATGGTCCCTCCGGCGAATTACCGAAAACGATTGAGGAATCCACCATGAATAGCGATTGTCGATGCTGTGGCGGACGTTGTGGCGAAGTCCAACTTCTGGAGTTGAATCGTCGCGAATTTCTGGAAAAACTGGCGGTCGGCGCGGCGGCCCTGGCAGTCACCGGCCAGATGGCCTGGGCCGACGAGGCCGACAAACTCGTGCCTCCGGCAACGCCCCAATCTCCCTGGCTCGGACGCTATCCGCTTACGCCGCGGCGCGTCTACCGAGGAAAGAATTTGGAGGCGGTCGGCATGCCCTTGGGCGGCATCGGCTCCGGCAGCATTTGGCTCAACGGCCAAGGGCAACTGGGCGTTTGGCAGATCTTCAACAACCTCAGCGAACCGCGCGTGCCGGACAGTTTCCTGGCCGTTGCCGCCAAAGCGGCGTCGGGTCCGGCAGTCACGCGCGTGCTGCAAACGCAAGGAGAAGGCAGCCTGCGGCCCGTCGCATCGATCGACTACGAAGGCGGCTACCCCATCGCCCGACTGACGTTCCACGACGCGGCCCTGCCGGTCGAGGTCGCGCTGGAAGCGATGAACCCGATGATCCCGCTGGACACGGCCAACTCCTCGATCCCCTGTGCGTTGTTCCGGTTGACGGCCAAGAACCCGGGCAACGCGCCGGTCGACGTCGCCTTTTGCGCAACCTTGCAGAACGCGGTCGGAAACCCTGGGGCCGAGCGACTCCAGGGCGTGCGGCTGGACGGCTACGGCGGAAATCGGAATCGCGTGGTTCGGGGCGACGCCATGACCGTCGTTGCGATGGACAAGGCGGCCGACCCTGTCGCCTCCGGTCCCGTGAAAGTCCGCACGGCGGCCGGCAAGGAAGTGCCAGGGCCTGAATTGGTTTGGCTGGCCGGATTGCCGGGCCTGACGGCGCAGACGGCCGAGCCCTTGGCGAGAATCGCCGCCGAGGGGGGCGTCGTGCTGGCCGACGGCGCCGTCGCCGGCCTTCTTCGCGGCCCTCGCCCGGCTCCGCGGCGGCCAAACCGACTTCGACGCCGTGGCGACGGTCTTCGAGGATTTCGAAGGCAAGACCTACGAAGGCTGGACGATCGTCGGCGAGGCCTTTGGCAAGGGGCCTTCCCATGGGACCGAACCCGGCCAACAACCGGTGAGCGGTTTTTCGGGCCACGGCCTGGTCAATACCTTCGTATCCGGCGATCGCCCCCAGGGCACGGCCACCTCGAAAGCCTTTCGCATCCAGCGGCGGTACATCGGGTTTCTCATCGGCGGCGGCAACAAGCCGGGGAAAACGTGCATCAATCTCCGCGTCGGCGGCAAGGTGGTTCGCACGGCAACCGGCAAGGATCGGGAAGCCCTGGAGCCCGCCAGTTGGGACGTCGCCGATTTGCAGGGCCGCGAAGCCGTGCTGGAGATCGTCGATCGGAGTTCCGAAGGCTGGGGCCATATCAACATCGATCGGATCATTTTCTCCGACATCCCACCCGAGCCGCTGCTGAGCCGCGGCACGTCGATCGAAGCGGTAGTCAAGGCCCTGGCCGTAGACTTCGCCAAGGCGGAAGAGGCAACCCGGCCCGCCGGTTCGTTCTTCACGATCGACCGCATCACCGTGAAGGACCCGCCGGCGCACGCCGTGGTGGTGACGGAGCCGGAGCCCACGGCGGGCGGATGGACCATCACCCGTTATACGCGCCTCGACGGTTTCCGCTCGGGCGAGCATGGCTACCGGGTCCTGGCGAGCACGCCGGAAGGCGATCCGCTGGTGATTCAAGGCCCGTTGGGCAAAGGGAGCATCATTCTGGCCTTGGCCCCGGGTTTGCCTTGGAGCCTGGGCAGCGAACTGCTGGCCGCATTGCGGCAGCGAACCGTTGAAGTCCGGCGAGCGGCTCGTGCCTGGCAGCCCGCACTGGGGCAGCATGGCCCTGACGGCCTTCGATGGCCGGGCCGTCGCGCTGCCTGGCTGGACAAAGGCCGAGGAGCTCGCGGCGTTCGTCGCCAAGCCCTCACCCCCTGCCCCTCTCCCGAGTACGGGAGAGGGGAGTTCGAAGGCCGCAACCGAGGCAACCAGCAAGCCGGGCGAAACCATCAACGCGGCGCTGGGCATCCCCTTCACCCTCGCGCCCGGCGAGTCGCACAGCGCCACCTTCGCCATCACCTGGCACTTCCCCAACGTGCAGCGGTTCCAGCACGCGGGCAATCTCTACAGCCGGCGTTGGCCCGACGCCACGGCCGTGGCCGGCTATCTCGCCAAGAACCTCGACGCGCTTTGGCAGCGAACGCAGCTTTACCACGCCACGCTCTACGAGTCGAACCTGCCCGAGGAGTTCCTCGACGCCATGTCCTCACAGAGCGTCATTCTCCGCGGCCCGACCTGCTTCTGGTCGGAAGACGGCTACTTCGGCGGGTTTGAGGGGAGCTATGGCTGCTGCCCGTTGAATTGCACGCACGTCTGGAACTATGCCCAAGCGCACGCGCGGCTCTTTCCCGACGTGGGGCGCAACATGCGGATCTCCAACTTCATCACCTATCTGCATGCCAACGGCGAGACCTCGCATCGCGAGCACGGGCTGCATCCCGCGTTCATCGACGGGCACTGCGCGTGCATCGAGGCCGCCTACCGCGAATACCAACTCAGCCCCGATCGCCGGTTCCTGGAAAAGATCTGGCCCGGCGTGAAGAAGTCGGTCGACTGGCTGATCAAGACCATCGATCGCCAGGGCGAAGGCGTGCCCCACGGGCACCAGGCCAACACCTACGACACGTCGGTCTCCGGGCGCCAACACGTTCATCGGCTCGCAGTATCTTGCCGCCCTGGCCGCCGCCGAGCGGATGGCCTTGGTGATGAACGATCCGGAAAGCGCCCGCCGCTGGCAGACCGTTCGCCTCGCGGGCATGAAGAACCAGGACCAGAAGCTCTGGAACGGCGAGTATTACATCCAGATTCCCGAGCCGCGCCCGCGCGGGACTACGACACGGGCTGCCATGCCGACCAACTGCTGGGTCAGTGGTGGGCCCACATGCTCGACCTGGGCTATCTCTATCCGGCCGATCGGGTCAAGAGGCGCCCTGGAGGCGATCATGAAGCACAACTTCCGCGAGAAGTTCGCCGGCTTCAAGCAGGTGCCGCGGCGCTACATTCCCGGACGACGAAGGCGGGCTTGATCATCTGCACCTGGCCCCGCGGCGGCCGGCCCAAGGAGTTCATCCTCTATGCCGATGAAGTCTGGACCGGCATCGAGTACGCCGCGGCCGGCGCGATGATCTACGAAGGGCTGATCGAGCAGGCGCGAAAGATCGTCCGCACGGCCCGCAGCCGCTACGACGGCCGGCGTCGCGACGGCCTGAACTCGGGCCCCGGCGGCAATCCCTACAACGAGCTGGAGTGCGGCAAGTTCTACGCCCGGGCGATGAGCTCCTGGTCGCTCTTGATCGCCAGCCAAGGGCTCGTGCTCGAAGGTCCCAAGGGCCTGCTGGGCTTCAAGCCGCATTGGCAGCCGGAGGACCATCGATCGCTCTTCACGGCTCCCGAGGGCTGGGGCCTGTTCGTCCAGCAGCGGAAAGACAAGGAACAAACCGAGCGGATCGAAGTCCGCCACGGCCGCTTGCGCGTCAAGGAGCTGGTCTTCGCCCTGCCGCAAGGACGCCGCCGCCACGGCGACCGTGAAGCTCGCCGGCCAGCCGGTCGCCGTCGCGCTCGAACAAGCGGGCATCGAGGTCCGGCTTGCGTTGGCGCAAGAGGCCGTCGTCGCGGAGGGCTCGGCGATCGAGATCGCCTTGCGCTGGGAGGCGTGAGACGATGTCGGGATTTGGGCACAGATGACTCCTCAAGTCAATGCCACCGGCTTGCGGTCTGTCGATTTAGTCGAAGACTGCCCTCCCGCCCCCGCTGGGCTTGCCCCAGCGGAGCGAAGGTTTGACCACTACTGGCCAGCCTTCAATCACTGGTCGCCGTTTTTCCCATGTTTCCGCCGCCCGGCCCTCGGGCCGGGCGGCGGAAACATGGGAAAAACGGCGAAAGGGGTGGGCGAGGCGGCGTTTCTAGTGGCCAATCCTCCGCTCCGCTGGGGCAAGCCCAGCGGGGGCGGGACTAAATCGACAAGCCGGTGGCATCCGGCTTGAGAACGCGAAATTCACTTTTCGTTCGATCCTAACGTCTATCTTGACGGCGTCACGTCCACGAACTCGACGTCGTCGAGGAAAAACTGCGGCCGACGCCCCTCGGCCAGCGTGTTCATGCCGAAGACGACCTGCCCCGCCACGGCGCCGTCCGGGGCCAAATAGGGAGTCGACATGTCCCAGCCGCGGAAATCCGTGACGGTCCGCCAATCGGGCGTCGATTCGTAAATCGCAGCCACGCCGACCGACGAATTCCGCTGCGGCGACTTGCATAGCCAATCGATCCGGCCGTGAAAGGCCACGTACCCGCGGGGATGACCGGGCTGCTTGCGCTCCGCCTGAAAATCCTCGCAGCGGTAACGATACCGGAACGAGTAGCGGTGGCCCGGCGTCACCGCGACCTTCTGCACCACTTCCACCCAGCCGCCGCCTTTGCCGCCGTTGGCGCTGCGGCGAAAGACCTCGTAGTCCGGCGCATCGTAGGCCGTGGGTGGAAAGGTCGCCGGCAGCGGTGGTCTCCAGCAGCAGCGACCCATGACCGCTATACGGCGATTCGCCGCTGAGCAGGGCGCAACTGCCGTTCTTGCCCGGTATGACGAACCAGCCCCGGTCGGCCTCCTCGCGCGACTCGACCAGCGGCTCCTCGAAACCACCGTTGCGAAGCAGGTTTCGGCCCAGCGGCATCACCAGCGGTCCCCACTCCGCCGGCTGCAACGTGGCCTCGGTCGGCACGTCGGAGACCATCTCCGTATGGTGATTGTAGTAATACAGCCGCAGCGCGCGGCTCCGTCCGCTCTCGTCGGCGAAGATCACCCCCACGTCGCCGCGGAGGCCCGCCGCACTATGCGGATCGATTCCCAAGTCCGCAAGCCCGACAGCCGCTTCAACCGTGTACAGACCATGCGCCGGCGTCGCGGCGGATGGCCACCTCCGCTGCGTCAAGACGTATCAACCGGTCGATGCGGATGGTGGACAGCGTGACCGGCGCGGAGACGCCGGGGACAACCGGCCGATACAGGACGGCGATCGGCTGGCCCTGGAAGAGCGTACACAACAGCCGCGAGTCGCCCGCTGCCGCCGCACGACGATGGGGGTCAGCCCGGGGATCGGTGGCCAGCATCAGGTCGACGCAGTCGCCGGTGGCGAACATGGTCTGCCAGTCGGCGCCGCCGTTTTGCAGCGGACGGCGCTCGTGAACCTGGCAAGCCAAATAGAGTTTACGGGCATCGCGACCCAACGCCACTTTGGCTGTCCGGCCGTTGCCGCCGTCCAGCGCAACGCCGGCCGACAGGTTCCAATCGGCCAGGTCGCCGTCGATCTTCGGCGGCTTGTCGAGCCAGGCGACGGCCAGAACCGGCCGGGGCGGCGCCTTCGCCACCGGCATCTTCCGCAGCGCGGCGGCCTTCTGCACGTCGGCTTCGCTCAGCCGATAGGTTGCCTCGAAGCGGCCGACCAAGCCTGCCTCCAGGCCCTTGATGCGAAAGACGTGCTCCGCCTGGTTGCCGCCGTTGATGATGTAGGGAGTACCGTCGGGCGCCTGGTAGAAATAGGGTTGCGATTCGCCCCACAGGGCCGTCGGACCCAGCTTGCTGCTGCTGTCCAGCAGCGAGCCGATGTAAAGGCCGTCCGAAGTGAACAGGTTGGGCCGGCAACTGCCGTGATACAGCGAGCTGCAAACGACGTTGCCCAGCCCGGGGATAGCCAGGTCGTACATCGCGATATTGGCATGGAGTTGCTTGCCCTCGAAACGCGCCGGCATGGCGCTGGACCAGAGCCGATGGCCCTCCAGATCGTAGCAGGCAATGGCGTCGGGACTCTTGCCCCACTCGTAATCGTAGCAAATGATGAGCTTCCGGTCGGCCGTAACATGGAGACCGTTGATCGTATGCGTGGCATCGTCGAACAGGATCGGCCGGGCCTCGGCCATGTCGTAGAGCGGCGCACCGCCCGCCGTCCAGCCTTTCGGGTCGAGGCGGAAAACGGCCAGCCGATCGCGGAACCGGGCGGCGAAAAAATAGCTCCAATCGGGCGAGAGGTCGTTGCCCCAATAGCTGGCGCAGCGGCCTTGCGCCCCCGGCCGATAAGCCGTGTCGACGGTCTTCACCCAATACATTTCCTCGGGCTGAACCAGGCCGTCGCCGTTGGCATCGGTCCAACTGTAGTTGTCGCCCAGATGGCCGCGGAAACAGGCCGGCAAGAACCCCTTGTACACGTGATACCCAAAATCGTCGCGGATGAAGGTCTCGTCGCCCGTGCCGTTGAGTTTGGGATGGGGGTCGCGATGCACCGTGCCGAAGGCGGCCACCGGGCGGTAGACGTCGCCCTGGCGGCAGAGGATGGAAACGACGCCCCGGTCCAGGTTGAAGACCGCGTACTCATGGCCGCCCCGATACAGGATGCGGACTTGCTTGGTCGCCCCCAGGTTGTGGCCGTTGGGCGTGAAGGGATCGTCCCGGTTCCGCCGTCGATACGCGATGGCCTCCGGAACGGAGGTCTTCTGGGCAAAATCGACTTTGAAGCGCGTCCCCTCGGCGTTGACCCGGCTGGGATCCTGCGGATCGATCCAAAAGTACGTGCCGCCGCCATAGGGAGCGGGGCCGATGTAATCCTTCAGCAACGTCCCGCTGCGGGCGTCCCAAACACTGACGCGCTTGGGCGAACCATCGTCTTCGGCGACCCACACCCGCCCTTCGTCCGTCACGGCGACACCGCGGGGGACGAGCATCCCAGCGGGATCCCAGGCGCCGACCCAGGGCCGCCCGCCCTCCTTGCCGATCGACCGCAGGAAATGCCCGTCGGCAGCGAACACCTTGATTTGGAACGATGCGCCCCAATCGCTCACGAAGATGTTTCCGGCCTTGTCGACGGTCACGCTATGCGGAGCGACCAGGCCGGAGGTCACCAGGGGAGTCACCGTCTTGGCGGCCAGATCGACCCGCACGACTTGCCGGCCGCTGACGGCGAGCAGCGTGTGCTCATCCTTTTTGCACAGCCCGACCGGCGCCGTGACGGCGATACTCGCGCCGGTCGGCTTGCCGCTGGCCGCGTCGAGCACCAGCAGCTTGTTGTCGTAAAAGAGCGCGACGTAGAGTTTCCCGCCGGCCGCCGCCAGGCCCAGGGCGCCGGTCGACTCGCCGACGTCGCTGCGATAGTAGCGGGGCTGGCCGCCGTACGTCGCCGGGCTGTACGATTGGTTGTTGCGCAGGTCCCAGAGCCAGGAAATCTCTTCGCGATACGGCCACGTGGCGACGCGGAGATACGGGTTTTCGCGGGTGAAGCGGACCGGTCTGCCGGTCCGTTTGTCGAGGCACGTCAGGATCGCCCGGCCGATCGCGTTCTTGCCGTCGTAAATTTGGCTGCCATCGGTCAAGTCGGGTCCGGAGTAGAGCACGGCGAGGCAGTCGCCCTCCAGGGCCAGCGAGACCGAGCGCGGGTTGAAGGGCACGCGGAAGCCCCAGCGCCGCTGGCCGCTTTCATCGAGCCCGATCACCGAATAACCGAGTTCGCAACCGGCCGCGGCGAGAAATACCCACCGGCCGTCGGTGACCACGGCCTGCGGCGTGGCCTCGTCGCTGAGCCAATCGCCCTTGTCGTCGGGCGTGGGCCATGGCGGGTTGCCCGGATTGCACACGGTAAGCTTGTATTCGCTCGCCAACGGCGGATGGTAAGCCGCCTTGAGCCGAAAGCTGCCCGCCGGCAGCGGACGGCCCCACTGATCGAGTCCGTCCCACGGCTCGCGCTGGTCTCCGGCGTAGCGGAATTCGTCTTGAACAACCCAGCGGAGCAGGCGGCCTTGGTCATCGAACAGGCCGAGCGTCAAGTTGCCGTCGGCCGGCATCTTGTATGCCACGCCGAGGGAGTGTTCTTGCGGCGGCAAGGCAAGCGGCGGGGAGACGCGGCTTCGTTCCGCACCGGCAGCGGCCGAGACAAGCATCGCCAGAATAACGCCGGGGACATTTATTCGCAACATGGATTTCCTGATTCTCGATAGTTTGGGAAGTGCCTTCAATTTCGGGTGGCATGCCTTCACGCAGCCGTCACAGACTTGGCCCAGTCTGGAAAAACCCAACCGGCCGCGGGTAGGCATGTTCGCCGCGGATTGGGAAGTACCTTCAATTTCGGGTGGCATGCCTTCACGCGGCCGTCACAGTCTTGGCCCAGTCTGGAAAAGCCCAACCGGCCGCGGGTAGGCATGTTCGCCGCGATGAAGACATGCCTACCCGCCGGGCAACATGAGTACATGGTGCCCGGCGTGAAGGCATGCCACCCAATAGGGACAAGCCACTCCACGATCCAATGGTTCAGCTTATTCGTTTACCGTTCTTTACCGATGCAGTACAGGTTCTTCTCCCCGCGGATATAGATCCGGCCCTGGCTGACAGCCGGCGAGGCGTGACAGTCCTCGCCCAGTTCGTTCTTGGCCACCACGGTGAAAGTCGGTCCCGGTCGGATGACGGTAGTCTCGCCCCGATCGGAGAGGAAGAAGACGCGTCCTTCGGCCTCGACCGGCGAGGCGCTGAAGTGCGGACCGATCCGCTCCTTCCAGTAGCGCTCGCCCGTCTGGGCCTCGAAGCAGCTCGCGATGCCGCCGTCCGCGACGACCAGCAAGTATCGGCCCCCGCCGGCAATGATCGGCGACGGCACGTAGGCGCAGCCTTTGGTCGTCTGCCAGGCGACGTGGGTCTTGGTCACGTCGCCCTGTCCGTCGGGGCGGATGGCCAGGATGTGGAAGGTCGGAAAGCCGGCGGTCATGAACAACAGTTTCCCGTTGTAGACCAGCGAGGCGACGTACTGCTCGGTCGGACCCTCGATGAACCAATGTTGTTTTCCGTCGCGCGGATCGTAGCTGGCCACGCATCCCGCCCCGGAAAGCACCATCTGCGGGCGTCCGTCGATCTGGCGGATGAGCGGCGGGCAGTAGCTGCGGATGCGATGCTTGCGGGGGACCTTCCAGACCGTCTCGCCCGTCGTGCGTTTCAAGGCCGCCAGGTAGGAATCGCCGTCGTGGTCGCCGTTGACGATGACCAGGTCTTCGAACAGCAGCGGCGTGCTGCAGAAGCCGTGCGGGCTGTTGAATGCCCCCGGGCGGACCAGCCACCGCCGGTTGCCCTCGAAATCGTAGGCGGCCACGACCATCCAGCCCGGCGAGGCGGGCGTATTGGCGTACTTCGCGCCGGTCGTATTGACGGGCGCGCGCGGATCGCTCTCGAAGAACGTCACGTAGACCAGCTTGCCGTCGGTGGCCGGCGTGCTGGAGGCGCAGGAGTTGAGCGGGTTTTTTCGTTCCACGGGAGTGCGAAGCACGACCCGTTCCCAGAGGATGCGGCCGCTGCTCCGCTCCAGGCAGAGCAGCAGGCGCTCTTCCGCTTCTTCGCGGCAACTGACCACGAAGATGCGGTCGTCCCAGACGATCGGCGAAGCGTGTCCCTGGCCGGGGATTTCGACCTTCCAGGCGATATTCTCCCCACGGGGGCCGTTCCAGCGGTCGGGCAGGTTTTTCTCCAGGCTGCTCCCATCGCCGCGCGGTCCGCGCCAGGCCGGCCAGTTTTCCGCCCGGCCCAGCCCGCACGGCCACGCCACGGCCAGAATCCACGGCAGCGCGGCGGCCAGGACTGATCGGACATTCATGCGCACGGCGGTCACTTCTTCAAGAGCCCGAATCCTTCCTTTACATTCACGACACCCATCCAGGTTAACTTCGCAGCCCGCCGGCTGCAAGTTTTTCGACCGGCGAATCAAATGCCAAGGTTGTTAACTGAATGACACTGCACGATTCTGGCAGGCGTCCGAGGTAGGGTGGTGTCGAGCGCAGCGAAGACCCACCAAGAATCGTCAGAAAATGGTGGGTCTTCGCTGCGCTCGACACCACGCTACAGCGTGCGCAAGCCTCCAGGAATCGTGCAACGTTATTTAGTCGCCCTGTGTCGGCTCGGCTGCCAGCGGGTGGCGGCTTAGGGTGGCTTTCAAGGCGATGCACTCGTACCCTAGTGCATCTATGGCTGCTCCTGCTTCGGCTGGCGTGCCACCCTCGCACTTGCAGAATCGCTCCACGCGCAGGCGCAGCCTCTTCTAACGGCTGCGCGCCAAGGTAGACCACGGTGCCCTTCATGCGATGTCCCAGTCGGCCAACCTCCTCAAGGTCGTCTTTTTCCAGTGCCGCTCGCATCTTCGGCAGGAGGTTGTCCACTTCATCGAAGAAGCACTGGATCATCTCCCGCGCCATATCCCGACTGCCGCAGCACCTGGAAATCGCCTCTTCTGCATCGAAAACGGCGATTGCCCGCGACGATGATTCCGCCGAGCCGCCCGGCGTCGCGGAGACCTCCGCCACGGGCACTCCCCCACCAGCCAAACTTTCCACGAGGCCGATCATCTCTTGGGCGTTGACCGGCTTGGATAGGTAGCCATCCATGCCCGCCGCCAGGCAGTGATCGCGGTCGTCTTTTAGCGCATGGGCCGTCATGGCGATAATCGGCACGCGGCTCTGCGGGCCGTCCCGCTTGCGGATCGCGGCCGTAGCTTCCAGCCCATTCATGCCAGGCATTTGTACGTCCATCAGGATCACGTCGTAGCGGTTCCGCTCGGTCAGGTAAACTGCCTCTTCGCCGTCCCCGGCGATCTCGACGACATGGCCGCGATCCTTCAAGATGTATGTTGCCAACTTCTGGTTTGCAGGATTGTCTTCTACCAGCAGGACTCGCAGTTGACCACAGGCCCTCGTCGGGAAAGCGACCGGGGTCTCGAACTCGGCCGGGGCTTCCTTCGCCAAAGGCAGGCGGATGGTGAAGAAGAACGTGCTCCCCTTACCCACTTCGCTTTCGACCCAGATCGTGCCACTCATCATCTCGACCAGGCTCTTGCAGATCGAAAGCCCGAGGCCCGTGCCGCCGAATCGCCGCGACATGGAGGCATCTGCTTGGCCGAAGGGCTGGAAAAGTCGCTCCAGCGCCGACGGCGGGATACCGATTCCGGTATCGCGCACGGCAAACTCCAGGGAGGCTTCGCCGTTTTGCAACAGGGCGTGAAGACCGATCTCCACGTCGCCGCGCTCCGTAAACTTAATGGCATTCCCGGCCAGATTGAGCAAGACTTGCTGCAATCGCATTCGGTCGCCTACGACGGCATCCGGCGTCTCGTCCGGCATACGGCAGTAGAAAGCCAGTCCCTTCTCGCTCGCCCGCACGGACAGGACTCGCGCAATCTGATCCAGCATCCGCCGCAGACTGAAGGGGGCCGCTTCCAGCTCTAACTTGCCAGACTCGATCTTGGCCGAGTCGAGCAGGTCATTCAAGAGCGTCAAGAGGAGGTCGGCTGATCCTCGCGCGGTTTGCAAACAGTCCTGGACTGTGGTGTCGAGAGCCTTCGGGAGTGCCACGTCGATCATGCCCAGGATGGCGTTCATGGGCGTGCGCAGTTCGTGGCTCATGTTGGCCAGGAACTGGCTCTTGGCGACGTTGGCGTCTTCGGCGGCAGCCTTGGCCTGCACGAGGGCCTCTTCGGCCCGCTTGCGTTCGGTCACGTCGGTCTGCACGCCGTCCCAGATCGTGCCGCCGTCGGGCAGCCGGCGCGGCCGAGAATGCAATCGCATCCAGCGGACCTCGCCGTCGGGCCGGCGCATCGGCAGTTCCATGTCGAAGTCGGAAAGGTCGCGGGCGCTGCGGGCCTCGGCTTCGATCAGTCGGTCGAGGTACTCGGGCGGACTTTGCCGGTGCAGCGTGCCGGCGTCGCGCAGCACGTCTTGAACGCTGACGCCGTTGAGGCGTTCGACGCCTTCGCTGAAATAGAGAAAGCGGACGCTGCCGCCGGTCTCGTGGACATACTGGTACACGGCGCTGTCCGGCAAGTTGTCGCCCAGCCGACGCAGCCGTTCCTCGCTCTCGCGCAGCGCCATTTCCGCCTGTTTGAGTTCTTCGATATCGGTACAAGTGCCGAACCATTTCTGAATCTCGCCGTTCGCATCGCGGAGGGGCGCACCGTGGATCAACCACCAGCGATAGACGCCGTCGGCGCGCCGCAGACGGCATTCCAGCAAATAGGTTTCGTCGTGTTGCGTTGCACGCTTCCAGGCGTCCCAGGCGCGCTGCTTGTCGTCGGGGTGGAAGGGAATGTTCCAGCCATGGCCGTAACTCTCGTCCAGCGTCAGCCCGGTGTAATCCATCCATTGTTGATTGAAGTAGATGTTCCAGCCGTCGGGCCGGGTAGCCCAAACGATCTGCGGCACGGCCTCCGCGAGGGCGCGAAATCCTGCTCGCTCTTGCGCAGCGCCTCCTCGGCCCGCTTGCGCTCGGTGACGTCGCGGACCGCGGTGAGGCGCCGCACGCTGCCCGGCGATACGGGCCGGCCGTGCGCTTCGACGACGATCCGCGCGCCGTCCTTGCGGAGCGAAGCATGTTCCGTTGCCGACTCCCGGCCCTGCCGGATACTCGCCATCACCCAGTCGCGGTCTTCGGGGGCAATTAGACGGACTATCTCCATGCCCCGCAACTCGGTCACGGAGTAACCCAGCATGCAAGCGAGCTGCTCGTTGCAATCCACGATCCGGCCGTCTTCGCTTTCCACGATCCCTTCGAAGGTCGCCTGGGCAAAGACCGTCAGCCGCTGTTGGCTTTCCCGCAGGGCCTGCTCGGCTTCCTGGCGCGCGGCGATCTCGGCCTGCAGAGCCAGGTTGGCTTTTGCCAGTTCGTCGGCGCGCTTCTGCTGGCTGATGTCGATGACTGCCGCGCGGCAAAGTTTTCCCTGCCCCTGGCGGTCTTGGGCGGCGACGCCCTCGACCAGCGCATCGACCACCTGGCCATCCCTCAGAATCTTGACCTCGCAGGCCTGCTTGGCATCGGCCAGCATCACCTGGTGGCAGAACTCGGCAAAGCGAGCGCGGTCTTCCGCAACCACGAACTGGCCGAACCGCTTGTGGACCACCATGCCGCGGTCCAGGCCCAGCAGGGCAGCCCCGGCCAGGTTGACCTCCAGAATCCGCCCCTCGTGATCCCAGAGGAAACAGGCCACCGGGGCGAAATCGAACAGGTCGCCGTACCTCTCCGACGCCTCCCGGGCCGCTGCCTGGGCACGCTGGAGTTCCTCGTTCTGCATCTCCAGCTCGATCTGATACACCTGCAACTCGTGGACCAGGGCGCGCGCATCGACTTCGGCCAAACCAGGGCGGGCATTACCCGTGCGCACCTGCTGCTCTGCCTTGGAGCGCAACTCGGCCATGCGAGGCGATACCGAATCCCTGCCTTCCATGTCGCTCATAGCTTCACCCTAATCTGAGGACTCCTGCGCCCGGCGCAACTGCCGTCGCCAACCACCTTGGTGAGGGGCAGATGGATGACGAGGCGCATACCGCAGGCCGTAGAGTGCTCTGGTGCATCTTATCCAGGATAACCGATCTTAGCGGGGCTTAGAAGCACCTGATTAAAGACAATAAAGACAGGGAAGTCGAGCAACTCGGTGGTTCGTTTGGCGGCTCCTATGCATTGGCTTCCGCATTCCGTCACGGCCGAGCGTGATGAGGAAATCGGTTTAGGCGCCTGTCGGTTTGCCCCTCCTCCGGATGGGCCTCTCCCCCGAAAGCCTCGTGGAGTTTCATCTTGGCGGAAACCCATCGCCGGCGCGCCGTACGGTCGGTCACGTTTAGCACGTCGGCAGTTTCCGTTTGGGTCAGGCCCTGATACCAGAGCACGTCGTCGGTTTCCTCCCGGCGGCCGAAATGCGCGAACCGTTGCCGCAACATGCGGTGCGTCGAGTTGCTCAGCCGTCGAGCGCCTCAGCCAGCCTCGGCCAGTTCTTGTCCACGATCCAGCCAAACCGGCAGCGGCCGTCGCTACGGCTGGCCCATAGCTCGCCAACCACCTTCTTGTGCTGCTCTTCGGGATCGCTGGCCATTTTCCCCATCTTGTTGGCACGAAGAATATCGGCCAGGCGGTGGCGACGGCGGACGATGATCGGCAGGCTGATCCGCCGCGCGCCGGCCAGATGGGCGACGGCGCGCCACAGCCAAGGCTGGCTCTCGTTCTTGGCCAACCCCATCAAGGACTCGTCGCGATGAATGGCACGATCCAGCCAGAGCGCAAGCTCGTTTTCTGTCCAGTCGTCCCCTTCACCGATCAACTCCAACTGCTGGAGGCGCACGTCGCCGGCTGATTCGGTTATACGAGCACAGATCACAACTCGGCAATAGCTTCGCTCCTGGAAACCAAACGACTCTACAGTAGTTCTGGGAAGACGCGGATCAACGACTCGGTGCTCCTCAGTACCAAGCCGTTTTCCGGTGAAGAGCCGGAACATGAACGAGGGCATTAACTTCCGCGATCTGAACGTCGGATATGGCCACGTTTCGCCGCGATTGACTGCCTGGTATTAAACGGGAATTCCGGAACCATCGGCGTGATCCGTGAAATCGGCGGTCCAGTTCGCTGCATCCGCCACCGTTCGCCAAATCACCTGCCTGTTCGCAAGTCGTTTAGGGCAAACGCCTTGCGGCGCAATCGCGACTTCGGGCGGCACGATCCTTTGTTCGTAACCCCGCGCGTCCGAACTCCTCCTAGAATAAGGGAAGGGTCTCGGCGCCCACGGGCTACGACGAACCCCGTGGATCGGCAAGCCTGGATGTACGAGGGTTGAAAATGAACAAGATCATCGAAGGAGTGGTGCATGGGCGGACCATCCAACTCCTGGACGATCCCGGCGTGGCTGAAGGCGAGAGGGTCCGGGTATTGCTTTCCGACATCAGCAGCGTCGCTCCGCCGGCGTGGTTCAATAGCCTCTTGACGAAAATCGGCCAGATCGGAGAACTGGAGGAGAACTGGGATTCCTACGGGGCGCGGCGGATCGATCCTCGTTGTGCCGAAGCGACAACCAATTTGCTCTTGTCAGTCCTTAACTCGGACACGCCAAAACCATTCGTCGTGCCGACCAGCCGCGGCGGGATTCAACTGGAATGGCATCGTGCCGGCGTTGACCTGGAGGTCGAAGTCGAATCGCCGGCACGGGTGAATGTGTTCTTCGAGGACTACCGGGAAGGAACGGAGGAGGAGATGACGTCTTCGGAAAGAAGACAAGGGCGGTGAAAAAAGTCTTTGCGAAAAATTGCCAATGGGTGGTTCCGCCGCCGCGATAATCTTTGGCAATGAGCGTCCGCAAGATGCCAGCCGGCATGTCGAAGGGGCGTCGTACGGCGACGACGAACCGCCGCCGTACCATGATGCAAGGAGGTTTCGACGACGTTCCGTTCTGAGCGGGGAGCGGGGAGCGGTCGCCACGGCCGGAACCTGCCCTCACCCCCGGCCCCTCTCCCAGAGGTAGTGGGGAGAAAAACAGCGGAGAGCAGGGAGCGCGTGGGACAGGCGACAAAGAACGTTTCCTCAGCCGCACTCCAGCGATATTTCCTTTCGATCGCCATCGATTATGACGCGGAGGCGATTCTTGACCAGGGCACGCATGCCCACGAGCGGTAACCGTGGTGCGAAAGAATCGCTTGCGCCATGCACAGCAGTCCCTTCCGACAAGATCAAGAGATGGGGCGACCTCCCCCGCGGCAAGTCGCGTTCTCCAGGAGTGTTCGGATAAAGAGCGATTGCGGCATCCTTGAGTTCGACGAGTTGCTTGTTTACCCGCGCATGGCCGATCGTTTGGATTTCGCGAGCATGCAGGCCCGTCCATAACTCCAAATGCTCTTCTTTGATCGAGAAGTTGTGGCCGTGGCCGGTATCCAGAACCGCGGGAAAGGGATGCGAAAACGTACCGCGAATCGAGAGACCGACCCAAGCCACAATCTGGTAGGAACGAATGAGGATCGGCCCCGACGGAGTGTCCACCTCGGTCGCTTCCTCATAAAAGGGACAACGATCCAGGATGAGGCTCATGGTGCGTCTGTCAATTCCACGTCGTCGACCTCGTAGAATGAGGGGTCGATCTCCTCGACGCTTTCCAGAACCCGCCGGGCTTTCTCGTACTGATCTGCCGAGATCAAGAAGAAGACCTGATTGGTCTGCTGGTCGTCGATCTCCAGCGGCAGCCGTCCGATCTGTTGGATTGCCTCTCGTTGCTCTTCGCTCAGTGCTGCCTTCATTCCGAATCCTCCTCAACTAATTCTAACACGTTTCGACAGGGAAATCGAGCCAGCGAGCAACGGGGTAGTGAGAAGTGGGAAGCACGGAACGGAAAGCCCGTTAATCCATCCATGGTAACGAGCATCCCCAAGATGCCATCCGGCTGTCGAAGGGGCGTCATGCGGCGCCCCGCCACCATCCCGTCGATGCTCAAGTCCTCCGGGAGAATCCGGCGATCAATCCCACTCCTCGGGCACCTAACTCCGAGGCGTTGTCGTGCAGTGGCACCGTTGGTTCCGATAACACCGTCAGTAACTCCGCCCGCTTGCTGGACGGGACCCGGCACGGTATGGACCGGACCATTGCTGATCGCTGGACCGCGCGCGCCGGGCTTTCCGCCGGACTCCCAGGCGGCAAGGCGACAAACTGGCTGAAAGCGCTTCGTCAAAGCGTGCGGGGAACCAGCAGAACCGGACCGGTCCGCTCACGGTCCGCAAGGACGCGGGTCGGTCAGTCCACCTCAATCACGATAGCCAATCCTCGAATCGAAGACCACGAACTCGGCCGAAATCGTTCATATTCCGAGTTAACAGGGTCGCGTTGCCGGCCAAAGTGATACTGGCGATTTTCAGATCCATGGTTCCTATTCTTATCTTCGCACGTTTCAACGAATCATACTCATTGACGGCCGCCTCGTTCCATTCCAGGACGTTCCAAGTGGCGAAAAAACGAAAAAGCTGCTGCAACTTGGCGTAGGCGTTGATCTGACGGCGAGAATCCTCAGTCCGGCGAATGGCTGCCATCCAGCCTCGCATGATTTCTTCCACCGTGACGATCGTCGTCGCGTAGGGTTCCGTCGCACGGTCGAGCCGCTCTTTTAGACGGCGAGCCTCAACGGACGTTCCCCGCTGGAACTCCGCCAAATGGTCGGTGTCGAGGACCAGCATCATTTATCCTCGGAATTGACGCGGTCCCGATACTCGCGGCCTAGCCGGACAATTTCGTCGAACTCGGGGTCTGCGGCGAACATGCCGAAGGTCTCTTCGACACTGCTCAGGGGCCTCAACGGCCTCAGTTCACCCCGCAACTCCGCGACTTGCCGTTCCAGGTCGTGTACTCGCTGTTCCAACTGTTCCAACGTCATGATCATCACCCTTTCCGCCGGCGCCGGGAATTGTCCAAGGACGCGATGGCCACCCCATATTGGTGATTCTACCAAGAGGCAAACGTGTCGAGAAGCCGCGAAGGGCGTGACCGAGCGGCCCGTAACCAGGCTCGTCGGCTTGGGCAACGGATGCGAACTATCTCGACAACAGGGTACACGCTGATCCAAACTCGCACAAAGGGCATTTTAGTGCTCTATTGGCTTCCCCCTTTTCCGCGAAATCCGCTCCTTTCTTCCGATTGTCGCAACCTGCCGTCAATCCACGCCTTACGACGCGCCCGCAAGCTGTTCGCGACCGCATGCAAGCGAGCTTCAGTGCCTCAAACCGGCCGCTCAAACGTACTTATATGCAGGGATCAAGGAAAGGAAAATGAGGAAAAAGATGATAAAGAGAAGAAAGGTGGATTTCATTTTGCTTTCGGCCATTTTCGTTTCTTCATCACTACTGTCCGGTTATAAGTCGAATAGTTTCAATTGGTTACGACAAGCACTTTCCGGATTTGGGACAGAAATCGTGGAAAGTGCCTGAAAAATAGGGGTTTTCTCGAAAGGAGTCACACTCAGAATTTGCAAAATTTCGGAAAGGCTGCGGTCCACCCTCAGTTCCTTCCGGATGATGGCCACCAGGACGTAGACGCACACCGCGATCCAGACTTGAGTCCGCACCGCGTTGTCCGTGTTGCCATAAAATGCCTTGATCCGCAGGTTCTGCTTGATCCATTTGAAGAACAACTCGACCTGCCAACGGCAGCGATAGAGTTGCGCAATGGTCAGGGCGGGTAGTTCGAAGTTGTTGGTAAGAAAACACAATCGCCGGTCGTGCTCGGCATCGTAATAGGCAACGCGACGCAGGGCATCCGGATAAAGCTTTGAGGTCTTGACGCCTCGCAGAACAATCGTCTGGTCGCTTCGCAGGCCCGTGGACTTGTCCACCACACGGGACTCGCGGCGGTAACAGTCGATGTTCTTCTTGGCACGCGTGACGAAGAACGCCAACTGTGAAGTAAAGCGATGCAAGCGAGCAAAATCGACGTATCCTCGATCCATCATGTAGAAGGCGCCCGGTTCGATTGGCAGGTGATCGAGGACGGTCACATCGTGCGTTTTCCCGTGAGTTATGCGGATAAAACAGGGGATGTTGCCCCGCAAGTCGATCAGCGTGTGAAGCTTCACGGCACCTTTGTGACGACGAAATCGCGCCCAAGGAAACAGGGCAAGACAAAGATCGATAGTTGTGGAATCCAAGGCATAGGCGGCCTGCTTGAGCGATACTGCGAAGTTGTCCTTGGCGTACAGGGCTCGGGCGCGACGAATGAGCACTTGAGCGAAGTCGGCGTAGATCCGCCAGTCGCGACGCTTGTTGGCATCGCTGAGCGTGCTCCTGGAAACCCGGCCGCGAAGCCCGGCGTGGTACAATTTCGACGGCACCGCATTCAAGCAGGTTTCGATGTCCCGCAGGCTTTCGCGATAAGTCAACTGAGCGAAGGCCATGGTGAGGAACTGGTCCCGACAAGAGAAATCGCGGACCCGGTAGTTGCCGCGATAGCGTTTCACACATTCGTCGAAATCCCGCTTGGGAATGAAATCCATCAGTTGAGCAAAAACCAGCCTGCCCTCGTGCATCGCAATCTCCTTTCCACTTAATAGTGCAAAGGAGGGGGCGAAAACGCCAGGGGGCACTGAAATCGAGTACAAGCGGAAATCGCGGAACAACCCTAGAAATCACGATAGTTTCAACCACCTACTCATCGCTCAACCGGACAGTAGTGTTTCTTCATCTTCAAATTCAAGAATCGAGAACGAGTCCGGTTTGGGCAAATCGGGCAAGAATCCCCCCATCGGTGTCATGCGGGCAAGTGGCAAAAGCGCGGAGAAAGAACATGTCGTCGAATTCGGACCACACCGTGGTGGACCACGCCGAAGGCTGCCACGCGGGTCAATCACTTGAGGACAAGGCACATGGCGAAATCCTGCCCGACCACGAAGAAGGACGAACTTCCTTCATCGTGGGGGTGCTTTTATCATAATGTTTACTATTGGACAGCACAATCACAAGTGGCGGCCCGAAAACCCTGTATTTCGGGCCTGGTTCAAATCAAGGTAACAGTTTTCTGGCTAGTTTGAGCGAGGGTGGCAAGGTCATGCTAGCATCGGCCCCACTTATTGGGAATTGAAGAAGTGTCTGTTTCCCCCTAACTGGTTTATAGAGCATCAACCACCAGTTTTTACGGAGGAAACAGACATGGTATGTTATTGTAACGCCTCGACGGTTCATCCGCAGTCGGGAACCAATTGTTTTTGCGCGGCCAAAGCGATGGAGCCGCGACAGCGGCAGGACCTGGCCCTTCAGGCCCTCGCGGGAGCCGAAAGTATCCGCGGGCTGGCCACAGAACACGCGGTCAGCCGCAAGTTCATCTATCAGCAGGTTGACACAGCGAAGGAGGCCCTCCAAGAGGCATTTGCCCCCGAACAAGACGACGCCACGAAGGTCCTCTTCTACCTGCCCGTGACCAAGCAATGGTTGGAGCAGGCGTTCCTGGGGCTGACGTTGATATGCCACAGCTCCATTCGTGGCATCAGTGAGTTCTGCCGCGATCTGCTGGATTATCCCGTCTCGGTCGGGAAGGTCCACAACGTCCTGCAAGCGGCGGTTGGGCAAGCCCGCGCCTACAACCGTCAGCAAGATCTTTCTGGCGTGCGGATCGGCGCCCATGACGAGATTTTTCAGAGCGGATGGCCCGTGCTGGTGGGGGCCGACGTCCGCTCCAGCTTTTGCTATCTGCTGAGCCGGGAAGAACAACGTGATGCCGAGACATGGGCCATCCGCATGTTGGAACTTCAGAATCGAGGCTTCCGCCCCGAGGCAACCATCGCCGACGCCGGCAGCGGTTTGCGAGCCGGACAAGCCCTGGCCATGCCGGGAACTCCCTGCCGCGGTGATGTTTTTCATGCCCTGCAACTCGTGCAACCGCTGGTCACATTCCTGGAAAACCGGGCGTACGAGGCCATCGCCCACGAAGCCACGCTGGCTCACAAAAGCCAGAAGGCCCAGAAGGCCCGCACGACACGGCGGCGACCACGCCGGCACCCCCTGCCGAGCAAAGAGAGCTTTGCCGAACAACTTCGCCTTGCCACCCAGACCAAGGCCCAGGCCATCGATCTGGCCGCGGACGTGGCCACGTTGTTCGATTGGCTGCGTCGCGACATTCTCTCGCTGGCCGGTGCCGATTACGCCACACGCCGCGAACTGTACGACTTTGTGGTGGCCGAACTGC
The DNA here is from genome assembly GCA_963779975.1 of uncultured Planctomycetia bacterium. Classification (GTDB taxonomy): domain Bacteria; phylum Planctomycetota; class Planctomycetia; order Pirellulales; family Thermoguttaceae; genus JANXQG01. Next base: position 131,935 of record CAWAAL010000026.1, on the reverse strand, counting down.
GGGCTCGTCATCCGCTTTGCCCACACCGCATTGCTCCGGTCGTCAGCGCCTTGACCAACCAGGGTGACGATCTGCTGGCCTTCGTAGCCCAATTGGATCGGGACCTGGCGGTCCTGGCTACCCAGTTTCAACTTCCCGTTGCCACCTTGCGGGAGGTGTTTAACAATGAGGTTCTCGATGTGGACCATCCCCGTCGCTGGCCGCGAGACGCCGCGTTACGAGAGCGGCTGGGATGCCGCTATTTTGCGGTCAGCGTCGCTGTGGCCGAACTGGCAGAACATACGGTCCGTGCCAGTTCCGTGATCGAGAACCTCAACAGTCGGCTACGAAACTACTTTTTTCTCCGACGGCATTTGGGTCCAGACTACTTGGTCTTGCTCCAATTCTTTCTCAACCATCGACGATTTTTGCGCAGCGCGCGGCCCGAGCGAGTCGGGAAGAGCCCTGCCGAACTACTGACTGGCCAGTCACATCCCCACTGGCTGGAAATGCTCGGCTACACGCGGTTCTCACGGAATTGACTGGCCCGTTTGGCCCAAGATCTTCATCACTCCCTTGCGGATCGCGCTGAGAGTCCGCACTTGTTACCCAAAAACAGATGAAAATGAACCACGCCGTATTTCGGCCGAAAACAGCGTTCTCGGGAAAGAACAGCTCGGACGGGAGGGCAAAAATGGACCGGCACGGTGTGGACCAGGAATTTCAATCTTTGCTTCAGAAGTAATGTATCCAGCGGCATGAAAAACCAGACGGGCGCCAGCCCGGCGAACAACCTGCGATCTGCTCGATACATGACGGCAACGCGGCGAGTATAATCGGGGTGTCCCAATACATCACGGAGTAAAAACATGACAGCACGTTCGTTTTCGCAGGCGCCGCAAGGACCGATCGCCCATGCCGCGCGCGTCACCACCCGTCGTGAATTCCTCCAACGCACGGCAGCCGTCGCGGGGACTGCCCTGCTCTCGCCCAGCCTCCTCTCGGCAGCCGACAAGCCCCCGGTCCGCACCGCCGCCGACCAGGTGGCGCTCGGCAAGACGGGCCTGAAGCTCAGCCGCCTCGGTTTCGGCACCGGCAGCAACAGCGGCAACGTGCAGAGGGCACTGGGCCAACCGGTCTTCAACCGCCTGATCCGCCATGCCTACGAGCGGGGCATCACCTACTTCGACTGTGCCCAGAGCTACGCCACCTTTGAATGGATCGGCGCGGCGATCAAGGGGCTGCCGCGCGAGAAACTCTTTCTCCAGTCCAAGATTCCCGGCCAGCCGCAGGACGTGCTGAAGACGATCGATCACCACCGCCAGGTGTTCAAGACCGACTACATCGACAGCCTCTTGATTCACTGCATGGTCAAGAACGGCTGGACCGACCAGTGGAAGCGGATCATGGACGCCTTCGAGGAAGCCAAGGCCAAGCAGTGGATCCGCGTGAAGGGCGTTTCCTGCCACAGCCTGCCCGCACTGCGGACCGCTGCGGCCTCGGACTGGCCCGACGTTCACCTGGTGCGGGTCAACCCCCAGGCCAAGCACATCGACGGGCCGGAGGAGCACTGGAACAAGCCGGGCAACGACATCGCCCCGGTCGTGCAGCAGCTCAAGACGATGCATGCCAAGGGCCGCGGCGTCATCGGCATGAAGCTCGTGGGCGACGGCGACTTTCAGGACCCGGCCGATCGCGAGAAGGCCGCGCGGTTCGCCATGGCCCGGCCCGAAATCAGCGCGGTGGTGATCGGCTTCAAGAGCGTGCAGGAGATCGACGAGGCCATCCAGCGCATCGATCGCGCTCTGGCCGTCGCCTGAGGAACCTACGACCGGCCGAAGAATAATGTCCCGGTTTTCCTCCTGGGGTGGCTGGCGGCTGAGCTTGCGAAGCCCCAGCTTTTCCGGCATCGGCTGGGGCTTCGCAAGCTCAGCCGCCAGCCACCCCCGCTTAATTGCGGAAGTTATTCTTCGGCCGGTCCTTACGATCAACAGTGACAGCAATCGAGGCAAATGTTGGAAAGCAGAGACGGAACATGATCACGAGAATAGCGGCGGCGGTGTTGGCATTTTGCGCACTTGGCAGCGGCACCTGGGCGGCGGATGAGGCGGCTGGCGATTTGGCCGCGGGCTTTGCTAATCCACCCGATTCGGCCCGGCCGCAGGTCTGGTGGCATTGGATGAACGGCAACATCACCAGGGAGGGCATCACGGCCGACTTGGAAGCCATGAAACGCGTGGGGATCGGCGGCGTGGAGATTTTCAATGCGGCCGAGGGCATACCGCATGGGCCGATTCAGTTCAACAGCCCGGAGTGGCGCGACCTGGTCAAGTTCGCGGCCCAGGAGGCCGATCGGCTGGGGCTGGAAGTGTGCATCCACAACTGCGGCGGCTGGTCGAGCAGCGGCGGACCGTGGAACACGCCCGAGCATGGCATGCAGGTGGTGGTGACCAGCGAAAAAGCAGTGAGCGGGCCGGGACGCTTCGAGGGGCTTATTCCGCAGCCGCCGGCGAAGCTCGGCGTCTACCACGACATTGCGGTGCTGGCGTTCCCCACGCCGGCAGCCGAAACATTGACGATGAAGGACGCCGCCCCCAGAGTTGTCACCAGTGCTGAAAAGGCCGACGGCGCCAAGGCGATCGATGGCAACCGCAGCACGTATGTTGTCCTGCCTCCGCCGTCGGCAAAGGCGCCGCAGTTCATCACGCTGGAATTTGCCCGGCCGTTTGCGGCCCGTGCGATCTCGATCACGCCCGGTCCGGGGTTTCCGGGGGCCAGCGGCAGGATCGAAGCGTCGGATGATGGCCGGCAGTTCCGCACGCTGGCCGGTTTTTCGCTCTCGCGCAAGCACGAAGAGCAGACGTGTACCTACGCCGCCACGACCGCCCGCTACTACCGCGTACTGTTTACCCGCGCGGACAAGCACGCCAGGCAACTGGCCATCGCCGAAGTGGAAATCTCGTCGCGACTGGCGATCGCCAACCTGCTGGGCAAGGCCTTTTATGAGCGGGGAGGCGCCGATCGGCCGGCCAACCTGCCGGAGGCCGGGCCGGAAGACGCGGTGCCGCAAGCCAGGATCGTCGATCTGACCGCAGCCATGGCCGCCGATGGAAAACTTACGTGGGAAGTGCCCGCGGGCAAATGGACGATCCTGCGCGCGGGCTATACGCCCAACGGCGCGCGGAACCATCCCGCGCCGCCCGAGGGGGAGGGGCTCGAGTGCGACAAACTCAGTAAAGAGGCGGCGACCGCCCACTGGGATGGTTCGCTGGGCAAACTCATCGCCGCGCTGGGTCCGCTGGCGGGCAAATCGTTCAACGGCGTGCTGATCGACAGCTACGAGGTGGGGACGCAGAACTGGACGCCCAGGTTTCGCGAAGAATTTCGCCAGCGGCGCGGCTACGACGCCGTGCGGTTCATGCCGGTGCTGGCCGGCCGCGTGGTCGACAGCCCCGAGATCAGCGAACGATTCCTCTGGGATTTCCGCCGCACGATCGCCGATCTGTTCGCTGAAAACTACTCCGGCACGTTCGCCGAATTGGCGCATCGCAACGGACTGAAGTATTCCGTCGAGCCCTACGGCGATTGCCCCACTGACGACATGCAATATGGACAATATGCCGATATCCCCATGAGCGAGTTCTGGCCGGGCGAGCCGGGAAACACCAATCCGGGCAATGCGGCGCTGGCGGCTTCCATCGGCCACGTATTCGGCCGCAAGTTCGTGGGGGCCGAATCGTTCACCGCCGCTCCCGATGCGGGCAAGTGGCTCAAGGATCCCTACTCGCTCAAAGCCCAGGGCGATACGGTCTATTGCGCCGGCGTCAATCGCATCATCTATCACCGCTACGCGCATCAACCTTGGCTGAACCGTTTTCCCGGCATGACCATGGGCCAATGGGGCACCCATTTCGAACGCACCGTCACCTGGTGGGAACAAAGCACCGCATGGCTGAAATACCAGGCGCGCTGCCAGTACCTGCTGCAAGCGGGCCTGTTCGTGGCCGATGCCTGCTGCTTCTGCGGCGAGGGCGCGCCCAATGGCTTGCGCGGCGGCATGCCCCCCGGCTACGACTTCGACGGTTGCAATACCGACGCCCTGCTGCATCGGATGTCCGTCAAAGACGGCCGCATCGTATTGCCCGACGGCATGAGCTATCGCCTGCTGGTTCTCCCGAACGACGGCACGATGACTCCGGCGGTGCTGCACAAGATCCAGGAACTTGCCGACGGGGGCGCTACGATCGTGGGACCCAAGCCCGCCAAATCGCCCAGCCTGGCGGACTATCCCCACTGCGATGCGGAAGTGAAGCAGATCGCGGATGAGCTATGGAGCAAGGCCATCCGGGACCAAGCGGTGGAAAAGGCGATTGCCGCCCTGCACCTGCCGCCCGATTTTCAGTGTGCCGGCAAGCAAGCCCGGCTGAATTTCATTCACCGCCGCGTGGCCCAGGCTTCCAGCCTGGGGAATTCTACCGATATCTATTTCGTGAGCAATCCCATGGAGACCGTCGAAGAAGCCGACTGCACTTTCCGCGTTGCCGGCAAAGCGCCGGAACTCTGGCATGCGGATACGGGCAAAATCGAAATGGCTCCGGTCTACGCGCAGGCCGACGGCCGTACCACGGTGCCGCTGCGGCTGGATCCTTCCGGGTCGATTTTTGTCGTCTTTCGCCAACCCGTGCCCGCCGACCATGTCGTGGCCGTGACCGCGGTCCACGGCGCGATCCGATCGCCTGCCGGCCCGCCGTCCGACTTGACCATCTTGAAGGCTGAATATGGCGACTTTGGCGACAACCTCAGCCAGTGCGTCGACGTCACTGCCATCGTACGGAAAATGGTCAAAGACGGGGCCCGAAAAGTGACGGCGAACAACGATCTGGCCGGCGATCCGGCATCGATGGTCGAAAAACAGATGCGCATCCAATTTGCGATCCAGGGCGTGCCTAAGACGGTTACCGTTGCCGAGAACCAATCGCTGGAACTGCCCGCCGGGGTCCAGGTGATCAAGGCCGTGTACGGCGTACTGGATGATGAGCCTGAACCGGTCCGGCGCGTGGTCGACGTGACCGCCAAACTGACCGGCGCGATTCGGGAGGGCGCCCTGAACGTCCGTGCCGACATCGAGCTGGCCGGGAGCGATCCCGCGGTAAACGTGGTCAAGGAATTGCGCGTCGATTACCGCTACCGCGGCGTTCAACATGTCGTGCGGCGGATCGAAGGCCAACAACTCGTCTTGCCTGAACAGATTGAGGACGTTGTGCTGCCGCCGGCCAGCGAATTGACGAGCGACGCCGGCGGCCGGCTTCAAGTGGAGGCCTGGCAGCCCGGTTCCATGGTAGCGACAACCGCCGCAGGACGAAGGTTGCAGGCCCGCGTCAGCGATGTCGCCAAACCGGTCGAAATCGACGGCCCGTGGGAAGTGCGTTTTCCGCCTCGTTGGGGCGCGCCCGAGAAGATCACGCTCGATCGACTCATCTCCTGGACCGAACACGCGGACAGCGGCGTGAAGTACTTCTCCGGCACGGCCACCTACGTGAAGGAAATCGAAATCCCGGCCGCTCTGCTGGGGCCGGGCAAGTCGCTCTATCTCGATCTGGGCCGGCTCAAGAACCTCGCCCAGGTGAAACTCAACGGCAGAAACCTGGGCATCCTTTGGAAGCGGCCGTTTCGGGTGGAAATCACGACCGCCGCGCAGGTCGGCAAGAACGAGCTGGAAGTTCAAGTAACGAATCTGTGGCCCAACCGGCTGATCGGCGACGAGCAACTACCCGAGGACTGCGTTTGGCAGGGCAAGCATCTCAAGGAGTGGCCGCAGTGGGTGCTCGACGGCAAGCCTAGTCCGACGGGGCGTTTCACGTTCACGACGTGGCATCACTGGTATCGAGACGACGCACCGTTGGAGTCCGGCATACTGGGGCCCGTTACCCTGCGGCCCAGCGTGCATGTACCGCTGACGGTGGCGAAACCACGTGCGACCCGGCATTGACACCGATAACGGTTCGTATTACCCGGCAGCAAGCCGGATGGGGTTGTTGTACCCGGAACTACGAGCGCTCGCCCTCGGCGTCGATGACCACGCAGCCGAGCAGGCGGCCGCCGTTAAACTGGAGGACCCGGACCGCTTCGCGAAGCAGCCGTGGACTGCCTTCGCCCAACCGCACGACAAGATAGGCGGCATCGCAGACGGCGGCAACTTGTACCGAGCCGGGATGCGCCAACGAAGATCCATCGACGACTACCAGTTCATAATGACCGGCAAGCTCGCGAAGCAATTGGCACAGGCATTGAACATTCCGGCCGGGTCCCCGGCCCTGGACGTCCGTCCCGCCCGGCAGAAGGCTCACGCGCTCGTGCGCGGTCGCCTGCACCGCCGCGGCCCAAGCGGCCGCGCCGGCAAGCACGTCCGGCAAACACCGCGTCGGCGCCACGGCCAGCCAGCGGGCCATGTTCGGATTGTGAAAGTCGGCATCCACTACCAACACGTTGCCTTCCACGCCGCGGGCGAACCACGGCGCCAACCGGGCCAATGTCATCGTTTTGCCCTGGCCGTCGACCGGACTCGTGAACAACAACACGTGCGAACGATCCGGGGGCAACTGCCCGAGAATCCGTTGGGCCGTCGCGGCATAGGGCTCGGAGGCGACGGGCTTGCCGCTGGTGGCGCCAAGTTCCGAACGTGCTCTGCTTGCTGGCTCAGCGGCCTCCCGCAGCACAACGGGAGGTTGCTGGGCTTCGATCTGCTGCAGCGCGTCGAGCATCAGGCTCATGGGAAGGTTCCCGTGCGATGAAAACCATTAGGGACGTGTCACTCCATTCAATTTCTGTAACGCGGCTACAAACCCCGCCGCAACTTGGCAAACAACCGCCCAAACTCGTGCCGTGGCGGCACGACCGATCGTATGGGCCGAGGCGATGGTTCCGCGACGACGTTGGCGACCGCGACTGCGACCGCTTCCGATTCCGGCCCGTCTTGCACAGCGACCTCGCGGCCTTCGGCTACAACAACGTGCTCATCACGCTCCACCCTGATGTCATCGGCCGGGACAGGCGCCAAAGCCGGGGGACTCGCCACCGGTGCGGGCACGGCGAAACGATCGGCAATCACTTCTTCTTCCTCGAAGGTTTCCTCGAAGGGGTGCGGCGTTTCGAACACCAGTTCAACCTCCGGTCCAATCGTCGACACCGGTTGGAACTCGGCCTGCACGTCGGCCAGCAACTTCTGGATGTGGCGAAGCTGTTCGAACGTCTCCGGGTCTTCCGTCGTCTCGGCGACCAGCGTGGGCTGCGGGCTGGGATCCTCGGCCGGACTCGCGTCCTCCGCCGTCGCGATCTTGCCCGCAATGGGAGGCAATTCCGAAGGGGCGTCGTCCAGACCGCCGAATTCGATCACGCTGTCGCCGGTTGGCGCGGCCGGCGCGTTCCACGGCGTCGGCAACTGCTGCAAGTCGGCCCAGGCCTCTTCGACGTGGGCCGGTTCGATCCGCCGGATGCCCGCCGCGTAGGCCAGCAACAAGACATGGTCGCAAACCTGGTTGATCAGCCGCGGCACGCCGTCGGTCGCTTTATGGACCATCTGGCAGGTTTCGGCCGGAAAGATCTCGGCGCCCCGGCCGCCACAGGCCGAAATGCGAGCCTGGACGTAGGCCTGGGTTTCGCTGCGCTGAAAGGCTTCCAAGTAGCAGCGGGCAGAAATCCGCTGGCTGAACGACTCCAGTTTGGGACTGGCAAAGCGTTCTTCCAATACGTGGCTGCCGGCCAACACCAGGCGCACCGCCAGCTGCAGGTCGCGCGAGAGATTGGTCAGCGCGCGGACCTCGTCCAGCAGTCGCAGCGGCAGATGATGGGCTTCGTCCACCAGCAGCACGACGCCGCGGCTGCAATCATCGCTGAGGGTGATGAAATCGACCAGCGCAAGACGCAACTCGCCCTCGTCCATGCCGCGATAGGGCCGATTCAACTCGTAGAGAATCGCCTGCAAGAGCGAACGTCGCGTATCGAGATGCGTACTGGCCAGCAGCGCTACCTGGAACGTCCGCTGGAACTGCTCCGCCAGCACGTGGCACAACAGCGACTTGCCCGTCCCCGATGGCCCGATGATCATCGCCACCCCTTCGCCGCGGTCGATGCAGCGGGTCAGGGTGTTGCGGGCCGCGTTGATCACGGCAGCCGGGTAATAGTGATCGATCCGCGGTATCGAAGCGAACGGCCGCTCGACAAGGTTGAAGTAGGTCTCATACATAACCCACTCTCCTTACTTTTGGTGTTTGTGAATTTTGGCAAAATGCGAGTTTTGCGCAGCCCGTACTATGGCATTGAAGATACAGTGACCCGTACCTTGATTTCGGCACCATGGGCTCCAGGGATGAGGAATAAGATTGCAGAGAGGTCGTTGAAGCCCGACGCAGCCCAAGTACTTCGGGATAGCCTCTCAGTCGCCGAACGGCAGTGGGGCAACCGTGGAATCGACCGGAATGGCCAAAGTTGGAAAAACCGGGGTGGCGGGCACGGCGGCGGTTGCCTTGCTCACCGTGGGCAGTTTCAGGGTAAAAGCCGTCCCCTTGCCCACTGTGCTATCGACGCGAATTCGCCCATGATGGGCCTCGATGATCTCGCGGCACATCGAGAGCCCCAGGCCCGTGCCTCCCTTGCCGCTGGCGTCCGGGCCGCTCTTGGTCGTATAGAAAGGCTCGAAAATCTTCGGCAGTTTGTCGGCCGGAATCCCCTGGCCGTTGTCGCGGACCACCAATTCCACCATGTCGTTCTCGGCATCGTAGGCCAGGCGGATCATCACCCGTCCGCCGCCGGGCATTGCCTGCCGGGCATTGATCAGCAAATTGAGCAGGATCTGCTGGATCTGATTGCCGTTGACGTAGGCTTCGGGCACCGGCCGAAAGCTCTTGTCAACCGTGACCCGATACTTGTTCATCTCCCGCTCCAGCAACAGGAGCGTGTTCTCGACCAACTCCTGGAGGTTGGTCGGCTCCTGTCCCGCTTTGCGATTGCGGGCCAGGCCCAGCACCGTGGCAGTGATCTTGGCCGCGCGATTGCTGGCCAGAAGGATCTTGTCAAAGGACTTTTCGCGCGTTTCGTTGTCTTTATGCCGCAGCCCGAGTTTCGCGTAATTGATGATCGTCGTCAGCACGTTGTTGAATTCATGCGTGGTAGTGCTCATGAGTTCCCCCAAGGCCGTCAGTTTGTGAGCCTGGGCCAACTGCTCTTTGAGTATTTCCACCTGTTGTTGAAGATCCGCTTGCTGCCGACTGTCGCTGGTTGACACAATTGACTCCCCAAGGCAACCGGAAGAAGACGATCTACCGGTCGCCGTGCATTGTAGTAGGACAGATGGTCAATCCGTCTCGATCGGCGGGAACTCTCGTCCTACGTGTATCGCAATTCCGGTTGGCTGTCTAAAACGCCTGGGATTCGCATTTTCGCGCTCATCGCCAGATTCGCCGCTCTGCCGCCTCGCCGGTGTTTAGCTGTGTTCCCGAGACCTTGCTTCTTAACTGATGACGTACCAAGAGGTTAACTCCGGATTCCCTATCGTCAACTCCGCTAGGCAACTGAAAGAGAAGCGACTATAATCCCCGCGCCGGCAAGGACGCCGGGAAAATGGAGGAGCTAGGATGCATACGGTGGTTCTTCTTGCTCATGCTTTGAATCTGGCCGAGCGATTGGGCTATGTCATTCGTCAAGACTGGCTTGACGGCAACGGCGGCGGCAGTTGCGAGCTACGCGGGCGGAGGTTCCTCTTCCTCGATCTGGCCACGTCGCCCAACGACCAATTAGAAATGGTCCTGGGCGTGTTGCGGGGCGAGCCTCGCGCGACGGAACTGACGATGCCGCAAGAGCTTCGCGATCTCCTCCGACTGCGGAAGAGCGCGTGAAATGGCTGGGGAACAGCCGTAGGGTGGGCCGAGTGCAACGAGTCCCACCAACCAGGATTCAAGATGCATTTTGGTGGGACTCGTTGCACTCGGCCCACGCTGCTTCTACAGCCGCCTCTCAAACGCTCCATGGACTGCGGTAGTCGCGCGTGAGCCACTCGGGGCTGCCGGTACCGCCGACGAACTCCAGTTTCGCCGGGTCCCAGCGGATCTTCTGGCCGTGGAAATAGGCCTGGTTCATCAGGTGGCAGCAGATCGCCGATCGGGCTCCGACTTGCTCGCTGGTGATCGGCTTCTTGCGAGTTCTGACCGCTTCAAGGAAGTCGCTGATGTGGTTCTTGCTGACGTATAGTTGAATCTTCGCGTCTTTGAGGAAGGCCCGCTCGGCCTTCTGCACCTGGGCCGCACAGGAGGTCTTGCGGTTCTTGTTGTCCGCATAATCGGCAATCAGCTCGTTGCCGTGCTTGAAGGTGAACTTGCCGCGGTTGACCTGGACCTCGCCGTCGCTGCCGAAGAAATCGACGCCGAAGCCGTTCTTGTGTTCGACAGTCGCGCCGTTGGCATACACCAGTTTTGCCCCCCGCTTATCGCCGGGCTTGGGCGGAGGCAGGACTTCGACGGGGCCGCTCTGATCCATGGCGAGCCCCCACTGCGCGATGTCGAGATGATGCGCGCCCCAATCGCAGACCATGCCGCCGCCGAACTCGCGATAGTTCCGCCAGTGCGGGAAGTGATGGTGCAGGCCGCGGGGGCTGAGGACCGAGTTGTACGGTCGCACCGGGGCCGGACCGAGCCAGCGGTCCCAATCGAGCCCCGGTTCGGCTTGCTCCTCCGGCAGATCGCAGGGAGTAGGCGGGTCGCCGAAGCTGCACTCCACGCGCTGGACCTTGCCGATACACCCGTTCTGCACCAGTTCGCAGGCAACGCGGAACTCTTTCATCGAGCGCTGCATCGAACCGGTTTGCAGCACGCGCTGGTTGGCATCGACCGCCCGCAGAACTTCGATCGCCTCGTGGATGTTGTGCGTCAGCGGTTTTTCGCAATAAACGTCTTTGCCGGCGCGGAGGGCGGCCAGGGTGATGAAGGCGTGCCAATGATCGGGCGTGGCGATGCACACGCCGTCGATGTCCTTGCGGCGGATGATCTCCCGGAAGTCGTTGTAGGCCTCGCATCCGCCTTGGCCTCCCTTGTGGCCGTAGAACTGATCGACACGCTGCTGGGCGTCCTTGCGGCGGTTGGTATCGACATCGCAGACGGCCAGCACGCGGGCATCGTTACCCAGGAACCCGCCCAAGAGGCCGCGGGACTGCGTGCCCATGCCGATAAAGCCCATCGTCAACCGCGAGTTCGGCTTGATCTCGGCCGACCAAACACGGGAAGGGAGGAGGTACGGCGTGAGAAGTGTGGCGGCTGCGGAACGCTTCAGAAATGATCGGCGCGAGGTTTTCATGGACACCTTTTCAGAGTTGAGTTGCTTGTGGTTGCCAATGGTTGCGGCCAGTTCCCCTTTGGCGGCCGCGGGCCAACGACGTCCTTCTAGCATAACCAGACTAATTTTGAAATCAACTGTCGGGAGGGGCGGCCTGGCAGTCCCGCGGTGTCCCAGCCAATTCCTCCACCTATCGAGGGGGCTAAGTCGCAAATCCTCAGCTTTTCTCCCAGGAATGCGAGTACGCACCTGGAAAATCCTGCCAAAATGCTGGTCCGAGGAGGGAGTTGTGCTAAACTGATAATATCCTTGGTCGGTGTAGAATGGCCTGAACGGAACCGCCCAGCAGCTACCTATTCCAACCGGCAACCGCTGTGAACAGCCACCGCGCTATCGTCGTCATGATTCTCCTTGGGCTTGCGCCGGTGCTTGTCGGTTGTGGCAGGGGAACGGGTGTGGATCGGCTGCCCGTACACGGCACGGTGACGCTTGCCAACGGCGAGAAGCTCAGCGGGTCGATCACGTTTCGGCCGGCACAAGGCCGGAGCGGCCCGGCTGCCACGACGAACTTGACGGATGGCAGCTATCAGTTCAATCGTGGCAATGGTCCCACGGCTGGCTCCCAAACCGTGATTGTGATGCGGATTGTTCCCCGGTCGAGGATACCCCAGGCGTCCACCGACAAGCAGGCCCTTCCGAACGCGAAAAGCCAGTGGACCCAATCCGCCGACATATCGGATGACGGCCAGTACTTGTACGACTTCACCCTGGAAAACTAAAACAGTTGGCGCTCTCCGAGTGGCGTCCGCCAGATAGCAGCAGTTCCCAGACCCCGTGCGGTTTGCCCATGTCTCGACGACTCCTCCACAAACCGGGTTTTACGCTCGTCGAACTCTTGGTGGTCGTTGCCATCATCGGCATGCTCGTCGGTTTGATGCTGCCCGCCGTCAATAGCGCCCGCGAGTCGGGCCGGCGAATCCAGTGTTTGAACAATCTCAAGCAGTATGGGTTGGCGCTGCAGGAGTTTCATGGCGACTTCGAAACCTTCCCGATCGGAAACTTTGCAGGCGACCCGTCCAAGAACTACCAAGGCGGATGGTGGGCCTTCCATTTCCGACTCCTACCCTACTTGGAGGGCAACGATATTTACAAGCTGTGTAACTTCAGCTACCGAGGCGATTGCTTTGATTGGGTTGCAATTCAACCTCCAGGGAAGAACCCGGCCGTGATGATCCTCAACACCAGCAAATGTCCCTCGGACCCGTTGAGGGACGAAATTTACGTGACCGCCAATCCTTCGCAAGGCAGTTATGGTTGCGCGAATTATTTCGGCGTGATGGGAACTACGGAATTCGCCAACGACGGCATCCTCCTTCACGGCGGCCCCAACAGCGCTATCGGCCTGAGGCAGGTCACGGACGGCGCCTCGCACACGCTCATCATGGGCGAACGCGGCCTTAGCAACGATTTATACGGCTGGCCTTACTGTGGCTGCGGCGACAATCCTAATGCCACCGGCTGGGGCGACAACCTCATGGCCACGCAACTCGGCCTGTCTCCGGGGTCTGCCGACGGAAACCACGACTATCACTTCTGGAGCTACCATCCCAACCTGGCGCAATTCATTTGGGCGGACGGTTCCGGGCAGCCCTTGACGTACGACATTGATAATACCGTGTTCCAGGCCCTAGCGACTCGGGCCGGCGGCGAAATCGTCCAAATGCCGTAAGTCTCGTTCCTTCAAACTTGCGCAGCCTCGGCCGAACTGGAACCGCCGGATTTCCGCCGCGATTTCGCCCTGCTGCCGCCCGCGTCCACAACGGTCGCCAGCCGGTCCCAAACCCCTTCCTCTTTCAGTCTTTGCCAAAAGGCCACCAACTCGCAGAAAACCTGGTGGCGACGATCCCTTCGCTCCCGGCACAGATAGTCCAGCCCGGCCCGCAAACGCTCGAACCGCTGCGGACCGCCGAAGTAGATTTGGGTTTCAGCCGATTCCTTGCGGGCGAACTCTTCGAACTTCTTGACCCAGACATCGCAATCATGGACCTCGCCCAGAAGCGACTGGAGCTTCTTGGCCGCATCGCCCGTCTTCGCCAAATCCGCATCGCTCGTCTTTACCAAACCATCGCCGCCCGAGTTACTGGAAAAGACGGGCCTGGCGAGCTCCAACGTGTATCGCAGCCGTTTGGCCGCAATGCGCATGGCGTGATGTCGCTCGTGTTGATCCGGGTCGGCAAGCCCCGGCGACTCATCGAGCAACTCCGTAAGCCGCTTGCAAATGCTCTTTCCGGCCTGGCTGCGGGCGCACTCGCCGGCAGCGACCTCGCCATCGCCCGCCTCAGCCCGGTTCGCGCGGATTGCGGCCTGCATCGCCTTCAGCACGCCGCTATCTTCCATGCGATCGATGGCCTTCAGCAAGCGCGGCTGGAGCCCCTGCCGCTGTCGCTCGACGTGACTCAGCAAACAGGCGATTCCCGGCACCAGGACGCGATCGGAAACGCCGGCCAGGCTCGAAGCGAGAAACTCGATCAGCACGTCATAGTCCCGCGCTTCGCCGAGATTCCGGGCCAATTGGCCAATCTCCGTCTTCCACGCCTTAATCTGCTTCCGCTTCCAGCAAGGGCGGAACATGCCCAACGCGGCCCGCAGCCGCCGCGAGGCAACGCGAGCACGGTGAATCGATTCAATGTCCTCGCCCAGGCGGACTCCGGCCAGGTGTTCGGCAAGCTGCTTCACTTGCTTTCGCAGGCTTTGAGCCGCCAAGATGCGATAGCCAGAATCGGAACAGCGTGTCACAAGCAACCTAACTTGCCTAGAAAGTTATCGGGAAACCCATCTGACACTTCCGTGTCCCGGTAAGCCGTCCCTGCAGCAGAAAAGACATTATACAGTTGATCGTCCCGTATTTCAATTCGCCGCATCAACTACGAAGAGGACTGCTTGTCCGCGTCGGAGCACGGAATTCACTTCAATTATCTGAAAACGGCACAATTTCCGTTCTACGGAGGAAAAAGCCCCTCCGCACTGAACTTCCCAGCTTCGCCGTTTTCGCCTATAATTCGCGCCATCCAACGGCGACCAACGGACTTGGAAGAGGAGAAACACCACGGACGGACTGCGGATCGGAATTGGCCACGACACCCACCGGCTTCGGCACGGCGGACATGCTGCGATTAGGGGGAACTGATATCCCCCACGACCGGCAAATGGTCGGCCATAGCGATGCCGACGTGCTGCTGCACGCCGTGACCGACGCCCTTCTGGGGGCGGCCGCCTTGGGCGACATTGGCCAGATGTTTCCCGATACCGATCCGGCCAACCGCGGTCGCGACTCCGCCGAAATGCTCATCGCCGCCCGGGATGCCGTGACGGCGATCGGATTTCGGATCATCAACATCGATTGCATTGTCTTTGCCCAGCGGCCCAAGCTCCTGCCCTATCGCCAAACCGTTCGCGAGCGGATCGCCGACATCCTGCAGATCGAGCCCGAACGCATCGGGCTCAAAGGCAAGACCGGCGAAGGCGTGGGGCCCATCGGTCTGGAAGAAGCCATTTCGGCGGAATGCGTGGCCTTGTTGGAAAAAACTTGAAATGTGAAATCACCTCCTGAACCCCGAACTTTGATCTCCCATGATTCGCCTCTATAGCACTCTTTCCCGATCGAAAGAACCGCTCGAGACGGTCCAGCCCGGCAAGGTTGGAATGTATCTGTGCGGCCCGACCGTTTACAAACCAAGCCACATCGGGCACATGGTCGGCCCGGTAATCTTCGACGCCATCAAGCGCTACCTGACCTACTCGGGCTATGAAGTCACCTTCGTCGTGAACATTACCGACGTGGACGACAAGCTGATCAACGAGTCCAACGCCCGGGGGATCTCCATGGCCGCGCTGGCCGAGGAGATGACGGCCGACTACATGCGGAACATCCAGGCCCTGGGCATCGACACGATCGACCACTTCCCCCGCTGCACCGACAATATCGGCGAGATCATCGACCTCACCAAGACGCTGATCGCCAAGGGTTTTGCCTACCAGTCGGAGGGCGACGTCTACTTCGACGTGACCAAGGACCACGACTACGGCAAGCTGAGCAACCGCACCACGGAAGAAATGCAGGGCGAAGGCGGCAGCACGGCCGAGCGGAAGCGCAACGCGGCCGACTTCGCCTTGTGGAAGACGGCCAAGCCGGGCGAGCCCTCCTGGCCCAGTCCCTGGGGACCGGGCCGGCCGGGCTGGCACATCGAGTGCTCGGCCATGAGCCGCGGCCTGCTGGGCACAGACCTTCGACATCCACGGCGGCGGACTGGACCTCATCTTCCCGCACCATGAGAACGAAGTGGCCCAAAGCGAGTGTGCCCACGGCAAGCCGATGGCCAAGTACTGGCTGCACAACGGCCTGCTCCAGGCTGCCGACGAAGTGGGCAAGGTGGGTGGCCGGGCAACGCGATCGGCGGCGGCTGACATTGACGCCCAGATCGCCAACAAGGTCAGCAAATCGAAGGGTTCGGCGCCGTTTCGCGAGCTGCTCCAGCAGTTCAGCGCCGAGACGATCCGCTTTTTCCTCCTGGCCACGCACTACCGCCGGCCGGTCGAATATAGCGAGGCCCGGCTGCGCGAGACCGAAGCGGCCCTGGAGAACTTCTACCGCTTCTTCAAACGCTACGAACGCGTAACCGGCGAGAGTTTTTATCGCGATCGTCCCGCCGCTACGTCGCGGGCAAGGCGATTTCGATCCGGGCGACGATCCCTTGCTCAAGGACGTGGTCCAGCATCGCAATCGTTTCCTCGACGCCATGGACGACGACTTCAACACCGGCGGGGCGATGGGCGACGTGTTCGAACTGCTCCGCCGCTTGAACAAATATATCGATGACGAGAAGCTGGAAAAGAAAGAAGCACAAACGCCCGCCGAGCTTGCTGCGCTCCGTCGCGGGGCAACCGTGTTCCGCGAATTGGGCTCCGTGATGGGCCTCTTCCGTGAACCGCCCGAGGAGAAGCAGTCCGGCGGAAAGAACGAGCTGGTCGGCAAGTTGATGGGCCTCTTGATTGAACTGCGGGCCGAATCGCGCAAGAAGAAGGATTTTGCCACGGCCGACCAGATTCGCAAGCGGCTCGCCGAGATCGGGGTTATATTGGAAGATCGCCCGGGCGGAACCGAATGGACGGTAAGCTAGCGTGGTGATTGACGCAAGTGAGCACCCCCGGCAAAACGGAATGGACGGTGTTGTGACCAACCGCATCCTGGGCATCGACCCAGGTTTGAACATCACCGGTTACGGCGTGCTGGAAATCGGCGGCGGGCCGCCGCGGCTATGCGAGGCGGGCGTGGTCCGCGGCAAGTCGCGGGGCTCGCTCACTGGCCGCTTGCTGGAGATTCATCAGGGCGTGGCCGACGTGATCGCCGCCCTGCGGCCCGGCGTGATGGCGCTCGAACAACTTTATTCACACTACGCGCGGCCGCGGACGGCCATCCTCATGGGGCACGCCCGCGGCGTGATTTGCCTGGCGGCGGCCGAGGCAGGCATTTCCGTCGTACACTACGCCTCTACGCAGGTCAAGCGGATCCTCACGGGTGCCGGCCGGGCCGACAAGCTGCAAATGCAAAGGGCCATCCAGCGCGAATTGCACCTGCCGCAGTTACCGGAACCGCCCGACGTCGCCGACGCCCTGGCCGTGGCGCTGTGCCATTGTTACTTGAAAGATAAACCGGGAAGAAAATAACAAATCCTAAATCCCAAATCTCAAACGAATCCAAAGCAAAAAATTCAAATGATCAAAACCGCATGCACGATGCTGCAATTGTTTGGAATTTCGGATTTGAGATTTGGGATTTCTTTGGGATTTGAGATTTCCTGATTACCATGATTACCAAAATAACAGGCCAACTGGTCGCCCTGCAAGACAACACGCTTTCGTTGCGGATCGAGGCTTTCGAGTACGAGATCCTGATTCCCGAATTCACGCGGCGGCATTTGCAGCAACAGATCGGCCAGACGATCTGCCTGCACACGATCCAGTACCTGGAAGGCAATCCCATGCAAGGCCGCCTCACCCCGCGGCTGATCGGCTTCATCAGCGAAGTGGAACGCGAGTTCTTCGAACTCTTCTGCTCGGTAGACGGGGTCGGGGTTCGCAAGGCATTGCGGGCGATGGTGCGGCCGGTCAAGGAAGTGGCCACGGCCATCGAGGAGCAAGACGCCAAGACCCTCTCGTCGCTGCCCGGCATTGGCCCCGCCATGTCGGAACGGATCATCGCCAAGCTCCGTCGCAAGGTACCCAAGTTCGCCCTGATGGTGGCCCAGAAGGAATCTCGCGAGGCCGACGTGGAAGCGGACGTCGTGGCCGAGACCTACGAAGTCCTCCGCAAGCTCGGCCACGCCGAGAGCGATGCCCGCCGCTTGCTCGACACGGCCCTGGCCGCGAAGAAGAAATACAATGACGTCCAAGACCTGCTGCAAGCGATTTATGAGCAGAAGCAGAAATAAATACCAAATTTCTCATTTATGCCCCGCGAACCCATCCTCCAGCCCGGAGTTGTTTCTGACGACGAAGATCGCGATCTTCGCCCGCAACGGATGCGCGACATGGTCGGCCAGCGCGACGTCCACGAGCGGCTGGGCATCGCCGTTGATGCCGCCTCGAAGCGCGGCGAACCACTGGGGCATATTCTCTTGGACGGCCCGCCGGGCCTGGGCAAGACGACCTTCGCCACCTGTATTCCCCGCGACATGGGCGTCGGGGTGCAGATCGCCAGCGGGGCCACGCTGGCCGCACCCAAGGATTTGATTCCCTACCTGACGAATATCGAAGAAAGGTCGGTCCTGTTCATCGACGAGATCCATCGGATGCCCAAGGCGGTCGAGGAGTTTCTTTATCCGGCCATGGAGGATTTCCGCATCGACATCATTCTGGGCGAAGGCGTGAACGCCCGCACGATCAATCTGCAACTCAAGCCGTTCACGCTGATCGGGGCCACGACCCGCACGGGCTTGCTCTCGGCGCCGTTGCGCGATCGCTTTCAAATGCGCGAGCATCTCGATTTTTACAGCGTCGAGGAACTGTCGGAGATCGTGGCCAGGAACATGCGGAAACTGAAGGTCGAGTCGGCCGCTGATGCGGCCGGGGAAATTGCCTCGCGAAGTCGCGGTACTCCACGATTGGCCAACAACCGCCTGCGCTGGGTTCGCGACTTTGCCCTGAGCCGAGCCGATGGGCGGGTTTCACTGGGAATTGCCCGCGACGCGCTGGATATGCTGGGCATCGACCGCCTGGGCCTCGATCCGCAAGACCGCAAATACTTGGAGACGATCGCGCGGGTGTTCGGCGGCGGTCCTGTCGGAGTTGAAGCGGTTGCCCACACGTTGAACCTCGCCCCCGACACGTTGGTCGACGAGGTCGAGCCTTTTCTGCTCCGCAGTGAGCTAGTCATTCGCACCCCGCGTGGCCGGCGGCTAACGTCGGCAGCTTTCGATCATCTGGGGATCCTGCCACCGGCCGATTCCGACCCCTCCGGACAACGCAAAATGTTCTAGCCTTGCTTGCTTGCCTGCACTGCTAGCAATACTCTAATTTTTTTACGACGTAACCCGTTGGTATTATTGCCGAGTTTTTGCCTGCTGATACAATGGAAGGCTGGTGTCTCTCTCTTCCCTGGTCATGGATTTGGCCCTCACTGAAGGAGAATCTGTATGTTGGCCACAGTCGCCGGATATGAATTCGACGTGGACCGTGGTCCCGATTGGCTCTGGATCAGGATCCGGAGCATGAAGACCGGTTCTTCCCCCGTTGCGTCCTTAGCGGAGCAGATTACGGAACTGGTCGAGAAACACTTCATCTATCGCATCGTGCTGGAATTGCACCGGGTTCCCGAACTGAACAGCCAACTCATCGAGGAACTGCTGGAACTGGACCGGTACATCCAAAGGCACGACGGCGTACTACGCGTATGCGGGCTCTCGCCGGAGGGCCGTGCGATGCTGGAGGCGTGCGGTCTGGATGACCTCTGCCTCGCGTATAACACTCGCGAGGAGGCCATCGTCGGCAGTTGCACTCCGCGCCTGCCGAGATAGGACCGCAGAAGATCCTTGATTACCGATTTCGATCACCAACAAACTTCCAGTTCGTTGGCGATCTCTTGGACGCCCGCCACGCGGCGGATGGCTTCCTGGGCCATTTGCTTTTGAAAAAACGTCCCCACCGTGCCGCGAAGCGTCACGCGTCCTTCGCTTGTCTCGAAACGTAGCGTTTTGGGGGCGATGTAGGGATTCTGTTCGATCGCGCAATGCACGCGATCTTCTAAGGGGCTGGTTTCGGTCATTGCAGGAGGGGCGGAACTTTGGGGGGGCTCACCAAGTCGGCTACCTCAAGGAAGCGTGCCCTCGAAGTGCCTGTATATGAGAAGATCGGTCATGAACGGCAACCGCACCATCGCTTGACATTGAGAAAGATGGAATAATTGCAAAAAATGTTCGGAAGATAGCGAATTTTTTGAGAATTCCGTTACCCCAGTGATCGAGTCCTCGCGTATTTTTTCCGCCCCGGGGGCTTGCACCCGTCGCGCGCTTCGTTGAAAATAACAGGGTGCACCTGTCAAAAAAGCGATCGACCTCCCTCCCGGTCGCAATCCCAATGGCAGGGGCCTCGACCTACACGCATTACCTTTCTGCGGCAGGAGCTTCGAGACGAAAATGGCAGACATCGCTTCGGTTTTCGGGCGGCATGAATTCCTCATCCGCCGCTTGCACTCGCTGACCGGCCTGGTGCCCGTCGGCGGGTTCCTGGTCGTCCATCTCTTGACCAACATGGGGATCCTCGATAACAGCTACCAGCAGCGCGTCGATTTGATCCACAGCATGGGTGAGCGAACACTGGAAGTGACCGAGTGGACCCTCATCTTCCTGCCGATTTTGTTCCACGGCGTTATCGGCACGATTATCGTGGCGCGGGGAAAGCGGAACCTGGCGTACTATCCGTATCGCGAGAATTTCCGCTACACGCTCCAGCGCTGGACGGGGGTCATCGCCTTTGGCTTCATACTCTGGCACGTTTTTCAAACCCGCGGCTGGATCAACAACTCGCCGTGGTGGCTGGAAAATGTGACACGCAAGCTGGGCGGCGGGCTTTTTGATCCCAAGCATGCCGTCACGACAGGCGTCGCAACCGTGCAGCAAGCAGCGTGGGCAGGGCCGCTCTATGCAATCGGCATCCTGGCCTCGGTCTACCATTTGGCCAACGGCCTATGGACCATGGGGATCACCTGGGGCGCGTGGACCGGCCCTCGGGCGCAAAGGTGGGCCACGGTTTTCTGCGCCGCCTTCGGCTTGGCCCTCGCCGGGGCGGGATTGGCGGCGTTGTTCGGGTTCTGGTTCTATCACACTACCTAAACGCAAACAAACGTCATGGCAAAACCATCGGTGATGATCATCGGCGGCGGATTGGCCGGAACGGCCGCCGCCATCAAGCTGGCTGAGTTGGAATGCGACATCAGCATGATGAGCCTCCTGCCGCTGAAACGGTCGCACAGCGTCTGCGCTCAGGGCGGCATCAACAGCGTCAACGACCTGACGCGGCAGTTGGGCGACAGCGAATGGAAGCACTTCGACGACACCGTCTACGGCGGCGACTTCCTGCAGCACCAGCCGCCGGTCAAGGAGTTGGCCGTCTGGGCTCCCAAGATCATCGACCTCCTGGACCGGCTGGGCGTGACCTTCAACCGCACGCCGGAAGGTTTTCGCGATCAGCGCCGCTTCGGCGGCACGCTCTATCAGCGCACGTCCTTCGCCGGGGCCACCACCGGCCAGCAGTTGCTGTATGCCCTCGACGAACAGGTCCGCCGCTGGGAAGTGGCCGGGCATATCCGCAAGTTCGAATATTGGGATTTCCTCGGCCCGGTGATCGACGAGACGGGCCGCTGCCGCGGTTGCGTGGGTCAGGACCTCGCGACGATGGAGATTCGCGCCTTCCCGGCCGACGCCCTGGTGATTGGCAGCGGCGGTTGCGGGGCGATCTACGGCCGTTCGACGAACTCCGTGGCGTGCAACGGCGCGGCCGTGAGCCGCGTCTATCAGGCCGGCGGCCGGTTGGGCAACGCCGAGTTCATCCAGGTCCACCCCACGGCGATTCCCGGCGCCGACAAGCTGCGCTTGATCAGCGAAAGCGCCCGCGGCGAGGGCGGACGCGTGTGGGTGCCGCGGAAGCCGCAGGATCCGCGTCCGCCGCAGGAAATTCCTGATACGGAACGTTACTATTTCCTCGAAGAGCGTTATCCCAAGTACGGCAACCTCGTGCCCCGCGACATCGGCACCCGCGAGATCTTCAAGGTCTGCACGCAGGAAGGCCTGAGCGTGCAGGCCGGGCGGATGTGCGTCTACCTCGACGTGACCCACATTCCCCGCGAGCAGTTGGACTGCAAACTGGCCGGCATCCTGGAGATCTACGAGAAGTTCCAAGGGGCCGATCCCCGCAAGGTGCCAATGAAGATCTTTCCCGCCGTCCACTACACGATGGGCGGGCTATGGGTCGACTACGAGGCCAAGGCCGACGGCGGACTGAACATCGGTTCGCCCCGCAACCAGCAGACGAACATCCCCGGCCTGTATGCCATCGGCGAATGCGAGTACCAGTACCACGGCGCCAACCGCCTGGGCGCGAATTCCTTGGTGGCCTGCATCTTCAGCGGTCTGATCGTAGCCCCCGGCATCGTCAACTACGCGAGCAGTTTCACGGGGCCGAAGTCCCATGAATTGCCTTCCGGCGTGTTCGACCAGGCCCGGCGAAAGCGCCAAGAGTACTACGACGCCCTGCTGAAGCGTCCGCAGGGCGGGCCCAATCCGTATAAGATTCACGCCGAGTTGGGTCGCCTCATGACCAAATCGGCCACCGTCGTTCGCCACAACGACGACATGCGGGCAGCCTATGCCAAGGTCAGCGAGTTGCAGCAGCAGGCCGCCTGCTGTTCGATTTCCGACCGCAGCGCCTGGGCCAACCAGACCGCGCCGTTCGCCCGCGCGTTGGAAGACATGTTCCCGGTGGCCAAGGCGATCCTGCAGGGCGCCATTGCCCGCGACGAGTCGCGCGGCGCCGACTACAAGCCCGAGTTCTCCCAGGGCGAGATCACGGCCACCGATCCGGCCCAGCGTCGCCGCGAGGCGGAGGCCTGGGTCGATCGGTTCGAAGCCAACAATCGCCAGTGGCTGAAATCGACAATTGCCGCCTGCGCGGCCGGCGGCGAGCCGTCGCTGAGCTACGAAGACGTTAACACGAGCCTGATTCCACCTCGACCCCGTCTTTACGGCCTCGCCGGCGGCGACGTGATCGAGCAGGTGTTCAAGGAACGACATACCGCTATCAAGAAATGACGAAATCCGAAACCAACTAAAATACTAAGCACCAATAATCAAGAGATCATCACGAAATTCCGAAAGGACGAAAACACGAAAGAAGCCATAATTCATGAGGTGTCGCCACTTGTCATTCAGCCTTTCCTTCATAGTTTCGTTCTCTCGTGATTTCGTGATCCCTTTCTCTTAGCCCCTGGTCTCCAAAAATGAACGTTGCACCCCCCCGCACCTTCACCATCCGCGTCCTGCGCCAGGATTTGCCGGGCAAGCACGGCTACTGGAACGAGTTCCGGGTCGAACACGAGCCCGACATGAACGTGATCTCGGCCCTGCAAAAGATCGCCGAATCGCCGGTCACCGCCGACGGGCAGAACGTGGCACCGGTCATCTGGGAGTGCAACTGCCTGGAAGAGGTCTGTGGATCGTGTACGATGGTGATCAACGGCCGCGTGCGGCAGGCCTGTACGGCCCTGATCGATAGCCTGCTCAAAGACAACCCCGCCGGCATCGAGTTGCGGCCGATGACCAAGTTTCCCGTAATTCGCGACTTGATGGTCGACCGCTCGCGACTTTTTTCCTCGCTGGAGAAGATCAAGGCCTGGGTGCCGGTCGACAGCTACTACGACATGGGCCCGGGTCCGCGGCAGTCGCAGGAACAGCAGCAGTTTGCCTATGAATACAGCAAGTGCATGAGTTGCGGCTGCTGCCTGGAGGCCTGTCCGCAGTTCTTGAAGATGGAGCTGCTCAAGCGGCCCGACGAGACCCAGGAGCAGTTCCGCGCACGATTGCGCGAGGCGGCCGATCGTTCGTTCATCGGCGCCCACGCCATCGCCCAGGTCGATCTGTTCAACATGAACCCGATTGGCGCGATGAACGCCGGGGAGCGGCTCGATGCCTTGACGGCCGAGGGCGGCATCCAAGTCTGCGGCAATGCGCAGAACTGCGTGAAGGTCTGCCCCAAGTGCCTTCCCTTGACCACCGCCATTGCCCGCGGCGGCCGGGCCGCCACGCTTCATTCCTTGACGAAGATCTTCGACTGGTAACCGCCGACTGACATTGACCTTTTCGGGCCGGCCGGATACTGTACCGCTCCCTGGATTCGAGGTCGGTGATCACCGCCCCTCCCTTGGGCGGCGAGCCGCGGTCAGGCCCCCTCCAGTGTTGCCCATGGGACCGCGATCATGGAAAGGTGACAAAATGAAGTGTCCACATTGTTGGACCGAGAAGGCTTACTTGCGCGAAGTCAAGGGCTGGAAAGGCGTCCTTCTCGCCTGCTTGTTGTTGCGACCCATGCAGTGCCACCACTGCTACCACAACTTTACCGTCCTCTGGTTCTCGACGCTCTTCAAGCGGGTCAGGCGGACCCAGGCGAAGACGTCTTCGCATTCGGCCCGGCACGGCCACGCCGCGCGGACCGCAACCCTTCCGTCCGAGCCGGCTGTCGCCGTCCCCCAGCGCCGGGCGGCGCGGGAGGCTTGTCCCGCCCCGCATGCGACTGTGGAGAGGGTGCCGTGAACCGCATGCCTCCGCTGGTCGACATTCACTGCCATCCCTTGCCGGAACTGGACGACGGGGCCACGAACTGGGACGAGGCCCTGGCGATGGCCCGGCTTGCCCTGGAAGACGGCATCGCGTGCATCGTCGCCACGACGCACCAACTGGTGCTTTACGGGCACGTTCACGGCAACATGATCCGCAACCGGGCCGCGGAGTTCCAGCAGCGGCTCGATCAGCAAGGCCTGAAGCTGAAGATTCTGCCGGGGGCCGAGATTCGCATCGAGCCCGAGCTGGTCTCGCGCCTCAAGCGGGACGAACTGCTCACGATGGCCGATCGCCGCCGGCATGTCCTCCTGGAATTGCCGCACGACGTCTACTTTCCGATCGAGCGGGTGCTGGCCGAACTCAAGGCAGCCGGCATGGTCGGCATCCTGGCTCATCCCGAGCGAAACCAGGCCATCCGCTCCAAGCCGGAGGTTCTGGCCGCGCTGGTTCGCGGCGGCTGCCTGCTGCAAGTCACGGGTGGAAGCGTTCTGGGAGCATTCGGACCCGACGTACAGCAGTTTTCCTCGCGGCTGATCCAACAGGGGCTGGTCCACTTCGTCTCGACCGACGCGCACGGCTCGCGCGCACGGCGTCCGTTGTTGGCCAAGGCCTTTCAGGCGGTCGCAAGCCTGGTCGATGAAGCGGCGGCCATCGACCTTTTCTGCCGAAACCCCGGCCACGTGGCGGAAGGACGCGACGTGGCTTGCGATCGGCCGGCCGCGCAGCGTGCGGCGAACAAAGGCTGGTTCTCCTGGAAAAAGGTCGGTTGATGTTCCAAGATCCGCGCGGTGTCCTGCTCGCTTTGGCGATCTTGGCCGGCTTGAGCAATTGCGGCGCGGCGGCCGATTGGGTTGACACGCGGATCTCGGGACCTTTCATTTGCCGGGCCGACTTTCCCTTGGCCAAGTTGGAAGGCGTCCTCGACAGCTTCGCGGCGTTGCAAACCGATCTGGTTCAATTCCTGGGCGTCGCGCCCGCCAAGGAATATATTGAAATCTACCTGTTTCACGACAGGGCGACCTATGCCGCCTATTTGAAACGCTACTTGCCCGACGCGCCGAACCGCAGAGCCGTGTACGTCAAGGGCCAGGGCGCGGGGCAGGTATTCGCCTTTGGGATGGAGGGCCGGGACGTGGAAGTCGACCTGCGTCACGAGTGTACGCATGCCTTGCTCCATGCCTCGCTGCCGCTGGTGCCGCTCTGGCTCGACGAGGGGCTGGCACAGTTCTTTGAGGTCGGCGCGGCACGACGGGCCGGCGGCCACCCGCACGTGGACGGCATTCGCTGGAACGTTCGCTGGGGGCAGGTCCCGAAGCTGCAAACCCTCGAAAGCAAGGTCACCGTCGCCGAGATGCGGCAAAACGAATATCGCGACTCCTGGGCCTGGGTCCATTTCATGCTCCTCGGACCACCGGCCGCTCGCGAGGAACTGAGGGCCTACCTGGCCGACATCCAACACAATACGCCTCCCGGCCGCCTGAGCACGCGGCTGGCCAACCGGCTGCCCCAACTGGAGGCCCTCTATCTCGACCACTTCCGCCAGGTCCGCTAGCAACGCTGGCATTCGTGAAGGTCTGGAGCCGGGCCGCAAATCCCGATTATTCGTTTCTTCCCCTAAAATTGGAATTTCCTGCAGTCGGGACTTAGGCACGGCCGAAACTTTCTAATGAACCGAACCGATTGTGTGGACAGGTGCTGCGAACGGCCCCTGCCTCTTGGGACGGCTTGGGTACGAAACAAGGGATTTTCCAATTCTTATGGAGATTAGGTTATTATGAGTATTCTCCGTTTCCGAGCAGCAATTATAGGGTTGGCATTGGCGGGCTTGTGCCTGCCGGCAACCGCCTGGAGCGCCGACGCCAATGTCTTGCCCCCGCCGCAGATTGCCGACGTGGCGCTCCGCGACGGCGGCGTGCTCGTCGGTCAGATGGTCAATGGCCAGAATGCCCCCCTGAGCGGCGTGCGCGTTTCTTTGCAGGACACGCAGAACCGCGAAGTGGCGGCGGCCGTGACCGATGGCCAGGGCTCCTTTGCCATCTCCGGCGTCCGCGGCGGCCTGTACCAGGTCGTGACCCCGCAGAGCCGCCAGGTCTATCGGGTCTGGTCGCCGGGAATGGCCCCTCCTTCGGCCCAGCAAGGCATCCTGTTGGTCGCGCCGGGCCAGACGGTGCGCGGGCAGGGTTGTGACACCTGTGGCAGCCCCTGCGGCGGCCTCTGCAGCCGAACCGGCGCGATCGGCGCCTTGGTCGGTGCCGGCGTTGCCACGGCCATTGCCGTGCCGGTGGCCTACAACGTGGGCATCAACCATACTCCGCCCTCGAGCCCGTGAGTTGCAACGTCCGCCGCCTGGTCGCCCGCATGGCCAGACGCGACGGTTGCCAATCCAAGCATATTTTAGGGCAGTGGTTCGCCACTGCCCTTTTTCGTTGCGCTGCGCGGCATTGAGAGTTCGCCCACTTGGGACGATACGTGTATTTCGCACTCATGAGCAGCGGACGAAAAATGCTCTTCCGCGCCGAGTCTGTTTGGTGTACTATCTCACGCCGACTTGGGATCGATGAATCAATAAGTGTTGCATAGTCGCCTTTCGCCCCGCGAAAGAACGCGACTTTCGCGGAGCGAAAGGCGACCGTTATTAATTTGCCGGTCCTTGGATCCTGGCAGCCGTTCGCGGGCGACGGTCCCCTTCGCCGAACGGTCGCGTCAACCGGTTCCTATCGGCCGGTCGAACGTCTCCTAGTGTCGTGATCCTGGCAGACGGGGTTTTGATGTCCAGAAACAACAGAAATGCTCTTGGCACTGGTATTCAAGCGGAGACGATCAAAACGAGTATCGAGTCTCCTCCCAAAGCGAATCGAATTCACTCACCGGCTTCGCGGGATCGCGATTCCAGCCCCGCGCGTTTTCTTTTCATCGATGGCCTGCGCGGCATAGCCGCGTCGGCCGTCATGCTCATTCATTTGGGACCGGTGGGATACTTCGCGGACCGCCTGAAAGAATTCGTGCCCGCGGTGATACTGAATGTTTTTCTTCAGGGACATTTGGGCGTGCCGGTCTTTTTCGTCATTAGTGGATTCGTGATCGCCTACAGCCAGCGAGGGATCTACATTACCCCCAACTTCCTGGGTAACTTCGCCCTGCGTCGCTCCTTGCGGCTGGATCCTCCGTATTGGGTCACGATGGTTCTGATCTTGTTTCTCAACGCCCTGCTCAACCCGATGCGACCACCCGGTCATGAGATCCCCTTCCCCGGTTGGCAAGCGATCATCGCCAACCTGTTCTATGCTCACGACTTGCTGCACTATCGGAGCATCTGTGGGGTCTCCTGGACACTATGCTACGAAGTTCAGTTCTACCTCGTGTTCTCGATAATGATGGGCATCGCGCAGCGGTTGCCCTTGGCCAATCGTCGGCTGGCGGGGGTCCAGCACGGGTCGCAGATCCTCGTTTTCGCCCCACTCGGACTGCTCTCGATAGCCTGCTGGATGGGCTGGGTCGCGGTTCCTAATGGCCTGTTCGTCGACAAGTGGTTTGCGTTCTTTGTCGGCGTCATGGCCTGGGCCGTGGTCGAACGATCGATTTCCGCGGCGTGGCTTTGGATCTATCTCGCCTGCATCGGAGCGAGCTGGATCATGGCCCCTTGCCCCTACCATGATCTTGGGTGCTGGTGGATGCCCGCCGTCGTGCTCACGGGTATCGCGATCCACGTCGCGGCCTCATTAGGCCGCATGGAGACGTGGCTCTCCAACCGATGGCTCCAGTTCCTGGGGCGCATCTCCTATAGCCTGTACCTGATCCACGCTCCCGTCGGCGTGACGATCACCGCCTTCGGCGTGCGCCATTCTGGCGGGTCCAACGTGCTGGTCCTTGCCTGGATTGCCGTGGCGATCGCGGCCAGCATCGCTTCGGCATACCTCATGTATCGCTTCATCGAGCGGCCCATGGTGCAACTGGGCAAGCGATTCAAGTGGCTGCCGCCAAATTCACCCGCGGTGAAGTTGGCGCCCCCCAGGATGCACCTCCACGCTTCCCACGCGTCTTCGAATCTGTAGCGTTTTCGGTGAACATGGATACCCATATCGTGGAAACACACCCATCGCCTTTTCCGATTGCGCACTCTGCGCGGACTGGGTGTTTTGGAGATGCCGGCAAAGAATAACCGTTAGCCGATAGTAAACTCCATTCCACCGTCAAATATGGCCGAATTGACAAAGGCAGCAGACTCTATATCACAGCGAGAACCCTTGTCTCGGCCGCAGGCCGATGCAAGACATGGGTCGTAGCCCGGAAAATCTTCAAAGAGAACGCGCTGAAAATACGGTGTGCTGCTCTGCGGCAACCCGGACGAAACGTCTGGCGTTGATAGTGCCGTTCGGATGGCCGGAGGAAACGTGATGAAGCGTGACGAGTTGGACGAGCATCTTCGCCCTTTGCCTGGGGCTCTGGTTATCGGGGCCGAGCGGACGGGGACAACCTGGATTCATGAGTATCTCGCCAGCCGCGGGGACGTTGGTCTGCCGTGCCGACGCAAAGAGACCAGGTTCTTCAATGAAAAACACCATCGCGGGATCGCGTGGTACTCTCGCCAGTTTCGTAGTTCCAGGCAAGACTGCCTCATCGTTGAAGTGGATCCCACGTATCATTGGTCTCCCGAGGCGCCGCAACGGGTTCTCGATGACCTGGGGTTGGTGAAACTGGTCTATTCCTTCAGGGAACCCGCATCGCGGACTTTCTCTCATTATTTGCTTGGACGGCACTGCGGAACGATAACGTGCGGCTTCCGGGAGGCGTTGGCGAAGTATCCATTCTTGCTGGGCGCGAGTCGCTATGCGACGAATTGGAAGCGTTGGCAGGCAATTTTCGGTCGCGAACGCATCCATCCGTTGCTCCTGGAAACCCTCGCGACCGATGCGAATCAATATGCGGCCCAGTTGTGCCGTCACCTGAATCTGCCGTTTCAGGCCGTGCCACCGGCCCTGATGGGCAAGGTGAACGCGGTGACCTCCCTTCCAAGTTGCAGTTTTCTGGCCCGCTTGGCAGGAAAGGCCTCGGCAACCGCACAGGAGCTGGGGCTGCACAACCTGGTACGATTTGCCATCAAGCTGGGCCTCAAGAATCTCTATGCCCGGCGCCCCGGCGACCGCGAACTACCCAAGCTGTCGCGCGAAGACGCCATCTGGCTGGCGTCGGAGTTGGAACCCGAGGTCGAGGAACTCGAGGAACTGTTGTGCGTCAAGTTGCCGCACTGGAAACCGGCCGCTTTCAAGCGCTGGGCAGCATGACCAATCCGTGCCCTTCCGGCAAAGTCGACGAGGGGATTACCAAGGCGGCGCGTCTTTCGGCCGCTTATTGAACCTTGCCGAAGAAGGTCAGGCCGCGATGCGACGAGGCGTAGCCGCCTCAACGATCGCAGGTTTCACCGGCTGGTAACGCAGCCGCCGCCGCAACGGCTCTTCGATCATCTCGTGGACCAGCAACGACACGCCGATCACGAGCGCTAGATAGGCCAGGAACAGCAGCCGAGGCTGCGCGTGCCTGAGATCGAGCGTACGCTCGTCGACTGCCATCACCCAGAAGTAGAGGGGAATATGCATGATGTACATCGCGTAGCTCGCTTCCCCAAGCTTCACGAGGCCCGGGTGGCTCAGCGCCTTGGGGAGCCAACCGCCGCCTTGCGCGAGCCCGAGAATCAACAGACCGCTCAAGACGCTCAGTCCGCCGTTGTTGAACAAGACCCAAGGCAAGCAGGGGCTGAAGACGCAGAGGCACGGACCGATGGCCACGAGGGCGGGCAAATACAGTCGCCAACCGTTGGGCCCTGATCGCAATGCATCTTGTTGAGCAAAGAACCGACCCAGAATCACTCCGAACACGAATTCCGGCAGCCGGACCAGGGGATGGTATTTCATGACGCAGGCCCACTCCCCACCATCCATGGTGGATACGGCGGAGACCGCGGGATCTCGCCAGAGAGGGCCGCCGAAGCAGATGGCCGCCAGGGGCAGCGCGAGCGCGGCAACCAACGACAGCCCCACGGCGACAAAAAGACCACGCGGTGCAAGTCGCTTGAGCGGGAGCAGAATAAGCGGAAACAACAGGTAGAAAAAAGCCTCGACCGAGAGCGACCAGCCCGGATGATTCCACGCCAGGGCGGTCCGGGGGCACCAACTTTGCAGCAGAAGAACGCACGCCAAACCGCTGCCTCCGGCCCACAACCAGGTCGTCATGTGTCTTAGCACGCTGGCCACGACCACGGGCAAGATCAGTACCAGCCCGAGAAAATACACGGGATAGATTCGCGCTATCCGTGCCGTCCAGAACTGCCGGGCCGAGAACTCGCCACGGTAGGTGTAGGCCAAAACAAAGCCCGAAAGAACGAAAAAGATCCCGACGGCAACGTAGCCGGTACGGACCAGGTTATAAAGCGGCCGCAGGGTGGCCGGATCGGTGAGAATCAGGCCCCGAGGACCGCTGAGATGAAAGAACACGACCCAAATGGCGGCAAAAAAGCGGAGGCTCGTCAGCGGAAGCAGGTGCTTGGTCGGGCTCATGGGACGTCTTGGCCTTGGTGGCTATTTCGAAATCGGGCACGCAGGCTGGAAGCCTACGCTACATGCCCGATTTTGAAATAGCCTCTTGGTGGAAAACCTCTCGACACTTTCCGCCCGTAGTTGTCCGGCGGACAAAAACCCTTGGCCGCCGCACGCCTAGGCAGCCTTCCGCGCGGGAGCAGCGGACGTCCCGAAGACAGCCTGTCGCAGCGGCTGATGGCCGGCGATCGCACGGACCGTGTTGACGACGCGCAGCAGGTCTTCTTCCGTAAGACTCGATCCGCTGGGCAGACACAAGCCGTGCTCGAACACTCCTTCGCAAACGGCGCCGCCACGCATGCGGCAGCCGGCGAAGACGGGCTGCAGATGCATCGGCTTCCAGACCGGCCGGGCCTCGATGTTCTGCCGCTCAAGGGCCAGGCGGACTTCCTCCCGGTCCGCCCCGAACTCGTGCGGGTCGATCGTCATGCATGTCAGCCAACGGGTCGATCGCCCGGCCACGTGCTCCGGCATGAAGGCGATGCCGGGCAGGGAGCCAAGCGTTTCCCGATAGAAATCGAAGTTGGCCCGGCGTGATGCCACGCGATCATCCAACACGCGGAGTTGTCCTCGGCCCACTGCGGCCAGCAGGTTGCTCATCCGGTAGTTGTAGCCGACGTGGGAGTGCTGGTAGTAGGGGGCCGGCTCGCGGGCCTGCGTGGCCAGGAACCGTGCCCGTTGGGCGAAGTCCTTGCGCTGCGTCGCCAGCATTCCGCCGCCGCTGGTCGTAATGATCTTGTTTCCGTTGAAGGAGAAGCAACCGATCGTGCCGAAGGTCCCCGCTGGCCGGCCGCGATACGTGGCGCCCAGCGATTCGGCGGCATCCTCGACGACGGGCACGTCGTACCGACCGCAAATCTCGCTAATCTGATCGTAATCCGCGCATTGACCGTAGATATCGACGACCACCACCGCTTTAGGCAGTTTTCCGCGCCGGGCGCCGGTCCGCAACTCCTTGGCCAGCAGATCGGGATCCATGTTCCAGGTCCGTCGTTCGCTGTCGATGAAGACGGGCTTCGCTCCCTGGTAGGTGATGGCGTTGGCAGTGGCCGCAAACGTGAGCGATGAAGTGACGACCTCGTCGCCGCGGCCGACCCCCAACAACATCAGCGCCAGGTGCAGGGCCGCCGTTCCCGACGACACGGCCGCCGCCTCGCGCATGCCGATCTTGTCGGCGAACTCCCGTTCGAAGGCATCCACGTGGGGGCCAAGCGGCGCAACCCAGTTCGAATCAAAAGCGTCCAAAAGCAAATTCCGCTCGTGCCGCGACATGTGCGGGGGCGAAAGGTAAATCCGGGCCGCTACGAGGTCCTGCGCAGCCATGTTGACGTGCCTCCTGGTCTCGACAAGAAGTTTGCTTCTTGTATCGACTTTGCCGGCGCGTCAGATTAGGGAAAGTGCATGAGAATTAACGATTACGCCGACTTTTCCGGAAACGTGGGGATTTCATGCAACTCTGGGCAAATTGGCCGGATAATCGAGAGACTTGATGACGCGTGCCGGCACCCCCACGGCCAGAACCCTCTCCGGCAAATCACGCACCACGGCCGCACCGGCGCCGATAATCGTCGCGGCGCCGATCCGCACGCCGGGAATGGCCACCGAGCCAATTCCCAGGAACGCCGCCTCCCCTACGGTTACTCCGCCAGCCAAATGCACGCCGGGACAGATATGAACGTGATTTGCGACCGCGCAGTCATGATCCACGGAAGCCGCGGTGTTCACGATGACATGGTCGCCGAGGGACGAATCGGCCTGGATGATGGCCCCCCGCATGACCACGGTTCCTCGGCCCAAACGAACCGTGGGATCCACGTGGGCATGGCGATCGACAACCGTCAACCAGGGGAGATTCAACCGTTCGGCGAGAGCCATTCGCACGGCGATCGCGCCGATGGCGATTACCGCGGGCAAGGGCGGACAGTCCCGAATCCGCTCGACCGGTCCGACGATGGGGTATCCCAACAGTCGGAGGCCCCACAGCTTGGGATTGTCGTCGAAGACCGCCGCGATCGCGTATCCGAGGTCGAGCAACGTGCGGATCACGACTTTTGCGTGTCCCCCGCCACCGATCACGTGCACCGAGCTTCCCGCGATCATAAGCGCCTCCTGTTCGGGCAACGTCCGTCTCATCCAGCCTTTTTTTGTTCCGCAGTCGCCCCCATGAATTCGGGCATCGTCGCATGGGAGGCAGCACTGATTCCGTCGCGCCGAAGGACCTTCCCTGCCGTCAGCAAGAGAATGCGAAGATCCAGGCGCAGACTCCAGTGGTCGACATACCATACGTCCAGCCGGAATTTCTCCTCCCAAGCAATTGCATTGCGTCCGTTGATCTGGGCCCAGCCCGTGATTCCAGGTTTCACGTCGAGCCGGCGGGCCTGTTCGGGCGAGTACCGTTCCAGGTATTCCATCAAGAGCGGGCGCGGCCCGACGAGGCTGAGGTCTCCGCGGAGCACGTTCCACAACTGAGGCAACTCATCGAGACTGCTGCGCCGCAGGAACTGTCCCAGGCGCGTCAACCGCTCGCTGTCCGGTCTAAAGGATCCGTCGGGGCCGCGGGCGTTGGTCATGGTGCGAAACTTATGCAACCGGAAGGGCCGGCCGAACAATCCCGGCCGCACTTGAGAAAACAGGACCGGACTTCCCATCTTCCATCGCACGAACAAGCCGATCACCGCCAAGAGGGGCGCAAGCAACAGCAACAGCACGGCCGCGACCGCGGCGTCAAAGCCCCGTTTCACGGCGAGGCGCAAGGGACGTGTAATCATGCCGCACGGCCTCCTTCGATGACGGGGGGAATGTCGGCGTGGGCTGTTTGCGCCAGCACCGGCAGCCTATTCTCGCGCAGAAGGCAGGTGTATTCCATGAGCATCGCCTCCCAAACGATCTCCCGCTGAAAACTCTGCATGCGCACGGCGCCGAGCCGCCTCACCGTGGCCGCGCGCAATCGCGCGTCGTCCAGGTACTTGCCGACGGCCTGGACCAGGGCGGCCGGCTCATGCGCCGCAACCAGTTGTCCGGTCACGCCGTCGACGATCGCGTCGACGTTGCCCGGTATCCGCGTGGCAACGAGGGGCAGTCGCATCGCAGCCCCTTCGAGCAGCGTCACGGGCAACCCCTCGTGATGGGACGGCAGGATTTGCACGTCCATGATGCCGTAAAAGGGAGCGGCATCCTGGACGAAACCGGTCAAATGCACGCGGGGATCGCTCCGGAGCAGGGTATCGGTCGCCGGCAAGATCGGGTCCCGCGGGTCATTGCCGCCGACAATCAACAGATGCAGATCGCCGTACCGTTCGCGGAGCGCTTTCCAGGCGACGACAAGGTCCTCGATGCCCTTGAGCTTCACGAGCCTGCCCACGAACCCCAGCACGCGCGTGTTTTCGGGAATGCCACAGGCCGCCCGCGTTTGCCGTCGCAGCGATGAATCCATGCGATCCGGATTGAAATGTCCCCGCGCATCCGTTCCGCAACTGCCGTTGCCCAACACGCGGATCTTGTCCGTCGGGCAGCCGCATTCGGCGACGAGCAATTCACGCACGGAACGGCTCACGCAATGCACGCGGGTGGCCAGCCGGACCGACAACCACTCGGCGCCCTTCAATAAGAGTTTGCGCCAGCCGGTCGCCGAGGAAAACGCGACGCCGTGGTTGACGTAAATGCGGATCGGCGTCCGCGCCAGCCAGGCGGCGACCATCCCCAAGAGCCCGGCCTTGCTCATGTGGGCCTCGACCACGTGCGGTCGCAGCCGTCGCAGCAGCCGCCAAAGCCGAAACACCGACACGGCGTCGCGCAGGGGGTTGATCGATCGCGACGTCGGCACGGCGTGGGCGGCGCAGCCCTCGTTCCGGCAGAACTCGTCGAGCGTTCCGTCGGGCGACGCGACGACGTGCATCTGCACGCCCCGCGCCGTCAGCAGCCGCGGCACCCCGGCAAGGAACCGTAGCGACTGGGGAACTGCCATATACAACACCATTGTCGGACCATTCATGGTTTCATCGTCTCACGTAAAGGGCGTTTGCGCTGGCGCTCCCGAGATCAGCCATGGACGCGGGATCGTCATGCGACCTTTCCAAGCAACTTGTCCGGATGCCCGCCGCCCGCGCTCGGCAACCGGCCGACGCCAGCGGGCTTGACCAGGTCGACGTACAGCTTCCGCAGATCGGCGGCGAAGCGTTCGATGCCGAATCGCTGCCGCACGTAGTCCCGCGCGGCGGGCACCCAATCGTTTTCCCCCCGCACGGCCGCGTCGGCTTGTTCGAGTACCAGCTCCGCGGCCCGGCCGTAGTCGGGCAACGGGAACAGGAATCGTTGTTGCGGCGGCGCCACGGATTCGCCATGCCCGGCGATCTTGGAGGCGACGACCGGAACGCCGGCCGCCTGGCTCTCGACCAGGACATTGGCAAAGCCTTCGATTTCCGAGGGGAAGACGAAGACGTTGGCGGCCGCGTAGTACTTCCAGACGTTGGCTGAAGTGCCCTCGAAACGGATCTTGCCGCCGAGCCCCATTTCCTGGGCCCGCTTCTCGACGGCTCCGCGGAGCGAACCGTCGCCCACCAGCAACAAGGTCGTCGCCGGCCGTCGGCGCGCGACGTGCTGCAGGATTTGCAGCAGGCCCAGATGGTTCTTCTCCGCTTTGAATCTCCCCACGTGCAGCAGGGCCAGCATGTCGTCGGCCAGCCCGAGGTCGCGGCGGGCTTCGGCCCGGTCGAGCGAACAGGACGGGAACCGCGTGCCGTTCATGATCGTGCGGTAGCGCGCCGGCTGTTCTTTCCAACGCGGAGCGTAGGCCCGGATGTTCACCTCGGAATGCCCGACAAAGATCTGCACGTGCTGCTCCATGAGGCGCCGATGCCAGGCCAGCCAGAAGCCGCGGAGCTGGGCCAGCAGGGGCTTGTTGCGCCAGGCATACAACGACAAGGGCATCGCGCTGTGGAAGGAGACGGCGATCGGAATGCTCATCCTGGCCGCCCCCAGGGCGTAACCGCCCGACGCATAATCCAAGTTGCAGTGAATGCAATCGTAGTGCCGATCGCGCAGCACTTGCCCGAAATGTCTGGCGATCTTCAGGCAGTTGGCGCTCTTGGAAATCCGCCACAGTCGGCAGCCATGCCGCCTGTAATCCGCGTCGAGCTCACCCGCCGCCACGTGGCAAATGTCCATTTCCACGCCGTTGTCAAGAAGCCAGGGAAGCGCCTGAAGGAGCTGCACCTCGATCCCCCCGCGATTCAGCGAATTCACAACGGAAAGAACCCTCATCGTTCGAACTCCTTGCTTTGCCGGCCGGACAATGCTATGAAGGCGCCGTACATGAACAAGACCCCGAAGCTCCAACCCCCGGTAAGACTGGACATCACGACGTAGGTGATGAGGCCGGCGGAACAGGCCAGTTGCAAAGCGGCGCCGCGACGAGCGAAAAGCCGATACAAACCCCGCAGCGCCGGGTACACGGCAATCGCGAGGAAGCCCAACAGCCCTCCCTTGTACCAAAACGTCGTGATCCCGATGTGCGGCGCGATGGCCCGATCTTCGCCGTCAACGACGACGACCGTGGGGAATCGGCTCCCGAAACCCTTGCCCAGCCACCATGATGCCGGGGTGGACAAGTCCGCGAACATCATTTCAACTTCGATGTAACGCGATTCTTCGCGGATTTCGTTCTCCCTTTCCAGGCGTCCGGCCAGAGAACTGCCCGACAGGAACACCTGCAGGGCGAGCAGCCCGCCACAGGCGACGACCACCAGAACCGCCATGGAGACCACGAAGACTTTGGAGCTTTTCGCCATCACCCAAGACGTCAAGGCCAGGCTGACGACGCCCAAAATGAGTATCGTGCGCGTCGCGGAGAGAATCGCCGCCACCAGCACGCTGCCGCTGCCGAGGCACGCCACCAAGACCCAGCGCGGCCTGCCGCTCGGCGAGTTCCCGAAAGGCGTGATCGCGCACAGCATCGGCAACGTCAGCGAAATGAGGACGGCGCTGCTGAACAGCCCATAAGTAAAGGTCCGTTCACCCTCGATAGCCGGCTCGACAAAGCCCATCATCAACCCGATAATCGTGACGATCAACAACAGCGTGCAGATCAGGGCCAGACGGGTCAGGAACTTCAAGGCCGCCGCGATCGGGCGTTGACTCCCCCAGTACATTCCCAACAGCAAGCCCGACACGTTCGACGCATCGATGATCCACCATCTCGGGTCCGCGTCGCGGAGGACGCCCATCACGGCCATGAGCGCGATCACGGGAGTAATCGTGATGAGCTCAGGCCATTTCCGCCGCAAGCCGTCCCCCAGGACGACCTCCAGCAGCGCGCTGGCCAGCGCGGCGTAGAACAGGAAGAACTCCAGCGGAAGCACGCCTATGTACGGTCTTTCGAACATCGTTTCGGGCATTCCCTGCCAAACCAGGCTCGCCCCGAAAAGGATGTCCGTGGTACGCGCCAAAACGTATGGCCGGCGCGGGCCTGCTTGCGACAGTCAGTGCCGGGAATCGTGATCGCTGAGCTCATCGATGGACCTCCGGGAGTCGTGTCATGCCCAACCGCCTGCAGACGCGCAAGCGCAATTTCCGCCCGAGGCTCGGCAATCGATACCTCCAATAGGCAAGAGAGCGGAGCCAGGGTGGATAGGCCGTCACGCCGTATCGCTCCCGAAAAACCCGGCTCTCCTCCCGCCGCACCTGGTCCATACGCACCGACTTGCAGGCCTCGTGCAAGCGGAAACAAGCCAGGAATTCCGGCAGCCGGTCAAAACGACTGTAGCGGGCCAACCGCGTGAACAGGTCGTAGTCCATGATGAAGGAAAAAGACGGGTCGACGCCCCCGACCGCGTCGTAGGCGGACCGCCGCCAGAAGGTTGCCGGTTGGTAAACACCGTCCTGGCCATAGAAGCGAAATCGATCGAAGGTCGCCCGCACGCCGAGCGTACAAGCGCCGAACCCGTGAAGCGGCTTGCCGTTGGCGTCGATGTAGTAAGCCCCCCCCGAGAGCGCCTGCGTCTCGGGATGGCTTCCGAAATGCCTGGCGACGCGCGCCAGGGCCCCGGGCAGGAACAGGTCGTCGGAGTTGAGCCAGCAGAGAATTTCGCCCGTGGACCGCCCAAACCCTTTCGCCAGGGCGTCGGCCTGGCCGCCGTCTTTCTCCGCTTGCCAATAGGCCAGCCGATCGGCATAGTTCCGAATGATCTCGACGCTGCCGTCCCTGCTGCCCCCGTCCATGACGATGTACTCGACGTGGGGGTAGTCCTGCGAGAGCACGGAACGGATCGTCGTCTCAAGATACGGCGCCTGGTTGTAACTGGGAGTTACCACGGAGATTCTCAGATCGCTCATCATCTCTACCTCCAGCCCCCGTCCGAAAACAGCCGCTTAGCCGGCGAGTACCTGTCGATAAACGGCGGCGACTTCCGCTGCCACCGTCCGCCACCGGTAGCTCTCGGGCAATGGGAATCGATAGTCGCCCGGAGCGTCCATGGCTTTTCGCAAACAGCGGGCCAGCGCCGCATCGTCCCGCGGATCGCACTTCAGCGTATGCTCGAAGGGACTTTGATATGCGTAGGGGAAATCGCCGTGAACGACCGGCACACGGCCGCCATCGCCTCCAGCGCGGAGAGGCTCTGCGTCTCCGCCACCGACGGCAGGCAGAACACTCGCGCCGCCGCGTAGGCACTTGCCAACATGCCGTCGTCGTGCGCCAAGCGAGGTATCCAGCGGAGGCACGGCGTGCTGTCGACGACTTCGGCAAAGGCCTCCGCATAGGCCTGCTCCGCATGCATCGTGCCGCCGATGAAGACGCCGGGATACGCCAGTCCGCGCAGAACTCTGGCTAACCGCAAGGGGTTCTTCCGCTCGACAATATTGCCGGTGAACAGCACGAAATCCTGGATGCCGTAGCGATCGATGAAGGGCTGTCCCGAGGCGCCGAAGTAATGCTCCTCGACACCGTTGCTGACGATATGTATCCGCTTCCAGGGAACGCCATAGGTCGCGTGCAGGAACTGGGCCTCCAAGCGGTTCAGGCAGATCACCGCCGCCGCGCGCTGCAGGACGAACCGGCTCCGCGAATAGGTCGTCTGCAAGCGGCCGAGACCCGCGACGCGGGAGAGATTGCTCCAGACCAACCCCCTCCACCGGCCGGCGCCCGCGCCGGAAATCGCCGACACCACGACGCGGCACTTGCCGGAGGCGTGGTAAACCAGGTCGTAGTAGTTGCTCGATTGGCTGAAAAGGTGCAGGATATCGTACTCGTCATCGGCGTCGTAATAGTCCAGCAGTTTCGCCGCAATGCCCAACTCCTCGAGGGCGGCATGAGTCTTCAAGCACTGGAGTTCGAATCCGCCGAGGACGACGCTCAGCGGATACATGGGAAACAGGCGGATTTGCCTGCCACTCAGGACATCGGTTTCGGTATTCATGCCCGGTACGCTTCCCGAAGTTGTCAGAGCGCGAGCGGCGGTGCGCCCGTCCGATCCCGCGTGGAAGAATCGACTTTGCAGGTCACCATCACTCCGTCCGCCAACTCAGGCTTGAAGCGGTAAGCGAGCCGGTCGGCCCACCAGAGCAGACGGGCCCAGCCCCGCTTCAAGGTCTTCGCATGTTCGCGCCCCACCGGGTAGTAGCAGAAATCATCGACGGTAAAGTCATGCCGCTTGAGGAGACCCGTCAGCGTGCTGCGCGAGAAGTAGTAGACGTGGTCGGGATGCACGCATTCGCTGCCTCTCAGCAACGTGTACACGAAACGATAGAGGCAGTAGCTGTTGATCGTGGTCAGCACCAGTTTGGCGGTGGACGCGGCCAACAGCGGGCGCAAGCCGTCCAGGAATCGGCCGGGGTTGGACACGTGTTCCAAGGTTTCGCCCGCGACAATCACGTCGAACTCCACGTCGCCGAACGGTCGACGGGCGGCGCAGTCCCCGGCGTCGATCACGGCCAGGTTCTTGTATCCGGCCGCCTGCAAGAGCTGGATGCCCTCGGCACTAAGATCGATGCCGTACTGCACGGCCGCGACGCGCTCGATCATGCCGTGAAGGATAGTTCCGTCGGCCAGTCTCGTGCTCGTGTAGGGCGCGTCTGCGCAGCCGACGTGCAGCACGCGCTTGTCGCGGCATGCCGCCAGAATGTAGTCCGTTCGCTCCTGAATGCGTCGTTTCATCGTGACCCTCATGCGCGGGAAAAGGTGGAAGCCAAGACACCCCTGACAATCGATCGAACCTTATTGAACACGCGGGACCGGGTCCCCTCGGCGCGTCCCAATTGCCGCCGCGATTCCTCCCACGCGGCCAACGCGCGGCGATCCTCGTCGGGGTTGGACATGCCCGGCACGGCAACAAGCTCAAGCGGATTGCCGGCCTCGCAGAGCCGGCCGAGCACGCCCCCGTGCCAAATGCGGATCTGATCCATGTTGCGTTTCTGAATCGCACTGATGCGCGGGTGCGGACTGGTTCGCGTTCCGCCCCACTTTACGTCGGAATAGAAGCGCAGTGCGAAGACCGCGTTGCGGTAACCTGCGGCAAGGCAGCGGATTGCATAGTCGGTGTCGTCGTGTGCATACGGCGCCAGTCGCTCATCGAGAAGGCCGATGGTTCGGATCAACTGAAAAGGGATGCAGACCGGGCTCTTGATGGGCACTGCCCGGAATGCGAGATGCCCCGGCAGGAGGACGCTCGCCTCCGGCAAACCATGACCGTAGGCGTTCTCGACGTATTCTCCAAGCGGAATCACGCTGTCGCCGGTCGCGGCATCGTCGGCAAAATTGGCGCCCAGCCGAAACGACACGTACCCGAGTTGCGGCCCTCCCCATCGATACAGCTCGGTCACCTTGCGCTCCAAAGCGAAGTCGGCAAGCAAGACATCGTCCTGAAGAACGATGTTGTAGCCTTCGCCGTCGTGATCGGCCGCGCGTAGCCCGGCGTTGATCGAAAGCAATTCATGCACGTCCGGTGTATGCACCTTGGTGATCGGCACGTCGGAGAACTTCCTGATAACGCCGTCGATGACCTCCTCGGATTTATCGGTGCAGCCGTCGAGCACCGGGTAAACGCGACTCCCATCGCGACAACACGTCAAGACGCACATGAGTACCTGTTCGATCAGGTCCTCCTTATTGTGAATCGTAATGATGTAGTTGAATCTCGGTGAATCCGCCATCACGCGTCTCCCTCCTTCGACTTATTCATGGACTTCATTACTCTGCCCTCGCGCAATTCCCGCGGTAACAGTTGATGATTCGTGCTGGATGTTGGAACACTGTTCACTTCTTGAGCCACAAGGCGTTCGCCTCAAAGGACGTGCGCGTCCGAGGATGATGACTGATCTCTCCGATACACTGAAGGGCAAATCCCATCTTCGCCAGAATGCCGTCAATCTCTTCGAAAGAGGAATCCCCCACGTACAACGCGGTTCCCAGACGGATTTCGCAAATCACGGCTCTTGCCTGTTCTGCAAGGACCTTCTCCGCACCGTGCAACGCCGGCACTTCATAGCCTTGCAGATCAAGTTTGAGAAAATCGCAACGGAAATGCGGCTGTTCCACGGCAAACTGGTCGAGCGTCGTTGTCCTAACGGAAACCGTCTCGGCGGTATCTCCCCGTCCGTCGAAGATCTCCTTCGCGTCATCCGACGTCGCACTTTCCAACAGAGAATTTGTCGCCGCAAACGCGTTGACGTTCAACTTCGCCTCTCCAACGCGATCCGCGAGGGCCAGCGCAACGGGCAAAATGCGGGAATTGCCGGAAACATTCCCGCATAGCTTGCTGAAGGTATTCGGAGCCGGTTCGAACGAAAAAATACGCGCTTGTGGAAAAACCTTGCTCAGATACAGCGAATGGGCTCCATCGAATGCTCCGCCGTCTACGATTCCGCGCACGCGTTCCGCCCGCAGATGATAGGCGGCGAGTTGATACAGATTACCCGCACGTACGCATCCAACGAACCGCGCGATCGGAGTCAGAAGATTGAAGTAAAGCGGCGACAGGATTGTTTTCTTGGCAAATCCCAGCATCATCGTCGGACCTTTCCTGAAAATTGTTGCAGTCGGAAAACCAAGTCGAAACTTGCAGTGGGAACGTTAATTTCAAGTGGGGAGCTGCGGTGGGGGCATGCTCGTGCTTGCCCACAACGGTTCGCTCTGCCGCACCTCGAGAGAATGTGCTCGAGCCTTGTGCTCGCCGCGCATTTTCTTGCAAATACACCTTGCTTTCGTCAAATGTCGCACCAGGACCTTTCACGTCTCCAAGAACACGGCGTCCCGGCTGGCGGGATGTTCCTGCGTCTCCTTCATGCTTGTTCACACTGGAACTCCGAGGCGCGCTCCGCGTGTTCGCCATGAGGCAATTCGCGGCGCACGCCAGGGCTTCTTAGTATGTCGACATATGCCAGCCTCGCCGCGGGCAATACGTAGAATAGACCATATCCAAGCAACACGGCCCAAATCACGCCTGCCAGTTGCCAATAATAGGCGAAGGCGATCTTCAGGAGCAACGAGGCGATGGATGCGGTTCCAAGAATTATTGCTTGTCGCTTCAGTCCCGTTTCGTTGTTAAGAAACGTCGACATCACGCCACCGTAGCTTCCCAGCAGCAGCCAAACGGCGAATCCAGCGGCGAGCGACAGCGGCGGCACCATGTCGGAACCAGCCCACGCGGCAATGATCGGTCTGTAGAATAACAGGAGAGGCAAGCCAAGGGCCACCGTCAGCAGGGTTCCCAGCGTCAGCGCGCGATTGAGCGTGCGTCTTGCCCACGCCATATCGTCGCGCGCCAGCGCCTCGCCGAAGGCCGGCCAGAGGGGCGTCAGGAAAACTTGCGCCAACAAGGCGACGGAGAAGAGTTGTTTCGTAATGGCATAGGTCGCGACGGCTGGTGCTCCGAGGACGTGGGCAATGACGACGTTGTCCGTGGCATTACCCAATAGTGTAAAGAGTTGGATGAGGAAGAACAAGAAACCAGTGCTGGCGATGGCGTGGCCCATCGTGCTGTCGAATCCGGAGAATTGGGGCATGAGCCACGGGCGCATCCAGTAGTAATGAACGGTGCAATTCAACAACGTGGCCAGAATCGGCGCGCCCGCCATGGCGAGTACAAGCCACGGCAAGCCCGCTCGCAAATACACGGCAAGGACGACACCGCCCAGGCTGAGCAGATATCCTGCACTCTGCCAGAGCGCCGTGGTCCCCGTTTCCTGAAATCCCATTTGCACGCGCTGCACGACACCCAGGGGGAGATTGATCGCAAAGCAGACAAAAAAGACGGCCATTGCGGATCCCGATTCGCGCGAGGCGAGGTCGGACGTCACGTTGAAAAAGCGGGGCCACGGAACGTGCGGGTAAACCAGAGCGAAAGCGAGCAGCAATAGCACCGCGATGCCCGCCAACATGAACGTGGCGGTGGATACGGCCTTGCGGATTGCGTTCTGGTCGTCCCGGCCGTGGGCTTCGGCGATGACGTTCACCAGGCCGTTTCCCAGGCCGAGGTCGGCAAAGGCGAGCAAGGCGAGGACGGAACTGATCGTGGCCCAAAGGCCGTATCGTTCTGCGCCCAGGTATTTGACGGTCAGTGCGACGGAGATCACGGCAGTCAGGACCTGAATTGACCGAGCCAGGATGGTCCCCAGGGTCCCCAGCGCAACTGCGCCGGTACCGCTCCTTGGAACGGCCGTCGGCGGTTGACGTGTCGAACCGTCTGAACGTGACGAGTCTCAGGGTTCGGCCTAGCTGCCGGCTGAAGTGGGGTGCGACAATCATCGTCTGTTGTTCTCCGCTTCGACCCCGACTAGGCTATGCGCCCCAACGGCACCCCGGCTGGCGGCCCGATCGGCCTTGCCGCCGACCGTCCGTCCAACATTCGTCCGCAATCCGTCAACCACGCCTCGAGTGTCCCAATTTCCTTGTCGCAGACGATATCCGCCCGTTGCAACGCCGTATACGCGTCATGCAAATTGTCTGCGATGCTTTTCCCGGGCGACACGGCCGCAGACACCAGCTCGATTACGCGCTCGCCCTGCAGGTACATGGGTATTTCCGACTTGAAGTCCTCCAGGTAATCATGGGCGTTTCGCGCCTGGAAAACCGTAGCGCCCGTGAATCCCAGGGAGAATCCATACAGCCACATGATCGGCTGCGCGATCAGCCCGCGCAGGATGTCCGTGAAGCGAAACGTCACGAAGGTGGGCAAGTACAACAATGCGAACAACTCCCTGCGAATCGCCGTGTTCTGCGTATTGAAGGGCGTAACCGTGTTCCTGCCCAGCGCGTACAGTTCGTCTCCTTCGAAGGTACACGGGGCGTTGCACGTTAACCTGTAGATCGCATCGACGTCCGGATCGCCGTCGGCCAGTCCCTGCCAGACGCCGATCCGCGACGCCTTCCTGGTCAGCTTGGCGGCTTGGAGCGTCCTGCTGTTGACAAGTCTCAACGGCAATCCCCGCGGCCAGATCTTCTGCCTGGTGTAGAGTTCGTAAATATTGACGAAGCCCAGGTTCTCGTCGAGGCAATTACAGTCCCGGTCGAATTCCGGAAAGGCCCAGTCCGCCTTGGGAATATTGTCGTCATCGGTGTCGATGATCACCTCCGCGCCGCTCCGGATGGCATGGAGATACCCGAACATTTTCCGGGAGTAATGGTTGTAGGGCACCTTG
This sequence comes from uncultured Planctomycetia bacterium, assembly GCA_963779975.1. Taxonomy (GTDB): domain Bacteria; phylum Planctomycetota; class Planctomycetia; order Pirellulales; family Thermoguttaceae; genus JANXQG01. Next base: position 87,534 of record CAWAAL010000026.1, on the reverse strand, counting down.
GTCCGCGACTCGTAATCGGACGCGTCCTGTCGCGCCACGGAGAGAAAGTCGACATGGTCGCAATGCCAGTCGACGGGCGTCTTCTTGTCCCCCACGACAATCAGGTTGTACCCGTCAAGCACCGAGAACTTGCGCACGGCCTCGGATGGATGGTGAATGCTGGTAATGACGATGCACTTGCTCATGTAGCCGCCCTTTCTCCCCTAAGCTGCGCGCCGCAGCAGGCTCCGTCGATACCAGTCGATGGTCTGTTGGAGGCCCTCCGCGAAACCGGTCCGGGCTTGCCAGCCCAAGAGCTGCTCGGCACGCGACGTGTCGAGACACCGCCGCGGCTGCCCGTCGGGCTGGCGCGTGTCCCAGCAAATCTCGCCGCGGAAGCCGGTCAGTTCGGCGATCAATTGGATCAGGTCGCGGATCTTGATTTCCTTGCCCGTGCCGAGATTGATGGGCGTCGGATCGTCCATGACTTCGGCGGCGCGAACGACGCCGGCGGCCGCGTCCTCGACGTAGAGAAACTCGCGGGAAGCCGCCCCGCTGCCCCAGCAGGTGATTTGCCGCCGGCCTTCGGCGACCGCCTCCGCGCACTTGCGAATCAAGGCGGGGATCACGTGCGACGACTGGAGATCGAAATTGTCGCCGGGACCGTAGAGATTGACCGGCACGACCACGGCGCTCTTCAGGCCGTACTCGCGTCGATAGCCGTCGAGCATCACGAAGAGGGCCTTCTTGGCGACGCCATAGGGCGCATTTCGTCTCCTCGGGATAGCCGTTCCAGATGTCCTGTTCTTGAAACGGCACCGGGGCCAGTTTCGGATAGGCGCAGACGGTGCCCGTGAACACGAACTTCCGGATCCCGCGGAGGCGGGCTTCCTCGACCAGCAACAGTCCCATCGCCATGTTGGCGTAGAAGAACCGCCCGGGATGCTGCCGATTGGCGCCGATCCCGCCGACCTCGGCCGCAAGATGGATAACCACGTCCGGCGCGAAAGCGTCATACATCCGGCGGACGCCTGCCACGGTCGTCAGGTCATAGTCGCGCCGGCGGGGAACACTCAGATTCCGACAACCTCGCTGCCGAAGCTGTTCACAAACGGCCTGGCCGAGGAAACCGGCGCCCCCGGTTATCGTCACGTTCACGTTCGCTAAAGAAGTCATGGGTTGTCTCACTTCGAAAAGGGGTGAAACCGCGGCTGCCGCCTGCACGGCTGTTTGCCCAGAGCAGGGCCCCAGCGACATCAGGCCGCCGCGCGGAGACTCTCTTGCAAGGAGATGATATGCCCCGCGTCGTGCAGAACTCTCTCCCGCGCAGCCAATTCCAAGTCGGCGTCGACCATCATCTTCATCAGGCCCACGAAGTCGACCGTCGGCTTCCAGTTCAACTCCCTGTGGGCTTTCGACGCGTCGCCCAGAAGCAGGTCCACTTCGGCCGGCCGGAAGTAGCGCGGGTCGATTTCGACGTGTTTGCGGTAGTCCAGGCCGGCATAGTCGAAGGCCAGTTCGAGGAACTCCCGGACGGAATGCGTTTCGCCCGTGGCAATCACGTAATCGTCGGCCTGCTCGGCCTGCAGCATGAGCCACATCGCTTTCACGTAATCGCCCGCAAATCCCCAATCGCGTTTGGAATCGAGGTTGCCCAGGTAAAGCGTGTCCTCCAGCCCCAGCTTGATGCGTGCGACGGCCCGCGTGATCTTGCGGGTGACGAAGGTCTCCCCGCGGCGCGGCGACTCGTGATTGAAGAGGATCCCGTTGCAGGCGTACATCCCATAGGCCTCGCGGTAGTTCACGATCTGGTGGAAGCCGAAAACTTTCGCGCAGGCGTAAGGGCTGCGGGGGTGAAAAGGCGTCGTTTCCCGCTGCGGAGTCTCGGCAACCTTGCCGAACATCTCGCTGGAGGAAGCCTGGTAGACGCGCACCGGTTTGCGCGTCTGCAGCAGTCGAGCGGCTTCCAGCACGCGGATCGTCCCGAGGGCAGCGATGCCGACCGAGTATACCGGTTGATCAAACGAGACGCGGACATGACTTTGGGCGGCCAGATTATAAATCTCGTCCGGCTCCACGCGGGCGATCAATTCGACCAAGCCCGCCCCGTCGCTCAGATCGCCGTAGTGCAGGATCAGCCGGCGGCCCTCGTGGTGCGGGTCCACGTACAGGTGATCGAGGCGCGCGGTGTTGAACGAACTTGCGCGCGCACCAGCCCATGCACTTCGTACCCTTCGCCCAGGAGCAGTTCCGCCAGGTAGGATCCATCTTGTCCCGTGATCCCCGTGATAAACGCTTGCCGTTGCGATGCAGGCACCATCCGTGACTCCTTATTCGTGAATGTCATCCTTGACCAGAGAAGCGGCGGGATATTAACTTTCCCAACACGATCGAACAAGATCAATATTCGTGGTATTACAAGAGCAGGCGCCATTCGTGTTCGTCGAAAGCCACGTCGCCTTGGCCGGTGCGATCGCTCGCCGAATCCTGCGGCTGTCCGTCGTGGCAACACGAGGCCTCGCGAAAATTCAGGAAGTGCGGGGCTTTGGGGCACTCTTGCCGACTGTCAGTAGATGGTGCCCGCGCCGGCCCAGGATGGCGCGTTGCGCCGTGACGATGAAAAACCTCGCCCGCCGCGACCCGCAGCGATTTCAGACTCCCTCGCAGGTAATTCCAATAGCGCATCATGTTCTTATCCTTTCTTCTGGGGTGCCAAGGCGCCTGGACAAGCCTTAGGCCTGTTCCAGAACGACCCGTGATTTGGAGGCTATTTCAAAATCGGGCATGTAGCGTAGGCTTCCAGCCTGCGTGCCCGATTTTGAAATAGCCTCTTAGTCGCATCTCCTTCGCCCCCTGCCCCTCTCCCGGAGGGAGAGGGCGTTGTTCGGACAAGTCCTAGGCGGCGGCACGCTGCTCGTGCAGTTCGGGCTGCTCACCCCGGTGGTACTCCTGGACAATACCTTGCAATTGGGCGGGAATCTCCTCCGGGGCTTCCCGGGACAGGCGATCCAATTGGTCGATGGCCTTCACGATCCGCTCCCGGTTGGTCTTCTTGTGCTCGGCAACAATGATCTTCGGATGACTCGTGCGGACGCGCCGCTCGTCCGGCAGGTGCAGCTCCTCGAACAGCTTTTCTCCCGGCCGCATGCCGGTAAACTCGATGGCGATGTCTTCCCCCGGCCGCAAGCCGGAGAGCCGGATCATGTCGGTGGCCAGGTCCACGATCCGCGCCGGCTCGCCCATGTCCAACAGCAGGATCTGCCCCCCTTCGCCGATGGCGCCCGCCTGAATCACGAGCCGGGCGGCCTCGGGAATGGTCATGAAGTAGCGGCGCATCTCCGGGTCGGTGACCGTTACCGGTCCGCCCGCCGCAATCTGCTGCCGGAAGATCTGTACGACGCTGCCGGCCGAATCGAGCACGTTGCCGAAACGGACGGTCACGAAACGGCAGCGCGAGCGGCCGGTGAGCGATTGCACGTACAGCTCGGCGACGCGCTTGCAGGTCCCCATCACGCTCGTCGGATTGACCGCCTTGTCGGTCGAGATCATCACGAACGATCCCACGCGGTACTCCATGGCCAGGTCGGCCAGGCGGCGCGTGACCATGACGATGTTTTGCACCGCCTCTTCGGGATGGGCCTCCAACATGGGGACGTGCTTGTAGGCGGCGGCATGGAAGATGACTTGCGGATGATACTGCCCCAGGATGGCCCGCATGCGGTCTTCGTTCAGGATGTCGGCCAGGCAGACGTCGATCTGCACGGTCGACGAGAGGCCCCGCAACTCGCGCTCCAGAAAGAACTGGCCCGTCTCGTTCTGATCCACCAACACCACGCGCCGCGGCGAGAATTGCAGCAACTGCCGGCAGATTTCCGAGCCGATGCTCCCCGCACTGCCGGTGACCATGATTACGCGATCGTCGATCCAGTCGCGGATTTCTCCGATATTCAACAGCACCGGCTTGCGTTGCAGCAGGTCCTCGATGGACACCGGCCTCGGCTGGGTGGTCAAGGTGCCGTCGATCAACTGCTTGTAGCTGGGCAGCACTCGTACGGTGAAGTCGCACCGCTGGGCATCGTCCATCAGCGTCCGCAGTTGCAGGCCCGACAGTTCGCCCTGGATGACCAGGACCTGCTGCACCTTGTATTTTGCCGCCAACGGGGCGATTTCTTCGAGGCCGCCGATCACGGGCACGCCATCGACGCGGGCGCCGTAATGCCGCGGATCGTCGTCGAGGAAGCCGATGACGCGATAGGCTGGTTTCCGCATGCCGCGCAGTGCCCGCAGAACCATTTCTCCGGCGTCGTTGGCCCCTACGATTACGGCCCGCACGTAGTCCTGCGACGATCGCAAGCCGAGCACGCCGCTTTCGCGGAGACTCCGCGCCATGGCACGGGCGCCGCCCACGATGACTATCGTCGCCCCCCAGTCCAGAAGGCAGATACTGTAAGGAACGAAATGGCCCGCAAACAAGCACTGCGAGATGAGCAGCAAGGTGAACAGCCCGCCCGTTGCCGCCCGCGTCAAGACGATCAGGTCGTAGAAGGTCGCCGGCCGGCTTCGCGTCCGGCAGGCCCCCAAAGCGACGAACCACGCCACTTTGGCGGCAACCACCAAGGCCACCGTGGCGTGAAAACGTCTCAGGGCGTCTGCTCCCAGTTGGCCCTCGAATCGCAGCCAGTAGCTGAGATAATTGATGCCCGCAAACACCGGCAGCAGCACCGCCAAGTCCATGAGGCGCGGCAGCCAGTCCTTGATTCGGGCTGCACGACCGCCGCGTCGGCGCCACGTCGTTGGTGCCACGTCAGCAGCCGAGTCCTTGACTTGCGGATCGTAAATCTTCAGAGAATCAGCCATGATCTTCCTGCGAGCCTGCCGGCTCGTCCCATTTTCAATTCAGTTTCAATGCTCAGTTCGACATACACCAAGGCCGCAAACTCGTTGTAATCGCTACATCTTTCCACCGTATAATCGGCTAAGAAACCTCTTTTCTCGATGATATTTTTTGGTTTGCGAGAATATTTCGATTATTCCATGGGGGCATGATTTAATTCCATGCGATTAGCGCGGTAGCTGAGAATTGGCCTTGTGCGAGCAGCGAGCGCGATGTTTGGCCACTATACGCCGGCCTCTTTGATGTGGTTTTCGCCCCGTTTGCCATGCCACCCGGCCCTCCGGGCCGGGCGGCATGGCAAACGGGGCGAAAAGGCGCGATGTCAGAGCTCGGGTAGTGGTCAAACACTGCTCCACGGGGGCAGACCCCGTGGTGGCGTTTTGATTGACTTTGCTTTTGCTGGATTCAGTAAGGCAACTCGACCCGAAAACCGTTTGGTGCTAGCATTGCCATCAGTCGGCAAGGTTGCGATCAAACGCCAGTTCGCGGTAAGGTGCGGCGGGGCATTGGCCGGAGCGATCGGCAGCGCAGGGAAGAAGGTCCAGCGGTTATCGCTGGAGAATTCGCATCACACTCGTTGTAGCCAGAGACTTCCTCCGGTGTCCTTCATGCACGGCGGCATGCTCGCGCGGAGTTTCTCGGGATGAAATGCTGCGAGAAACTGATTCCAGATGCGAATCTTGAAAGCGGAATTATGCTGGAGGAAACGAATACCTGAACGACAGGATTAGGCGACACGTCGGCGAGCAGGAACGTTTCGCGAGGTCCTGGCCGAACGTGGCGGCTGGGCGGCAGGTTGCCCGGACACATCGGCGAAATCGTCCTCGCCCTCGGATGCCGTGGACGCCGACTCCCCGTCGTGGCCCTCGGCGCCATATCGGTAGCTGTATCCGTATCCGTAGCCGTAGCCGTAGCCGGTGTAGTCCTCGCGGTTTTCATCGACGAGCCGATTGACAACGACCCCCAGCACCCGCGTGCCGAGTGCCGCGAGGCCCTCGGCGGCGCGGAGCACCGTGCGACGCCGATTCTTCTCCGGCCGGACGACCAGGACCACGCCGTCGGTCAGGCGGCCGATGATGGCCGCATCGGAGACGATGGCCGGAGGACTGTCGATGAGGATCTGGTCGTAATTCTCATCGGCCCAGGAGACCAGCTCCGAGAATCGATCGCCGGTCAGCAATTCGGCCGGATTGCGGGGCCGCGGGCCGGAGGCGAGCACGTCGAGGTTCGGTACGACGGCGACGTGCAGATTTGCTTGCAGGCTCTCGTCCAGCGCTGCCGAGTCGCGAAGCACGCTCGACAGCCCCCGCTGTCCCCGCAGGTCCAAGAGCGCGGACAGACCGGGACGGCGCATGTCGGCGTCGATCAGCAAGGTCCGCTTGCCGGACTGCGCGAAGACCATGCCGAGATTGGCCGACACCGTAGTCTTGCCGTCGCCCGGTTCGCTGCTGGAAAGCACCAGGCGGCGAATCCCGCCGTCGGTGAGCGCCAAGGCCGTATGGAGCGTGCGGAACGACTCGGCTTCCGGCCGCGGCCGGATGGGTGTGCAGGAACACGGCGTCGATGCCGTGCTCGGCCATGGTGGTCATGCGGCGGACCATCGCCAGCACGGGCGCCCCGAGTGCATCTGCAGTTCCTCGGGCGAGCGGAAATGGTCGTCCAGGAGGTCCAGCACGTAAACGATGGCCAGGCCGCTGGCCAGGCCGAGCAGCAGCGTCAGTCCCGCCACGACGCCGAGCGTCGGCCAGACCGGCGCGGCAAGGACTTCCGGACGGGCGAGAATCGACGTCAGGACGGTCCCGTTTTCTTTTTGCAGATTGATGCCCTTGATGTTCTTGAGGACGGCTTCGAACGAGCGATTCAGGCGGTCCTTCTCGCTGTTCCAGCGACTCCTTTCTGGCGATCCCCCGGTCCATGGCACATGGCCTTGGCCTTGGCTTCGTCGAAACTGGCCTTCGTGATACGTTCCGCATTCAGGGCCCGTTCGTAATCCTGGCGGGAAGCCTCCAACAGGATCGTTGCCAAAGGCCGCGTGCCGCCCTCCGGCGTCCCGGCCGAAAACCAATTGCCAGCGGTCGCGGAGCAACTGCTCGTTCTGTTGGATCCGTTGCTGGATTTCCCGGACCTCCGGGTGGTTGGGACCATAGACCGATTGCAGTTTTTGCAGTTTGGCAATGTCTTCCGTTGAGCTGCTTTTGTACGGCCCCGGCATCGGTTCCCAGGAGCCCTTCCCGGCCCGGCCCGGAAAAGACGCGGGTGAAATAGGGGCGAAGATCCTCGCCGCGCTGGGCGGCAGTCCTGGATCGACTCCATGAGGGCCTGGGCCTGAACACGCTTGTCTTTGCAATCGTTCACCTGTTTCTGCAGGTTGAATACCTGCATGGTGATCAGGTCGGTCCCTTGCTTGGCGTTGCCGGAATAGACCGTGCCGATTTCGCTGCGGAGCTTGACTAGTTCGTTCTCCGTGGCATGGATTTGCCCTTCCAGCCTCGACTTTTCCTTGGCAAGCGTTGCCAGGATTTCGCCCGCCGAGTGGTTGACGACCTTGTCAACGTACTTCTGGAACGACGTCAGCACGGCATTGACCACGGCCGCAGCCGCCTCCGGTTTACGCGAGCGGTAGTTGACCTGCAGAATGCTCGTCTTGCGAACGATCGTGACCTGCAAGTTCTTCTGGAGTTTCGCGATGCATTTTTCCGCGGCCACGTCCTGGAAGTCGATGCGGTTCTCGGGGGACAGAGAGTTCAGGGCCGGCTCCAGCACGGCCTCGCTCAGAATGACGCTCCGATAGGTTTCCATGTAATCCTGGGCGTCGCGATTGATTCCCGGGATGTTGATTTCCTTGGACGTGTCCGTTTGCTGAATGAGCATTTCGGCGCCGGATTGATAGACCCTGGCCACGCTGCCGTAGTAAAGCCCGCCCAGCACGGCGGCAACGACCAGCGTCACCAGCACGACTTCCTTGCGGTAGCGCACGGCGCGAACGAACCGCAGCAATGCCTGGAGGGGATGGGACTCGACGACCGGTTCCGCGGGCGAAGGTTTGGAGGCTGGTTCGACCATGGGCTTGCGTTTTCTCCTCGTAGGGAGTCTCCAAGAATGATGCGAGGTTATTCAGATCGCGTAGCACCAAGAATCCGAGATTGCGGTTGGCCGGGGGCTCATGGTATCGGCATCGACCCACCGATGCCAATACCAATTCGCTTGAATGAGTCCCAGGCGAAGGTCGCGAACGTCCGCTCGACGCGGATGACGTCGCCCGGCGCCAGGATCAGGTTCTCATGGCCATTTTCCATGGCCTTGCCGAGACTGGCCTGGATCAACACCACGCCCTGTCCATCGGGACGCAACCGTTGAATCAAGACACTGTCAGCCAGGTCGTTGGATTCCCCATTGGCCATGGAAATGGCATTCGTGAGGCGCAGCGGCCGGCCGACGGGGAATTCGACCTCGACAGGCTTCGTCACGAGACCGATGACCTGAACGGGCTGAAGCTCGCGTTTTTCCACCGAGACCGTATCTCCGTCGTCGAGCGGAATTAATCGCTGGTTCTCGTCGGCGATGTCCACGACCACGTTGTGGTTGGATCCCGTGACACGGACTTTCATTCCGGCTTTTTCCGTCAACCCGCCCGCCTCCATGATCGCCGTCCCCAGGCAACTGCTCGAGCGCGGCACCGGGTGGGTCCCGGGGTTCTTGACGGCGCCGATCACGATGATGTCGTTGGTCGGCCGATGATCGATGTGTACGCTCACCGTGGGATGCCGGTAGAGCCCCCCCTGGACCAGCGCCGCCGCGATTTGCTCCTCGGCCTGAACCTCGGTTAGGCCGGCGAGACGAACCTGGCCGATTTCGGGTAGCCGGGCAGTACCGTCCTCCGCCGCCCGGACGTGAACCGTCGTATTGCTGTCTTTATCAAGTCCCGCGGCCAACGAGATCTCCAAGACGTAGCCGGGGCCAATCACGTCGCTCTTGCCCCGTACGGGGGAGGGGAGATTAATTGCAACCGGATCGGGAAGCGCCTGGGCCTGAAACGCCACCGGCAGTTCCCCGGCATTGTAAATCTGGCGCGTTGCGCAGCCACCCCCGGAGAGCAGCAAGATCGCAGCAGCTATCCAAAAAAGTGGTAGATGTTGCCTCCGGTAGCGTGCCAGTGGCGACCGTAGTTCGCGTGCCAAGCACTCGATCAACGGCACGATGGTCCAGGTCACGCCCACCAATATGGCAAGCACTTCTGCAATCAACAAGGGTAATGCGTCCATGCAGGTCCCATGCTCCGTGCAAATTCACCGATGACAATCGCCGGGTGGCCCCGGTCCGATTAAACTGGAAAGATATACTCATTTTGAGGTAACCACGTAACGATTGCTTCACCATATATCGGCGGGTTCTGGGGAAACTTTGATGAAAAGTCCGATTTTTATGTCTAGGCAGAGATTAACGATTAAGAAAACGTTAGCGGGTGTAGATGTTTTAGCCATTCGATGGTGGCGATTAGTATTCAGGACGTCTTTACCCCGCAGCCGGTTTGCGGTAGCATCCCGCATCTTCGTGGAACGATCTTATGACGAATCGAGTGACAAGACCCTCGCGGCATGCAGGTTGGTCCGAAAACCAGATGAGCGTCGAACGAAGCCCCATGGACCGGCATCGACACCGCTCTGCATCTTCGGCTTCCTGGGCGAGATTGACCCAGCAACCGACCATCGAAACGGCCGGACGACTCGATCAACTCCTCTTGTGGGCCGTGGATGCCAGCTTGGCGGCCACGATCCTCTTTGTCCCGCTGGCCATGGGAGGTCGAACCGCATTGGGACAGCTACTCTTGGTAGTACTGGCCACGGGCATCGCCGCCTGCTGGTGTCTGCGGCAAAGTCTTTCTGCGGACCGGAGTTGGGTCCGCTCGCCGGCTGAGTGGCTGGTGCTAGGCGTGTTGGCCTTTCTCGGTCTGCAAATCGCGCCGTTTCCGCCCTCTTGGCTGGCGAGGCTCTCGCCCCATCTTTACGAGATTCTGCCCCTTTGGGCCCCTCCGTCGGAGGGAGCAACCACAATTGGCCTCTGGAAGACCCTGTCGCTGACGCCTGCGGCGACCCGCGACGGACTGGTCGTGGTCACGGCCTTCGGGCTGCTATTTCTTACCGTCGTACAGCGGGTGCGCCAGCCGGGCGACGTGGAACGCTTGCTGAAGTGGATCTCGCTGGCCACCTTGATCATGGCGGTTTTTGCCCTCGTGCAGTTCTTCTGCGGCAACGGAAAATTCTTCTGGTTCTACGAACATCCTTATTCCACCACCCATGGCGCCGTGAAGGGGAGCTTCAGCGATCGCAACCATTTTGCCGATTTCATGGCATTGGGCATCGGCCCTTGGATGTGGTGGATCTACACCACGTGGCGGCGTGCGCCGGCCGGAGAAACTGCGGCATCCTTCGGCAAAAAGCGTTCGCGGTCCGGCACTCGGATCGGGTTGCTTGCCGTCGCCCTGGCGATCATTGTTTTTGCGGGGGTCTTGTCGCTTTCGCGGGGCGGAACTGCGGCGATGGCGGCGGCGACCTTGGCCGGCTTGCTGATCATCCACCGCGTCAAACGTATCAACCGCAAAATACTGCTGGCCTTGGCCGGAACGGCCACACTCACTCTAGCGTGCCTGTTGGTCTACGGCTACCAATCCGTGGCCGCTCGGCTGGAAGATTTCTGGTCTGTCGATAAATTGGATCAGGGGAACGGACGGCGCAAGATCTGGGAGGCCGACCTTAAAGCCATGGCCGACTTCCCGGCGGGCGCGGGACTGGGAAGCCATGTCGAAGTCTACCCGCGGTACTTGCCCGCGGACGAGAACACGCAGTCCCAGGAATATACGCATGCCGAAAACGGTTACCTGCAAATCGGCCTCGAAACGGGGATCCCCGGCCTGTTCTTGTTGGGAATCACGATCGGGCTGTGCGTCTGGTGGTGCGTGCCGGCTTTCCGCGCCTGCGGCGGGGAGCAGCGGATCGCACTGTGCTTCGCGGGCGTCGCGCCCGTCCTGGTCGCCAGTGCCGTTCACTCGGCGACCGATTTCGTTTGGTATGTGCCCGGTTGCATGGTGGCGCCGGTCGTCCTGGCCGCCTGCGCCTGCCGCTTGCGGCAAATGGCCGATCCGGATCGGGATGAAGCGGCGAAACAGGGCCGATTGCCGCGCCCTGCCTGGATTGCCGTCGCCACAATCCTTCTCGGCGTCGGGGTGATTTCGGCGGAGAATCGAGCCATGGCCCTCCAGGCCGAGCCTGCCTGGAATCGATACCTGCGGACCGCCCAATCTTCAGCTCCCTTGGAGCAACTCACTGACGGGCAGACCCTGCAATCGATGGCCGAAGACCTGACTGCGGTCGTCCACGATCAACCCGACCACGCCCGAGCGCATCTCAAGTTGGCGGTCATGCACATGCGGATGTTTGATTGCGCGCCGGAGTCGGTGGCCATGGCCATGGACGTCCGCGCAGGTGCGCAAGATGGCGGCGGATTTCAAGTCGGTCGCGGCGATGGACCAGTGGTTGTCGCAGGCCTTTGGCACGCAACGCTGCCATCTCGATGCCGCCGCCTGGCACGCGCGACGCGCTTTGGCGTCATGTCCCTTGCAAGGCGCGGCTTATCTCTGCCTGGCGGAACTCTCATTCCTCGACGGGCCGTCCGTTCCGGAGAAAGCCGTCTGCATCAATCAGGCGTTGCGCGTCCGCCCCTTCGACGGGGCGGTACTCTTCGCCGCGGGTCAGGAAGCCGCGACCCACGAACAATACCCCTTCCCACTGGCTTTCCAGTTTTGGCGGGCTTCGTTTCAGGCCGGGGGCCTGCACCAGGAGCGTTTGATCAATGCCCTGGCAGGGCACATCCCCGCCGCCACGCTCATCGATTTGTTACAGCCGGGGCTGGTCGGCTTGGAGAGGATCGTCACATATTACCAGCAACATCCTTCCCCCGACAACCCCTCGCTCAACGACAACCTCTCGCTGGCACTCGACGCGCTCGCCAAGGCGTGTGAGCGCGACGCCTCTGCCGCCAAAACGACACGCCGAGCCGTCGAGACCTGGATCCATGCCGCCAACGCCTACCGCACGCAAGCTGCGCTCGGTGCCCGCGGCCGCCACGCCGAGGCCATCCGCTGCGCCCGCGAGGCAGTCGGCCGCGACCCGCTTCATTACGAAGCCCACTTGGTCCTGGGGTCGTGCCTGCTGGAAGCAAAGGACTATGGAGAAGCGGTTGTCGCCCTGCAATGGTGCGTGCAGCAAAAGCCGCAAAACCAAGCGGCCCACGACCTGCTGCAGCAGGCCATGCATGCCCAACTCCACAGCAACGTGCCCTAAGCGGCTATTTCAAGATCGGGCATGTAGCGTAGGCTTCCAGCCTGCGTGCCCGATTCTGAAATAGCCGCGCAGAACACGAGATTCCTGTCCGTTAGCGAAGTGAGCGTCCTGTTGTTTCCTTCGGATTCTTGAATCCCCGTACCTGGATCGGTTTCTTGCCGTCGGGCTTGGGCAGGAACATGTCGCCGGGCGCCAGATCGCACTCGCGGATCATCTGCAAGGCATATTCCTCGCGGCCGAGCTTCGCGTCGACGTTGTTCGTGCCGATCGTGAACTTGACGCCGGCCTTTTTCGCCCGGCGGATGAAATCGGCCTTGGGCAGCTTCAGCCGGTTGCTGATCTCGATCGCCACGCCGTTGCGGGCCGCCGCATCGATCACTCGTCCGGTCCGCTCGGGCGTCCAGAGCGCGTCGTATTCCTTGACGAGCACGTCGGGCAGGTACGTCGGGTTGGCGTAGATGTCGACCGGTTCGTTGTCGAGGATCTGTTCAATCGTCCGCACGAGTAGTTCCATGAAGGCCTGCTTGTCGGGGATATCGACTTCGTCGGGCATCCAGAGTCTCGCCCGGCGGCCGCGGTGGTCGACGATGGTCATGGCGTCGGTGAACACGTAATCGAACTTGGCAAGGGCCTCCTTGGAGAACAACGTCGGCCACTCGCGGCCCTCGGCCTGCATGCCAACGAAGCACGGCTGGCCTTCCAGCTTCTTGATATAGTCGCTGATGCCTTGATCGTTGGTGATGGGGAACTTCAGTCCGCAGTTGGCCGCGATGCCGTAGAAGACGCCGGTCTCGCGGCTGTGCGCGAGGGCTTTTTCCAGCGTGAGATCGCCCTTGAGGTGGATATGATAGTTGATCAAGGGAAAACCGGTAGATCGCAGTCGAGTCAACTGCCGACCGACGTCATCACCCGGTAGTGGCGCCTCGTAATGCGACGGATCCAGCGGCAGCACCTGCATCCGCATCTCCTTCAGGAAGATCTTCGCCGGCCCCTTGCCCGTGGTAATGGCAAAGTACCCGTGTCTCCAGCCGAGCGCATCGGCTACGCAGGCGTCATTGACCCAGACGCGGGCACGACCGTTCTGCGCCGAGATCCGCAACTTGAACCATTCTCCATCTTTGGCAACGGACTTGAATTGAGAGGCAACTCGTGCAACGCTTCCCGTCCTGGGGCTCGTGGACCACTGGCGCGAATTGTTGACGGCCACGCAAATCGAATCCAGTGGCGCCGCAGCCGCGCTCCTGTTATGAATGTCGAAGCTGCCGGTCGCTCCGCGTTCGGCAAGAACGTCAGTGGTGAGATTGAAATCGGCAAATTGACCCTTCGTGCAATCTAACCGGGTGTCCTCGGCCAGAGCCAGTTGCCCGTCGACCACCTTGGCCAAACCCATTTTCACGTTCCAACCATCGAGCGTTTTCCCGTCGAAAAGCGATATCCACGGTTGCTCCTCGGCATGGACTGCGACGACCAGCAGGCTGACGAGAACGAAGAGGGACGTGACGATACGATGGGTTCGCATGATGGGGGACCTGTGGTGCAAGGCGGGAAGAAAGCGGATTTCGACATTCTAGCCTTGCGCATCCAACCGCGTCAAATGAGCGGCCCCAAACAGCAGACATATATATATTGTGCAAGAGTGGCGGCCCCGGCCTGCGGCCCTGAGTCATAACTCCTTGTGATTGGCCGGCGTGATAAGAGGCTATTTCAAAATCGGGCACGCAGGCTGGAAGCCTACGCTATCGGGTACGCAGGCTGGAAGCCTACGCTACATGCCCGATTTTGAAATAGCCTTTAAGTACGTCAAGCCGCTTGCCCCACGCGCTTCCCGACACTATATTCGGATGCGTTGCCCTGGCACGAACTCCCCGGAACAGCCCCGCTCTCCCGGCCCTCAAACTCTTTCTGCCGCCGCCATGCCAAACCACGATGCCGATTTGATCGATACGGTACGTCTTTCCTTGGTCGATGGCGTGGGACCGCGAATTCGGCGGAGATTGTTGGACCGCTTCGGCGATCCGGCGACGGTGCTGGCCGCGGCGCCGAGCGAGTTGCGCGAGGTGGAGGGCGTGGGCCCCAAACTCTCCGAGCGGATCATCCGCGCCGGCGACGAGATCGACGCCGAAGCCCAGATCGCCTTGTGTCGCAGCCACGGCATCGCCATCATTACCGAGACCCACGCCGAATATCCGCGCGCCCTCCGCGAGATCCCCGACCCGCCCGGCTTGCTCTTCATCCGCGGCGCGCTCAAACCGGCCGACGCCCTGGGGATCGGCATCGTCGGCACCCGGCACGGCACGGCCTACGGACTGCGGCAGGCCGAACGCCTGGCCGCCAGCCTCGCCCGGGCCGGACTGACGATCATCAGCGGCCTGGCCCGCGGCATCGATGCGGCCGCCCATCGCGGCGCGCTGGAGGCCGGCGGCCGCACGCTCGGCATCCTGGCCAGCGGCGTGATGAACATCTATCCGCCCGAGCACGACAAGTTGGCCGACCTGGTCGCGGCCAACGGCGCGTTGATCAGCGAACAGCCGCCGCACTCGGCGCCGCTCCCGGGCACCTTCCCGCAGCGCAACCGCATCATCAGCGGCATGTCGCTGGGCGTGATCGTGGTCGAGGCGGCCGAACGCTCCGGCGCGTTGATCACCGCGCGGCACGCGATGGAGCAAAGCAGAGAAGTGTTCGCCGTGCCCGGCAATGTCGACAGCCGCGCGTCGCGCGGTTGCCATCGCCTGCTCCGCGACGGGGCGATCCTGGTCGAATCGGCCGACGACGTGTTGGAGCAACTCGGCCCCTTGGTCGAAGCGGCCCCGCGCGATGACGGCCGCAAGGTGCATCATCCGGCCGAACTGCTGTTGAACGACATGGAGCAGAAGATCCTCGACGTGATCCGCTGCGAGGCAACGACGGTCGACGAGATCGTCGTGGGTAGCGGCCTGCCCATTCCGCAGGTGCTGGCCACGCTCAGCGTCTTGGAGATGCGGCACTTGATCCGGCGGCTGAGCGGGACGACAGTCATCAGGCTCTGACAGGCATCGAAGCCCATTGTTTCACATTGCGACCGTGGCGAAAAGACCCGCATTATCAGTGCGAGACGTGCGACCCCCAAAGAGCGGAGGTTTTATGAGCGAGGACAATGATCTTCTTGACGATGATGAACTTCGTCCCGAATACGATGCATCGGAACTTAAAGGGGGAGTTCGCGGCAAGTATCTACAATGGTATCGCGAGGGCACAAATCTGGCCCTGCTTGCACCGGAAGTTCGCGCCGCATTTCCGACCGATGAGTCGGTGAACGACGCACTTCGTTCGCTCATGCAAGCTGGGGGAAACAGATAAGCAAGGGTAGCAACCATGGAATTTCAAGACACAGAATCACTCGCGACTTTTCAACAAGACCCGGCTGCCGTCATCGGTCATTTGAAGCAGAGCGGCAAGCCAATCGCATAGGGAGAAACGGCCGTGACTGTATTAACCGTCAACGAAGCTCAACAACGCCTGCCAGAATTGCTTGAGGCGGTCCGACAGGGCCAAGCTGTCGAAATCATTCAACAGGACCACCGGTTCCGGCTTCTGGCGCTACCATCGCTACCACCCCGCCCGCGGCCTCCGGTGACGGGCGTTCCCAAAGCCGGGCGCTATGAAGGCCGGCTGATTGTCCCGAAAGATCTTGACGAACCCCTCGAGGAACTGCGCGAGTACATGGAATGAAACTGCTGCTCGATACCCATACCTTGTTGTGGTTTCTGGCCAACGATCCCAAACTGAGTGCGACGGCGAAAACGGCCATTGAAGACCCGGTGAACGAGCGCTGGCTGTCCCTCACCAGCTTGGTGGAAATCGCCCTCGAGAATCGGCTTGGCAAGCTGCCTTTGCCGGAACCGTTTGGCACGATGTTTCCCGCCGACCTTGTGTCGGAAGACATTCACTTATTGCCGCTAGAGCCACAGCACATCGAGCCGCTGACCATGCTGCCACTGCACCACAAGGACCCCTTCGACCGCCTCCTCGCCGCCACAGCCTTGGTCGAGAGGTTGACGCTCGCTTCCATCGACTCAGCGTTTGACGCCTACGGCGTCGTGCGCCTATGGTGACGGATGCCACCGGCAACGATGCTATCTTTCGAGCTTTCGTGATTGCTTCGGTACGTTGTTTCCACCCTCGTTTCATGATAAGATTCGTAAACTTGGTAATCTATTTTTCTTGTTGAGAGGAATTCTCCATGCCTACTGACTCCGTCCGTCCCCTTGGCCTTGGCACGCTAGCCCTCCACGCCGGGCAACACCCGGACCCCACCACCGGTTCCCGCGCCATGCCGATTCATCAGACCACGAGTTATGTTTTCAAGAGCACGGAACATGCCGCAAAGCTGTTCGCGCTGGAGGAAATGGGGTGGATCTACACGCGGCTGATGAACCCCACGACCGACGTCTTCGAGCAGCGGATGGCCGCCTTGGAAGGCGGCATCGGGGCCTTGGCGATGTCCAGCGGTCAACAAGCCATCACCGTCGCCCTGTTGAACCTGGCCCACTCAGGTTCGCACATTATCTCCGCGGCAGCCCTTTACGGCGGCACGATCACCTTGTTGGGCCAGACCTTCAAGCGTTTGGGGATCGAGGTCACCTTCGTCGACGCCACCGATCCGCAAAGCATCGCCCGCGCCGTAAAGCCGAACACGCGAGCGGTGTACATCGAGTCGGTGGCCAATCCCAAGAACGACGTCTTGGATTTCGAGGCGATTGCCGACATGGCCCACAAGCACGGGCTGCCGTTAGTCTGCGACAATACGGTGCTGACTCCGATCCTGCTGCGGCCGTTCGACTATGGCATCGACATCACGATCTATAGCGCCACGAAGTTCATCGGCGGCCACGGCACGAGCATCGGCGGAGTGATCGTCGACAGCGGCAAGTTCGATTGGACCCGCGAGCCCGACAAGTGGCCGCAATTCACCCAGCCCGACGCTTCCTATCACGGCGCGGTCTTCCACGACGCGGTCGGACAGTTGTGCTACATCATCACCTGCCGTACGCACTGGCTCCGCGACATGGGCGGAGTGCTGAGCCCGTTCAACAGTTTTCTCTTCCTACAAGGGCTGGAGACGCTGCACCTGCGGATGCCGCGGCACAGCGAGAACGCCCTGGCCTTGGCCCGGCATCTGGAGTCGCATCCGTTGGTCACTTGGGTCAACTATCCGGGCTTGCCGTCGCATCCCGGCTACAAGTTGGCTCAGAAGTATCTCGGCAAGGGCGCGGGGGCGATCCTGGGCTTCGGCATCAAGGGTGGTCGGGCGGCCGCGCGGAAATTCATCGAGTCGGCCAAGCTGGCCTCGCACCTGGCCAACATCGGCGACGCCAAGACGTTGATCATCCATCCCGCCTCGACCACCCATAGCCAGCAGAACCCCGCTGAATTGGCCGGCGCCGGCGTGACCGAGGACTACGTCCGGGTGAGTGCGGGGCTGGAAGACATCGTGGACATCAAGGCCGATTTCGACCAGGCACTGGCGGCCTCGCAGGCGTAAAGGCGACTACTTGACCGACTTGCGTGAGATTGGCTCGTCATGAAGCCTATGGTACAATAAACATGCGCATCCAAGAGTTTGTCTGGCCGCTGGATCGAATCGACCATCTCGACCGGCACGGCGTGACACCCGATGAGGTCGAGGATGCTTGCTTTGGCCAGGCACTGGTGCAGCGAGCCAAGTCCGAGGGAGAGAACCCAGTTTACTATGTCCTCGGCCAAACGAATTCCGGCAGATATCTGTTTTGCGTTGTTATCCAGTTTCCCGATGGAAAAGCTTACCCAATCACCGCGCGTCCAATGACCGATAAGGAAGAACGCCGATACCGTCAATGGAGAGATCGATGAACAGCCATGATCTTCCAAGAACCGACTCCATCCACGAGCTGGCTGAATTCTGGGACACGCACGATCTCACGGAATTCGAGTCGGAACTGGAAGAAGTCAAAGAGCCGACCTTCGAACGAGAGACCCGGATTTCTGTCCAGTTGCGCTCAACCGAGGCGAAAGCAGTTCACGAAGCTGCAAGATCCAAGGGCGTTGCCGATTCGGAATTGATTCGACAGTGGGTTCTGAGAGAATTCACGCGAGCTGAGTTTCTTGGTCGATCTGCACCACCACCCCGCTCGCCTGCCCTTGCGGCGTAACGTTCAAGTTGATGAACCGCTTGCCGGCCGGCGTGGAATTGTCGCGCACCACGTGCAGCGGGCACTCGGCGTCCGGCGTCTCGTAGTTGAGCGTCGGGAAAAGCACCCCGGCCCGTACCGCGAGCAAACTGGCAATCAGTTCGACCATCCCGCTGCCCGCACCCAGGTTGCCAAAGTAGCTCTTGGCGGCCACGACGGGCAAGACGCGGGCCCGTTGGCCGAAAGCCTCCACGATCGCCTGGGCCTCGTCAACGTCG
Organism: uncultured Planctomycetia bacterium; assembly: GCA_963779975.1. GTDB lineage: Bacteria > Planctomycetota > Planctomycetia > Pirellulales > Thermoguttaceae > JANXQG01. Next base: position 68,900 of record CAWAAL010000026.1, on the reverse strand, counting down.
CAACTCCGCGTGCTCAAGCCGTGGGCGTGGAGGTGGTCGATCTGGTCCGGTTGCAAGCCGGAGTCTTGCAACAAGGCCCGCAACACGTTGGCCATCGCCAGTTTTCGCCGCGCCACAAGTCGGGGAGCGGCCGCGGTACGCGAGGACGTGGCCGCGATTTCACCGTAGATCGTTGCTCCGCGGGCCTGGGCGTGGGCAAGTTCTTCGATGACGATGGCCCCGGCCCCTTCGCCCAACACCATGCCGCTGCGATGCCGATCGAACGGGCGACTGACCTTCGTCGGATCGCCGTCGGCGCACGCGACCTCTTCCTGCGAGACGGCATGCACGATCTTCATGGCGTGCAATCGCGTGCCGGTCGCCCCGCAGACCATGGCGTCGGCATTTCCACGGCGGATGATCTGATAGGCGTCGCCGATGGCCAGGTTGGCGCCGGCCTCGCGCGAGGTCAGCGAATTGCTCGGTCCGCGCAGATCGTTGAAAATCGCCACGTGGCTGGCCGGCATGTTGGGCAGATACTTGAGCAGCCACAGCGGCGGCATTTTGGGCAGGCCCTCCACGCCCCAGCGGGGAAACTCGAATTTCCCCTCGCTGCTGAGGCACTGGCGGATGCTCTCGTTGAATTCCTCGGGCACGCTCATCATGTAGTCGATGCCGTAGCAAATGCCGATCCGCTCGGGATCGATCGTGCCCACTTGGATGGCGGCGTCGACCAGCGCCAATTGTGCCACGGCCACCCCCATCTGGCACTCGCGGCACAAGAGCCGCAGGCCCTTGCGAATCTGCTTCTTCTGCTCCTTTTCGAGCGGGCCGAAGTCTTCGATTTCGCCCGTGAATTGCCTGGCCTCGGCGGCAACGTGGACAGGCACCGCACCCGGAGGCAGAACGGTAAGCGGGCCAACACCGCTGCGGGCCTGCTGCAAGGCCTCCCACAAGGCTTCCTTGGTACTACCCAATGGGCTGACCAGGCCGATGCCCGTGATGACAACCCGTCGCTGCGTTGAACTCATGCCTGCTCCGTATCATGCCGCCTAATGCTGCCGGGGGGACCGGCGTAATCATTGGCGCATTTTAGTTGAGAGAGCCGCAGACGTTGAGAGATAACCGGCGGAATCCACCCTAACGGGGGATGTGGAATAAAATCGGTCTCGCGATGCGAATCCAAGGGAAGCGGCAAAATAGGCGAGACACTTACCTAAGGACGAATTCATGGCCCGCGAAAGTCAAGGTCTGCAAGTCGTGTTGATCATCTTCGTCATGCTCTGCGTCGTGCTGGGCGTGAGCCTCTACCTGTACGTCAAGGAGGCCGACACCGCGACCAAGGCCGTCGAGGCCGCGAAACTCGCCGCGCAACAGGTCGAAAGCGATAAGAAAGCCACGGAGGAAGAGAACAAAGTTCTCAAAACGTTGATCGGCTTCCCCGAAAAGAGCGTCCCGGAAATCAAGAAGCAGTTCGACGAAGACATGCAGACCTACGGCAACCAAAGGAAGTCGGAGGCTGCAACCGACACGGCGAACGCCGACAAGCCGCTTTTCGACCCTGGCGCCCTTTACTACAGCCGCTTGCTGGCGGGCATGTACAAGGTCATCCAGGAACGTACCGACGAACTTCTCCACGCCAAGGCCGATTTGGCCGATCTGCAAAAGTTGCTGAAAAATCACGAGGCGGCCAAGGCTGAACAGATCAACACGCTCCTTGCGGGCTACGGAACGCTGGAAGGTCGGCTCGAGAAGATTGCCGGCAATTACCAGCACGGACAACAGGCTACGGAGACGGAAATCGCGGAAATCACGAAGGCGATGGCTGTCGTCAAGAAAAATGCCATGGACGCCGTGACCAAGGCCACCGACGACGTGAAGGCCTTGCAAATCGATCTGCAGGCAAAAGAACGGAAAATTGCGGAATTGACCGCGAGAATCAAGAAGCTGGAGGGGCCGGAAGCGGCCGTTCCCCCAGGTGAAATCACCGCCGTCAGCCTCGCGAACAAGTTGGTCACGATCAACCGCGGCCGGGCGGATGCCTGGCTGCCGAAGATGCAATTCACCGTCTATTCGGCCGACTCGATCAACCAGCCCAAGGCCGTCCCGAAAGCCAGGGTCGAGGTCATTCGCATCGTCGACGAGCACTCGGCCGAGGCCCGCATCGTCGACGAGAAGATCGCCGATCCAATCCTGGTCGGCGACAAGGTCTCTGCCCGGTAGAAACGACTTTTCATTGACAGCGTTTTCCCCGCCGATTAGAATGAGGTTGTATCATTTCCCCGTGAAACCGTATTTCACCCCCCGGTCTTCCGGAACCACCGGGGGGGTAAAAGACGAGCAGAGGCAATCTTTGTTTTGAAGGTAGCCGGGGAAGGTTCCCCCCGTGCCCAGGCTTTTCAGAACGGCCGGCAGCCAACGGCAAACCGCCGCGGCAATCGCGGCGCGGTCTACGCGGCGGCTGGTGTTCTCAGGAGGACGAATTCATGGTCCGTGCAAGTCAAGCTCTGAATCAAGGTCTGCAAGTCCTGTTGATCGTCTTCGTCATGCTCAGCGTCGTGTTGGGCGTGATCCTGTACCTGAAAATCAAAACGGCCGACGAGGAGCACAAGGCCGCCTTGGCCGCCGCCACCGCCAAGACCGCGGCCGATCAAGCCACGGCCGATAAGCAGAAAGAGTGCGACGATCTGAAGAAGTTGATCGGCTTTCCCGAACGCAGCACCGAGGAAATCAAGAAGCAGTTCGGCGAAGACATGACCACCTACGGCAACGAAAAGCAGTCGGATGCCGACCCCGGCAAGCCCGGCGCCGATGCCCCGTTGTTCAAGGCCGACACCCTCTACTACAGCCGTTTGCTGGCCGGCATGAACAAGGTCATCCAGGACCGTAACGACGAACTGATCAAAGCGCGGGCCGATTATGCCGTGCTGGACGGGAAGTTCAAGACTCGCGAGTCGCACAAGGATGCCGCCATCGCCAAGATCACCGAGGACGAGAGTGATCTGACCAAAGAGATCAACAAGATCAAGGAGGAATACACCACCGGTCTACAGTCTACGAGAGACGAGACTAAGCAATTGGTGCAGGCGGTGAGCAGGATCAAGTCAGGTGCCGCTTCGGAGGTGGCCGCGGCTACCCACGCCGCCGACGAAGCAAAAAAGGCGGCCCAGCAACGGGAAGTCGAAGTGCGGACCTTGGCAGCCGAGCGCAACAAGGTCGAAAGGAAGGAAATGGACGTCCCCTCGGGTGAAATCACCTGGGTCAGCCTGCCCAACAAGGTGGTCTGGATCAACCGCGGCCGGGCCGACGCCTTGCAGCGCGGAACGCAATTCACCGTCTATTCCGCCGAGTCGACCATCGACGCCAAGGCGGTCAAGAAGGGTCAAGTCGAAGTCGTCCGCATCGAGGGCGATCACATGGCCCAGGCCCGCATCCTCGACGACAAGCTCGCCGATCCGATCATGGCCGGCGACAAGGTCTTCACCCCGCTCTGGTCGCCGGGCCAGCAAAACCACTTCGCCTTGGCCGGGATCATGAACATCGACGGCGACGGCCGCAACCAAATCAGCGTCGTTCGCGGCCTGATCAACCAGAAAGGCGGCGTGGTCGATTGCGAGTTGGACGAGCAGGGCCGCAAGCAAGGCCAGATCACGTCCGACACCCGCTTCATCGTGGTGGGCGATGCTCCCGACAAGAGTTCGCCCGAGTTCATGAAGACCAACGGCGACATCCTCCGCGACGCCGAGCGCTACCATGTCCAAGTTCTGAAGCTCAGCGACTTCAAGCTGCAGATGAATTATCAGAAGACGAGTTCGGTGGAGCATTTTGGCGGCAGCGTGCCGACCAGCAACGTCAGCCGGGCCGCCCGCTCCGTGCCGACCGGCAAACCGGCGCCCAAGGCCGCCCCCGCCAGCGACGACAGCGGCAAGTAAGGGCCGGGCGAAGAATAACTTCGTTTTCTTGCAAAGGGTGGCATGCCTTCACGCGGCCGTCACAAATTGCGGTAACCGGGCAATCGCAACCGGCCGCGGGTAGGCATGTTGGCCCAGGTGCGTGACGTGAGGCAGACAAGCCGCGCAGCAAACATGCCTACCCGCGGCCGGTTGGGTTTTGCCGACTGCGCCAAGTCTCTGACGGCCGCGTGAAGGCATGCCACCCGAATTGGCAAGTTGTCATTCGGCCGGGCCTTAACTCCGTTCCGCGGTCCACGGCGGAACGTCGAGCGTCGGACTGGGCAAACTCGGAAACAACGGCGGTGCCGGCTGGACAGCCGAGCGGGCTGGCCGCAGAATCGGCTCGGCGACCGGGCTCCGCGGCGTCTCGCCGAAGATCTGCTTGCGCAGGGCCTGCAACCGGGGATACTCGAGGGTAAACCGCGGCCCAAGGGCCTGTTCTTCCCATCGTTGGGCTTCCAGAAACAGCCGGCCCGGATCGCGCAGGTTTTGGTCTCGCGCCACCCGCCGCAGCAGCCAACTATCGGACCAACTCAAGCCGTGCGCCTTGCAAAGGGCCCAGAACAGCCGCCAAGGCTTGTTGTATCCGCGGCGCTGCCGCCGCAGGTGTACTAGCCGCGAAATGGCCCACATCCCCGCCACGATCGCCGCCATGATCAGCAGTCCCAGCAACACGTCGTCATAGCCCGCCACCCCCCGGTTGCGAAAGCTCTGGCCAAAACTCTCGCCGCGGCTGTGTTGGGCAAGCAAGATGTGCGCGACGGCATGCATGGGCTTCCCTGTCGAGTTACGGATGTGCCGGGCGGGCTTCGATCGCCTCTTGCAGACTGCGCTGGGCAGCCTGGCGAACGACTTCGCTCTTGTCGTCCAGGGCCGCGGTCAACGCCGCCACGCTGGCCGGACTGACCGACTTGCCCAGCGTGGTCGCCGCCTCCATCCGCACCAGGTGGTCGTCGTCCTGGAGCAGTTCGATGACCGCGCTCTCCACGCTTTCCACGGCATCGATCGTGCGGGCGATCACCAGTCCGCGAAGGCGGCGCGTGCGGATCGGCGATTTCAACTCGTCGTTCAGATGCGCTGCGCACTGCACGTCGATCTTCTTGACCAGCAGCCCCGTGCTGCGGCGGACCTCGTCGTCCAGCATGTCGAAGGCCGTCACGAAGCGCTTGAAACTGAACTCGGCCAGGCTCTCGCGGGCCGCCTTGCGAACCACTGCGTACGGGCTGTCGACCCGTTCCAGCAGGCTGGGCAGCATGCCGGGGATTCCTCGGCCGCGAAGCTGCGAAATGATGTTGGCCTGCACCTGGGGATCGGGATCGCCCAAGGCGTTCATCGCCAGGTTGTTGGCTTCGGCGCCCTGGAATTCGCTCAAGGCGCGGGCCGCCTCGGCCCGGCCGCCCGGCTTGCCATACAGCAGGATCGTCTCGATCAGTCCCAGGGCCTGCTGTCGCGGAATGCCCGTGGCGAGCACGAAGCGCACGGCCGAGTACTGGGCCGCGTCGTCCATCTGGTCCATGATCCGACGGCAGTCGCCCAGCCACGAGACCGAGGTCACTTTCCGCAAGTTCAAGGCCATGGCAAGCGTCGGTTCGCGGCCGATCTTGCGCATCAGGCAGTGGACGAAGCGCGCATCGCCCCGATTGGCGACCACGTTCAAGATGGCCGAGAGGGCGTGCGGACCGTCGAGCAAGTTCATCAGCAGCCGCAGGATACCCCGTTGCGTGCTCTTGGACAGCAGGTCCATCATGATCGCGAACGCCGGGTGATGGGGATTGCCCAGGATCTGCTGCAACGCGGCGTTTTCGCGGCCGACCAACAGCAGGAAACTCTCGATCACCTCGCGGCGCTGGTGTTGGCTGTAGCGATGGACCGACGACTCCAAGCTGCCGAATACATAGCGGCGGATCATCTGCGGGTCACGGCGATCGCTGGGGTCGCGGTCGCCGGAAAGCTCGTCGCACAGCGACTCCACCAGTTCCAGCACGGTGCGGGCCGCCAGTTCGGCATTGGGCTGGGCCGGACCGTCCAGCGCCGTCAGCAGCGTCGGGACCAGATCATAATCGCGGAACATCACCGCCGCCCGGCAGCCGTTTTCGCACACCTGCGGGTCGGCGCTCAGCACGGCGTCGCGGAGTGCTCCGGTCAGTCGGCCATGATGCTGGCGGAGGATCGACTTCCACTCCGGCTTCATCCGCGACATGCGATCGAGAATCTCGCGTCCTCCGGCCGCCGTCCGCCGCTTCAGCAAGGCGATCAGCGCGCCTTCCTGCACGGCCGGATCCGCACAATCCAGGGCCGGGACCAGCACCTGCACCGCCGCCTCGTTCTCGGTAGCGGTGAGTAGGTCAAAGGTAATGGAAAGCCCGTTCGCCACGCTGTAAGACCTCGTATTCGATAGTATCCCGTAGTCTCCATCGTCGCGAGGGGATAAAAAATTTACAATGCCGGACAAGATGCTCGCGTGCAGGCAAACTGGGCAAAGATTGCGGAGAAAACCCGTCCGTTCAATGACGAATAGATCACCTTTGAACCAAAGAATGTGATTTTGGACCGGCTAAAGTGGCGTGCCCGTCGCCCGTAGACCCCATCCGGCTTGCGGTCTGTCGGTTTAGTACCGCCCCCGCTGGGCTTGCCCCAGCGGAGCGGAGGATTAACCACTAGAAACGCCGCCTCGCCCACCCCTTTTGCCGTTTTTCCCGTGTTTCCGCCGCCCGGCCCGCGGGCCGGACGGCGGAAACACGGGAAAAACGGCGGGCAGCGATTGAAGGCTGGCCAGTAGTGGTCAATCCTTCGCTCCGCTGGGACAAGCCCAGCGGGGGCGGGAGGGCAGTCTTCGACTAAATCGACAGACCGCAAGCTGGATGGGGTCGTTGCGAGACGCCTGTGTAACAACCAGCTATTGGCGCCCGGACTTGCCATCGGCACGGCGGCATGCCAGAATCAGGTTATCCCATGTTCCCTGACGATGAGGTGGATCATGCCCCATACTGCGACCGCGGCCCAGATCCTGGACCGGGAGTTCCTCACGATTCGCGGCAAGCTGCTCGAAGTGGCTGCCGCCTTGGACCGCGTTGAGCGCGGCCAGGGCGCCGCCGCCGACGACCCGCGGCTGGAAAAGATCCGCGAAACCCTGGCGATGCTAGGCAAGGAGGGGGCCAATCGGGCCGAGCAACTGCAACTGATCTTCTCCCTGCCCTACGACGCCGGCTGGAGGAAACCATAACCGTGTACTACTTCGACCCCCATATCCACGTGGCCTCGCGGACGACCGACGACCTGCAGGCCATGGCCCTCTCGGGCTGCGTCGTCGTGGGCGAACCGGCGTTCTGGGCCGGCTTCGACCGTTGCGGGCAGGACAGTTTTCGCGATTACTTCCGCCAACTCACCGAGTGGGAGCCCAAGCGGGCCGCCAACTACGGCATCCACCACTACTGCTGGCTCGGCATGAACGCCAAGGAAGCCGAGAACCGGGCGATCTCCCGGCAGGTCCTGGCCCTGCTGCCGGAGTTCCTCGACCGACCCAGCGTGTTGGGCGTGGGCGAGATCGGCCTGAACAAGTGTACGCCCAACGAAGTTGCGACGCTGGCGGAACTGATCAAGCTCGCCTTGGATCGCGACGAGCAGATGCTCTTCCACACGCCGCACCTGGAAGAGAAGTATCGCGGCACGCGGATGATCCTCGATTTGCTGCACGCCGACTCGCGGACCGACCGCAGCCGGGTCTGCATCGACCATTGCGAAGAACAGACGATCCGCGTGGTCTTGGACGAAGGCTATTGGGCCGGCATCACGCTCTATCCCACGACCAAGGCCACGCCCGAGCGGGCCGTGGACCTCGTCGAGCGCTTTGGACCCGAGCGGATCCTGGTGAATTCGTCGGCCGACTGGGGACCGTCCGATCCCTTGGCCGTGCCCAAGTTCATGTTCCAGATGCGTCGTCGCGGACACGGCGAGGAGACGATCCGCCGCCTGGTCTACGAGAACCCGCTGGCGTTCTTCAACCAGAGCCGAAACTTCCAGTTCAAAGCGGGCGCCTGAGGGCTTTCACGGCCAGGCCACTTCCAGCTTGCCAAGATTCACGGTCGCCTTCTGCTGACCGGCGCCGTCGGGCCGCAGGAGGGTCAATTCCAGCGGTTGGCCGGGCTGCTTGGCGGTGACGATCCGCAGCAGGTCGGCGGTCAGACGCACGCGCTTGCCGTCGGCGGCGATGATCAGATCCGATTCCTTCAATCCGGCGCGAGCGGCCGGACCGTCGGGCTGAAGGAACTTGATCATGAGCCCCTCGGTCTTGGGCGGGAAGCGGCCGAGCGTCTTGGAGTCCGTCGTCCAAAGTTCGTCAACGATCAACCCCAACGAGGGCGTCGAGGCCGTTTTCCGCCGCTCGAGCAAGTTCCGCATCGCGTCCAGCGTGCACGCAAAGGCAATGCCGATGGGGATGCTGTTCTGCGACATCACGCCCGACTGCACGCCCACCACCGCGCCGGCCGTGTTTATCCATGGTCCGCCGGACATCCCCCGTGGAACCGTGGCGGCGACGTGCGTCACTTCGTTGAAACGGTCGGCATAATATTCGAACGCCGATTCGGAACCGGCGATCGTGCCGGGCGCCATCACGCCGTGCCGATAAAGCGGGGCCCCGATGATGAACACCGCAGCGCCCGGCTCGGGGCGCTTCTCGGCCAGTTTCAAGACCGGATAGCCTTCCTTCCGCGGTTCAATGCTGAGCAGGGCCAGGTCGTGGCCGAGATCGACCGCCACCAATTTCGCCTCTCGGCGGCCCAGCGCCGGTGAAGTGATTTCGAACTTGAAAGTGGGACTCTCGACGACGTGCCCGGCTGTCATCACGAGGCCTTTCCCGTCGGCGATCCAGCCGGTGCCGTTCAAATGGCCGTTGACCAGGATTTCGACCGTGGCCGCCTTGGCCTTTTCGTAGTCCTGGCTGGAAAGCGTTTCGCCCATCGCTGGCGCGGCCAGCGCCAGCAGTGGAAGCAGACGGGCAAGGAACAGTACGCGGTACATGAGGCAAGACGGGAGGGCCATGGGACGATCCTGGGCGTGAAAAAGGCGACAGGATCGATTATAATTCGACGGCGGGAGAAAGCAAATAATGTACTATTGCTTGGCTGGCGCCGAGACGGCCGGCGCCGGCATCCGAGAAGCGTCACCGGCGACAGGCGCAAGGCGATCGACCACGTGGAGAACGAAGACCACGTGCTGCTTTGCCGCCCCGACGGCATGGGAAGCCGTTTGGTTGGCTGAACCCGGAACCGCGGCTGGTGCAGCTTGGGCTTGCGCCACTTGCTCGTGGGGAAGATTCACACCGCCGCCGCCGGCTTTGACTTGTTGCTCGGCGGGACGATCGGCGAAACTTCCGCCGCCAGCCCCCGCGCCGTAATGGTAATTATTGTAATTGTTGGCGGCGGCGCCGGAATTCTCCGCGAACTGCGGAGCCGAGAAGGACTCGGTCCGCTCGCCGATCCGCTTGATGATGTTCGCAAGCTGCTCCGGGCTGGCATCGAATTCATAGGTCATCGACGGGGGCGACTGCTGCTGCAAGCCGCTGGCCGCGTCGTGCTGGTCATTGCGCTGGTCGGACTGATTCTGCGCAACGATTCTGCGCGGCAAGTTTTCCGTGGCTATTCGGCCTTGGACGTTGTCCTCGCGCTTGAAGGCCCCGGATTCACTGTTCGTAGACAAGTTGAAGGCGGAACTACGCCCATTGCGGTTCTCGGCGCCCTGGAAAGCTCGATCCGTCGCGTCCTGTTCGCTGCCCAGACCCTGTTGCGCCAACAGGTTCTCGAAGACTTTTTTCTGCACGGCCAGTGCCGAGACGTCGAGCCGCACGAAGGTCGCCGCCGGAGCCTGTTTGCCGACGGACTGATCGGAAAGAACCTGGCCGCCTTTCCTGTTGCCGGCCGACATCGCTTCGGCGGGCGACGCCGTGTTGGTCGCGAAGGACTGCGCGCCGTTCATGAGTTGTTGCGCGCGCCACGGCGGACGACGCCCTCGTCGGCCTTGTCGAATTCTTCGGAACCGCCCCTCTCCGCGCCGCGTTTGGCATTTGCCGCAACGCGGGCTCCCAACGCCTGCGACGCAGCGGGCGCCTGGGACCCAGCAAACGCCTTGGACACGGTCGGGACCTTTGGCGCAACCGGCAGATTCGGCGCAGCCGTGGACCCGGACATGACGACGGCCGGCGGGGGCGGTGCGGCCGCGGATCTTGCCGCATCCGCACTCGGCAGTTCCGACGGACTGGGACCTGCCGCGGCTGGCTCAGCGAACAGCGGCACGGCCGCCGGCTTGCCGTCGGCAAGCGCGTCGCCGGGCGCCGCAGCCTTCTTTTCCAGCGCGCGTTCGGCTAACCGATCCTCATGCCGGCCAGCGGCGACGGCATCGACCGTTTTGCGCTTTTCGTCACGGGCCAACATGCCGTCCTTGGCCCGCAAAGCGTCGGTCTTGAGCACCCGCGGCTGGCCGGCGGGCACGTCCCAATCTCCGTCCCCGTGCGAGCTTGTGTCCGCGGGCGAACTCCCGCTCCGCGCTTCTTCGGAAGCCGCCGGCGCGCCGCGGCGGGTTGCGCCTCGCGCCGGGCAACATGGTTTGGTTTCGGGGGCGACGTATAGCCGAGGAAGATCGCCGTGGCCACGACGACGCCCGACCAGATCAACGCCCGCTTGCTGAGCATGCCCCGCCAGGAGATCTCCCGCCAGGGAATTCCCAGCCAACCGACCGAGTCCGCGTCGGACGGGCCTCAACGCCTCGGCGGCACGCCCGGCGGACGGCTTGCCGCCGGTCGCCGCTTGATCGTCGGGCAGCAGCATCCGCCGCTCGGCGATTTCCAGCACGCGGGCGCTGAGGTCTTCATCCAGCTTCTCCTGGGGCAGCTCTTGCAAGGTGCTGCCCAGGGCGCGCAGTTCCTCCAACAGTTGCCGGGCCTCCGGACTGGTGGCCAGGATTTGCTCGACGCGGACCTGCTCGTCGGCGGTCAATTCGCCGTCGAGATACGCGCTGAACAGTTCTGTGTCGGGAACGTCGTTCATACTGTCTATCGTCTCGCTCTTGCCTCGAGTCGCTACCAGTTGGCACCTGTCACTCGAGCTCGAGCGCATCCTGCTTGCGTCGTATGCATCACTCTTCAACCGCCAGGACTTCCTTCAACTGTTCGCGAAGTTGCATTCGCGCCCGGTGCAGGCGGCTTCGCACCGTGCCCACGGGCAAGTCCAGGATCTCGGCGATGGTCTCATAACAGCAGCCGTCCATCTCGCGCAACACGAGCACCACGCGGTGCTCTTCGGCCAACTGGGAAATCGCCTGCCGCACCTGCCGGCAGCGCTCCTCGCGCTCCAGTCGCTCGCCGGGGCCGTCGGCCGCGTTTCGCGGGCTGCCCCTCGACCGGAGTTCCGCAAATGGCCTTCGGCCAAGGCGATTTGTTCGGCCGAGCGCATCGCCCCCCGTCGGCGGCGATGGGTCGCCGCCACGTTGAAGGCGATGCGGTACAGCCATGTGTAAAATGCGCTGGCACCCTGGAACGACTCCAACTTGAGGAACGCCTGGACGAAAGCCTCTTGGACTACGTCCTTGGCATCCTCGGCGTTGCCGACCACGTGGACCACGGTGTTGTACAGCCGATCCTGGTACTTTTGCACCAGTTGCCCGAAGGCTGCCGTCTGTCCAGCTAAGGCCTGACTAATCAGTTGGGCGTCGTCGTTCACAGTTGTCTCACTGTAAGAGACGCGGGAAGGAACCAAGAAGTTCCCGCAACTTCCATCATCCCCGGATAAGCGGCCCGAGTCAAACCCCCAATGTGGAGTATTTCACGCCGGTTCCCGGCGCACGCCATGATGAAAGTCGGGTTGAGACGAAACACGAACCGCTACTTGCATCTTTCCCCGTGAAAAACCAGAATAGAACTATGGCAAACAAGTACGAATTGCGCCGCCGCGCACTCAAAGAAACGCAAGGCCGGTCCGACAACCCCTTCGCCTCGCCGCGCTATGGCGGCAAAGCGGAGCCGCGCGACTACACCCCGCCTCCGCCCCTGGATCGTCGCAGGCTCTCGCTCGTGCTCAGTTTGGGGCTCGTCCTGCTGATTGCGGCCCTTTACGGGCAGACCTGGTGGCACAAATTCACCGTCTGCGACGACAATGTTTACATCTATGAGAAACCGCAGATCATCGGCGGGTTGAGCCAGCACCTCATCCAATTGAAAGACCATTTCCTGCACGGGAATCCCAAGACCCTCCGCGACATGCCCACCAACGCCGTCGTCTGGGCCTTCGCCGATGCCCACGAGGGTAACTGGCACCCTCTGACCTGGATTTCGCACATGCTCGATTTCGAGGTGTTTGGCACCTGGCAGCAGGAAAACCAGCGCTTCGTCAACAGTTGGCCCGGCGGACATCACCTGGTCAGCATGGGCATCCACTGCGTCAACGCCGTGCTCCTGTTCCTGGCCTTGCGGTTGATGACCGGCACCCTCTGGCCCAGTTTCGTCGTGGCCGCGCTGTTCGGCATCCATCCCCTGCGGGTCGAATCGGTGGCCTGGGCCGCCGAGCGGAAAGACGTGCTTTGCGGGCTGTTCTGGATGGCCTCGATGCTGGCCTACGCCGGCTACGCCCGGCGGCGGCCGATCGCGCCAACGTCCTTCCTCTCGGCCGTGGGGATTGCCTTCATTATCGGCGTTTTGTTCATCCGCACGATGGTGTGGCCCGATCTGAGCCCTTACCAATCGACGACGCCCGCCATCCTGATCGGCATCGCCGTGGCGGGGATGCTGGTTTTCAAGGCGGTCACTTCGGCGTCGTTGCTCATGCAACTGGGGGAGATTGGCAGTTACTTGCTGATCACGCTTTTTCTGGCGCTGGGCCTGATGTCCAAGTCGATGCTCGTCACCCTGCCGTGCGTCTTCATGCTCTTGGACATCTGGCCGCTGCGCCGCTGGGAGAAGGCTTTATGGCCGCCGGGCCGCAAGGACGCCGGACCCGACCTCTACGCCGTCGTCTGCCTGGTGGTGGAAAAAATTCCCTGGTTCGGGCTGGTAGTTGGCGACTGCCTGATTACCGTCTACGGGCAGAACAAGGGCGTGGCCCTGAACAGCTTCGAGGGCCTGCACTTGAGCGACCGCATTTTGAACGCCGTGGTCTCGTGCGGAGAGTATCTGCGGCAGACGGTCTGGCCCACCGGCTTGGCCCCCTTTTACAGCCATCCGGCCATGATTCCCCATGGCTGGACGACCGAGTTTTACGTCAAATTCGCCTTCTACAGCGTGCTGCTCTTGGCGATCACGGGCGGCGCGATCTACGGCTTCGCCTGCAAACGGCCGTTCCTGGCCGTGGGCTGGTTCTGGTATCTGGGCACGCTCATGCCCGTCATCGGCATCATCCAGGTCGGCACGCAGGCCCGGGCCGACCGCTATACGTATCTGCCCATGATCGGCGTGTACCTGATGGTTGCCTGGCTGCTGATGGAAGTCGCCGACCGCTGGCCCCGGACGCGCGTTTCCCTGGCGTCCGTTTCGGTCGTCGTGCTGCTGGTTCTCAGCGCGGTGACCTTCCGCCAGGTGAGCTATTGGGTCGATAGCTACAAGCTCTTCAAACATGCCGCGCAGGTGACGGAGAACAATTACTTCGCCTACAACCACATCGGCATCGCCTACGACAGCGACGCCAAAGAGGTGGCGCGAGACCGACGCCAAGACCGCCGACGAGTTGTTCGGCTACGTGACCCAGTATTTCGACGGGCCGCCCCGCAAACTCGACGAGCGCCCAGCAGCAGTGGCCGTTCGACGGCTCGGTCGAGAATTTCCGGGAGGCAGCCAAGACCCTCGACCGCATGCGCAAGTCAGCAGTTGTTGTTCGACTACTCGGCCGAGGCCTTCAAGGCGGCCATCGACATCAAACCCGACTACGATTTCGGCAACAACAACCTGGGCGTCTACTATGCCCGCCGCGGCGGAGCGGCAGACCTCAGACTGGCCGAGCAGTACTTCCGCGGCGCCTTGACGTCCAACCAGCGCTATGCCGACGCCTTCAACAACCTCGCCATCGTGCTGGCCCGGCAAGGCAAAGACGACAAAGGCAAGTACGACGAAACCAAGTTCGACGAAGCCGTCTACTTCCATAAGCTGGGATTGAACGTGCGCAACGACCGGGCCTCGGACCACAACAACCTGTGCCGCGTCTACATGCAAAAGCACGATTTCCACGTCCTGAATCACGATCCCGCCAACGCCCAGGCCGATCTCGACAACGCCGTCCAGGAGAACGATATCTCCCTGCTCTGCGATCCGAACTTCCTGGGCGCCTGGGCGAGTCGGGCCGACATCGCCATCATGCAGGGCAAGCTCGACGAGGCGCGGAAGTGCGTCGAGCGGATGATCTCCATCGACCCCCATGCGCCGGAAACGCTCCAAGAGGAACGGATCATGGCAAACAGGCACCTCGAACTTAATCACGCCGACGAAGCCATTGGTTGGCTCAGCCGCATCCTGGAAAGCAACCCGTTGGTTGAAGTCTATTACGCCCGTGGCAGCCTTTATTTGCAGAAAGGCGATTGGATCCACGCCCAGCAGGACTTGGCGAAGGTCGCGCACGATTTCCCACAGTTTCCCGGCGTTCAGGACAAACTCAGGGAAATCCAACGGCAGTTGGAGAAAACGCAGAAGTGAACTTCGCTTCCACTCTCGCGAAGTAATGGAAACGAGCAGCCGATTTTCAGCGTTTTCCTTGGTTGGTTGCCCGGATTCCGCGGCTTGAAGGGCGCGTGCCCGCACTCTACGATGACTCCGTTGCGCGTTTCTTTCCGCCCCGGAATGGCCCTCAACGGTTTTTTCCCTTTAAGCCGTGGGGAAGCCATCCGGGGCTTTGATCCTCCCCAGGACGCCATGCGTGGAAACGCCCGGACGGCAGAATGGCTGCCAGCGACCGATTGCAAAACACCATCAAGACACGGAGATACGGCACAGTCGACTCGGACTCTTGGAATCCTGCACGCTTCCCCAAGTCTGGATTCGGGACCCGCGCTCACCCGGCGCATGCCCTCTGTTCCGAGCGGCGTCACCCCTCCCTTTTCTTTCGCATCTCCGTGTCTTGACGGTGTTTCTGCCGCGGAAAATTCTTGACGGGCGTTCGGTCGTGAATTAGCATGGTCTTTCGACCACTTCTTCCCTCTCAGGAGCCTCTCATGAACTCGATGTTTTCCCGTCGCACGATCCTTGCCGCCGGCGCGGTTGCCGCCGTCGAACTGCTTTCCTCCCCGCCGGTCTGGGCCGCCGCGCCGAAACGCCGCGTGGTGGTCTGGTCGGAAAAGACCGCCCCCCAGCAGCGTCTATCCCCACGACATCAACGGCGCCGTGGCCGAGGGGCTCGAGCCGCTGAAGGCCAAAGGATGGGAGGTCGTGACGGCTTCGATCGCCGACCCCGAGCAAGGCTGTTCCGCCGCATCGCTCGACAAGACCAGCGTGCTCATCTGGTGGGGCCACAAGCAGCACGGCAAGATCACCGACGAGCACGTCAAGCGGATCGTCGAGCGCGTGAAGCAGGGTGGCATGGGCTTCATCGCCTTGCACTCGGCCCATTACTCGAAGGCCCTAAAGGCCCTCCTGGGCACGAACTGCGGCTGGAAGGGCGGCTACGTCGAGGACGGCAGCAAGCTGAAAATCATCGTCAAGGACAAACAGCATCCGATCGCCGCCGGCATCAGCGATTTCAGCATCCCGCACACCGAGCGCTACACCGAACCCTTCGAGATTCCCGAGCCGCAGTCGAACGTCTTCGACGGCGAGTACACCCGGCCCGACGGCAGCAAGGAATCGGCGCGGCAGGGAATTGCCTTTACGGTCGGCAAGGGCCGCGTCTTCTACTTCCAGCCCGGCCACGAGACCTATCCGATCTTCTTCGACGCCAACATCCGCAAGCTGCTCTGCAACGCGGTGGAGTGGGCCGGGGGTGGCGAATAAACTAATCACGAAAACACGAAAGAACGAAAGCACGAAAAATGCGATAATCGCCTTCGCATCGAATCATGTTTCGTGCTTTCGTACTTTCGTGCTTTCGTGATCAACTTCCTTGTTTCGTACGGTCGCGCTTTAGAGTACGACTCGTTTCACCATCAACGTCGGAGCATTGAAGTTCATCAAGAGCCCGACGTGCAAGCCGGTTGCCTTGAGATACGACTTGAGCGTGGCGAAGTGAATGTCTTCAAGCGCCTTGATGGCCTTCAGTTCGACAATGATTTCGTTAGCAACCACGAGATCGAGCCGGTGGTAGCCCGCATCTTCTCCTTCGAACCAAATACGAATTGTCTTCTCGCTCGCATACGGGATCTCTCGATGTCGCAGGGCGATTTCCATGGCTCGATGGTAGATCGATTCGATGAAGCCCGGCCCTAGCTCTTTGTGGACGCAGATGGCCGCCTCGATGATTCGACCGGAAAGCGGCTCAAACTCGTGACCCATCTTGTTCTCCTATGATTGACTTTTCGTGCTCTCGCTTCTATCCAATTTAATGACATACCTTGACGGTACAAGCATCGTCGAGTTGGGGAATTAAAAAAGCAATCACGAAAACACGAAAGAACGAAAACACGAAACATGCTTCGACGCGAAGACACTTATAGCGTTCTTTATATCCTCTTTGTCCTTTTCGTGCTTTCGTACTTTCGTGTTTTCGTGATTAACATGCTTTTCTTAATTGCTTCGTGTTTTCGTTCCTTCGTGTTTTCGTGATTAACGTGCCTTTTTTTGAAGTTCATCGTTTTACGGTTCCCGCAGCAGCAGCGCGATCGCGGCGGCGGGCAGGAAGAGAAAGCTGGAGGAAACGATCGCCGCCTGGAAGTCGCCCGGCCGGTTGAGCGTGCCGAAAAGGACCGTGGCAAAGGCCGCGGCGATGCGGCCGATGTTGAAACAGAAGCCGGCCCCCGTGGTCCGCAACAGAGTGGGGAACAGCGACGGCAGATACATCGTGAACAGGCCGAACATCCCCTGGTACGTGCCGATCAGCCCGAACCAGAACAGCAGAACCTGCCACGACGGCAGCCAGGTGTAGACGCCGGCGACCGTGGCGAAGTAGAGCACGCAGCCGATCGCAATCGCGCGGCGGTAGCCCATCCGCCGGGCGAGCGCCGCCGCCGCGAAATTGCCCGCCACCCCGACGCAAATATAGAGCATCAGCGCCAGGCTGGTCCATTGGGTTTTCTGGCTGTCGCCGAGCTCGGCGATGCCGGGCAAGGTGCGGAAGTGCTGCAAGGACCAGAACAGGAAGGCCCAGTGTGCCGAGAGCGACAGCGCAGCAGACGGCGATCACCAGGATCGTCGTCCGCCGCAGCGGGCCGCGGAACAGGTCGACGGTCCGCGGCACGTTGCCGCCCGCTTGCCGCCGGGCCGCCTGCCATTCTTCCGTTTCGGGCACGGCGCGGCGGATCCAGAGGACCATCAGGGCGGGGAGGATGCCGATCAGGAAGACGGCGCGATGGCCGAAGCCGAGTGCGGCCAGGGCCATGACGGCCGCCATGGCCAGGATGATGCCCACGTTGACGGCCGTTTGCAGCACCGCGGCGATCCACAGCCGCCAGCCTCGGGGCCAGGTCTCGCTGAGCAGTGCCGCGCCCACGGCCCATTCGCCGCCGATCCCGAGGGCCGCCAGGAAACGAAAGATGAGCAGTTGCCACCAGGTCTGGGCAAGCGACGACAGGCCGGTGAAGAGGGCGTAGGTCAGGATCGTACACATCAGGGCACGGGCGCGGCCCATGCGGTCGCCGAGGCGACCGAAGAATCCGCCGCCGACGGCCCAGCCCAGCAGGAAGGCGGCCTGGATGAGCGAACTGCGATAGCCGACGATCGGGTCATGGACATCGGTCTGGAGCAATTCGGCCACGAACGGCAGGGCCACGGCCGTATAAAGGTGCATGTCGAGGCCGTCAAACATCCAGCCCAGCCAGGCCGCGATGCCCGAGCGCCACTGCCTGGGCGTGAGATCGCGGAGCCGTGCGGCTTCGATGGCCGGTCCGGCGACTGGGCTGCCGGTCGGTCCCACACTCGAATTGTCTTCTGCGGCGGAATCGATCATCGTATTTCCCTCGGCATGATTCTACGCAAACTGCAAACGCCACAACCGGGCTTGCGGTCTGTCGATTTAGTCGAAGACTGCCCTCCCGCCCCCGCTGGGCTTGCCCCAGCGGAGCGAAGGATTGACCACTACTGACCAGCCTTCAATCGCTACTCGCCGTTTTTTCCCCGTGTCTCCGCTGCCCGGCCCGAGGGCCGGGCAGCGGAGACACGGGGAAAAAACGGCGAAGGGGGTGGGCAAGGCGGCGTTTCTAGTGGCCAATCCTCCGCTCCGCTGGGACAAGCCCAGCGGGGGCGGGACTAAATCGACAAGCCGCTTGCCCCGATGGAGCGATGACACGGGGTCGGTGGGAAGGATTTCAGTTTGAGATTCTACATCCAAAGGGTGGCGTAGTGGAAACTCGCGCTCATGACCACGAATGATCCGACGTTTCCACAACCCCGTAGAGGTGCTGGCATCTGCCGAATCGATGGCTCCGCTGCGGGCGATTGCCACTTGTCAAATATAACAATTATGTTATATTTGGATACATGAAAAACAACGTTCTGACAATCGTTGAACGCATTCAGACGCTCGCCGCCACGATCCTCGCCACCCATCCGGCTGGGCATCAGCTTTGTTTGATTGGCGGCTTTCGGTATCGTCTGCGCAAGGAGTCCTCGTGAAAGCCAATGCCTGGCGAAAATTCCTGGCCGAGCAGCGCGACCGCCATGGAAAGGTCTTGTTCACCGTGACGGAGTTGGCCAACGTGGCCGGCACGTCCCGGGCCGCGTTGAACGTCGAACTGACGAGGCTGCGCGGCCAGGAGATCATCGCCAAGTATGCGCCACGGGCTGTACGGCCTGCCGGGCGCGGTCTCGCCGCAAGTCCTGGTCCGCACCATCGACTCGCACGCCTACGTCACCGGTCACTATGCGCTTTACCTGCACCACCTGGTGACCCAGGCGCCGGTCGCGGTTACCTGTTTCACGGACCGGCGGAGTCCGCGAGCGCGGGAGCGCGTGACGCCGGTCGGGCGACTGGTCTTTGTCTGCGTGCGGAGCGGGGCGTACTTTCCCGCTTCCGCCGGGGCGATTGCTCCGCCGGCGCAGGCGCTTTGCGACTACGTCTATCTTTGCCGGCGGCGGGCGACCGCGCCGGAGGCCCTGGTCACCTTCCGCAATCTCGCTGGCCTGCGCGATGCCGATTTCGCGAGCATGCTCGCCCGGTATCCCGTCAGCGTGCAGGAGCACGTGGAGCGATTATTGCTTGCAAATCAGTCGCGAGTTTACAATAATTAAACCGTAAACGTCAGCACAGACGCAGTAGATGCCACCGGCTTGCCCGGTGGAGATTCACGGTCCAAGCTACATAGGACGGCGCACGTAAACCTTGCTTTTCCGCGTTTCCCGGCGGCTACGCCGCCGGGGAACGCGGAAGAGGTTGGGGAGGGGTTGCTCCTGTTGTAGCAACGAACGTAACTATCCACCGGGCGAGCCGGTGGCATTGAAATCCGGCATTCCGCGCAAAGACTGGAACAGCCGCCACCCCAGAGATCCTTGTCCTTTCTTGAAAGGCTTTGCGTGCATGCGTGAGGATTCGATCGTGGCAGGACAACTTCTCGGCCCGGCTGATCTTTGCGCGTCGGTTCCGCCGACGGCGACGCCCGAGCAGTGCATTCGCCTCTGGTTGGACCTGATGGAGACGTGCGATCAGTTCCTCTTGGCCGGCCTTCGCCGTGAAATCGGCCCGGACGGCGATCTGCGTGCGGCCTATCGCCGCTGGTATGCCAAGGAAATGGAACAGCACGACCGCATGATCATGCATTTGATGGAGGAGTTTCAGCGCCGTGACCGCTCCCCAACCGCCTGAGTCCATTTGAGCCGAATCGAGGATCTGAGTTTGTGGCCCCCGTTTCGTCAGGCGTGGCAGGCCGTGTGGCGCAACGAGCCGCTGCCTGGACCGAGGCAGGGGTTGAGCTGAAATCTCTGCCATTGGATGCGCATTTCCCAGGAAATGACTCTTGTGGTCGCCAAACTTCGCTAGTGCTACTTAAAGAGTGTAGACGCAAAAGCATCAGAACGCCATGCTGGCGGGATGACATCAAAACCGCCATCACTGCGGATCCGTTTCGCTCGGAATCTCAAACTGCTGCGCACCGCTCGCGGTCTATCACAGGAGAAGCTCGCAGAAATTGCGGGGCTCCATAGGACGTACGTAGGATCCGTGGAGCGTGGCGAACGGAACATTTCCATCGACAATATTGAAAGATTGGCCTCGGCGTTATGCGTCCGAGCGGCGGACTTGGTCGCGGAGGCAACTGAGGGACGACGACCATGAGCGCCGCCTTTCGGTGCCGCTTGGCAGACTACGATACGTCAACCGCACTAGAAAAACTCGGCGCTCTTATTGCCGAAGCGGCGAAGCTTGGATTCTCCACGCATTATACAAACCAAACCGCGGCCTGGCAGCTCGAGCTGAAGTTCCTTGAACGCCTAACGAGGGAAACCTTGCGGCGAATTCCTGCCAGCCGCGAATGGTCTTTGCTCTTCGAGTTTGAGATCCCTCGTCGCGGCAAGCGCCCTGACATTGTTCTGATTGCGGATGACTTGATTTTCGTCATCGAGTTCAAGGTGGGTTCGGCGTCTTTCGCAAGTGCTGACGAATGGCAAACCTTGAGTTACGCGCTTGATCTGCGAGATTTCCATTCCGGGAGCAGCGGGCGGAGAATTATCCCCGTGCTGGTTGCCACGGAGAGCGAGACGGTACGCGGCTCTGCCAGTCTGGGGAGCTCTGTTGCTGACGGCTTGGTCTTCAACGTTCAACACTCCGCCGACAATGAGGGTCGATCCACAGCGGGGTTTATTTGCGACATTTACGACCAGTGGCATGATCCGTCTGTGGCGGAAATCGACGTTTACGACTGGGACACTGCCCCGTATCGCCCCGCCCCGACGATCATCGAAGCAGCCGAAAGCCTTTTCGCGGGACACAGTGTCGCCGACATCTCGCATGCCTTCGCGCAAAACCTGGACGTTACGTGCAATGAATTGCTTTGCGCGATCGAGCGAGCACAGAATCAAGGACGGCGCCTGATTTGCTTCGTAACGGGGATTCCTGGCGCTGGAAAGACGCTCGCAGGGTTGAACACCGTCCACAACCCTGCAATGCATGCACAAGGGCGTGCGGCTGCAGTATTTCTCTCCGGGAATGGGCCACTTGTGAAAATTGTTCGTGCGGCGTTGATCCGGGACCGGCGGCGAGCGGGAATGGACGCTAGAGCCGCAGGTCGAACGGTGACGACTTTCATTGACAACGTGCATCGTTTCATCCATAACTATGGAATTGGCGGCGGGCTGAAAAACACCTTCGACTTCGGGCGGGATGCCGCCCTCGTTGCGTGAGTGTCCTTGCGCGCGTATCTCCTTCGGCAGTTTCCTTCGTGGTCATTCTTCGAGGTTAGAAGATTTCTGCGCCGTCTCCTTCCCTGTCTCCTTCGTTGCGTCAAAGCCTGCGCCGCCATCGCGTTTTGCCCGGCTTTCCTCATTCGCCGTCGGATTTCCGCGAGACATGGCTCACAGGCTATGGCCCGCTGGCGACAGGGACGGACAATGCAATAAGGGCAGAAGTGCCCGAGGAGGATAGAGTGCTCCTCCCCGGGCGGCCCCAAGGGAGTCATCACCTCCCATGGAACACGTTCAGGATACCAACGAAGGCGGTGCGTCTGCCAGAGGCCGACGGCTGGGGTGGCGAATTTGTCTTCGCAAAGGCTGCGGGCAGAGGTTCCAGGCCCGGCGGCCTAACCAACGCTATTGCCGAGAACCCGAGTGTCTGAAGGCGTTGCGTCGCTGGCAGGCCGCCAAGCGGCAGCAGAAACGTCGTGCTACGCCCGAAGGACGCCGGCAGCATGCCGAGGCGGAACGGCAGCGCCGCCAGCGGAAGGCGTCCGAAGCCGAAACGCCGCAGGAAGGCCAAGCCCCGGCGGCCGCCAGCGAGCCTGTGCGTGGTCACGCAGCAAGAAAACATCCTGCGGTTTTTTGCGATCGGCCCGGATGCTACGAAGCGGTGCGAGAGTCTTCCTGTGCGCCCGCCTCGTACTGTGGCGACGATTGCCGTACAGCCATGAATCGCGTCCGCGACCGTGAACGCAAGTGGTTGCTGCGCAAGCGTCTCGCGGGCCGCATCAAACGCCGCCTCGAATATCAGGCTGCACGCGCCCGACGTTGCTGCGCAGGCGTTGTTCCCGACAGTTCGGCAGCCGCATCTCCCGCGCAGCCGTTCCGGCCCTTGTCCTCTGCGGTCGTACATTCTGGGTCGGCGAACGCTTCGCGGCTAGACTTCAAGGATTCTCGGGAGTTGAATCGCCATGATCCACAAGCAAATCCTGGTTCCCGACCGCGTGCGCCGCCCGCCGACGGACGGCTGGTCGTGGATTGATCGCCGTTTTCTGCGGGAACACGCCCCGCGCTTGTCGCACGAGGCGATCGTGTTGTATTTCTTTCTGGCCGCGGTGAGCGACAAGGACGGCTTGTCGTTTTACGGCGACGCCTCGATCGCCGTGCGCCTGCGGATGGAGGAAGCTACGGTGGTCGCGGCCCGCAATGAACTGGTGGCGGCGGACCTGGTGGTCTATCGGGCGCCGTTGGCGCAGGTGCTCTCCTTGCCCGCCGCCACGCTCCAGCGCCGCGGCGGCGGTCTGGCCCAGTTCGGCGAGATCCTGCGGTCTCTGGCCGATCCATCTTCTTCCAGCGCTCCACGGAGGTCCTCATGAAAGTCTCTCTCTGGGCGGAAATCCGCCGCTTGCACGAGATCGAAGGTCTCAAGGCCCGGGCGATCGCCCGCCGCCTGCACTGTTGCGCCAAGACCGTCGCCAAGGCCTTGGCGATGTCGTCGCCGCCCACGCCGGGAGCGGAGCCGAGGAAAAAGATCCTGGACCGTTACCGCGCGCGGATCGATGCCCTGGTGGCCAAGTATCCCGATCTTTCCGCGGTGCGGGTCACCGAGGAGATCTCCAAGGGAGAGGGCGGCTATGACGGCAGCGTCTACCCGGTGCGGCGTTACCTGCACCAGGTCCGACCGGCGCGGAATCGAGTCTATCAGGAGGTACTCTACGAGCCGGGCGAAGCCATGCAGGTGGATTGGGGCGACTGCGGAAGGGTAATGATTGGCCAGACGCCCCGGCGGGTCTCGGTCTTCGTGGCGGTGCTCTGCTACAGTCGGCTGGTTTACATCGAATTCAGCCTCTCCCAGCGCAAGGCGGAGTTCTACCGGGCGTTGGCGCATGCCCTGGAATTCTTTCGGGGCAGTCCGCGGAAGATCATCTTTGACAACCTCAAGGCGGCGGTCACCAGCGGTTCGGGGCGGCATGCCTGCCTGCACCCGGAGTTCTTGGCTTTGTGCGGCTACTTCTGCCTGGAACCCATCGCTTGCACGGCGCGGGACCCGGAATCGAAAGGAACCGTGGAGGGCAGCGTGCGGTACGTCAAGCACAATGCCCTGGCAGGGCGCAGTGAAGAGCTGTTGACCTGGGAGGATTACCAGCGTTTCGCGCCGCAATGGCGCGACGGGGTGGCCAACGTCCGGCTGCACGCAACTACCCAGGAACGCCCCAGCGACCGCTTTCAGAAAGAGCGCGGCCGGCTCCGCCCCTTGCCGGCCATTCCCTTCGACAGCGACGAGATTCTTTCCGTGATTGTCACGTCCCACGCCCGCGTGCAATACGACGGCAACCGTTACTCCGTACCGCCGGCGCTGGTGGGCAAGACGCTGATGCTACGTGCGGGTGCTGGGATCGTGCGCATTCTCGACCAGGGCCAGGAGGTGGCGCGGCATGACCGCTGTTACGAGAAGCGCCAGTTACGGATACATCCCGACCACAAGCTGGCGGCCTTGAAGATGCGTCGGCGGCGGCAGGCCGACCAGCGCGAGGAAGAATTCGATTCCTTGGGGCCGGAGGCCCGCGAGTTGCACCTGAAGCTGCTGGCGATGCCCATCAAGCCCACGGTCCACCTGCGGCGGCTTTTGGCGCTGGTGCGGCTTTACGGCCGCAAGGAGGTGCTGGCCGCGATCCGTCAGGCCCTCCACTACCAGACCTACGACGCGGCCTACGTGGAGACCCTGCTCCTGCAAGAGCGCCGCCGCCGCGAACTTCCCTCGCCCACGCCCTTGCAACCCAAGCACCGCGAACTGATCGAAGAGATTCACCTGGAAGAGCCCGATCCGGCCCGTTACGACCGGCTCTGCGGCAATTCCGACAACGACAAGGAGTGCCCGCAATGACAGCGTCACGCCAGGAAAACTGCTGGCCGATCTGGCGGAGTTGAAGCTCCACCGCATCGCCGCCATCTATCAAGAGGTGCTCGACGAGGCGGCCCGCGAGGGCAGTTCCATGCTGGACGTGCTGGTCGTGCTGATCGGCGAAGAGGTTGCCGTCCGCCGCCAGGGGGCTTTGGAGCGGCGGCTCCTTCGCGCCCGCTTGCCAAAGCGCAAGACACTGCAAGAGTACAACTTCGACTTCCCCAAGCGGGTTCCCAAGCAGGCCGTCTTACGACTCTTCGACTGCGACTTCGTGGCCCAGCACGGCTGCGCCGTTTTTATCGGGCCCACGGGCACGGGGAAATCGCATCTGCTCAATGCCTTGGGGCATACGGCGTGCGAAAAGGGTTTCTCCGTCCAGTTCACCCGCGTCGTGGACATGATCAACGTCTTGACCACGGCGCAGATCAACGGCACGCTGGAGAAAAAGCTCCGTTGTTACACCACCCCGCAACTTCTCCTCCTCGATGAGTTGGGCTATCTGCCCATCGACAAACGCGGTGCGGACCTGTTGTTCCAAGTCGTCGCCGCCCGGTATGAATGCGGCTCGATCGTGGTCTCCACGAACCGAGCCTTCCGGGACTGGGGCACGATCTTTGACGTGGACAACACCTTGGCCACCGCCATGATCGACCGGCTGATGCATCACGGGGAGGCGATCGTCATTCGAGGAGACAGTTATCGCATGAAAGACAAGCCCACGGAATAACCCCGCGCCAGGCCGCGTCATCTTGAACGGCGTTTTCGCCTGACGTTTCTGTGGCACGCGGTCAGACGGCTTGGGAAGCCCAACCCGCCCTCCGGAATGCCCGGAGCTGTCGACCCTTCACTTCCACGGCCCAATCCTCGCCCCTCGTTCTCAATCGCGTTTCTGCGGAGCGTTCGCCCTTGTGCGGCATCCGGCCCAGCGCCTTGTCCCGAGTTGTGGCGAGCACCGCGGTCGTGGCTGGAAGGGGCGGCGGCGGCCCAAGCCTCTGTACCGCCTGCCACCATTGACGCCATTGCGACTTCGATCCATCGCCGACGCGGCAACCACTTCCCGCAGTCCACCGCCACTCCGCGTCATTAGCAACGTGCTGAGCGGGGCCATTCTACGCAATTCGCTTATCCCAACACCTCCGCCAACCCGCGTCGAGGGCCACCTCCCGCCCGAAGTCGAAGGTGTTTTTCAGCCCGCCGCCAGGAATCAAGAGAACCGACGAGCCGCCGAGCGAGAATGCCATCGTTTTCGACGAAGCCCAACGCGCTTGGGACGCGAACGCCGTCCATCGCCTGCACAAGGTTGAGAAGTCGGAGCCCGAGTTGGTGCTTGACATCATGCAACGAGCGCCAGATTGGTGCGCCGTCATTGCCTTAGTCGGAGGCGGCCAGGAGATCCATCGAGGCGAAGCAGGACTTGAAGAATGGGGCCGAGCGCTCAACGCGCGTCGGACTCCCTGGGATGTGTACGCCTCGCCTGTTGTTCTGAGCGGCGGAGCGGCAGTCGCCGGACACCGCCTATACTCCGGAGAAATAAAGGACCATCTAACGGTCCATCCATGCGCGGCACTGCACCTGGATGTCAGTGTTCGCGCGCCGCGAGCGCGCCGCATTTCTGAATGGGTGAACTCCCTCTTGGAACATTCCGCACCGATGGCCTTGAAGGCAGAGGGCAGCCAAGAGTTTCCGATTGTAATGACCAGAGATTTGGGGACCGCGCAAGAATGGCTCCGCACCCGTTCGGAAGGTGTTCAACGTTGTGGTCTACTGGCAAGTTCCGGGGGCTTGCGACTTCGCGCTAATGGGATCGAGGTGTCTACTGGCTTCAGGCACGGGTATAAGTACGAGGATTGGTTCCTGACGGGGATCGAGGATTCCCGTTCGTCCATGTGGCTAGAGGTCGCTGCGACAGAATTCGAGTGTCAAGGACTTGAACTGGATTGGACAGGAGTCTGCTGGGGGGGCGATTTCGTGATCTCCCCGACAAGCCACGACTGGGTTTTTCGGAAGTTCAGCGGCACCAAGTGGCAGACGATTCGAAACATTTCAAACATCCAGTATGTCCGCAACAAGTACCGCGTGTTGTTAACCAGGGCACGTCATGGCATGGTTATATGGATACCAGAGGGCAGCGCAGTTGATCCGACTCGCGAACCGGGACTATTCGACGCAACCGCCGAGTATCTCGGTGGTCTAGGGATCCCAGTTCTTACGTAGTTCCTGTCGCCTGGTCGTCGGACCTCGGGGCTGAACGTCGTACGTCGCACATCGATTCGCGGTCGCCAACCCGTGCGAAATGGTCAACTCGAAGCTCATTAACCGGTACGGTTAACCATTGCATCCGCGCATGCGGCGGGGAGAGTGCGTCTCGCGACTGCGACGACGCTCGCCCAGAGGGCTTTCGCCGGCATCTCCGGCCGCGATGGCCAAGCAGACGCCACCATAAGTGGTCGGAAATAACTTCCGCGTTCTGAACGTCGACGCCACTGGCTTTCCCAGTGGAATATCACGTTTCCCGCTACATTCGGTCAAGCCGCTGGCCGCTTCTTGTTCCCCATTTCCCGGCGGCGATGCCGCCGCCGGGAAATGGGGAACAAGCAGGGTCTTGGCGCGGGCCTCGTAGCAGGGATCGTAAGGGTCCACTGCGCAGCAAGCGGTCTGTCGATTTAATCCCGCCCCCGCTGGCGACCATGACTGCATGGTGCCCGGCCCAGCGGGGGCGGAATGACGTTTTTCGTCAATCGACAAACCGCGAGCCAGTGGCATGGAAAGGGGAGTTGTCCCTGCCCGGTTCGGCGTCAATCAGCCGTTTTGAGGCCCAAAACGCTTCCCCTCTGTCCAACTTTCCCAAAAAAATCTTCGCTGGCGAGAAATCATCGCGTTCCCTGGGAAAAGCGGGGCCGCCCGGGTTGCCGGCCAGGGACGTGTCCATAAATATGGAATGGTGAAGTGCCCCCGCGACGGGTCTCGCACGTACTAATAGGGGAGAGAATGGCGTGCGCAGGGA
Organism: uncultured Planctomycetia bacterium; assembly: GCA_963779975.1. Lineage (GTDB taxonomy): Bacteria > Planctomycetota > Planctomycetia > Pirellulales > Thermoguttaceae > JANXQG01. Next base: position 41,625 of record CAWAAL010000026.1, on the reverse strand, counting down.
GCGGAGAGCAACCGCGCAAATCATGCCGAACCTTCGACAGAATCATGGAAAGCATAAATAGGAAACATAGGCCACGAACCATTGCTGGTGGCAAATCGACTCGCCGGCCCTTGCTCACAAGACCCGCTTCATGCCGATTTCTTGCCGCCCCGCCGGTTTCCCTACGCCTCACACCCCCAGGAGCGGAGACCTGAGTTTTCTCCGCAGTTTTTCGCGAGTGATTGTCGGGGATGCCTGTCGTGCGGCGAACGCGGCTCCACCTGTTCGCGGTGGAAAACGACGCGGAAACCCGACGACAAGTTGATTTCCGGCAAGTCCCGGCAAGAATCCCCCCCTTGGCATCGTTCGGATGCTTGGGAATAGTTTTGGATTATCAAGGCGAACAACACCTTGATACGGTTATTTGCTCTTTGACAATTTGGTTCGGCAACGCGCCTGCGAAACGCGTCGCGTTGGTCCGGGACAGCCACGCCAGGCTGTCCCGGACCGAGACAAAGGAAGCGGAGAACACTAATCTCACTAACTACCACTAATGCTATCTTATTAGTGGTAATTAGTGAAGATCAGTGTTCCCACTGATTCTTCATGGACTAAAGGCACGCAATGTTTTGTCCATGACTGCACAATCGCGAATCCGGGTCGAAATTTCGATCTCCGCCCCGTAAATCACGATGTTTTCGCGAAGACCGGTCGCCGCGCCGGCCCTGAAACCGGACCAGCACGTTGTGGACCAAAAATTTCGATCATCGGCTTGGAAGTCATGTATAGGAGAGAGCGACTTGGCCGCTCTCGTCGGCAAACCGCTGCAGTAATTGGCAACCGACAAGGACCTTCCAGGCGGTGCGGTGGGCGGGCGAAATCGCGCCGACCGATTGCGCGCCGGACTCGATAATACCGCCACGGCCATCAACCAGCACCGGCCGCCAGTGATGCACGCGGGCCGCCACGTAGATCGGCTCGGCCAAACGGAACCGCGCCACCAGCCGCTCGAAAGTCGGCTTCTCGTCGAGAAAGAAGGAAAAGCCGCACTGCGTCAAGTCGTAGCAGTGGACTTCCATCCAGGCCGAGTCCGGCGGCACCTCCCAGCAATAACCGGGCGCGATCGACTGGGTAAGGCGAAAGGCCCGCCGCAATTTGCGCCGCCGCTCCGCGTCCGGTTCGTCGCGTCCCACGCCACCATCGCCCTTGCGCGAGGCGGCCAAGAAATGATGCATCAGGTTGAAAAATGCGGCGTCGGCATCTTGTCCCAGAGTGGCCATACACTGATTTCATACTATCTGCTTGCCCAATGGGCAAATCCGCGGCCCGAGATAACGGCAATTTGCCACCGGATTTGATGGGGCAAGCCGGATTATTCATGCCGTAGCGTGCGCGGAGCGAAGGGACGGGAAGCCGGAGAGAAAACCGGGGACCGAAATGAAAGGCGGGGAGTGGGAACACTAATCTCCACCAATCAACACTAATTGTCTAATGATTAATGGCGGTTAGTGGAGATTAATGCTCCCTTAAATGGGTCAGGCGGTCAGACGAGGGTCGGCGGTCAGCGGCCGGGCAACCTGGAAAACCTGATCGACGTACCCTTGGCGCGTGGAGGAAAATAGCGTAGATTGGAAGGTTTCCACCCATTTGGAACCGGTACGTACAGGAACGACGGTCATGCAATCGCGGCCCCGCACGAAGTTTGTGATGCAACTCAAGTCTCGCCGCTGCCCGAAGTGCGGCGCGAAACTCAACAACCAGGTGAAGCGCTGCAAGCGCTGCCACCAGGCACAGACGAAGCCGAAGAAGTAGCGTTCCTGGTGGGTCTTCGCTGCGCTCGACACCACCCTACGCGTTCCCCAGCAGCTCATCGACGGCCGCGCCGATGTCGGGGCGGGCCATGAGCGTTTCCCCAACCAGCATGGCGTCGACGCCGGCCTGTTGCAGCCGCAGGGCGTCGGCCCGATGGCGGATGCCGCTCTCGCCGACTACGCGCTTGGCCGGCGGAATCTCGCGGCGGAGCCGGACCGTGTGGTCCAGATCGACCTCGAATGTCCGCAGATCGCGGTTGTTGACGCCGATCAGTCGGGCCCCCGCCGCCAGCACCCGCGGCAGATTGGCCGGCTCGTAGAGTTCCACCAACGGCGTCATGTCGAGCGCGACGATCGCCTCGTGCAGCGTGCGAAGCTGGCGGTCGTCGAGGCATTCGGCGATTAGCAGCACGGCGTCGGCCCCGGCGGCACGGGCCTCGATCACCTGGTAGGGATCGATGATGAAGTCCTTCCGCAGCACCGGCAGGGCGACGGCCGCCCGGATCTGCCGCAGATAGTCGAGGCTGCCCTGGAAATAGGGCCCGTCGGTCAGCACACTGATGCAGGCCGCGCCATGCCGCTGGTACGTCTGGGCGATCTGGACCGGCTGGAAATCGGCCCGGATCACGCCTTTGGAGGGGCTGGCCTTTTTCACCTCGGCGATCAGGCGGATGGCGCCCCGGCCATCGAGTGCCGCGAAGAAATCGCGGACCGGCGGGGCGGCAGATAATGCCTCGCGAAGTTGCTCCGCCGGCACCCGCAGTTTGGCCGCGGATACTTCACGCTGCTTGTCGGCGATGATCTGATCGAGAATGGTGGACATATCAATGCTTGAAATGCCTTCGCCCGGTAAAGATCATCGGCAGGCCGTGGCGGTTGCAGGCGGCGATCACGTCCGCGTCGTTGCGTGAGCCGCCGGGCTGGATCAGGGCGCCTACGCCGGCTGCGGCGGCGGCCTCGATCGAATCGGGGAAGGGGAAGAAGGCGTCGGAGGCCATCACCGAGCCGCCCGCGCGATCGCCCGCCTTCTTGATGGAAATCTCTACGGAATCGACGCGGCTCATCTGCCCGGCGCCCGCGCCCAACAACATGCGGTCCTTGGCCAGCACGATGGCGTTGGACTTCACGTGCCGGACCATGGCCCAGGCAAAACGCAGGTCGGCCAACTGCGCGGGGGTCGGCTGGCAGTCGGTCACTACTTTCCACTCATTCTCGGGATCGGGCAGCACGTCGGCATCCTGCAAGAGCAGGCCGCCGTCCAACACGCGGTAGGCCCAACGGGCCGCCGGCCTGGCAATCGGTCCAGCGGCCATCAGGCGCACGTTGGCCTTCCATTTAGGCACGGTGGTAAGGATCGTGAGGGCCTCGGGCTCGAAGTCCGGGGCAAGGATCGCTTCGACGAACAGGCCCGGTTCGGTGAGCACCTGGGCCGTGGCCGCATCGACCGTGCGGTTCAGTCCCAGCACCGAGCCGAAGGCGCTGAGCGGGTCGCCCGCCATGGCCAACTTCAGGGCATCGGCCAACGTGGCCGCCTCGGCCGCGCCGCAAGGGTTGTTGTGCTTGATGACCACGGCGGCCGGGTCGCTGAAGTCGCGGACCATGGCCAAGGCGCTGTCGAGGTCCAGCAGGTTGTTGTAGGAAAGCTCCTTGCCGTTGAGCTGCCGGGCGGCGACGACGCTGGCCCCGGCGCTTTCCGCAGTCGCATAGACGGCCCCTTCCTGATGCGGATTCTCGCCATAGCGAAGCACCTGCTGCCGCTGGAAACCGAGGTGCAACGTGCCGGGGAAGCGTCCTTCGGGCGTCGCCGTCCCCACGGCGGAGCCTGGCGATACGCGGCGAAATAGTCGGCGATGGCCGTATCGTACAGGGCCGTGTGGGCGAAGGCCTCGCCGGCCAGCTTCCGCCGCAGTTCCAGGGTCGTGCAGCCGCTGGTCTGGATCTGCTCGAGGATCTCGCCGTACTGCCGCTGGTGCGTGGCGATAGTGGTGAAGGCATGGTTCTTGGCCGCCGCGCGGACCATCGTCGGCCCGCCGATATCGATCTGCTCGATCGCCTCATCGAGCGTCACGCCCGGCTTGCGGATCGTGGTTTCGAACGGATAAAGATTGACGACCACCAGTTCGAAGGTCAGGATGCCGTGTTCGGCCAGGGCCCGCATGTCTTCGGGGTTGTCGTGGCGGCAGAGGATGCCGCCGTGGACCTTGGGGTGCAGCGTCTTGAGCCGCCCGTGCATCATCTCGGGGAAGCCCGTGTAGTCCGCAACGTCGCGGACCGGGATGCCTTCGGACTCCAGGTGTTTGCGGGTTCCACCGGTGCTGAAGATTTCCACGCCGGCGGCGACCAGACCGCGGGCGAAATCGGCCAGCCCTTGCTTATCGCTGACACTGACCAGGACACGTTGAATGCGGGGTGATTCCATGGAAGACGGGGGCAGAGGACCTAGGGACGTGCAGAAGTACGAATTCTAAATGGCCGTGGACGATTCTGGTAGGGCCGTAGGATGGGCTTTAGAAACTATCTCAAAATCGGGCCGCACAGGCTGGAAGCCTACGCTACAATTCACGCGATTTCGCCTAAAGGTGGGGTTACAAGCATGCTGCTCTTTCGACAAATCTCCATTCTTGCTACGATTTGCGGTCGCCAAGGAGGGCATGATGAAGGTTCTGGCCCTGATTGAAAGTGCGGACCACGTTTGCTACCGGTACCGGTTCAACGCCATGGCCTGGGCGCTGGCCGAAGAGGGCCTGATGCTGGAAGCCCTGCCCATCCAAACAGGCTTGCGGCGGATCTCCAGTTTGTTGGCCGGGCGGCGGGCCGAGATCGTCGTTTTGCAACGTAAACTCTTGCCCGCTTGGCAATTAGCCATCTTGCGGCGGAGTGCGAAATGCCTTGTCTACGACGTTGACGACGCCGTTTTCCGCCGCGACAGTTTCACGCGGAAGCAACAGCAAAGCGAGACCCGCTTGTCGCGTTTCCGCAATACCGTGCTGGCGGCCGACGCCGTACTGGCGGGAAACGACTATCTGACCCAATTCACGGCGGCCTACGCGGATCCCGACCGAGTATACCGCGTGCCAACCTGCGTGGACCCCTCCTGGTATCCACTGGCCAGCCACCGCCGCACCGGTTTCCGGGCCCGTCTCGCCTGGATCGGCCAGCGGTCCATGCTTGCCGTCGCTCGACGCCATGGAGGAACAACTAATCGCTGTCGGCCGGCGACTGCCGGAGGCTTCGCTCCGCGTGATTTGCGATGCTTTGCCGCAAATCAGCGGCCTGCGGATGGAACTCCGCCCTTGGTCGTCGGCCACCGAGACCAACGAACTGGCCGACGCCGACATTGGCATCAGTTGGCTCTGCGACGACCTGTGGACCCAGGGCAAATGCGGTCTGAAGGTATTGCAATACATGGCGGCCGGGCTGCCGGTCGTGGCCAACTCGGTGGGCATTCATCGGAAAATGGTCGTGCACGGGCGAAACCGGCTTCCTGGTCGATTCGCCCGACGAATGGGCCGAGGCAGTTTTCCGCCTAGCGGAGAATCCGGCCCTTCGTCGCCGCATGGGTGCCGCCGCCCGCCGGAGTGTCGAAATCAACTACAACGTCCAGCGCTGGGGTCCGAAGTTGGCCAGTCTGTTGTGCCAATTGGTCGGAAAACCAGCGCCCTGTCACCAACGTTTTGAACACCACGAGTATCGTGAGGTGACGCACGGGACCGAAGAGAAGGCAAATTCTTAGGTCCGGCCGAAGAATAACTTCCCGGTTTTCCTACTGGGGTGGCTGGTGGCTGAGCTTGCGAAGCCCCAGCTTATCCGGCATCGGCTGGGGCTTCGCAAGCTCAGCCACCAGCCACCCCCGCTTAATTGCGGAAGTTATTTTTCGGCCGGGAAGGACTATCGTACCCCCAGCCGCTCGAAAACTCTGCGGCTTCCGCTAGATCATTGCGCATAAGTCCCTTCCGCCAGAAAGAACCTGCTTACGAGGTTCTGTGGCATAAGACGCGATTTCTTCCTATAATTTGATCCTAGAATCCGCGGTAGAACTATTGAAGAGGTCTGTGTCGTTCTTGGCCGCTCAAAGCATCCACTTCCGCCATTTCCGCAACGCCGACCCGCCGGCCCTGGTAGCCGTTTGGCAGAGCCGCGTGGGTCAACCAGGACTGAACCCCACCGTGGGGGTTGAGGTCTTCGAGCAGTTCGTCCTGGCAAAAATGTGCTTCGATCCCGAGGGGTTGATCCTGGCCTATGATGACGATCGCGTGCTGGGATTCGCCCATGCTTCGTTCGGGGCCAGCGACTTGGAAGACGGCGTTTCCACCGAGTTGGGCACGACCGCGCTGCTCATGGTCCGGCCCGATTGCGATGAGGCCCAAGTGGCCGCCGGGCTGCTGGAGCAGTCCGAGACGTATCTCCAGCAACGGGGGGCAAAGGTCATCTACGGTGGCGGGATCCGGCCCTTGAACGCCTTTTACCTCGGCCTTTACGGGGGAAGCGAGTTGCCGGGCGTGTTGGAGTCGGACCACGTGGCCCAGCAGGCATTCGCGTCGCACGGCTATCGTGAAATCGATCGCACGTTGCTCTTCCGCCGCGGCCTGAGCACGTTCGAGGCGGTCGTCGATCGGCGGCAGATGCAGGTTCGCCGGCAGATGGTCGTGGAAGTGGTGCTCGACCCGCCCTCGCGAACCTGGTGGGAGGCCTGCACGATGGGCCTGTTCGACTTGGTGCGTTTCGCGTTGGTTCCGCGGAGCGGCGGCTCGGCCGTGGCGACAGCCACTTTCCGCCACATGGAACTGGTGCCTACCGCCATGCAACCGCCGTCGCTGGGGCTGATCGACGTCTGGGTGGAAGAGTCGGCCCGCCGCCGCGGCCTGGCGATCTTCCTGCTGAGCGAGGCCTTCCGCCAGTTCATCCGCGAGGGCAGCCGCGAGGTCGAGGTTCAGGCCATGCAGCACAACCTGGCCGCCCAGGCGCTGTATCGCAAGATGGGCTTCCAGCAGTTCGGGCAGGGAAGCGTGTTCCGGAAGGAATGAGACCCGACTGGCAACGCTTGCTCGGCGTGGTATACTTTTCCCCGCTGCCGCTTACCCGGATTATTCAAAAATTGTAGGATGCGTCGAGCGAACCGCAGGGAAAATGGTGGGTTGCGCACGGAGTCGAACCGTTGGAAACATCTCTCGCTGTTCTGGAGCGGTTCGCGCAACGCACCATTGAGTCAGGACTTCCGTGCTTCACCCACCCTACGTTGAAGAATCCGGTGCAATTCACAACCGATAAGGCATTGAAGACATGAGCCTGCTTTACTTCATCAAGATCGTCATCCTGGCCGTCGTGCAAGGCTTGGCCGAGCTGCTCCCGGTCTCGAGTTCCGCCCACGTGATCGTGGCCGAGAAGCTCTTGGGCGAGAAACCCTCTGACCCGAAGATGACGTTGCTATTGGTGATGCTCCATACGGGAACGATGTTTGCGGTAATTCTCTACTTCTGGAGGGCCTGGAAAAAAAGTATGTTCGCCTCCCGTGCCGTGTTCAAACGCCAGGCGGTCAGACTTCTGATAGCGACGATGCTAACTGCCGCTATTGGCTATTCGCTCAAGGTGGGAATCGAGAAAGGTCTCGAGGATTCGGGCTACGTGGCCAAAGATGCCAGCGGGCAACCACAAAAGGCCGAAATCGAGTTGCTTTTCGATAACCTCGGCCTTATCGCCGCAGCGCTTTTTACGGTAGGAGTATTGATCTTGATCGCCGGGTTGTCTGAAAAGGCAGCAGCTCGCAACCAAGAAATTGGGATTCGAGAGGCCGCCTGGATCGGCGCCGTCCAAGGGCTTTGTCTGCCGTTCCGCGGGTTTTCACGTTCCGGGGCTACGATTTCCACTGGCTTGCTGCTGGGTGTTCTGAAGACGAGGTTGGAGGAATTCAGTTTCGCGCTGGCGGTAATCATTACCCCACCGATCATCGGGCATGAGGTATGGCGCTTAGTCAAAGCCCATCGCGAAGCCGGGTTCGACGTAACCTTGAGCTTGTTCGGTCCCAGCCTTTTGGGAATGGTCTTTGCTTTCCTGGCCGGTTTGCTGGCCCTGAAGTGGCTCTCCGGTTGGTTGGAGGGGGGCCGTTGGTATCTTTTCGGCATCTATTGCCTGGTCGCGGCGGCGGTAGTGTTGACGCTCCATTGTTATGGTTATTGACGGGCTGGGGGCGGCACTTTGTCTTCTTGTCCCGGAGGGACATTTGATAATAGCCCAGCGATTCATCGCTGGGTTAACGAGGTAATGGAAATCGATAGTCCCGTAGGGACGACTGAACCGTAATCCTGCGCGAGGATCTCAATCGTCCCTACGGGACTACCGGTTGTTCTTGATTGCGGACCCAGCGATAAATCGCTGGGCTATTCTTCTCAACTGCCCCTCCGGGGCCAAGACAACGTTGTGTGCCACTGCGGTTGATTGCGCTCACCCTCGGATCAAGTCTCCCATCGTCGCAATCTCCTCGGCCGAGAGCACGATCTGTCCGGCAGCCGCGTTCTCCTTGGCCTGCTGGGGATCGCGAGCGCCGCAAAGAACGCAAGTCATGCCCGGCTGTGCGGCCGTCCAGGCGATGACCAACTGCCCGATCGTCGCGGCGTGCCGCTCGGCGATCGGTTGAAGCTGCTGCAAGAGGCCGTTGATCCGCGCGACGTTCTCGGGGCGGAAACGGGGATTGGCCTTGCGAAGGTCGCCCGGATTGTATTGCCGGTCGGGCCGCAGCTTGCCGGTCAACAGCCCGTTGGCCAAGGGTGAATAGGCCAGCACCGAGACGTTGTTCTCGCGGCACCACGGCAGGATCCCGTTCGTCTCCAGCTTGCGATCGAGCATGCTGTATTGTTCCTGGTCCGAGTCGATCGGTCCGTAGTCCTTGAGCTGTTCCAGCGAGCAGTTGGAGACCCCGATCGCGCGGATTTTGCCTTCCTGCTTCAGCCGCTGGAGCACGGCCACGGTATCGGCCAGCGGCGTGCTGGGATCTTGCCAGTGGGTCTGCAGGAGGTCGATGCGGTCGGTCTGCAGGTTCCGCAGGCTGCGCTCGACTTCCTCGCGGATAGAAGCCGGCCGCAAGTTTTTGTAGATCTTCTTGTCCACCGGGGTGAGCGTGGCCCCTTGATCGTCGGCATAGAAGTGCAACGTGCCTTCTTCGCGGTCCCAGATCAGGCCGCACTTCGTGGCCAGCACGACCCGGTCGCGGCGATCGCGAATGGCCTGGCCCACGATCCGTTCGCTGTGGCCGTAGCCGTACACGGGGGCCGTGTCGACGAGATTGATCCCGGCGTCCAAGGCCGCGTGGATAGCGGCAATCGATTGCCGGTCGTCGGCCCCGCCCCACATCCATCCGCCGGTGACCCACGCGCCGAAGCCGACGGCCGAAATGTCGATCCCCGACGATCCGAGTTTGCGCATCAACATGGTAGTTTCTCCTGGGAATTGGGTCTTGGGACTTTGGTCTCAGGTCCGGCCGTGGGATGTCTTGCCAAGACCTAAGACCCAAGTCCGACGACCGCCTCGTCAATTGGGATGCTCGAACACCATCTGCTGGACTTCGACGCCCTCGATCTTGGCGAGCCGGTCGGCCAGTTCCTGGAACTTGCTTTCATCGCCGAACATTTCCAGGAGGATCAGGCCCCGCGGCGAGCAGGACTGCTCGTCGACGTGGTGCAGCCCGATGCGGGTCTTGATGTAGCAGCCGTATTCGGTGAACGCCTGCTGGACGTACTGGACCTCGCGGACGCGGTCGTTGATGTGGATGCCGAGAATCACGTGTTTCGGTCGCATGACATGTTCCTTCAGGAAAAAGAAAACGGACGGTTTGCCTGTACGATAGCCGGTCGAACCCCGGCTGTAAAGCGGCAGGGCGGTCTTGGGATGTCTAAGACCTAAGACCCTTTCAGCAACATCTTAGTGGCCAGGGCAAGTCCGATAAGAATCACGAGACGGCGGACGTTCTTCTGGCCCAGGCGGCGGGCGGTGCCGGCGCCGGCATAACCGCCGAAAATGGCCCCGACCGCCATGAGCGCGGCGATCGGCCAATCGATCAGCCCCTGGTAGATGAAGATCGCTGCGGCGATGCCGTTGATGAACATCGAATTCAGATTCTTGATGGCGTTGGCCTGATGGATGTTGGAGAAGCCCAGGATGCCGTAAGCGGCCAGCATGAGGATGCCGATGCCCGCTCCGAAATAGCCGCCGTAGACGCCGATGAGAAACTGCGAGAGCAGCACGGCAGCCCAGCGGAACGGCGTGGCGGCGTGACCGAAGGCGGCCGTAGCGGCGGGATCCGCGTCGGGCGCCAGACCTTCGCCTGAACGCTCCGCGAGCCGCCGCTGCCAGCGCGCCAACGGCTCCTGTACGATGAACAGCGCCGTGGCCAGGAGGATCAAGTACGGCACCAGGATGTCGAACGTGGAGGGATCGGTACGCACCAGCAGCCACGCGCCGAGCACGCCGCCCAAGAAACTCGGAACCGACAAGAAAAGGATTTCGCGGCGATGGTAACCCAGCTCCGTGCGGTAGCCCCAATAGCTACTCAGCGCCCCCGGCCAAAGGGCGACGGTGTTCGTGGCGTTGGCCCGGAGGGCCTGCTGGCCGACGAAGATCAAGGCGGGGAAGGTCAGGAGCGTGCCGCCGCCCGCCACGGCGTTGATCGCGCCGCCCAACCCGGCTGTGCAGAACAGGAACAGTTGCTGATACCAAGGCATGGAGAAAATTCTACCGCCCGATTCACAATAAGCTAGACTTGGGTATGATCGACGCCACCACGAGCAGTTACGCCCGGCTTTCGCCCCGGCAGGCCCGGGCCGTATTGATCGCCTTGATGTTGCTGATCGGTGTCGGCTTGTGGAAATCGCCCACGCCGCCGCAGCTTTGCGATGTCCGCGAGGAGAACGCCCGCTCGGGCGACGTCTACCTCTACATGAGCGAGATCAAGCGGATCCACGCCGGCGAGAATTATTACCAGGTCGCCGCCGAAGAACTCGTGGCCAAAGGCTACCCCACGGCCAGCGTCTTTAATTGGCGGACGCCGTTGCCCATGTGGCTGATCGGCAAACTGCCCGAGCCGCTGCTGGGCCGGTTGATCCTCATTGTCGCGGGCGTGGTGACGTTGCTGATGGCTTTTGAGGCCGCCGCGCGGGAGCAGCCCAACGTCTATCGGCTGGCCATACCGCTGGCCGGGCTGCTGGTCGCGCCGCTCTTGCCCTGTTTTCAAGGCAACGTCTTCGTGCTCAGCGAGATCTGGGCCGGGATCATGATGGCGCTGTCGCTCTGTGCCTATGGCGTGAGACTCCGTTTCCTTGGCGCCACGATGGCTTTGGCCGCGCTGTTCTTTCGCGAATTGGCCCTGCCTTATTGCCTGCTCGGCCTGGCCCTGGCCCTCTGGGAGCGGCGGCCGAAGGAATCGACGGTGTATGTCGTCGGCCTGTCAGGCTGGGCCGTCTATTATGGACTGCATTGCTGGAAGGTCAGCCACTTGATCACGGCCGGGGCCATTGCCCATCAGCAAGGTTGGGTGCGATTCGGCGGGTTGACGTTCGTCATCGCCGTGACGCAGATGAACTCGTGGCTCGTGCTCTTGCCGGTGTGGGTAACGGTAATCTTCTTCGCCCTGGCGATGGTCGGCTTCGGCGGATGGCGGACTGCCTGGGGGACGCGGATTGCCCTTACGGCTTGCATGTACGTCGTGGCTTTTTCCATCGTCGGCCAGGATTTCAATCGCTACTGGGGCCTGTTGATTGCGCCGCTATTCTGCTTCGGCGTCGTGAGGGCTCCCGCGGCCTTGTGGGACTTGTGGCGCGCGGCCAGGCTGCCGTTGCCACAAAAGAACCGTGCTGTGGCACAGGCGTAGGATTTCTTTTATACGCTTTTCTTGGCCTCTTTGCCCATTACGGGGCTGAACCGCTCGTCGGGCAGCACCATGGCCGTGATCCGCAGGCCGAACTTGTCGCCGACCTTCACGGCTTCGCCACAAGCGATGGCCTGATTGCCGACCTCCAGATCGAGCATCTCTTCGCACGACTTGTCGAACTGGAGGATCGAGCCCGGCCCGATCTCGATGATGCGACTGAGCCTTTGCCGCTTCTGGGCCAGGGTGACCACCACGGGGACCTTGATCCGCAGGAGGCTCCGCGTGTAGGGCGGCAGGTCGCCGGACGTGCGCGGCAGCCGTCGGCTTCACTTTTCCCTTTGGTTGTCCAACTCGCTCTTTCGCCCCGCGCTGCTCAGGCGGCGGATCGGCAAACAGGCCGTCGGGGTGCTTCACTGGCCAGAGAATGCCGATCGTGCCCGCGGGCTGACCACCCTGGCTGACGGCAAGCGGAATTGCGGCGGCATCTTGCGGTACTCCGCCCCGGTCCAGGGCGTCGGCCATGTTCGCAACCCAGCGGGCGCTGAAGTCGTGAGCGAGCCAGGTTTCCGGCAGCAGGTTCATGCCCAATTCCTGCGCCAGGGTCGCCAGCTTGCTCTGGCCTGTGAGGTCCGGCTCGGCGCACCACGCCGGCACGAGCCCCTTGGCAGCGGGGATTGTCATGACCACGGTCGTCCGGTCGGTCTTCAGCAGCACCATCAGGCCCGTGCCGCTGAGATCCAATTGCGGCGCGGCCGACTGCAACGTCTCCTGAGAGCCGAGCGTCAGTTGCGTCTTCACCTCGAAAACGCGGGCCAGGGCGGCGCCCGCCTCTTCGGCGCCTACACTGGAGGCGGCTAACACGTCATCGACGAATTGCGGAAGAGCGTCGGGCATGGGGTTGTTGATTCCCCTCTCCCTTGGGGAGAGGGATAGGGATGAGCGGTAGCAGGCTTGCTAGGGGACTTCTCTTTTATTGGTCGGCTATATTGGCCACAAACTTTATTTAATCGTTAAAGTCAGCTGATTCGCGGTGAAACGGGAGCATTCCACTGTTCCGCGCGAATTTTGAAATTCGCGCGGAGGGTGGGTGTGGGAATTTCGGTGAATGCCTCTCAGACTCTGCGGAAATACACGTAGACCGCAAGAAGGAGTAATAGCGCTCTTGACGATGCACCCCGCCGGCCGCTTCCGGCGTGCTCTGCCTTCCAACCTTCCAACTCCAAATACGGCCCCCATATTTCCCCGCATTCCGGAAAGGTTACAATTCTTGCAGATTCGGGACTAAACTCCAGACGGCCCCCGCACGAAGGGGAATATCGTGGCCAAGAAGAAAAAGAAAGCGAAGAAGGCCGATAACCCCAAGGCGCGGCGACCAGCGAAGCCACAGGGCTTTGCCCCTTCGACGTCCGCTTCTCTGGAAGGACTTTTGCGGAAGTTCACGTCCGGTCGAGGAAAACTTCGCAGCCCCTTGGCCATCGCTCAGGAAATTGCCGACCTGGCCTGGGACAGCCCCGCGGCCGCAGGAACAGGCGGAATTGGCGCGGCAGGCATTGAGCGTGTCGCCCGACTGCGCCGACGCCTACGTGATTCTGGCCAACCAGGCTGCCTCCCGCGATCAGGCCCGGCAGCTTCTTGAAGAAGGCGTGGCCGCCGGCCGGCGGGCGATCGGCCCGAAAACCTTCGACACCATGACAGGCCACTTCTGGCTCGATCAACGCACCCGTCCCTACATGCGGGCCCGGTTGGGGTTGGCCCAATGTCTATGGGAGTCGGGCCAACGGGCCCAGGCGGTCGAGCATTATGCGGAAATGCTGCGGCTGAATCCCAATGACAATCAGGGCGTGCGCTACCTGCTCCTGGGCGCCCTGGTGGATCTGGACCGCGACGAGGAAGCCCAACGCCTGTTGCAGCGTTACGAGCACGATGAGTCGGCCGAATGGGCCTACACGACCGCCTTGCTGGCCTTTCGCCGCGAGGGCGACTCGGCCATTTCCCGCACCTTGTTGCGGGCGGCGTCCGACACCAATCCGCATGTTCCTGGTTACCTGGTCGGCAACAAGGGCATGCCGCCGGTGCCGCCGTCGTACATCAGTCTCGGCGGCGAGGACGAGGCCGTCAGCTACGCCGCCCAGTTCCTTCGCACCTGGCGGGGTTCTCCGGGAGCGATCCCCTGGCTGCGAAAGACGCTCAAGGTGCCGTTGCCGCAGCCGCCGAAACCTCGCAAGCCCGCCTGGTCGCTCTTCCGCCACGCGTTCCTGCGACTGCCGCAGGTCGACGAGGAGGTCTGGCAATTGGATGTCTGCCGCCTGCCGCTTTCGCAGATCGATGGCAAGACGTATCGTCCGCCCTGGGCGTTGGTGCTGTGGAACCGCACGGAAGACGCCATTCTCAGTTTCGAGGCCGGCGACACCCAGCCTAAGGTGGGCGAGGCCTGGGACGTGTTGATCGAGGCCTTGCTGCGTCCCCGCTCCGGCGAACCGCACCGGCCGGCGGAGATCCAGGTGCGGCGCAAGACCTTCTGCAAGGCCTGGCAGGAAAAACTCCGCCAGATCGGCATCCAGTGCCGGCTTTGCGATGCGTTGGACGGCTTGGACGTCGTGCTGGAAAATCTGCTGCCGGCCTCGACCAGCGTGCGGCGGTTCCTGGAAGGACCGGAAACGCCGGTCTCCGTCGATTTCGACGAACTGGCCTCTTTGCCGCAGAACATCGGCGAGTCGTGGCAGGCCGACGTCCGCCGCCTGCCCGGCTGGCTGGAACAGGGAGGCGAATTGCGGCGTCCTTGGGCATCGCTGGTCACCAGCCGCGACGAGCATACGGTGCTGACCCAGAACCTCACCATGGATCCGCCGCCCGAGGAGTGGATCTGGAAGAATGTTGTCGACGCCATCCACCGTCCCGCTGATGGGCGAGCCTCATCGGCCGGGAATCGTGGAGGTCGGCAGCGATGCCTTCCAGCGGGTGCTTGTACGATCGGCTGGATGCGATCGGCGTGCGGTGCGTCGCGGCCGACGATCTGGAGCAGATCGACGAGATCTTCCGGCAACTCGGCAAGTTCCTTTCCAGCGGCAAGGCTTCGCCGCCGCTGGTCGAGGTGCCCGGCGTGCGGCTTGACGACATCCGCGGTTTTTACGAAGCGGCGGCCGAGTTCTATCGTGCGGCCCCTTGGCGGCTCGTGCCCGGCGACACCACGCTGAAGATCGAGTGCCAGAAGTTCAACACGCACACCTGGTACGCCGTGGTCATGGGCCAGAGCGGCCTGGTGTTGGGTCTGGCCCTGTACGAAGACCTGGGCATGCTGCAGCAGTTGTTTACCGGGTCCGGCAGCGACGAAGAAATGTCGCGGCAAGCCACGGGGCTATCGGTCATGTACGGCGAGGCGTTTGAGATCCCCATCGCCGATCTCGACGCCGCCGAACGCCACGGCTGGCCGGTCGTCGGCCCGGAGGCCTATCCCAATCCCATTTACGTGAACCCTGGCCGTTCAATGCGACCGCCGCTGGCCTGGGAATTGGAGTTGCTGGAAGGCTGCCTGCGGGCGATTCCGCAGTTCTTGGGACTCGGCGCCACCAGCGCGACGATCGAGGTGCCCGGTTCGCGCGGCAACTTGACGTTTCAATTGTCGCGAATGGAGGAGTAATTTGAAGTGCGGTGGCTCGCCGCCACTTTTCAAAACGCGCGGAGAGTTTGTTGGTTTGCGACTGGCGGTATTGACCTTGATTGTACGGATGCGCACGGATAGCGTTGATTGCAGGCAGGCCGTATTGAAAAGCGGTGGCAAGCCACCGCAGTCCAAAGGGCGTGTAAAACCTGTCGATCGCCTGTCGATCGGACGTTGATCGCGCGGCGGTTGGCGACGACGCGAAAGTGTGCCCCAGCCGCGCAGCCGGTTATCGACCTGACGTCGACTGCCAGCCAACGTGCAGTCAACGGTTTTTGCACGCCGAATTTCAGTTAATCGTTTTGCGTAAACCGTTGCACTATAAGCCTCTTGCGTCAATCGCCAGTCTCCCGACCGACAGATTCTCTTGGCTTCTTACTACTACTGCTATGTATAAAGAATAGATAATAGAAGTGAACGTCCCGCCGCTTTTGTGTGTCCCTGCGAATAATGGCCTAACACCTTCTCGCTTTCCTGATTGATCTTTGCCCTGGAAGTGGGGCATGGTCAGTCGAACAACTTCGTCGCAAAGATCAAAAGGATTTACCATGAACTCGATGCAACACCAGCAACAGCTCGATTCGCTGGTTCAGCGGGCTTCCGAGATCCTCAAGGTGCCGGGCAAGGCTGTCGTACTGGATACCTTCGTGGAGCACGAGTTACTTAAGGTGGCCCGGTTGGAGAGCCGCACGGGTCTGGTCAGCGGACTGCCGCTGATCGGCTTTCAAGGACACGGCCGCGGCCACCGCACCATTGCCGGCTTGGAGTGTTACCGCCTGGCGATGGGAGATCTGACGATTCGCTTCGTCAAGGTTTTCGACCAGCTCTCCGGCACCATCGAGCGGCCGACGCAGGACTTCTGCGTCGTGCCCGCGGAGCACTACGTGCGTTTTTATCGCTTCTTGCGAGAGAAGGTCCGCCGTAATCCGGGACCGGAAGAGCCGGCCCCCATCATGGCCGAGGAGAGCAAGGCCCGCCTTTGGGACAACTCGGTCGCGTTCTTGACCCACGGACGGGAAGTGCTGAAGCGGTATGACGTGCCGCAGAAACGCGGCATCCTCTTGATGGGCGAGCCCGGTAATGGCAAGACCATGGCTTGCCGCTGGCTCCGCAGCCAGTGCTACAAGCAGGGATTGATCTGGCGCTACGTGCGGGCCGAGTACTACGAGCGGGCACGGATGGATGGCGACGTGCAGTCGGTGTTCGACTTGGAAGAACCGGGCGTGATCCTCTTCGACGATTTCGACCTTGGCGTGCGGAACCGCGAGGAATACGGCCCGACGAGCCACCACAGCACCTTCCTCGGCGAGCTGGACGGAGTGGATGCCCATATCGGCGTGGTCTACATTTTCACGACCAACGCCCGGCTATCGGATCTCGATCCGGCGTTCCTGCGTCCGGGACGGATCGATCAGGTCGTACAGTTTCCCCGTCCTGACGCCGAACTCCGCCGCCGTATGATCCTCGAGCACTGGCATGCCGACATTCGCCAGGCGATTGACGTGGAGTTCATCGTTACGACTACCGACGGTTTGAGCTTCGCCGAACTCACGGAACTCAAGAAGCTCTTGGTATTGCACTTTCTCGATGAGAAGAAGTGGGACTGGGCTTGGGCCTGGAAGGTCTTCCAGACCGACGCCCGTTATGCGAAGCCGAGCAAGCCGGTGATCGGTTTCGCTCGGCCGAGCCAGCGGGCCCACGAACTGGCTTCGCCCGACCCGATGTTGAACCATTTCCTGCCCGGCAGCGAGCCGGGCAACGATCTGCCGTTGTGAGTAGGGTGTGGTCAAGCGCAGTGCGGACCCACCATTCGTAGGTCCTTGGCGGGTCTGCGCTGCGTTTGACCACACCCTACGTGCCCACAAAACCTCGTCGCGTTTGACGCCTTTGCCCCTGGAGGTTACACTGCACCGCGGAGGGTATTCATGACAAATCTTACGAAACAGGTCCATTTCACGCTGGTTGTGTTGGCCGGCACTATGACTATGGTTTCCACCGCTATTGCCGAGCAAACGGATAACGACTCGCGGGCGAAGCGATTCATCGCCCGGCACGAGGCCACGGTTCGCCCCTTGGAGATCGAGTCGGCCCGCTGCTGGTGGGACGCCAATATCACGGGCAGCGACGCGGCCTTTCGCAAGAAGGAACAGATCGAAACACGGCTCGACCTGCTGCTGGCCGATCACGAGACGTTCGCCGAACTGAAAGCGATCAAGGAACAGCCGCTTCGCGATCCGTTGCTCGCCCGCCAAATCGCGGTGCTCTATCTCCAGTATCTGGGCCGCCAGATCGACCCCGAGCTGATCAAGGAGATGTCGGCCCGATCGAACGCCGTGGAAAAGGCCTATAGCGTTTTCCGGGCCAAGGTCGGAAAAAAGGCGCTGACCGAGAACGAGGTCCACGAAGTTCTGCGGACGTTCGAAGGATTCCGCCCAGCGGCGGGCGGTCTGGGAAGCGAGCAAGGCCGTGGGGCCGATCCTCGCGCCGGACGTCGTCAAGCTGGCCCGTCTGCGGAATCGCGCAGCCCGGCAACTCGGCTTCAAAGACTTCTACGTGATGCAGCTTGCCTTGTCCGAATTGACCCGCGAGCAAGTGCTCAAGCTGTTCGACGAGCTTGATGACTTGACCCGCCGGCCGTTTCACGCCGCTAAGACCGAGATCGATGGGCGCTGGCCCGGCAGTGTGGCGTGAACACGGACGAATTGCGGCCGTGGCACTATCACGACCCGTTCTTCCAGGAGTCGCCGGCCATCTGCGGCGACTTCCAGGCGGTCTACCGCCAGATCGACACGCTGCAGGTCGTGCGCAAGTTCTACGAAGGCATCGGCCTGCCGATCGACGACGTGCTGGGCCGTAGCGATCTTCATGAAAAGCCCGGCAAGTGTCCGCATGCCTTCAGCCAGGACATGGACCGCGAGGGCGACGTCCGCGTGTTGGCCAACGTGGTGCCGGGCCAGGAATGGCTGACGACGATGCTCCACGAGTCGGGCCATGCGACGTATTCGAAGAGCATCCCGCGAAGCGTTCCCTACATCTTGCGGATCGAGTCGCATGCGTTGACGACCGAAGGCGTGGCGATGATGTTTGAGCGGCTGGCCGGCGATGCCGGTTGGCTTCAGGCAATGGGCGTGCAGGTGCCGGAGGCCGAGAAGTTCGCCGCCGCGTCGCGCAAGCTCCGTCGCAACAGGCTTCTGATCTTCTCCCGCTGGTGCCAGGTCGTCTGCCGTTTCGAGATGGCCTTGTACGACAATCCGGATCAGGACCTGAACCAGGTCTGGTGGGATCTCGTGGAGAAGTACCAGGAAGTGAAGCGGCCGGAGGGGCGGAACCAGCCCGACTATGCCAGCAAGATCCACATCGTCACCGCTCCGGTCTACTACCAGAGCTACATGCTGGGCGAGTTGTTTGCCTCGCAAGTGCATCACGCCATCGCCCGCGACGTGCTGCACGGCGCCGATCCGGCGACGGCCGTTTACGTGGGCAATCCGGCCGTGGGCCAGTTCATGCGGCAACGGGTCTTCGAGCCCGGCTGCACGCTCGACTGGAACCAACTCACGCGGCATGCGACGGGCGAGGAGTTGAACTCGAATGCCTTTGCCGAAGATTTGAAGGACTGAAATCCCATGCAGAGAACAATTTCCGGCCAGACTTTGGAACTTCATCAGGGCGATATTACCTGGGAGGAAGTCGACGCCATCGTCAACGCGGCCAACAGTGGTTTGGCGGGCGGGGGCGGAGTGGACGGCGCGATCCATCGCCGCGGCGGGCCGACGATCATGGCCGACACCGACGCCAAATATCCCGATGGTTGCCCCACGGGCTCGGCGGTGATCTCGACGGCCGGAAACCTCAAGGCCCGTTTCGTGATTCATGCGGTCGGTCCGGTCTGGCGGGGCGGGCAGAAAGGCGAAGCCGAATTGCTGGCGGGGGCTTTTCGCCGCTCGCTGGAACTGGCCGTCGAGCACGAGTGCCGCTCGATCGCCTTGCCCGCCTTGAGCACCGGCGTCTACGGTTATCCCATGGACTTAGCCGCTCGCGTGGCCTTGCAGACGGCGATCGATTTTCTGCGTCAGCACGGCAAGCCCGAGCGCGTGCGTTTCGTACTTTATGACGCCGGGGCCTACGGGGCTTTCGCCGCGGCGCTGGAAGAACTGGGTTAGCTTCCGAACCAAAGAATGCGATTTTCGCGGTCCACCACGTGCTGGCCCATTTCCAGGGGCGCCACGATTCGTCTTTCAGAAATCACTGCCTTTTGCGGGTCTAAACGTAACTTGCGACCCCCACTCGTGATTGTGCGGTCCGGAGATCAAGGTGCGCGGTGGAAGCGAGTCGCCGTACAACGCGGGGCTGCCAAAACAAGAAGCGAACGCCTGTCGCGGAACGGCGGCCTGCCACATTGGCGGTTTCCGATCTGCAAGCCGGCGATAAGCCGCGTCGCTCACCTCCGTGACGGGTGTAGAGAAGTTCCTGCGCAGCGGCGGAGCGACAAACCCGATTCACGAACCACGCGGTGGCTCCTCACTGTCGCTGTCATCCGCCGCCTGTTCTTCATCCTCCTCGTCGTCCCCCCAAAACTCTTTTTCGTCGTGCATGTCGTACTTCTTGGCGATGACCGGATCGGTGGTCACCAAGCAGGCATAATCGTCCGACGTGCTACCCTTTGGATCGAGCGTAACGCCGTCCGCAAGCATCGAGCAGAGAGTGTCCGCGGCCGATTGTAATCCACCAATCATGTCTTCAAGCGACGCCGCTTTGGCCGTGAGCCACTTGTTGCGCCAAATCGCGACATAGCGCTTTGCCGCCGGGTGGGCGTCTTCCCACAGTTGCGCAGTACTTGTCCTGCACGAACGGATTCAACTTGCCGGCAAAGTCGCGCGGCAGGTCCAGGGCTTTGATCAATTCGAGCACGTCGGCAAGGTCCTTCATGCGCTCCGAATTGGTCATCCCGGAGGCCAGCTTCAATTCGACGAGGGCCGGGAGGTTGATGCAGCGGATGCCGTCGATTTCGTCTGCGACCGACAGCGGAGTCGGGAACGCAACCGGCTTCGGCTTTCCATCGCCCGGGAATTCTCCGGTCAACAAGAACTCGATCTTGACGCCGTGTTCGCTGTCCCGCAGGTTCTTGCTGCCCTGGAAGGGGCGACGGTAGCCTAGCCCATCCAACGCTTGATGAATCTGCTTGAGGCCCTCGCGAGTGACCAACAAGTCGACGTCTTCGGTGAATCGACGATATCCGTGCTGAAACATCGCCATGCCGCCGACGACAACATAGTCGATACCGAGTTCACTGAGCCTTTGGGTTATTCTTTTCAGGGCAAGATGTACCGCGCTCGTTCCTTGAAAGAACCTGCTTCCCTCGCTCATGGCCCACTCCCTTTCACGCTCCAGGCGATCTTCGTAGGGCTCGACCTCGCTTGCGCCGGGCGCGGCCTGGAAAGGAGTAATTGACCGCGGTCGATTTTCCGTGGTTGGTTGTTTCATGGCCCTCTGTTCGCCGCGCTCCGACGGGACAATTGTAACGATACTCTATTCTAGCACTTTCTCTGTCCCATGCTTGCCCCTCCCCAGCGCCTTGGCGATCCGTCGCGGCAACTCGGCCTCGATCATCGTCTCGATGTCCTGCGGCAGCGCCAGCGACCAGTTGGGCCACTGGTCGAGCGTGCCGGGCATGTTGGGCCGCTCATGTATCGCCTGGGCGTCTTCGAGCGTGGCGGTGATGATTCGCGACGGCGCCTGGGCCAGGCGGCGATAGGCCGCTTCGATCACCTCCGCGACGGGCACTTGGCTTTCCATGCCGAGCAACTTGCGGAAGTGATCGCGGAGTTGGCACATCTCGTTGCCGACCGTCAGGCCGATGGAGCGCTGCGCCGCCTCGTCGGCCCCGCTCCAAAGGCCGGCGATCGTGGGCAGGTCGTGCGTGGTGACCAAGGCCATCGACAACTCGGGATATTCTGCTGGCGCGCCGGTTTCGAACCAGAGTAGGCGGCACGACAGCATGCGTCGCAGGGCCAGCCGCTCGCGGACACCCGGCTCGACGGTGCCCAGGTCCTCGCCGACGATCACGGCCCCCGCGCGATGGCTCTCCAGGGCCACGATGCCCAACAGATCGTCGGCCGGATAGCGAACATACCAGCCCTGTCGTGGATGCTGGCCCTGGGGAATCCACCACAGGCGGAACAAGCCCATCACGTGATCGATCCGCAATCCGCCGGCATGCCTCAGCGCGGCCCGGATCGTCTGGATGAACGGCTCGTAGGCAGCCGCGCGAAGCTTGGCGGGAACGAACGGCGGCAGTTGCCAGTCCTGGCCATCGGCATTGAAGGCATCGGGCGGGGCGCCGATGACCATCTCTTTGGCCAGCAGGTCTTGCCACTCCCAGGCATCCGCGCCGCCGGGGTCCATGCCGATCGGCAAGTCTTGCAGCAACGGGATCACGCGCGCGGCCGCGGACAACTGCCGATCCAACAGCCACTGCAACCAGGCATGATAGCCCACCTCGCTGGCATGGTCGGCGGCAAACCGCACGACGGCCGCGTTGTCGGGCCGGCGATATTCCCCCGGCCACTTCCGCCAGTCGGAGCCGAATTTCTCGGCCAGTACACAGAAAGTGGCATAGCGTTCCAGCGACACTCCCTGCTCGCGGCGAAAGGCAGTGAATCGCACTTTCTCCCCTTCTCCCCCTCCCCCTCTCTCCCTTTCTCCCTTTCCGCCCGTCCCCCAGATCGCCCGCAAGGCCTCCTGCTTGAGGTGGAAGACGCGGTCCCGATCCAATCGCGGCAAGGCGTTCAGTCCGCGGGCCTCGGTGGCCAGTCGCGCGAGTTGCGGACCCAGCCGCGCGGCCCCGGGGACATCCTCGACGCGAAGATAGAGCGGATTGCGAAATCGCCGCGTGGTGGGATAGTACGGACTGGCCCCCTGGGGCACGACAGGGGCGGGTGGACCGAGCGGATTGATGAGCATCACGCCGGCCCCGAGTCCGGCCGACCACTCCGCCAGCCGCCGGAGGTCGGCCAGGTCGCCGATGCCCCAGCTTTGCCGCGACCGCGTGCCGTGAAGTTGCACGGCCCAGCCCCAGCAAGGTTCACGCGGTTCGACGCAGCGCCACGGCGTGACAATGACCCGTGTCTGCCAATCGCCGGCCGTGGGATGGAAGTCGTGATAGCCCAGCGGCAAGTTGGCTGGAAGCATGTCGCCGACGGGCTGCCGCGAACCGTCTTCCAGGATGAGTTGTCCCGGCGTCGGCCAGGGCACGGCCGTGCCGGCCCGGATCACGCAGACCGCCTCGCGTCCCGTGGTGACGCGATTGGCCTCGGGACCGCCGAGGGCGTCCAGGATTGACGCGGGCGTATCGGCGGGGATTTCCTCCCAGCGGTAATCGGGAGCGGCGTCGAAGGCGTGATGATCCATATTTGTGTTACAATTCTGTTAGTTCCATGATCGATCCTGAACAACAACGTCGCTTCGCCCTGGAGGTGGTTCGCCAGCTTCGCGGGGCCGGTTTCGAGGCCTATTGGGCGGGCGGCTGCGTCCGCGACGAACTGCTGGGCCGCAGGCCCAAGGACTACGACGTGGCCTCCAGCGCCACGCCGCCGGAAATCCGCGCCTGTTCGGCAACAAACGCACCCTGCCGCTGGGCGCCGCTTTCGGCGTGATCACTGTGTTGGGGCCGCGGCCGGCGGGCATGATCGAAGTCGCCACGTTCCGCCAGGACGCCGAGTACAGCGACGGCCGCCATCCTGATCGCGTCACCTTCAGTTCCGCCCGCGAAGACGCCGAACGACGCGATTTCACCATCAACGGCATGTTCTTCGACCCGGTCGATGAGAAGGTGATCGACTTCGTCGGCGGGCAGCAGGACTTGCAGAACCACTTGATCCGGGCGATCGGTGCGCCGCAGTTGCGGTTTCGCGAAGACAAGCTGCGGATGCTCCGGGCAGTCCGTTTTGCCGCCGCGTTCGGCTTCTCCATCGATGCGGGAACGGCCGCCGCCGTGTGCGAGATGGCCCACGAAATCACGGTCGTCAGCCCCGAGCGGATCGCCATGGAGATGCGCCGCGTACTGACCGAGTCCGGCCGGATGCAGGGGATTCGCCTGTTGGTCGAGTTGGGCCTGGCCGCGGCCGTGCTGCCGGAGATCGTACCCGGCGACGAAGTGTCGCGGGCCCGCGCCGAGCATGCGCTGGGTGTGCTCGGGCGGATGCAAACGCCGAGCTTCCCTTTGGCTCTGGCGGCCCTCTTGGCCGAACAGGTCGATGCCGACGCGGTCCGCGAGGTGGGCCTGCGCTGGAAGCTATCGACCAAGGAGACCGAGGAAGCGGCCTGGCTGGTCGAGCGTCGCGAGGCGTTGGCCGGGGCCCGTTCGATGCGCTGGTCGAAGTTGCAGCCCGTGCTCGTGCATCCGTGGGCCGAGTCGTTGGCGGCCCTGCACGAGTCCTTGTCGCCGCATGGGCCGGAGGAAGCGGCGTATTGCCGCGAACTGCTGGCGCAGCCGCGCGAGAAGCTCGACCCGCCGCCGTTGCTCTCCGGCGATGACTTGCGCAGGCATGGTCTCCAGCCCGGCCCCAAGTTCAAGAAAATCCTGCAAGCCGTTCGCGATGCGCAGCTTGACGGAGAGACCCGGACGCAAGAGGAAGCGCTAAGACTGGCCATGGAAATAAGCTGATCGACAACATCCAACATCCTGCGGAACCTTATCATGGACAAGAAAGCAAAGAAGCGGATCGACGTTCTCAACACGCGGATCACCAACCTGCGGCAGCAGTTGGCCGGTGCCCGCAAGCAGATGGACGATGCCGCTGAGGTCAAGAACCTTGAGCAGCAGCTTGCGGCCGCCGAGGCGGAATTGGCAAAGTTCAAGGAAGCGTGAAGAGTGCATGCAGTTTCGTCGCGTAGCGATTTTGCGATGGTATTATGGGCTAGCGCTGCGCGCCGCTCCGGCTTGCACCCGACGGTGCTACTTCGGCAAGACGGCGAAGGTCGCGTTGACGGCGAAATCGAACGCGATGCCGTCCGGCTTGGGGGCCATGGCCTCGCCCTGTTGTTCTTCGCCGCCGGCGGTCTGCGCGACTTGCTGCAGCCACTCGTAGTTTTCGCGGGCCGCGTAGGGGTTGTATCGCCAAGAGGCATTCATGCCGGCAAGGGCGCCCATGCCGCCAGTCCCCCCGTCGCCGCTCAGGCCGGTCATCGCGCCGAAGCCGGCGCCGGCCGCCTTGGCCAATTCGGCAGCCTGGGCTTTGGCTTTCGTAAAGGCCTCGGCCAGGGCAGTTTGGCGGTCCTGCGGTGAGAGCCGGGCCACGAACACGAAGTGCGGCTCGCCCGGCTTTACCGGTTCCTCCTCGTTGCCCCCGTTGGAAGCGGCCTGGGCGGCCATTTCCTCGGCCACCTCTTGTTCCTCCGGCGAAAGTTTCGGGGCCTCCTTGCCGCCGGCCAGTTCGGCGGCCTTGACCTTCTCGCGCCAGCCCTCGGCGGCCAGGAGCAGTTTCTCCGTGGTGTCGCCCGCCAGGGGCCAGGTCGCCGTGAGCATGGTCGTCACGGCCACGGGCGGCTTGACGGGTTTCGCGCCTTCTTGGCGCCGCGCCCGCCGAGCCGCTGCGCGATCATGACTTCCATCCGCCGCTGCTGCGCGGCGGTGGAATCGTCCACGCCCGGCGCCGTGAACACCAGGGCGCTCTTGTCGACGCCGAGCTTTTCGAGCTGTGCGGCGGCTGCCTCACGCCGCTCCTTCAACGCGGCAAGTGCCTCTTCCAGCGTCTTGCCCTTGCCGGTCAATTGCAAGTACATCCGCAGGTGCGTGGGCGGTCGCTGCAGGTGGACGTGCCCCGAGGCGGAGATCTGTCCTTCGCCCGTGCCCGTCGCGTGGACGGACTGCGCCGCGCGGCGCTTGCCGCCAGCGCGACCGTCAAGCCGGCCAAGAGGCCGGTGATGAACCATTTGGATTGCCGCATGATGTTTTCCTTTCTGAGTGCTGAAGTGTTTATTGCAGTTGGTTCATGCCCACTTCGTCGCGGATCTGCTTGCGGAACTTGAGGACTTCGGGGCCGGTCATGATGCGGATCGTCCAATAAAACTCGGATACTTCGTAGCGCTCCAGACCGGCGTAGATCTTTCTCAGCAGGGGGATCTGGTCGGAATCGTCTAGGACGGCGATCGCGCGGTAGGCCAGCCGCTGCAATCGCGAGTTGCTCTTGCCCTGCAGCTCGGCGTAGCGCAGCAGCGGCTCCAGGCCCCGCGATTCGCCCATCAGGGCCAGCAGGTAGCCGGCTTCCGCGGCGACGGCCGGGTCGGAATCGCTCAACAGCGGCAGGATCTGGCTGATTTTCAATCCTGCCGGCGGCTTGGGTACGATCGGCGCGCTGGTGCGAACCGAGACCTCCTCCCGGTCGAGTTGGACCATGATTGTCTCGCGGACCTGGCGCAGCGTTTGCGGTCCATAAACGAAATAGCCCAGCGCCAGCTTCTGCAAAGGCGCGTCCTTGCCGGCGAGGGCGGCGGCCGCCGCCTGATCGCCTTTCTGCCGCGGCGACAAGGCCAACAGGATCTGGAAGGCGTCATGCCGCAGATCGACGCTGAGCTGTTGATCCGCTTGGAACTTCTCGGCAACCTCCATGGCGCCGTCGGGATCGGTATAGGTCAACAAGGCCAGTGCAACCAGCCGCTGGATGTCGCCGCCGCTCGCGGTTCGCGCTTTGGCCGAGCGGGCCAATTGCGCGAGCAAGGGGTTCTTCTTTGCCGTCGTCGGTTCATTGGACCGCGAGGAATACCAATTGTCGATCCCATGCACGGCCAGCAGGCCCACCTCGATGGCCCAGGCCTGCCGCGCGGTCGTCTTCGCATCGGCCAGCAGTTCCCAGAGCGGTTCCGCTGCCCGCGGGTCGCGGACTTCCGCCACCGACTCGGCGAGACTCGACAAGGCATCGGGCGTGGGGGCGATCTTGCGCAATTGCCGGAACGTGGCCAGCCGTTGCTCCCAGACGAGCCAGGGCAAGACTACCATCACCTCGCGATACTTCTTGGGATCGGATTGGGCCACCTCGTACACTTGCGGCAACACGGCCTGGGCCTTGCCCAGCGGCACCAGGGCGATGGCCGCCGCCAGCCGCTCGTCGCCGTTCTTCGCTTGCAGCATCTTCTCCAGTGGCTTGATCAGATCGGCCGCCCACCTGGGACGACGTTTGCCGGCGTAGTAATCCTTGAGCCAGAGGTCATACGGATCCTCGTCCTCGGTCTTCGGCTCCGCGGCAGGTTTTGTTTCCGCGGGCGGCATTTTGTCGGCAGCCGTGTTTGTTTCGGCGGGCGGTTTGGTTCCCGCGGGCGGCTTCGTATCGGTAGCCGGCTTCGTTTCCGCGACCGGCTTGCTTTCGACCGCTGGTTTCGCCTTCGCCCCGTCTTTCACGGCCAAATCCTTTTGGACTTCCGCGACCTTCGACTCCAGGACCGGAGGTAGATCCTTCGCCCTGCCTTTCGTGAAGATATCGGCAATGCTGCCCAGGAAAGAGGAAGGCGGCGTAACGGTGGGAGTCGTGACCTCGAAGGTCACGGTCCCCGCGCCGACCGTCGTAAACCCCTGGTACGTCGCGCTCAAGTTGCGTCGCTGCTGCTGCATTTGCTGCACGAGCATCGTCCGCTGGGCCTCCATGGTTTGGAAGCAGACGCTGGCGGCGGCAATGCGGACCTTGTCGCTGGGGTCCTGCAATCCGTCCGCGACTTCGTCGCCCATTTCATTGGGCAGGACCGTACCCAATCCCGCCAGGGCCGCCGCGCGGACCTGCGGGTCGGCGTGCTTACGGAACTTGTGCAAGTGCGGCAGGGCGGCGACCCGCATCTTCTGTCCTTGGGCCAGCATTTGCACGATCTTGGGGGCCAGGTCGGGATGCTTCGCGGCGGCCCGCACCAGCGGATCGACGGCCACCACCATGTCGGCGTTGCCGAGCCCTTCCACGGCCCGGCTGACCACGAAGGCGTCGGCGTCGGCCAACAGATCGAGCATGGCAGCGTAGACCTCGACTTGCAGCGGGCTGGTCGACGAGCTCCCCGTTGATGTACGTATGACTCGACTGCCTCTTGCCCAGGGCCTCGCAGGCTTCGGCACGGACCTGCCAACTCTCGTGGTGCAACATGGGGATCAAGGCCCGCGCGGCCGAGTCTCCGCCCGCCGCCTTCAAGAAGCGAATCGCGTGGACCAGCAGGTCGGCGTCCTTCTCGGTCTTGAGGTAGTCGGCCAGCTTGGGGATGATGGTCGCATCGGGTTTCTCTTCGAGCTGCTTGAGCACGGCGGCGCGGACGTTCGGTTCCGGGTCGGAGAGCAGTTTCACCAGCGCGGCCGTCGTTTCCTTGCCGCCGATGTTCTGCAGGGCCCGCAGGCTGAATTCGCGGACCAGCGGATCGTTGTCGCTGAACAACTCGACCAGCAGCGGCTGATCGGCGGCCGAGGCGAGGCGGGCCAGTTCGTCGGCCGCCTGCTGGCGATGGCGGGGATCGGCCGCCGCCAGCCGCTCCAGTCCGCCCGGCCAGCGGAGGGCCAGCGAATCGGCGGCGACCAGGCGATAGCGGAGGGCCCACAGCCGCTGCCGCTGTTCGTCGGCCGCCGTCTCCTTCAGCCGCGCCGTGACTTCCGGCAGCAGCGCCGCGCCCCAGGCGGCCAGCCGATGCCGGATCGCCTCGGCGTCAGCGGGGTTGGCCTTGAGCATACGGTCGATGTCGCGGCGGGCCTCGGCGAGCGCTTGCTCGGTGAGCTTCTTGACCTCGGGCGCGGCCGGCGGTTGGTACTTCTCGGCCCACAGACTCAAGGCCGCGATCCGCTCCTTGGTCAGGCTTTGCGGTTGCCAGGGATCGAGTTCCGCGATCGGCGCCCGCCACTGTTGCAAGAGTTCCAGGGCGGCCAGCCGCCGCGCGAGGTTGCCCTCCACGAAGGTCCGCACCACTTCCAGCCGGGCCTTCTGCGGATAGGGCGCCAGCCGCCGGATCGCTGCCTCGCGGATCGCCGGGTTCCGCTGCTGGAACTGTCGCAAGAGCCGCACCACGGCCGCGGCGTCGGGCTCGTCGTTGGTCAGCAGCACTTCGTCGGCCTCGGCCGCGGCGGCTTCGTACTGCTTCTTCAACCAACTCACCAGGTCTTCGGCTGAAAGGAAGCCGTCCTGTGCAGCCACCGACTTCGCCCAACATCGTGCGGATGCGCAGGGCGGGCAGGCCGGTGACGTTCAGCTCGGCAGCCTCTTCCTCCGACTTGTCCGCATCGAGGTAGACCGGCGTCCAACGCGCCAATTCGGCCTGGACCGATGGCTTCTCGATCTCGGCCGCCAGTTTCCGACAGGCCGGGCACCATGCAGCGCCCACGCGAATGAACATCGGCTTGTGGTCCGCCGCCGCGCGTCGCTGCCCCTCCGTCAGGCTCGACAGCCAGGGCAAGGTCTTGGCAACCGCGGGCGGTTTCGGTGTGTCGTCCGCCCGCGCCGCGACGGTGCAGAGGAGGAGCAGGGCGGCACGGAGAGTAGTCCGCAAACGCCGTGTGCGGATGGGTTTTCCGTCCCGGAGGGACGATTGATAATAGCCCAGCGATTTATCGCTGGGTTGTCGAGCCCTATCACCGCGAATAGTCCCCGAGGGACGATTGAAACAACCGCGGGAACCACGACTCATTCGTCCCTCCGGGACTACTCGGACGATGCGTGGCGGGTTCCCAGCGATAAATCGCTGGGCTATTATCAACTGCCCCTCCGGGGCAAAGACTTGCGACTGGGCCGCGTCCTTCATCACCGCTTCTCCTCGTTCTTGTGGTCCTTGCCATGCTTGATTTTCGCCCAGTAGGCATCGAAGTCGAACCGTGGGCTGTTCTCGTGATCATGGCAGGCGATGCATTGATTTCCGGCCTGGGCGAAATAGCCGGTGTGGATCTTCGGCTCGTGGACGTGCTCCCGGCTGGGGCCATGACAGTTTTCGCAGCCCACCTCGACCAGCTCCGGGCTGCGGCCGAGTGAGACGAACCCGCCGGGCAAGCCATAGCCGGTGGCGTGGCACCGCTGGCAATCGGGATCGACCTGGGCCGCGTGCTCAGCCAGCGATTTCCAAGCGCGGGCGTGGCGCGACTTGTCCCAAGCCTGGGTCTCCGGCTTATGGCAATCGCGGCAGGTCTTGGTCCCGGCGACGGCAAATTCCTTAGGCGCGCCCTGCGGCAGCCGGGGACCAAACGACGTATCGGCCACGGCAATGTCGCGTCGGCCGAGTTCCTTGCGGAACCGGGCGACATTGGCCACCTGGGCCTCGTTGTCCGCGTAGCGCTCGGAAAGTTCGACGATCCCGCCAGTCCAACGCTGCTTCGCGTCCGGCGGCGCGTCGAGCCGGGCGAGAAACTTGCCTTGCTTGGTTGCCGACAGCATGAGCGTGGGGCCGAGATGCCGGGGCGCAACCGGCTGACCGGTCGGACCGCCGACGACCACGTCGACCTCGGGCAGCCCTTCGGCCAGAGATTGCAGTTCCTCTTCCGGCACGTAAGCCAGCACGATGGCCGCCTGGAAACGGCCGGCCGCTTGTCGCAAGGCTTGCAAGATCGCCTCGCGGGGCGAAGCGATCCGCAGTCGATCGATCGTGAACTTCGGACTGAGCACGCCGAGGACCGCGACGCTGCGTCCGGCCGCCTGAACGATCCGCAACGGCTCGACCAGCGGTTGGCCCTCGTTGAGCAGGACATTCGTGGAGACGAAAGGCACGTGCAGCCGCCGGGCGACCTCGCGGAGGTAATCGGGGCCGAGGGCCGCTTCGCTCGCGCCGAGGTTGTGGGCCGCAATGCCCATGGCCAGTTCGCCTTGCAGGATGGCCTCGAACTTGAGGCGGTCGTAGGCCGATTTGCCGGCCGCTGCGCCTCCCACGTCGGCGACGATCAGTTCGGACCCTGCGGCAAGCTCGGCCAGGTATGTCGCCCGACGCGGCAGGCCGCCCGACTGGTTCGACGTGCAGCCGCAGGGCACGATCCAGCCGGCCGTATCGCCGCTGACGACGACCGTCAGCGGCCGGCCGTCGCTCGATACGTCGGCGCTGCGGCCGGCAGCCGACGCTCAGGGCGCCGCTGAGCGTCAGCAGGGCGACAGTAAAGGGTGGCATGCCTTCACGCGGGCACCATGTACTCATGGTCGGCCGGGTAGGCATGTTTCGCAGGTCGTCGAACATGCCTACCCGGCTACGCCGTGAAGGCATGCCACCCTCGCGTGAAGGCATGCCAGCCAATCTCGAATGTGTTCCAGTCATTTGTGCGCAGCCTAATACGTCAAAGCGTAAGCGAGGATGTTCACGTTGATCTGCACGGCGTTGTTGATTTCGTTTCCCCCGCAGCAGCAGCAGCCGGGCGTGCTGTGCGAGTCGTTCAGGCCGTCCTGCGAATAGATCACGCCCAGCCGTCCGCCGATGGCGATGCCTTCCAAAGGCCGGCAGCCGCCGCCGTGCGACGTGGAAAGGCTGGGGATCTCGTAGACGGTGTGGAAGATGGGATGGCTCATGGCGATGGCCTGCAGGTCTTGCTTGGGGAAGACGCCGGCCATCTCGCGGCGGAACGCGCGGTCCCATTCCGGCGACGAGCAACCGGCCGAGGCCAGCAGCAGGCCGCCCCGCTCGACATAACGCCGCAGGTTCTGCCGCTCCTCGTCGGTCAACTGGAAGTCGCCCTCGCCGGTCATGATCACCAGCGGGAACTCGAAGACGTTCTCGCTGCTGAGCTTCACGGCATGGAAGCGGCGGCTGGTCGATACGGCGCTTTCCTTCTCGGCGGCCACCAGGAAATGGTCCGAGAAGCAGTGGCTGCTCTTCGTGCCGGCGTAGACCAGGTTGGCCACCTGCACCACGCCGTCCGGCTCGCCGCCCGTCTGCCGCGGGTCGGGCACGATGGTCTTGGCCGCCGGTTTTTGTGCGGCGGATTCCTTCGCGGGCGGCGCCGGTTTTGGTTCGGCCGGGTCCGGCCCCACGCCGACCACGCGGCCGCAGGGAAAGAGCAGACCGGCGACCATGGCGGCGGAGGCCAGGAAGGTGAATCGCGTTGTTCTGATCGTCATAGTCATGCTCCTCGTGGATTGTTCAACCGGGCACCCATCCAGCGTTTGACGTCGTGGCACGCCTCTGAGACCCCATCCGGCTTGTCCGGATGGTGAATAAGGTTGGGCGGCTAAAGTAAGAACCAGAATCCCGTACGACCCCCACGGGCTTGTCCCGTGGGTGAAGAAGGTTGGCAGGCTACCGCCACATCGTCAGTAGCGGGTCAACCTGATTCACCATCCAGGCAAGCTGGATGGGGTCTTTGTGTTTCGGCTTCTCGGCTTTAGCTTTTCAACCTCATTCACCATCCGGGCAAGCCGGATGGGGTCTCGTTTTTTTGCGCGTTACTCTCTAGCTTTTCAATCTTCTTCACCATCCACGCGAGGTGGATGGGGTCGTTTTTCAGCGAACAGGCACGCGATCGCCGAGCTCTTCGCTCAGGCGCTGAAAATACTGTCGCACGGCGCGGCGGTAGCGCAAGGGCACGCCGGCCTCGCTCGCGGAGCTGGCGGTCCCGCCCGCCGCGTCCTCGCCGGGGGCGAAAACGTCCGGGTTGCCGCCGCTGGCGGCGTCGGCTCCCTGTTCCTCGCCGCGTCCGTCGGACCCGTTGGTTGGCTCGCCGAACTGGCCGCTGCCGAATCCGCTCATGCCGGCCATGTTGCCGTACAGCCCCATCGTGCCCATGCCGCCGCTACTGTTTCCAATCCCCATCTCGGCGAGCAATTGCGCTAGGGTATTCCCCATGCACTGGCACAACTTCGGCTGGAAAACCAGGACACCCTGGCACTGGCTGTTCATGTCTCCGTCGCCCTGACAACGTTTGACGAATCGATTCAGGATCTCGGCGGCTTCTTTCGCCTTCTCGTGGGCACGGGTGCCGGCGAAGTCGGCCAGGGCCGCTTCCGATCCGGCCAAGGCCTCGGCCGCGCCGCTGCCGCGGACGTCCTTGACGAATTGCACGGCTGTTTCCCGCAGCTTCTGCAACTCCGAGCGATCGGGCAACCGCGTGGCGTGGTCCTCGATGTCGCCCAACAGCTCGTCAAGCTCCACGCGGATCTTCCCTTGCTCGTGTTCCAGGTCGCGCATGCGGGTCTTCAAGGCCGGATTATCCTCGCCGTCATGACCCTTGAGGGCCTCCATCCGCTGGGCCAGGTCTTCCTGCCGCATGGCCAGCATGATGAATCGCTGCTGGTCGACCAACAGCGGGAAGACGACCTCCAGCAGTTCCATCGGCACCATGGCCGCGGCCGAGTACTCTTGCCGCCCGGCATTGAGTTGCTTCAAGAGGTCTGTCAGTTTCTTCTCCAGGTCGCCGTTCGCGAGGTCGAGTTGTTTTTCCAGTTTCTCCAATTCGTCCGCCATCTTGTCGGTCATTTGCGCGACCTTGCTGATGTCCGGCGAGAGCTTTTCGTCGATGTCGAAAGGCAGCCGGTGCGCCGCCGATTCGCGCAGCGACGCCGCTTCCCGACGCATCAGCCGTTGCAAACGGCGGATCTCTGTTCGCGTCTCCTCGGCCAACCGGCTCTTGGCCGGGGCCTTTTCCAATTTCTTCCGCAACCCTTCGACTTTCTTGGTCAGGCCTTCCAGGCTCCGCTGGGCCTGGCGGTACTTCGAGACGAGGGCCTCGACTCCCTGCCGCACGCGGAGCATGCGTTCAAATTCCTCCTGGGAAATGATCTTCACGCTGACCACGGGACTTTCGGCCCCCTTGGCCCCGGCCGGATCGTTGTCTTCCACCCGCGCGAAGAAGGTGAGCACGTCGCCCGGCTCCAGGCCGTAATGGTCGAGCGGCAAGGGCACCTGTTCATCGCGGCGATGCGGGGCCTTCGGCGGCAAGCGCACCGCCGCCGGCAGCGGCCGCGAGTGGTTCAGGCTGCGAAATAACTCCAGCCGCGAGATGCCGCAATCGTCCTCGGCCGAGACCATGACGGGCAGCACCGCCGTCGGCGTGGCCAGCGATTGCGGCGGCGGCTTGAGGATCCGCACCAGCGGATATTGGTCGGGGATCATCGTCATGTTGCCGGAGAACGATTGCTGCGACAACTGGCCGGCTTCGTCTTTGACCCAGAATTCGAATTTCCCGTCGCTGCTGATCTCGAACTGGCCGACCGCCTCCTGGCTGCCCGATTCGCTGGGATGCATGGCCAGTTCATCGGGCTTCCGGCCTGTTCCGCGACCACGGGTGACCAGCAACTTGCCGCCGGAAAGCGGCCGATTGCTCGTCGCCCAGAGCGTCACCTTGGTGCCGCGGAGACCTTTGACGCCGTCGTCGGGCACAGGGCCTTCGTAATTGGGCTGACCGGCATATTCCGGCGGCACGACCAGCACGCGGACGGTCTCGATCCGCGGCACGGTAACGATCTCGATGCGGTACTTCTCGCTGCGGGCCCGGTACGCGCGGACGAAATACAGCGTCGGCTCGGTCAGCTTGGAGAGTACGGCCCGCCACGTGCCGCTATTTTCTGAAAACATCGGCAGGCTGGACTGGCTGCCGTCGCTGTTTTCCAGCACGAGTTCCAAGCGATCGGCCACGCCGCCCTCGACCTTGGCGCTGATCTCCAAGTCCTCGCCGTAAAGCACGCGGGCGCCGGCAGGCTCTACGGTGAACCGCAAGGGGCTATAGGGCGGCACGTCGGCCGTCGGTCGCGTGAAGCGGTTCCACTCGGTCTTGACCAGATCGGGCATGGCCAGGGCCAACAGGCCGATCGCAGCCGCCAATGCGGCCAAGACCGCCAGCGCCCGGCCCAGCGGTTTGGCCGGGACGGCCTTGGCCAGCGGGGCGCGACGGGCGAGCGATTCGGCATGTTCGGTCGCCATCGTGGCCAGCCCGGCGGTGAGGGGCTCGAGACGTGTAGGGTGTGGTCGATCGCAGCGCAGACCCACCATCTTTCGGCGTTTTTTGGTGGGTCTGCACTGCGCTTGACCGCACCCTACTATCCAACTCCCAGCCGGTGAGGATCTCGCCGGAGGAGTTGATCGCGCTGTCCAATCGTCGGGCCAGGGCGGCGGGACGTGCGGTGCGGGCGGTGCGCCAGGCCAGGACCGCCAGCAGTATCATCCCGGCGGCCGCGGCGCCCCAGAGGAGCGTAATCCGTGCGGTCGGGGAAAGTTCCCAGACGAGATCGAGCCACGCGGCGAAGACCAGCAGAACCACGGCGGCCACCAATCCCCAGATCAAGGCTCCGGCCGAGCCGATCAGCCGCAGCCGCCGGCCCGCCTTGCGAAGTCGCGCTTGCAATCGAGTGTTGTTTTGCATGTTATATCAATCCCGACCAACGTCTCAGGCCCCAGGTCGTGCCCCAGAGGGCGAAGGCCCCGACCAGCAGCCACCAGCGATCCCATGCGGCCGTGCGAATGACCCGCTCGGGCCGGCTGCGCTGCAAATGCTCGTCGAACAAGCGGGCCACGTCCCGCGGCTCGGCCTGTTCCAACTCGGCGCCGCCGCTGGCCTGGGCGATCCAGGCCATATTGGCCGGCCGCGCGGCCACGTCCAGCCGTTCCTTGAGGTTGCCGCGGACGTCGAACGCCGCTTCGGCCGATGTCTCGTCCTTGGCGGCCCCGGCGACGCGGACCCGGTAGCGGCCTTCGCCAAGCCGGCCGAGGTCGGCGTGGTATTGGCCCGGTGCGTTGCCCCAAGGCTTGCAGACCACGGTTTGCGGCTGTGCCGGCGCGGGGCCGGAAAGTTCGATCTGCGGTATGCCGCCCGTCCAACGGTCCTCGCGGACTTGCAGCGTCACGACGGCGTCTTCTTCATTATTGAAGGTGCATTTCTCGGCTTTCAAGGCCAGTCGTTGGGAAGGCAGCATACCGGCGTTGGTCACCAGCCAGCGGATCAGGCTCCGCCACAACGAACCATAAAGTTCATCGCGGTCCTGGTGTTGCGGGGGAAGGAAGGCCCAGCGCCACATGCCGGCCCCTTCCACGGCAACCACGCGGCCGCTACCCACGCTGCCGGCCGCCCGATAGGTCACCAGCGGCATCGTCTGACCGCCGCCGGCCGCGTTGGTGGCCAAGACGGTCGCCACGTAGGGCTTGATCTTGGGCTGCGCGGTCGTGGCCAAGGCGGGCATCGCCGTCAGCGGATCGGTCTCGCCCTCGCCCGGCAGCCAGCGGAGGGCCTGCCCCGCGTCGGTCCACTGGGCGCGGAAGCGGGTCTCGGTCGAGGCCGTCCAGCGGACCGGCATCAGCTCGTCCAAGCGCTGGCTGATCTTCGACGACGGCGCGCCGCGGAAACAGACCAACGACCCGTCGTCGCTGTCGAGCCACTTCGTGAGCCGGGCGAGGGCCTCGTCGCTGAGGAAAACCTCGGCATTCCGCCCCAAGATCACGATCTGGTATGACTTCAACGTCGCTCCGTCGGCCAGGAACTTCCCGGCGTCCTTCTCGATCGTCCACTGATCGTCGGCCGTTTTGCCTTTCCGCGCGATCTTCCGCTGTAAGAGCCGCCCTTCGGCAAGCTGCACGACCGCCGTCAGCTCGATCGACTCGTCCGTCGCCAGGCTGCGGATGAGGAACTTCGTGTCCCAGTACGGCTTGCCTTCCAGCAGCAGGACCCGCACGGGCTGATCGACCACGCGGAACAACAACGGCGAGCTGTTGTTCGCCGCCGTGACTTCACCGGGCAGCGGATCGGCCAGCACCTCGTAGCGGAACAGTCCCGCGGCATCCTGTTTCACGTTGAACACCTGCTCGGTCGAGCCGTTGGGGACGAGCCGGGCCGTTCGTTTTTCGATTTCCTTGCCTTCCAGCAGCAGGTGCAGCGTGGCTTGGGGGGATAGCGATCCCCGCTGTCGCAGCGTTACGGCCACCGGTACCTGCTGGCGAACGAAGGCCAACTCCTGGGGCCGCTGGATCTCGACTTCCAGGTCGCGGACCTCGGCGGGGCCGCCGATCGTATAGGTAAAGACCGGCGTGGCCTCCGACTTGGCCCGGGCCGTCGTCTCGCGGAGCCGGGCCGGACCGCCGACATTGTGGCCGCCGTCGCTCAACAACAGCACGGCCTGCCCCTGGGGCTGTTCATTGTCCAAGGCCGAGTCGATCGCCGCGGCCAGGTCAGTCGCCGCGCCGTCGGGTTTCTTCGCCTCCAGGGCCTCGATTCCGGTGGGCACGGATGCGGCGGCAAAGCTCCGCAAGCGGACTTCATAACGATCGCCCAGATCCGTGACCATCGACTTGGCAATCCGGCAGGCCTCGTGGTAGCGGGACCGCAATTGCGGGGCATCGTGGACGTCCATGCTGGCCGAGGCGTCGACCAGCACCGAGAGCAAGGGCTTGCCCGGCGGAGGCGGCACGCGGTCCATCCAGGTTGGGTTGAGCAGGACGACCAGCGGCACCGCCACGGCCGCGGCCATCAACGCGAGGATCGCCCCGCGCCTCCGGCCCAGCATCCGGCCGCGGCTGGCCAGGGCGTAGGCGGTCAACAGTCCCGCCGCCGCCAGCGCCAGCGGCACCCACAAGGCAAGCGGAATGTAAGGGTCGAAGGTCAGCATGGGTGGTTGTGTGTAAGTTAGTGAGCTCTGCGATGAATTCGAATGTGCGGCATGCTGTATTTGTCCCGGAGGGACGTTTGACAGCCCAGCGATTTATCGCTGGGACCGGGAAGTCAGAACCCTTTGCAGTCCCGTAGGGACGACTGAGTTGCAATTCCCGCGGTTATTTCAATCGTCCCTCCGGGACTGAAAAAGGTATTGATGAACTTCTGTCCCCGCGATAAATCGCTGGGCTATTATCAAGTGCCCCTCCGGGGCAAGGTCCGTGTTACGTCCTAAACACCATCAAGCTCGTCAGTTCGCCCAGCCCGCATACGACGCAGGCCACGGCGAACCACTTCCAAAGATCGTCGCGGCGCTCTTCTTCCGCTGCCGCGCTGCGATAGTAAACGTCCCGCCCGGCGGCCAACCGATTGCGGATCACCTCCGGCGAGAGATACTCCAACTCGCTCTCTTCGGCCGGAATTTCGATCGCCTGCGCGAAGACCGTGGCCGCGGCGCCGGCTTGCGCGTCGCGGCAGACGCGATAGACGCCGGGACGGTCCGGCGAACGCCAATTCCACGCCACGGCGGCGCCTTCCTCGATCAGTTCGCCGTAGCGGCCGCCGGAGGCCTCGCTGTTCGAATTCACCATGCGGGCACCAGGCTCGCTTGGTCGGTTTGATGAGTACGTTTCGGGTCCGACGATCCGCAGGCCGCTGGCCGACAACACCTCCGGCGGCAATTGGGCCACCAGCCGCTCGCCGCAGCAGGCCAGCGCCGGGCCGCCGGAGCGGTTCAGGATGCGATCGACCAGCGATTGCACCAACAGTACGAACATCGACTTGCCCGGCAGCTCCGACGCCGCCAGATCGGCGTTCAACACCACCAGCGTGCCGGCGTCGGAGACCGTGCTGACCAGGCAGGCGGAACCGTCGTTGTAGGCGGCCAGCACGTCGCCCGCCAGGCCGTTGGCCAATTGCCGCGAACTGAGCCCGCCCGCGAATCGCGCACTGCCGATGAAGGCGGAGAGATTATCGCCGAAGACGCTGAACGGCGGCTCCTCCTTCCGCACGTCCTTCAGGAACAGGTTGCGCCGATTCGATCCGGCGGGCGGCGGCGCGAACTCGACCGGCATGCGCAGCCCCGAACTGCCCGCCTCGGCCAGACGCTTGAGGTTCGTGGCGTCGATCGTCTCGCCGGCCACGTACAGGACCGGCCGCCCGCGGCGCAGCGATGCCGAGAGCACCTTGATCGCGTCCTCGGAGAGCTTGCCGGGATGGTCCAGGCAGACCAAGTCCACGGGGGCCAGCGTCTTGGCGTCCAGGTTGACCGGATCGAGGCGCACGACCGTTGCCGAAGCCTTGGGTCCGAGGCGGCCGTCGGGCACCAGGGCACATTCGAGAAAATGGCTCGACGACGGCCGCTGCCGGGCCGGTTGGCGGGTGAGCAAGGCATACGTCGGCTTGGGGCGAAGCTGCACGACCAGCGGTCGGACGTTGTCGGCGGCCAGGGCGTCTTCCGCG
Source organism: uncultured Planctomycetia bacterium (assembly GCA_963779975.1). Lineage (GTDB taxonomy): Bacteria > Planctomycetota > Planctomycetia > Pirellulales > Thermoguttaceae > JANXQG01. Next base: position 3,313 of record CAWAAL010000026.1, on the reverse strand, counting down.
CCCACCACGCCGACAAGCTCGGCCTGGCCCCACTGCCAACCGCTTAACCCCGAGCCAGCGGCGACGGAGTGCGTTGTCGCCGTTGGCTCCGGGTTAAACGAGCCCCCGGCAACGGCGCTGCCCGGAAGTTCCAGATCCGCGGTCAACGTCAAGCGGCCTTGCGCGGCGCAGAGGCCTTCCAGCCGCCGATGAACCTCGCCGAGCGTGACGTCAACGGTCATCTTCCGGGCCGCCAGCGTGAAGTTGCCCACCTCGACTTCCACCCGCACGCTGCCCGCCTGGGCGCTGTCGGCACGGGCCATGGCCCGCAACACGGCCAGGTTCGGCAGCGGCCCCTTGGGGGCGGTCGATTCGAGATTGATCGCAGTGTCCGCGGGCAGGACGGAGAAGTCGGCCTTGGCCCAACTCGACCGCTGGAAATCGCTGAAGATCACCAGTTCCCGCCGCCGCTTGTCCTCGTCCGAGGTCGGCGCGAGCATCTGCGCGGCACGCTCCAAGGCGGCCTTGACGTCCAGCCGTTCGGGCAGGGCCTGGCAGCGGGAAAGTTCGTCGCGGAGCGTCTCGAAGTTCGTGGACGGCCCCTCGAAGACCGTGCGGGGCGTCGCGCCGGCGAGGATCAGGTTGGCCCACAAGCCCGATTCATATTGAAGATACTGATTGGCCGCCAAGGTCCGCGCCTGGGCAATCTGCTGCGTGGCCCCGACGGTGGCGCCCATGCTCTGGCTCACGTCGACCAGCACGATCCGCACGGTATCGCCCGCCTGGTGCTCGGCGGCCAGCGGCTGCGGTCCGAAGAGCGGTCGGGCCACGGCCAGGGCGAGCATCGCCACGGCCAGCGTCCGCAGGCCGAGGATCAGCAGATCGCGGAGCAGGTGTCTGGCCCGGCGCTGGTGGATCGCCTCGCGGACGAAGCGCAGCGTCGAGAGCGGCATGCGCACCGGCCGGGGTTTCGTCAGCCAGTGGATGACCACCGGCGCGGCGACCGCGGCTGCTCCGATCCCGATTGCCCAAAGGTGAAAGAAGCTCATGTCATGAACCTACTCGCTGGGGTGGCATGCCTTCACGGCGTAGCCGGGCAAACATGTTTCGTGGCCGTTGGAACATGCCTACCCGGCTACGCCGTGAAGGCATGCCACCCATAATCGCCAATTGATGAAGCAAGGAAATCATGTCATGAACCCGCTCGTTCCACGAGGAACCCGCCCAATGTCTGCAAGTAAGGGATGGCCGTCGATACGCGGCGATAATCACAGCCCCCGGCCAGGGCCAACTGCCGCACCATCGCCAGGTGCGCGGCAAACCGATCGCGATAGATCGCCCGGATCTCGGCCGGACTGCAATCGACCCGGCCATCGGCCTCCATGCCCTCGAAACGGAAGGCCGAGGCCTCGGGCAGCCGCTCCTCTTCCGGATGAACGAGGTGCAGGATGATGACTTCCCAACCGCGATGCCGGAAGAGCCGCAACACGCCGAACGCTTCCTCCAGGTCGTCCATGAGGAAGTCGCTGATCAGCAGGAGCACGCCCCGCCGCCGGCAGCGCTCGAACAGTTCGCGCAGGCCCGGCGGCCATGGAGGTGGTGGGGCGCGGCACGATTTGTTCGATCAAGGCATAAAGTTGACTAAGATGCGTGAGGGTTGCCCCCGGCGGGAGCATCGACCGCAACTGCCGATCCAACAGGGCCAGGCCCACTTGGTCTTGGCCGCGGCTGATGACGTGGGCCAGGGCGCTGGAGAGGTATTGGGCGTATTGCAGCTTCGAGCCGCCGTCGAGGTGGGCGATGCCGCGGAAAGCCATCGAGCCGCTGGTGTCCAGGGCCAGCGTACAGAGCAAGTTGGTTTCCTCTTCGTAGATCCGCACGAAGGTCTTTCCAGTCCGGCCCAGGACCTTCCAATCCAGCCGCCGCAGGTCCTCGCTGCCGGAGTATTCGCGGTAATCGACGAAGACGCCCGCCCCGCCGTGCTGCCGCGAGGTGTGGCAGCCGCTATAGGAACCTTCAATGCGATGCCGCGTGGTGAAGCGCATCCGCTCCAGCGACGCCAGGGCACGCAGATCGAGGAACCGGCTTTGAACTTGGGCGGTCATAGGGCGTAGGAAAATGGAGAATCTGAAATTCGAAAATCAAAATCCGGAACGCTCGTTATCACATCAAGCAAATTCTGGCCACGGATTGAACACGGCAGGAACACGGATTCGTTTCCGTGTTTCATCCGTGTTCAATCCGTGGCTCATGCTTCGAACCTTCAAGTCTTGTGCTTTGAATTTGTTTCGGATTTCGATATTCGGATTTCGTGCTTTCTTACGATATCGTCTTCAACAACGCATTGATTATGTCGCCCGACGTGATCGAGTCGCCCACGGCCCGATGGTTCACGATGATGCGGTGCCGCAGGATCGGCAACGCCACCGCCTGGATGTCTTCCAATACGGGGGCGCAACGGCCGACCAGCAAGGCCCGGGCCTTGGCCGCCAGCACCAGGTTCTGCGAACCGCGCGGGCCCGCGCCCCAGGCCACGTAGTCCTTGGCCATGGCGATCGCGCGGGGATCGTCCGTCCGGCTCGCGCCGCACAGTCGCACCGCCGCCGTGGCCACGTTCTGGGCCACCGGAACGGCCAGCACCAGGTCGCGAAGCTGCAGGAATTCCTCCCGCGTCAGGGCCGCCTCCGGCAGCTTCGGCTCGCCGGAGGTCGTCCGCATCACGATCTCTTCCTCCTGCCCCGGCGACGGATAGCCGATGCGAATCTCCATCATGAAACGGTCGAGCTGGGCCTCGGGCAACGGGTAGGTGCCTTCCTGCTCGATGGGGTTCTGCGTGGCGGCAACCAGGAACGGCTCTTGCAACGGGTAGGTCTGGCCGCCCACGGTCACGTGCCGTTCGGCCATCGCTTCCAGCAAGGCCGACTGGGTCTTCGGCGCGGCCCGATTGATCTCGTCGGCCAACACCAGGTTGGCGAAGACCGGCCCGGGACGGAAGACCATCTTCGGCCCTTGGGTATCCTCGCCGCGGCCCAGCAGCTCGTAGCCGGTCACGTCGGCCGGCATGAGGTCGGGCGTGAACTGGATCCGCGAAAACTTCCAATGGAAGGCCGAGGCCAGGGCCTTGACCATCAGCGTCTTCGCCAGCCCCGGCACGCCCACCAGCAGGGCATGCGAGCCGGTCAGGGCGCACAAGAGCAACTGGTCGATCACTTCGTCCTGGCCGACGACTACTTCGTGCAAGCTACCGCGGATCGTACGGACCCGCTCCGCGAACATTTCCAGGCGTTGCTTCGTTTCCCGCACCTCGATCGCATCGACAGACATGAACTGCTTC
>CAWAAL010000025.1:0-108936 GCA_963779975.1 uncultured Planctomycetia bacterium | reverse complement strand
CCTTCTTCGTGGTTACGCGGATCTTGTTGCCGGCCTTCAGATCCGCCGCGTTGCATTTCGTTCCATCGCGGGTGAGCTTGGCATCCTTGGCCAGCGTGTGCGAGCACTGCTTGCCCTCCTTATTCGCCACCACCAGCTTGTCGCCGGTCATGCTGACGACCTTGCCGTCGAACGTAGTATGGCAGCAAGGCTCCGTCTTGTGGCTGGCTGTGCCTTGGTGGGCCGTTTTCTTCTCTTCATTCACTGCAGACATAACAAATCTCTTTCCTTACGAGATGCCCGAACCTTCCAACGGAAGCAACATGCGTCCGTCTTCCACCGACTCTTTCGGGTTGGAGGTTAAATTGGGTCCGTGCTGACGTGCTGCTGAGAGCGCTACTGCGATTCAGCTTCAATCCGTTCGGCACGCCTCGAAACAATCCAGCGAGAGACTCCCGTTTGACGGGACGTTGCCGCGGTGTCTCGCGTGTGGTCGCACGGTACGTGCGATCCGAATCACGATCTCCCGAGGGAGAGAACTGGCAACGTACTGACAGAACGGATGGAACTTCGCTTGATTCATTCACTTGACCACGAACTCGGCGTCGATAGCGTCTTCTTCACTGCCTTCAGGGGCCATGTCGCCAGACCGGTCGTTCGGTTGGTGCGGAGCGCCATTACCGGGCCTGGCATGAGCAGCAGAGGCATCAGCCTGGGCGTTGGCCGTGGCGTAGAGGGCTTGGCTTAGCGCGTGCGAAGCCTGCTCCAACTGATGGATCGCCGCCTTGAGGGTTTCCACGTTGTCGCCCTTCGCTGCCGCACGGGTCTCGTTCGATGGCCTTCGTCACAGCTTCCTTGTCGGGAGCACGGAGCTTGCCCTCGTGTTCCTGAATGAGTTTCTCAACCTGCCAGGTCATCGTCTCGGCCTGGTTCCGCAGTTCGGCCAGTTGCCGCTTCTGTTTGTCCTCCTCGGCATGCACGTCGGCATCGCGGCGACGACGTTCGATTTCCTCTTTCGACAGGCCGGCGCTCTGCTCGATTCGCACTTTCTGTTCCTTGCCCGTGCCCAGATCCTTGGCCGAGACCTGGAGAATGCCGTTGGCGTCGATGTCAAATGCGACTTCGATCTGCGGAGTACCGCGAGGCGCGGGCGGCAGACCTTCCAGATTGAACTGACCGAGCAGGCGATTGTCGGCAGCCATCTGCCGTTCGCCTTGGTAAACCTTGATGGTCACTGCCATCTGATTGGCCTCGGCCGTGCTGAAGACTTGCTTCTGCGCGGTGGGAATCGTGGCGTTGCGTTCGACCAGCTTGGTCATGATGCCACCGAGGGTCTCGATGCCCAGGGACAAGGGCGTTACGTCCAACAGGAGAACGTCTTTGACTTCACCGGCCAGCACGCCACCCTGGATCGCCGCGCCGATGGCCACGACCTCGTCCGGGTTGACACCCTTGTGCGGCTCCTTGCCGAAGATTGTCCGCACGAGTTCCTGGACCTTGGGAATCCGCGTCGAGCCGCCCACCAGGATCACTTCATCGATTTGGTTGACGTCGAAATGCGCATCCTTCATCGCCTGGTTGACCGGCCCGCGGCAGCGCTCGATGAGGTGGTCGACCAACTGCTCGAACTTCGACCGCGAGAGCGTCAATTGCAGGTGTTTTGGGCCATTTGCGTCGGCCGTGATGAACGGCAGGTTGAGTTCGGTCTGTTGCAGCGTGCTGAGTTCCTTCTTGGTCTTTTCGCAGGCTTCCTGGAGCCGCTGCAGGGCCATCGGGTCTTTGCGTAAGTCGATGCCATGCTCCCGCTTGAACTCCTCGGCGGCGTAGTCCAGCAGCACGCGGTCAAAATCGTCTCCGCCCAGGTGCGTGTCGCCATTGGTGCTGAGGACGTGGAACACTCCTTCGGCAACATCCAGGATCGAGACGTCGAAGGTTCCGCCGCCCAGGTCGAAGACCACGATCTTCTCGGCGACCTTCCGCTCCAGGCCGTAGGCCAGCGCAGCCGCGGTCGGCTCGTTGATGATGCGCATGACTTCCAGGCCGGCGATCTGTCCGGCATCCTTGGTAGCCTGCCGCTGGGCATCATTGAAATAGGCCGGGACGGTAATCACCGCCTTGTTGACCTTGTGGCCCAGGTAAGCCTCCGCGGTCTCTTTGAGTTTTCGCAGGATCAGCGCGGAGATTTCCGGAGGCGTGTACTGACGGGCGTCGATCTGGATCTTGACGTAGTCTTCCGCTCCCCCGACGACCTTGTAGGGTACGATCTTCTCTTCGGAGGCCACTTCATTGTGCCGGCGACCCATGAACCGCTTGATCGAGAAAATGGTCCGCCGGGAATTCGTGATGGCCTGCCGTTTCGCCAACTCGCCCACGAGCGTTTCGCCCTTGTCGGTGAAGGCCACGACACTGGGCGTCAGCCGGTTCCCCTCTTGATTGGGAATGACCTTGGCTTCGTTCCCCTCCATCACGGCAACTGCCGAGTAGGTTGTGCCTAGGTCGATTCCGATAATTTTTTCTACGTCAGCCATTTGATTATGCTCCTATCTTGATTGGTAAGCGATCGCGCCAGCACTAGCCGGTTGTTCCCGTGATCAGATGCGGCCCATGAGCAGTAGGACGAACAAAACGACCAAAACCAGACTAATTCCTCCGCTCGGGTAATAACCCCAGCTTCTGCTGTGAGGCCAACTGGGCCAAGCACCTAGAAGCATCAGAAGCAAAACCACAATCAAAATCATGCCAAGCATTACAGTTTTCCTTTCACGAATAAAACAGTTGAATACTGGGAATCGTCTCGCGCCTTCTCTTGAAGTTACACGCCGACGGCGACCGGTTCGGCATGAATCGTCGTTTCCGTCGCTTGAGTGTTATCCAGACAATCCTTGGCGCGATCGACTTTGTCCCGTGTTGCGGGGAGGATACGCTCCCAAACCTCGGCACGATGGACAGGAACATCGGGATCGACCTCGAAGCCCAGTTTCACGTTCGCGCCACGAATCTCCAGCACCTTGACTCTGAACAGGCGATGAAAACCATCCGACCCGCCAACTACCACCGATTCTTGATTTTTCCGGGATAAAACTAACATGGCAAAACGTCCGTTTCTTGTTTCTGAACACCTGATCCGTTCCCGCTCCAACTGTCCGCAGGTACGCCCTGGGCGAGCAAGAACACCTGGACCATGGTCCCAGTCGTGAAGACCTGCACGACGGTGCCCGTCGTCGTTTCGACTTCCGTAGTCGCTTCTCGCACTTCGACCCCGGTAATCCGTTTGATCTCCTGTCGCAACTCGTTAGCGGAGGTGGCGAACAACTGCCGGTGAAACTCCTGAACCTGGGCAGCACCCGCTGGGCTCTGGGCCAGGGCCTTCTCGGCCGGCGATAGGGCCCCTTGCAACGTGATCAGCAACGTCTCGCCGCTGAGAACCACGGCCACCGACTTGGGCGCGTGGCCTGTCCGCTGCTGCTGGAAAGAGATTGCCGCCTGGGCAATCTGCTGCGCCACGCTTGGATCCAGGTTTTCCATGGCAGACGATCCTTTACGGCCGCAAGACAGGTCAAGAACAAAAAAAAGCCGACGTGGCGGAACACCCGGAGGTATTCGACCACGTCGGCTTACTCACTAACGAGCCCCTCAGCGCGGCCGAGTTGCTCTTCATCTAGTCATCCGACAATTTCACCGGAAAGCCGCAGCCAAACGCACCACGACTCTTCCAGCACATCCATTCTATGCCGACACGGGGCAAATACAAGAGGGCTTTGGCTTTTCTATCCGATTTGGTAAGATTATCTCGGTTACTGTGGAGAATCTGATGAGAAATGTTCCGTCAACCAGGGATAATGTTCGCTCGAAGGCCGCACCGTGCGCGGGGGAAGAAGTGAAAACCCACGGAGAAATCGAATCGGCCGTGTGTGAAGCAGTTACCCGTTTCGAGCAGGACTATATGGGGCGGGGACCCAAGGATATCCATACCCACCTGCTCGGCGATCTCCTTGTGGTCCGCCTGCAAGGCGTTTTGACCGCCGCCGAGCAGCAACTGGTCAAGTCGCTTTCGGCCGAGAAGGGGCGGGACCTGCTCAAGCAAGTGCGAACCCATCTGATTGAAACGGCCCGTCCGGTCATGGAAGCCCTGGTCCAAGAGATCACCGGCATCAAGGTACTGAGCATGCACCATGACATCAGCACCGTCACTGGCGAGGAGGTCGTTCTTTTCACACTGGCGGAATCACCCGATTTCCGTGCGGCCAAGAAGAAATGAATCAGGGCACTCTCTGTTCCTTGGCTGCCAGTGCCCTGGTTACGCCACGGCAGACTTCTCTTACCGCACGCCTTAAAATCTTTTTCATGCGGGCATACCTGGTCACCTTTTTCACGGTTTTCTTGGCCGTGTCGGCGACCTTGTGGACGGCCTGCTTGGCCGTCCCGACGACCTGATCCGTCTTTCCTTCGTCGCGAAGCTTGTCGTTGCCGATTCTCTTCTCACGCGCGGGGCTCGCTTGGACGTGACGAGGGATCAACGCCATGGGACGGATCGGCGATACCGAGGCTTGGAACAGCTTATGCGCTGACGTGGCTCAGTGAGCTAGCGCAGGTACGGCGGCCAACGGCTTGCTACTGCCGACTGTCTCGGTTTTGACTTGGTTTCAAGAGCCCACGCTACCCCATAGTTAAAAAAAAGCACCCGCGAGTCCTTCGTGGCGTCGATGCTTTTTCCCAATCCCCGGCCCGGCTCGTCCTCGACAAGCGAGGACGATACCGGGTGGGATCGTGCGAACAGGACGCGGCTCAACGACGCCTCTTGAACCGGACATCGCCGGAATGGATCGCAGCGCCGACGAGCAATGCGCCCGCGAGTACAGCCAAGAACCAGGATCCGGTCACCAGACCGAGTAATCCGGCTGCACCGAGGGTGCCGACGATGTGAATGGTGTTGAGTTTTTCACGTGCTCCCACGATAACCTCCTCTGTTGTTGGATCATACGGAAAGCAAGAGAACTGCCGCCTACACCCCCAAGCCCTTGATCTGGCGAATGCTGGCCAGGGTGGTCTCGATCACCCGGTTCTGGCGGCGGTGCTGTTTCAACGCCTTTACCAGGTCATTCGCCTGGTGCGTGAGATCGTGGGCCGCGGCGCGGAACTTCTCGGCCTGCTCGATCAGGCCCGCGATGTTCTGCTGCGCGCCCTTGCGTTTGGAAGTCCTGCGGTTGGCGGCCTCGGGCTTGGCTTGACCGTCCGTTGCGGCCCGGCCGTTCGTTTGGCCGTTCGTCTCAGCCTTGGCACTGGTGTTTGTCGCGGTTTCGTTCACGGGTGGAATTCTCCGGGGTGGTGGGGATTCGGGAATGGAAACGGCCAGCGAGCCCTTGGGCGACTCGATACGGAGGGCATCTTTTTTCGGCCTGATGGCCGAGTCCTTGGAAAGCGGCATCCAAACGTACTGACGCCCCTCGTCCTGGCCGAGTAAGGCGGTTTCGTTGCCGTAGAGGCAAATCTCGTCCAAGCCGAGCCGCATGGCACGGGCTAGGTACGTACGGTTCATGCTGATCCTGATCGTGTCGCCGGTGAAGTGCGAGTTGGTGAGCACGACTTCCGTAGGCGTGGACTGATCGGCCAGCTTGGCCCGCACGGCCACGTGACCGTTCAAATCCAGCGTCACGTGACGGTTGTCCTCGTCGTCGCAGGGGAGTTTCGGCAAAGTCTCGGCCAGGAACCGCGTATCGTCCGCCGAGAGCCGGCAGCGGGCTTTGGCCGTGTTCGGATTAGGGATACTCTGCGCGACTTTCGGAAAGCGGCCGTCCGTGTCGACCCGCAGATAGAACGTCCACGGGCCGACGCCAATCGCGACATGGTTGCTGTTCTTGCCGACCACCACGGGTTCGATACCGGACAGTTCGGGAGAGGCCAGAAACTTCGCACGCGGGACAAGCAGATCGTCCGGCCAGGGAAAGGCAAAACCCTTCTGGATGAGCAGTTGGCAGCCATCCGTGGCGGCAATTTCGCCCCGCGAGCCGGAGAGTTGCAAGTTGCCCAGAGCATAACGGGTATTGTCCGGGTCGGCAATCTCCGACGCATCGGCCATCGCCTGCAAGAGCCGGGTCGGATTGGCTGTGAGGTCGGTCGGCCGCGCCGGAAACTTGACAGCGCCCACGGGCGTCAGGGCGTCGTAGCTGATGAGTTGCGGGCCTTTGCGGTCCTGCCAGCGTGCGGTTACCTGGTGTTCGCCACTGGCCTCCAGTTCGACCGGATCGTCTTTCTTTCCCTCGCAGTCGGTCAGCAGATCAAACGGCAGCCAGAGGGTTTCTTCGTGGAACGTGCCTGGAATGCGGTATTCGATGATGGCGTCGCCGCAGTCGGCCTTCACGATGAGCCCCTCCTTGCCGCCGGTGAAACCGACGGCAGGGCTGGGGCCGCGGCGGTTTGTTTGGGCTCGGCGAAGCACGGGGCGTAGCTGTGCCGCAAGGCGGCGGGTAATGGTAATCAATGGCAAAACTCCTTGAATGTCGGGTAAATGCGGTCGCGGAACACGCCTGGAGCTTTCAGGCTGCCGCGCGAGAACGCTCGGCGTCGAGTTCATCCCAGTCAACGACGCTCGGATGCAAGTCGGGGGCGTCCTCGTCAAAATCAGCTTCACCGAGACTGACGATGCTGAACCCGCAACGGATGATGGTGTTGAGGGATTCGCCGGTGACATGGGCCACGGCGCGGTCAAGTTGCGATTGGGTCATATCGATACCTTTGCTTCAAAATGGGAGACACCGGCCGCCGTACGCTTAGCGCACGGCTAATTCACTGGCCAGCAGATTGAGCGACACGTCACAATCCACGGGGATGCCGCGGAGCCAACGTGTGAACTGGTGGGTCATCAGCCCCGCCGCGATGCTCGCAGAATAGATTGTGCTGCGGGCGGTGCAGCGCCCGGGCATCGCCTCGGACTGCGCAAAGAGGGTTGCAGGATAGTGCTCGCGGCCCTGGGCGTCGGCCACGGCCAAGACCCGCAACACTTCACCCAGCATCCGGCCGTCACACCAGAATCGGCAGTGTCGCTGGGCGGATCGCCAGATGGCAGCGCGGGCCTCGATGGAATCGACACAGCAGAATACGGCCTCGCCCGTTTCCAGCCGGGGCCGGTAGCGGTCTTCGACGGTCTCGACCTGGATGGTCGGATCGATCTGGCGGATGGCCGTGAGCGTGGCCAGCACCTTGGTCATGCCGACGTCGGCCATGGCATAGCCTTGGGTCGTGCGATTAGTGTCGTCGACCACATCGAAGTCCACGAGCTGAATTCGTGGTACTCCAATGGCAGCCAGTTGCAGCGCGACATTGCGCCCGATGGCCCCCACGCCGATTACCGTGGCCCGAATGTCGGCCAGGCGATCGCGAGGCACAAGGTCCTCTTGCCGGGCAAAACGATTGCTTTCAGACGGCATGGCTGGGCTCCTTTTTGTCCACAAAACCACCCTCCTCACAAAGTCGGTCCCAGCCGAGGAGCCAATCGTCGTCGAAGGGATCATGGACAGCGGCCAGTTCCGGCCGGGCCAAGGGAAGGGCTTCCCAGAACTCGACGTTGGCCTGATACTCGGCCAGCCATGCCTCATGGTCGCTCGCGGTGAACGGCCGGGTGTAATCGACCTGGACCGGCAGTTCGATGTCGCCGCCGGGTCCGACGTGGAACCGTAGCCGGGCATAACTCCTCCCGCCGCGGGCCAGAATGAACATCAAGGCCCATTCCGTGCGGCCGAAGACCCGCGCGAAGGTGTCCTCATCGGTCATACTCGGCTGCGGAGAATCGCCCGGATGGGTATGCAGCCACAATCGGCCGCAGCGGGCCATGGAAACCCCGGTATCGACCTGGCGATCGAAGAAGTCGGCCACGGCGTCGTCGTCGAAGGACACGGATGCCAAGTCGCAGACCTGGCGAACCAGTTGCACGTCCTCGATCAAGAGCGGATCATCGGCTGAGGAAATTCCAAAACCGCCGACTTCCGTGTCGCCGGCGTCCCGCAGAAAAAGCAGCTTGGCCCAGGCGGTGGGACTGAACCGTAGGGTCGGCGCGTCGCTTCGGTTAGACTGACGTGGCGCCAGTTTCTCGCTGAAGATCATCTTCTGTCGCATCATGTTCGTTTTCCTCTTGTTGTTTTTGTTGGCAGCGGCTGCACTGGCCCTCTTCCCGGCAGTCGTCGCAGACCCGCTTGCGGCAATCCCGACAGGATTCCAGGCAGGCGGAGCAAAACTCGTAGCCGCAGACAGAGCAAGTGCTGAGACACCCACTACAGAACGATTCGTCACAGCCCTGGCAGGAGTGCGAGCAACTGTCACACAGCACTTCGTCACAGCGATGACAGTAGTAGCGGTCCTCCTGGTCAACGTAACTGCCACAGTCCGAGCAAGGCTCGCCGTCCCAGTGGGTCAGCTCGACGTAAGCACTGCCGCGGCCATAGTTGTGGAGTAGCTGGGAAACCAGCAGAAAGAAGTCGAAGAGCCGGCCTTCGGCCAGCGCGGCGGCGATCGCCGGACGGCCATCGCCTTCGCAGAGGCGTTCATCCTGGACGTGAGGATGGGTAATTTCGTCGCTCTTGGCGGCCGGATGCGGATCGAGAGCCACGACGCGGTAAGGCTGTGAAGACTGCCCGATATGCTGCCATTCCAGCCGGATCTGAAAAGGCCCCAGGAAGATGCCGTCCAGGGTGATGCTGTCCGTTGTCACGGAAAGCTCCTTTTCCTCCAGGTCGATATCGACCTTTTCGAACTCGTTTTTCAGGGCCACCAGGTCGCAGTAGATGTCGCCAGCCAAGACGTTCTGACAGGGCTTGCGGTTGGCATCCGCTAGTTTGTGGTGCATGTCGTCCAACTGGCGGCGGAAGTCGGAGACTGCGAAGGCCAGATCTTCGCGCAACCGCCTGACTGCCCCGTGCCAGCCGCGCTGCCGGGCCGTGTCGATCTGCCGCTGGAGATTCTGGATGCTTGCCCAGGCGTAGGTGGGCAGGCTGATGGAGTCCGCGTTTCGCTGCTTGCCGACAAGCTGTTCGTGCAGCATTATGGCCGCCTCGACGGTCTCTTGGTTTATCCGTTTCGTCATGGAGAACTCCTTGGGAAGAGAAATGGGCCTGCCAGCATGGCATTTGCCATGCTGGCAGGCCGCAAGTGACCGCTCAGCAGCGACTAGGCGGCGCCTTCAATCTTGGTGGGGGTGATGCTCACGCGATCGCCTTCCTGGAGGATCTGGTCCGAGGCGACGGGCTGCCGATTGACGCGGATGAGGTAATCGGCGGGCCGCCCGTGCGGAATGCGCTGGGCGAAGAGTTTCTCGACGGTCGTGCCTTCGGCGACTTCGATATAATCGGCGAAACCGGCTCCGTCATTATTGATGAGGAGGCAGCGGGACATAAAATTCTCCTGGAAAAGGGTGAAATGGAAACGGAAGATCAACACGCGGAATTGGTCGCTACGCTACGGCGAGGGTGTGCCTGCGTCGCGGCAAACGGGGACGAACGGTACCCGAGCGACTGAGGAAGTTGAATTCGGCAGCGTCGTGGAAACCGGCCAGGTCATCACGTTGCTCCAAGCGGAAGATCTGCCGCTTGGGAAAGTGGGTCAAGTCGGCGAAGATCGCCACGACCTGTTGCCAATGGTGGCTGACCCACGGTAGCGGAAAGAGCATGAAGCCCTGGTAATCGCGGCGAAGTCGCTCCAGCAGGCACTTAGGGTCCGTACTACTGCGCGTGGAATAGGCGGCCAACTCGGGACCGCCGCCCGTGATGCTGGCGGCAATTTCCGGGGGAAACCCGGCCCAAAGCTTGGGCAGGCTTGGCCGGTCGCGGAGGGGCTTGTGGAACCGGACATGAAGGTCCATGTCGCGGTCAAGTTGCAGGCCCAGCGCCAACAGTTCATCGTTGGCCAGGTCGAGTCGGTAGCCTTCTCCACCAGGAACCGGCTGGAGCATCAGGTCTTTCAGAAACCGGCAATTGCCCCTGCCCCCGAAGCAGACGCCCCAAGGAATGCGGCTACCGGAATGACCGGCCAGCCGCAGGGCACACTGCCCAAAACGGATCAGCTCATCGTGAAGGAGCACCATGGTCAGTTGTTCGACGTTGATCAGTCCGTCGACGAGCGGGCCATCGGTCAGTTAGCTCAGGGCGGCGAATGGCCGGGGCCGGGCACGGCGGCGTCGGCCGCCGAGGCGATGACGCCATTGGTCCAACGGCGTCGGTTGTGAAGTTGCGATCATCATTCAGATCTCCAAGGGAGGGGAAAAGAAAACGGAGACCTACTGCCGGCCGCCCGCGCGGCCAAGCCAGTTGGTCTCCAACCAAGTGTGCTCGGCCGCCAGGGCCGCGCTGCGATTCAGAAACGGCCCCAATACGCCGCCGCCCGCGGGCGACATATCAGCCCACCAGCGTCCTTGCTGGTCGGGTTCAATGTGTGAGGCCCGCGAGATGGCGGGGCTGCCCAGTGCCGCAAGGTCGATTTCCTCGGTATAAATGCACCGGATACCACAACCAACGTCTATCGATTGCCGGCCGACAGTCGCTGGCGGATGGTGTTCGGGCAAAAAAGAAAGGCCACCGCCTCCCCGACCGCAAGGCCGGGGAGGCGGTGACCACGGAAAACTCGATACGTGGCGGTCAGCGAAGAAGCAGCCAGATGATCACGCCCGTCTGACCAAGGATTATCAACGGCATGATCACACAGAAAATGTAGACGTTGATCCGCTTGTAGGTCGTGCCGCACTTGCGGGCGAGCCAGTCCAGCATGTCAACGCACAGGTCGAAAACGTGGTCAATCAAAATACACTTCCTTCGGCTACGGTACGGTTGACGCTCACGCTGGTTGGGCCTGCATTGCCTGGAGCCGCTGGATGGCGACCGACAGCCTGGCGTCGACCGCGCCCACGCACGACACTCCGCCCGCGACGAAGTGCGTCAAGGGCTTTGAGCCGAGCCAGCAACCGGCGACCGCGGCGGCGGTGCCCCAGTTGCCGGTGAGAAACAATCCGCCGATGATCGTTCCCGCGACGACTTGCGCCGTGGGACTGTTCTTCACGACCTGGACCTGCGGGTGCAGGATCTCGAAAGCCAACTTCTCACGGGCATTGAACTCGGCCGTGATCGGATGGCGACTTACTGCCACGAGAGCCTTACAGGTCGTGTGCATTACGGTATTCAACATTTTGTATTCCCTTCAATCGACACGGGTCGCTTCATTTCATTCGCTTCTCAGACCTGGGCGACCTGGGCCAGGACTTCAATCGTGCCGTTAGTTTACCTCTTGTTGATGACTTGCACGGCCCACAAGCCCATCACAACACCAGCCCCGCAGAGCAACCATTGCGACCACATGCCGGTTACAACCGTCATGACGAAGCAGGTTGCACCTGTGGCAAGGATGATGCCGATGATCCCGGACTCGCCGGGGATTTCATTGCGCATGCTTCTGCTCTTTAGGTGAGATTGCGGAAGACACAACTGACGCGAAACAGGATTGTCATGGGCATGTTCCTTCAGAGATTTCAGTAGGGTTTGGTCATACTCAAGAAACGAAATCACTATAAGACCCTGGAGACCGACTGGTGCGGAGCAAACAAGGGTGGCTCTGTCGGTCGGCCTGTGCGCATTCCGCTATGCGGCCACGGCGGCAGCCGCCGGTGGTTCTGCATCGCCGACGAAGCACCGCCAGGAGGCAGCCAGTTCCAAGCGGATCTGCGAAATCCGGCCGTTGCTGAGACCGAACTTGCGGGCCACATCGGAGGTTCGTTCGCCCTTGGCCAACATCTTGGCGATCCGCCGTGACTTGACGGGCAGTGACTGCAGCCATGCCGCGAAGTCGAGCCTGGTGCGGACGATGTCGAACGGCCCGGCACGGTGATCTTCGACGAGGATTTCCTGCCACTGGTCCTCGGCCTTATCGTACTGGTCGAGCCTCTCTACGACAACATTCTTCTTCGCCTGGCAGTATGGGCTGAGCACGTCTTTGATGGCCAGGTGGCCGCCGACGACGCGGAAGTCTTTCGTCTGGGAAATCGCGTAGCGGCCCAAAACGGATGGGTATGCCAACGCGATGCGGCCCAGTTCGTAGAGCCGGGCGTACGCGATCATGGCGTTGGCAATGCAGTTCTGCAAGGCCTCCGCGCGAGCTTCGGGGCCGAGATGCCGAAAGGCGAAACGAACCTGTTTGACAATGGCCGGCAGCATGCCAAGAAAACCGGCATGCCAGGCAGGGACCGATTTGCTGGGGCGACGAGGGGGACGCATCAGGCAATCTCCTGTAAAGCTGGGACCGCCCCGCAGGGCGGCCACGTTGAAAGAAACGTGAAACCGCCCCGCGAACGCCGCGAGGCGCAAACAACAATCGAACAGACACACCGCCCCCGCGCAGTGCGGGGCGCAACGAAAAACCCTCGTTCCCGCCGTGCAGGCGACGAATAGGGGTTTAACGATCTTTTGAATCCAGCCGCCGAAAGATTCGGCGGCTAAGCGTGAGTCATGAGCGACTCACGCTGCGCCCGATGAGGCGGGCAAGGTTAATGGGCTGGCAGGGGACGGACATTCCAGACGCCCGGACTATCTTTGCCGTGACCGTTCCGGCCTGGTGGGTGTCGCACGTGGCATCCGCATGCCAAAGAGCTATTGAAAACAGATGTTCGACAGATAACTCTGCCTACAATCTACATATAATGACGCAAAATCCTCAAGTATTTGCGCTGCCGGAACATACGGGTGTCGATTGGGGCCGGCGATCGGCTGGCCGTTTCCGACGACTTCGCCAACGCGAGGCGGCGCTCGGTGCCGTATGGACCTCACGGTACGGTTCGCTCGTGCCCACCCCCTCCATATGACGCGCGTAATCGAAGGCTCGTTTGACGGTCATGTGGTTAATGCCAAGCAGGGCCGCGATTGCCTTCAGGCTCATCTTGGGATGGCCTTCTTTGGCGGCCAGGCAACGTTGCAGATTGGCGATATGCACGGGTGGGTCGAACAAGTCAATCGTGATGGAAAGTTCTCCATCGGCAGATTGGCCTTCATTTTTCTTCCCGGCCGCTCCCAAGACGGCAACGGGTCGAAAGGTCAGTCTGCCACGGGGCCGAATCTGTCCCGAATCAAGGGCCTGGACGGGCTGAATGACGAACCGCGGGAAGATTCGCCGCAGGGTTCCGGCGATCTCAAAAGAAGTGGCCGCCAGTTGACCGAGGATCTCAGCTAAGGACTGCTCGACCTGTCGCTTTGAAATCGAGGGCTCGGTATCTTTGGTACCGTCGCCTTGCGTGGCCCTGGCGCCGCGGGCCTTTTCCAAAGCATTTTCAACGGCACGAAGTTTTTCGAGCAACGTTGTGAGTTGGCCGCCGGCAGCGACCGCCGCCGCGAGATTAGCCGCTTGCCGTTCCAGGGCGGCAATCTCTCGGCCCAGATCGGGCCGATTGCGTGTGGCCCGGCGCCGAGGCCGGTCCAGCTCTTCCCACACGACATTCACCAGCGCCTGGCGAAGTTGCGCGTTGGCGCTCAGAAATTCAGCAAGCCAGCAGCAGACCCGCTGCCGTGTGAGTTCGGCCGAGACTTGTACGTGGTTCCAGCACAAACCGCCAAATCGCGGCAGCGAGTTGCGGCACCGCAAATGCCTGCCTGAGTAATACATGGGGCCGCTGCACACGCCGCACACGACAGCTTGGCCCGGCCAGAAGGTACGGCAGCGGGGAATGCCGCGTCGCTTCGCCTGGCTGCCGGTTTTCAAGACACGCAAAGCCCGTCGCCGTGCGATCTCCCGGCGCAGGGCTTCGTGCTCCGTCACGGAAAGGTGTGCGAGTTCGGGACAGTGTTCCGTCTCCGGCTCCGCATTTTTTACGGGCTTGTGTTTGCCGGTACTGAAAATAGGCCGACAGATCGTATCTCGAAAGGTTCGTGTGCCGCTAAGAATCGGGTCGTCGAGCAACTCGACGACCAGTCGGGCAGTCCAGCGTCTGCCTTTCACGTAAGGCCCCGGTTCAATCCCTTCCGCCTCAAGCCAATCGGCGACGGAGGCGAAAGGATCGCCCCGTAGGATGCGATCCATCATCTCGCGGATGATCAGCGTACATTCCGGGCGCCGCGCAATTCGAAGACCCTTGGGACCGAACTCGGCGGTAGCCGCCTCATCCGCACTCAGCCGTCGGTAGCCGTAGCGAATCTTCTGGACCATGCCGCCCTTGTGGAAAGAGTGAGTGGCGGTTCTGCGAACACGGCGGCGGGTGTCGGGGATGTGCAGGCCGTGGCGCAAAGCAGCCGCGCCCATGGTGATCTCCCAGTTCTCGTCGGCCGTGTCGAGATTGTCGCCGACACAAATCACCCGCGTGCCCTGGTCGACGCAGTCCTGTACGAAACGATACTGGTGGCGTGGATTGCGGTAAATTCGAGCCAGATCCTCGGCGATCATCAGGTCCACCTTGCCACTGGCGACAAGGTCTTCGGCCTCGCGGATGGTCGCCCGATCGGTGAGCATGCCGCTGGCCTGCTCACCTAGCAACGTAACCTGCATGGGCCCTTGATAGATGTGGCCGAGGTAGTCCTGAATATAACGATGGGATGCTTCGATATTTTCGATGTCCTGGTGGACCGTCGAGATGCGGCCCATCGCCACGACATTGAGCGGACCAGAAGGGTCCTTGGGGAGCAATGGTTCGCAAGTCATGGGCATGGTATTCTCTCCTGTATTCTCTGAATCTCTAATGAGCGCTGTCCCAGTAGCGATAGTAGATAAATCCGGCTTGCGCAAGGGCAGTGTGTGCCCTGTAAGAGCCCTGGGAGGCTAGTCCGACAGGTAAGGCGCTCTACAAAGATAGTGACGCAAATCCGGCCAGAATTTAGGTCGAAGTTACTGGCCTGTGCGGCACAAAGCGGTAGTCAGCATGCATGACGCGGCGTTGCCTCGCACTGGTGACGACCGTGCGCGGCAACCAACGCATGTCGTACGGATAAGGTCGTCACGTTCCTTGCCGCTTGCCGTAGAAACGACCTTACCGAGGTTGGATCACTCCTTCTTTTTCTTCCTGGGGGCTCCTTCGCCCCGCTTCCGCCAGCGGCTTGCTGCCGCGGGCGGTGCCGTCAACTCGACGTAGGGATCAGTCATGCCTGCTGCCCGCATCGCTTCGCCATACTGGGTAGCGATGTTAGCTTGCCGCTTGGTGATCCCGAGTTTCCGGCCGATGGCCGTCAACCCGAGCCCCTCCTCTTCCTTGAGCCGCAATGCCTCCATGCCATACGCCGGCCCGGTCGACGGTTCAAACAGGTCGATAAGCATCGGAATGCGATCGAACTGCTCGTGAATGGGGCCCTCGCAAAGGTCCGCCAGGGCGGCCCGCGTGCGGACCGGCAAAAGGGCCGACAGACGCAACTCGAACCGTGCCCGCAACACAACTTTGTTGGTATCGAACTGCTGATACGGCACCGCACGAATCTCGCCGACGAGCGCCTTGATCTCGTCCCGGGACGTCCGATCCATTTTGCGGAACGCTTCCATGATTGCGTTAAGCCGATCGTCGGCCTCTTTGCGCGTCGGTGGGGCCGAGAGCTTCTCGCATCCCTGCAACCGATCTAACTTGGCATCGATGCGGGCCAAGCGAAACTCGCACTTTTCCAGTTTGGCCACGAGGAACTTCGGCGGTCGCTCGGCCAGTTCAAGAGCCTGTCCCAGACGTTCCTGAGACTTTTCCAGCCGTGCCTTTGCCTCGCCCAACTCTGCTTTGCGGGCAACACGTCGACCACCGTCATCCAGAAGTTTCGTAGCATCTGTTAGGAGCTTGTCGATACGGCCATTCAGAGTCTGGAGTTGCGCCAGAGCCGGTTCGGCGATCCAAGCGTGCGTCTTGTCGCGTGGCGACGTCGCCTTGTTCCAGCATCCGCCGGCATGGGCCAGACGGCAACGGTAGGCACTTAAGGTGCCAGCCTCTGGCCGCATCTTGTTATCGCAGCGGCAGAGAAACACTCCGGCCAGCGGCCCACGAGAATCCCGGGCGATTCCGAATTGCGGATTATCCCGTCCTAGCGGGGGCTCGGCTATGGGGGCGCGGGCGTCGATGGCCGCGTTGGCGCTGTACCAAAGCGCGTCGCTGACGATCCGCAGATGCGGCATGTCGCGAGTCAGGATCGCCTCCCGGTCGAGGTTGCGTTTCGACTTGTGTTTACCGCTGGTGTATTCCTTCTTTGAAATGTGGTCGCGGAAGGTCTGGAATCCCCGGTAGTCTGTCCACCGGATCAGATCGGTGACGTTGCGATCCGTCCAAGCATTCGTTTGGGAGTTAGCCGTCTTGGGCAGCCCGACTTGCGTCAGCCAACAGGCAACGGACCAGGGGGACTCCTGGGCCGCAATTCGCTCGTAAGTTTCCTCGATAGTCCGAGCCCAATTGGGATCCACCTTGTCGAACTTCGGTGCTTTACGGAGGTCAGTCTCTGTGTCCTGTGAAGATATCTCTCGCAGGTATCCCGGCTTGAGATGCCCAAGTGCCGCCCCGATCGACCAGAGTTCTTCGTGGCTCCGCTTGACCCGTTGAGAGCCGTAACGGTTGGCCGCGGCATGATACCGGGCAGCCTCCTTGAGACGCGCCTCCCAGTCCGGCTGGGTCGTATCGACGAAGTCATTGATGCAGATCGTGCGAATCTCTTGGTCGACGGCCAGTCGGACCAACTCCACACAGGCCACGTCGTCGCGGTACAACCGGCTGGAATCCTCGACGAGGATGAGGTCGTACTGCCGGGCCAGGATTCCAGCCCGCACCTGGTCGATACCGGGCCGGGATCGCAGTTCCCCCGACAACGCCTCATCCTTCAGGACGATGATCTCGGCAGCGTCGATACGCAGCGCCTTGAGGAACTTCTTGCAGAACTTGATCTGGGCCTCGATCGAGCGCCGCCGTTGCTCGGCTGTCGAGTACCGTGCATAGATCAGCACAACCAAGCGCCGCCCGAGGGGAATCTCGATCGGTGTCGTCACCCAGCGAGCGCTCACGTGCATCTGTGGCTTTGGCAGCCCGCCACGGGGCAACTTCCCTGTTCGCCGCTGTTTCATCTCGAACCTCCCTGTTCACCCGCCACCGTTGGGGGCTCAAGCATCATGTTGCTTGGGCACCGGCTTGAGGTCCGATCCCGATGTTGCCGACCGGTTGGACGGGCATCGAGACCGGACCCGCGGCCACCGCGCGGGCATTGTTAGGAGGCACCGAGGCGGAGAGTCCCGCTTTGGCACAGTGAGCCAAATACCATGGCTAAGTCTGAGAGTGCTTGACTCAGGCTGACCAAGATTGACAAGCCACAAAGCCAATCACACGTTCAACTTATTGCCATAAGTATCGCTGCAACAAGGACTTACGGATGGAAGAAAGCCGTTTCCCTCCCTCTCCGCTTTGGTTGCTGCCTACGTGTCATAAGTCATTGATACGTAGGCAGTTGCATTTCTTCGTACTCCCTGGAACTTCCCGTTTGTGGTGGTTTTTGTGGCGTTTTGTAGCGGGAGGGTTCTCTGAGGAGAACCGAAATGCGTGCCAAAGCGAAGTCCTTTCGCGTCGGTAAAGTGGCCGGCGTTTTACGCGGCCGAGTCTGGTATTTGATCTACTTCGAGGGTGGCCGGCGGCGTCGGCCAAGGGTCGGATCGGATCGGGACCAGGCCCGTCAGATGGCTGCCCAGATCAACGGCCAGCTGGAGGTTGGGGCGCCGGCGGCCCTGAGCTACGAACCGATCTCTGTGCCCGATCTCCGCCAGCGGTGGCTCGACCACCACGAACACGTCCGCCGCTCGTCGGTGGCAACGATCAAGCGTTACCGCGTCGCGACCGAGCATCTGTTGACATTCGTCGCCAAAAACTGCTCGATCCGCCATGCTTGCGAGTTTCATGCGCGGCAGGCGATGGAGTTTGTCCGCTACCTTCGCACGATCAAGATTGCGCCAACGGGCACCCCAAGGCCCGCAAGCGGCCGATGCTCGACACGGGCATCAAGTACATTCTGGAGACCTGCTGTAGTCTGTTCAATTACGCCCATCGGAACCGGCACCTCTCGCCCTACGCCGAGCCGGGGCCACGATCTCATCCCGGCCATGAACGCCGTTCTCGAACTTATTTAACCAACGAGCCGGAATCCACGAGTTGCCATGCAACGCGTCGTCAAGGAGTTTGGTCGCCGCGACATCCTTATACTGCACGGTCAGGGCGCGCAGTTTTCTTTTCAATTCGGCCACTTTGATTTGCGCGGCCGGCGCGGCATAGCGATTGTGCATCTCGTGGTCGTCATTCACGAGATCGAAGTATTCCCGGAACTGTCCGCCTTTCCAGGTGGGATAAAGCACCAGCTTCTCCGTCTTGGTGCGGACGCCCATGATTTCATGCGAGCCAATCCAGCCGCCACCGCCGCCCACGACTCCGTAATAGTGATAGTAGAGCGCATCGCGACCCGCGGCAGAAGCATCCGTGAGCAAGGGTTTCATGGAAAGACCTTGGATGTCGGCCGGCGCCTTGATGCCGGCGAAGTCCAAAATGGTCGGGGCCATATCGAACATGCCGACCATTTCGTGGTTCACCGTGCCGGTTTTGACACCGCCGATGCTAGGAGGCAGGCGGACAAGCAACGGCAGCCGGAATCCCTCTTCGTACATCCACATCTTGTTGTAGAAACCGTGCTCGCCGGTGAAATAGCCGTTGTCCGAGGTATAGACCACGATGGTATTCGTAGCCAGGCCGGATTTGTCGAGGTAATCTAGGGTGCGGCCGACATTTTCATCGAGCGCGGCGATCAACCGCAGGTAATTGCGCATGTATGTCTGGTACATGAGCCGCGTGTCGTGGGCCTTGTCGCCGGTAAACTGCCTCTTGACGGGCTGATATTGCTGTTCGTTTTGTTGGAGCAGACGCGACCACGGAAGGTCGTCCGCCACCTTTTCCGGGGCGCGGCCGGCGTAGTCATCCAGCAAGTTGGACGGCTCGGGAAAGACCCGGTCCTTGAACAGGTCCTTATACCGTTCTGCCGGTATGTGCGGTGAATGCGGAGCCTTGTGGTGGATCATCAGACAGAACGGCTTGCTCCCGTCGCGGTGCTTGAGCCAATCGAGCGAGATGTTGGTAATAATATCCGTCGCATAGCCCTTGTGTAGTCTGCCGCCAGTATCGCCACCGTCCCAAGGCTGGCCGATTTCCTTGTACAGGGGATCAACGTATCGGCCCCCGTTGCCGGGCGCCACACAGTAGTAATCAAATCCGGTCGGCTCGGTGAAAAGATGCCACTTGCCAACGATGGCGGTCTGATAGCCGGCCTGCCGAAGAAGTTTCGGGAATGTCTGTTTCTTCGCATTGTCGACGGACGCTCTCAATGCGTGTAAGGAAACTTGTACAATCACGACCGATTTCCTCCTGTTGTTTCCAGCGCAGAATTGGGCGGCGCAAGTTTGGGAAGCGAGCGGCGCCAAGCCAGCGCCGCGTTGCGCAGCCGCGTCGTGGTTTCGGGCTGCTGGGGGGCGAGATTCTCCCTCTCGTTGGGATCGGCTTCCATATCGTAGAATTCCGTCGAAGAACCATCGTCATTGACAAGCAGCTTCCATTTGTCGTCGCGAACGGCGAGGCGCGGGCTGCGGTCATAGGGGACCTTGGGGTAGTTAAAGAGTTCCGATCTACGGCCGTATTCCCAGAAAATGGTCTTGGTATGTGCAATCGGCGCGTTGAGCAACGCTGCCGTCATGTCTTGGCCGTCAAAGCCTGCCCCGGCAGGCGGCGACGCATGGGTGATCGTGCAAAGCGTAGGGAAAAAATCGACGGACTCCAACACGGTTCGCTCATCGACCCGTCCCGGGGTGATATGGCCGGGCCAGCGGACAATGAACGGAACCCGGATGCCGCCTTCATAAAGGCTTAGTTTCTGCCCGCGCATGCCGCCGGTGCGCTCGTGATTGAAGGAAGGCAGAGGACCATTATCGCTGGTAAAAATAACCAGCGTGTTTTGCTCCAAACCGAGCTTGGCTATGCCGTCGAACAGTCGCCCCATCTGGACATCGTACGCGGCGAGCACATCGCAGAGATTCTGCCTCGTATCCCAGCTCCGTTTGTTTGCCTGTCGCTTGAGGTCCGGAACCCACGGCCTATGGACATCGTCGGGCCACACTTCAACGTAGCAGGGGCGGTCCTTGTGGTGGCCGAGAAAATCAAGGGCGTGGTCCACAAAATAGCGCGTACGATCCCAGCGCTTGATTGGATCTTGAGCCGACCAGATCCAGTTGGTGGCGGTGATCTTGGGATCGGGCTCCGGGCTTTCCCGAGTCCCGATATGCTCGTCATAGCCGTAGGCGCCGAACGGAGGCGCATTCCTGACGTCACGACCACCGCCCAAATGCCACTTGCCAAAATGGGCCGTCGCGTAGCCGGCGGCTTTCAGCGTGCGGGCGATGACCGGGACCGACGTAGGGAGGAAATCGGCCTGTTCACAGTCGCGATTCGCATTGCGGGTGTTAAGAAAAGTCGTGAAATTCAAGCTCGCGGGAAACCTGCCCGAGATGAAGGCTGCCCGGGAAGGGGAGCAAATGGGGGCGTTGCCGCTGTTGGCATGGGTGAACAGCATGCCTTCCTTGGCCAAACGGTCGATGTTGGGCGTGACGCCGTACTTGCAGCCGTAGCAAGAGAAATCGCCGATGCCGGCATCATCGGCGAGGATGAAGACGATGTTCGGTTTGTCCGCCGCAGCGGGCTTCTCAGCGGCGTAAAGCCCAGCCAGTGAGGCCAGCGGTAGGACGGCGAGAGTGATGATCATTCTTGGCAGACTCATTTCGACTTCCTTCCCATGCTGATGAATTCCTCGCGAGAGAGGAAACCACCCTTGTCCGCGTCCCAATCATCTTTCGGCCGGTCCTACGGCGCCACGACCTCAAAGGGAATGGCAGGCAAGGCCGCCTGCGTCTTCTGCGACTGCCCCTTCTTCTTGTTCAGCTTTCCTCCTTTGTCCGCGGTGGCCATAATCAAGAGATTTCCCTTCAAGCCCGGCTTGGCCAGCGCGGCGTCACTGCGCAGCACAATGTCGACGCCCACCGCTTCCGACGACAAGCTTTGGATGGCGATTCCGGGCGGCGGATCACTCAACTCGAAACGGACTTTACCGAGAAACTTCATCGCCGGTGCGCCGATCTTCACGCGGGCCGTCCCGCCGGACGGAATCTTAATCGGCGTTTCGCTGAGGATTTTGATGGCGGCCTTGCCTGCCGCACGGCCCGCCACGACCACCTTGAGTTCCTCGACCCGGACTAGATGCCGATACTCGAATGCCTGCATCATGTCTTCCGCCGGAACGACCAGATGCGTGACCTCCCGGCCCTCGATCGTGGCGCGGCCCTCCAGGCTCAGGTTGCACGGTTGTGGCTGGGCCGCGGCCGGGACGTTGAGCGTCAGCCGCACCTGGTCCGCTACGGCGGGTACGCGGCCACCGCTGAGCGTGAATCCCGGCGGAGCGTCCTTCAAGGCCAAGGCGATTTCCCCGGCAAAGCCGTCTCTGCGGAGGGCATAGACGGTAGCCGTGATCGTGTTCGTAAACCGCGAGGCGAGGCCCGAGGGCACGATTCGCAGATCGAAATCGGGTCGTGGCGGACTGATCCGCAGCCGGTAGGCATACTCCGGCCCGCCTTGATGCTGCATATCGGCGATCTGTAGATAATAGGTCCCGTCGGCGGGCAGCGTGGCGCGGAGATAGGAATCGGCCTGGTGCGTGAGCAAGCCGGCGCCTTTATCATCAAAATCGTCGTTGTACGCCAGTTGCCGACCACTGGCGTCGGTCAGCGTGAGCACCGAATCCAGCGGTGAATCGAGCCGCCGCGCCAGGACCTCCGCCACGATCTCCTGGCCGCGCTTGCCTTGAAAGCGAAACACATCGACATCGTCAGGCCGATCGATACGTCCGTTGACGATCATCGGTAACGTCACCGGCTGGGCCTTGTCGGGCGTATCGTTCGGCTCCTGTTCGAGACACTCGGGCAGCGTATCCACAACAAACGGCACGGTATTGGAGAGAAACCGGCCTTGGCGCACCTGGAGCCCACGGATACCCGGCGCCGCGCTGCGATCGTCCATCGTGAGGCGGTCGACAAGAAGATTCCAGCCCGTCACGGTTACGATAGTTTGCTCGCCGGCCCGTCCACCCAGCGGGAAGATGCTCGTCACAAAGGGAAGTTCGCCGATCGTGATGCGGTAGACGAAATCCTCGCGGCCGCGGAAAATGGCGTCCTTGATCTCGATCGTGTATTGACCGTCGGCGGGAATCACGCAGTACATGACCGGGTCCGGGTTGAAGCGGAAGTCGTCGACGTAAGCCAATTCCTTGCCCTCCGCATTATACAAGGCCAGCGTGGCTTGGAACCAACCGGGAACGGCGTCGGCAATGTACGGGATCAGTTCCCGGGCGCTCACCGAAATCACCAGCCGTTGGCCCTTCCGCGCCGCAAATCGGTAATGGTCAACCGCGCCGGGCAGGATCTGGCCGTTCACGCTGGCCGGCAGCGCGACTTCCATGTCCGCCTCCCGCTTGTGGCTCTTGAGGACCGCGGTCTGCGCAATCGCGCTCTTCTGCTCGGTGATCGATCTTGAAGCTTTTGCCGAAAACTCGGGCAATTGGCCGACGTAGAACACCAACGGGTTGGAAATCGCCGACGGCGTACCGATGCGCAGTTCCCGCCGCCCAACCGCGGCGTCCGGCGCCACGGTCATCGCAAGCACGGCGATCTCGGAAATCGCCGGGTTAGCGGGCTTGCGCACGGCACCGCTCAACCTCTTGCGAATCTCCATGATCTGTTTGTCGTCTTCGGCGGTCCACGTCGCGCGGGCATATTTCTTCTTAAGCTCTTCCTGCTCCTTATCGAGGGCGGCGGCGTCGGGCTTGGCCGTCTTGGCGTTCTTGAAGCTGCGGAAGTTCTCCAGGGCCTTGAAATCGTTGCGCACAACGGCCCGGCGAGCCAGCAACTCGTCCATCTTGATACGCAGATCGTTAAGCTCGCGGTTTGAGATTGGCCGGACGAGCTCGACGATCTTGGCTTGGACGCCGCCGCCGGAGACGTAGATTTGGTTGACGTCGCCCAGAAACTGGCCGCCGATGACGGCTTCGAAAGTGGCGCCCTGTTGCCCGCCGGCAGGATAGACGTAGCCGATATGCAGGCTGCCCCGCTGCGCTTGCGCGTGCGCCGGCGCAACCGAAAACAAAGCCAATCCGAAAACCGCAAGCCATCGCAGTGAACTCATAAATTGCTCCCGTGACTACATGATTTCCTTCAACCGCCCCCCCATCTTAGTGCCTTCCTCTGCGGTGGGCAACACAGCGGCCAATTGACCCTGGGGATGCGGAAGTTGTTGCTTGGTATCGATGCCCAGCAACTCGTAGATGCTGCCGATAAGGTCCACCGGATAGACCGGCCGCTGCTTGACCTCTTCGCCCCGCTCAGTCGACGAACCGACCACGTGCCCGCCCTTGAAACCTCCACCGGCCACCAATACCGAAAAGACCTTCCCATAATGGTTGCGGCCGCCGTTCCAGGGCGCATCCCAAAGGACCTTGGGCGTCCGGCCGAATTCGCCGCAGCACCAGATGATGGTGCTCTCCAACAGCCCGCGGTCCGACAAATCCTCCAGCAGCGTGGCCAGCCCCTTGTCCAACTCGGGCAGCTTCCGGTTCATGGTTTGGAAATGGTTCTTATGCGTGTCCCAACCGTTGTAATTGATGGTCGTGTAGGGGACGCCTTTTTCCACCAACCGCCGCGCCAACAGGCACGACTGGCCGAAGGGGGTACGGCCATAGCGAGTGCGCAGATCGTCTTTCTCCTGCGAAAGGTCGAATACCTTGCCCGCATCACCCAGAATCAGGTCGTAGGCCTGCTTCTCGCAGTCGGCCAACGAAGTCAACTGCGAATCACTCGGCGTGGCCCGCTCCAGGGCATCGAGCTTGTGCAGCAATTCGCGCCGCTCCTTCTGCCGCTGCTCGGTAATGCCCTGGGCCACGACCCCCTCGACGACAAACCGGCTTTGCGAGGGATCGCCTCCCGTGGCGAACGGCTTATAGCGGCTGCCCAGGAAACCGGCTTCGGAGAACCGTCCCTGGGGTTGCGTGAGTACGATGTAGGGCGGAATCAGACCCTGGTAGCCGGCGCTATAGCCTTTGTAGAGCGACACCACGGCGCCGGCACTGGGATAGACCTCCTTGCCGCCAGGCTGTCGCGCCGTTTGCACGGTGTAGGCCGCCGTCTCGTGGCCGTTGTTGCCATGGGTCATGCTGCGGATCAGCGAGTACTTGTCCGCCTGCTTGGCCAACAGGGGCAACAACTCGTTGATCGTGATCCCATCAACATTGGTGCGGAGGGGGTTCTTCAGCGGGCCGGTATAGTCGTAGCCCGCATCGGGCTTCGGATCGAACGTGTCGATGTGGCATGACCCGCCCCACAACCAGACCTGGATCACCGACTTGGCCTTGGCCGGCACGTCAGCGGCGGCCGCGGAACTCTTGCCGTAAGCGGTGATGTGGTTGCCCCACAGCAACCCCAATCCCGCCAACAGGCCGCGTCCGACCGCAGTGCGCCGGGAGATGGGCTCACCGATCAATGCTTCGAGCTGGGAACGCCGCATGGTGCTCATGGAAGAACCTTTCGTTGTGAAGTGGAGGGAATTGGGACTTGCTCCGAAATAACAAGTTGGCAATTGGGTGTCAGGAATCGTACAAGCTGCTTCTGACTGCTTCTGAGCGCCTGCTCAATGCCGGCAGAGAAACTCCGAACTATTGATCAAAGCCCATACGACATCGATCACCGCCTCCCGTTTGGAGGAAGCAGACCGCACATATTCACCCACGGTTTTCATCTCGTCCGGCGTGGGGTAACGGGAAAGGATGGTCAGATACAAGTTATTCAAGACTTCGCCCGGTTGCCGGGGCACGTCGGCGCCGCCACTGCCCGGCCCGTGAGGCTTGCCGTCCTTTCTGGGGTTTTCAGACTTGCCACTCCCTTTGATTGCCGAGGATTGTATCAAGGCAAGCAACTTGGGACTGCTCTCGATTTTTCGCTGGATATGGCTGGAATTGAGGAGATGCAGCCGTTGATCAGCGGTGGGCCGATTGCTGCGTTCCGACTCCAAACCTGTATCGCGTGAGGAGCGTCCAAACTGTTCCAGGAAAGGGCTGGTAATGCTGCCGTCGGGCAGGGCAATCGAACGGTGCTCCTCAGGAACGAAGGTGAATGGTTCCGGAATCGGGCTCGCATATTGTTCGGAGGTTCCGGTGATCTGGTTGAGGGCGTCGATCAACACTTCGGCCTCCAACCGCCGCACCGGATAGCGCGCAAAATTGGCGACGGCTTCCGGTCGATCGCACCTCGAAACCGAAGAGAGCTGATAGGTTTGGGAGTTGAGAATCACGCGGAACAGATGCTTCATGTCGTACTTGCCGGCGACTAGCTCTTGTTCCAGGTAGGCCAGCAACTGGGGATTGCTGGGTGGATTGTCGGGCCGGATGTCGTCCGGCTCGTGGATAATGCCCCGCCCCAAGAACCAAGACCAAGCACGGTTGACGATATTGCGGGCAAACCAGGGGTTTTGGGGCGTAATCAGCCAATCGGCAAACACGGTACGGGGGTCCTGGTTCGGAGAGAGCCGCGCTGGCGTTCCGTCAGGAAAGATCGGCTTGACTGCGGCGGTCCCTGCCTTGGCCGGGTCGTAGGTCACGATCTCCTCCTTCCACTCGCGCGTCGCCTTGAAATTGATCTGCGAAAAGAAGGCCGCCATACCCTCCATGCGGTCTTTGGGCCAGTTCTGGGCCCGGCTCCCCAGAAAGGTCAAAGCCACGGCTTGGCTAATGCCTTGCGGAGTCTTGCTTTGAACGGCACGGTAGAAGTTGACCTGGCCCACGCGGAAGTTGCTGCCGTTGGCCGTGAGCATCTCGCGCACGAAACGGTCGTAAGGCACATTGTCGCGGATGCCGGTCCGGATCCAGCGGTAGTACGCCTGTGCCGCATTGGGCCACAAGTTGATGGGGAACTCGGCCTTGACCCGCAGCAAATCGCTCCACTTCATGGCCCAGTAATCAGCAAACTCGTCGCGCTGCAACAACCGATCGATCAATTTCTCCCGCTTGTCGTGATCTGTATCCTGCAGAAAGTCGCAGGCTTCCTCGGCGGTCGGCAACGTGCCGATAACGTCGAGATAGACACGGCGAACGAACACCCCGTCGGTACAAATTCTGGCCGGCTCGATGTTTAGTTGCTTCAGGCGAGCGAAAACCAACTCGTCGATCTTGTTTCGGGGCGTTAGGGCGGCATGGCCATCGAAAATAGGCGAAACCAATTCCTGCGTGTCCGCCCCCGCCAGGGTTGCACCAAGTAGAACCACGGAAACGAGAGATATTGCCATATCTGCAGCCCGACTAACGTAACCCTGTTGTCGATCCGTGCGCATTTCCCAACGAATGCGGCATACCACGTCATTTAACCCACGAAATGCCCTGATGTTCCGCCGACACGTCAAATTTTGATGCGTACCTTCCAGATTCTGAGCTGGCAAAGAACCTCATCTTCATTCATGTTGTGGCTCCGTTTCCCGAGGGCTGACGCTAAATCCGCCGGGCGCCTGCGGAAGGTCGCTGGCTACCAAAGAAGAGGTTCGCAAAAGAGGGACTTGTCATTTGCGTTTCCCCTTCTTCACTTTGGCGCCATCCGGCCACGGCGGCAATGGCAAAGCTCATTGTGTCACCTGTTTTTGACGTTTCTTACCCTTGTTGTTTCCCTTCCCTTTCACGGCGTCGTCGGGAAACGGCTTGACGTGTGCTCGCACGGCCCAGGTATCCCACTTGGCAGCAAGCTGCGCTTGCGCTCGGTTTGGGCGGATGCCAGGTCGTGCAGCTCCGTGCGGTCCGTCTTGAGATTGTAGAACTCCCAGGGGCCGTTACGGCCCAGGCGGACCAGCTTCCAGTCGCCCACGCGGATGGCGGCGTTGCCTTCGTGCTCCCAGTAGATTGCGTCGCGCTCAATCGGCCGGTTGGCGAACGCCGGCACCGGGCCGGGCGCCCTCAAGGCGGCCATTCGGGCCGCTCTCGGCATTGGCGCCGTTATCGGAAAGGAAGAACAATATCGCGGCCGGCGAACTTGTAGCCCTGCTCGGGCCCTCCGGTTCGGAAAAAACAACCTTGCTGCGGATCATCGCTGGGCTGGAGAGCTTCGATGTCGGCCCAGGTGCTTTGCCGGGTCGAGTAGCCTCAACACGGTGCAGCAGAATTCGTCCTCTTCTTCGGAGTTCATCGGCTTCGGGAAATGGGCGATGAATGGAAAGTAGAGATGCTCCGTCAGGTACTTGCAGTACCTGAAGGGCGGTTCATCCTGGACCCTCGGAATGTGACTCTCCGAACCGAGGGCCTCGACGATTGACGACCACCAGGAGCCGCCGATAAACTGGATGCAGTGGCCCGGCGGCCTATGGAATCGTGCGTGGCAATCGGCCGCAAAGCTCGAAGGGGGTTTGGCTCATGTTCCGACAATTATCGACAGTCGTGTTGGTGGTCTTGGTGGCAGTGGGCAGCCTTGCCGACGCAACCGCCGCAGAAACCAAGCCGGCGGACAGCAAGACGAAAAGCCCGCCGAAGGAACTCACGGTGGACCTCGGCAAAGGCGTCAAACTGGAGATGGTCTTGATCCCGGCGGGCGAGTTTCTGATGGGCTCGCCCGACGCCGGCGCCGATGAGAAGCCGCAGCACCGGGTTCGGATCACCAAGCCGTTCTACCTGGGGAAGTATCTCGTGACGCAGGAGCAGTGGGAAGCGGTGATGGGCAGCAACCCGAGCCACTTCGAGGGACCCAAGAACCCCGTAGACACCGTGACTTGGGACGACTGCCGGCAGTTTCTTCGAGAAACTCAATGCGAAGTCCGCCGCTGGGGCAGGAAAGATCCAGTTTCCCAGCGAAGCCCAGTGGGAATACGCCTGCCGCGCGGGGAGCAAGACGAAATACTGCTTCGGCGACGATGAAAAGCAACGGGGAGAATATGGGTGGCATGGGCAGAACTCGGACGGCAAGCCCCATCCTGTAGGCGAGAAGAAGCCGAACGCTTGGGGGCTCGATGACATGCACGGAAATGCCTGGCAGCCAAACTAACCTACGCTGAAGATCGATCCCGACTTTGCGGCAGCGGCTTCATACTCGTCGACGGCCAAGCGAGTTCCTGTCTTTCCAAGAACTGCTGCAACCGTTTGTGGATGGGCGGGGCATTTGTTATAACATGGGCTAGGTCCTTCTATCATGGGCTGTCTCCGTAACATCGATTTGCTTCATAATCTATGGACGCTTTTGACTTATTGAGAGGTACAACAAAACCGAAACGGAGGGCGATTCCTGTCCTCGGCATTACGTCTATGGGGCTGGCGGTGGCTACCGTCTTCGTGGCGGGACTGAATGTCGCACTCGTTCTCGAATACTGTCTTGCTCCCAGCAAGGCTCCGGAGGACCCCGTGGGTTACACCTACGCTTTTCTCGTCTTGCTCGTCCTTGGATGGTTCTTTGCCTTGATTGGTTCGGCCATCGGCATCGCAGGTGTGGTAATTAAGAAACAACGTCACTGGATTGCTGCACTTGCCACGGCTATCCATATCATAGCTGCCCTGAGCTTCATCCTAGTTCCAATCTTAGTCGTGGCATTCAAAGAATGGCATTGGCTGCGCTGATCAGTTTTAGCGTAGGTTAGTTTGTACGTCAAACAAATGTCTGGCAGTGGTGCGCGGATTGGTATAACGAGGACTACTACGGGAAATCTCCGCTAGACGATCCAACCGGCCCGGCCTCCGGAAGCGACCGCGTCCTGCGGGGCGGCTGCTGGGACAGCGGGCTGGAACACTGCCGTTCCGCCGCTCGTGACCATGGCTCGCCGGGCAGCCCGCATTTCCCGAGCACCCGGAACTGCTACACAGGTTTTCGCGTCGCCAGAACCCAGTAATTCTCTGGCACTTGGCCGTTCACGTTGCGGTTCGCTGTTCTTTTCTGTTCCCGTCACATCCAGCCCACATTCGGTCTGCCAGCCACCGCGTCCCAGCCCAGGCTCCCTGCTCGGCGGAGAGCAAGGTACGCAGGCCGGAAGCGGCCCGGCCGGCCGACCATATAATTCCTGTCTCCGCACAAGAGGGGTTTGAGCACCAAACCATCGTGCCTGCCGCGACTACGACACGAGGGCAATAAGCCCAAACACAGCCACCCCGACAATATCTCGACCGATGCTTGCTGGTTTCACATACGCTCCTTGCGGACAGATAGGCAGGATGCCTGCCCTGCCTTCCTGCCAGCACACATTCTATGCCCGTGCGTCGGCGGCACGCAACCAGGTCGCTGGGCAGTCGCGTGGGCATCGCCAGCAGCCCGGCCTGTTACACACAGGTCTGCCGACGACCCCATCCAGCTTGCGGCTTGTCGATTTAGTCCCGCCCCCGCTGGGCCGGGCACCATGTACTCATGGTCGCCGGCGGCGCGGAGGATTGGCCACTAGAAACACCGCCCCGCCCACCCCTTTCGCCGTTTTTTCCGTGTTTCCGCGACCCGGCCCGTGGGCCGGGTCGCGGAAATACGGAAAAAACGGCGAGCAGCGATTGAAAGCTGGCCAGTAGTGGTCAGTCCTTCGCTCCGCCGGGGCAAGCCCGACGGGGGCGGGAGGGCAGTCTTCGACTAAATCGACAAACCGCAGGCCCAGGGGGGGCGGAAGGGCCGTCTTTGACTAAACCGACAAGCCGCTTGCCTGGATGGTGAATGATGATTGAGTGGCCATCCGGAAAGTCTCCGGCCGCAAATCAACATTGAAGCCCGACGGGCTTCATTTTGCCGAATAACTGAACAAACTTCCCGGATAGCCTCTGAGAGCGTGCCCTTGTTTCCGTGCAGGTTTGGCACGCGACCGGTACAGGATCCCGACTACTTCTTCTTTTCCTTTCCGTTTCGACCCTGGGAAGATCCACAAGGAACCAGCGTGCCCGGCGAAACAGGCCGTTCTTGACGCTGCAAGGCGCCCCTCTTTGCGGCGCTTGCAAATATTTCCTGGGCGGCGCGAACCGGCGTATTCCTCGGGAAAAACGAGTGCGGCCGAGATGCGGGCGCTGGGACCGCGCGGAAATCGGCAGCGGCGACGTGCCCCTTTTACTGGTCTCATACGTATTATTATGTATAGAAACGGAGTTATCACGATAAGCAGAAAGCGCTTTCCAGGGAAGACCGGGCCGACCCTGCGGCCGGAACACGTCCGCCAGTTCGCAGGGTAACGGTTCAACCGTCTGAAGCAAGGAACCGGGGATTACGCAGATATCGCGGATAATACGATGCAAATACTACCATTGGCGTTTCATCCGGAACCTCCGCGTTCTCCGCGAAATCCGCGGTTTACTTCATTGCAGTGAAGAGTTGCTTCGCGGGGAAGCGGAAACTGGAAATGGCGGGAATAAGTTCGGATAGTTACGACTAATAACGTCCGTATACGGTTTTGTTCTTTGACAATTCGGTTCGGCGACGCGCCCGCCAAGGCGCGTCGCGTCAATCCGGGACAGTCGGCGCAGGGCTGGCCCGGCGAAGAGAGTTTCTGCGCACGCGGCAGCCGGTCGCCGCCGCGGAAGCAAGGGATGACAGGAAGATGTACGAAAGGAAGATGGCCGCGGAAAGTCTCTCGCTTTATCTCCGCTTTCACTTTCCTGTCGTACATCTTCCTGTCAGTTGCTCCCGGCGGCGCGAAAGACGATGGACGCAGGCAAGATGCCTACGCTACGGCCGGGGACGCAGGCAAGATGCCTACGCTACAAATAGGCGGGCGGATAAAAAACGGAATTTGTTGACATAGTTCCCTGGGCTGCTCCGGAGACAACGAAATGAAATTGCCTAGCTTACCAAATCGGGACAAGACGGGACAAAATGGGCCGAAAACCAAGAAAATGGGGCGTGGTTCATTTTCATCTGTTTTTGGGTAACAAGTGCGGACTCTCAGCGCGATCCGCAAGGGAGTGATGAAGATCTTGGGCCAAACGGGCCAGTCAATTCCGTGAGAACCGCGTGTAGCCGAGCATTTCCAGCCAGTGGGGATGTGACTGGCCAGTCAGTAGTTCGGCAGGGCTCTTCCCGACTCGCTCGGGCCGCGCGCTGCGCAAAAATCGTCGATGGTTGAGAAAGAATTGGAGCAAGACCAAGTAGTCTGGACCCAAATGCCGTCGGAGAAAAAAGTAGTTTCGTAGCCGACTGTTGAGGTTCTCGATCACGGAACTGGCACGGACCGTATGTTCTGCCAGTTCGGCCACAGCGACGCTGACCGCAAAATAGCGGCATCCCAGCCGCTCTCGTAACGCGGCGTCTCGCGGCCAGCGACGGGGATGGTCCACATCGAGAACCTCATTGTTAAACACCTCCCGCAAGGTGGCAACGGGAAGTTGAAACTGGGTAGCCAGGACCGCCAGGTCCCGATCCAATTGGGCTACGAAGGCCAGCAGATCGTCACCCTGGTTGGTCAAGGCGCTGACGACCGGAGCAATGCGGTGTGGGCAAAGCGGATGACGAGCCCGCAGTTCGGCCACCACAAAGTCGTACAGTTCGCGGCGTGTGGCGTAATCGGCACCGGCCAGCGAGAGAATGTCGCGACGCAGCCAATCGAACAACGTGGCCACGTCCGCGGCCAGATCGATGGCCTGGGCTTTGGTCTGGGTGGCAAGGCGAAGTTGTTCGGCAAAGCTCTCTTTGCTCGGCAGGGGGTGCCGGCGTGGTCGCCGCCGTGTCGTGCGGGCCTTCTGGGCCTTCTGGCTTTTGTGAGCCAGCGTGGCTTCGTGGGCGATGGCCTCGTACGCCCGGTTTTCCAGGAATGTGACCAGCGGTTGCACGAGTTGCAGGGCATGAAAAACATCACCGCGGCAGGGAGTTCCCGGCATGGCCAGGGCTTGTCCGGCTCGCAAACCGCTGCCGGCGTCGGCGATGGTTGCCTCGGGGCGGAAGCCTCGATCCTGAAGTTCCAACATGCGGATGGCCCATGTCTCGGCATCACGTTGTTCTTCCCGGCTCAGCAGATAGCAAAAGCTGGAGCGGACGTCGGCCCCCACCAGCACGGGCCATCCGCTCTGAAAAATCTCGTCATGGGCGCCGATCCGCACGCCAGAAAGATCTTGCTGACGGTTGTAGGCGCGGGCTTGCCCAACCGCCGCTTGCAGGACGTTGTGGACCTTCCCGACCGAGACGGGATAATCCAGCAGATCGCGGCAGAACTCACTGATGCCACGAATGGAGCTGTGGCATATCAACGTCAGCCCCAGGAACGCCTGCTCCAACCATTGCTTGGTCACGGGCAGGTAGAAGAGGACCTTCGTGGCGTCGTCTTGTTCGGGGGCAAATGCCTCTTGGAGGGCCTCCTTCGCTGTGTCAACCTGCTGATAGATGAACTTGCGGCTGACCGCGTGTTCTGTGGCCAGCCCGCGGATACTTTCGGCTCCCGCGAGGGCCTGAAGGGCCAGGTCCTGCCGCTGTCGCGGCTCCATCGCTTTGGCCGCGCAAAAAAAATTGGTTCCCGACTGCGGATGAACCGTCGAGGCGTTACAATAACATACCATGTCTGTTTCCTCCGTAAAAACTGGTGGTTGATGCTCTATAAACCAGTTAGGGGGAAACAGACACTTCTTCAATTCCCAATAAGTGGGGCCGATGCTAGCATGACCTTGCCACCCTCGCTCAAACTAGCCAGAAAACTGTTACCTTGATTTGAACCAGGCCGAAAATGGGACAAAAGGCCATCAAAATGGGACAAAACGGAACCACGCTGATTTGTACATTACATTTGGTCAATGGAGTGTAAACCCATCGTTTTCGCGGGGTTTTGTCAGTACGAAACCTGTCTTATAGGTAAAATAGACTGCACAATACGTGTTGAAAATCAGCCGTGAAATCGTGAAAATCGTGATTTTGTGCGACTGACCATGCCGACGACACCCGAATTCCGCTATTCCGGGTGGTCTTGACGATGAAAATAAGAATGGGGGGGCAGAAAAATCTCGGGCCAGAGCGATGTGCCCAGTCGGATACGGCTCGGGTTAGTACGCAATTCAGACCCGTTTTCCCAAAAACGATCCAACGGAATAAATTCCGTTCTACGAGGATTGCCAAACCGGGCGGGAATTCGTTAGAATGTGAGATTCCGCGCTATCAAGCCGAGGCCGCCTTGCAGCGGCCCGGCGGGCTGGCGCCTTTACCCATTGCCATGTTCGAATCCCTTCAAGAAAACCTCAGTTCGGCGATCAGGACCCTCCGCGGCCGCGGCAGGTTGACCGAGTCGAACATGCGCGAAGGGCTGGCCCTGGTCCAAAGGGCCTTGCTGGAAGCCGACGTCAGCATCGAAGTCGCCAAGGATTTCGTCGCCAAGGTCTCCGAACAGGCCGTCGGCGAGGCGGTCCTCAAGTCGCTCGACCCCACGCACCAGTTGGTCAGCATCGTCCATAAGGAATTGGTCAACCTGATGGGCCCGGTCGACCACTCGCTGCACCTCAAGCCGGAGTTGACGGTGCTGATGCTGTGCGGCCTGCAAGGTTCGGGCAAGACGACCACCTGCGGCAAGCTGGGCAAGATGCTTCAGCAACGCGGCCGCAAGCCGATGCTCGTGGCGGCCGACTTGCAACGCCCGGCTGCCATCCAGCAGTTGCAGGTGTTGGGCCAGCAGCTCGATATTCCCGTTTACGCCGACCTGGCCGCGAAAGATCCCGTGGCCCTCTGCCAGATCGCCGTCAAGCAGGCCAAGGCCACCGGAGTGCAGGTGGTGATCCTCGATACGGCCGGCCGCTTGCACGTCGACGAAGAGTTGATGGGCCAGTTGACCCAGATCGACCGCCGCATCGGTCCCGACCAGGTTTTCCTGGTGGTCGACTCCATGACCGGCCAAGACGCCGTCCGCAGCGCGAAGGCCTTCAACGAGGCCCTGGAACTCGACGGCGTGATCATGACCAAGCTCGACGGCGACGCCCGCGGCGGCGCCGCCTTGTCGGTCAAGGCCGTGACGGGCGTACCGATCAAGTTCATCGGCACCGGCGAGCACCTCGACGCCCTGGAGGAATTCCATCCCGACCGCCTGGCAGGCCGGATCCTCGGCATGGGCGACGTTCTCTCTTTGGTCGAGCAGGCCCAGCAGAAGTTCGACCAGGAGGAAATGGCCAAGGCGGAGGCCAAGCTCCGCAAGGGCGAGTTCACGCTCGATGATTTCAAGAAGCAACTCGGCCAAGTCGGCAAGCTCGGCTCGATCCAGAAGATCATGTCGATGATCCCCGGCATGGGCGGCATGAGCAAGATGCTGGAGGGCCAGAACCCCGAGGCCGACCTCCGCCGCCTGGTGGGCATCATCGATTCGATGACGCTCGACGAGCGCCGCAATCCGTCGAAGACGATCGACCAGAGCCGCCGCCGCCGCATTGCCGCGGGGGCCGGCGTCGAGCCGCACGAGGTCAACGAATTGGTCAAGCAGTTCGACGGCATGGCCGACCTGATGAAGAAAATGTCCAACATGGGCCTCATGGAGCGGATGAAGACCATGCACCAGTTGGGCTCCAGCGGTATGCTCAATCCGAACGCCAAGCTCGCCAAGCAGAACAAAGGCACCGGCAAGCGTCTGACTTCGGAGGAGCGTGCCAAGTTGAAAAAACAGCGCGAAAAGGAATTGCGGCGCCGCAAGCGCGATGAAAGGAATAAGGGATAAAGAGCGTTCGGAGCCTGGCAACATACCAGCGCCGGACGCGGATATCCAAGATCGGAAATTTGAAATTTGAAATCGAAGAACTAAAACCTAAGCCCCTGTTCGTTAGGAGACGAGTGTGTCAGTTCGAATTCGCATGAAGAAGATGGGCCGCAAGCATCGCCCTTTCTATCGCATTTGCGCGATGGAGATCCGGGTGCCGCGGGACGGCCGTGTTTTGGAGGAGCTCGGCACGTATGATCCCATGGTGCCGGAGACCGACGCTCGGGCGATGCTCAACTCCGAGCGGATCAAGTATTGGCTGAGTGTCGGCGCGCAGCCGTCGGACAAGGTCGGCGTCTTGATCAAGAAGTATGGGGCCGAGGGGACTCACGTCGAGGCCCAGCGCTTGGCCTTGGCCCGGTTGGCGCAGGGCAAGCGGCAAACGGCGCCGCGTCCGGCGGTCCAGGCGGCCAAGCCCGCGGCGCCGGCCGAAGCTTCGGCAGCCGAAGCCCCGGCGGAGTCGGCGGCCGAATAAGAGGTTATTTTGAAGGCCGGGTACGCAGCCTGGAAGGCTACGCTACTTCGCAGCCTGGAAGGCTACGCTACTTCACGCAGCCTGGAAGGCTACGCTACTTCACGCAGCCTGGAAGGCTAGACTGAATGCGTTTTGACGTTTTGACCCTCTTCCCCGACATGTTCCCGGGATACCTGGGTCAGAGCCTGTTGAAACGGGCGATCGATGCGGGCCTGGTCGAGGTTTGTCTGCATGACATCCGTAAATGGACGCAGGACAAACACAACAGGGTCGACGACCGGCCCTTTGGCGGCGGACCGGGCATGGTGATGATGGTCGAGCCGGTCGTCGCCTGCGTCGAGGCCGTGCGGCCCATGGCCGACGACGCGGGGCACTTGGTCATGCTCACGCCGCAAGGACGGCCGCTCGATCAGGCCGGGGTCGAGCGATTGGCGCGGCGCCAGCGGCTCTTGCTGCTGTGCGGACGGTATGAAGGTTTTGACGAACGCCTGCGGCTGTTGTTGAAACCGGAGGAGATTTCGATCGGCGACTACGTGCTCAATGGAGGCGAGGTTGCCGCGATGGTGATTATCGACGCAGTCATCCGGCTTGTGCCCGGCGTCTTGGGCGACGCCGAATCGAGCCAGTACGACTCGTTCTCCACGGCGGGAAGGCTGTTGGAGTTTGCCCAATACACGCGGCCGCGGGAGTTCCGCGGGCTGCAGGTGCCGGAGATTTTGTTAAGCGGAGACCACGGTGAAATCGCCCGTTGGCGGGAAGAAAACAGCCGCCAGCGCACGCAAGAGCGCCGGGCCGATTTGCTGTAGGATCGAGAATAATAGAAACCATGGTGGGCCGGCGCTCGCTGCGCTCGCTTGTCCCACCCTACGAATCAAGAAACACTAACCTGAGAAAGGGAACCCCATGAGCCATCCATTGTTACACGTGGTCGAGAAATCGAGCCTGAAGGAAAAGATTCCGCATTTTGAGATCGGCGACACGGTCGACGTGCATTGCCGTATTCTCGAAGGCGAGAAAGAACGCATCCAGATTTACACGGGCGTCGTGATCGCCCGGGCCGGCAGCGGCAGCCGCGAGACGTTTACCGTCCGCCGCATCGTGCAGGGGGAAGGGGTCGAGCGGAAATTCCCCGTTCATTCGCCCAAGATCGGCAAGATCGAAGTTCAGCGCAGCGGCGTTGCTCACCGCGCCAAGCTTTATTATCTCCGCGACCGCATCGGCAAGGCCGTTCGCTTGCGTGAACGGCGGACCGATAACACGAAGGCGAAAAAGTAAGGGCCTGTCCAAGGACAAGTTGTACGGCGTTCACCGCATGGGCTCGTTTGATCTTTTCTCGCGCTGGCTGCGGCGTCTCTTTCCCAGGAAGACCCTCGGCCGGCGCGGCGAAGAGCAGGCGGCCCGATTTCTCCGGCGGCTGGGCTATAAGATCCTTGCCCGCGGCCGCCGGCTGGCATCGGGCGAACTCGACCTGGTGGCCCTCGATGGCCGGACGATCGTCTTCGTGGAGGTCAAGACCCGCACGTCGCGGGACGTCGGCCATCCGGCCGATGCCGTCGATGCGATCAAGCAGCGAAAGCTGACGCGCTTGGCGGTGACTTTCATGAAGCGGCACGGTTTGCTGGAATACCCCGCGCGGTTCGACGTGGTGGCGATCACCTGGCCCGATGGCCGCCACCGCCCCACGATCGAGCATTTCAAGAATGCGTTCGAGGCCGTTGGTCAGGGGGAGTTTTATTCGTAGGGCGGGGAGATTATACTTAGGTGTTTCCCCTTCCGCCATCCAGTCCAAGTGGCGGGAAATAGGACGCATTTTGTGCGACAAGTCGCCAAGACATAACGGCGGCGGCCAGCAGGTCCTTCCTGCCGGGAAGGACCATCGTGCCCCGGGCCACTGGAAAACTTCGGGGCTTCCACTAGATCTTTGCACATCTGTCCTTTCCGGCAGAAAGGACCTACTTGAGCGGCATTCCATCATGACGCGCATTGCAATCCTTGGCGCCACGGGCTATACGGCCCTCGAACTGATCAAGATCCTGCTCCGCCATCCCGGGGCCGAGATCGTCGCCGTCACCAGCCGGCAGGAAGGTCAGCCGCCGATCGCCATGATCCACCCCTCGCTCACCGACCGGCTGGATCTGCGTTTGGAAGACCTTGCACCTGCGGAAATCGCCGCCCGGGCCGCATGCGTTTTCAGTTGCCTGCCACATGGGGCCAGCAGCGCCGTCATACCGCATTTGCTGGCAGCCGGCGCGCGGGTGGTCGACTTCAGCGCTGACTATCGTCTCAACGATCCGGAAGTCTTCGCCCAGTGGTACGGACAGAAGCACACCGATCCCGAGCGACTGGGCAAGGTCGTGTACGGCCTGCCGGAACTGTTTCGGGCCCAGATTCCCTCGGCCCAACTCGTGGCCAACCCGGCTGTTACCCCACGACGGCAATTCTCGCGCTGGCGCCCTTGTTGAGGGCCGGGTTGATCGAGACCGGCGACATCATCGTCGATGCCAAGAGCGGCGTCAGCGGCGCGGGCCGGACGCTGAAACTCACGACACTTTTCCCCGAGTGCAACGAGAGCCTCTCGGCGTACAACATCGGCCGCCACCGCCACACGCCCGAAATCGACCAGCTTCTTTCCTGGGCAGCCGGTAAACCGGTGGAAGTGATCTTCACGCCGCAGTTGGTGCCGATGGACCGGGGCATTTTGACGACGGCCTACGCCCGGCCTACGGGGCCGGTCAGCGAAGAAAAGCTGATGCAAACGCTTGCCGCGTTTTATGCCGACGAGCCGTTCGTGCGCGTGGTCGAGCACTTGCCCGGCACCAAGGACTGCGCCGCGACGAACTTTTGCGACATCACGGCGCGGCTGGTCCGCGGTCGCGTGCTGACGATCAGTTGCATCGATAATTTGATCAAGGGCGCCGCGGGAGCGGCCGTACAGAACTTCAACCTCATGTTCGGTTATCCGGAAACAACGGCGTTGTAACAGCCCAGACGGTGCAGTGTACAACAATTCCAGCGAGGAGATCCATCATGTCGAACCAGGTGCCCGAGGGCTTTTCGTTAGCGGGTGTTTCTTGCGGAATCAAACGCGATTCGCAAAAGCTCGATTTGAGTCTGGTCGTCTGCGACCGGCCGGCAACGGGCGTCGGCGTCTACACGCAGAACCTGGTTTGCGCGGCGCCGGTGGCCCTGGATCGCAGCCGCACTCCCAGCGAGCGGATTCGGGCCGTCGTGATCTGTTCGGGCGTGGCCAACGCCTGTACGGGCGAGCGCGGCTTGGAAGATGCCCGGCAGATGGCCCGCCTGGCCGCGGCCCAGTGCGGCGCGGCCGACGATCAGGCCCTGGTGCTTTCGACGGGCGTGATCGGCGCCTTTCTGCCGATGGACCGCGTTGCCGAGGGTATCGCGGCGGCGGCCCGGCAACTAGGCTCGTCGCCGGCCCATCTGGAGGCGGCCGCGCAGGGGATGCTCACGACCGACACGGTGATCAAGACGGCCGGTCGATCGCTGACCCTTGGCGGCCGCAAGATTCGAATCACCGGGATTGCCAAGGGGGCCGCGATGATGGGTCCCAACATGGCAACCATGCTGGCCTTGATCTTGACCGATGCCGCGCTCGATCCCGCCACGGCCCAGGCCGCGTTGCGGGCCTCGGCCGATGTGAGTTTCAACAGCATGAGCGTCGATGGTCACGTGAGCACCAACGACACCGTGC
This sequence comes from uncultured Planctomycetia bacterium, assembly GCA_963779975.1. Lineage (GTDB taxonomy): Bacteria > Planctomycetota > Planctomycetia > Pirellulales > Thermoguttaceae > JANXQG01. The sequence continues at coordinate 70,062 of CAWAAL010000025.1, read as the reverse complement.
TGCTGGTGGCCAACGGCGCCGCGGGCGGTGCCCCGTTGGCTGGGGCCGAACTGCCAATTTTCCGTGGAGCGCTTGACGAGGTCGCGATCGAACTGGCTAAGGCCATCGCCGGCGACGGCGAAGGAGCGACGCACCTGGTGACCCTCGAGATTTCCGGTTGCGCCGACCGTGCCGCGGCCCTGGCCATTGCCAAGAACGTGGCCAACAGCCCTCTTGTCAAGACGGCCATTCACGGAGCCGATCCCAACTGGGGCCGCATCGTCTCGGCAGCGGGTTACGCCAACGTGCCGTTCGATCCCCGCGGCGTCACCTTGCACCTGAACGGTTGCCTGCTCTATCGCGACGGAGCGCCGGTGCAATTCGATGCCGCGGTCGTCTCGAAGTCGATTCGCGACAGCCGCGACACGCTCGTGCAACTGGCGTTCAGCGAAGGCGACGCCGGCGTACGATTCTGGACCGCCGACCTGACCGCTGAATACGTGCGGCTGAACGCCGATTATCATACCTGACGGCAGCATGCATGGCTTGCTACTTATCGGCCGCCGTCTTCTTGTCGTCCGACAAGGTCGGCTTCGCGGATTTCGTAGACTTCTTGCCGGTCAACGGCTTCGCCAGCGTAATGTCGATGCTCTTGGCCGTGCATTGGTGTTCCGACTTGGTTTCCGTTGCCGTGCCTTGGACCACGATCTTCGCACCAACCAGATCGCCGGCCAGAAGCGAGACCACGTGGCCATTCATCCCCTTGCCTTCGATCCGGCTCTTCGAAATGTCCTTTGTGTCCGGGATCAATTTCGGATCGCAAAGCTCGACGTTGATCGTCGGCAGATCAACCAGATCGACGTGGATCGTTTGCTGCCCGCGAGCCACCGTAAGGCCCTTTTCGTCGTACTTTTCGATCCTGCCGATGATCTTTTCCTTCGGGCCGTTCGCCACCGCCTCGTGTTTGGCCGCCGACTTGCCGCCCTTGGATTTGGCCTCATCGGGCGCCGTCAAGGCTGCTTCCGGATCCGCAGCCGGCTTGGCGGCCTCGATTCGGCCGAGGCCGGGAACGACGGCAGGGTCCTTTTCGCCAACTTTCTTGGGAGCCGCCAACGCGCCTTTCCGGGAAAAGACCGTCAATTCCTTGACCTTATCGGCAACCTTGTCCTCTTTGGCTTTGTCGCCTTTTTCGCCGCTGACGATTTGACCGCTGAGTTCGATGTTTTGGCCCTTGCGCAAGTACTCCGGCATCGCCGTGCCGCGGATCGTGAATTCGCTGCTATCGGACTGTGCAAAGACCAGCCATTCCTTCTGGTCTTTGCCCTTGCTCGACTTGCTCGCCTTGATCATCAGGCCGTTGGACCGGACGTTGTCGATAACACCGGTCAGAGTAACTTCGGATGTCGTCGGTTGCTCCGGCGGTTTCTGGTTGCGCGGACGACTGTAGCCCCGAGCCAGCACTGAAGCGTCGGGCAAAGGTTCACCCGCGACGACACGCACCGCCGTCTTGATGGCCAAGACAGATAGTCCTAAGAGAAAACACATTCCGATCGCATAACGCCGTTTCATTGGATACCTCGCACTATAAATTTCAAAAAATGCTTCGTAGAAGGGAATTCATGCCGTTGCCTCGCTTTTTCAGGCAGACGGAATGAATTCCGTTCTACGCACGTTTGCCAGGACCTACTCGTCCAGCGGCTCCTGCAAGTCCGCTTCCGTAATCATGTTGAACCCTTTGCCCGCCAGCGTTTCTTGGCCCATCTCGATATTGTCAACCATCAGGGCTACCGAGGCCCGCCCGCGGGGACGGACCAGCAGCGGGTAGGCCTGGATGATGTTGACCTCTGCCTGCAACAAGGCGGTGCAAATCCTCAGCAAGGCATCAGACCCCTCGGGCAAATCAACGCCGATCAAATCGCTTTCGATGATCGCCAGACCGGCCCGTTCGAGAACCTCCCGCCCTTCTTCGGGATGGCTCAACAAGAATCGCACGAAAGCGCACTCGCCCGCATCGGAAATCGAGAGGGCCACGATGCGGACCTTGGTGCCTTCGAAGCGGCGGATGACCTCGAGGAGCTGGCCGATGCGGTTCTCGAGGAAAACGGTGAACTGGCGGATGGCCGGGTAGTTCCTACCCCGCCCCGTAGCAAACTGCGTACCTGTGCCTTCGCCGGAACTCATCGCCGCACCCCTGCTTTTGAGGATTTTCGCGCCGCCAATAATTTTTCAATATAAAGCACGGAAGAGGTTTCGTCAACCGCCGCCTGAGTTTACAATCGAACCATGCTTCGAGAACACGAAATTGAACTCCGCGTCCGCTACCAGGAAACCGACCCCATGGGCTTCCTGCACCACGCCTTCTATTTTACCTATTTTGAGATCGGGCGGACCGAACTCTTACGGGCGTCGGGCGGAAATTACCGGCAGATGGAAGAACAGGGCATGCGGGTCGTGGTCGTGCGGGCCGAATGCCGCTTCCACCGCCCTGCTCGTTATGACGACACCTTGCGGCTGCGGACGACGATTGTCCGGGTCACGCCAGCCAAGATCGAGCACGAATACCGGTTGTTTCGGCAGGAAGAACTTCTGGCCGTCGGCAACGTGACGCTTGCCGTCATCGACCGCGAAGGAAAGGTGCAGCGCGTACCGGAGTGCTTTCAAACGGAAGATTAGGGTCGGCTGGGGTGGCATGCCTCTTCACGCGGCTGTCAGAGACTTGGCGCAGCCGGGAAAGCCCAACCGGCCGCGGATAGACATGTTTGCTGCGGGTCTGGCATACCCCATGTCGCGAGCTCAACATGCCTACCCGTGGCCGGTTAGGACTGCCCTGTTGCCGCAACTTTGCGACGGCCGCGTGAATGCCTGTCACCCGTTTGCTTACTCGTCCTTGTCATCCTCCGGCGGCTGTTCCGACGCGTCGCTCCAATCGCGACGCTGCCGCGAACTGGGAATGTTCATCGCCTTGCGATACTTCGTCACCGTGCGGCGGGCCACGGTCACTCCCGCCGCGGCAAGATCCTGGACCAACTGCTCGTCGCTCTTGGGATGCTGCTTGTCCTCGTTGTCGATCAACTCCTGAAGCTTCAAGCGGATCGTGTCCCACGCCACCTCCTCGCCGTCGGCGCTGACGGTGCCGCCGCAGAAGAACCGCTTCAAAGGGAAGATGCCGCGCGGCGTCTGGATCCATTTGTCGTCCACCGCCCGGCTGACGGTGGTCACGTGGACGCCGACCTTGTCGGCGATTTGCTGCATCTTCAGCGGCTCGATCGCCTCCGGGCCCTTGCTGAGGAACTCGGTCTGGTGGTCGACGATCGCCTGGGCGACTCGCGTGAGCGTGCTTCGCCGCTGCTGGATCGAGTCGATCAGCCACTGCGCCGAGTTGATCTTCCGCTTGATGTACTCGCGGGTCTCGTCGTTCACTTGCCCGGCGGCGAACAGTTTGCGGTAATAAGGACTGATGAAGAGGCTGGGGGTACGGCCGTCTTCCAGGCGAATCTGGTACTTGCCGTCCTCGCCCAGTTCGACGAACACGTCGGGCGTGACAGGCGGAACCGGCACGTTGTTGTAGTCGGCCCCCGGCTTGGGATTGAGTTTCCGCAACTCGGTCAGGGCCTGCTGGATCAACTCGATCGAAAAACCCGTGCGACGACTGATCGCCGGAAGGCGGTTGTGCTCGATGTCCTCCATGTGCGCGGTGATGAGCGATTGCAACTGCTCGAAATACGGCATGCCCGGAGTAAGTTGCAGCAGCAGGCATTCTTGCAGACTGCGGGCGGCGACGCCGGGCGGGTCGAGCTTCTGCACCACGGCCAGGGCCCGCTCGGCCAGGGCGTGATCTTCCTTCGTCGCGTCCAGCCCCAGCAGGTCTTCCAGGCGGCCTTGCAGATAGCCGTTGCTGTCCAGGTTGTAGATGATCCGTTCGCACATCGCCCGCAAGGTAGGCTCGATCTCGAACCAGCCCAACTGGTCGCGGAGATAATCTTGCAACGATTGCGGCCGGGCAATCATGTTGGCCATGGCGTCGAGCTTCCGGTCGCCGGCCTCTTCCGTCTCGGCGCGCGACGGACGGGAGTGTTCCTCGAAGCGGTCGGGCCACTCCTCGTCCATATTCATGAGCCGCTCGAAGTCGGCCTCGTTCTTGGTCGTCTCGTTGATGACCAGTTCCCGTTCCTCCTCGCTGGGCGCGTTGGGCGAGTCCGGCGCTTCGGCTTCGGAAGTCTCCGCGGGCAGATCGGGATCCTCCTCGCGGAGATCGAGCACGGGATTCTCTTCGATTTCCTGCTCGATCCGCTCCTGCAGCTCCAGGATGGGCAACTGCAGAATCTCCATTGACTGGATCATCCGCGGCGCCAGAATCATCTTCTGCTGCTGCGTCAGCCGCATGCTCTGATCGAAAGAAAGTCGCATATAAAGCTCAGTTTTCTAAAATGCCTGTCGTCCGGAAAGGGCGTCTGCCAGCACTTCCTTGTTAGCAAATTCTAGCATGCTGCCGGTCGTAATTCCACGCGCCAGGCGAGTTACTCGCACCGGACAATCACTTAACAGGTTGGAAATGTAGAGGGCCGTTCCGTCGCCTTCGACCGTCGGATTGGTGGCCATGACGATTTCTCGTACCGTGCCGCTGCGGACCCGATTCACGAGCGTGTCGATCGTCAATTGCTCCGGTCCCATCCCTTCCAAGGGGGCGATTCGTCCCAAGAGCACGTGATACAGGCCGCGGTACACGCCGGCCTGCTCCAAGGCCATCAAGTCGCGCGGCTGCTCCACCACGCAGATCACCTCGCGATTCCGGTTCGGGTCGCGGCAAAGTTCGCACTCCTCCTGCTCGGCTAAATTGTAGCAGTTGCGACAATACCGCACGTTTTCCTTGACATTGCGGATTGCATCGGCCAGGACTAGCGCCTCGGTCCGATTCAACCGCAACACATAATACGCCAGTCGCTCGGCCGACTTCTTGCCGATGCCGGGCATTTTGGCGAACTCGTTGATCAGTTCCGTAACCGAGCGGGTCAGTTCAGGCATGGTTTGGTATCTTGGAGGCTATTCGGAAAGCCTGCCTCTGTTTCCTTATGGCCCCCTACGGCTCTTTTGGTCCCAGCCCGCTGATCTTCTCCAGTGCTTCCCGCATGCCGGGCAGTTGCAGGCCGCCGGTGATTTCCTTCAGCGCGTCGGCATGGAGTTGCTTGCCCTTCGTCACGGCCTGGTTGACGGCCGCCACGAGCAGGTCTTCCAATAATTCGCGGTCGCCCTGAGCGAGGAGTTGCGGATCGATCTTACAGTGCAGAACTTCCATCGCGCCGTTGATCTCGATCTCCACCATTCCACCGCCGGAAGTCGCCGAAGTCCGCCGTTTCTTCAGTTCGCCGCCGAGTTTTTCCAACTGTCCGCTGAGTTCGCTGGCCTGCTTCCAGATCGAACCCAAATTGCCAAGTCCTGGAAACATGAATCTATCCCTCTTCGACGGTGGTGGGGTGGGCGCCGAACAACTCGCCGGCACGCCGCACCAGCGGATGGCTGGCAGCCTCCATCAGCCGCTGATGCGGAGACAGGACCGGCCGGGCAGGCGTCGCCGCGCCCGCGGCCTGCGCCGGCGGTTCCAACAACTTGAACTCGACGCGGATCGTCTCGCCGGTCACGTCTTTCAGGGCCTTCTCGAGTCGCGCCGCTTGCTCGGGCCGCTGGCAGGCCGTCTTGCACAGGGCATTCTCGGGCGAAAAGAAGACCGTTACTCGGTTGATGCCCGATACGTCCAGTCGGCTGAACTTCTTGGCTTGCTCCCCAAGCATGCCGGGGATTTTCCCGATCGCCCGCCGCCATGTTTCGCCCGCGTTGACGGCATCGAGCACGAAACCAGCCTCGGCCGGAGAATCGTCGTCATCGTCGGACTCGGAGACCGTGGGGAGCGGGGCGGGGGGCGTGATTTCTGCCTGCTGCGCTACGGGCGATTCTGCGGCCGGCTCAAACTTTTTTTTTGCAGCGGCAGGATGGGCCTCCTGACCTGTTTGCCCGGCAGGGCCCGTCCGCGGCGTGGAAGATAAAGACGCGGCGGGAACGGCCGTCCGGGCAGGCCCCGACGATGCCGCGCTTGCCGCCGGTGGTCCGATTGCCAATCGCTGGCCCGTCTGCAACTGGGCGATCAGGCTGGACAATTCCTCCAGGTCCTCCAGGTTGCAAATCCGTACCAAAGCCAATTCAGCGAGGATCCGCGCCTGGGTATTGAATTTCATCCGCGACAGCGTTTGATCGAGGATCTGCATCACGGCCAGGATCGTCTGCAGCCCAAACCGCCGCCCGGCTTCAACCACGTTGCCGTTATTGGCCGTTGAAACATAGAGAAATGTGTCGGCCGGGCAACCGACTGCGGCGACCATGCAATCGCGGAAGTACCCAAATAGCTGCTCGATCAGCAGGGCCACGTCGACACCTTCCTGGGCAGCCGTATTCAGTTCGCTCAGTGCGGCTGCGGCGTTCCGCTCGACCAGGTCCTTCACGATGGCCGTCAGCCGCTCATCACCCGCGGTGCCGAGCATGCCGTGGACGTCGGCCACGGTGATCCGCTCCGAGGCGAAGGACAGCAGTTGTTCCAGGAGCGACTGGCTGTCTCGCATCGAGCCGGCGGCACGGCGGGCCAGGACCTCCAAGGCTTCGTCCTCGGCCTGAACTCCTTCGGCCTCGACGATCTGCCGCAGCCGGTCGAAGATCGCACGCGTCGAGATGCCGGCGAAATCGAACCGCTGGCAGCGCGACAGGATCGTGATCGGGATCTTCCGCGTCTCCGTCGTGCAGAATATGAACTTCACGTGCTCCGGCGGCTCTTCCAACGTCTTCAACAAGCCATTGAATGCTTGGGTGGAGAGCATGTGAACTTCATCGATGATGTAAATCTTGAAGCGGGCCCGGCTTGGGCGGACATTCGCGTTCTGACGCAAATCGCGAATGTGGTCGATACCGGTATTGCTCGCACCGTCGATCTCCAGCACGTCGACATCATCGCCTGTACTAATGGCCTGACAAATATCGCACTGGTTGCAGGGTTCGGCCGTGGGGCCCTTCACGCAATTGAGGGCCTTGGCAAAGATGCGGGCCGTGGATGTCTTGCCGGTTCCCCGAGCCCCGGTAAAGAGATACGCGTGGCCGACGCGATGCGTCGCAATGGCATTGGAGAGGGCCTGCGAGACGTGTTCCTGGCCGATCAACTCGCCGAAACCTTGCGGCCGATACCGCCGCGCAACGACGACATACGAGGGCGAAGGTCCAGGATGAGGATCGGAATTTGGCATGGGCAATCCGTCGCGGCCAAGCTGCCAGTTCGCGCCACCGACTCCACTTGGAGAAGGCTGTAGGGTGTGGTCGAGCACAGCGAAGAGCCACCAAATGTCGGAACATGGTGGGGCTTCGCTGCGCTCGACCACACCCTACCACTTGCCGGTCCCCGATGAGAAGCCCACCGCACCTGGAACGAACTGCTTATGGCTGCTTCGTTTCCGACCTGACCAGGTTCACAGAGCCCCATTACGGGGGCTCCTCATCGGAGACCGGCATTGAACATGCAATTATTGTTACGTTTGGCACGCAATTGTCAAGCGGGGCCGTGAATGTAGAATGAGAATGATCGTCCAGGCACTTTCTCGAGAACCGATCATTGGTTTTTTGGCACTCAAAGCCATGGCGGCGACGACCCTGTTTCGCAGGCTGCGCGAAGAGTGTAAAATGAAGGCGAGATTCCGATTTTGCCTAAGCTTATGGAATGTGCCATGAATATTGAATTACCACCAGATCAGCAAGCATTTCTTGTGGATTTGGTAGCCGCAGGGCGATTCAGTTCCGTCGGCGAAGCGATCCGCGAAGGTGTCGGCCTTCTCATCTCTCGCGAGGGTCTGAAACAGCAAGTTCAGGCGGGCATCGATCAGGCCGATCGCGGTGAGGTCGTCGACCACGACACGGTGTTCCGCCACTTGCGAACGCTGGCTAGCGCAGCAGACGAAGCGGCGCGGCAACAATGACCAAGCCGCTTTACACTTCTGCTGCCCACAAGGATTTGGTTGATATCGTATCTTATATTTCCAGAGACCGACCGGGGGCCGCTCTAGCCTGGATGGAAAAGATCGAGGCAAAGTGCCTATTAGTTGCCGAGCACCCGTCCATCGGTGATGAGCAGCCCCATCTCGGCCAAGGCGTTCGAGCGACGCTGGTTGGGCGATACCTGATCTTTCACCGCGAAGCAAATGGCCAAGTGGAAATCCTCCGAGTCATTCCCGGCGATCGCGAAATCCGGCAGCTCTAAACGATTTGTCTGCTCAGCCGGCTTGAGCACGACGCTATGATCGCTCTCTCTTACACCACGCTCTTCAAGCTCCGGCAGCGTTCCAGGTCGGCGGCGGCGGCCTTGGCGTCACCACGCCGATGCAAGGCGGCGGCCCGATTGCTATAGGCGGCCGCGTAGTTCGGATCGAGACGAATGGCCTCGTTGTAGTCGGCAATCGCCTGTTCCAGATTGCCCCGCTCGGCCCAGGCGCAGCCGCGGGCGAAATAGGCCTGCACGTAACGGGAATTCAATTTCAATGCCTCGGTAAAGGCGGCGATGGCCTGGTCGGGTTCGTTGTAGTCGAGATACTCCAACCCGCGGCTATATGCTTCCAACGCGTCCTGATGATCGTGCATGACTGACTCCCAGGAAGTCTTAGAGAATGATCAGGTCCGCAACGTATCTTGCCAGATAGGAGGCGTCGTTGCAAGCCTCCGTAGAACGGAATTCGTTCCGTTTTCCTGGAACAAATTTGGGTGGGACCAACTCGGCGGGCCCGGATCTGGTCCCACCCCTACGATTACGAACGACGAGCTTTCCGCTATAATGTGCTCCTTCCCCGTGTGGAGACCCGTTGCCATGTCGCACGGATCAGATATTTGCAGAAGTTGCCCGCTTTGGGGTGGTGCCGGTGATCGCGATCGAGTCGGTCGAGGCGGCCCTGCCGCTGGCCGACGCCTTGCTGGAAGGCGGTTTGCCGGTGGCCGAGATCACCTTCCGCACCGCCGCCGCCGCGGAGGTCATCGAGCAGTTGGCCCGTCATCGGCCCGCACTGCTGGTCGGCGCAGGCACGGTGCTCAGCGAAGAGAACGTGAAAGCCGCCAAGGCGGCCGGGGCACGCTTCGCCGTCGCCCCAGGACTCAATCCGGCCGTGGTCCAGCATGCGGCCCAGGCCGGGTTGCCGTTCGTGCCGGGCGTTTGCACGCCCAGCGAGATCGAGCAGGCCCTGGGGCTCGGCTGCCGGATCGTCAAGTTCTTTCCGGCCGAGGCCAGCGGCGGCGTGGAAATGGTCAAGGCCCTGGCTGCGCCCTACTCCCATACGGGCGTCCGCTTCATGCCCACCGGCGGCGTAAACCCGGCGAACCTGGAAACGTACCTTTCGGTCAAGGCCGTGGCGGCCGTGGGCGGAACCTGGATCGCCAAGCCCGAAGACCTGGCCGCCGGCCGCTGGCAGACCATCCGCGACCGCTGCCAGGAAGCGGTGGAAATCGTTCGCCGCAGTGCGGGGAACTGCAACGTGAACATCGATTTCCATCTGCGTCCCGCCGACCTGTCGGCCCGGCTGCGGCGATTCTGGCAACTCTCGGGCGAGAAGATCCTGGCGATCGAGGCCGGCTACGATCCGGCCGCCGGCGCGCCGGTCTTCACGGTGGCCGGGAAATATACGGCCCGCGGCTGGACCGAATGGACGCAGGGTTTCCAGTACGGTTCGGCCATCTTGCAGTTCGATGCCACGGACCAGGCCGAGTTCCTGGAAATCGGCCGCCGCAACACGATCGAGAAGATGGCCCCGCACGTGAGCCACGTGGGCGTGCACGATCACGGCTTCAACAACGTCAGCACCTACGGCAACCTGCTGCGGCTGATGGGCGAGGGCCGGATCGCGGAAGACCCCTGGGAGCGCCGCTTCTACGAGTTGGCGCTGAAACTCAGCGGCGCGATCCAAGCCCGGCGGTGGACCGCGATCCCGGGCGGCGGTTACATCTATTCCTTCAACGGGCCGCATTCGCTGTTCGTCGATACGATCCGCTCGCTGCGGGCGCTGGCGATTGCGCACAAGCTGGGCCATGCGTTGATGGAGGAGAACGACCGGCGGATCTCGCTCTTGGACCGGCTCCAGGCCCACGCCGCGGCCACGGCCCGGTGGGCGGTCTACTACGGCCGCGGCCGCGATGCCTACGACCTCCGCGGCAGGACGGCCCACGAGTCGATTTTCAACGTCAACGACGGGGCCTATCGCTGCCCCAACTCGCAGCAAGGCTATTCGCCGTTTTCCACCTGGACCCGCGGACTGGCCTGGGCCATCTGCGGTTTTGCCGAGCAGTTGGAGTTCTTGAAGGCCATCGGCGACGACCGCAACGAGGCGGTGTTTCTGGAAGCGGCCCGGGCGACGAGCGATTTCTACATCGAGCAGGCCACGGCCGCCGACGGCATTCCCTATTGGGACACCGGCGCCCCGCAACTGCACTGCCTGGGCGACTGGCGGAGCCGGGCCGCGGAGCCGGAGAACGCCTTCGAGCCGGTCGATAGTTCCGCCGCGGCCATCGCCGCCCAGGGCCTGCTGCGGCTGGGCCGCTATACGGGCGAAAGCCGATACACCCAGGCCGGTCTGACGGTCCTTCGTACGCTGCTTGGATGAACCGTACTTGAGCACCCGCAGCGAGCATCAAGGGCTCTTGCTGCACAGCGTTTATCATCGACCCAACGGCTGGGACTATCTGCCGCCGGGCCGCAGCGTCGCCCTGCGGCGAGTCGAGCATGTGGGGCGATTACCACCTTCGCGAAGCGGCCCTGTATGTCGATCGTCTGGGCCCGGGCCAGCCGTTACCTGACCTTTTGGGGAGAATAAGATGATCATTGCCGACTTGAACAAGATCGAAGGCCGCCGCTATCCCGCCCGGCGGCGGACGCAGAACCTCGTGGGCGGCGTTTCGCCGATCCAGGCCGAAGTGTTTTGCCATCGGAAACGTCACGCTCGATCCGCACGGCGGCCAGGTGCCGTGGCATAACCAGGAGCAGGAGGAAGTCTATTTCGTCATCGAGGGGACCGGCGAAATGTGCCTGGGCGACGAGCGGCAAGTGGTCACCGCGGGCCAGGCGGTCTATATTCCGTCGGGCGTGTTCCACCAGATGACCAACATCGGCGATACGCCGCTGCGGATGCTCTATTGCTACGGCCCCGCTGGCGACGTGGCCCACTGGCGGCAGGAGCTTTCCGGAACGCTTCCCCGCGCCGGCATCGAGGCCCCGCCGCTGCCTGCCGGGGCCCAGCCGCAATGCATAACAAAGCCGGAATAATCCGTTTTGAACCTTCGTCTTTTTGTATTTTGAATTTGTTTCGGATTTCGATATTCGGATTTCGGGTTTGTTATGAAACGAGTCGCACTTATCACCGGTGGTTCCCGCGGGATCGGCCTGGGCATTGCCCAGTGCCTGGCCCGCGAAGGTCTTGATCTGGCGATCTGCGGCATGCGCGAGGAAGCGGCGGCGGCCGAGTCGCTGGCGGTGCTCCGCGACCTGGGGGCCGAGGTGCTCTATGTTCAGGCCGACGTGGGCGATGCGACAGGCCCGGCAGCGGCTGGTGGCGGCCGTCGAGCAACACTTCGGCCGCCTGCACGTGCTGGTGAACAACGCGGGCGTGGCCCCCAAGGTCCGGGCGGACGTGCTGGAGGCCAGCGAAGAGAGCTTCGTCGAAGTCTTGCGGACGAACCTGCAGGGGCCGTATTTCCTCACGCAGGCGGCTGCCCGCTGGATGATCGCCCAGAAGCAGGCCGATGCGGCATTTCGCGGCTGCATCGTCAACGTCTCGTCGATTTCCGCGACGGTGGCCTCGGTGAGCCGCGGCGACTATTGCATCTCGAAGGCCGGCGTCAGCATGGCGACGCAGCTTTGGGCCGCGCGGCTGGGGGAGTTCGATCTGCCGGTCTACGAAGTCCGGCCAGGCGTGATTCGCACCGACATGACCAGCGGCGTGGTGGCAAAGTACGACAAGCTGTTGGCCGAAGGCCTTGCGCCGCAAGCCCGCTGGGGCCAGCCCGACGACGTCGGCAAGGCCGTCGCGGCGCTGGTCCGCGGCGACTTCCCTTACTCGACCGGCGCCGTCATCCTGGTCGACGGCGGATTGACCGTGCCGCGGCTATAGCAGGAGGTTTCGCCCTTTGGACTGCGGCGGCTTGCCACCGCTTGGCGATAGCGCCTTGGTCGTAACCTTACCAGCGGCGCCACTGCGGCGCGCGGGGCGGTAAAGCAACAGTCAACGCCCAAGGCGGCTGCTTCCGCCCCAGACGGCGCCCCTCGTTTCGAAATGCGGCGGCAAGCCGTCGCACTCCATAGGGCGGAATGCTGCTCAGCGGTCGATTTCGCGCGACGCGGTCGCGGTTTCTACGGCATCCTGATGGGACGTCACGGGCCGCCAGCCGCCAAAATCTTCGCTGGGTTTCTCCGCGCTCCGCTGACTGGGCTTTTCTTCCGCCGTCCGCTGGCTGAACTTCTCTGTGGTCCGTTGACTGGACTTCTTCGCGGTTCGCTGATTGGACTTCTCCGCGATCCGCTGCAGCGCTTTGGGCTGGTCCACCATGGGCCGCGGAGCTTTTTGCAGTTCATCCAATCGCCGATCGGTAACCGACAGGATACGCGTGGCGCCTTCCTTGGTTCCCGGCGGAGCGGCAACAGTCCCAGCCGGCAGATCTTTCGGCGAGGGGGCCTCGGGCAGAACCGTGCTCTCGGGCGATGCTTGGGCGGCTTGACGTTCCGCCGGCGCGTGTTTTGGAGTTCGCCGCTGTTGGCCGACGGCCGTTGCGCGAACTTGAGACTCCGATCCATCGGACCGGTGCGACGCGACTCGCGGCGTCCGCGCGGGACGAGGCGGGGGTTCCGCTGGTTGCGAAAGATCGTCCGCCGTCAGCATGCCCGGTTCGCGGCGATTGAGAACCGACCCCGCCCGATAATCGGGGTTGCAATTCAGGCAAGCGCCTTGGGACCAGACCGGCCCACAATCGTCGTAGGGACTTTCGCACGTGCGGCAGCCGTTCGCCAGGATCAAGCAACACCAGGCGCCAGCGGCAATTTTCCAGGCCTTCATCGCGGGGTTCCTTCCGCTCTTGGCGGGCCCTGAACGCGGCCCTGCGTCGGCGACAAACCACGAGGAGCGGATTGCCAATCGGGCCATGTTCCCTAGAGGATGGCAAGCTGCCCCACGCTGTAAACTATCTTCGGCGGAAACATTTGCCTAATCCATACTTTTTTCCCAAAAGGAATTGGCGGAACACCTCCGTGGGGTGGCATCGAATCGGGGCGCTGGCTGCAAGCTTGTCATCCTGCAAATAAAGAAGCCCCCGGAATTGCTCCCGGGGGCTTCGGCACAGGCTGAATTCGATCGGAACCGAGATTATTGGCCGCCGCCGATGCCGCCGCCGATGCCGCCGCCGATGTTGGGCCCCTGGGCAACCGGGGCACCGACATTACCGCCGAGGTTGTTGCCCGGGTTGGAACCCAATTGCGATTGTTGGCCGCCGGTGAACTGGTTGGTCGTATTCTGCGTTAGTCCGGACGCCATACTAAACGTATGAACCGCCGAGACCGCCGAGAACATCGGCACGCAGGTGATGCGGACATAGCGCCGGTCCGCCGAAATGACACCCATCGCCGCCATGTTGGTGCCTTCAGGCAGAGTAATGATGACCGGCTGGTAGCCCACCGCGCCATTCAGCCCGTTAGGCCAAGCCGAGGGGAAGGCAAACGGGCTGATCGACTGCGACTGACCGGCCGAGGCGCCCGCTGCGGCCTGTTGCACCGCGCCCAGGGCCGCGGCCGCGCCGGGGTCGTTCAGGGCCGCGAACTGTTGGGCCAGGATCTCCGGATGGTTGGTCAAGTTCCTTTGAGCCACAACCGCCACCGCGGCGTTGACCAGTTGCTGCTCTTGGATGGACTCCTTGCGCCGGCCATCGGCCACGTCGAACTTGACCAGGGCCTCGCCGCCGTCTAGCGGGATATCCCTTTCCATGGCCTTGAACGTCTTCGTATTGAAGTGCGTGAGCACGGAGACTACGACCTTGCCGTTCGTCAACTTGCCGAAGACCCGGCGGACCAAGAGTTGGTAGTTGCCGCTAAAGGCCTTCGGACAGCAGTAGACCGCCACGTGCCCCTCGATGCTGGCCTTGGTGTCCGACGACTGATCGCCGACCAACGTGCCGCCGCTGGTTGTGCGCTGGTTGCGGAGCGAACAGACAGTGCCGGCCGGCTCCTTCACCATGACGTCGATGTCGGCATCGCCCGTCCACTGCACCTTGACGATGCAGTCGCGGGCCAGGGCTTGTTGCACGGTCGCTTCGAAATGCTCGGCTTCCTCGTTCCGCTTGTGGTCGCGAAGATCGGCCAAAGTCGCCTGATAAACGCGGTAGGCGTCGTCCCAAAGCTTGGCCTGAGCCGGCGGCCATGCCTGGCTGAGAATCCCGGCGATCGACCACTCCAGACCAGGCAAATCATGGAGTTTGCGTGCCGCCAACATGCCGTTATACAGAGGTTCGGGCCAGAACGGTTCGGCCAGAGCGACCTGTCGGAAGATCTGCAACGCCCGGCGATCCATATCGACTTGCGTCAGGTAGGCGCCGAGGTACATCAGGTCGGCATGATTCTGGGCGAATTCAGCGGCCGACATGATTGCCCGATCGATCTCCTCTTGAGACCGGCCCGCGGCCTTCATGCTCAGCGCGAGGATTTCATACATCCAGGGCTGGGCCTGGTCGTGACGCAACGCGGCCTCGATCAGCGCGATGATCTCCTCGTGCTTCTTCGTGGCTTCGTCTTCCTTGCCGCGCCTGATCGCCTCGGCGACAGCTTCTTTCAACTTCTGGACTGTTTCCAGCACGGCTTGCTGTTGCCTGACCAAGTTCTCCTGATGGGCCTTGATGGCTTCCGGGTCCTTCTGGTTCAACTTGGCCAGGGCTTTTGCCGGTTCGTGCCGGGCGAAAAACTTCTCCCATGCCTGACCAACGTCGGCGCCGGGAGCCAGGCTCAACTCGATCGGAGCAACCTTCGCCGGGATTGCTGCCGGCTGCTTGGCAACCGATTCCGGGGGGACGGCAAAGAGCTTCACGTTCTGGTTGCCGCAGGGGAGGATTTCGCGGGGGACGTTGAAGAACCCGCCGCCACCCATCATGCCGCCACCGCCACCGCCCATCATGCCGCCACCCATGCCGCCGCCGCCGCCCATTCCCATACCCATTCCCATGCCGCCGTTGCCGCCGCCGAAGCCGCCCATTTGCCCGCCGCCGCCCATGCCTCCCAGGCCGCCGCCGCCCATCATGCCGCCGACGCCGCCCATGCCGCCCGCGCCCATGCCCCCGCCGAGGCCGCCCATGCCGGACAAGCCCATTTGCGGAATCGGCAGTACGAGGTCGGCCACCGGGTAGACCTTGGTAGTCATGTACTCATCGCTCTCGGCCTTTTCCTTCGTAGTGATGAGCAGCACTTCATTGTGGATGACGTAGGTCAGGGGGGGGCTCTTGGTGCTCGCCGACACTTGATCCAGCAACAGCTTCAAGCCCGCGCGGAGCGAAACGCCCTTGAGACTCAGCGTAACCGGCGTTTCCGGCGGGACGCCCGCGTCGTTCAGGGCCGGGTCGAGTTGGATCTGAATGTCACGGATCTCCCCCAGATACTCGATGACGTCCTTCAGCGGCGTATCGCCCCATTCGATCTTGGTAGGCTGCTTGAGGGCGTCTTGGATCTTCTTCTCGGCCGGGCTGCGCCGCGAGAGTTCCGTCGAACTCCACTTCTTGCGACGTTCCGTAAGCTCCTTCCAGACTTCGCCGTCCGGATAGACGATCGGCGGCTCGTCGGCCACGGGGATATGCGACTTCTCGGTCTGATACATGCAGTCGACGAAACCCTTCTCCGCGGCAACGCGGACTGCCATGATGTCGTGATAATTGCCCACGAAGCGCGCCGTTTGCGTGGCCGCCATCATGGTCGACTGCGCCGACGGGCAGGGAGCGTTGGACAACCTTGTTGGCCTCAAATGCGGCCTGCTCTTCCGCCAGCTTGTGACGGCCTTCGGCCATCAACGAATCGTAACGATCCATCAACTGCTTGACCTTCTTCTGGTCGTGCTGCAGCGAATCATTGGCCATCTCCTGGTCGCGTTTGGTCATCTCTTGGGTTTGGCGCTCCTGCTCGAGACGCTTGACATCCTCGCCGCGGTGCTTGATGTCGCGACCGGCCGTGCGGAGCATGACCACCAGGCGTTGCCGCATTTCGTCGCCAAGGTCCTTATTGGCCGCCACGTCGTTCGTCTTGTTTTGAATCAAGGTGACAGCCTTGTCCGGATCGATCATGACCTGCTTACGGGCCTCATTGATCGTGTTCTGCACCTCCTTTTGCGCCTGCTCTTCCGCGGCGTTTCGCTGGGCAACTACTTGCCCTCCGGCGGCGCCGTCGGGCGGAGGAGCGCCGTTATTGTCGCCCTGGAGATCGATATCGCCCTGACCGCCGCCGACAACTGCATTGTCAGCCGCCTTGGCAATCGCGCCGCCCGCCCCGGCAGCCGGAGCAGCAGACCCCGCCCGCGTTCTTGGTGGCGGCGTTCTTGACGGCGTCCTTGATCGCCAGTGCGTCAGGGTCTTTGGGATTGCGGCGCAGGGCCGCGCTGGCCAGCTTCTCGGCGCTGGCCAGATTGCCGCCACTGAGGGCATCACTGGCCAGATCAGCCAGACCGCTGCCGCCGGCTTCAATCTCCTCCTTGGCTGTGGCCAGGCTTGAGCTATCGACTAAAGGCAACGTCCGGCCGTCGTCGGCCTTCGCCCGGTCGACCAGCGTGGTCAAATAGCTGTTGCTGGCGTCGGACTTGAACTCGGGAATATCCCAAGACAGTTTTTGCGCGCCGCTCGGACCGTCCACGTCGAGCTCCACTTGCTTGGCTACGGTCGGCTTCGCGATGCCGGCCCCGACGAGCACCGTGTTACGGTCGCTGCGCAGCGGCGGAAAACGCTTCGGATATACGTCCAGACCGTCGGGCCACTTGACAGCCGCCCCGGCACTCGGCCAGAAAACCGAGCCCGCCACCGCCCCGGCCAGACTACTCCCAGCGGCGTCCGCATCCACGATTGTTTTTTCGGGCACGACCACGCCCCCAGTGCGGGCGGCCAGGATTCCGAGCAACTCCGCATGGACGCGGGGACCAATTCCGAAGGCGATTACCGGCGCGTGCCGGGCAACGAGGTCGTTGACGACGCGGTCGAGTTGATCGGCCGTGAGCATGTTGGCATGGCTGCTGCCGTCGCCGATATATACGATGGCGCGCGGCAACTTGCTGCCGCTGGCGAAACACTTGCCGGCCGTGTCCAGGGCATTTTCCAAGTCGCAAGAGCCAAGCGGGGTGCGCTGACTGAGCGCGCTCAGCGCCGCAGCCATCTCCGGACCGTTGGGCGCCACAAAGCCTTGGGTCAAGGGTGATGCGCCAGATCGAACGCCACGAGCTTGACGCGATCGTTCGGGTCCAGCTTCGAGAGCGTCGACTGGAGCGTAGCCAGCGACTTGGCGCGATAGTCGCCCGTCTGGCTGGCGGCCGTATCGACAAGTATCACGACGTTGCGCGGTCCAATGGCCGCGGCTGCCGACGGTTTGAGGGTCAACGCGAAAACGCTGCCCCCATCGCCTTTGGGCCCGTCGGTTTGGGTAAATCCATCGAGCTGGGCTGCCTCACGGCCCAGCACTGGGGTTTGGGCGGTCGTGGTCAACGCCACGCCCAACACGGTTGCCAATGGCAACGACATCCAACGCAAGAAAAACGGACGCTTCGACATGCCTATTCTCCCGGCAAATGTCTCAGTGGTTCCGTAACCGTGTTCCGTGGCGGCAACGGATACCACAGGGGTTCCCTGAAAAAGATAGTGGTTCCCAACGGCCTGCTTGTCCATTGGGCTAATCGTCATTGTACTCCAACAACACAAGAATTACAACTTAAAATTCCAAATTCCGTGTCGAATATGCTGCCTTGGGGGGGAGAACAACAATGCCGTTTCCGAAAACGAAAACGGCCCGTCCGGTTTCCACTGGACAGGCCGTAAGTTGTTTATAGGATTTGAGTTATGGCAGTCAGACAGCTATTTCATCTGGGCCAGCAGATCCATGACCTGCGACACCTTCAGCCCGTAGTCGGAGGAGAAGTCCTCCACCCATCGCGAGACCACGGCTGCTACCGCATCTGCCATCGAAGCGTTTGTGCTGCTACCCGCGGCATGTGGTGTTTCATCGGCAGCACCCTCGTCGTTCATCGTCGCGCTGTCGCCACGGTTCTCTGTGTCGGTGGCATCCGTGTTGGTGGAATCGCTGGCCGACGGGGCTGGATCTTCCGTGGCCGGGGAGTTCTGATTCTTACCGTACTGGCTGTCAATCGGCTCATAGCGATACCGGTAGTAATCCTGAACGCTCTCCGAAGATGTCGAATCCGTGGCCGGTGAGTTTTCGGTCGTCGAATTTGCCGGCGTCGTATCGCTGGAACTCGTATCGGACTTCATCGACTCGTCCGTTTTGGGCGCTTCCTCGGTCTTAGTCGCTTCCTCGGTCTTCGTTGCTTCCTCGGTCTTGGTTGCTTCCTCGGTCTTGGTTGCTTCCTCGGTCTTGGTTGCTTCCTCGGTCTTGGTTGCTTCCTCGGTCTTGGTTGCTTCCTCGGTCTTGGTTGCTTCCTCGGTCTTGGTTGCTTCCTCGGTCTTGGTTGCTTCCTCGGTCTTGGTCGCTTCCTCGGTCTTGGTTGCTTCCTCGGTCTTGGTTGCTTCCTCGGTCTTGGTCGCTTCCTCGGTCTTGGTCGCTTCCTCGGTCTTGGTCGCTTCCTCGGGCGCGGCGGACTCTTCCGTCTTCATGCCACTGTCCGCCGACTGCGGAGCGTCCGGATTCGCATCGACATTTCCGCCGTAATAGTTGCCGGAACGGCCGTACTTATACTTCATATAGTCCTGGCTGAAGTTCTCCGGCTGGGAGTAGTTGGTGTCGTCACTGGTCTTGTCCGTGGTGTCGGGCTTCGACTCGCTCTCAGTCCGGCTCGCATCGGAGGAGTTTGCATCGGAGGCCGGCGCTGTGCCGTTCTCGGTCGATTCGTCGTTGGCGGTCTTGGTTTCGCTCGACTGGCTGTCAGTGCTGTTCGTATTGCTGTCGGTGTTGTTCGTGGCCGTGTCGTCGGCAGACTTCATTGCGGGCGGGGTGGCGTCGGCATTTTCACCGTAGTAACCGCCGAAATGGCCGAACTTGAACTTGTAGTAATCGCTGACGCTTTCGGTGGTCGAATTGCCGGCGTCGGAAGCGGTGTCGTCAATCGCATCGGCTGCGTTTTTCTCCGTTGCAGCCGTCGCTTCCTTGTCGGCCGTGGCGTTGTCAGTGGCCGATTCGTCGGTCGCAGGCGTTGCTTCGTTGTCGGCCGTGGCGTTGCTGGTGGCCGATTCGTCGGTCGCGGGTGTCGTTTCGTTGTCGGCCGTGGCATTGCTGGTAACCGATTCGTCGGTCGCGGGCGTCGCTTCGTTGTTGGCCGTGGCGTTGCTCGTGGCCGATTCGTCGGTCGCGGGCGTCGCTTCGTTGTTGGCCATGGCGTTGCTCGTGGCCGATTCGTCGGTCGACGTGGCGGCGTCCGAAGTCTGCGGTTCGTCAGGGGAGAGGGATGGCAGGGTGGAACACTCGGCGTTTTCCGTTTCCCGATTTGGGTGAACGATGAAATCCTGGTTCCAGTCGACTAGCAGTTCTCCGCCCGTGCAAACGCTGGAAGTCGGACTGACATCCAAGTTCGCCGACAACAGGATCGCGGCGCCGGCGTTGGCGGTGCCGAACAATGTCAGCGCAATCGCCGTACTGCTAAAGAGGGTTGGCAAGGACCATGACCATGGGCTGAAGACGCGTCTCATTCTTTGATTCCTCCGAGTAAATATGGGAGCCGGAATATTAAACAGGGGTTCGTTCAGGCGGCCGTTTCCTACACAGGCCGTAGATTGAATTTCGCTAAACGGTATCGGTGAGCGGAATTCATAATCATTAAGCAATACGGGCAGACAGCGGTAATTAGGCAAACCTGTTGGTTCGGTGAACTCTCACGAAAAAAACGGTCTAGGCAATGATGACGGACTCGCAGTGTCGATCCGGTTCAGGTAATGCAGGCGAAACCGAATCTGCTTGCTTAAGTTTGGCAAAGAGTTCGTTCTGCTGAAACTTTTCCGTTTGGAGGGCCAGGGCGTTAAATTCGGCAGCCGCTCAGAATCTTGCCCAGTTGTTCGTCGGCTCGGTCTCCCCAGGGCTATGCAAGTATGATAAAATGGGTGGACAAGTTGTCAGAGTGCAGTACGAAATAGGAGGAGCAGCGCCGTGAAGCGAACTGCCTTATATTGTCTGATTTCGGGGGTCCTCGGTGGATTGCTGGCCGTGTTTCTATCGCGCGGCCCCAATATGGAACCGATTTCGGCCGCCCAGGAACCTGCCGCCGGCCCTGCCATCGCCGTGCCGGTGCCGCCGACCGATCCGCGTGCCGCACCAGCAGTTGGCGGTATCGCCGGTTCCCCGAATCCCATCGATGCGGCCCAGTACACGACCGAGGAACGAGTCAATATCTGGGTCTACGAGCAAGTCAACCGCAGCGTCGTGAACATCACCACGAAGGGATACCAGGGCGAGCGGATCTTGTTGATCGAGGTGCCGTCGGAAGGCGAGGGAAGCGGCGTGGTCCTCGACCGCCAGGGACACGTCCTTACCAACTTCCACGTCGTGGATGGGGCCCGCCAAATCCAGGTCACCTTATTCGACGGCAACACGTACGACGCGCGGCTGATCGGCCAGGATCCGACCACCGACGTGGCCGTGCTGAAGATCGATGCCCCGCCGCCATCGCTGTTTCCGGTCGTCTTCGGCAATTCCACGCAGTTGATGGTCGGGCAGCGGGTCTTTGCCATCGGCAACCCCTTCGGACTGGAGCGGACGCTGACCACGGGAATCATTTCCAGTCTGAACCGTTCGTTGCCCAGTCGCCGAACGGGCCGCTTGTTGAAGTCGATCATCCAGATCGACGCGGCGATCAATCCGGGCAATTCCGGCGGGCCGCTCCTGGACAGCCACGCCCGGATGATCGGCATGAATACGGCAATCGCCAGCAAGACGGGCGAGAGCGCAGGCGTGGGCTTTGCCATCCCCGTGAGCACGATCGCCCGCATCGTGCCGCAGTTGATCCACGAAGGCCGGGTGCGGCGACCGGAGGCGGGCATCGTGCGGGTCTATCAAACCGACCGGGGTTTGTTGATTGCCACGTTGGCGCCCGGCGGTCCCGCCGAGCGCGCCGGGTTGCATGGTCCCAAGGTCGTGCGGCAGCAGAAACGTCAAGGGCCGTTCGTCTACGAGATCCAGACGGTCGATCGCGCGGCAGCAGACCTGATCGTGGCGGTTGACGGCAAGCCGGCCAAGACGGCCGACGACTTCCTCGATGCCATCGAGAGCAAGCATCCTGGCGAGCAGGTGACGATCAGCGTCATCCGCGGCGGCCAGGAAAGAGGGATTCCGCTGGTGCTCGAGGCAGGTGAATAGCAACATGCGCTAGCAAGACTTGCCAACGATTCAGCGTTCCCACATCGCCGTCGACATGCCCACCGCGGCGGGCACGAAAATCATTAGCGGTCCCCAGGCGGCCAACGCGGGACTGATCAGGCAATTCGCGCCTAACTGCTGGCAGACGATGGCCGCGATGAAGAACAAGGCCACCAGGCCCATGCAGATGCCGATGGCCACGAACACGTTGCGATTGTCGCGGGCCGCCACCAGCGGCAGGCCGAGAAACAGCAGGGTGAGGTCCAGCAGCGGCTGTAGGATCCGCGAGTGGATCATCACCCGCACGTCCGGACTGAAATAGATGCTGTGGTTCTTCAAGGCCCGGATCAACTCGCCTGTCGAGGCAAACCGCCGCAGGACCAGGCCGCCGGTCAACTCGTCGACCGTCACGTCGGTGACCACGAATGCCTCGGTGGGCTTGAGCCAGCCGGGATAATCGTGGGGCGTCAGCAGGACGGGCCGGCCGTCCACCGCCAGCGACGGGCGCTGCGCCAGGTTCTTCGGCTCGGTAACGTCCGTGAGCAAGTAACCGGCGGGCCGGCCGTCCTTCGCCGTCTGGTAGTCCGCCACGGTTGCGGACCACTGTTTGCCGTACTCGCACAGTGACGGCTTGTAAGGCGGCACGACGAAGACGGGCAACTCAATCCGCTTCTGATCGACAATCGCGTTCCGCCCTTCGATCAGCACGTCGGTGGCATTGTCGTACTGGGGCAGCAATTCCTCGATCACGTTGCCTTTCAGGTCGGACGGCCGCATCGCCAGCCGGTCCTTGACTTTGGGGATCAGGATTTCGCGATTGAGCACCGCCAGCGCGACGACGGCGGCCGCGGCCACGAGCACGGGCGCCACGACGCGGATCCGCGAGATCCCCGCCGACATCAGGGCCGTCAGCTCGTTGTGCCGCTGGATCCACGCCATGGTGAACATGGCCGACATCAGCACCAACAGGGCACTGATGCGGTCGAAGAAGAACAGCGACTGGTAGCCGTAATACGCGGCCATGACCTTCATCAGCGCCATTCCCTTGGCAAGATTCATGAACGCCTCGAGATTCGTGAACGCGTCGAAGACCACGTACACGCCGGTCAGGCTCATGAAACAGATCACGAAATTCTGCAGGAACTGGCGGAGCAGATAGCGGTCGATGATGTTCATGGCTGCCCACGTCCTGTCCTGCCCGGGCCAAGGCCCACGAAGTCCGATTTTCCGGGGGCGGCAGTCTAGGTAAACGCCAGTCTTGGGTCAAGGGAGAAATTACTGCTCGGGGAAATGCCGGAGTGATCGGGGAAGCCGTTATTCCAGGCATAAACCGTGCGTATGGCACTTCCGGAGAATGTGTCAACTGCATATCACGGGCAGACGATCCTACCGGCGGAGCCGAAGTACGGCTCGCATTTCCGCCAACTTCCGAATGGGGTCAAGGATGAGCGCTCGTTCGCGGTGTTTTGTCGTGCTTTTCGTGGCGCTCTACCTGGCCGCAACATCGCTCCAGGCCCAAGACAGGGGTCCCCTGGAACAACCTCCGGGCGAATCGCCGTCTGCCATCGAGCCCTGCAATCCATGTTGCTGCTGCGGACCCAAATTATGGTTCCAGACCGATTGGCTCTGGACCTCGCACGTCAGCCTTTCATGCCCCACGCCCGACTTCATCGCCGGTCCCAACGCTGCCAGTTTTGACGATTTGCCCGCCTTTACCGGCGATAACGGTTATCGCTTCCAGGGCGGAGTTTGCCTCGGCAATTGGATCTTCGAGGCCGTCTACTCCCACTTCGGCGACTGGGAGTCGTCGCTGAACCGGAACGTCAAGGGCGTGGCCTTCAACACCGCTGCCAGTTCGGGCAAATGGGCGGGGGAAAACTCCATCAACAGCGACACGTATTTTACGCCGATCGTCAATGCCACCAGCCTCACGACGCCCGTGAACACGGCCGGCGATCAATCCGGCTTGGGTCCCTGTGCCGCCTTTACCACCGATCCGCGGCCGGCGCTGATGGCCTATTCGCATACCGATTTCTACATGACCGAGGCCAACGTCAAAGGCGCCGACTACGTCTTTCCGTGGTTCGGCCGTGGATGGCGATTGGGCGCGGGCTACGTCAATGCCAACCTCAACAACAATTCCTGGATGGGCTTGTCGGGCACCTTCCGTGCCTTCAACGCCAGCGGTACGACGGTCAGCCTGCCCAATTCCGTCCTCACTTCTCAAACCGGTGGCAACCTGGCTCTCTATTCCGGCGGAGGAAATGGCTTCACCGATGGAACAAGCAACGTTGGAACAGGCACTGCCGGAATTCCCAGCCAACTGTTCTTTACGCACTCAGCCAACACGCGTAACGAACTCAATGGCGCCCAAGTGGTGCTGGACGGCAACCTGCTGGAATTCCATCACTTCGATTTCGGCGCCAACCTGAAGGCCGGCATCTTCGACAATTTTGCCCAAGGCAGCATCGTCGAGACCTACGCCACGACGAATAACGATCTGTCCGCGTACGCCCGTCGATTCTCAAACAGTTGCCACCAAATGGCGTTCCTGGGCGGCCTGGGAGTCGATGTCGGTTATCACGTCACGGACGAAATCGCGATCCGCACCGGATATGACGTGCTGTACCTATCCAACCTAGCCTTGGGACCGGAGCAAGTCAGCGGGATCAGCAACTCCTGGTATCACGTGCAAACCAATGGCACGGCGTGCATCCAGTCGGTCCACGCGGGCCTGGAAATCACCTTCTGAGGAAATGGCCGAAGAATAATTTCCCGGTTTTCCGCCTGGGGTGGCTGGTGGCTGAGCTTGCGAAGCCCCAGGTTTTCCGGCATCGGCTGGGGCTTCGCAAGCTCAGCCGCCAGCCACCCCGCTAAATTGCGGAAGTTATTCTTCGGCCGGTCCTAAACGTCTGTTCGGGTACGACTTCCTCGCGGACTTACCCCGATTTCTTCGCCGTTTTTTTCGTGGCCTTCTTCGCCTTCGGCGCGGCCTTTTTCTTGGGGGCCGCCGATTTCTTCGCCGTGCGCGCGCGGGCCGCTTCGCGGGGCCCTGCTCGGCCCGGACTTTCAAGAGATTCAACGCATATTCCAGCGTCACCTCCTCCGGCGCGGTGCCGCGGGGAAGCGAGGCGTTGGTCACGCCGTCGCTCACGTAAGGTCCGTAACGGCCGGCCAACAACTGCACCGGATTATTGGTCACCGGCGAGACTTCGAAAACCTTCAGCGGTTCGCGCTTCACGGCGCCGCGGCCCCGGCCGCTCGTCTTGGGCTGAGCCAAGAGTTCCGCGGCCTGCTCGAACGTCACGTCCAGCGGGGAAAGGCCGGCTGGCAGCGAGCGGATCTCCTTCTCGCACTTCACGTAGGGTCCGTAGGGCCCGTTGTGGGCCATGATCGGCTGCCCGGTCTGCGGATTCTGCCCCAAGGTCCGCGGCAGCGAGAGGAGCTTCATCGCCACGTCGAGCGTCACGTCCTCGGGCTGCATCCCCTTGAGCAGCGAGGCGTTCTGCGGCTTCTCGTCGCCGCCCGATTCGCCGCACTGTACGTAGGGGCCGTAGCGGCCTACCTTGAGGTAGACGGGTTTGCCATCGGGGGCATAGCCCAACGGCTGCTCGTTCTGCGTCGTCGTTTCCAGCATTTTGAGCGCCGTCTCCAGCGTCAGCTCGTCGGGCGGCGTCTCCTCGAGAACGCTCGCCCGCCGCTCGCCTTGTTCCAGGAACGGCCCGTAGCGGCCGACGCGCACGAAGACCTCCGGTTGCCCCTCGGGCTTGCCGATGAGCACGCGACAGACGTCGCGGGCCTCGATCTCGCCGATCTTGCTCACGACCAGGTCCTTCAGCCCCTTCTCGTCCTTGCCGAAGTAGAAGTGGCGGAGGTACTCCACGGAGTCGAGTTCCCCGCGGCTGATGGCGTCGAGTTCGTCTTCCATCTCGGCGGTGAACTGGTAGTTGACCAGGTCCGGCAGATGCAGTTCGAGCAACTGCGAAACGGCGAAAGCCGTCCAGGTCGGCACCAGCACATTGCCGCGCTTCAACTTGAACACGTAGTCGCGGGCCAGGATCGTGTCGATGATCGAGGCGTAAGTGCTGGGCCGGCCGATGCCCATCTCCTCCAGGGCGCGGGTGAGCGCGGCTTCGCTATAACGATTGGGCGGCTGCGTGGTGTGGCTCTTCGACTGCAACTGCCGGCAACTGAGGGCCTCGCCCACCGCAACCGGCGGAAGCACGACCTCGCGGCCGGCCAGTTCACTCTCCGGATCGTCGGAGCCCTCCACGTAGGCCCGCAAATACCCGGGGAAATCGATGATCTTGCCGCTGGCCTCGAAGTTGGCCCCGTCGACCACCACGCGAATCGTGATGCGGTGCGCGCGGGCGTCGGACATCTGGCTGGCCACGGTCCGTTTCCAGACCAGGTTGTACAGCCGGAACTCGTCGGGGCTGAGCGCGTTGCGGAGCGATTCGGGCAAGGTGAAGGGATGACCCGCCGGCCGGATTGCCTCGTGGGCTTCCTGCGCGTTCTTGACCTTGGTCTGATAGATCCGGGCGCATCGGGCAGGTATTCCTTGCCGTACTGGCTGGCGATGATCTGCCGCGCCGTCTGAATGGCCACGCTGGCCAGGTTCGTCGAGTCGGTGCGCATGTAAGTAATGTGCCCGTTCTCGTAGAGGCTTTGGGCCACCTCCATCGTCCGCCGCGCGGTAAAGCCGTGCTTGCGGTTGGCTTCCTGTTGCAAGGTGCTGGTGGTGAAAGGCGGATAGGGCCGCGTGGTGTAGGGCTTGTCTTCCAGTTCGGCAACACGGGAGGCCTCGCCCTGGAGTTTGGCGGCCAGGTCGCCCGCCTGCCGTTCATCAAGTAGCAGGCAGGCCGGGTCCTTCAACTGGCCGGTGGCCGGGTCGAAATCGCGGCCGGCCGGAATCCGCCGGCCATCGACAGATACGAGCACGGCCTCGAACGTTTCGCCGCCGGCGGGCACCCGGTACTCCGGGTCGTCGGTACTCGGGGTCGTGGCGAACGTGGCGACCAGATCCCAATAGACGGCCGCGCGGAAGGCCATCCGCTGCCGCTCGCGTTCGACGATCAGTCGCACCGCCACGCTTTGCACCCGTCCGGCCGAGAGCCGCGGCCGGATCTTCCGCCACAGCAAAGGCGAAACGTCGTATCCATACAGCCGATCGACGATCCGCCGCACCTCCTGGGCGCGAACCAGCGCCTGGTCGATCGACCGTGGATGCGTCAGCGCGTCGCGGATTGCCTCTTCGGTGATTTCGTGAAAAACCAGGCGATGGACCGGAACCTTCGGGTTGAGCACCTCGCAGAGATGCCAACTGATGGCCTCCCCCTCGCGGTCTTCGTCCGTCGCCAGGTACAGATCCTTGGCATCCTTCAAAGCGGCCTTCAGCTTGCGGACCTGCTGGGCCTTCTTCGGCGGAATGATGTACACCGGATCGAAGTCCTTGGTGACATTCACTCCCAGGTAGGCCCAATCCTCCTGCTTCAACGCCTCCGGCACCTCCTTGGCCCCGTTGGGCAAGTCACGGATATGTCCGATGCTGGCCTCGATCGTGTAGCCGCGGCCGAGAAACTTACCGATGGTACGGGCCTTGGCTGGCGACTCGACGATCACCAACGAATAGGCGGGGGAAGTGGACTCTTTCTTAGCCATGTTAAAATGGGTAATCTAGGTTATTTCAACCAAGGCAATTGTTGATAAGTATCAGCGATCTATCCTATGCCGCGTGAGCCGTAGGGCCAGAGGCGGCAAATTTGTTTTATGTGCTGCAATTCGTTTTGGCAGGCGATTTAGCCCGCAGGCTGAAGAATTGTAGCACGTGGCACGTTCAGCACAATCGACGTTTTCGGCTCTTCCGGGTTTGGGGGCGGCCGTATGGCCGTAGAGCGGGCTTTAGCCCACCCCCATGCAGAGGTGGGGTAAAGCCCACCTTATGATTTCCGCACTCTGCACGCAAAGTCGCAAGAGTGACGTTTTCCGGTGGCCGATTTGCCGTTGCAATTGTGGTGCTGGATTCTAGAATGATGGATTCCGGTCATTGAACCATCTTTAGAGGCATACCTGAGTCATGGCAAGTCCCTTCAGTGTTTTTCGCAAGAATCAGAAAGTGTGGATGGCGGGAATTACGATCATGGCGATCTTCGCCTTCGTATTCATGGGCGGTCCCATGACGGGGTTTTTCCGGGGGGCGGGCGGCGAAGAACCGGTCGTGACGAGCAAGTTCGGGAACCTCACGGGTAGCCAAGTTGCGATGCTGCGATTCAACCGGCAGGTGCTTGTCGAGTTCTTGCAGCGTCTCCAAGGCAAGTTTGCGGAGAATAAGCAGCAGGCCAATGCCGCAGTTCTCGTATTACGGGCGATCGGACCGGCAAGAGACGAGCAGGTCGTCAACAAGTGGCTGTTCGCCCGCGAGGCGACAGCGCTGGGAATTACGGTGGACGACAAGTCCGTCAATAGTTTCTTGGATGACTTGATCCAGTACTGGGATCCCGCCACCCGCACGGTTCAGCGCCTCAGTCGCCAGGACCTCCTCAATATCCTCAAAGAAATTCGCGCGGGATCGTCGCAGGGGGTGTCGGAAGGTGATTTCCTCTCGATTTTGCACGAGGAATTGCTTGCCTTGCGCTATCGGCAGTTGTATCACCAGTTCGACGATGATATATGGATCGGGGGGTCGGCAACGCCCGACGAACGCTGGGCGACTTTCAAGCGGCTGAACGAGCAAGCTACGGTCGAGTTGGCAGTCTTTTCGACCCAGGATTTCATCGACCGTGTCGCCGACTCCTCCGGCAAGACGCTCAAGCAGTTTTGGGAAGAACAGTTGAAAGGGCACAAGAAGATGACGGAAGTTGACGCGGCGGTGCTCCAACTCGGGGATACGCTGCGGCAGTTCTTTGACAACCACATCAAGCCTTCCCCCACGCCCGAATCGCCCGATCCAAACTTCCACCTGCCGCGCAAGGTCAATGTCGAGTACCTACAGGCAGATGAAGAGACGTATCGCTCCCTGGTGACCGAAGACGAGATCACGCAGCGCTACGAGAAGGACCCACAGAGCTACGCCCGCGACAAAGAAAGATTCGAAAAAGACGAAAAGGCCGACCGTGAACGGGCGGACGAAGCGGCCAAAGCGGCGGCAAAGAAATCCGAAAAGAAGACGGAAAAGAAATCTGAAGCCGGCAACCCGCCCGACGCACAGAAGAAATCCGAGACCGAGAAGAAGCCTGAGGCTGAGAAGAAACCCGAGGTCGTCAAGGGTTCAGAGGCGTCGAAAACGGCGCCTGTGGAGTCCAAACCCGCGGCAGGCCCCAAGGTGGCTCCTGACACCAAGCCCGCAGTGGACACTAAGCCCAACCCGGCGCCGAACCCGGCTCCCAAGGGTCCCGAACCGGCGAAAGCGAATCCAGCAACGAAGACCTCGGGTAGTTACCCGGACGTGCGGCGATCTCCATTTCGGCTGGTTGCTTTTGCCGACGATAAATCGCCCGAAAAAGCGACAAAGGCAAAAGACGAAAAGCAGCCCGCCACCTCGTTCGCAACGCCGCCAGCCAAACCGGCTGAAGAGAAGAAGCCGGCTGAAGAGAAGAAGCCGGCTGAAGAGAAGAAGCCGGCTGAAGAGAAGAAGCCGGCTGAAGAGAAGAAGCCGGCTGAAGAGAAGAAGCCGGCCGAAGAGAAGAAGCTGCCTGATGAGAAGAAACCGGCCGACGGCACGAAGCCAGCCGCGGAGAAATCCGATGCTGGGAAGAAGCCCGCGGAGGACAAGAAGCCGGATGCCAAGTCCAACGTGACGGACGGCGCCAAGAAAGATAGCGAGGCCAAGAAGGAGAGCGAGAGCAAGCAGCCCACCCCGCCGCCGATCAAGACGGCCGAACAGAGGCTCCGCGAGCAAATTCGCGAGGAAATTGCCCAGGAAAAGCTGGATCAGGCGACCAAGGCCATCCTGGCCGAGTTGGGAAAGTATCGTGATCAATGGACGCATTACGACGTCAATGCCAAGGACAAGGCGGGCGCCGAAAAGCCGGTTCCCCCGGACTTCAGCGACTTGGCCCGCAAGTACAAGATGGCTGCGGGCACGACCGGCCTGGTTTCCCAGTTCGACCTCGCCGATACCGATTTGGGAAAATCGGAAAACTACCAGCAGCGCAAGTCGGTCGCCCAGATCACGTTCGAAACGACGACCCTGTACAGGCCCGACGATTCCGACTTTCACCCGTCGGACGATTCCGACGAGAGCAGTGGGTTCCCGAAGATGAAGCGAATCCACTTCGTCTTCTGGAAAACTGATGATCAGCCCGACCACATTCCCAAGTGGGAGGATTCGGGCGTTCAAGACGAGGTCCTGCGGGTGTGGAAGCTCACCGAGGCCCGCAAGTTGGCGCAAAGTGCCGCCGACGACTTGAAGGCGGAATCGCAGAAGAAGGAGAACGCCGGCAAGTCGCTCAAGGAACTGCCGGCCGGCAAGAGGAAGGATTGCACGGTACTCGAACCGCGACCGTTCAGTTCTCTGAGGCAAATGTTCGGACAGCTCCAGTTGGGGGTCGGTTTCGATTCCGAGCAGAAGGCTTTCGGCTTGGAGAAGGTCGGCGTCCCATTCATGGAGAAGGTCTTCAGCATCGCCGCGAATCATGTGGACGTTGCCACCAATCAACCCAAGACCAAGATCTACGTGATTCGCCCCATCAAGTTCACTCCCTTCAAGGAACTATGGTCGGACTTCATGGAGGATGCGGAGAACTGGACGATTTACAGACGCCCCACACCCAACGAGATGACCGACCCAACTGCCGGCCTGCGTCTGATGATTGCCGAGCAGCAGGGTAGAGTTTCGCAGGCCTGGCTGGAAAAGGTCAAGGCCGATGCGGGACTTGAGTGGAAGAAGCGAGCCGACCGGCAACATCCTGCCCCCAGCCAATCGCCCGGCCAGTCGCCCTTGGATGAAGATTAGGTCCTAGAAATCCAGCCGCAGCACGGTAATCTCGCTGTCCCACATCGACGGTGCGTGCGCGGCGGGAACTTTTTCGTCCTCGCAACGGCCGACCGTATGGCCGTCGCGGATCTCCGCGCCGCGAGAAAGGATGTAGTAGGCAATCGAGCAGGCGAAGTCGAAGACCTCGGCCGGTTCGTGCCGGCTTCGCGGAATCTCGATCTCCATTTTGTCCAGGGCCTTCATTCCGGTCGTGAACAGGCGCAGGGTGCCGTCGTCGTTGGATTCGATGCGGAAGTCGATCCAGAGGTGCAGCGGCAAGTTCTCCGGCGTGGCGCGGCGGGCCTCTTCCAGGAAGACCCGCGGATCGTGAACGAGCGTGCCGCCGCCCCAATAGATGCCTGCGGCGTCGCTGTGGGCCGCGACGGCGGCCGTGAGGTGGGTCAGCGCTAGCGAGCGCCGCACGGCGTCGCCGGTTTCACCCGTCAGCACCACCAGTAAATGGCTATTGTGCCCGCACATTTTTTGGCCGGCCTCCGGCCACCAGCGGGCCGTTTCGCAGGGTCCTTCCAGATTCGACCAGGGAATCGGCGACGGCCTCAACGCCACTGCGGCCGTGTTGCCGCCGAGCGGAAAGACCATGGCGTCTTCCTTGGCCTCGACCGCCCGCGGGTCTACGGTCGTGCCCGACAAGGAAGCCAGGGTTTCCAGCATTTCCTGCCGCCTTGGCAACGACGGCGTATCGAGGGCCACCATGCTGAGCAGCAGGCGGCTTTTTTCCAGCGGTTTTTTTGCCATGGGAACCTCAATATCCTAGAGGCTATTTCAAAATCGGGCACGCAGGCTGGAATCGTACGCTACATGCCCGATTTGGAAATAGCCTCTTAGTTGTCCGCGACAAGATTGTGCCATGCCTGTACACAATTGTAAACACCGGCGAAAAACAATGGCAATCCGCGCCTGGAAGCTCTCGCATTTTTCGTCCGCCGTGAATAAACTGGATAGAGCAAGCTTCACAGAAGGAAGTCGTAGACCCCTGCCAGCTTGCGGTTTGTCGATTTAGTCGAAGACTGCCCTCCCGCCCCCGCTGGGCTTGCCCCAGCGGAGCGAGGGATTGACCACTACAGGCCAGTCCACAACCGATATTCGCCGTTTTTTCCTCTTTTCGGCCACTCGGCCCGTGGGCCGAGTGGCCGAAAAGAGGAAAAAACGGCGAAATGGGAGGGCGGGGTGGCGTTTCTAGTTGCCAATCCTTCGCTCCGCTGGGGCAAGCCCAGCGGGGGCGGGACTAAATCGACAGACCGCTTGCCTGGCAGGCGAACCAGATTGACGGCTAAAGGCCGATCGGCCGGGAGAGCAGCAGTGGCGTGGGAGTATAGCGAGAAGACGAAGCAACTTTTCATGGACGCGGTGCATGGCAAGCCGGGCACGCACCTCGGTGAGATCGACGATCCGGACGGCCTGGGCGAGCACGGTTCGATCGCCTGCGGCGACGCCATGCGATTCACCTTCCGCGTCCGCCGCCATCCGACGAATCCCGCGGAGGACGTCATTACCGATGCCCGCTACCTGACGTTCGGCTGCACGTCGGCGATCGCCGCTTCCGAGGCCCTCTGCACGCTGATCGAGAAGGGTTGTTATACGCCAGTCCAGGCCCTCAAGGTCAGCAACCAGGACATCGTCGACTTCCTCGGCGGGCTGCCGCAGCAAAAGATCCATTGCTCGGTCATGGGGGCCGAGGCGCTCGAGGCGGCCGTTTTCAATTGGGCCCAGAAGCGCGGCGTCGATTTGCAGAAATTGGGCGTCGATCTGCACACGCGAGAGGACGACGAAGGCCGCATCGTCTGCAAGTGCTTCACGCTCACCGAACCCTACATCCGCCGCAAGATCAAGGAACTCAACTTGCGCACCATTCCGGAGATCACCAACGCCATCAAGGCGGGCGGAGCCTGCATGTCCTGTCACCATATTCCCGGCGGCCTGCAGGATCTGCTGGACGAAACCTGGGGCGGCGGCAAGCGGGAGCTGAAGGTCCTCAAGCAGATCACGCTCCCCAATACCGAGCCCGTCGAGGCCCGCCAGGTGGCCGGGCCGGAGGCGGAGACGCTTTCGCCGTACCAGTTCGCCAAGCAGATCGACAAGGCGATCGACGACTACGTGCGGCCGATGCTGCAGCGCGACGGCGGCAACCTGGAAATCGTCGATATCAAGGGCATGCTGGTCTACTGCCGCCTGGTCGGCAAGTGCGAAGGGTGCAGCGGCGCCGGCCAGACGCTGCGGATGCTCGTCGAGCGGACCTTGAAAGAGATGGTCGACGAGCGAGTGCGAGTGATCGATGTGTGAAAGCCCAACGTACTCATCACGCTTCGCCGTGATGGAAGAGCATCATGGGGCAATTCAATGCCGCCATTTAGAATGCGGAAGTTACTTCGGACCATTTCCTATGAGAATCGTTTACGCCGACAACAATGCCACCACGGCCGTCGCCCCGGAAGTCGCCGAGGCCATGCGCCCGTTTCTGGCCGAGAGCTACTTCAACCCGAGTTCGATGTACGAGCCGGCCCGCCAGGTCCACCAGGCCCTCGATCGGGCCCGGCAGGTGGTGGCGCGGCATTTCGGGCTGGCCGACGCCGGGCCGATCCTCTTCACCGGTTGTGCTTCGGAGAGCAACAACACGGCGATCTTCGGCGCAGCCAAGGCCAATCCGCAGCGGCGGCACATCATTACCACGTCGGTCGAGCATCCGGCCGTGCTGGAGGTCTGCAAGGACCTCGAGCGCGACGGCTACCGCATCACCTGGCTGCAGGTCGACGGCGACGGCAATCTCGACGTCAGCCAGTTCGTCCGCGCCTTGGGCCCCGAGACGCTGCTGGTGAGCGTGATGCACGCCAACAACGAGACGGGCGTCGTCTTTCCCATCGAGCAACTCTCCCGGCTGACCAAGGAGACTGATCCCGCCATCGTCTTCCATTGCGACGCCACCCAGTCGGTCGGCAAGCTGCAGATCGATCTCGGCCGGGAATACCGGCACGTCGACTTGCTCTCCTTCTCGGGCCATAAGCTGCACGCCCCCAAGGGCATCGGCGTGCTGTACGTCAAGCCCGGCACGCCTTGCCGGCCGCTGTTGATCGGCGGCCACCAGGAGGCCGGCCGCCGGGCGGGGACGGAAAACATGCCGTACATCGTCGGTCTGGCCCGCGCGTTGGAACTGGCCGAACAGTACTTCGAGGACGAAGAAACCCGCGTCCGCGGACTGCGCGATCGGCTGGAGCGAACGATCGAAGCAACGATCCCCAACGTGCAGGTCAACGGCCGCGGCGCCGTACGGCTGCCGAACACGCTGAACGTCTCCTGCCACTTCGTGGAGGGCGAGGGGATGCTTTACCAGTTGAGCGACGCGGGCATCTGCGCCTCCAGCGGGTCGGCATGCACCTCAGGATCGCTGGAGCCGTCGCACGTGTTGCGGGCGATGAAGGTGCCTTTCACCGCGGTGCATGGCTCCGTGCGCTTCAGCCTGAGCCGCTATAACACCGACGACGACATCGACCACGTCCTCGCGGTCTTTCCCGGCATCGTGGCCAATCTTCGCCGCTTGTCGCCCTATTGGGACCAGCAGCAGAATGCCCCGCGGGCGGACGCCGAGGAGTTGGTGCGGGCGAACCCGCGGGCGTGACAAAATCCGAATAGTGGCCACGGATGGAACGCGGATGGAACACGGATTTTCAAGATCTGGAATCCATGCTTCATCCGAGTTCTATCCGTGGCTTGAACAATTCGGATTTCGTTTTTTTTCTGCTTTACTCTTCGCTGTCACCTTGCTGCTCGTGGTTCGCCGCGCACTGCACGCACACGGCCGTGTAGGGGATGGCCTCCAGCCGCGATTCGGGAATCCGCTTGCCGCAGTCCTCGCACTTGCCGTAACTGCCGTCGGCGATCCGTTCCAGGGCGAACTCGATCTTGTCGAGGACCTCTTTCTCGCTGCCGACCAGGCTCAAGGTCAGTTCCTGCTCGAAGTTGTCGCTGCCCAGATCGGCCATGTGGATCGGCAGGCTGCTGGTTTCCGACCGGCCCTGGCTCAAGGCCGCGTCGGCCATCCGCCCCATCTCGCCACATAAACGGGCCCGAAGGTTGAGAAGCCGGGAGCGATAAATGTCCGAGTTGTTCTTGTCCGTCGTTGGCTTGACCAAGGGTTGCATTCCTTTACTGCGGAGGTAATATTTTTGATGTGCGGAACATTCTTGTATAACCGCAAATCGTCGCGGCGCGAAGTCCCTCCCTCTTGGAGTGCGGTGGCAAGCCACCGCACTCCAAAAAAGCTACTTTACCAGCAACTCGCACGATTCGATGCGGCCGTCGCCGTGGGCGTCGATGAGGAGGCGAAGCGTCTTGCCGCCCGGCGGTGCCACGCCGGGAACCGTTACGCGGCCATCGGCACCGGTCGTCAGCAACGGATACCAGGCCAATGGTTTCGTACGATCCTCGCCCGTGCCGCCAGCAGCGCCTTCAGGCTGGACATACTGCCGCACCACGAACCGATCGGACTTCAGTGCTTCCGAATCGACGTCCGCTTGCATGAGTTTCTCGGCCAGACTTCGCAGTTTGCGGTCGGCCGTGGCTGGCCGGTTCCGCTCCTTGGGTTCGGCGTCGGCCGACTGGATGCAGGGAGCGAAGCCAACAGCCGTGGCTTCGACAGGCTTCATGCGGCTGGGCTCGTTCGACACGGTCGTGACGACGACGCAGCAGGCCGTCGCGACGACGGTCGGCAGCCAGAGTTGGCTGCCCCAGACGATCCGCAGCAGGGCCAACATGGTCACGAACAACGCCAGGGCCAGGCCGCCGAAAAAGCTGAGCATGATCAGGGCATTGACGACGTGCGTTCGCTTGGCGCGATACTCGCTCAGCGTGGCTTCGTACTGCATCCGCAATTCGCCCAGGTTATCGAAGAGCACGGGGGGCGACAAGGCCGGTCCCTCATCGGCGCGATGGGCGTCGCCGGGCTTCGCCGCCGCGCACGGCGCCTGGCAGCCCAACGCCAAGTCGAGCAAGACAGCAGACGCCGGGCGCCGGGCTTGCCTGGTCGGCGTGCCGTCCACCGTCCCGTCCGCCGTCGCAGCCTCGATATCCGTCTCGGACAGATTCAAATCGATGCTCTCCAGCGCGGCCGGGTCCGGCAAGTCGCGGTCCAACAAGAATGCGTGCAGCAGATCGGGCCCACAACGGCCCGGCGCCGCAAACCACTCTCACCCCCTGGCCTTCTCCGGGCATCGACCGCAGGTTGGTCGGGAGAGGAAGGGGTGTCCTTCCCGCCCTCTAGCACGGTGAGTCCCAAGGCCGCGGCGACGGGCCGCCCTTTCTCGTTCTGGATCGAAAGCGAAAGCTTGCCGCCGGGCTTCTTTTCCTCGGCCGCCCGCACGACGAGCCGCCGCGGCTGGCGGTAGACCCACCGCTCGGCAAGCACGCGCGGCGGACTCGTCGTGTAGTCGTACACCGTCAAGCGGATCACGCCCGCCACCTGGTCATCCTCCAAGGGCAACGACACGGCGCCACGTTTCGCCGGGGAACCGGGCGGCGAAGTGACCAGCATCCGCTGACCCACGAGCAACCCGCGCAGGCGGGCCGTGACGACCAGCGGAAGACGCTCCTTCGCTGCGCGGATATTGAATTCCAGCGGTGCGCCGGGGCAAAAACGCCCCGCGGCGCCGCGATCGCGATCGGCTGGTCCGCGGAGGCCGGCGGCAGCAGCGGCGATTCGCTGATGCCCGCCGGGCTGGTAATCTTCAGCCGGTAGGTTTCCGCGGCGTCGGGCACGATGCTGAATACCCCGCGGCCGCCGCAGGCCGTTTCCACCCGCGCCACGCTGCGTCCTTGCCGTCCATGACGTTGCCGCCGATCTCCAGCGGCTGGCCTTTCGCATCGCGGGCGGCAAAGAAGACGCGGTTCTCGATCCCGGCGGCCAGATGCCCGCCCTCGGGAAAAAACTCGACCTGCAACGTCCCGGTGCGATGCGGGACCGCCTTGACGCTCGCCGCGGCTGGAATTTGCGGCGTCGCCGTTCCGCTCACTGCGAAAGCCAGACGCTCCTCGGGAAAAACGTCGTCCCCACCTCGCGCCGCCAGCGTGTAGGCGCCGGCGGGCAACGTCTCGGGCAGCCGGAACGAGCCGTTGCCGACACCATGATCGGTGAGGCCGTCGATGCGCGAGTCCGGCAGCGGGACCGACTTGGGATCGAGGATTTCGAATTCCACGGGCAACTCATGGTGCGCGGCCAGGCTGTCGCGCGACACCGTCAGCGAGCGATAGTAGACCGTTTCGCCGGCGTGGTAACTAGGGCGGTCGAGCCAGAGTCGAGTGAGATCGCGCACCGGCCGGATCGGCAACGGCAGCGTGACACTCGACGGATTCGCGCCCCCGCCGACGGTGACGGTAAGTTGCGCCGGCTCGTGCGACCGCGTGGAAAGGTCCATGCGGGCCGGTACGACCATCGTCAGCCCGCCCTGGTCGTCGGTGCTTTCCTTGTGATCCACCAGCCCCTTGCCGTCGGGCGTGGAGAGCGACCATTCCACTTGGGTCGCCCACGGCTCCCCGGTAACCGTGGTGGCCAGGAGGTTGTAGACGCTGGGCATGCCGGCTTGCAACTGTCCCGGCCCGGCGACCACCAAGCGCAGGTGCCGGGCCGCAATCGAGTCCAACTGCCGGCGATGGTAGGAATAGCTTCCCACGGAGACGGCGATCAGCGTCAAGGCCGCCAGGGCGACGAACCAGCCTGCCGCGCGGGATATGGGCGGCGGGGCAAGACGGGGCCGCGGCGAAGGTGATTCGGCTTTCGACGACATAGTCATGAGGCTACCTCAACACGGCCGGAATCGCAAGAGGAGCCAGCGCCGGTCCCCTTAGCCCGGATTATTCATCAGGGTGGGTGAAGTACGGAAACTCAATCAACTGGTGCGTTGCGCGAACCGGTCTAAAACGGTGTGACGCGTTGCCGTTCGTTGGATTCCGTGCGCAACCCACCATATCTCTTGGGGGTTCGCTTCACGCACCCTACAGTTTATGAATAATCCGGGTTAGAATCGCCCTCCGCGCGGTCTCGACGCGATTTCGTTCGACCCGGTCAGGGCCGCCCACGCCTGGGAGAGCAAGCCGGTCGTAAACATGGCCAGGGGAAAACCAGCCATTCCAAGGATAATCAGGCCGATGACCAGGAAAGTGAACGATTGATTCTCCGATTTCTGCAGCCCCAGCATCAGCACGGCGGCGATCAGGGGAATCAGGCCGGCCATGACCTGCAGCAGACGCAGATAAACCGGTACGGAACGCAACTCCACGGCGGCGGTGGCCCGAAATCCCTGCCGGTCGCACCACAGCTTCGGGTAAGTCACGCAGAGGGTGATCCATTCGACAAAGTGCATGGAATACGTCGCCGCGATCAGCCCGGAGAGCACGAACGAGATCAGCAGGTGAGCCCATTCACCCGGCGACAGCGGGCCGGAGACGAAGGTCAGAACCAGGGGGAAGATGAGTCCGCCCGGCATCCAACCCAAGCAGGCAATCCCGCCCGCCCACTTCGGCCAACTTGCGGCGATTCGCCGCGCCGCGTCGATCTGCTGCCGATCGCCCGGCAGCCGCCCGCCCACCAACGGCCAGGCCCTGGCCACCGGCAGCACGACTCTCAGACCCAAGGCGATGCCGACACTATAGGCGATCGTGTCGTAACCGAACACGATGCGGAAGAAGACATCCGGCGGGACGCCGCGGGGGCTGATGATGCGGATCTGGTTATAGATGATATTGATGGCCGAGGCCACGACTTGCGGCGTCAGGGCGAGCATGAACAACCAGAGGAACGGCCGCCGCATCACGACCGCCCGCATGCGGCCGAAGTCGGGCATCGCTTTCTCGGCGGCCTGATAGTGCCGACAACCTTCCAACGCGGCCGATAACTCGCGGGCCGAACCGAACCGTTGCGTCGGATCCGGATGCAAACAGCGGGCGATCACCTGGTCCAGCGCGCGGGGAAGCTCGGCGGGCAGTGGCGGCGGAAGCACGCGCCGCTGGGCGGCCATGGTGCGCACGACTTCGATCTTGTTCCCGCCGCCGGGCGTTTGCGTGAAGGGCAACGAGCCGGTGGCCGCCTGGTACAGCACGACCCCCAGCGAGTAAATATCGGCGGACTGGGCGATCGTTTCTTGCGGAGCTTCCGCGGCGGGCGCAAAGCGGCGAGATGCTCCGGCGCCATGTAGGCCAGCGTTCCGCCCAACCGGTCCTCGCCCGCCGACGCAGCGAGCGGCTGAAACGCCAGATTGAAATCGACCAGCAGAGGGCGGCCATACTGGTTGAGCATGATGTTGCCCGGCTTGATGTCGCGATGGATCACCCCACGGCTGTGGGCGTAATCCAAGGCCTCGGCCAGGCGTACTCCGAGCCAGCAGACGGTCTCGGCCCAATCGAGTCCGGCCAGCAATTCGCGGTTTCGCATGGCCGCCGGATCGAATTCCGCTGGCCGTTGGACAAGCCGATCGACGGCCTCGAGCAGTTTCTGTCCACTGCGCGCAGCAGGAGGGTATTCGGCCAACTCGTCGAGCACGGCTTGCAAGGTCGGGCCGGAGACGTATTGCATGCACAACAGCCGGGTGCGGCTGTCAATGGCCGTTTCCGAGAAGACCTGCACGATGTTCTCGTGCTCCAGCCGAGCCATCTTGCGGCCCTCGCCCCCTTCCCAGGCCGTGACTTTCAGGGCAACCTGCCGGTCCAAGGAGAGTTGGCGGGCAAGATAAACGGCGCCGAACGCCCCGCAGCCCAACAGGCTGACGATTTCGAAGTCATCGATTCGCGCCCCTGGCTTGAGTTCTTCCAGCGAAACGGGTTGGACCTCGGGAAGCGCCGTCGCAAGCGACGCCGGGCAACTGGGCGCAAAGGCCGTGCCGCCGCTGCCATCGACCACCGATTCGTCCCGAGGTGCGGCAGGCAGGCTCGACCGTTCGGCGATATTCGGCACGGCGGCTATCAACAAGGTCGGCGCCGTCTGCGGATTATCGGGATCGTGCTGCTGTTCCGTCATAGGCATCCCAATGCATCAAAGCCCGACGGGGCACCCGCTCGCGGGTCAGCGAGGTTTTCATCAAAGCCCGATGGGGCACCCGCTCGCGGGTCAGCGAGGTTTGCTTGCTTCTTTAATCATCCACGCACCTTCCTCGCTGGCGCGTCGGGCTTTGATTGTTCACCTTCCTCGCTGGCGCGTTGGGCTTTGATTGTCGTTGCTACCTGAAATTCGCTATTGCCGTTCACGCCGGCGGGGCGGCGGCCGGCTCGCCGCGACGACGCTGCAGCGCCGAGCGGCAGTATTCCAGCAAATTCAGGTCGATCAACTCCTGTTCACATTCCTCCAGCGATGCGCTATCGATCGAGTCGAACACGAAGTCCAACACCTGTTCGGCCAGCATTTCCCTGGCCCGATGGATCAAAACGCGGACCGAACTCGATCCAAGCTGCTTGGCAACTTTCTCTTGCACCTGGCCGCCGCTTTCCCGCGCAACGACTCTGGCGTTAAGCTGGTCGGCGATTTCCTGCGAGCGAAGCTCCGGATGCTCGCTACGGAAGCGAAGCACCGTGTAGTAAGGCGTGCCGGTAGACTGCTCGATCTTGGCCAGGCCCGCCCAGCCCTTGGCCAGGAGTTCCTCCCGCCAACTCCGCGTCCAAGCCCGATCTTCTTCGGCAAGCCGGTCCTCGCAGAAAGGGCGATCGGGCGTATCGCACGGCAACGCGCGGATTGCGTCGCGTTTTCCCCGGCGCTGATAGTCGATGATCAGATGAAAAAGCGTGGTTTTCAGAAAACTGCGGAACCGCCCTTGGTTGGCATCAGCCTTTTGGAAGGCCCCGCTCACGAGTTTGAGCGAGAATTCCTGAAAAACCTCGTCGGCCGCATCTTCGCTGCGCAGCGCGCCGAGCAGGTAGCGGCGGACCGCGCCGCCGTAGCGTTCCAGCAATGTCTGCTGGGCCTGCCGGGCCTTTTCCATGCTGCCTTCGTTAGCCTGCCGGACGACCGACCAT
This sequence comes from uncultured Planctomycetia bacterium, assembly GCA_963779975.1. Lineage (GTDB taxonomy): Bacteria > Planctomycetota > Planctomycetia > Pirellulales > Thermoguttaceae > JANXQG01. Next base: position 29,533 of record CAWAAL010000025.1, on the reverse strand, counting down.
AGTGTCTCGATCCTACTGAGCCGCAAGTCATCTTGATTCATGATTAGCCTCGCAGGAATTCTATGCCGGCGCCTACTCCCGACAAGCCGCCGTATCGGCCGAATGGACGTGTCGATCGAGCCAAGCGGTCAGGTCGGCCAGGACTCGATCGCGCCGCGGCTCGTCGAACACTTCGTGATAGAACCCTTCGTAAAGATGAAAGACCCTGTCGGTGCAGCCCGCATTTGCGTACAGCGCCCGACTGCCTGCGGGACTGCAAATCCGGTCCTGGCCGCCGTGCAAGATCAACAGCGGCACGCTCAAGGCAGTCGCTTGTTCGGACACTTTTTTCATGGCGCGGAGGATCTCGGCGGCCACGCGGACCGTAAAGCAGCCGTGAAACATCAGCGGGTCGCTGCGCAAACGGTCGACCGCCTGGGGCTCGCGGACAAGCCAGTCAAAGGGAATTCGCGCAACTCTTAAACCGGGCGCCACGGCGGCCGTGACGGCAACCCAATGCCGCAGCCGCGGAAAAAGACCGTCGGCCAACGCCAGCAGTGGGCCGCTAAGGACCAGGCCGCTGATTGGGGGGCCCCGCAGGATTGCCCAGAGAGTGACGAGCAACCCTCCCATGCTATTGCCCAAGACGAACAGCGGCCGATCGCCGACCTGGGGCGAAGCCCGCGCGAAAAAAACGTCCAAATCGAGCAGATACTGCTCGAATGAGCGGACGTCGCACCGCGGCCCTGCCGACCGTCCGTGGCCGCGGAGGTCCATGGCATGCACGGAAAAACCATGGCGCACCAGTTCCAGGGCCGTGTCGGCATGACGGCCGCTATGCTCGATCAGACCGTGGATCAGGAGCACCGCGGCGCGCGGCCGCCCGCTGGGCATCCACGACCGCTCGAACAAAGTTAGACCGTCGCGTGCGCGGAAATAATCTTCATGAGATGGCATACCCTCACTTACGGCCATGGTCTGCGATCGTTACAAGGCGGGCGTATTTATTCTTGCCGTTTCACGTATCCTTCTCCAGCAACTGTCTTTTTTCCTTCAGCACGGCGTCGAATTGCCGCTCGAGTTGCGGACTGCAGCCACGGCATCCGGCCACGACCTTCTCGGCCCAATCCAGGTACTCGCGGAGGCGCTGTAACGGCCAGCCCACGGGCTGCGTGCGCGTGAAGTCGGCCAGGTTACAAATCTTGTCGGCCATCTTGATCTGCTTGGCGCCGGCCGACAAGTGCGGCGCGTGCTCGATCTGCAATCGCTTGCGCTCCTGCTTGGGCAGACGCTTGTCGTCCGTCACCTCCTCGACCAGCAAGCGCACGTCCTCTCCGAACTGCTCGTCCAACTCCTGGGGCGTCGTCTGCGTGTCCTCGATCGTGTCGTGGAGAATCGCAGCCTGAAGAACCGCCAGGTCGGTAACGCCGCCGACGCGGGCCAAGACCTCCGCCACGGCTATCGGATGGTTGATGTAAGGCGTGGCGTCGGAATCCTTGCGTCGCTGTCCGCTGTGCTTCTGCGCGGCAAACCGTAGCGTGGCGAGCAGGGTCTGCTGCCCCGTTGTTGATCGGCGTGGTGCTCATATTGTCATTGTACCTGGAGAAGCGGATATCGGGGAGTCTGCGCTATTCCGTTGGGGCAACCTTTCCCTGCGCCCGACTCGGCCGCATCAGCAACGACGCGTTGTAATCAATATAATGGACATGGGACTGTAATTGCCTCTGCAAATCTACTATGCCGGCCTCGGGAAAACGCCTATCCGGCAGCCGGTTCGCCTGCTCGATGGTTTGCATGGCCAGCGTAAAATCTCCGCTTTCGGCGTACGCGGCCGCCAACGCCGCCAAGACCCGTGAATCCTGCGCCCTGGCAGATTTTTGCCGCCCGCTCGGCCAGCGCGACGGCTTTGCTCCCATTGCGGACGGCATCGTTCGGATCGGTGGCCAAGAGCCAGGCCGTCATCGTCAGCACGGGCAGCGAATCGGGATGGTTGTCGAGGAAACTCGTCCAGTATTCAAGGGCTTTCTGCGGTTGCCGCTTGACGTAGTAGAGATAGCCCAGGGCTTCCGTCGCCTCGCTCGCGGTCGCCGGCTGCCGCAAGAGGATCTGGTAGCACTGGATGGCGTCGTCGTGACGTCGCAGGGTGAGCAAGCGATTGGGCTACCTGCGTCAACGTCTGCCAGGCCGGTCGCAGTTGGGGGCGATTTCGACGGCCTTGCGGAGTGCGGCGATTCCCTCCGCGAACTTCTTCTGCTGGCACAAGACCGTGCCCAACTTGCAATACGCCTCCACGTAGACGCGGTCCTGCTCCAAGGCCATGCGAAAGTTGGTCTCGGCCTCGGCAAGTCGGCGGGCTCGCCGCGGATCATCAGTCCCGTGCCCAGGTTCACGTAGCTTTGCTCGAAGTCGGGCCGGATCTCGATCGCCGTGCGATAGTGCTTCAGGGCCTCGTCGGTCTGCTCCTTGAACATCTGCAGGTTCGTGCGCCTGACCGACTGCGCCCTGTGCAAGTACATGTTGCCGAGATTGATGTGGGCCTCGACATAGCGCGGGCGGATCTTGACCGCGTGCTGGTAACGCTCGAATGCCTCGTCGAACTGGCCTCTGGTGTTCAACGATGTATCCCAGGTTGTTCTCGGCCAAGGCGATTTCGGGATTGGCCTTCAGGGCACTCGTCCAGAGGGTCTCGCTGTCTTTCCAGGTCTTCGTCTGGGCCGCGGTCGCTTGGATGAGAAGGGGAATCAGCAGCACCAGCCCCGCAGTCCAAAGCCAGCGGCGCAAAGGCAGTTGGCCGTGAGTTCCTCCGCAGTCCAGGCGAGCATGATATACAGCCCGATGTGCGGCAGATACGTATAGCGATCGGCCATCGCCTGCACGCCGACCTGGACCAGGCCGATGACCGGCAAGAGGGCCACCAGGTACCACAACCACCCCACGGCCAGCCACCGCCACGCCCGCAGCCGCACGACCAGGCCGGTTATCGCCGCCAGCACGAGCGCGGCCACGGCAATATTCGGCCACGGCACGCCATGTTCCGGAAACGGATAGAGCGGCGCCAGATTGACCGGGTAGAAGATCTCGCCGATATACGCGGCGTAAGACACCAGGGCGTTTTCCAACCGCATGGGAAACGTGATCGTGTCGATGACTTTCATCGCCCCGCGCTGGGCGATCATCGTAACCACGCTCGATGCCACCGCCAGCGCGACCAAGGGGGCCTTTTCCAGCAGGACCGCATACTCGAGAGGGGCCTTCGTTCTCGGTCGGCAACGAGTTTTGCGGTCTGGCCCCGAGCGTTTTCGCCGCCATCCAGCCGCAGTCTCCCCAAGCGGCCAGTAGTCCAGCAGCAGCAGCAGCACCGGCAGGGTCACGAGCATCGGCTTGGCCATCAGCCCGACGACGAAGAGCAGGATCACCAGGCCGTATCGCGGCCAGGAGCGGCCGTGGTCCGCGTAGGCCGCGTAGGCCCACAACGTCAACAGGAAGAACAGGCCGCTGAGCACGTCTTTCCGTTCGGAGATCCAGGCGACCGACTCGGCCCGCAGGGGATGGAGCCCGAAGAGAACGGCAACCAGCAGGCTCGGCCACAAGCGCGGAAGTCATCCGCCGCAGGGCCAGGAAAAGCACGACCACGTTGATTGCGTGGATCAGGATGCTCGTGAGGTGATAACCCCAGGGACGCAACAGGCTTTCCGGGCCGAAGATCTGGCGGTCGAGCATGTGCGAGAGCCAGGTCAGCGGATGCCAGTTGTCGTATTCCAGGCTCGTGAAGGCCCAGGTGATCGAATCGCGGGTCAAGCCCTGTGCGACATGCTCATTGCTAATGTAGCGGTTGTCGTCGAGATTGACGAAACCGAATTCCCTGTCCGTGGCCGGCCGAAAGGCCAGAAAGGTGCTGAGCAGCAGGATCACGCAGACGGCCGCCACTACCCAGGGGTTCCTTTCGGCGAGGTTTGCCGCGGTCGGTGCCTGGGGACCGCCGAGCGCAGGACGACTTTTCGCCGTGCGGCCTGTCGCGCGCGGCGACGCGTAGGGGTTCTGCGAAGGCGCCGTGGTCGAAGGTCTGTCGTGCTTGCGTTTTCGCCCCATGCGGCTATTTTCATCGGCCAGGCAGGAATTGTAAAGATGGACACCGATGCAGGGTGCCCGTCGGCCTACCCTACTTCGCCTGGGGAAATTGCCTTTCGTTCCCGCCGTCTATTCTACCAAGCAAAACGGCCCTTGCCCGCCGGATACAATGCCTTGCGGATGAACATTCCTCTTTTCCAACAAGGAGCATGCCATGAATGCAGGGCGGCGCGAGTTTGTCGGGGCGGCGGTTGCCGCCGGTCTGGCCGGAACCGTGGGTGGAATCTGGACGGCCGCGGCCGGAGCGGAGGAGCCGAAGCCGGCGGCCAAGGGCAAGACTGCCGAAGAGGTCTCGCCGGGTGAAGACCTCATGCGCGAACACGGCCTGCTCAAGCGGATCCTGCTGATTTACGGCGAGGCCATTCGCCGCCTGGAGACGAAGAAAGACCTGCCACCCAAGGCCATCGCCGAAGCCGCCGGCATCATCCGCGCCTTCGTCGAAGACTACCACGAGAAGCTGGAAGAGGACCATCTCTTCCCGCGCTTCCGCAAGGCGGGCAAACTGGTCGACCTGGTCGACGTGCTCGAGGCCCAGCACAAGGCCGGGAGAAAGTTGACCGATGTCACGCTGCGTTTGGCTACGCCGCAAGCCTTGCAATCGGATGACGACCGCCGCACGCTCGTCGCTTCCTTGCGGCAGTTCATCCGCATGTACAACCCGCACGAAGCGAGGGAGGATACGATCCTCTTCCCGGCCTTCCACGAGATCGTGACCCAGAGCGAGTACGACGCGCTGGGCGAAGATTTCGAGAAGAAGGAGAACCAGCTCTTCGGCGACGGCGGCTTCGAGAAGAACGTTGCCCGCGTCGAGGCCATCGAAAAAATGATGGGGATCTATGATCTCGCCCAGTTCACGCCGAAGGTGTGAGCCATCCTCTCACTTCTGCACCGGTATCGCCTCGTAGGCGGTCGGCACGACCGGGCCAGCCTGCTGCGGGGAGGCGTCCATGCCCTGGGCCTGGGTCTTGGGGTTCTTGTTGGGCGAATGGCTGGCCGCCGGGTCGAGGAAGTTGTCGACCGTGGTCGCGTCCTGCAAGCGGTCGTAGTACTCGCTCATGGCCAGGCGTTCCTTCTTGTCGCGAATGTCTTCGACGATGTCCTTCTTCACGTCTGTCGAATTTCACGTCGATCGGCTTGGTGTAGCCTTCGCAGAAGAGGATCACGTACTTGTCGTCCAACTGGATCACGCCCGACAGGTCGCCCGGCTTGAGGGCGAATGCCTCCTCTTCCAAGAGCGGTTGGCCGCCGTAGCGGCGGATGGGGGGCACCTGGCCTTCCAGGGCGCGGCTGCTGCGCTCGATCGAATACTTGGCGGCCAGTTCGCCGAAGTTCTCGACCGTCGGCGTGCGGCGGGCGGCCTCCCAGACTTCCTGGGCCCGGCGGAGATTATTCAGCACGATCGCCCGGCAGCGGACGCGGGGGCCGTAATTCGCCTCGAAGCCCTTCTTCATGTCCTCGTCGGTCACGTCGATCTTGCCCACGGCCAGCTTCCTCAGGGCCACGGCGGGCCACACCACTTCGTGGCGGTACGTATCGACGGAAACGCCTTGCTGCTTGCAGGCCAGCGCCAGCCAGCCCTTCACGTCGGGCGAGCCGTCAGGCAACGGCTTGGTCATCTGCGCGGCGGCACGGGCGATCTCCGCATCGATCTCCTGCTCCGAAACGGTCACCTGGTGCTGCTTGCAGGCCAGTTCCAGCATCCGCCGGCCGATCAGGCCTTGCAGCACGTCGGCGCCATGGCGAATGATGCACTCTTCGTCGAGTTGGCGGAGATAGATCGGAGAACCGTTCACCAGCGCGACCACGCCCTCGCCCACCTGCTGGCGGAGCTGCGGATTGTTGTAAACATTCTGCACGCGGGACTTCTTTTGCAGTTCCTGGAAGATCTCGGTGGCCACTTGCCGCATCTTGCGGTCGCGAATGATTTTCTCCAGGCGCGGGGCGGCCTGGGCCATGGTGATATTGCGGGCGGGAATCAGGCCGTCGCGCTTCAGGATCACGTATTGGCCCGTGCTGCGGATGACTCCGGAAACCTGGCCGTCGGCCAGTCCGAAGGCGGCCTCTTCGATTTCCGGGCAGGGGCCATGCTTGCGGATCGGCGGGACCAGGCCCTTGATGCTGGCGCTGGGCGCGTCTTCCGAATACTGCTTTGGCCAGGTTGCCGAACTCGGCCGGATTGGCCGCGGCGAGGGCCTGGACCTTCTGGGCCTTCTCCTGCGGTGGTGCAGACGATCAGCCGCACCTTGACGGCCGCGCCGTATTCCATCTCGAACGCTTCGGTCAGTTCCTTCTGGCGTGACCTCGCAACCTCTCGCCCGCCAGTTTCCGCAACGCCAGGCTGGGCCAGATGATGTCGTTGGCATACTGCTCGGGCTTGATTCCCCGCTCTTGCACAGAGCAGCTTCATCCACTGCTCGACCGGCAGATTGAAGCTCTTGGCCATCTGCTCGATCTCTTCATCGACCTCGCGTCGAGAAATGGTGATCCCCATTTGCCGGCACTCGGCGAGAATCAGGATACTTGTTGACCATCGACTCCAGCACTTCCTTGCCGTAGTGGATGCGACACTCCACGGCCAACTCGTCGCGGCTGATGGAATGGCCGTTGACCGAGGCCACGACGTCGGGAATCGGCATGCGGCCGGGAATCGCCGACGCCGTGCTGCGGGCAGCCGGCGCGGAGCGGGGAGAATCGTCGGGCGCCGCCGCAGGGGCGGAATTGGCGCAGCCGGCTCGGCGGAAACCTGGGCCTTGGCCGCCGCTGGTCCCCAGCAATAGCGAATGACCCCACAAGCGGCCAACACGCACAGGCCGCCGAAGAATCACGCCCGAACCGCGCCCTCCAAGTACGAGGCACGACGAAGAAGTTGCGGAATCCTTTCCGAGTCATTGCGGTTCCTCCTTAAACCGGCAAAAGCCACACAAGGGGGGATCGGGTCCAATCGATCCCTAGCGGGTCAGGGCAAGTATATAGAATTGTGCGCGTCAGCAAGCAAGACCGCTTTTCACGAATGCTAGCATTTGCTTTACCGCACCACTTCGCCCGGCACTTGCTTGACCGCCCGCAGGATGATCCTCGCGATCGAATTCCAGGGCACGACGGTAATGGTCGAACAGCCGTCGGGATCCCGGGTCACCAAAACTGCATAATCCTGCTGGGAATGCGACTTCAAATAGCCGTCGGGCAGGAGCACGCTGCCGCTTTCCAGATGGACCTCGACCCGGCTGTCTTCGCCTCGGGCGGCCCAAAGTTCGATGAAAAGCGCGGCCAGCGGATGTGCCGCGGCGACCGTTCCGCCAGGACGTGCGGGCGAATCAGCGGTCGCTCCTGCCGGCGTGCTCGGCGGCAGCCGACTGTTTCGCCGACCCTGAACCACTCCCTTCCATGACCTGCAGGAAATCCAGGGGTTCCGCCGATTCGACCTGTTCGGATTCACCCTGGGGCGTGGGATTCTCCAGCGTAATCTCTTCCTCGGCAGGGACTTCCGGCGATTCCGACCCCTCGGGCTTCGCCGACCCGCTGCGCGAGTACCCCGATTCGGGTTCCGCTTCCGGCTGATCGATGACAGGAATGCGAAATCGCGAGCCGCACTCCGGACATTCGCCCGCCCGGCCCTGCAAGCTGGCCGGCCCATGAAGATGATGTCCGTTGGGACACAAGAACTCGATCTGCCGCTCTTTGGGCGGGGCAGTGGGGATAGGGAGGTGCTTTCCGCTGCCGCCCGGCGACGGCGGCTGCCCAGGAGCGCTGCGGGCACGTCGGTCACTTCGTCGCCCGCCAAGGAGGCATCTGCAACCGTCGATTCCCCCAAACCCAGTTCTTCGATGGTCGGAATACGAAAACCCACGCCACAACTCGGGCATTTCGCCGGCCGCCCCGCCTTTTCCTTGGGGCAGCGGATCTTGTGTCCTTCCGGGCAAAGGAATTCGATCATACGCCTCGTCCTGCGATTAGAGCTTTCGTGCAGTCACCTAAATCCTAATTCACCATCTTGCAGGATACAATGACGGCGCGAAAGTTTTTCGGCATCTTCCGCGATTCTGGATGCGGCAGTAACGGACCTGTTTCTGGAACAATGATCGCGATCGTTTCTTGACATGCCATGCGGATATGCGAAACTAGAGAGCGGAAGTGAATTACACCCCCCTAACGAGTTGGCACATGGCTATCCTGGTTGTATGTCCCGGCTGCAAGAAGAGCTTCAACGTCGACGACAAATTCGCCGGCAAGACGGGGCCGTGTCCGAAATGCAAGACGAAGATCACGATCCCGGAGAAAAAGGCCGAGGTCAAGATCCACGCCCCGGACGAATTCTCCGGCGGCGGCAAGGGCGTCACGGGAAAGCTGGTGCTGAAGCCGATCGCCCGGCGAAGAAGCCCGCATCAAGCCCGTCATGGCCGCGGTGATCGGCGGGGCGGTCGTGGCGGCGATTGCCTGGGCCTTGGTGGTGCGGTTTGTTGCTCCCGAACCGGGCACGCTGCGCTATCGTGTTGAGCGGCATAGGGCTCCTGCTGGTTTCGCCGCCGCTGGCGGTGGCCGCCTACACGTTCCTCCGCGACGACGAGTTGGAGCCCTATCGCGGCAGGCAACTCTACATCCGGGCGGCTGTCTGTGCCTTGGTCTACATGATTCTGTGGGCCGTGTTCGCCTATGTGAAGGCGACGCTTGGCCCGTTCGAACTTCCCTATTGGCTTTTGGTCGCCCCGCCGTTCCTCGGCGTGGGGACCGCCGCCGGCAAGTTCTCGTTCGACCTGGAAACGAGCCAACGGGTTCTTTCATTATGCGTTCTATGTTGCCGTGACCATGATCCTGGGAGCGATTGCCGGCCTGGGGTGGGTCTGGCAGTAGAACGATGTGCTGGCAGTAGGGTGGGCCGAGTGAAACGAGTCCACCATCAAAACGGGAAAATGGTGGGACTCGTTTCACTCGGCCCACCCTACAATCTGGCAGTAGGCAATCCCATGCTGGCAGACCCGAATCTAGAAAAGCCGTACAAGCAACGATGTCCAGCATTCTCGACATTCCGGAAGTGGCCGCCTTGGATGCGCGGCGGTCGCTGATCCGCATCCCGCCGGAGATCGACGTGCCGCTCACGCGTCGCGTGCGGCAGGTGATCGATACGGCCGACTTCCGCCGCCTGGCCCGCATCAGCCAGTTGGGCCTGGTGTCGCTGGTCTATCCGGCGGCCCATCATACCCGCTTCGAGCACAGCCTGGGCGTCTTCCGCCTGGGGCTGCTCTATCTGAAGCGGCTGGCCCACGACGAGCGGTTCCAGGCGGCCGTCAGCCCCGAGAACGCCGAGATCTTTCTCGCCGCCGCCCTGCTGCACGACCTGGGCCACTGGCCGTTTTGCCATCCGATCGAGGACATCGAGTTGCCCGGCGTGCCGAGCCACGAGCTGTTCGCCAACAGTTTTCTGCTGGAAGGCGAGATCGGCGACGTGCTGCGGCACGATTGGAACGTGCAGCCGCGGGAAGTCGTGGCCCTGCTGAGCGAGAAGCCCCGCGACGCGGCCTCGCGGATCCTGGCCAGCATGCTCTCCGGGCCGATCGACATCGACAAGATGGACTACCTGTTCCGCGACAGCCTGCACGCCGGCGTGCCTTACGGCCGGCATTTCGATCAGCAGCGGCTGCTTGGGCAGCCTTTGCCTGAATCGCGCCGGCGACGGCCTGGCGATCGCCGACAAGGGCCGCACGGCCGCCGAGTTGATGGTCTTTGCCCGCTACGTGATGTTCAGCGAGGTCTACTGGCACCACGGCGTCCGCGCGGCCACGGCCATGTTCCAGCGGGCGTTTTATCTGCTGCACGGCGCGCTGGACCTGGACGCCTTGTTCCGCCTCTCGGAGCACGAGTTCGTGGCCGAGTTGCAGCGCGCGGCCGGCACGGGCCCGGCCGGCGACCTGCTCCGCGGACTGTTCGGTCCCACGCGGCAGCTTTACAAGCGGCTGGCGCAGTTCGGCTTTTCCGACGGGCAAGGAACTTTACCAGCGGCTGGCCCGGCGGCCCTATCCCTGGCTGGCGGCCTGTTGCGAGCATTTTGCCACGCTGGCCAGCACGCGCCTTGGGCCGCGTCGTGGCGCCGCACGAGATCCTCTTCGACGCCCCGCCGGTCTCGCGCGAGGTGCAGATCTCGATCGAGATCCAGTTTCCCAAGGAAGGCACGTGGCGCGGTCTGGCCGAGGTCTCGCCGGTCGTTCGCGCCTTGGCCACGGAGCAGTTCGACGATTACGTCAAGCGCGTCCGCATCTACGCCCATCCCCGCCTGGTCGGCGATCTCCGCCGCCTGCCGAATCTGCCGCAACTGCTCGACCAGGCGATCGAGCGGACAGGGCAGTAAGAGGCTCTCCGGGAAGTTTTCGCGGTTGTTCGCGGTATTGAAGCCCGACGCGCCAGCGAGGAATCGGCTTTTCCCGCTCGTTGGCGCACATTCCTCGCTGGCGGTAGAGTCGAGAGGTGGCGCGGTAGGGGAGGCTTCGACATATTCTGGGTCGGGGTTTCCCCGTCTGTGTCTCAATAGTCGCATGCCATGCTCCGTTTCCACCTCCCGCTCATCGAACCGGACGGGCGGATTTCCCGCATCCGGCTCTCGGACAAGGGTCATGGTTTCGCACACGGGTGACGACGCCGGAAGTGATTCAGGTTCAGCAGTCCGAGCGTACGCTCCAGATAGCTGTCGGGATATTGGCCGTATCCCAGCCCCTTGGTCTCGAACTTTCGGCATAGCCACTGACGAACTCGACGGTTGACGTGGATGTTCACGATGCTAAACGCCGAGGTGTAGGTTCCGTAGCAAAAGTAATTGGCCCACCCACGCAACACCTGATTGACCTGGTAGACCATCGCTTCCGGCCGGATGAACGTCGGCAGTTTGCGCACCAACTCGTTGAGCCGATGGCAGACCCCAAGCACCTTCTTGCGCGCGGTCGCGCGCCGAGATAGGCCCCGCCCGTTCGCGGTGAATACATCTGACCGAACGTATACCCAAGGAACTCGAACGATCCGATAGGTAAGCGGCTGACATGCGTTTTCGTCTCGTTGACCGTCAATTTCAGCCGTCGTATCATTTCCTGCATCGCCGCCAGGGCGTCATCCGCCCGGCGACGACACAGGATTACGAAGTCATCGGCATAGTTGACGATCCGGGCCTGATAACGGGTCTCATGCCCAAGGGTCTTCCAACCCACTACGAACCGTCGCATGTACAGATTCGCCAACAAGGGGGAGATCGGCGCGCCTTGCGGCGAGCCGCGCTGCGTGTCCTTGTTCCGCGTGGTACGTTGCACTCGGCCCCGCTCGTCGGTTTCTTCTACCGGCGCTACCAGCCACTGCTTGATCAGATGCAGCAGGGCCTTGTCGCTCACGCGACGGGCGACGCACAGCATCAGTTCCGGGTGCGGGATGCTATCGAAGTACCCGCTCAGATCCGCATCGACTACAGCGCGATAACCTTGCCCCAGCAAGCGATGCACTTCTTGCACCGCCTCCAAGGCACTGCGGTTCTCGCGGTAGGCGTATTGTTCAGGTTGCAGGTCGGCTTCAAAAATCGGTTCCAGAACCACGAGCACGGCGGTTTGCACCACGCGGTCTCGGATCGTAGGAATCCCCAGCGGCCTCTGCTTCCCATCCGGTTTCGGCACATAGACCCGCCGCACCGGTTGCGGTTGATACCTTTTCGTTCGCAATTCCTCCGTCAGTTCGTCCAACCAGCGTTCCACCCCAAGGCGTTCGATGTCCGCGAAGGTTTGGCCGTCCACGCCGGGCGCTCCGCCGTTGGCACGGCATTGCGTCCAGGCTGCTTCCAGCACGTCGCGGCGATATACCTTGTCATAGAGGGAGTAGAAGCGAAAGTTGGGCGCACTCTTCGCTTTATCATGCAGCGCCGCGCGGAGTTTCTGCAGCTCGGTGGTGTTGGTAGGCTTGTCGCCAATCATCCTGTGCCTTCCTCCTGCGTACGCTGATCCTTGAACTGAGGCCCCTTCGCTCCGCCAGCATTACCCGGTTTCAACGCTACTACGAGCCTCTCCGCCACCGATGCGACCGGGCCTGGCCCTCGCGGGTTGCCCATTGCGGTTGCCACCGCTGTCGTCGTCGGTTTCCCATGCTTCGTGTGTCTTCCTTCGATACATGCTGTCGCTCTCTACCCCGTTGGAACTACAGAGTGCATTTGTCACTGACTTCCTCTGTAACATTGGCCTTCCCCGTCCGACGGTCAGGTCGGCTTCCAAATCATTGGTTTCGGGGCCTCGTCGAGCGTTTACCTGCGTTACGGCCTGCATCTTCGCGGGACCACCAACTGGTCCTTTCCATCGAAGGCTCCGACGGATTCGTTGCCTCCTCCGCCGCTCCGATTACTACTGGGCAAGTGACCTTTCCCAGGCGGGACTCTCACCCGCTGAAACACACACGCATTCATCGGCGCACCGTCGGGCTTCAATGTTGATTTACAGCCAAAACTTCCCCGAAAGTCTTGATCCGGGTTGCGCCCGGTTCCCGCTATTGTCTGCGCTCGGGCGGCTTGGAGAACGCCTTGGCCAGTTCGACTTGCGTGATTGCCGGAACAGGCTGTGGCGGCGAGTCGGGCATCTTCGGCCGCGGGACACCCGGCTCGGCGGGCTCATCGATGTAGTGCAACGGTACGGCGTTCAGGCCGATGCCGGCGTACTCGGGATGCCGCCGTCGCGGCACGCGCGGCAGCAGCCGGGCAATGCCGGCGATATAGCCGGCGAGATGATGGTCGGCCAGCCAATCGAACTCGCCCAGCTTCAAATGCGGATCGGCGTCGTTGCGATGGGCCCGCTGCACGTGCTTGGCGTGCTTGACGAGTTGCCGCTTCTTGGCTTTCCAATGGCTCTCGTGTTCCAGCATTTTGCCGTCGGGCGTCAGCAGCTTCAAGGCCCCGACGTGATGATAGCACCACCGCAAGGGCAAGTGCGGCACCAGATCGTTGTCGTTCACGAAGCGATAGTTGGTGCAGGCGATAGGCGTCGCGGAAATTGCGATCGCCGGGCCGCGGCGAACCATAGCTATAGACTGCGCGGACCGGAAAACCTTCGGCGGCCAACCGGTGGGCGACCAGCGTGGCCATCGCCCCGCCGAGGCTGTGACCGGTAATCAAGATCGGCAGGCTGCGGTCCATGGCCGTCAGCAGCGTGCGGACCGTAGGATAAACGGTTTCCGTCGCATGGGCAAAACCGAGATGGACCAGGCCGGGGAAAATGGTGTGGCGGATCAGGGCCGTCTCGACGTCGGTCAGGGCGTTGCCGATCGTCTCGGTGCCGCGAAAGGCGACGATCGCCACGTCCTTCTGCCGGGCGACAAACCCATGGAATGCGCCGCATTCGAACGGCCGCATCGAATCGCCCAAGGCAAGGATCCGCGGCCAATCGCCCGCTCCGCCGTAGGCTGCCAGGCTGCAATGGGCCAGATAATAGGCGGTCCGCAAACTGAAGCCGACCGCGCGGGAGTCACTGTCGATAATGTCCACGGCGACTTTTCCTTCGGCATGCTACCATGATTTCGGGGCGGAGTTTACCAACTTCCTCGTGGCGGACCAAGGCCAACTGCTCTTTCCGAAAAACTGGCCTTGTTCCAAATCGGCGGCCGCTCTATGATGCGGCCGAAATCGACCGAATTCGTCAAAGCGCACGATGCGTCTGCGCTCGCGGGGTGCCCACCCTGGTGCAGCAGCGACCCTTGATGGATCAAGGGCAATTAACCCGTATTTGATCCACAGGAGTCACAAGCAATGATCTTCGCCGCGATGAACGACGTCCCCTGGCCCGAGCCATGGATAACCGTGCCACCTCAGCCCGACCGTGAGCGCAAGAGCCGAATTCTCGCCGCCCTCGGTCTTCCCGGCAGCCAGAATCTGCGAGTCGACGCGGAGTCGCTGGCCCGCTACTACGATTATCTGGCGGCCCATCTTGAACTGCCCTTCATGGCCGTCTATCCGCGGCCATCGCCCCCCTCGCATCTAGATGCTGATCCCTCGAATGGTTCAGAAGACCGGTGCAAGGTGATTGCGCTACTGGACCCACGGACCGACCTCTGCGACGAGTTCGACGGCATTTATTGCCAGACCCGCAAAGGCCGCTTCCTGGTGAACTTGCCGCTGGTCGAGTTGACCGTCCTGCCGCCCAGCAAGAACCTCCAGTTGCTGGACGATTATGAATACTGGTTCTGGCACTGGCGGGGCTAATTGCCCGCGGCCAGGGTCGACAGGTCAACCTCGATTACCACTCCAACAAAGCCAGATGAGGGGGTGCGGTGCGAAAAATACGGCAGCCGGCGGAGGAAGTTGCTTGATATTTTGCGCGGCAACAATTAGGATCATCTATAGCGCTGTATTTTGCTTTCCATATTATTCTCGGCCGCGGTTTTCGGTGTAAGGTTCCTGGAGGGTTCAGTTACCATGTCTCGAAGTGCTTTCTTTCTGGTCGCCGGATGGGTTCTCGTGTCGTCTGCGCCGCTGGTGGCCCAGGAAGGGGTCGTCGGTCAGATGTACGGCAATGGCGTTCATGCCTATTTCGCCCAGGACTACTTGAAAGCGCATCAGTACTTTACGTCCGCTATTGAGGGGCATAGCCAGAATCCGAGTTGCTTTTATTTTCGCGGTCTGACCCTTCTGAAATTGGGCCGACCGCAGGATGCCGATAGCGACTTCGAGCGCGGCGCGAAGCTGGAAAGTTCCATCGACCCCAGCAAGGCATTCAACGTGGCCCGCTCCCTTGAACGCGTGCAGGGCAGCGATCGCACTGCGTTGGAGCAGCACCGCATCGAAGCCCGCATGGCGGTCCTGAAGAAGAAGGAAGAGGAGGATCGGGTACGATACCAGCAGGGCGCCAAAGAACAGCGGGACAACTTGCAGAGGCAGTCGGACAGTGTGCCGGCCCGGTCGAGCGACTCCAACATCGAAGTGCCCAAGTCGAGCGAGACTCCCGGCGATGCAGGCAAGACGCTTGCGCCGGACGCCGCGACTGTGCCATCGAATCCGTTCGGGACAAGCGATGACGCGAAGACCGGAGAGACGAAGAAGGAAGGCGCGGGTGCGAAGCCCGAGGTTCCCGCCGGAGACGCTGGCAAACCCGACGCTGGCAAACCCGACGCCGTCAAACCCGACGCCGTCAAACCGGCCAGTGACGCTCCTAATCCCTTCGCGCCGGCTGGAGGCGACAAGAAGGCCGACGCCGCACCCGGTGACGCGGCGAAGCCCGATGCCGGCAAACCGGCTGGTGACGCCCCTAATCCCTTCGCCCCGGCTGGGGGCGACAAGAAGGCCGACGCCGCGTCCGGTGACGCGACGAAGCCCGCCGCCGGCAAGCCGGCTGGCGACGCTCCCAATCCTTTCGCCCCGGCTGGGGGCGACAAGAAGGCCGACGCCGCGCCCGGTGACGCGATGAAGCCGGACGCTGGCAAACCGGCTGGCGACGCTCCCAATCCTTTCGCCCCGGCTGGAGGCGACAAGAAGGCCGACGCCGCGCCCGGCGACGCGCTGAAGCCCGCCGCCGGCAAGCCGGCTGGCGACGCTCCCAATCCTTTCGCCCCGGCCGGAGGCGACAAGAAGGCCGACGCCGCGCCTGCGGACGTGCCGAAGCCAGACGCTGTCCAGCCGGATGCCAAGAAACCCGAGGCGAAGCCCGCCGGCGGCGACAATCCGTTTGGCGATGCTCCGCCGGCCAAGGCTGACGCCAAGCCCGCGGAACCGGCAGCGCCGGCGGCTGGCGCCGAAAAGCCTGCCGCTGCCCAACCGGATGCCAAGAAACCCGAGGCGAAGGCCGCTGGTGGCGACAATCCGTTTGGCGATGCACCGCCGGCCAAGGCCGACGCCAAGGCTGACGCCAAGCCCGCGGAACCGGCGGCTGGCGCCGAAAAGCCTGCCGCTGCTCAGCCCGATGCCAAGAAACCCGAGGCGAAGCCCGCTGGTGGCGACAATCCGTTTGGCGATGCTCCGCCTGCCAAGGCCGATGCCAAGCCCGCGGAACCAGCCGGGGCTGCACCCGCCGACAAGAAGCCGGACGATGCCAAGAAGCCGGCGGACGACAAGAAGCCCGCGGAAGAGCAGAAGCCCGCCGATGCCAAGAAGCCGGCTGACGAGAAAAAGCCCGCCGATGCCAAAAAGCCGGCTGAGGAGAAGAACCCGTTCGACTAATCCGGGTTGTTCTTCGTAGGGTGGGTGGAGCACGGAAGTCCGCGCCTCATGGTGCGTTGCGCGAACCGGTCGAGAACAGCAGTACGCGTTTCCAAGGGTTCGACTCCGTGCGTAACCCACCATTTGCCAGCGGTTCGCTTCACGCACCCTACGGTTGGGCTCACCCCAGCCCGTGCTTGGCCAACTTGTCGCGGAAGGTAGATGCCTTCATTCCCAGGGCCACCGCCGCGGCAGTCTTGTTGCCTCCGGCAGTCCGCAAGGCCCGTTCCAACAGGTCGCGTTCGGTCTGGTCCATGGCGGCCTGGAAATCGCCGGCCAGTTCTGTTTTGCCCCCCGCGGCGCCGAGTGTCGCCGGCGCGGCAATTCCGGCCATTTCGTTTTCCAGCATCTCGACCGTGATGTGGCCGCTGCCGATCAGATAGGCCCGCTCCAGGGCGTGGTATAGTTCTCGGACATTCCCCGGCCAATTATGCTGCCCGAGCCGATCGAGCGCACCCGGTTCCACCTCGCAAACGCACTCGCCGGCGATCTCCTTGAGCAGATGCTCGGCGAGCAGCGGCAGGTCTTCCATCCGTTCGCGCAAGGGAGGCACTACGATCCGCAGCACGTCGAGCCGATAGTAGAGGTCCTGGCGAAACGTCCCTTCGCCGATCTTCTCCAGCAGGTTCCGCTTCGTCGAGGCGATGACCCGCACGTTGGCCTTGATGGGTGTCGTGCCGCCGACTCGCTCGTAGACCTTCTCCTCGATTGCCCGCAGGAGTTTCGATTGCCGCTCCAGCGGGATATCGTCCACGTCGTCGAGATAGAGCGTGCCGTTTTCGGCCAGTTCGAAGCGGCCCTTGCGGCGCTGCTCGGCGCCGGTGAACGAGCCTTTTTCGTGACCGTACAGTTCGCTCTCGATCAGGTTCTCCGGGAAGAGCGTGCAGCCGACCTTGACGTACGGCGAGCCGCGGCGATGGGAAAGGTCGTGGATCGACCGCGAGATCAGGTCCTTGCCGCAGCCCGTTTCGCCCAGCAAGAGGACATTGGCCTCGGTCCGCGAACAGACATCGATCATCTGCCGCACGCGGACGATGCCTGGTGAACGGCCGACGACCATCTGCTCCAGGTTGGGCGGGCCCGCTTCATCCGTCGCCGCTGCCGCTTCGCCCTGCGGCCGAGTGGCGCGGTCGAGGCGGGCTAGGAGCGGGAAGAGGTCCTCGTTGCGGAACGGCTTGGTCACGAAGTCGAAGGCCCCCAGCCGCATCGCCTCGACGGCCACGGGGATGCTGCCGTAAGCGGTCATCATGATCACGGCCATGTCGGCCATGCGTCCCTGCTTGATCCGCTTCAGCAGTTCGATGCCGTCCAGCCGCGGCATTTTCAGATCGCTGACCACGACGTCGAACTGTGCCGTTTGGAGTTGCGTCCAGGCATCCTCGCCATCGGCCGCGGCAACCACTTCATGCCCCTCGGCCGACAGATCGTCGGCCAGCGTGATGCGCTTGATTTTCTCGTCGTCAACGATCAGAATTCGCATGGGCGGTGGGCTCGGGCGGAGGTCTTGCTAAACATCTCATTCTAAGCCGCCCGGGCAATAATGGCGAGTGGGTGGAATTGAGGCTGCACGCTGGAGATTCTCACGCCGAGGCGCCAAGACGCAAAGAAGAGTCAGGAAAGGAAAATGGGGGAAAGGAAAATGAGTGAAATGTGATAGAACACCTGGTAGAGCAACGAGAAGCTCAATCCCAGTTAGCTTGCCCTTCCCTCTCCTGATGCATTGTCTTCATTTTCCTTTCCTCCATCTTCCTTTCCCCCTTGCGTCTTTGCGGCTTGGCGTCTTTGCGCCTTTGCCGAAGCGGTGGGCAAGCGATTGGTGGTCTCGCTAGCCGATGCGTGATTGAAGCCCGACGCGCAAGCGAGGAATGTGCGCCAACGAGCGAGAACAGCTCACTCCCCGCCGACCATGGGCACATGGTGCCCGCATCCGGCTTCAATGTGCCACTAACCGGAAAGACTTTCCGGACAGCTTCTCACCCCGCCTGCCTGGCCGCATGGCCGTTCGCTCGGTCGTGCCCATCCGCGGTCCGCAAACGCTCGACCAGGGCGTGGATCTGGTTTTCGAGATGCGGCAGGGCCTCGAACGCCTCCGCGCAATCGAGGTCGTCGACGTGCCAGTACTCGATGCGGTCTTTCCAGAGCGGGAATTGCGCGGCCATCATCGCGCGGTGCTCCGTTTCCTTGACGGCGACGACGAGGTCAGCCTCGGCCAGGTCGGCGAGCGTGAGGGCCTTGGGTTCGCGCGGCGGGCCCTCCAGCGGAATGCCCCGTAGTTGCAGGGCATCGACCGTGTAGGGCGAGATCGGGCCGATATTGCCCCAAGTTCCCACCATCAGGCCGCGCGAATCGGCCTTCCAGCCCAATTGTTCCCGGCCGGCCACCCAATTGAAGTAGTGTTCCGCATAGCGGCTGCGGTAGTAATTCGCCGAGCAGACAAAGATCACTTTCTTCTTCATGCCTCGATTATAGCCGACCGCTTGACGACACGCCATGTCATGACTATCCTACGCTAACAAAACGGTAACAATTCAGGTCTTGGGTCTAAGGTCTAAGGTCTAAGATCTAAGATCTAAGATCCTGGAATTCAAAGGGGGTGAAGCATGACGCTTACGACTTTTCTGATTGAGTTCGGCGTTGCGGTGGGCCTGGGTTTGCTCATCGGTCTGGAACGAGAGTTCGGCCATCATCCGGCCGGGCTGCGCACCAACGCCCTGGTGTGCGGAGGCGCGGCGCTGTACGTTCTGCTGGCGCGATCGATCGACCACGGCGCCGACACGGCCCGCGTGGCGGCGCAGATCGTCAGCGGCATCGGCTTTCTCGGCGGCGGCGTGATCTTGCGCGAAGGGCTGACGGTTCAGGGCCTGACCACCGCGGCCACGCTCTGGTGTACCGCGGCCATCGGCTCCCTCTGCGGGGCCGACTTGCTCAACGAGGCCGGCATCGCCACGTCCGCCATCCTCATGACCAACTACTTCTTCAACCCGGTCAGCCGCTGGATCGATCGCAGGGTCGCCAAACGAGCGTCAACCGATATAACCTACCGTCTGACGGTCAACTGCGTCATGGCGAAAGAACGCCACGTCCGTCACCTGCTTGCCCAGCAAATCGCCGCTCAGCACGACATCATCCTGCAGGGGATCGGCATTCAATCGACGGGGCAGGCCGACTGTGGGCTGGTCGTGGCCGACGTGGAAATGCGCGTCCGCGACGAGCATATTCTGCAAGATATCGTGGAACAGCTCAACCTCGATCCCGCCACGTCTGCGGTACACTGGGAGCGGCAAGCGTAGCTTGGGAAAGGTGGCCTATGGAGTGCGACGCGGGCACCGTGCGCAGCATGGTCGTCGTCGCTTTTCAAAACGCGCGGCGATTCGTCAGGCGCGGAACCGGCCGTTGTGAAAAGCGGTAGCAAGCCATTAGCCTCCCATGCCTTAGAACGTTCGGACGAAATGAGCGGAAACCCTGGAAAAACGCGGGAGCCGCACCAATTTCTACCGACTGTTCTAACGGAAAGCCTCGCGAAAACCGTCTAGCGCTGGTTCACGATCACGGCGCCGTCATCGCCAACAACTTGTCGACCGTAACGGCATTGTCATTCCGTTGGCTCGACTGGTTCGCCTGATTCTGGGCGTCGAGGATGGCCCATAGCCATGAAGCTGCCGCGGACCCCGCCGAATCGCTGCGCAGGCCGCTGAGAACGATATCCGCGGCCTGCGCCGGAGCGGAGGCTGTTTGACCAATCGGGGCTTTCGCTGCACCGTTTGCACTGTCGGACTGGCCGGCATCTGCCGGCATTTGCCGCGGCGCAAGCGAGGGAGATGGAGCTGCTGTCGCCGCGTCGGTTGCGCTTGTTGCCGTCGAACCGCGACCGTTGATCCATTGCGGCACGTTACCAGGCAAGTCGCCGACCGAACCGCCTTGATCTGGCCGGATCATGTCCTCGGCGATCGCGGCCGGTTCCAAGGCCGGTGGGGCGCCGGTTCCCGCAGCCGCCGCCGAGATGACGCTCGACGGAACAACGACCGAATTCGCCGCGTCGATCACCGCGGGGGCGGCGGTGGTCGCAGAAGCCGCTGTCGATGGTGCGAGATCAGCCGGCAAGGCTGCCGCAGCCGAAGCGGGCGTCAGCAATATTGGCGGGGCATCGGCGGCAATCGACGGGCTCGATGTCACTGCCGGCGTATCTGCCGTCGTTCCAGCGGAAGCGGTCGCCGCGGCCGCCGTCGGATCGTAAATGAAAATCCCGCCCGCGCCGACGATGAGGCTCGTGTTTGCCGCGATCACGGACGCGCTGCTCACGATGAGCGTCCCCGCGGAGACCGTCGTACCGCCCGTGTAGGTGTTCGTGTGGGACAGGGTCATACTGCCGGAACCGGTCTTGATCAGACCGCCCGCCCCGCTATAAGTCAGGCCGCCGGCCGGGATCGGGTCGCCATTGGTGGTGTCGATAGTCAGATTGGTTGCGTTGCTGCTCGGAGAGGCAATCGTGATATTGGTCAAGCTTGCTGGCGGGCACGGCGCGACCGCATCCGTGGTCGTGCCCGTTGTGTAAATATGCAAATTGCCGTCGCTGCCCAACTTCAGAGTCAAGCCTGCCGTGGTCCAATCCGCTGTTGGCACGGTCAGCGGCCCAGGCGCGACGACCTGTGGCAGGGAGGCGGTCGTCTGGCTGTCATGGAAGTTAGCCGGGGTGTCGGTCGTGTAAACCGCGCCGACCTGATGCGTGCCCGCGTCAAGCGACGCAACCACCATGCTGGCCGTCCCGCCGCTTAGGGTCACCGGCGAGCCGAAATCGGCGCCGTCGACCACGAATTGCACCGTGCCGGTCGGAATGCCCGCCCCGGCGGCGGCGCTGACTGTGGCGGTGAAGGTGACTGCCTGGCCGTAGGTCGACCCGGATGTCTGATTGCTGGCGACAACGATCGACGTGGAACCGGCAACGCCCACGTCGATCGCGGGCGCCGGCGAGGCGACCGTTTGGCCCGAAACGGTCGCATCAATGGTGTTTGTTCCGTCGGCGGTGGCCGTGAAAATGGCGATGTAGGTCCCATTGCCGTTGTCCGTGACCGTGCCGAACGTGCCGCCGGCGCTGCCGCCGCCCAGGGCGAAGGCGACTGCGAGCCCGCCGCCCGTCTCCTGGCTGCCGTTGGCGTCGCGGGCCGTGAACGTCACCGCCGCCGTGCCGCCGGCCACGATATCGGTCTGCGACACGGCGACCGTCGATTGGTAGAGGTCGGGCAACAGGCCTTGATCACAACCTTGCCAACTGCTAGCACTGCTTTCATTGTTTGGGTGGCTAGCAAGGTTGCCTAATGAATCGAGACAAGTTAGAGAGGGCCATCGGCGCAGATTATCAGGCAGCGTGGAAGCGACAGGAGCTTCCCCACCAGTGGGGATATTAGGCATTTCGCTGGGCAATCCGCGGCCGGGCTGGCAATGACAGGCGTTTCAGGAGCCAGCCGAAAAGGTCGCGCGGCGTGCCGCCGTAGAAGCGGCTGGCTGCAGTGCTGCCATCTTCACGTCGCACGGCGTAGTTATGCAAGACCGTTAATGCTTGCAACTTCCGCGCGGTCAAGTGGTGCAAGGCATGATGCCTCAGCGATAATTGCCCGTTGCGTCCTTCCACGCAGGAACTGCTCCGCTGAAAGAAATCGGCACACTGCCGGGCCTTGGTTTCCAGATCGGCCTGGAGATCGCAAGGCAGCGTCCCCCATAGGCCGTCCGGGGAACGAGCGCGCGCCAGCACCTCTGCGGCAAGTATCCGCAAGCGTTGCTTCTCGGCGGCAGTGTGAGCTTTCTCGGCGACGCGGCATAAGTAGTAGGCTGGAATCAAGTCTTGTTGCATCCACTGCTGGACCGCGGGACTGTATCCCCATTCCCTCTGTCGCGAGGCAACCATGGCCCAAAAGAAGGCGATGGTCGCCTGCATGGAATCCAAAACGCGACGCGCTTTGGCGAGCTTATCGCAGGCATGTGACGAAAGGCCCGCTTCGGCCGCCACTTGGTCGAGCGTGTCGAAGTGCCCCGCCAGTCGTCGGCCCACCTCCTCGGCGGCAAGTGATTGGCCCGTTTGTAGATCCACGGGATGATAGTCGCGTCCCAATCCTTGCCGTGCCGCTTGGGCACGCTGTTGCCTTGCTTGGCAAGTGTCGACTCCTTCTTGCGCCGCGGTCTCTGCCCGCTGGGCACGCTCCAGCAGCACATCGACCAGGGGATCGGGCGAGCCCTTTTCTCGGCGGGAATCACTTTTCGCCCGCAATTCAGCGGTTTTCTCCTGTCGCTCCTCCAGTTCCCGGATGGCGGCCCGCGTCTGGCTCGCCAAGGCTCCGCTGGTCGCCTTGACCGTATCGTACTGCACGTGAAACAGGTCCGGCAAGTGATGGGCCCCCAGGGAGGTTTCGGTGTGTGCGATAATGGCTTTGGCCGCATCACTGGTCACTTGGAAGACGGTGACCGGCAGCGCAGCGAGCTTGGCAGAGGTACACTGCTCCCAGGTCGCCGCATCTCGTTGCGGTTGGTACTGTTCCACGAGGATGAAGTTCGATACCGGCTCGATGGCTACCAAACAGATTTGAGGATGAAAGGTCTCATCCTCGCAGAGCGAGATCTCGCGGGGCGGCATTTGCTTGCCCAGTCGCGCGTCCTCTCCTTGACCGAAACGGATTAAGAGCGACTCCAACTCCTCCGCCGCTGCTTGTTGCGCTCCGTAAGACGCGGCGACGAACTCGCTTAGACGGCTGAGGTCAAGAAACCAGCACAAATTGCGCAGCCCGCAATCGTTGGCTTCGACAAAGACCAAACGAGCAGCCGCCATCAGTTGATGGAGAAATTCGCTTCCTTCAGGACTTTCGAAAACCGCACTGTGCGTTCCGGCCACGAACTACGGCTGACTAGCGTTTGTTCTCGGTTGATCCAGTAGTTCAAGGTTCTCGCCGGGACACTCAATTGGCCTGCGATCCGGCAAGGCAAGGCCCAGGGCGAGTGCAAGCTCTTGAACTGGGCCATGGTGTTGGCCACCCCCCGCCGGGAGCGAACAGACCGTTCTTGTGGGCAGCACGGCGCGGTACAATTCGACGTGGCATCCATGGTTTGGGCTCCTTCAATGTGGGTTCTAAAACATTGAATACCCAACCTGGGTGCCAATCAAGAAGCTAGCTTTGCTAGCAGTTGGCAAAGTTATGATCAAGGCCCGGGCAACACGACGACCGGCGTGGTGGCAATCGCCTCATCTTCCTTGGTATCCTTGATCTGCACGCCAATCGAGTACGAACCCGTCTGGCCGTAAATGTGGGAGCCAACAATGGTGAAGTGCCCGCTGCTGGTCTGTGAGATGGTTCCCGACGAGACCGTGCCGTCCCCCCAGTAAATATCGGCCGAGTAGTCGCCGGGGTTGCTGTCCGCATCGGTAAACGTGGCAACTTGCCCGATGAAGTTCGATCCCGCGGTTGCCGTCACCGATGCGGCCGTCGCTACGAGATTTCCGCTGCCTGCATTGGGCAGCAGCGGGAAACTGAGGCTACCGACATCGGTCCAATCGTCATTCCCTGGCGCAGGGCTGCCATTGGGATCGGCCGGCAGCGGAGTCGCAGGATCGCCGTCGGGGCCAAAGGTCGTGGTGATCGTCGTGCCGCCGGAAAAGCCGCTGAGGCTGGTCGTGGGTTGGCCGCTGGAACCATAATTCGTCGTCGTGGTGAAGCCGTCGGGACACGCGGTCGTGCTGACCGACGGCTGGCCGTTGCCGGCATACTGAGTGGTGATCGTGATATTGTGGATTTCATCGGCAACCGTCTCGCTGGTCACCTCTCCGCCGCTATAATCCAGGGTTCTTACATAAGTCAGCGTGGAATCGCCGCTGTATTGGTCCTCGACCTGGCTCGCCAACGAGCCATTCGTGTTGTAGGTGTTGGTGAAATCATTCGTGACGACGGTGCTGAGCTCGCCTCCCGATGCAGCGCTAGAATACGAATCGGTCTGGGACGCCACATGGTCGTTGCTGTTATAGGCACGGGTGGAAAGACAGTCTGCGGTCACGTCGCCACCACTGTCGGTATTGTCCCCGCTGTCGCTCGTATCATCGCCGTTGGAGTCCGTGTCGGTGGTCCCAGTGCTGCTGGAGCCGTCGTCGTTGTCGTCGGTGGTCGTGGTGCTGCTGGAGCCGTCAGAGTTGTCGTCGGTGGTCGTGGTGCTGGCGATGTTGCCGGCCGTGTCGTAGTTGGTGGATTCCGTGTAGGCGACGGAGCCGTCCGAGTTATATTCCGTGTTTGTTTCGCTGGTCACGTTGCCGGCCGTGTCGTAGTTGGTGGATTCTGTGCTGGCCACGGAGCCGTTGTTGTATTCGGTGGTCGTATCGTGGGTGACGTTGCCGTCCGAATCGTAGTCGGTAGATGTTGTGCTGGTGGGGTTGCCGTTGGAGCCGTAATCGGTGGACGTTTCGCTGCTCGAGCCGTCGGTGGCGTAATCGTCGGTCGTCTTGCTCGCCACCGAGCCATCGGCGCCGTAATTCGTGGTCGATGTGCTGGCCACGGACCCGTCGGCGTTGAAGTTGGTTGTCGTTTGACTCGTGACGGAGCCGCTGGAGTTACTATTGGTAGTGGTTGCAGTACTAGAGCCGTCGGCATTGTAAGAGTAGGTGGTGCTTGATGTACTGGTCACGGAGCCACCGGTGTAATAGTCGGTCGTTGCGCTCGTCACGGAGCCATCGCCGTTGTAATCGCTGGTCGATGTGCTGGCTATGGAAAGATCGGGGTTGTAATAGTCGGTGGTCGTGCTCGTCACTGTGCCGACGGAGTCGTAATAGTCGGCTGTTTCGCCGGAAACGTCACCGTCGCCGTTGAAATCGGTGGTCGTGTCGTAGGTATCGGACCCTACTGGTGGCTGAGAAGCGGGCGTGTTGTCCGGGGGCGAAGGATCCGAAAGGGGCGTCGCCCAGAACATTGCTGTAAAGAACGCTCCTACCGCGAGGATCGCCCCGCCGGCAGCTTCGGCACCGGCTACGAGCGTGTCGCCGCCGGCGCCCCATTCAAATCCCTCAACCTCTCCCTCAACAACCTCGGGCGCAGCGGGGCCAATCTCTTGCTCTACGGTATCACTCTCCATCAGCTCTTGTGTTTCATCCTCCAATTGTTTGTATTCCGGGTCGTTGGAATCTTCGATTATGTCCTGAACATTGTGAAGAATCTCCTTAACATTGTCCCAGCCGGGGCCTGACGGAAGTATTGGTCCAAGGGCCGAGTTAAGAATAATGAACGAAGCCGCTAAGAGGTTTAACGCTTCCTGAACAATGTATCCGGATGGATCCACATACCGTGTAGGGTTGTTGCTGGCATAGGCGTAGAAATTCGTCGCGGGACGGGCCATAGGGTCTGGCGAGTTGAATCGCCCTATTCTGGGAGTGACATATCGCGCGCGCATGAAGTCCAAGCCATTTCCCTCGTTCATCACGCCGAGTTCGCCGACATATTGGAACGGATTCGCCACCGTTTCCGTCTTGTTCAGCGAGTTCCCAAACGGGTCATAGGCATAAGAGTTGACAACCGCGCCGCTGGAATTTGTCAAGTCGCTGGTACTGCCGATTGCGTCGAATGCGTAATAATAGGTCGAGTCGGCGGCGGTGGTCTGCGAGACGAGGCCCGTGCCGTAAGCAAAATGGGCCACTACGTCACCAGCGGCGTTGTACTCGCCGACAATGTTGCCCAGACCGGCCGGGTCGATGACGTAGTTCGTGGTCACGCCGTTGGCCGTGGAGGAGACGCGGTTGCCAAAGGCGTTGTACTGGTAAGACCACGAACCGGTCGGGCTGGTCACCCCCGTGAGTTGGTTCGCCGCGTTGTAGGTGTACGTCGTCGTGCCGCCGGGGTTCGTCGCCGCGGTCATGTTGCCGTCGGCGTCGTACCTGTACGTCGTGTTGCCGACCTGCGTGTACTGGTTCATGTCGTTGGTCGTGTACGCGGTTGTCACGCCGTTGATGATCGTCTTCGTACGGTTTCCGGCCGCGTCGTAGAAGTACTGCTCGTTCTGACTGGCGAGCCCGTCGGGATCGCTGCTGTTGGGCGTGAAGACCGCCTGCGTCAGTTCGCCGATCGCGTTGTAGGTGTACGCCCACTGGCCGTCGACAGTCGTTTCCGACGTTTGCAACCCCAGGGTGTTGTAGGTATAGACGAAGCTGGAGTTCACCGCGCCGCCCGGGGCGCAGTTGATCACGCTGAGAATGTCGCCGGCTGCGTCATAGGAGTAGGTCGTGTACGTGCCGTTGCCGTTGGTCTGTTGCGAAAGCCGGCCGAGGACATCGTAAGTGTACTGGGCGATCAGGTTGCCGGAACCATCCGTCAGGGTCGCCAACTTGCCCAAGGCGTTGTAGCTGTAATTGACCGCGTAGCCCGTCTGATCGACCATTTGCATCCGCTGCCCGGCCGAGTTGTAGCTGAATTGCAAATAGCGGCCGCTGGGATAGGTGATCCGCGTGAGTTGGTCGTCGGCATTGTAGGTCAGCGTCGTTGTGCCCGTGGAGTCAGTGGCGCTGGTCAGGTTCTCGTGGGAGTCGTAGGTGTACGTGTTTTGGGAGCCGCCGGGAAAGGTCTCGGTGAGCACGTTGCCGGCCGCGTCGTAGGTGTAGCTGATGGCCTGCCCGTTGGCGTTGGTCGTGCTCAGGACGTTGCCCACCGGGTCGTAGGCCACGCTCGCCACAGTGCCGTTCGCGTAGGTCGTCGAGGTCAGGTCGCCCTTGCCGTTGTAGCCGTATTGCGTGCTGTTGCCCTTGGCATCGGTGACCGAGGCCAGCCGATCGTCGGTGGAGGAATACTTGTAGCTGACCTTGTCGCCCAAGGGGTCGGTCGAGCTGAGCAGGTTGCCATTGGAGTCGTAGGTATTCGTATAGGTCTGGCCCGCGGCGTCGGTTGTACTGACCAGATTCAGATCGTTATCGTAAGCGTAGTTGACGGTGCTATGCAAGGGGTTCTCCACCTGCAACAGCAGACCGCGGTCGTCGAAGTCATAGTTCGTCGCGTCGCCCAGGGCGTCCGTAGCGGTCACCTGCCCCTCGGTATAGGTGAACGTGGTGTCCTCGGCGCCGCCGTTGAGGTGGGCGTCGGCCAGGCGGCCCTCGGCGTCGTAGCTAAAGAAGTTTTCACTCCCGTCCGGGTTCGTCACAGTTAGCAGGGCGTTGGCCGTCGTTGGATTGCTGCCCGTATTGTACCAGGTATGAATAGATAGAGGCCCGCGGCGCTTCGCACGGAATCCGGTGCTATGCATTACTACCGGGTTTGGGACGAAGTGCCGCCGCCGCAGGATAGAAACCATGTTGTGCTTCCATCCAACAACACAAGAAAGCAAGACCGGAGGGCCGGGACACTTCGGGGCCGCTCGATTATGCCTATGGGCCAAGAGCCCGCCATCGTATCTGAGCGCCCCTCCGGCCCACCCGGTTGAGCCTCGAGCTCGAAGAGGTAGTTGCCGTTTCGGCCCTACTCCGGCAGAAGTAAAAATGCGGACTCGTAGTCCAAACTTCTGCCGGCGTCCGCTCGCGCGGGCGATAGCCCCCGGTCTTGCCGCATCACGGGAGAAACTTCCATGAGTACCGAAAGTGTACGTCACGTTGGCCTCGATGTCCACAAACGCCTGGTCGAGGCCTGCCTCGTCGATTCCACCGGCACGGTGGTCCACCGCGAACGCTTCGCCCTGAACCGCCGCACCCTGGAACTCTTCGCCATCAAAATCCTGCAACCCACGGACCACGTGGCCTTCGAAGCCACCACCAATTGCTGGGCCGTGGCCGACGCCCTGCAGCCGCACGTGGCCAAGCTGGTGGTCTCCAACCCCCTGGCCACCAAGGCCATCGCCCAGGCCAAGGTCAAGACCGACAAGGTCGACGCCCACGTGCTGGCGCAACTCCTCCGTTGCGACTTCCTGCCGGAGGTCTGGCAGCCCGACGAGGCCACCCGCCAACTCCGCGAATTGACCGGCCGCCGCAGCGTCCTGGTCGGCCAGCGGACGATGATGCGCAACCGCATCCACAGCGTGCTGGCCATGCGGCTGATCGAGGTCTCCCTCAAGAAGCTTTTCGAGGCCAAGGGCCTGGAGTGGCTGAAGACGGTCGAGATCGACCCGCAGGGGCGGATGCTCATCGACAGCGACTTGCGGCAGCTCGAGTTCCTGCAAAAGGAGATCGCCGCCCTGGACCTCGAGCTGGCCAAGCGCGGGCAGGCCAACGAGCCGGTCAAGCTGCTGATGACCCTCCCCGGCGCCGACGTGGCGGTGGCCGAGGGACTGCTCGCCGCCTGGGGCGACTACCGACGCTTCCCCGACGCCGACCACGCCGCCAGTTACTTGGGCCTGGCCCCTTCCACCAAGCAATCGGCCGAGCACTGCTACCACGGCCCGATCACCAAGCGGGGCAACAGCCACGCCCGCTGGATGTTGATCCAGGCGGCGCAGCACCTGGACAAGCACCCCGGGCCCTTGGGCCATTTCTTCCGCCGCTTGATGAAGAAGAAGACGCGCAACGTGGCGGTGGTGGCGGCGGCGCGGAAGCTGGCCATGATCGGCTGGCTGATGCTCAAGAGCAACGAGCCCTATCGCTACGCCATCCCCCGCAGCACGGAGACCAAGTTGGCCAGGCTGCGGGTGAAGGCCACGGGAGAGCGGCGCAAGAGCGGGCCGCCCAAGGGAACGAAGGCCAAAGCCAAATTGCCCGGCGGCAGCCGCACGATCAAGTCCTTGACCGCGATCTGCCAGAGCGAGGGGCTGCCCGCGCCGCGGGAGCTTTCCGGCGGCGAGCGGCGGACCGTGGAGTCGGCCGGCTGCGAGGCCTTGGTCGCCCAAGTGGCGGCGGCGCAGGTGGTGCCGCGGCGGTCGAAGATCAAGGCCGGTTGACATGGCAGGCCCGTATCCGATGAGGACTGAAGGCAGTTATTCTTGGGGGGCGTCCCCCAAACCCCCGAAGGATTTAGCGCAGGGAGCGCAAAGAGGAATGGCCGTGGGGCGAAGAACAAGGGTGAACCTTGCCGCCCACCCCCATTCCTCTTCGCGCCCCGACGCGGCGCCTGGGTCGGTTCCCACCTGTGGCCCTATCCTCCGCGTCGGGCTCCTTAAGTGTAACACGCATTCCCTCTCTCAACGACCTTAGACCGCCGCGGAGAACGCACCCGGCCCGCCTCCCACGCGGCGCAACCCGTACCCCCGCCACCCTGCCCGACCTGCCGACAAAAAATCCGCGACCGCCAGTTGACACGGACAGAGGTA
>CAWAAL010000024.1:0-175567 GCA_963779975.1 uncultured Planctomycetia bacterium | reverse complement strand
ATCCTTCCTTAGAATAATGGTCTTTCAAAATTGGACTATCATAATACCAAAAAAATGCAAAAAAGTCAACGGAAAATTACAAGAAAGGTATAAGGTGAAAAACTGAGTAATGTATGCTGTTTTTTCTTCCTCCTGCGGAGGGATTAGGCGAAGAAGGTTGTGGCCGTGCTGATATTTCCGAACTTGATGCTACCTAATCTGCCCTTAACATATGACTGATGTTATGCAAAAAAGTCAAAACCTTATCCTATTTCGCCCCTACTATAAGACCCTGGCCGCCGGGGCCGCGCGGACGATCCTTGTTAACCAGAAAAACGGTGCAGCCCAGCCGCGACAGTCGTTCCTTGTCGTGCCGGAACAGGCCGTGGTCGATACGGGCGCCAAGAAGCTTGTTTATGTGCAACGTCAAGAAGGGTTATTCGAGGGTATCGAAGTCGAGTTGGGACCGCGGCAGGATGATTTCTACCCGGTGCTCAGAGGTTTAGCCGCCGGCGATCAGGTCGCGGCGGCGGGCGGGTTCCTCGTCGATGCCGAAACGCGGCTCAATCCGGCCGCGGCTTCGACCTACTTCGGCGCCAGCGGGGGCCAACAGACTGCTGGGGCCCCGCCCGGGCGCCATGGACCCATGGTCGGCGGTCATGACCAGCTAAAACCGGTACTCCAACTTTCTGCGAAAGACATCAAGAACATCGAGCAACTGCCGGAGGAAGATCGGCAGCCGGCCAAGGCCCAGGCAACCTGTCCCGTGACGGGCGCCGCGCTGGGCTCGATGGGCGTGCCCGTGAAGATCACGCTCCGCGGCAAGCCCGTCTACCTTTGCTGCAAGGGCTGCATCGGTAAGGCCAGGCACGATCCCGAGGGGATATTGAAGAAGATCGCAGAGTCGCAACGGTAGGGTCTTTTATCATGATCGAAAAAATCATCGAGTTCTCGATTCGCAACCGCTTCCTCGTCATTCTGGTGACGCTGGGCGTCGTGATCTGGGGCGTGCATGCCGTCGTCAATACGCCGGTCGATGCCATCCCCGACCTGTCGGAGAACCAGGTCATCGTCTTCACCGATTGGATGGGCCGCAGCCCCAAGGAAATCGAAGACCAGATCACTTATCCGCTCTCAGTCAACCTGCAAGGGCTGGCGGGCGTCAAGGCCGTGCGGTCTTCCAGCGAGTTCAACTTCTCGATGATCAACATCATCTTCGATGACAACGTCGATTTCTACTTCGCCCGGCAGCGCGTGCTGGAACGGCTCACGCTTTCCAGTACCTTCCTGCCGCAGGGCGTGGCGCCCTACCTGGCCCCCGACGCCACGGCCCTGGGCCAGATCTTCTGGTACACTGTCGAAGGCGAGAGACAGGACCTGGGCCGGCTCCGCGCGATCCAGGACTGGTACGTCCGTTACCAGCTCAACTCGGTGCCCGGCGTGGCCCAGGTGGCCTCGGTCGGCGGCATGCCGATCGAGTACCAGATCGACGTCGATCCGCATAAGCTCCGCGCCTACAACGTGACCCTCGGCGAGCTCTATTCCGCCGTCTCCAGGGCCAACTCGTCGGTCGGCGGCAAGATCATCGAGAAGGGCAACGCCGAGTTCATCGTCCGTGGCGTGGGCTGGATCGACGGCCTGCGGGACATTGAGAAGATCGTCGTCAAGACCGAGAGCGAAAAAGGCACGCCCGTCTGCGTGTCGCAGCTCGGCACGGTCGGCCGCGGCGGCGAATTCCGCCGTAGCGTGCTGGAAAAGAACGGCAGCGAGGCCGTCGGCGCCGTCGTGATGATGCGCCACGGCGAAAACCCCTTGCAAGTCACCAAACGCATCAAGGACAAGATCCAGGAACTTCAGCCGGGCTTGCCCGAGGGCGTCCGCATCGTCCCCTTCTACGACCGCACGCGGCTCATCCACGGCGCCATCGAAACGGTCACCGAGACGCTCCGCGACGAGATGATCATCGCCTCGCTGGCCATCCTCTTGATCCTCATGCACTTCCGCAGCGCCCTGCTGATCTGCATGACGCTGCCGCTGGCGGTGCTCGTGTCGTTCATCCTCATGCGCTATTTCAACGTCTCGTCGAACATCATGTCGCTTTCGGGCATCGCCATTTCCATCGGCATCCTCGTCGACCAGGCGATCGTGATGGTGGAGAACGCCACGCACCATCTCACGGCCCACTTCGGCCCCGGCAAGCGGATCGAGGGCGACACGCGCGAGATCGTCATCAAAGCCTGCCGCACGGTGGGGCGGCCGATCTTCTTCTCGGTACTGATCATTCTGCTGTCGTTCATTCCCGTTTTCGCCCTCTCCGGCCGCGACGGCAAGACGTTCCATCCGCTGGCCTTCACGAAGAGTTTCGCCATGCTCGGCGTGGCCATGATCTCGATCACGCTGGTGCCGGCGCTGATCCCCAGCTTCATCAAGGGCCGCCTCCGCAGCGAGCAAGAGAGCTGGTTGGTACGA
Source organism: uncultured Planctomycetia bacterium (assembly GCA_963779975.1). Taxonomy (GTDB): domain Bacteria; phylum Planctomycetota; class Planctomycetia; order Pirellulales; family Thermoguttaceae; genus JANXQG01. The sequence continues at coordinate 173,119 of CAWAAL010000024.1, read as the reverse complement.
AACCTGATCGGCATCTACAAGCCCTGGCTCACCTGGCTGATGCCGCGGCGAAACTTCGCCATGTGGTCGTTTTCCGCGCTCTTGGTCGTCGGGGCGGGCCTCTTCCCGCTGGACGCCGTGATCGGCGTGCCCTGGCGGATCTGCTTCCTGGTGATCGTCGCCGTGACGATGGCAGTCACGATCTTGCTCATCGTCGGCTGGCGGTGGCAGCTCCTTTCCTTCGTCACGCTCGCCGCGCTGGCCCTGGCGGCCTACGACTTCCCCAGGATCGGCACCGATTACATGCCGCCGCTGGACGAGGGGAGCGTCCTCGACATGCCAGTCACTCTGCCGCGGGTGTCGGTCGAGCAGGCCGCCGCGGACCTCAAGACCCGCGACGAGATCATCCGGCGTTTTCCCGAAGTCGAGTTGATCGTCGGCAAGGCCGGCCGGGCCGACACGCCGACCGACCCCTCGCCGTTGGAGATGGTGGAAAGCGTGATTACGCTCCGTCCCAAGGAGCAGTGGCCCAAGCGGAATCTCGACTACAAGGATGCCCAGCGGCAGATGGCGGTTGTGTTCGATGCCTTGCAAAAGCAGAACTTCATCGAGGCGATTGCCCAGGATTCCGAACGGCAAGCGCTCATGGACCCGGCCACGATGAACGCCGTGTCGCGCTTCGACGAGACGATGCGGGGGATGGCGCATAGGCGGTTCAAGGAGTTCGACGCCCAGCTTGGCCCCAAGCTACTGCGGGAGTTCATTGCGGAGTTGGTCGGGCGATTGCAGAAGGCGGGCCGCCTCTCGAAACCGGCGACCGATGCCGATATCGATCGGTTGGCCCAGAAACTCCAGCGGGAGTTTGCCCCGATTCTTGCCGCCGGCCTCGGCCAGGACGACGTCAACCGCCTGATGCAGAAGATCGTCGAGAAGCTGGCCTCCGCGGAAGGCGGCAAGAAGGTCGACCTCAACCCCGAATTGCTGGCCCCGAACTATAGCGGGCTCTATGGCGGCTGGCTCAACGTGGCCGAAGTCCTCGGCGCCGAGCGGCCGACGCTCTTTACCGACCTCTGGCAATTCATCGTCAACCGCCGCGACCGCCAGTGGCAAATACGGGTCGAGCAGATCAACGACGAAATCCTCGACTGTGCCGCGGCCACCTACGACCACTACGCCATCGATGAGTTGCAAAAAGCGGCCCAGGAACAGCAGAAGTGGGCCGAGCCGTCCGACGATGCGGCCCAAAAACAACTGCTCGGCAAGCTGCGCACGGAACTCGACAAAACCTGGGCACCGACCCTCTACCTGGGGCGGAAGTCGATAGACGATCTCGTGAAGAAGGAGATGGAGAGCGTCGTCCGCGTGCCCGGTTGGGCCAATATCTGGACACAACCGATCATCAATCGCATCAACATGCTGGCCACGGGCGTGCGGACGCCGATCGGCGTGAAGGTCTTCGGCAACGACCTCGACCAGATCCAGAAGGTCTCGGACGAGGTGGCCGAGGTCCTGCAAAGCGTGCGGGGGGCGGTGAACGTCGTTCCCGACCAGATCAAGGGCAAGGGCTACCTGGAGATCCGGCCCGATCGGGAGCGTGCCGCGCGCTACGGGGTGAACGTCGGCGATCTTTGGGACGTGGTCGAGGTGGCCCTCGGCGGCAAGGCGATCACGACGACGGTCGAAGGCCGCGAGCGGTTCCCCGTGCGGGTCCGCTATGGCCGCGCCTTTCGCCAGGACGAGGAAGACGTGAAGAATCTCTTGATCAACGCCGGCAGCGTCATGGGACGGGAAACGGCAAGCGCCGGAATGGACAAGGAGAAACCGGCCCAGGGCAAACCGGCTGCCGTTGTTTCGCGGCAGATCCCGCTCTCCATGGTCGCCGACGTGCGGATCGTGGAAGGCCCCGCCATGATCAAGAGCGAAAACGGCCTGTTGCGGTCCTACGTGCAACTGGATGTCCGCGATCGCGACGTTGTCGGCTTCGTCGAGGAGGCCCAGCGGATCGTGGCCCAGAAGGTCAAGCTGCCGCAAGGCATGTACCTGGCCTGGAGCGGCGAGTTCGAAAACCAGGTCCGAACCCGCAAGACGATGCAGATCGTCTTCCCCGCCGTCGTCCTCGTGATCTTCGTGATCCTGTACCTGACGTACAACGATCTCATCGACGCTGCACTGATGATGATGTGCGTGCCCGAGGCCCTGGTGGGCGGGATCTTCTTCCTCTGGCTCTTCAACTACCGCTTCAGCGTCGCCGTGCAGGTCGGTTTCATCGCCTGTTTCGGCATGGCCACCGAGACGGGCATCATCATGCTGGTTTATCTCCGCGAGGCGATCGAGAAGCGCGGCGGCCTGGAGAAGATCGGCTCGCTGGCCGAACTGCGCGATGCGGTGATCGAAGGCGCCGTGCATCGACTGCGGCCGAAACTCTTGACCGAGGGCGTGGCGATCATCGCCTTGGCGCCGATGCTCTGGGCCTCGGGCGTGGGCCACGAGGTCATTTCGGCCATGGCCGCTCCGGTGCTGGGCGGACTGCTGATTGCCGACGAGGTGGTCGACATTTTCATTCCCGTGCGGTTCTACTGGTCCCGTCGCCACCGTTGGCTGAAGATGCGGGGTATTGACCCAAACACGGCGGGGTATGATCGACTAGTCGGATCGCCGTAATTCATTGCCGTTTTGGCCCGGCCGCGGAGCGGCTCTCTGGCCCGATCCCGCCATGCAACTTGCGGAACTTTTCTCCTCCATCCCGCGTCTAACGAGGGGAATGCCTTCCGGCCCCTTCCTTTCCCTGGCCCAATCGTTGGCGTTCCTCTCGGCCATAAGGTAATATTTGGCAAGAACTTCTGATCGTCCGCTCACCCAATTCCCGGAAGTCGAACCATGAAAACGCATCGCTGGTCGTCGAATCTGCTTTCTTCCCTCATGGTGCTCGTCGGTATGGCCCTGCCGGTCGCCGCGGCCCCCGCGGCGCCTGCGGAAAAGCCTTCGGCCGACGCCCCGCTGGTGGCGGACAAGATCCGCACGGCCATGCAGGACCACCGCTATGCCGATGCCGTCAAGGCCATCGACGCAACGGCCAAGACCAAAGATCCCGCGCACGACTACCTGCTTTATCTCAAAGGCCGCGCCTTGTACCTCGACGGCAAGTACGACGAGGCGATCGCCGTCTTCGACCAGCTTGGCAAAGAGCTTCCCAACAGCCCGTGGGCACGTCGGGCGCGTTTTGCCAAGGCCGTCTCGCTGGCCCGCAAAGGCGACTTCCGCAGCGCCGAGTTGATCTATCGGGCCGAGGCCGAGTACCTGCTGTCAACCGATCGCAAGCAGCAGATCGCCGACATCTACCTGGAGTTTGCCGACACCTACTTCAAGCCGCCCAAGGAAGAGCAGAAGCCCGATTACGCCAAGGCCCTGGAGTTCTACAAGAAGGCATTGGAAACCGGCGCCAAGCCGGAGAAGCAAATCGAAATCGAGTTGCTCATCGGCCAGTGCCAGCAGAACCTCGGCAAGCCGGCCGAGGCGGCCGTGCTGTTCGAGCGGTTCGTCAAGGATCATCCCCAGAGCCCCTGGGACATTGAAGCCCGTTGGCGCTTGGGCAGTTGCCGCCTGGCGGAAGGCAACGCCCGCGAGGCCCGGCGGGTCTGGCAGGACCTGTTGGCCAAGTACGTCGATTCGCAGTCGTCGCGCGTGGCCGATGCCCAGTTCGATTTGTCGCGGACCTGGAACATCCCCAACCCGCAAGACGACGAGCAATTGAACCTCGGTACGGGCGCCTTGCGGGCGTTTCTGGAACGTTTCCCCAAGCACGCCAACGCCGGCCGGGCCCACTTGGAAATCGCCCAGAGCTATCTCAACCGGGGCCGTCCGGGAGATGCCGTGGCCGCGCTCGCGCAATTCCTGGCCGATCCCCGCTGCCGCGAGTGCAAGGAGCTGCCGGAGGCCCAGAACCTGCTGGGCCGCGCCTATCAATCGCAGAAGGACTACACCAAGGCCCTGGCTGCGTGGCGCGAGTTCCTGGCCAAGTACCCGGCCCATAAGGACTGGAGCGCGGTGCAGCAAGCGATCGTGGAGACCGAATACCTGATGGCCTGCGATCAGTTCACGGCCAAGAACTACGCCCAGGCCAACAAGTTGTTTGGCGAGTATCTGGCCAAGTATCCGTTGGACGCCCGCAGTCCCGCGATCCTCCTGCTCATGAACCAGCAGAACGTGGCCGAAGAGAAATGGGACGAAGCCATTTCCGCCTGGCGGCGGCTGGTCTCGAAATATCCCGGTACGAACCAGGCGTCGCGGGCACAGTATTTGATCGGCGCCACGCTGGAACAGAAGCTCGGCCATCTGGAAGAGGCCCTGGAGGAGTACCGCAAGGTTACCTGGGGCTCTGCCGCTGGCGATGCCCAGGCCGCCGCCGCCCGGCTGACGGCCAAGACGATGACCGTCTCGACCGAACGCGTTTTCCGCAGCGACGAGACGCCGAAACTGAAACTCGTCACGCGGAACATCGAGTCGGTCACGGTCCGCGCGTTCAAAGTCGATTTGGAGACGTACTTCCGCAAGATGCACCTCGCCCGCGGCGTCGAGGGCCTCGACATCAGCCTCATCGATCCCGATGCGACGTTCGAGTTCAAGGTGCCCAAGTACGTCAAGCACCAGGAAATAGAAAGTCAGATTGAAGTGCCGCTGCCCGACCCTACGGGTGCCCGGTTCAAAGGCGGCGTGATGGCCGTCACCGTCAGCAGCAAGGCCCTGGAGGCCACGACGATGGTGATCCAGAGCGATCTGGACGTAATTGTGAAGAGCTCGCGGGACGAGGTCTTCGTGTTTGCCGAGAATATGCTTACCGGCAAGCCGTGGCCCGGCGTGCGGCTGCTGGTTTCCAACGGCCATGAAGTGATTGGCGAAGGAACGACCGACAAAGATGGCGTTTTCCGGAGGAATTACAGGGATTTCGCGGCCAGCGCAAGCGGCGTTCCGGCCGAGACCGTCCCCCCCGTTCCGCCCCCCACCCCTCCAACGCCGATACCGGCGCCTGCCCCCTCCGCTCCGCCCCCGAGTGTGAACAACGTTCCAACAGTTAATAGCACCAGTCTGGCTTCATCGCCCGTGCCGTCGTCAGACGACGGTTCGACGATTGCGCGACCCCCTGCAAGCGACAGACCGACCTCCATGCCGACCACACAGGCCGAGCCGCCACAGTCGGTCGATCCATTCAGCGCGGCGCTCCGCCCGCCAGGGTCTCCGCGTCCCAGCCGGTCGCGAAACCGCAAGCGGCGGTCGAGCGCTGTGGCGTGCCGCTTAGCGCCAACGACATCCGCGTCTTCGCCGCGATCGACAGCAACGTGGCCTCCAACCTCCTCGACCTTCAGGGTGTCAACGTGGCCCAGGGCCTGACCGACAAGGGTTACATCTACACCGATCGGCCCGCCTACCGCGCGGGCCAACTGGTAAACGTCCGCGGCTGTCTCCGCCGCGCGGCCGACGACGCCTACGTGATCGACAAGGACAAGCCGTACACGGTCGAGGTCTTTGACGCCCGCAATCGGCCGATCCGCCAGGAAAAGGTGAAGCTCAACGCCTTCGGCAGTTTCCACGCCCACTTCGTCCTGCCGCCCAACAGTCCCCAGGGCCAGTACCGCGTGCTGGTTCACGACAACGGCACGCAGAATTTCCAGGGCACGTTCCTCGTCCACGAATACCAGCTCGAGCCGATCCGCCTGGTGGTCGATACGCCGCGGCGCGTCTATTACCGCGGCGAGCCGATCGAAGGCACGATCCGGGCCGAATTCTACTACGGGGCCCCCGTGGTCGGCCGCGAAATCCGCTACCAACTGGCCGGCGACCGCCTGCAGACGGCCACTACCGACGCCAAGGGCGAGGTCAAGATCAGTCTGCCGACGCGGGAATATAGCGAGTCACAGATCCTGCCGCTATCGATCCAACTGCCCGAGGGCAATGTCAATGTACAAGTCAATTTCGTGCTGGCCGCCCAGGGCTTTTCGATTGCCGTCAGCACGGTGCGGCCGGTCTACGTGACGGGCGAATCGCTGGAGGCCGCGGTCAACGTCCGCGACGCCGAGAACAAACCCCTAGCCCAGAAACTGAAGCTCAAGGTCTTGGAGCGGACGCTGGTCGCAGGCCGGGCGGGCGAGCGGCTCGTCGAGGAGCATGAACTGACCACGGCCGCCGACGGCAGGGCCCGGCAGACGATAAAGCTTGACAAGGGCGGCACGTATTTCCTGCGGGCCGAGGCGATCGATCGCTTCCACAATCCGATCTCGGGGCAGGCCGCGGTGCAGATCAGCGGTGAAGACGACCTCGTGCGGCTCCGCATCCTGGCCGACGAGCACACCTACAAGGTCGGCGACGTCGCCGCGGTGCAGTTGCACTGGAGGGACGATCCGGCCCTGGCGCTAGTGACCTACCAGGGGGCCCGCGTGCTGGATTATCGGCTCGTGGAGTTGAAGACGGGAATCAACAAATTAGAGATCCCGATGACGGCCAGTTTGGCGCCGAATTTCGAGTTGGCCGTGGCGGTGATGACGGATCCGCGGTCGGAGTTGGCAGCGGCAGAAGGGGAGAAAGGGCGAAAGGGAGAAGGGGGAATGCCGTAGGGTGGGACAAGCGAGCGGGCACCATGCGCAGCATGGTCGCGAGCGCCGACTCACCAAGCAAGGATGCCGAGACGCGGAGACGCGGAGACGCGAGGAGTGATGAGAAGAAGGCGAAACTGGAATCGGGAAAGAAGACTGCATCCAAGCCGCGTCCCATCGTTCGCTTCCATACGTCGACGAGTCCGTTTACCGTCGAGCGCGATCTGCGTGTGAAGATCGCAACCAAACTCAAGAGCCCTCACCCCCCGACCCTTTCTCAGGGGGAGAGAGGAGAAGTGGTCCGGCCCGGCGACGAACTGGAAGTGACCGTCACGACGACCGATCCGCAGGGCAAGCCGGTGGCGGCCGAGTTGAGCCTGGCGATGGTCGAGCAATCGCTCCTGGAGCGGTTCGCCTCGCCGCTGCCCTCGATCGGCGACTTCTTCCGCGGGGTCCCGCGCGAGCCGGCGGTCCGCTGCACGTCGAGCATCACGTTTTCCTATCGGCCCGCCACACAGCCGATCAACCCGCGATTGCTGGCGGAGAAGGATCGCGAGGAAATTGCCAAGGAGGAGGCGGAAAGCCGGAGGGCCGCCGAAGTGGCCTTAGCGGATCAGACCCTGAACAAGACAACGGCCGCCGGCACAGTCCTTTCGTTGGCTTCGCCAAGCGTAGCCATGGAGGATCAGGCCGGGCGCCTGTCGCGGTTGGGCGGGATGTTCGGCATGGGGGTCAACAGCGACGCCGGACTGGTTGGAGATATCGTTGTTGATCATGATCAGTCGTCTGATCCGGGAACAAGTGACGCACCGATTGCTTTTCCCGATGCCCATGCCTGGAACGATCTGAGCCGTCGCCGCAGCGCGCTCAATCAGCCGCAATCCGGATTGGCACAACAGGCGAACGGCGGGTTCCAATACTGGCATTTAGGCATTCAGGCACAGATGGCGCGGAATGAGGATGGCAACGTTAAGCGGATCCTTCACGGTGTCGCGGAAGAACATGAAAGACTGGAAAAGGTCTATGCCGTTGCCGATCTAGTCATTCCTGTCCCCCAACTCCTGCAACTCAACGGCGGCAACGGCTACGCCGGCGGCTCGACCGTCACCGCCGGCGACCTCAACGGCCTGATCGCGCAGAACCAGACACAAGTCCTGGTGGTCGATAACTCGGGCAAGTACCGTGCCGTCCGCCTGGGCCACAACGGCAAGCTCGACGACAAACGCGCCGCAGCCATGGCCGCCGAGTTCAACTCGTCGGGCGCGATCCTGCTCTCGGCCCTGCTGCCGCAGGAAACCGGCTACTGGAACCCGGTCGTCACGACCGGCGCAGACGGCACGGCGACGGTCGACCTGACCGTGCCCGAGCGATCGACCGCCTGGAAGTTCCTGGCCAAGGGCCTCTCGACCGAGACCCTGGCCGGCGAGGCGACCGACGACCTGACCGTGAAGAAGGACCTCTTTGGCGAGATCCGGCTGCCGCTAGCGTTTACCCAAGGCGACACCGCCGAGATCCCCGTCACCGTGCATAACGACGTGCTCGACAAGGGACCGATGGAAGTCGTGCTGCGGACGACCATCGCCGGCCGCCGCGTGGAAGAGACGAAGACGATCGAGGTTACGGGCAAGGGATTGAGCGAGGTGAGTTTCAAGGCGGAACTGAAACGGCCCACTGCTCAGGCGAAGCCGCAAGCCGGCGGGGCCAACAACAATCCGACCGATCGGACGGATCCGACCGATCGAATTGATTTCGAACTGGACATCCGCGCGGCTGGTCACGAAGACATCGTGCAGCGCTCGGTGCCGCTACGCCCCTACGGCGTGCCGGTTTTCGCCGCCGCAAGCGGTTCGAGCACTGCCGACGGCACCGTCTGGCTGGAGGCCCCCGAGGGCATTCCGGCCGAGTCGGCGAGCATGCAGATCCTCGTCGGCCCGACGGTCGAGCGCAGCCTGTTGGACATCGTGCTCGCCCCCGCGCCGTGGTGCCAACTGGAAGTCGGCCGCCTGGCTTCCGGGCTGGAATCTGCCGCTAGCGACGTGATGGCCTCGCTGGGCCTGCAAAAGCTGCTCGGCGGCAGCCGGGATGCGGGTGGTCCCGAGATGTTGGCCTTGGATAGCCGCATCCGCGGTTCCATCAGCCTGCTGCTTTCCGCGCAGAACGAAGACGGTGGCTGGAGTTGGACGGGCACGCCCGGCGGCGCCAGCAACCGCTTTGCAAGCGGCCGCATCGTGTGGGCCTTAACGCTGGTGAGGAAGGCCGGCTACGTCGTGCCGGACGCCGCCTACGACAAGGCGCTCGGCTACCTGCAGAACCAGGTTGCCGCGACCGACAATGCCGATTACGAGAGCAAGGCCATTCTGCTGCACGTCCTGGCCGTGGCGGGGCGCGGCGATTTCGCCCTGGCCAACCGACTGTATCGCGATCGCAACGCGCTCAGTTCGGCCGCCCTGGCCCACCTGGCCCTGAGCTTCGCGGCCATGGATCGCAAGCCGACCGCCGAAGAGATCCTCGGCCTCTTGGAGAAGCGGAACCTCGACGACACGGCCACTCGCCGTGACGCGGCCCAAGGCGCGCTCCCCTGGAGCGGGGCACCCGCTTGCGGGTCACCGGCCGAATTACGGGCGCTTTACGCCCTGGCGATCGAAGAGGTCTGCGCCGAAGTCGCCCAAGGCCAAAGAGCTCATTGAATGGCTCATGGCCCATCGCACCGGCAACCGCTGGGCCCCGGAAAAGGCGACCGGCCCCGCGGCGCTGGCCGCCTGCCGCTGGTTCGCCGACAGCCGCGACCCGCAAGCGGGTACCCCCAGCGAGCGCTACAGGTTGAACATCTTCGTCAACGACGTGCGTGTCAAAGTGCTCGACGTCGATCCGGCTGCCGGCAGTCAGTGGGTCGATGTGCCGCGAAGATTCCTCGTCAAGCCGGGCGCGAAAGGCCGACAGCGGATCAACTTCCAGATCGCTGGCCGCGGCCGCTACGCCTACCAGTGCATCCTCGGCGGTTTCGTGCCGGCCGACAAGCTCAGGAGTACGACCGGCAGTTGGCGGGTCGAACGCCATTACGAGCCGGCCCCCTTGGAACTCGACGGCCGCGAGATCCCTCGCGGTTTCGCCGTGTTGGAAGGCGCGTATCAGACCTTCCGCAATCCGCTCGATCAGCTTCCCGTCGGCCGCCGCGGCATGGTCAACATCGACCTCTGGCGGAACGTGGCCTGGGGCACGCCCGAGGAACGCCTGGAATACCTGGTTGTCACCGAACCGATCCCCAGCGGCGCCACGGTGATCGAAAAATCGGTCAACGGGCCGTTCGAACATTTCGAGATCGGCCCCGGCGAAATCACTTTCTACGTCGGCAGCCGGCCGGGACTCGGCACGATCCATTATGAACTCTACGGCTACGTGCCGGGCAAGTACGCCGTCGGTCCCACGATCGTCCGCAACGCGCATCGGCCCGAGCAGCTCCTGGTGAGCGGGCCGAAGACGCTCGCCGTGTTGCCGCAAGGCGCGACGTCGGCCGACCCGTACCGCCTTACGCCGCAGGAGCTTTACGAGTTGGGCAAGCGGCTGGCGGCCAAGAAGGACTACGCCGCCGCGATGCCCCACTTGACCGAGCTGGTCGAGAAATGGAACCTGCGGCCGGAGGTCTACAAGGAGGCCGTGCAGATGCTGCTGGACATCCACCTGGAGATCGGCCCGCCGGCCAAGATCGTCCACTACTTCGAGATCATCAAGGAGAAGTGGCCCACCGAGGAGATTACCTTCGCCAAGATCGTGAAGGTCGGCGCCGCCTACCACGAGATGGGCGAGTACGAGCGGAGCTACCTGGTCTTCCGCGCCACGGTCGAGAGCAATTTCGCCCGCGAGAGTGAAGTGGCCGGTTTCCTGCAATCGCAAGGTGAGCTGCTGCGGAGCGTCGAGGCCATGAGCGGCCTGTTGCGGAACTATCCGCCGGAAGGCTACGTGGCCGCAGCCACCTACGCGCTGGCCCAGCAGGTATCGGCCAAGGCCCCTGAGGCGGCCAACGATGCCAAGTTGCGGCAGCAGAAGGTCAACCGCGTCGATCTGCTCCGCCGCGCGTGGACGATGCTGGAAGGGTTTTTGACGGCCTGGCCCGACGATCCGGCCGCCGATCAGGCCGCCTTCGCCTCAGCCAGCACCTTGCTGGACCTGAAGGCCTATCGCGAAGCGGCCGCGGCCTGCGACCGCTATGCGAAGCGCTATGCCCAGAGCGACCTGATCGATAGTTACTGGTACATCATCGGCTACTGCGAGTTTGCCGAAGGCCGGCACAAGGCGGCCCTGGAGATGTGCCAAAAGGTGGCCGAGTTGAAACGCACCGACAAGGCGACCGGCCGCGAAGTGGAAAGCCCGAACAAGTGGCAGGCGATTTACATCCTCGGCCAGGTCCATCATGGATTGGGCGAGGCGGCCGACGCCATCCGCGAGTATCGCCGCGTGGAAGACCGCTTTGCCGACGCCAAGGAGGCGATTGCCTACTTCCTTCGCAAGTCGATCGAACTGCCCGAGGTGACCACGGTCAAGCCGGGCGATGCACCGGAAGTGGAGCTGAAGTTCCGCAACATCCCGGGCTGCGACGTGAAGGTCTACCGCATCGACCTGATGAAGTTCAGTCTTTTGCGGCGGAACCTGGGCGGCATCGCGACTATCAACCTGGCCGGCATCCGCCCGTTGCACGAGACGAGCGTCAAGCTGGGCGACGGCAAGGACTATCACGATCGGACGCAGAAGCTGGCCTTGCCGCTGGCAGACGAGGGGGCATATCTCGTCGTCTGCCGCGGCGACGACCTGCACGCCAGCGGCCTGGTACTGGTCACGCCGTTGGCCGTCGATGTCCAGGAAGACGCCGTCAGCGGCAGAGTGCGGACAACCGTCAAAAACGTCAAGGCCGACCGTTACCTGCATAACGTGCAGGTCAAGGTGATCGGAAGCGGCAACGACGATTTCGTGGCGGGCGACACCGACCTCCGCGGGGTCTTCGTGGCCGACGGAATCCATGGCCGCTCGACGGTGATCGCCCGTGCGGAGCTGTCGCGTTATGCGTTCTTCCGCGGGCAGACGGAGTTGGCGCCGCCCGCTGCTCCGGCCCCGCCCCCCCCGGCCGCCTCCGCCGCCTACGCGCCGTCCGAGGCTGCCAAAGCCGCGCCGCAACCGCCGATGTCGCAGGAGAAGCAGTTGCTTCAGGGGCTGGAACAACAGAATAAGAATTTCCAGGGCCAGCAGATGGAGAATCTGCAGAGGATTTACGACAACAAGGCCAAGGGGGTGGAAATCAAGGCCGCGTATTGATGCCAGAGGTGGGGTGGGACCAGCGACGGTGCCCGCTCGCTTGTCTCACCCTACAGAGGTACAGCATCGATGTAGGATAGGTTTTCAACCTGTCATTTTGAGGCATGTTGAAAACTCTCGTTTTGAGACAGGTTAAAAACCTATCCTGCCGGGCGGAACTTTTTCTGCCCGGCCGGGTTTAATCGTCTAACCATCCTCCGATGCGGGCCGGAGCACCTCTTGCCCCCCACCTCGTCGCTTCGCGACCGGCATCGGAGATTGAAGGCGGAAGGCGCGGGCCACTCTGGTCCCCTTCCGCCTTTATTTTGTTCTTGACGGGACGCGCGGAACATTAACCCAAAGCACTGCGGCGAACGCTGGCTTCGGAGTGATCCTGACTAGCGCTTCGCCGGACTCTCGGCCGTCGCTGCGGGGCCACGAATAATCCCGGCTAATTGGATTTCTTATCGCGTCTCTGTAGTGGCCCCAACATAATCGGATTGACAGGCCGCGACTCGCGGCGCACCACCGTCGCGCCGCTTTCCCTCTGCCGCTGCTGTAGATGCCGCACAATAGCCTCCATGTCATAGTTGAACTTGGCAGCGATTTGTTCCCGAATTCGATGGATCTCCTCAACGATAGGGTCGTTATACATGGTTACATCTCCAAGAGTTCCGCTGGTGTGCAAATGGTCGGTGGTTCGAATCCAGACTCGCGACAGACTTTTTCAATCTTCGGGCGCAATGAAGCGTTCGCAATGTGCTTGCAGTTCCAAGTCAACAGATATTCTATACCGTTTACGGCCGTTGCGGCCACATGAATCGCGTCGATTTGGGCCTTTTCGGGCAACGGAACCTGGCTCCGCAACGCGCTGGCTAATTTCAAGACCTCCGACGTAATATCCAATTCCGAAATGCCGACAAGAAACTCCAATCGCTCAGTGGTAGCGGCCTGGTCACCGCTTGCACATTCTTCCACAACCGCCCGCGATACGAACAGTTCGAATTTCTGGCGATGATCATCCCACCATTCGCGCGTCACTTGCTGGTTTGACGCCGCCACCAGCAATTTGCTTACCCGTGTGGTAAGGTAACCAATGATGGACGTTTCGATATAGAGCGAAGGCTTCATAGGTGCTCACCCCTCCTTTATACCGAGTCTGGCCGAACTGGTACCAGTTGTCAATATCGGTTGATTCACACGCGCCCCACCTTCGCCCACTGCTGCTCAAGTCGCTTCGGCGAAATCGAGATCGAGGTTCCCAGCTTCTGGGCAAAAAGCGAAACGCGATACTCCTCCAGCATCCAGCGATACTGGATCAACTCGGGATCGGCTTCGCACTGCGGCCCGTGCTGCTCGATCCATTCAAGATAGGCCTGCCAGCGGGGAAGGAATTCTTCATAGCGCTCGCGGTCCTTCGCGATTCCGCCGCCGGCCAGGGCATCGAGACGCACGCGGATGGCCCGGAAGTACCGCGGGCAATGCCGCAGCCAGGGCCACGGCGTCATGCTCAGGCACTTCGGCCCGGCGAGCCGTGAAAGCTGGTTGTAGACGTCGTCGATGGCATATTGCCATTTCACGCTCGCGCCCTGCCCCTCTCCCACGGGGCGAGGGGAGAACACAAGCCTACCCCAGACAGCGGGCGAACGACCCTCACTCCCTGCCCCTCTCCCAGGCGCGGAAGAGGGAAGCTTCGTCGTCGCATCGAGCGCCGTGCGGGCCTCCTGATAGGCCTCGAACCACGGCCCGATCAGGCCCGCCAGATCCTGCACGGCCAAACCAATCCGCTGCCGGGCTGCGCCGAGCGCCGCTTCGAACGCCGCCTTCGTACGTGGAAGTTCGGTCTCGTCGGGCCAGGCGCGAACGGCCAACAAGTCGGCCAACTGCTGCCGCAGATCAAAGCCCGGAATCAACGCCGCGGCCGGCCGCGCCTTCTCCAGACCCGGCAGCCAATCGACCTGCGTCTTCACCTCGCGCCAGGCCGTCAGCAGGAACAGCCGCCGCAAGGCGGCGCGTGTTTGATATGCCGCGCGGTGTGGCGAATCCAAGAGCCGCAGACCAATGGAAGTCTCGCCGTCGACCAGCGCGGGATAGGCATTCATCACCAGCCGGCCGTGCGAGACTTCAATCTCCGCCGGGAGTTCGTCAAAATCCCAGGTGGTCAGGCCGTCGCGGTTCCAGCGGGGATCGTCGATCGCCGTAAAGGCCTCGGCCGCCTCGGCGCCCAACTGCTGCCGCAAGGCGTCCAGGTCGCGGCCCGCCGCCAGAGCCTGGCCCTCGGCATCCGTCACGCGAACGTTCATCTGCAATTCCGGTGGCAATTGACTATCATCGAAGTCCCGCGCGGAAACCTCCACGCCGCCCAGGCGGCTGAGCGTCCGGGCAAGTTGGGCCCGCAGGCTGCCTTCGCCGTGACGCAGGTCGGCCAGGGCCCGTTTCGCCGCTTCGGGCGCGGGCACGAAGCGCGTCCGCAGGGCTTTGGGCAGCGCGCGGATCAGCGCCAGCACTTTCTCTTCCAGGAGGCCCGGCACGAGCCACGCCAACCTCTCGGCTTCGACCTGGTTCAATGCCTCCAGCGGCACCGTGACCGTCACCCCGTCCTGCTGCTCGCCAGGCTCGAACTTGTAGTCCAGCGGCAGTTCCCACGGGCCCATCGCCAACTGATCGGGAAACGCCTTCTCCGGCACGTCGGTCCCTTCACGCAACAGATCGGCCTTGGTCAGGGTGAGCCGCCGGGCGTTTTCCGGCGACTCGCGGAGCCAGCGGGCAAGCCGTACGCCGTCGTAGATTTCGGCCGGCAGCCGCCGATCGTAAAGGGCGAAGCGTTCCTGTTCGCCGATCAAGATGTCGCGCCGCCGCACCTTGGCTTGCAACCGCTCGACCTCGTCCAGCAGTTCCTCGTTGCGCGCCAGGAATGCCGGCTTGGGCTCCAGGTCGCCTTGCACCAGGCCATGCTCGATCAAGAGCTGCCGCGAGGCGTCGGCGTCGATCGACCCATAACGCACCTGCCGCCCGGCGACGATCACCAGCCCGAAAAGCGTCAACCGCTCCAGGGCCGCGGCCGAGGCCCACGGGCTTTCCCAATGCAGGTCGCTGTAGGTCCGCTTGATCAGATGCTCGGCCAGCGGCTCGATCCAGCGGGGATCGATGCGGCCGCAGCAGCGCAGATAGCGGCGCGTGGTTTCCACCTGCTCGGCGGCCACGATCCACTTGGCCCGGGCACAGATGCTCCTGGTCGGCGAAACATGCCCGAACCGGGCCAGAGGTTCGCCTTGCCGCCGCCCGCCACGTTATAGTCGTGTCCCTCGCCGCGGAGTGGCGATGCTGGAGAGCAGACCGGCCAGGATCGCGCGATGGATGGTGTCATACTTGGGGTGGGCAGTGGGAGTCCCGCCTTTAGGCGGAATTCCACGGGCAAAGCCGCCTGAAGGCGGGACTCCAACCGCTGCCGCTCTGCGCCCTTCTCGTCTTCCTCAACGATCTCCAGCAACTCGCGATGCACGTCGAGCCATTCCCGCATCCGCATGAACGAGAGGAAATTCTGCCGGCAGGCCTTCTGAAGCTGGTTGCGCGAGAGCGTGTCCTTCAGCTTGTGGTAGAAATCCCAGATCTTCAGGTAACTGAGGAAATCGGACTGCTCGTCGGCGAATTGCGCGTGGGCCTTGTCGGCCGCCTCCTGCTTTTCCAGCGGCCGCTCGCGCGGATCCTGGACCTCCAAGGCCGCGGCGATGATCAGCATCTCGTGCAGACAGCCTTCTTCGCTCGCCGCCAGGATCATCCGCCCGATCCGCGGATCGACCGGCAGGCGGCTCAAGCGGCGGCCGATCTCGGTCAACTCCTGTTGCTCGTCGATCGCGCCCAGCTCGAAGAGCGTGCGATAGCCGTCGCGGACCGCGTCGGGCTTGGGCGGATCGATGAGCGGGAAAGCGTCCAGTTCGCCCAGCCGCAGGGCCTTCATCTGCAAGATCACCGCGGCCAGGTTCGTCCGCTGGATCTCCGGCATGGTGAAGCGGTCGCGGCCCAGAAAGTCTTCTTCGCTGAACAGCCGCATGCAGATGCCCGGCCCCACGCGTCCGCAGCGCCCCTTGCGCTGATCGGCCGAGGCCTGGGCCACCGCCTCGATCGGCAGCCGCTGGGTTTTCGAGCGCGGCGAATAGCGGCTGATCCGCGCCGTGCCCGGATCGATCACGAAGCGGATCCGCGGCACGGTGAGCGACGACTCGGCCACGTTGGTGGCGATGACCACCCGCCGCTTGGGCCCCGGCTGGAAGACGCGCTGCTGCTCCTGGATCGAAAGCCGCGCATAAAGCGGCAGGATTTCCGTCTCCTGGCCCGTGCCGTCGCCCGGCAGCGGCCGGCTGCGGAGCGTCTTGGCCGTTTCGTGGATGTCGCGTTCGGTGGGCATGAAGATCAGCATGTCGCCGCGATCGATGCGGGCCGCCTCCTCCACCGCCGCCCGCACGGCGTCCTGCAAGTCGGGCTCGTTGCCGTCTTCGTCCGGCCTCCATCGGCCGCCAAAGCACTTCCACCGGATAGGTCCGCCCCGAGACCTCGACCACCGGCGCCGGGCCGGCCGCCGTGGCGAAATGCTCGGCAAAGCGGGCCGCGTCGATCGTCGCCGAGGTGATGATCAACCGCAGATCGGGCCGCTTGGGCAACAGCCGTTTCAGGTAGCCGATCAGGAAATCGACGTTCAGCGACCGCTCGTGGGCCTCGTCGAGAATGATCGTGTCGTACTGGTCGAAGTACGGATCGCTCTGCGTCTCGGCCAGCAGGATGCCGTCGGTCATCAGCTTGATATAGCTGTTCGGCCCGATCGATTCGGAGAAGCGGACCTTGTAGCCCACGTCGCGGCCCAGGGGCGAGCCGATTTCCTCGGCGATCCGTGCGGCCACGCTCCGCGCGGCGATCCGTCGCGGCTGGGTATGGCCGATCAGCCCGGCGACGCCGCGGCCCATTTCCAGGCAGATCTTCGGCAACTGGGTCGACTTGCCCGAGCCGGTCTCGCCGCAGACGATCGCCACCTGGTGGTCGCGAATGGCCGCGGCGATCTCCTCCCGCCGGGCCGAGATCGGCAGGTCCGCGTCGAAAGTCAGTCTTGGGACCGCTTTTCGCCGGGCCTCGCAGCGGCCGATCGACTGTCGCACGTCCGCTTCGAGCCGGGCCAGCCGCTGCCGATCGAGCGGCTTTCCAGCGCGCGCGGCCGCCTGGATTGCCCGCAGCGCGTTGCGCAGTCGCTGCCGGTCGGCAATCATCGCCTGGGGGATCTGGGATTCGAGTTGGTCCAACGGGGGCATTGAGATCACCTGGCCGGGAAGTTTGAAAAGACTTTTCTGGCAACAGTTATTCTTCGGCCGGGCTACGGCGTCCCTCCAGGCCCAGTTCGCGCGCTGCCCGATCCACGGCGCGCGTCATGCGCTTCCGCGCAGCCTCGGCCGTCGTTTGGCACTGCGCGGCAATTTCTCCCCAGTCGCAACCGGCAAGCCGCATGCCGAACATCGTCTGCTCGTCCACGGCCAATTTCCCGCACACGGCATTCAGAATTTCCTGCCCGGCAACCATCTCCGCCGGGTCATTCCCCGCCTGCGGAATCGAGTTCAGCGTTGCCTGGTCGCGGACCGCGTCGCGAAAGCCTTGTCGCCGCAAGGCACCCTGCTTTCTGGCCAAGTCGCAGAGCTTGTGACGGGCCATCACGACCAGCAGGCCCATTAATTGTCGCGAGTCGTCCAGCCGTAACTCTCCCGTCGATAAACGCACGAAAAAGCTCCCCAGGACCGATTGGCAGACGTCCAGCGAATCGACCAAGGCGCGCAGGCGGGGGTCGGTGAGCCGGTAGTGAATATAACGATGGATTTCCGGGCCGTAGCGTTGGACCAGTTCGGCGGCGGCATCCTCGCATCCGGCCCTCAATTGGGCGACCAGTTCCTGAAGCGATCGTGCGGATGGCATAGGGTTCGTATCCGAGTGCGGCGACGGCGACAACCTCTGCGCCGCTTCATGATCCGGCGAAATGATGCAGCCGCAACCGCATGACCGCGCGGCTCGTTGCCCGGCGGAACCGTTTCCGCAATACCTCGGCATTCGCCCCGAATTGGCAAGCCAACTCGGTCCACCCGAATCCATCCAGGCGGTGACGCGCCAGGCTGCGTTCGTAAGGCGGCAGTTCTTGGAGGATCAGCCAGACGACTTCCCGGTTGGCGACGTGTTCGACCAG
This sequence comes from uncultured Planctomycetia bacterium, assembly GCA_963779975.1. GTDB lineage: Bacteria > Planctomycetota > Planctomycetia > Pirellulales > Thermoguttaceae > JANXQG01. The sequence goes on along the minus strand of CAWAAL010000024.1, from coordinate 155,059 downwards.
CGAAGACCTGGCTGCCGCGAGGTCGACGCAGGTGCGAAGAGGAACCTGCCGGGGGTGTTGCCCGCCGCGACGGCCGGAATTCTGCCGTCGCACGCAGTCGCAGACTTCATTCCTGGCCATCTTCGTCAGCAGCGCGGTCAGTTGCGACGCAAAACGCAATTCATACCGACCGGCGAAAAGACCGACGAAGAACCGCCCCAAGACCGACTGGCAGATGTCGACGCAGTCGAGATACTTTCGCAACCGCGGGTTCGTCAAGCGGAGACGAACGTACCGCCGCAACTCCGGCTCATAGCGGTTGACAAGGTCCGTCGCCGCATGCTCGTCTCCCGCCCGAGCACGGTCAAGCAACGATCGAAAATCGCAATCCGAAGCAAGATCTGCGCTTTCCATGAGACCGTATCTTTCTTGTCTGAACAAGGGGCAAAACTACCGCTGGTCACCTCGATAAACTGTCTTCTCACTGGGCACGAGTTTACGCATAACCCGATTGATGGAACGAACGGGGTCAAGGTCGTGCGATTCGTAAACTATCTTACCCTAAAGGGTTACAAGAATCAAACGTGCCGGCTTCTTTCTTGCGAGATGGGCAAGACTACCCTGTAGGGCGGAGTTTAGTCCGTCTAGGCGGACTGAAGTCCACCCTACAGCATCCAGGGAATTCCGGGGCATCTGTCCGCTTGACGCGCGGAATACGTTCTTATGATTGGACGGCGTCGGCACGACGTCCTTTGCCGGCTTCGACCGTCGAACCGGAGGATTCCGTGGCGGCGTTTCCACGAGAGTGCCCAGCAACACTTCAAGGGAGGCTAACATGTTACAGCGGTATGTTTTACGATCGTGGCTGCTTGCCCTGGCGGCTACCGCCACTTTGGGCATAATGCCGTTAATTTTGTATGGCAGTGAACCCGCCGCGCCGGGAGGAAAGCAGAAAGCCAGTGCGGACCCCACGGCAGCCCAAGGAACTCCGGCCTCCGCCAAGAGCGACCAGAAGTCGTCGCCGTTGGGAGACGAGGCGTGGATCCCCGAAAACTTGCGTGATCCCGGCTTCGATCGCTACGTCGATCTGGCGTTGCTGTGCGAGGCCTGGGAAGCAAAGGATGCCTCGGTATTGGCCGACGTTGCCTTGCAACTCCGCGAAGGGGAACGCATCCTCTTACGTCCGCATCAAGGCTTCTCCTCGCAGCAATTGCTCGAACAGGCCGTGCGGATCGCGACCGAGACGAAGGACGCGGCGGCCTTGCAACGCCTCCGCAAGATCGCCGCAGCCACCGGCAACGGCGAGCTGAAGAGCAAACTGGCCGGTGCCGATAAACTGGCCGGCGAAGTCCGGGCAACCGACCCGTCGCTTCAAGTCTCGATTGCCGAGATGACGCCGGAGGTCTACACCCAGGTTTGGGATTACTGGCACGAGATCCAAGACGCCGGTCTCACGGGAGACGTGACGGTGTTCGACCAAATCCGGGACGATCTGGCCGACAACACCGACATTCCCGCAAAGCAGAGGAAGTACCTGGAAAAGCTGTTGCAGGAAGGCCAGGCCGCCGTGGCGGCGTTGCCGGAATCGCAGAAGCAACTCAGCCAGGCTCTCAATAAGCTTGCCGCCGACAGCCGTAAGGGCGGCGGTGGTGGCGGTGCTCATGGCGGCGGCGGTGGTGCCCATGGCGGTGGCGGTGGTCCTCACGGCGGTCCTCACGGCGGTCCTCATGGCGGACCTCATGGCGGTCCGCACGTTGGTCCGCATGTCGGTCCGCACGTCGATTCTCACGTCGGACACCATGGTCCCCATTATCATGGCCACCATCATGGCTGGTTTTACGTCGACGGCGCCTGGGTTTACCGCGTTGGTGACAACGTCCCCGATATCGAGGCGTCCGGACCTACCGGGCTATGGTTCGAAAACCTCAAGGACCAGCCGGTCCGAGTGGCGGTCGGCGCTTACGGCCCCGCTTCGGTATCGAAGATCGTTTCCGGTTGGTCTACCGTGCAACCGGGCCAGCGCTTGTGCGTCCTCGAGGGAGACCTCACGAACCGGAACTATTTCTATTACGCGTTCTCCGCCGACAATCAATGGGAAGGAAAGAAGTATTTCCACTACGTGGATCCCCAGAACAATTTTTCCTACAACGCGTTCGACAAGACGGCCGTGAGCGACGTCAAGCAACAGGGATATGAGCGACACGGCTTCAACCTGATCGATACCGGCGGCGCCCCGTACTGTCTCGTGCCGCTGCAGTGAACGACGGAGCCATGTGCGTTACTCCGTTGCGACCCAGGCCGGCAGGCAATCCCTACTGTCTGGCCTTGGCCATTACCGGTTGCCTCATCGCCGGCCCGGCGGCGGCCGCGGAGACAGCGGCGGAAACGTCCGGCGCCATTCTGATTCAATTGGATCGTGCCGGGCGGCCGCTGGTCCGGGAACTGCCATCCGGCCGGCCTCCCGCGTCCGGCGATAGCCGCGGACTGTGCCTTTGGAACGAACAGGGGCAGGACCGCTGGCAGAACCTGGGCCTGCCGAAACCGGCCATGAGCCCGCGCGTAGCGGGCCTACCGCTCGGCACACTCGACGATCCCAGCCGGGCCGGCGCGGAAGCGTCCGCGCCCAGCCTGGGAGTTGACATGCTTACCGCTCAACTCGACCCCTTGGTCGAGCCGGAGATCATGCGGGGCACCGGCCTGCTGACCCCGCCCGGCGGACCGCTGCTCGACGGCCGCATCACCATTCGCAGGCAGCCGCGGGCCGATGAGCCAAAGTACCCGCAGGCCACGTTCATCCTGCAAAGCGGCGAGACCAGCGCACGGATCGCGCTGGAGCAGGGGCAATCTCGCATCCCCTTCGGGCAGATCGCGCCGCAACTTCCGCCGGCCTGGAAACCGAGGCTGCCGCCGGGAGAGTATACGCTGCGATCGGAAGCGGGCCTGGAGAGCGTCACCTTTTCGGTCGAGGAAGATGCCGTACGGCTGCGCGTGACGCGGCATCTCGAACCGTTGCGGCAGGCGCGGCTGGGCCCCGACGATCCGCTCTACGCGCAGGTCGCCGTCGAACTGCTCTTGAACCACAAGGACCGGTTGAATCGCGATCGGCCCTATCCGACCGAGGCGCTGGATGTCCTGGAGAATCTGCCGCAGCCTGCCCAGACCCCTTATCTGCGGCGGCAGCGGCAGCAAGTGCTATGGCTGTTGGGTGCGGCGCCGAAACCGGCCGCCGACGCGCCCCGAGCCGATGCGGTCGGGATCGGCCCCTTGGACCGCGTGCGCGAACTGATCTTGCGCGGGATGTGGTCGCAAGCGCAGTCCGATCTCCGCGGACTGGCGCGCTCGCCGGACGGAAGGACTCGAGCCCTGGCAAGCCTTTACCAGGCGGTAGTCGTTGCCGAAGCCGGGCTGGGGAGTGAATATGCCGATCCGGCCGGCCGCTACGGCCAAAATGCCGACGCCGCTTTCCGCCAGGCGCTGCACGATCTGGAGGGAGGCAGCGCGTCGGATCGCTTGCGGGCCCATCACGACTATGCCAACTTCCTGCTCCGCCAGGCACAGGACCGCCTCCATGACCATGCCTTTCAAATAGCGGCCGGAGTCGAGCACCCGTTGTGGACGGCCATTATCACCTGGGGCGCGGCCCGGCGGCAGTACGAGACGGCCCGAGAGTTGGCCACGGCAGCCGAAGACCGGGCGGCGATCGACGTCAGTCTGGCGCGGCTGTACGCGCTGCTGGCCGAGATCGTCGCCACGATCGATCCCCATGGTGACGCCGTGCCGGCCGCGATCAGCCAAGCCGCGCTGCGGCAAGGGCTGGAGTATGCTGCGCTGGGCGGGAATGCGGCCGGGTCGAGGTCGGATTGTTCCCGGCCGGTTTCCCCCCCAGCGCGACGGGCGGCCGACGCGGAAACGGCGTCCCCGGCCGGCTCATCAACCGATGGGTCCTTCATTACCGCCATGGCGGAGGAGATGAAGGCCCAATTGGCATTCCGGCTGGGCGATTGGAAGAGCTGCAAGGAGCACGCCGAAGCGGCCCAAACCCTCTACGGCCGGATTGGCGCGTTAGTGGGCGAGGAAAGCATTCACAGGCTGTTGGGCTTGTATTATCTACACGCCAAGGATCCCGCGGGTGGCATGCTTTCATCGAGCGCAGCGAGGGGTAAGCATGTTCTGACGCTGGAAACATGCCGACCCGCTGCTGCACAGCGTGACGGCATGTTACCCCGGCAAATGGCCCTGCACCACTTCCTGGTCGCCCACGCGCTGTCGGAGGTCCTCCGCGAACGATTTCCGGCCGACCGGACCGGCTTGAGCCGGGCCGGCTTCTTCGCCCGCCGCGCTTACGCCACCGAGATGATCGTGGAACTGCTGTTGGAGCAGGGCCAAGACCAGGAAGCCTTGGGTTACGCCGAGGCCGGCAAGTCGCGGGCACTGCAGGATCTGCTTTCCAACACGGGAATTCACGGTCGGCCGGATGCCGCCACCCAGGTCGAGCTCGCAGAGATCCTGGCCCAGTGGCCGCGCGGCGTCGCCGCACTGGAGTATTTCCTGGGGCGGCAGCGGGCCTGGGTGTTCGTGATCGACGGCAGCGCCAAGGTCAAAGCCTATCCGCTCAGCGACTTGGAAGGCAAGCCGCTGGAGTCGCGGGCCCTGGTGGCGCAGATTCATGCCTTCCTGAATGAAATCGGCTTTCAGGCGCCCAGGATGCGGCGGCGGCTTGTGGCGGGGCAAGGTTATGACCATGCCTGGCAAGACACGTTGTACCGCTTCCAGCGCGAGCTGATGCCTCCCCCCGCCCTGGCTGCGCTCCGCAAGGCCAACACCGTGATTATCGTGCCGCAGCACCTGCTGCACTATTTCCCCTTCGCCGCGCTGGTCACCCAACTCGACAAGCAGCCGCGCGGCGCGGATGAAATGGTACAGCCGCAGTTCCTGCTCGATGAGCCTTTCGATCTGAGCTATGCCCCGTCGCTGACCAGTTGGGCCATCGTCCGGGCCCGCAAGAACCGGCCGTTGGAAGCGGCCTCGATGGTGGGCCTGGTGGAAGCTGCCGGCGATCCGCCCTTGCCCGGCGTCGCCCGCGACCTCGAAAGCGTCAAGACCCTGTTCCACGACCGCCTGGGCAGCGTCTATTTCGACGATACGGCCACGGTGGCCAACGCCCAGCGGGCCCTGGGACATCCGGGACTGCTGCTGTTGGCCACGCACGGGATGAATCTGGCCGATCGCCCGCTGGAGAGCTACGTGGTTCTGCAGCCGCAAGCGGGAAATGATGGCCGCTTGACGGCCGCAGAGTTGTTTCGGACTCGCGTCGCCGCCGACCTCGTGGTGGTGAACGCCTGTTATTCGGGCTTGGCCGACGCCTCGCCGTTGCCCGGCGACGACCTGTTCGGGCTTCAGCGGGCCCTGTTGCAAGGCGGGGCGCGGACCGTGGTAGCCGGTCTATGGGACGTTCTACGACGGCACGGCCCCCGAGTTGATCCGCGGCATGTTGGCGGGCGTGGCGGCGGGCCAGGCGGCGCCCAGGGCGTTGGCCCGGTCGCAACGCGAATTCTTGAAGAAGCTCCGCACCTCCGGGGAGCCGGAACCGTGGCTGCACCCCTATTTCTGGGCCGTTTACACCGTGGCCGGCGACGACCGTACCGGGGCGAAGAAGTGAAACGACTGGCACAGGCTGACGGATTTCAAGTCGAACGTTAAAGGGACGCCCGACGGCTACACCGGGCCGGCCTCGATAACTAGCGACGGTCGCGCTCGCATAATGAAAGCTAGATAATCGGCCGTTACCATTCCAGGGATTCGAGAAACCGCAGACTGTGCGGAATCTGCTGGAGAGGCGCAGGCGATTCGTCTTCGATGAAGTAGTACTTGATGCCGGCCTTCTGTGCGGCGCGCAGCAGGGAGGGCCAGGGGACTTGGCCAGTGCCCAGCGCAACGTCGTTCGTCAGCGCGGTGCTGCCCGATAGGCTGCCCGTGGGTACGCCCTTCTTAAGGTCCTTCAAGTGCATCAGAAGCCAGCGGTCCGGGTACTTTTCGAGCAGCCGGACGGGATCCTGGCCGGGCAGCACGGTCCAGAGCACGTCCATCTGGAAGAAGACCGTTTTGGGGTCAGTTTCGGTCGCCAGCAGGTCGAAGAGGGTCCCCTGCTCGTACGGCTGGAACTCGTAGCCGTGGTCGTGATAGTAGAACTTGATCCCGTGCCTTGCCAGCGCGGTGCCGGCCCGATCGAACACGCGAGCCGCCTCGCGGCAGTGCTGCGGGGTAAACGCGCCCTGGTGTGGAATCCACGCGCAACCGACATAGGGGATCCCCAGGGCCTTGGCGTCGCGGGCCACGCCTTCCACGTCGTCGCGGAGCTGTTCGAAGGGGAAATGACGGCCGATCGGAACAAGACCCCTGCGATCCAGTTGCTGCTTGAACTCTGCCGGTGAAAACTTCCCGAACGACGCCACTTCGACGTACTTGAAGCCCAGCGCGACGGCCTTGTCGAGCGTGGCTTCCACGCCTTGCGCACTCTGCATGTCGCGCAGGCTGTACAGTTGAAGGCCCGTCGGTCCGCGATAACTCTTGCTCGTGCCCACCTCGCCTGCCACCGTAACGCCGCCGCTCAGAGCCAGAAACACCAAAGCCGCCGTCAGGAGTTGCAACCGTTTTTTCATACCACAGACCTCCGGAAGAACCAGGTTTTGTTTCCGACCGGTTCGCCAACAGACCGGCCTTTTACAGAAATTATTGTAATCGCCATGGCAAGAACTCTCAATCGCTTCGGACGCAAAGAAGATACCCTTACAGGGTAAGGTTTTTCCCTAAACGCCAAATCCGTTTTTTGACAGGCTGGCTTGTTAGAATTTGGCACGCTAGAATGCCAGCAGAGATGCGTATTTCGCCTCTCGAGTCAGTCACGTCTCTTCTCTTAACGCGTGCGAACAACGAGGCGGATGATGGTAGAGCGCCGCACGATCAGCGTCGACGGCATCGTCCAGGGGGTCGGCTTCCGCCCCTTCGTTCATGGTCTGGCCTCGCGTCTGCACTTGCAGGGATTCGTGAGGAATCAAACCGGCAACGTGCGGATCGAGGTCGAAGGGGAACGCGGCTCCCTGGACCGCTTTGTTGACGAACTGACGCACCACCCGCCGCCGTTGGCGCACATCGACCACGTCTCCTGGTCCCCGGTTGCCCCGCGCGGCGATGCGCAATTCTCGATCGACGCCAGTCGAAGCGACACGGAGGAAAGCGGCGGCGAGGAAAGCGATACTGCCGGCCAGGTATTGATTTCGCCCGACGTGGCGACCTGCGCTGACTGCCTGGCCGAGTTGTTCGATCCGGCCAACCGCCGCTATCGCTATCCCTTCCTGAATTGCACGCACTGCGGGCCGCGGTTGACGATCATTACCGGCAGCCCCTACGATCGTCCGCAGACCACGATGGCCGGTTTCGCCATGTGCGGGGAGTGCCGAGTGGAATACGAGAATCCGGCCGATCGGCGGTTCCACGCGCAGCCCACTTGCTGCGGGCGTTGTGGGCCGGCACTGCGGCTCCTGGACGACGCGGGAAGGCAGATGGCGGCCGCGGATCCGCTCGGGGCGTTCGCCCGCGCCATGCGCTCGGGCCGCATTGGGGCCCTGAAAGGCGTCGGCGGACACCACTTGGTCTGCGACGCGACGAACGACGCCGCCGTGGCGGAACTGCGGCGGCGAAAGCAGCGCGATCAGAAGCCCTTCGCCGTCATGCTGCAGAAGTTGGCGGACGTGCTGATGGTCTGCGACGTTTCGCCGCTGGAACGCCAATTGCTCGAATCGCCGCGGGCGCCGATCGTGCTCGTGCGGAAGCGCGCCGGATGCATCATCGCGAGTGCCGTCGCGCCGGGCAATCCGCGCCTGGGGATCATGCTGCCCTACACGCCGCTGCACCACCTGCTGCTGGACGACGTCCGCGGCCTGCCGTTGGTGATGACCAGCGGCAATCGCCGCGACGAGCCGATCGCCTACGAAGACGCCGACGCGCTGCGACGGTTGCACGGCATCGCCGACCTGTTCCTCGTCCACGACCGGCCGATCCATGTCCGTTGCGACGATTCCGTGACGCGGGTCGTCGCCGGCCAAGAGCTTCCCGTCAGGCGGTCGCGCGGCTACGCCCCGCAACCGGTAGCGTTGCCGCTCGAGTGTACCCGGCCGACGCTGGCCGTGGGCGGACAACTCAAGGTGGCGTTCGCCCTGGGACGGGCGCGGCAGGCGATCCTCAGCCATCATCTGGGCGACCTGGAGCACTTCGCGGCCTATACGGCCTTCGAGCGCGACATCGATCATTTCGAGCGGCTGTTCGGCGTCCGCCCGCAACGCATCGCCCACGACCTGCATCCCGATTACGCGTCGACGCGCTACGCCCGGCAGCGGGCCGAACGGACGGGGCTGGAACTCGTCGCGGTGCAGCACCATCACGCCCATATGGCAAGCTGCATGGCCGAACACGGGCTGATGGAGCCGGTCATCGGCGTGACCTTCGACGGCACCGGATACGGCAGCGACGGCGCCGTATGGGGTGGAGAATTCTTGGTGGGAGATTACCGGAACTTCCGCCGGGCCGGGCACCTGCGGTATGTCGGTCTGCCGGGCGGTGAACGAGCGATTCGCGAACCTTGGCGGATGGCCGCATCGCATCTCCTCGACGCTCAGTGCAGCCTGACGCCATTGGAATCGTTCGTGCCGCCTGGCTCGTTGCAAGCCGTGCGGACGATGATCCAGGGGCGGTTCAATACGCCGTGGACCTCCAGCGCCGGCCGGCTGTTCGACGCCGTGGCCGCGCTGATCGGCCTGCGGGCCGAGGTCACTTACGAAGGCCAGGCCGCGATCGAGTTGGAGTGGCTCGCGGAAAAGGCCTCTGCGGGCGGCAGTTATCTCGCGGAGATCTCGGAAGAGGCAAGCCCGGGCGACCCCGAACCGATGTTCATCGTCGATTGGCGACCGGTCGTCCGGGCGATCGTTGACGATCTCGAACACCAGCCCGACCGGCCGCGGATCGCACGACGTTTCCACTGGACAATGGTGGAAATGATCACTGCGGTCTGCGGCCGGATTCGTGAGCGGAGCGGCCTGCATCGCGTGGTGCTCAGCGGCGGGACCTTCATGAACGGCCTGTTGACCGGGGAGGTCATGCGGCGACTGACGCGCGACGGTTTCGCCGTCTATCGGCATCGCCTCGTGCCGCCCAACGACGGCGGCCTGAGCCTGGGGCAATTGGCCGTCGCGGCAAGCCGGGACAGTAGGGTGGGCTTTAGCCCGCCAGGGCAGCATTGCAATAGTAATTCAATGGAGGCGGGCTAAAGCCCGCCCTACGGCGCCTTCAGGAGCGACATGACATGTGCTTGGCAATACCCGGAAAGGTGGTCGAGACCTATCAGGAACACGACGTGCTCATGGGCAAGGTCGATTTTGGCGGCGTGTCGAAACGGGTATGTCTCGACCACGTGCCCGAGGTGCAGGTGGGCAAGTACGTCCTGGTCCACGTCGGCTTCGCGCTTTCGGTGGTCGACGAAGAGGAGGCACAGGAGGTGTTCTCGTTCCTGCGGCAGATGAACGAACTGGAAGATTTGAAGATCGGCGAATCGACCTAAGAAAATAGGCGAAAGATGAAGTTTCAGGACGAATATCGCGACGCGGCGGCGGCGAAGAAACTGCGGCAGGCCATTTATCGGGTGACGACCCGGCACTGGACGATCATGGAGATCTGTGGCGGGCAGACGCACACGATCGTCAAGTACGGCATCGACGAGTTGCTCCCGCCGGAAATCGAGTTAGTGCATGGTCCTGGTTGCCCGGTGTGCGTCACGCCGCTGGAATTGATCGACAAGGCCACGGAAATCGCCTCCCGTTCCGACGTGACCTTCTGTTCCTTCGGCGACATGCTCCGCGTGCCGGGCAGCCGCCGCGATCTGTTTGCCGTCAAGGCCGCGGGCGGCGACGTGCGGATCGTCTATTCGCCGTTGGATTGCCTCAAGATCGCCGAACAGAACCCGCAGCGGACGGTGGTCTTTTTCGCGGTCGGCTTCGAAACGACGGCGCCGGCCAACGCCATGGCCGTCTGGCAAGCCAAGCGCCGCGGGCTGAAGAATTTCGCCGTACTGGTGTCGCACGTTTTGGTGCCGCCGGCGATGACCGCCATTCTTTCTTCGCCCCGCAACCGCGTGCAGGCGTTCCTCGCCGCCGGGCACGTTTGCACGGTGATGGGCTACGAGGAATACGAACCGCTGGCGCCGCGGTTCGGCGTGCCGATCGTGGTGACCGGTTTCGAGCCGCTGGACCTGCTCGAAGGCGTGTACCAAGCCGTCTGCATGCTTGAGCAAGGCCGTTACGAGGTGGCGAACCAATACGTCCGCGCGGTCCGTCGGGAAGGGAGTCCCGCGGCCCGCCGGCTGATCGACGACGTGTTCGAAATCACCGATCGCAAGTGGCGGGGCATCGGCATGATTCCGGACAGCGGATACCGCCTGCGGCTGGCCTACGCCGATTTTGACGCCGAGCGGCGTTTTGCCGTCGAGGGGATTCAGGTATCCGAATCGAAGGTCTGCATCAGCGGGCTGATCCTGCAAGGGCTGAAGAAGCCGCATCAGTGTCCGGCCTTCGGCAAGACCTGCACGCCGCTTACGCCGTTGGGCGCAACGATGGTCTCGTCGGAGGGGGCTTGTGCCGCCTACTACCATTACGGCCGCTATCGCGAAGCGATGGCGGCCGCGCCGGTACCGCAAACAGGAGGAGTTGAAGTCCATGTTTAATCGAGATCTTAGGGTGGGACCAGGTTCGGGGCAGCCGCTTTCGGGTCGACGAGCGCAGACCCACCATTATCGGCTGGAATACACATTATGGTGGGCCGGCACTCGCTACGCTCCCTTGTCCCACCCTACGGCGAGACATGCCGCGTGACCAGGAGTTGATGTCCATGTCTGAGTCAGCCGGAGTTGATTTCGAACAGTTCTCCTGCCCGGTACCGAGGGTCGACTACGAGCAAGTCCTCCTAGGCCACGGCAGTGGGGGAACGCTGACCGCCGACCTGATCCAACGGGTATTCCTGGAGGGCTATGGCACCGACCCGCCGTCGGCCCTGGAAGACCAGGCGACGTTCACGCTGAGCAATTCGGGCAGCAACGGCCACAAGACCGTGCGAATTGCCCTGACTACCGATTCGTTCGTGGTCCGGCCGCCCTTCTTCCCCGGTGGCGACATCGGCAGGCTGGCGATCCATGGCACGGTCAACGATCTGGCGGTCGGCGGCGCCACGCCGCTCTATCTTTCCGCCGCGTTCATCCTGGAGGAGGGCCTGCCGATGGCCGACCTGCGGCGGATCGTCGCCTCCATGCGAGAGGCGTGCGCCGAGGCGGGCGTTTCGATCGTCACCGGCGATACCAAGGTCGTCGATCGCGGCAAGGGCGACCAGATCTTCATCACCACGACCGGCGTGGGAATCGTGCCGGGCGGACGCTACCTTTCCGTCCGCAATGCCCGGCCGGGCGACAAGATCCTGGTATCGGGCACGATCGGCGATCATGGCGTCACGATCATGTCGGTCCGGGAAGGAATCGACTTCGAAACCGTGCTGGAAAGCGATTCCGCATCGCTGCACGACTTGACGCGGGTCATGCTCGCGGCATGCCCGTCGATCCGCTGGATGCGCGATCCGACCCGCGGCGGGCTGTCCAGTTCGCTGAACGAATTGGCCGACGCTTCGGACGTCGGCGTAAGTCTCGACGAGGCGGCGATTCCGGTGCGGCCGGAGGTTCACGCCGCTTGTGCCATGCTGGGCCTCGATCCTCTGTACGTCGCCAACGAGGGAAAACTCGTCGCGGTCGTTCCGCCCCGCGACGCGGAATTCCTGTTGGACGTGATGCGAGGTCATCCGTTGGGCCGCCATGCCGCCTTGATCGGCGAAATCGTCGACGAGCACCCCGGCATGGTGATCTTGCGGTCGTTCATCGGCGGCGAACGCGTCGTCACGATGTTGGCGGGAGAACAATTACCGAGAATCTGCTGAGGATCCGTGAAAGATAACTTGCATAACACTCTCGGCAAACAGGAGAAGAACGATGGTAGATATCAATGCGACCTATGCGAAACATAAACCGGCGGTCAAGGAAGTCCACATCGTCTGGATCACGGCGGGCCTCGGCTGCGACGGAGATTCCGTCTCCGTGACCGGGGCCAGCGAGCCGAGCATCGAGGATCTGGTGATGGGCGCCTTTCCCGGGTTGCCGAAAGTCTATCTGCACAACCCGGTGCTCGCCTACGAGGTGGGCGATGAATTCATGAACTATCTGTACCAGGCCAAGGAGGGCCGGCTCGATCCGTTCGTGCTGGTGGTCGAGGGCTCGATCCCCAACGAGAAGATCAAGCGGGAAGGCTATTGGGCCGCCCTGGGAACCGACAAGAAGACCGGCCAACCCATCCCGACCGTCGATTGGATCGACTGGCTGGCTCCCAAGGCATTTGCCGTCGTGGCAGTCGGGACTTGCGCGACCTATGGAGGGATCCACGCCATGGAAGGCAACCCCACGGGCGCGATGGGCCTGGCCGATTACCTGGGCTGGAAATGGAAATCGAAGGCCGGGCTGCCGATCATCAACGTGCCCGGTTGCCCCGTGCAGCCCGACAATTTCATGGAAACCGTGATGCATCTGCTGTATCACGCGGCCGGGCTTGCGCCGGCACCGCCGCTGGACGATCAACTGCGGCCCAAGTGGCTCTTCGAGGCGACGGTCCACGAGGGCTGCGACCGGGCCGGCTACTACGAGCAGGGCCAGTTCGCCACCGAATACGGCCAGAGCGAATGCCTGGTGAAGATCGGCTGCTGGGGACCGGTCGTGAACTGCAACGTGCCCAAGCGCGGCTGGATCGGCGGCGTGGGCGGTTGCCCCAACGTGGGCGGCATCTGCATCGGCTGCACGATGCCCGGCTTCCCCGACAAGTTCATGCCGTTCATGGCCGAACCGCCGGGCGGACGGTTGTCGTCCACCGCCGTCGGACTCTACGGCAGCATCATTCGCACGCTGCGCGGTTTCACCAATCGCGCGGCCAACAAGGAACCCAAGTGGCGGCATTCCCGCCCGAAGTTAACCACCGGTTACCAACCGACCACGTACGGTCCGGCGGGCTGACCGATTTTTCCATACCCCTGGAGCGAGACACATGTCCACTATCACCTTACCCGAAAGGGCTGCACCGAGCGAGCGCAGCAACCTGATCGAGATGTCCTGGGATCCGATCACCCGCATCGTGGGCAGCCTGGGCATTTATACGAAAATCGATTTCGAGAACCAGCGGGTCGTCGAATGCCACAGCACGTCGTCGATTTTCCGCGGTTACAGCGTGTTCATGAAGGGCAAAGACCCCCGCGACGCGCACTTCATCACCAGCCGCATCTGCGGCATCTGCGGCGACAACCACGCCACCTGTTCGGTCTATACGCAGAACATGGCCTACGGGATCCGTCCGCCGGCCATCGCCGAATGGATCATCAACCTGGGCGAGGCGGCGGAGTACATGTTCGACCACAACATCTTCCAGGACAACCTGGTGGGCGTGGATTTCTGCGAGCAGATGGTCAAGGAGACCAATCCGGAGGTGCTCAGCCAGGCGGAGCGGACGCCCGCGCCCAACGGCAAGATCCACGGCTACAACACCATCGCCGACATCATGCGGACGCTGAACCCCTTCAGCGGGCAGTTCTACCGCGAGGCCCTGGAGATGAGCCGCTTGACCCGCGAGATGTTCTGCCTGATGGAAGGCCGGCACACGCATCCCTCGACGCTCTATCCGGGCGGCGTGGGGACCGTGCCCAGCCTGCAACTCTTCTCCGAGTATCTCGTGCGGCTGATGAAGTACGTCGAGTTCATGAAGAAGGTCGTGCCGCTGCACGACGATCTCTTCGACTTCTTCTACCAGGCCCTGCCCGGTTATGAAGAGGTGGGCAAACGCCGCGTGCTGCTGGGCTGCTGGGGCTCGTTCAACGACCCGGAAGCGTGCGACTACACCTACGGAACATGGAGAAGTGGGGCAACGCCATGTACGTGACCCCGGGCGTCATCGTCGACGGCGAGTTGCTGACCACCAGCCTGGTCGACATCAACCTGGGCATCCGCATCCTCTTGGGCAGTTCCTACTACGAGGATTGGGGCGACGGGGAACCCGGTACTCCGGGTCGCGAGGTATTCGTGGACAAAGACCCGCTGGGCAACAAGATCGACCGGCGGCATCCCTGGAACCAGACCACGGTTCCCAAGCCGCAGAAGCGCGACTTCAACGGAAAATACACGTGGGTCATGTCGCCCCGCTGGCTGGATCGGCGGACGGGCGATCACCTGGCCCTGGACACGGGCGGCGGGCCGCTTGCCCGTCTGTGGGCCACGGCCCTGGCCGGCAAGGTCGATTTCGGCTACGTGCAGGCCACCGGCAAGAGCGTGAAGATCAACCTGCCGAAGACGGCGCTGATGGGCGAAACGGAGTTCGAATGGAGGATCCCGCAGTGGAGCAACACGATCGAGCGCGATCGGGCACGGACCTATTTCCAGGCCTACGCGGCCGCGGCGGCCCTGTATTTCGTCGAGCAGGCGCTTCATGAAGTGCATGCCGGCCGGACGAAGACCTTCACCGAGTTCAACGTGCCGGACGAGGCCATCGGCTGCGGCTTCCACGAGGCCGTGCGCGGGGTGCTCTCGCACCACATGGTGATCCGCAACAAGAAGATCGCCAACTATCATCCCTATCCGCCGACCCCCTGGAACGCGAACCCGCGCGATAGCTACGGCACGCCGGGTCCCTACGAAGACGCCGTGCAGGGAACCCCGCTGTTCGAGGAGAACCCGCCCGAGAAGTTCAAGGGCATCGACATCATGCGGACGGTGCGGAGTTTCGATCCGTGCCTGCCGTGCGGCGTTCACATGTACACGGGAAAGGGCAAATTGCTGGACGTCCGCCACGTGCCGATGTTCGGCGCGGCGGGGCATTGATCAGGCCGTAGGGTGGGACAAGGGACGGGGCACCCGTCCGTTGTCTCACCCTACAGAAGCGGTCCAACCGTGTGAACGTGCAACGTCGCTTAAGAGGAACTTTTCCATGACCGAAACCACCGAGTTGAAAAAGAACCTGGCCCGCGTGGAAGCGCTGATCCACGAGGCCGAGAAGCTGGCCGATCCGCAACTTCGCGGTCAGATCCAGGAATTGGTCGGACACTTGCTGGAGTTCCACGGCGAGACGCTCGCCAAGATGGTCGAGGATGTCGCCGACCTGGGCGTTCCCGGCCGGGCCTTGATCGACGCCTGGTCGCACGACGAGTTGGTCTCCAGCCTGTTGCTGCTGTACGACCTGCACCCGGTCGATACGGAAAGCCGCGTGCTGGCGGCCCTGGAGGAGGTCCGCCCGTATTTGAAATCGCACGGCGGCAACGTCGAGTTCCTGGGCCTTGTCGACGGCATCGTCCATTTGCGGCTCCAAGGCCATTGTCACGGTTGCCCTTCGTCGACCGCCACGCTTCGCAGCACCATTGAAAAGGCGATTTACGAAGCGGCCCCCGACGTGGCGGGCATTGAAGTCGAAGGTGTCGTTCCCGCGCCGGCCGGCGGCAGGAACGGTTTCATTCCGCTTCAGCAGATCAAGGTTGCCACATGATCGCAAGTGACGCTTTCCTATCGACGATCGAGGAGGCAAGCGACGACCAGCGTTCACCGTTGGCGGTATTGCGTCGCTTCGCGCGCGTCAAGCCCGTTGGCAAGCCGGTCGAGAAGTGCGAATTGTGTTCGACCCGTCTGCCGGCCGAGCACCAGCACCTGGTGGACCTGCGGACGCGACGGCTGGTCTGCTGCTGCGAGGCGTGTGGACTGCTCTTCAGCGGCGGGCAAAGCGCCGTTATCGCCGCGTGCCGCGGACCGTCGCATCCCTGCCCGACTTCCGCCTCTCCGACGCCCAGTGGGAGAGCCTGCTGATTCCCATCAATCTCGCCTTCTTCTACCGTAGCGTGGACTTTAGTCCACCGTCTTCATCTGACGGCGGGCTAATGCCCACTCTACGGTCTGGAGACGACATCGAGAAGATCATTGCCGTCTATCCCGAGCCCGGCGGGCCCGATCGAATCGCTGCTCGGGCTGGATGCCTGGCAGGCGATCGTGGACGACAACCCGCGGCTGGGCGACTTGCAGCCGGAAGTCGAGGCCCTGCTGGTAAATCGCCTGTGGGGCAGGCATCTGCATTACCTCGTCCCGATCGACGAGTGCTATCGGCTCAGCGGCCTGATTCGCCTGCACTGGCGGGGCCTGTCGGGCGGAAGCGAAGTCTGGGAAGAAGTCGGGCGGTACTTCGAGCGGCTGAAGGAGAAATCGTGTTCGATCTGAATTTCCAAATCGAGTCCGTCGAGCCGGTCGTCCACGCGGCAGCGCCGCAATTGGCGTTCCGGCTGGCGATCGTCGAAACTGCGGCAACGGCCATCCAATCGGTGCTGCTTGAAGTGCCAGATCCGCATCGAGCCGACGCGCCGGCGCTACCAGGCCGAAAACCCCGAGCGGCTGCTGGACATGTTCGGGCCGCCCGAGCGCTGGGGCAAGACGATGCGCAGCATGCTCTGGACGCACGTCCATGCGATCGTGCCGGCATTCACCGGCGAGACCACGGTCGATCTCGCCGTGCCCTGCAGTTTCGACTTCAACGTGGCGGCGACGAAGTACTTTGCCGCCCTGGAAGAAGGCGACGTCCCGCTCTGCTTCCTCTTCAGCGGGACGGTGTTCTATCAGGCCGAGGACGGCGGCCTGCAAGTCGCCCCGATTTCGCTGGACAAGCAGGCCGATTTCCGCCTGCCGGTGGCCGTGTGGAAGCGGATGATGGACCACTATTACCCGCATTCCACCTGGCTCTGCCTCGATCGCGACGTGTTCGATCGCCTCTTGCGCTATAAGGCCGGCAACGGACTGCCCACCTGGGAGCAGGCGATCGAGAGTCCTTGCTTGGCCCGCGAAACTCAGGAGGTGGCGTCATGAACCAGGCGATCGTCGACAAGATCGTCCAGGCCGTGCTCTACGAAGGATACAATCTCTATCCGTATCGGCCCTCGGTCAAGAACCGCTGCCGCTGGACGTTCGGCGGCCTGTACCCGCGCTCGTACAGCGAAGCCATGGAGGGCACGGACGCCTGGAGCATGCAAGTGCAATGTTGGCAGGGTGCGTGGAGCGAGCCGCCGGGGAAATGGCGGGTTCCGCACGGATTGAAACCCCTGAGAACGCCTCGGGTACCTCGGGGGCGGTTCGCGGAACGCACCAGGAATCCTGCACCCTGGAAGTCCAGTTGCGATTCCTGCACCTCACGCAGCGCACCATCGGCGTGTTGCCGGTTCCCTGCGACGAATTGCCCGCGGGAGAGGATCCCGTCTACGAGGCCGTCGATTCGTTGCTGCTGAACGGGACGCGATATCAGAGCTGGCAGGAGGCGGTAGAACGCGAAGTGACCATCGGGCCGCTCGAGCTCGTCGTGCATTCGGGCCGAGCGGAAGTCAAGTCGTTCACCGCCCCTGCCAGCCACACCCTGGAACCGCTCCGCGGCCCGGACGGGCGGATCGCGGCGGTCGTTGTCCGCGATCAGGAAGCGCTGGAAGGCTCCGCGGAAATCTCCGCGGAACGGCTGGAAGAAGTCGGCCTTTCGCCTCACCGTGCGGGTTTTCAATCGCGGCACTGGACGTACGCGGGCTTCCAATCCGTTGAGTTCCACACAGGCAGGATGCCCATGCCAGAGCAGCCGCGACGAGGCCCTGATGCGATCGCTCGTGGCCATGCATGCCGTTCTGAGCGTACGCGACGGAAAGTTCTTTTCGTTGACCGACCCGCCCGAGACCCTCCGCGCGGCTACTGCGGCCTGCCGGAACGTCGGCGTCTGGCCGGTCCTCGTCGGTGCGCCCGGCGAGCAAGATGCCATGCTGGCCTCGCCGATCATCCTTTACGACTATCCGCAGATTGCCCCGGAAAGTCCGGGCGATCTTTTCGACGGCACGGAGATCGACGAGATCCTGACGCTACGAATCATGACGCTTACCGACGAGGAAAAAGCGCTGGCCGGGGCGACCGACGACCGCACGCGGCGGCTCATGCAGCGGACCGAGTCGCTGGCCCGCGAACAACTCGCCGGGCTGCACGGGGCCGTCCGATCGCTTGGACCCGTGGCTTCAGAAGCGGCTTTCTGCGATGGGGACCCGTTTGCCGCAACGACCGGCCATCAACAGTATACGGGTCGACGATGTCGAGTTGCGGCCGGGCGACCAGGTGCGACTGCGGCCGGGGCTGGGAGGCGACATCTTCGACCTTGCCCTGAACGGCAAGATGGCCACGATCGAATCGATCGAACAAGATTATGAAGACCAATTCCACGTGGCCGTGACGCTGGACGACGACCCCGGCCAGGATCTGGGCCGAGCCCGCCAGCCGGGCCATCGTTTCTTCTTCAAGCCCGAGGAGCTTGTGCCACTTGACAACTCGGGAGACAAGGCATGAACCCTCCGCGGATCCTCGTTGGCGGCATCGGAAACATCTTCCTGGGCGACGATGCGTTTGGCGTCGAGGTCGTCAAGCGATTGGCGGCCCAGTGGCTTCCACCGGGAGTGGAAGTCGTCGATTTCGGCATCAAGGGTCTCGACCTGACCTACGCCCTGTTGGACGGCTACGACGCGGTGATCCTGGTCGATGCGATTCCCCGCGGCCAACGCGCCGGGCACGCTGTATGTCATTGAGCCGGAAACGGAGAGCGACGCGGCCGAGCGGTCGAACTTTGTGGAGACCCATAGCCTGGATCCCGCCAAGGTATTGCGGCTCGTGCGACGGATGGGCGGTCGCGTCGATCGCTTGTTGCTGGTCGGCTGCGAGCCTTCGCCGCTGGATGCGGACGATATGCGTCAGGGGCTTAGCGCAGCGGTTGCCGCGGCCGTCGACGAAGCCGTGACGATGGTTCAGACATTGATCGACGACCTATTGGAAAGTCAGTTAGTGAATTACGGAGGTCCCTGCTTCTAAGAGGCTATTTCAAAATCGGGCATGTAGCGTCGGCTTCCAGCCTGCGTACCCGATTTTGAAACAGCCTCCAAGGCGGATCTGTTGAAAAATGGGAGTTTCATCATGAGCATGCGAATTATGGGCCAGCACCCGATTACCGAAACGATCCTGGGCTTCGTGATCGCGCTACTTACCGTGGCATCGATCGGACTGGGCTTCCTTGCGGGCCTTACCGACGTCCGCCGCTACCTGCACATGAAGCGAATGTAGCCGCCCCGAAAAGACTCGACTTGGGATCGCATGCTTCACGCGTTCAATTTCTCAGTTCGGGCTGCAACGGCATTTCGAGAAAACCCACGAGCTTTCTGGCCGCGTGCGGGAGTTTCAGCTTGTCCAGAGCTTCCGTCTCGATCTGGCGGATCCGTTCCTTGCTGACGCCGAACATCTTGCCGAGTTCCTGGAGAGTATGGATACGGCCGCCGACGAACCCATAGCGGAGGCGGATGATCGTCCGCTGGCGATAATCCAGCCTTTGCAAGACCTCCGTGATCCGGGACCGCAAGAGATCCTGGTTCGCATTGTGCAGCGGATCGTCTTCGCGGTGGTCCGGCAACAATCGACCGAGATAATTCTCTTGCCGCTCGCCGATCGGCTGGTCGAGCGACAACGGCGCACAGGCCCATCCTCATGGTGAAGCGGGCCTCGCCCGCCGACAGTCCCGCCGCCGCTGCCGTTTCCTCGACGCTCGGCTGGAAACCACCGGCTTGAAAGAGGCTCGGCGGCGGTGGCCTGGACCTTGGCCAGCCGGTTGCCCATGCCCGTCGGGAGGCGAATGAATCGGCCTTGGTCGGCGATTGCGCGGGTGATTCCTTGGCGAATCCACCAGGTGGCGTAGGTGGAGAACTTATACCCGCGGGTATGGTCGAACCGGTCGACCGCTCGCATCAAGCCGGCGTTGCCCTCTTGGATCAGGTCCAGGAAGCTCAAGCCGCGGTTGCTGTAGCGTTTGGCGATGGAAACGGTCAGTCGCAGGTTGGCGGCCGACAAATCCGACCTTGCGGCTTCGTATTCCGCTTGCGCCCGAGCAATGGGGCCAAGTCGGCGGCGAAGCGAGACGGGGGTATCCAACGCGGTTTCCATCAACTGCGACAGTTCCTTGCGAAGGTCGGTCACGCGCTTGCGTTTGCGGCGGTCGGCCCGCGTCTTGGCGATCTCCTTGCCAAGGCTGTCGAGCCGTTGCGAAACCTGTCGGACAGCCTCCAGGATCGGCACCAGGTGTTTCCTGCGGATGGTTATCCCTTCCAACAGCCGCATCGCCTTGGCGTATCTCGCCGCCAGTCGCTGCGACGCCAACCGGCGAAGGCGGGCCGGCTTGCTCCTTTTCCTGGTCAGAACGAAGTCGGCGTGGTTCCTTGCCAGCAAGCCCTGGAGCACATCTACGGCGGGTCTCAAGTAGTCCAGGATGCGGCGTTTTTCGTCCACCCCAGGGTTTGCCAGTTCGACGACGCGATCGACTCGCTGCACTCCTTGGCAAACCTGATCCATCAAGTTTACGATCGCCCGCAGCCCGTACCCCGTAGCCAGGATTCCTTGGTAGAGCTGCTTTCGGGACGCATCGAGGCGTTTGGTCAAGGCAAGCTCGTCATCCTGGGTCAACAAGGGAATCCGACTGATCTCAAGGAAGTAACTCTGAAGTGATCCGGCGTCACGTTTATTCATGGCAGTTTCCTGGCCCCGACGATTTCGACGAGGCGGCACATTTATTGTTTGAGGAGTTAGACGCTATTTCAAAAACCGGCTCTACCCAGCCTGGAAGGTCATGCTGCTTTATCCCGGTTTTGAAAAGGACTCTTGGCGGGCAGCAAGGGGAGTGAGGGATTAGTCAATTGTACGCACCGTCCATGCAGTCGGCCAGTCAGTCAAGCAGGTCCCTTTTGCCAACAGAGTTGATTTTTTCCATCGATTCCTGGACACTACGTGGGGTTATCGCATAGAATCCAACCTGAGGCTAGCGTAGCCAAGAGATAGGAGTCTTTCGTCGATGCAGTATTTTCCAGTTACTACGCCGTTCATGGTGCTGTTGTTCGCCGTCCTGACGGCTTTGGTGGTACTGCTCCAAATTGGAGTACTTAGCATTGCCGGCAGCATGGGCTGCCTCCTGGGCGCCGACGTGTTGAATCTTCATCGGATCCGCGAACTCGGCGCTCCGGTTGCTTCCATCGGCGGCGCGGGGATTTCGGACGGAGTCTTCCTGACCGGCATCATCGCCGTTCTGCTGGCCTGAGTTCGCGGAGCGTGCGATGACTGGGACCGGCGAGCGGGCGAAAACCAAATAACGTTGCACGATTCTGGGAGTGAAGCTGGTTATAGAAGCCCGACGCGCAAGCGCGGATTGTGGGTCGAAGCTCTTGGAAGACACATTCCTCGCTTGCGCGTTGGGCTTCAATGCGCCCAGAATCGTGCAAGGTCATTTGGCTTCCGTTTTCAGGGATGACATGCCATCCTACGGCTACGGTTTCCGCCGTTTCTCGGGCAGGATCCGCCAGGAATGGACTTGAATCGAATAGTCGTTGGTCATTTCCGGCGTGATGCCGCGCGTGACGCCTTGTCCGAACATGGCATGCCGCAGGAGTCTGCCGAGGGGCGAATCGATTTCGCGGCCTTTCTCCAGCGTCGGTTGCGCAAGCAGGCTGAAGTCGACCGCCTGATTGTCTGCGGCGCGGACTGCGATGGCCACCAGGTGCTCCAGCCCCAGCGTGTCGCCGACCACGTGCAACCGTAGCGACGACAAAACCCCGTTCGGAGGTAAACGATTGATTTCGCCCGGTCGCGGGTAGAAAGGCGCGATCCCGTAACCGCTGTCCACGTACAGTAACGTAACGTCGATCGGGAACGGATTCGGATTCCGCAAACGGACGCGCAGGTGGTCGTCGTCATGGAGCCGAATTCCCCGCCCATCGAGCGGCAGCGGTTCGCCTTGCGGATCGCTTTTGTTCTTCAGCAAGCGGAACTCGATGCCGACTTTGACAGCGGCGCCGCGGGCCGTCTCGTCAGGGTCCGAGGCCAGCCGGAGCAGATTACGGGCCTTGGCAATCCGCCGCAGCCGGTCCCGCAGCCAGTCGGCCAATTGCGCGCCACGAGCGGCCGGCCCGAACAGCGACGGCAGCGCCGGGCAAGGCGGTAGGGGGAAGGTGGAAGGCGGAAGGCTGAGGGCCGAAACTAGCCGAATTCCGCCTTCCCCCTTCCGCCTTCCCCCTTCCTCCCAGCGCACCAGCCATTCGGCGCGGTCCGGGCGTTCGAGATACTGGACCATCGAGTCTTCGTCCGCGGCCAGCTTCCGCAACACGTTCGCCAGAGTCCTTCGCGCCTCTTTGGGCACGGGCTGGCCGAGCTGATCGGCGGCGTCGACCGCCACCGGCAGGCGCATGTCGCCAAAATCGATGAACACCAATTCGCAGACGCCGTCGGCGGGCAGACTCTTTCGCTCGGTCGTCGTGCCGGCAAAATCGCAGGGCTCGACCAGCGCAGTCGAGCGTCCGGGCTTCCGTCACCTGCACGTAGCCCAAGGGCCGCTCGCCGCGCGGTTGGCCGGCGGGCGGATGAACCGCCAGGACCGACTTGGCGGTAATCCCCAGCAACCCGCCGGCGTTGATCGACGAGCCCTTCGTCGCCGTCCTTGAGCACGATCCGGGACCGGCCCGGCCAGTCGCGCAGGCCAAGCACCTCGCGGTCGCGCTGCCGGCCTTCCACCATGGGGGTAGGCGCGGTGCGTCCCCAGTCCACGTACTGGGTGTGAATTCGCTGGAGCAGCTCGTTGTAGGTCAGTGGGGTCTTGGCTTGCCGCAAGACCTGGTTGACGGTGAAGGTCAGCAGGCCGTACTGCTTGCGATCGGGACTATCCGTGGGCAGCGACTTTTCCACGGTCACCTCGTTGGATTGTGCCGCGTACAGGGCCACCAAGGTCGGTTGCCTGGCCGAAATGTTTAGTGGTGAAACGTCCACGGGGCTGCCCCGCGACGGTCCAAAGCGTTGGGCGGCCTTCTGCCGAGCCTCCTTGATCGCAGCATCGGGAACGAGAAGATCGGCGGGAACCTGCCTCGCAACTTCACCGACGGCTCGGCAGATCGTACCACTATGGCAGCTGTCGACGAGTATCCAGATTGAGGGGCCGCGGTCCTGGATGGCTTGCAGCCAGGCGTGGAGTTCGTAGTCGGCAATGGCGTTGTCGACTGTACCCTTTGCGCCATTCCATTTACCCACGTCGGCCGGCAGGAAAATTTCCGAAAGGCCGTCCGGTTTCATGTCGCTGGGGTCGGCAAGCTCTTTTTGAGGTTGCTGGCTGCCATGGCCGCCCAAGAGGATCACGATCTGGTCGCCCGGCCGGGCTATCTCGGCGAGGCGTTGAAATTCGCGCTGGATGTTCGTCCGCGTCGGCCGGTTCGCCGCGCCGCCGAACACCTCACTAAGAATCACGATATCCTCTTTTGTGAAGCCAAATCGCTCGATGAGCAAATCGCGCATCAACAGGACGTCGTTGCCTGGCCCCTGAAGCTGGAAAGATTCAGGCAAGTTGGGGTATTTCGTGCATCCAGCGAGCAGCGCGAATTTACGGGGACCGGTTCTTTCGGCCGATTCCGCGACCGAGGTCAACACCGCTAGCCCCGCAATCCATGCGATCAGGAAGATCTTGCAGCGTATCATGTTCATCAACTCTCACTGGTAACCAAAACTACAAATGTCTTCCCGCCCCCGCTAAGCTTGCCCCAGCGAGGGCGGGAGGACGTTTTTCGACTAAATCGACAGACCGGAAGCCGGTGGCATTGAAATACGGAAGTCTTTTGTTGACTGCCTCTGAAGAATCAAACGCAAAACCGTCGGCGGCCGGACATCGGTTTCGTCCGAATTTTTGTGCGGCTGTCCTGGCCGCCTAGGATTTACGTTTATTTACGGGTGAGTTGACTCTCGATAACTCCCAGCGACCGGAGGAACACCATGGCGAACGAACCGCACGCCCCTGACACTGGGAACCACCAACGGCAGGCACTCTTGGCATCGACCCACCGCCGCGAAAAGGGCCCGCTTCCGGCCGCAGACGAAACCCTGAACATGATTGCGGGGAAAACGACGAGTATCGAGAACCAGATTCTCCAGATCTGGGATGACTTGCGCCGACGCTGGCGGGCAGGCGATCACTGCGACGTGAGCGAGTACCTGGTCCGCAATCCGGATCTGGCCGCGTCCGAAGCTGCGGCCGTGGATCTGATCTACGCCGAGTACCTCCTCTGGGAAGAAGCGGGCAGGTTGCCGCACGCTGAAGATTTCTTGCGACGATTCCCGCAGTATACGGATGCACTCCGCCGTCAATTCGATGTCCACGCGGTCTTGACTTCGGAATCGCCGCTTGACGACTTGCTTGCGGATCTCCCCGCGACGGCGGAGTCACGGGTGGAATCGCCTTCCATCCCTAACACGATCGGCAAGTACCGAATCATCGAGAGCCTGGGCACTGGGGGGCAAGCCGAGGTCTATCGAGCGGTGCATCCCACACTCGGGAAGGACGTGGTGCTCAAACTCGGGCGTCCCAAGTCCTCTCTGGACCTGCCCCCGGATGCCAGGCTCATTGCCGAGGGCCGCATTCTTGCCGAGATCGAGCACGCCAACCTGGCCAGGGTTTACGATCTGGACTTTCATGAAGGGCGTCCCTACCTGGTCCTGGAGTATCTTCGCGGCCTGAATCTGGCCCAGTATGTCCAGCGGAACCCGATGCCGCCGCGGACAGCCGCCGCCTTGGTCGCCAAGATTGCCAGGGCCGTCGGCGTGGTTCATCGCCAAGGGGTGCTGCACTTCGACATCAAACCGCAGAACATCGTCGTCGACGAGCATGGCGATCCCAAGTTGCTCGATTTCGGCCTCGCCCGTTGGGAAACGCTCTGGAACGAGAGCGGTTCCCCGCCCGTGACAATTGGGGGCACCGTCGCCTACATGCCGCCGGAGCAGGCCCGCGGCGACGTCCGGCACGTCGGGCCCCGCAGCGACGTCTTCGCTCTCGGGGGAGTCTTGTATTATCTCTTGGCAGGTCAATCACCGTACGGTCCGGGCGGGCTGATGGAAGTGTGGAATCGCGCCAAGCAGGGCGATTACGATCGCGCGGCCTTGCGCGGCAAGGTTCGCTCCCGGCGATTGCAAGAAATATGTGCCCGCGCCCTGGCGGTAAGGATCGAGGACCGTTATCCAAGGCGCAGACGCTCTCGCCGCGGACTTGGAGTCTTTCCTGCGAAGACCGCGGCAGCGTCTCGCACGGGCCTTGGGAGCGGCCGTCGTCGTCGTTGCCGCCGCATCGTGGTTCATCCTGATCCATCATGCAGGCCGGGAAAGCCAGGCTCCGGCTGCGGGCACGCCCGTCGCTGAAGACCGGCTTTCCCAGGCGCCGGTACCCACGCTGCGGGTCCGAGTCTTGCGCAAGCAGCGCTATTGCGAGCTTGCCGACGCCGTGCCCGTGCGGACCCGCGATAGATTGCAGATATCGGTCGGCGTGCCAGCGGGAATACACGGCGTGCTGCTCCTCTTGGACAGCGACGGTCACCTGCGAACGTTGGCGAAGGTGGCGGCATCCACGGCGCCGCAGACCATGGCCTACCCAGCGGCGGCCGATATGGCGGCGCCGCTGGTCGGCACTCCCGGCACCGAACTGCTCCTTGCGCTTGGCTGGCGATCCGGGCCCCCGGAACTCAGCGAGTTGAAGAACTTGTTGGGCGACGGCGGCGCCTGGCCGGTCTTGCCGCCCGACAGCGTGTTGCGGCTCACGCCCTCGGAAGTGGCCGTCGACCAGACCGCGCGCAATCTCGGGGACCCGGAAAAAACGGGCGACCCGGAAGGACAGGTCCGCAGCCGTTTGGAGAGTTTTCGAACGCTTCTCTCCGAAAAATGCGCGACCTACGTCGGATTGGCGTTCTCCCACCAACCTTGACAGGCTCGTTCTGGTAAGTTCGTGCGATGGCATCCAGCGTTTCTGAAGAGCCAGCCCCGTCTTCTCTCAAACTGCCCTCTCCCAGTTTGGGCGGCGAGGGTAGAATGTGGACCTCTGGGTATCGGAGTCGGATTCCCTCCCCCCTGCGGACGTTGGTGTGGCCTGAAAGGCCATCTGGAAAGTTCTGGCAGTAGATCGACATTGGAGCCGAGGAGCATCATCATAATGTCAAATCAGCAGTCTTCTTCAGGCGATGCCGCCGATCTGCGCAGCGCGCGGAGGAAAGCGCCAAGACAGACGATGCCAAGTCCCAGGAACCGCTGTCGTCGGATGAAGCGAAACGGCTTGTCCATGAGTTACAGGTGCATCAGATCGAGTTGGAGACGCTAAACGAGGAACTGCGAGGGACTCAGGGGCAGCTCGAATCCTCGCAAGCACGGTACTTCGATCTCTACGATCTTGCGCCAGTGGGCTATTTCGCCCTCAGCGAAAAGGGGTTGATCCTGGAGACAAACGTCACGGGCGCCGGTTTGCTGGGCGTGGGCAGGACCGACCTGGTCAACCAGCCGTTGACACGCTTCATTCTTCCTGAAGACCAGGACATCTACTACCGGCATCGCAAACAACTCCTCGCGGCTCACTCACCCCAGTTCTGCGAATTGCGGCTGGTGAGGAAGGATGCCGCCCCTTTCTGGGCGCGGTTGGATGCAACCGCGACACGGGACGACGAAAGCCGCGTGACCGTATGCCGAGTCGTGGTGAGCGACATTACCGAGCGCAGGCGGAACGAGGAAGCCCTGTGGCAAAGCGAATACAGACAAAGGGCCATCTTGGATTCCATCCCAGACCCAGCTTGGCTTAAAGATAAGGAAGGACGCTTCCTTGCTGTCAACGCAGCGTGGTGCCGATTCTTTGGCGTGGACGCCGACTCGGTCTTGCGAACGACGGGATTCGAGTCTTTCCCAGACGAATTGGCCGTGAAGTTCGCTGAGCAGGATCGCGTTGTCATGCAATCCCGTCAGCCATTGCGATGTGAGGATGCACTTCCAGACAAGGACGGCCGATTGGTCTGGTTTGAGACAATCAAGAACCCGCTCTATGATGATCATGGGGAAGTCGTGGGAACCACTGGCCTCGCCCGCGACATCACCGAGCGCAAGCAGAACGAAGAGACACTCCGCGAAACTCAGGAGCGGCTGGCGCTTGCGGCCAACGCGGCGCAGATTGGCATCTTCGACTGGAATGTGCAGACCGGCAAAGTGGCCTGGACGCAGCAGCACGAAGTCATCTTCGGGTATCCTACTACTACTACTGCTGCTGCTACGCAACATCCGTACCGAGACTGGGCTGATCGCGTGCATCCCGACGACCTGCCTTGGGTTGAAGATCGGATTCGCCACTGTTTGTCCGAGCGAACGCTCTATCAGGTGGAGTATCGCATCGTTTGGCCGGATGGGAGTGTTCATTGGGTCGCGGGCCAAGGCCGGGCATATTACGATGCCGAGGGCCGAGCCTGCCGGATGCTGGGAACGGTGATAGACGTAACCGAACGCAAGCACCATGAACGGGAAATCGAACGACTGAACCGACTCTATGCGGCTCTCAGCGAGTTGAACCAGATCATCGTCCGCGTCAAATCCCGCGAAGAACTGTTCCGCGAAGTGTGCCGCATCACCACCGAAAAGGCGGGGTTCCAGTTGGCGTGGATCGGTTGTCCAGAACCAGAGACTCAGAGGATCATCCCTATTGCGAGCAGTGGAAGTAAACGGGACTATCTCGATGAGATCAAGGTTTATGCCGACGACCGTCCCGAAGGTCGGGGTCCGGCTGGCATGTGTATCCGCAGTAATACCGTGTGCGTCGCCAATGACTTCGACCGCGACCCCAGCACAGCGCCGTGGCACGTGGCAGCAACCAAATACGGGTTCCGAACCGTAGCGGCCTTGCCGATCCGCTTCCGAGGAAGGGTTTGGGGCGCACTGACGGCCTATGACAACGAACCGGATGTCATTCAAGACAAGGAAATTGCCCTGCTCGAAGAAGTCGCCGCAGCTATCTCCCTGGCCTTGGAGAACCTGGATCACGAATTGCATCGCATGCAGGCGGAGGAAAGAGTAATTGCAAGCGAGGCAACTCTCCGCGAAGCTCAGGAACTCGCGTCTCTCGGCTCATACCGTCTGGACATCCCCCATGGGCTTTGGACCAGTTCGGAAATCCTCGACCGGATTTTCGGTATTCCCTCGGATTATGCGCGGACGGTCGAAGGATGGGGCGATCTTGTACATCCCGATGAACGCCAAGAGATGCTGGATTACTTCCGAAACGACGTGTTTGGAAAGCATAAGCCTTTTGACCGCGAGTACCGAATCGTCCGCTATGGCGACAACCAAGTTCGATGGGTTCACGGGCTTGGACGCTTGGAGTTTGATGCAACAGGGCGTCCTACTGCAATGCTCGGTACGATTCAGGACATTACCAAACGCAAACAGGCGGAGGTGGCGCTGCGTGAGAGCGAGGAACGGCACCGGACAATCCTCCAGACAGCACTGGACGGATTCCTCCGGGTGGACATAGGGGCGCGTTTACTGGAAGCCAATGAAGCATACCGCCGAATGAGCGGCTATAGCGAGCAGGAATTGCGGGCCATGCGCATTCCCGACCTGGAGGTCGTCGAGACGGACGAGGAAACCGCCGCGCGTTTGCAAAAGATCATGGCACAGGGCATGGATCGTTTTGAATCTCGGCACCGTCGCAAGGATGGGAGCATTTATGACGTTGAAATCAGCGTCCAGTATCAACCCGTCGAAGGCACGTCCTTCGTGGTCTTTGTGCGGGACATCACCGAACGTAAGCGGGCCGAGGAAGAACTTCAGCGCGCGAAACTCGCCGCCGAGGCCGCCAACCGCGCCAAGAGCGAGTTCCTGGCCAATATGAGCCACGAGATCCGCACGCCGATGACGGCCGTTCTGGGGTTTTCCGACATACTGCTCATGTTCCCGGAGCTGTCTCGCAGCGAGCAACGCACGTTCCTGGAGGGGATTCAGAGAAACGGCAAGGCCCTGCTGGACTGATCGACGACATTCTGGACCTGTCGCGAATCGAGGCCGACCGATTGCCGTTGGAGAAAGCCGATTGCCCGCTGCGGCAGGTCATCGACGACGTGATGGCGGCGGTTCAGGTCCAGGCAGAACAGAAGGGCCTGAGTCTGGACGTTGACTATCAGTTCCCGCTGCCGGAGACGATCCGTACGGACCCGGCACGCCTGCGTCAGGTGCTCGTGAACCTGCTGGGCAACGCGGTCAAGTTCACGGAGCAGGGCGGAGTCCGCATGGCCATCGGCTGCACGCGCGAGGCGGATGGCGTCGGGCGGATGCAGTTTGCGGTTCTCGGACACCGGCATCGGCATCCCCGCCGACAAGATCGGACAACTCTTCCAGCCCTTCATGCAGGTGGATGCGTCGTCGACGCGCCGCTACGGCGGCACGGGCCTGGGGTTGGCCATCTCCAAACGCCTGGCCAAGGCACTCGGCGGCGATATTGAAGTCGCCAGCCAGTTGGGCAAGGGAAGCACCTTCACCCTGACGATCGATGCCGGCCCGCTGCAGGGCGTGCGCATGCTGCAATCGCCATCGGCCGCTCCGGCCGCGGAAGAACGGTTGCCCGAGAAGCAAGAGCTGCCCTTGCACGGGCGGGTGCTGTTTGCGGAAGACGCTCCCGAGGTCCAAGCCCTGATGGCACTCCTGCTCAAGGCGATGAACCTGGAAGTGGACATGGCCGAGGATGGCCGCGCGGCATGCGAAATGGCGGAAAAGTCGCAGGCCGAGGGAAGGCCCTACGATCTGATTTTCATGGACATCCAGATGCCGGAAATGAACGGCTACGAGGCCACGCGCTGGCTCCGCCAGCATGGGTGGCGAGGCCCCATCGTGGCCCTGACCGCCTACGCGATGGTCGGCGACCGCGAGAAATGCCTCGCCGCCGGTTGCGACGACTACCTCGCCAAGCCGATGACATCGCAAGGGCTGCGGGAAATTTGTGCCCGCTACATTCCCGAACGAGGCGACGCAACGGCCGCCCGGGACGTCGATCCGGCCGACGCGGCCCGGACCCTGGCACCGCCCGACATGCCGGCAACCGCGCCCACGACCATCGACCAACTCCGCAAGAACTTCATCGACGGGCTGCCGGAGAGGGCGCGCGCGCTGGAAGCAGCGTGGCAAACGGGCAACCGCCAGGCGTTTGTCCAGGCAGCCCACCAACTCAAGGGCACGGCAGGCGCTTATGGACTCCGCGGCATCGCCCAGGCGGCTGAAGCCGTGGAAAGGCTGGCAACCGGCGAGGCTGCCCTGTCCGAAGTTCCGGAGGCCATGCACGAACTGCTAAGGCTCTGTAAACTGTAGACTGTAGGCAAGCGACAATGATCCCAAGGACTGGCCAGTCATGCAACCCAAGCCATTGCGCATCTTGTATGTCGAGGACGACCGCGACCTGGTGCTGCTCGTCCAGGAGCGTCTCGCTCAAGCGGGATACGTGGTCGATGCGGCCTATGACGGTGAAGAGGCCCTCGTGAAGTATGCGCGGGGCTGTTACGATCTCCTGGCCATCGATCAGACAGTGCCTCTGCGCGACGGCCTCGGCGTGCTGCGGGCCATCGCCTCCCACGGGCCGCTCCCGCCCACGGTGATGGTCACGGGCACCGGTAACGAGAAAGTTGCCGTCCAGACCATGAAACTGGGCGCGGATGACTACATTGTCAAGGACTTGGGCGGCGGATGGCTGGATCTGCTGCCCAGCATCATCGAGCGAGTGGTCAAGCAACGGCGTCTTGTCGAGGACAAGAAAGCTGCCGAAGCGGCGTTGCGGGAACGAGAACGGCAACTTTGGCATGCCCAGAAACTGGAAAGCCTGGGTATCCTGGCCGGCGGCATCGCCCATGATTTCAACAACATCCTGGCCGGGATCATGGGCTACGCCGACCTGGCATTGCGAGAACTGCCCGCCGCCGAGCCGGCGCGAGCGGACATCGAGGTGATCAAGAAAGCGGTGCAGCGGGCTGCGGAACTGACGCGGCAGATGCTGGCCTATTCCGGCAAGGGCAAATTCGTCGTCGAAGCCGTGGACCTCACCCGGAGCGTGAAGGAGTTGAGCCGCATGCTGGAGGTGTCGATCTCCAAGAAGGCCGTACTGAAGCACAACCTGGTCCCCGATCTTCCGGTCATCCAGGCGGATGCCGTCGCAAATCAACCAGGTAATCATGAACCTGATCATCAACGCTTCGGAGGCCCTCGGCGAGGAAGGCGGCGCGATCTCGATCTCTACCGACGCGATCCAATGCAAGGCCGAAGACCTGGCGGGCAGCGGTTTCGGCCAGGATCTGCCGGAAGGGCCGTATGTTCGCCTGGAGGTCGCCGACACCGGCTACGGCATGGATCAGCAAACGCTGGTGAAGATCTTCGATCCCTTTTTCACGACGAAATTCACGGGCCGGGGGTTGGGACTGGCGGCAGTCCAAGGCATCGTGCGGGGCCACAAGGGAGCGATCCAGGTCTCCAGCGAGCCTGGCAAGGGAACGACCTTCCGCGTACTCTTTCCGGCCAGCGGCCCTGCCGTCCCCGCCGCGCGGAGCGAGCCGGCGGCCGCTTCCGGGCGCGGCGGCGGCACGGTGCTGGTCGTGGACGACGACGAGACGATCCGCATTTCGACGCAGCGCATGCTCGAGCGCGCCGGGTTCGCGGCTCTCGCGGCCGGCAGCGGACGAGAGGCCATTCGCCTGTTCCGCGAACATCAGCACGAGATACGCTGCGTACTTTTGGACCTGACCATGCCCGACTTGGACGGCGTGGCGACCTTCCGCGAACTGTGCCACGTCTGCCCGGACGTCCGCGTGGTCCTGTGCAGCGGCTATAGCGAAGAGGCCGCCACCGAGCGGTTTTCGGGCCAAGGACTGACGGCGTTTGTCGAGAAGCCCTATCAGCTCGAAACGCTGCTTGCCCGCATTCAGGAGACAAGCTTGCCCGAGCAACGCGGAACCTGTTTGCAGCCAAGAAATCCGGTCCGCGGATAGCCTGCCGCGGCCCGATGAGGACCGGCCGAAGAGTAATTTGATTGCGGAAGTTATTCTCCGGCCGGTTTTGAGCCAGGCGGACGCCCCGGCGAACCGCATGCAGCGAACATGCCGAATGTGCCGTCCTGACGGCCGATGACGGCAGTGACGTCTTCCGCCGGGGAAAGATCCGGGTTCTTTCTCTCGCGTCGAATTCGTGTGCTACGGTTGCGTAACGAGTTTCTCCAGGATCGATAACCCGGGGAAACGACCCGCCGCGTGCGGGACACCTTAATGGGCGGGACTCGGGCCCGCCACTTGAAGGCACAGTTGACGTTGCTCTCTTCATCGGGAAGAGAATGCCTCGGCTGTGCTTTCGTCGTTTTATATTCTCACACACTACTGTCCGGTTATAAGTCGAATAGTTTCAATTGGTTACGACAAGCACTTTCCGGATTTGGGACAGAAATCGTGGAAAGTGCCTGAAAAATAGGGGTTTTCTCGAAAGGAGTCACACTCAGAATTTGCAAAATTTCGGAAAGGCTGCGGTCCACCCTCAGTTCCTTCCGGATGATGGCCACCAGGACGTAGACGCACACCGCGATCCAGACTTGAGTCCGCACCGCGTTGTCCGTGTTGCCATAAAATGCCTTGATCCGCAGGTTCTGCTTGATCCATTTGAAGAACAACTCGACCTGCCAACGGCAGCGATAGAGTTCGCAATGGTCAGGGCGGGTAGTTCGAAGTTGTTGGTAAGAAAACACAATCGCCGGTCGTGCTCGGCATCGTAATAGGCAACGCGACGCAGGGCATCCGGATAAAGCTTTGAGGTCTTGACGCCTCGCAGAACAATCGTCTGGTCGCTTCGCAGGCCCGTGGACTTGTCCACCACACGGGACTCGCGGCGGTAACAGTCGATGTTCTTCTTGGCACGCGTGACGAAGAACGCCAACTGTGAAGTAAAGCGATGCAAGCGAGCAAAATCGACGTATCCTCGATCCATCATGTAGAAGGCGCCCGGTTCGATTGGCAGGTGATCGAGGACGGTCACATCGTGCGTTTTCCCGTGAGTTATGCGGATAAAACAGGGGATGTTGCCCCGCAAGTCGATCAGCGTGTGAAGCTTCACGGCACCTTTGTGACGACGAAATCGCGCCCAAGGAAACAGGGCAAGA
This sequence comes from uncultured Planctomycetia bacterium, assembly GCA_963779975.1. Classification (GTDB taxonomy): domain Bacteria; phylum Planctomycetota; class Planctomycetia; order Pirellulales; family Thermoguttaceae; genus JANXQG01. Next base: position 121,892 of record CAWAAL010000024.1, on the reverse strand, counting down.
CAAAGATCGATAGTTGTGGAATCCAAGGCATAGGCGGCCTGCTTGAGCGATACTGCGAAGTTGTCCTTGGCGTACAGGGCTCGGGCGCGACGAATGAGCACTTGAGCGAAGTCGGCGTAGATCCGCCAGTCGCGACGCTTGTTGGCATCGCTGAGCGTGCTCCTGGAAACCCGGCCGCGAAGCCCGGCGTGGTACAATTTCGACGGCACCGCATTCAAGCAGGTTTCGATGTCCCGCAGGCTTTCGCGATAAGTCAACTGAGCGAAGGCCATGGTGAGGAACTGGTCCCGACAAGAGAAATCGCGGACCCGGTAGTTGCCGCGATAGCGTTTCACACATTCGTCGAAATCCCGCTTGGGAATGAAATCCATCAGTTGAGCAAAAACCAGCCTGCCCTCGTGCATCGCAATCTCCTTTCCACTTAATAGTGCAAAGGAGGGGGCGAAAACGCCAGGGGGCACTGAAATCGAGTACAAGCGGAAATCGCGGAACAACCCTAGAAATCACGATAGTTTCAACCACCTACTCATCGCTCAACCGGACAGTAGTGATTCTCACAATCAAAATGAACTTCTCGACTTCCATTACCGGCGGCCAGCCTGAGCAGGGTGCAGCAAGCTTAGCCCATTTCTGCGTTCAACAGGCGGCCGACTGCATTTTCTGGCTCGATCCCGAGGGGCGAATCATCTTCGCCAATCCGAAGGCATGCGACGTTCTGGAGTATTCCAGCGATGAACTCCAGGCCATGACGGTGTTCGATATCGACACGATCGTCAGCCGAGAGTTTTGGGGGCCTCACTGGGAGGCGATTCGGGAAAAGAAGTCGTTTGTCGTTGAAAGTCGCCATCGCACGAAGACCGGCCGGACCTTCCCGGTGGAGATCGCGGTCAATTACATGACGCGCGACGGGAAAGAGTACAACTGTGCCTTCGCCCGCGACATTACCGACCGCAAGCGGGCCGAGGAGATGGTGCGGGCCAGCGAGGAAAAATATCGGACCTACGTCAACAACTCTCCCACCGGCGTGTTCGTGACGGATTCAACCGGGCGGTACTTGGAGGTCAATGCGTCGGCGTGCCGCCTCCTCGGATACTCGGAAGCAGAATTGACGCAAATGGCAATTCCCGACATTGTCGCGCCCGAGCACGCGACGGCGGCAATCACGGCGTTCCACGAAGTGATGCAGACCGGCTCCGCGGTCAGCGGCGAATTCTGCTTCGTGCGCAAGGACGGTTCGAGATTCTTCATGTCGGTCCATGCCGTCAAGGTGCAGAAAGACAAGACGGTTGCGTTCTGCGTGGACGTCACCGCAAGAAGGAACGCCGAGCAGACGTTGCGACAATACTCGGAAGCCTTGCGGCAAGCCAACCAGAAACTGGAAGAAGCCTGCGCCCGGGCCGAGGCCGCCAACTGCGCCAAGAGCGAGTTCCTGGCGAACATGAGCCACGAAATCCGCACGCCGATGACTGCCATCATCGGCTATGCCGATGTCCTCCTGGACAGCGCCCAGGACCAAGACACGCTGGAAGCCGTCCAGATCATCAAACGCAATGGACACCACCTGCTCAATCTCATCAACGACATCCTTGACTTGTCGAAGATCGAGGCCGGCAAGCACACATTGCATGTCCAGACCTGCTCTCCACGGCAGGTTGCGGCGGATGTCCTCGGCACGATGCGCGTGCGAGCGGAAGCCAAGGGGCTGCGACTGACCGCCGAGTGCGAGCCCGACGTGCCGATGGCAGTCAAGACCGATCCGGTCCATTTGCGGCAAATCCTTGTCAACCTCATCGGCAATGCCGTCAAGTTCACCGAGGTTGGCGGCGTCCGGATCGTCATGCGGCTGGACTCCACGGGCGAGGGCGACAACAAGTTGCTATGCGACGTGATCGACACGGGCATCGGCATATCGGCGGAAGACATGGGCCAGTTGTTCCGCCCGTTTTCCCAGGTGGACGGTTCCGCTCGTCGTCGATTCGGCGGCACCGGCCTGGGCTTGGCAATCAGCAAGCGGTTGGCGGGGACACTCGGCGGCGATCTTGTCGTTAGGAGCAGCCCCGGCATGGGCAGTACGTTCAGCCTCAGTATCAGCATCGTCCCGTGTGATGGACCGGCGTCGCCGCCGGAGTCGGGTGAAGCGGTGACCGCCAGGGAATTCGCGGGGAATGGCTGGCGGAAACTCGACTGCCGCATTCTCTTGGCCGAGGATGGCGCCGACAACCGGCGATTGATTGCTTTCTTTCTCCGCAAGGCGGGGGCCGACGTGGAACTGGCGGAAGATGGACGGATCGCCTTGGGCCTCGCTTTGGCCGCACGGCAGGCGGGAAATCCCTTCGACGCGATTCTCATGGATATCCAGATGCCCGTGATGGACGGCTACGAAGCAACGCGGAAACTGCGAGACGCCGGCTGCCGGGAGCCGATCATCGCCTTGACCGCCCACGCCATGTCGGGAGATCGCCAGAAGTGCATCAATGCCGGCTGCGACGATTACATCAGCAAGCCGATCGACCCGAAAAAACTGGTCGAAGTGATCGGAACGTGGGTGGGGAAGTCGCCAATCCCGGTCTGACCCGATCCATTTCGGCTAGTCCCAAACGCTTCCTTCCTTGATTCTTGGTCCGCGGAGAGAGGGAGGCCGGCCACCCCCATACGACGGCAAAGGGAAATACTGCCGAGTCGCATGGGGGGTCCGCGCCCCCCTCTCTCCCGCCGCTCCGCCTTGCGCCACTTGCTCCGACAGCCACTTGCTCCGGTTTCCATTCCGGGGGATAATGGCGGAAGTTGGAAGAAGTTCAAGGGTTCGGCGTAGAAGCGATGGGAGATGCGATCGTGATTAGCGGCCTTCGTCAGCGGTTCCTCGGCTTATGCCTGCCGCCGCTTGTGTTCTGTGCGTTGGATACCACTCTCACCTTGATCGGCCAATCCGCCGAGTATTGGCAAGGCCAACGGGCCTATGCCAACGAAATCTCGCCCACCTGGCACCACCTGCTAACGGCTCACCCCGCGGCGTTCGCCGCCGGCATGGCGGCGTGGGCCGCCATCTTCGTCATGGTGCTGCTCTTGCTGCCTGATACTTTGGCCCTGATCGTGAGTGTCGCCGTCGTGCTGGGCCATACAGCGGGCGCCGCCACCTGGCTCTACAACCTCAAGTTCGGCTACCAGATGTGCAACGGTCTGGTGCTGCTCGCCGCCGTCGCCCTGGGAATAGGAGTGCGTTGGGGATGGCAGGCCAGTCCTGGCCAACCGCTGCGCCTGGACCGCATGCCGCAGGTCTGGCGATGGGCGCTGATCCTGCTGCTAGTCGGCATCGGCGTTTACCTCTTCCTGTGGCCGAGGTCGATTGCTTCCTGATAGGGAAACATTGCTTCCTGATAGGGAAACATTGCTTCCTGACGGGGAAGTATTGCTTCCTGACGGGGAAATGCCGTAGAGGGCGAAAGCGATGAGAGTTGAATCCGAACTGAGGCTCGATTTCGACGACGTGTTGATCCGACCCAAGCGCTCGGTCGCTCCCAGCCGGGCGAGCGTCGATCTGAAACGGAGCCATCGCTTTCGGGCCGCCGCGCCACGGGCGGGCTGGACGGGCATCCCCATCATCGCCGCCAATCTCGACACCACCGGAACGATGCGCATGGCAGCGGCCTTGCACGACTTGAACATGCTCACCTGCCTGCACAAGTACTACCCCTTGGAGGACCTGGTCCGTTTCTTCACCGCAAACCCGGCCCGCACGTCCACGTTCTACACGCTGGGAATACGGGACGAAGACTTCGACAAGCTCAAGGCATTCGTGGAGCGGGCGCCGGAGGGGGCCGGCCTGATCTGTATCGATGCCGCCAACGGCTACACCAAGTTCTTCGTGGATCGGGTGAAACACGTCCGCGAGTTGTGCCCCACGGCGAGCATCATGGCCGGAAACGTGGCGACCCCGGAAATGGTCCAGGAACTCTTGATCGAGGGCCGGGCCGATATCGTGAAAGTGGGGATCGGCCCCGGAAGCGTCTGCACGACCCGGATGATGACCGGCGTGGGATACCCGCAACTGTCCGCGATCATCGAATGTGCCGACGCCGCTCATGGCAACAAGGGACACATCTGTGCCGACGGCGGCTGCCGGATGCCGGGCGACATTGCCAAGGCATTCGGAGCGGGCGCCGACTTCGTGATGCTGGGCGGGATGCTGGCGGGAACCGAGGAATGCGACGGGGAGTGGACAACCGACAACGGCGAGAAAAAGTCGCTGAAGTTCTACGGCATGTCCAGTCGGGAAGCCCAAGAGAAACACCACGAGGGGGTGAAGGACTACTGTGCGGCTGAGGGAAAGTGCGTGGAGGTGGCCTGCAAGGGCCCGGTGAAAGGGGTGCTGCAGGACGTCGCCGGGGGTCTGCGATCGGCTTGTGCCTACGTCGGCGCCGATCGCCTCAAGGACCTTTGCAAGTGCTGCACCTTTATCCGCTGCACGGCCACCCACAACACGGTTTTCGAATGATCGACGTTTACTTGATCTTAAGTGCCGTGTTGATTTCGGCAATCGCATTACTTACGTTGGTGCTCGCCTTGGGGTGCTTGCCGCTTAAATGCGTCGAGGTCCCTTGCAGAAGTTGCAGGGCCTGCTGCAACTGCGCATCCGAGCTTGCCTGGGCTTCATGCATTTTGCCTTTGCCCCCCTGGCCGGCCTGCGCGGGCCGATGCCGCCGGTGGAGGGGGTTGTGGCCGACTGGGCCTTCTTGCCGTGATGCTTACCTTCCAGTTCCTTGATCGCCTTGTGGACCTCTTCGGCGGCCTTGGCCCGATGACCATCGTAGTCGTGGTCGGCATTGACCAGGAGATGGTGGGCCTGCCTGAGTGTCTTGAGCAGTTGTGCATGGGCCGATGGCGTCGCGGGGGTGGTGGTTGCCTGGGCCGAGGCCAACGAAGCCAGGCTGAGCGCACCTAGGAAGACCGAGATCGACAAGCCAAGGCCACCAAACAAATTCCGACGCATGTTCATTCTCCTATCTTGCTTCTAAAAAAATTAAAAACAGTTTTCCGGCACGGACGCAAGCAGAACCGCTGGCCAAAAAAAGGCCCGCTGAACGGCCGCCAAAAGACCTCTCGATAGCTAGTTGCCGCCAAGCGAGAATCGTCACAAGGTTTTTTGCGAATCTTCCGGTTCCGTAGGGCAGGCTTTAGCCCGCCTCCTCTACAATAGTAATACAAAGCCGGGCTAAAGCCCACTCGGCAGCTATTTGGGCTTGCCGCTTTTCGGTCGGAGGTGGAAGTATTTCCCGTAGAGGTGGTGTGCCTCGGGGTTCTTCCTGGCCAGTTCCGGCAAATCGGCGGCCTGCACCTTGGTCATTTTCTTCTTCCCGCCCACCGATTCGGTGATCGTGACGGTGATGCCCGATTCTTTGGAATCGGTGATCGAAATTACCTTTCCGTTCTCCTGGACATCGACGGTTTGGCCATCCGCGACCGCGGCGGGCGCGACCATTCCCATGGGTTCCGGCGGCAGCGTCTGCCTCCGAACCGGAGCGGCGCTCGGCGGCACCATGGTTGCCATTGTTCTGGCCCGTGAGGCCCCCGTTGGCCCCATGAGCCCCGTCAGCGAGAGCGGGCCACTTCTGACCGAACTGGCCAGGGGCCTCGCGCAATTGCTTCAGCGCCAGGCGCGGAACTCGCGGAAAGCCGGTCGCGAGTGGAACTCCGCAGTCTTGCCGTTGGCGCTCAAACGGCCCAGGAACCGGCCTTGACTCCCGTGGGCAACGGTTGTGACCGGCAGCACGGCGGCGGCGATGTCCGGGACCGAGACCGTGGCGTGGTCCAAGGCCCCCGCCGCCAATTCGATGGGTGATCCGAACTCTTCCTGGCCCCTTTGCGGCCTGAGCGACACGCGCCCCTGACGTACCACGGTCCGCGTGACTCCCGAATCTTCCACGACCACGTCGAATTCGGTGCCCAGGTCGACGATCTGCGATAGCGGGGTGGCGACGAGAAAGCCGACCGCCGGCGGCGGGACCCTGGCTGCCAGACTGCCACGTTTCAGAAATACTTCGTCCCCGTTGCGAAGCTCCAGCACCGCGGGCCCGGTCAGGCGAGCGATGCTCCCTTTGTCGAAGTGCAACTCCGCCGTTCCAGCGGTCAGCTTCAAGACGCCCGCCGCGAGCCGGTCACCCGCGGACCGCGGCGTTTCCCACGCGGCGCCGGCGCTTTGCGCCAGTGTGGCGAAGGTCCGGTCCGGTTCCGGCCGCGAATCCTGGTTTTCGGCCAAAGGCAACGCGGGCTGGTTCATCTCGACTGCCCGTGGCCCGTGCGTCAGCCACCGCCAACCGATTGCGCCGAGCACGAGGACCGCGCCGCAGCCGGCCACGGCCGCCACCCACCGGCCAGCGCTGCCTGCAAACAGCCTTCGGCCGCGCCGGGCGTCGTCTGCAGTCTTCGGCGGCCGAACCACCGTCACGGGCAGCGCGACGATCGGCGGAGCCGTCACCGCGGAAACCGGTTCGTGGTGATCCGCCCGTTGGCCGGCCGCGCGACGCAGGCAGTCCTGCACGAAATCCTCGGCCGTGCCTTCCAGTCGGGGCCAACAATGCAGCAGGCTGTCCAGCGTCTCGTCCTCCAGCAGCTCACGGCGGGCTTCGGGGTGGTTTTCCAGCCAGTCGAGCAAGCTCTGCTGTTCGGCCGGCGCAAGCCGATCGCCGGAGACCCAGCGCGAGACCAATTCACTGAACAATTGGGTGTCCATTTCGCTCACCTGTCCTGCCGCAAATTCTTGCGAATGCACTCGCCCAGAACCTTTCGAATGCGGAGGAGCATCATCCGCACGGTCCCCGCGCCCCGGCCCTGGCGTTGGGCGATCGATTCCACCGTCTGGCGCTGAAAATAGTGTTCCTCGACCACCCGCCGGCTTTCCGGCGCCAAATGCTCGACACACTCTCGCAGGCTCGCCAATTTTCGCTCATGGTCCAGGCTGTCCGCCGGGTCTTGCTCCAGTTGCTCGATCCGCCATTGGGCCAATTGCGTTGCTAGCGGCCCTGTTTCCCTGAGCCGGCGGCGGGCATCGCCGCGAACGTGCTGGATCGCCACGTTGCGGGCAATGCCCAGCAGCCATCCCCGCAGACTGCCAGCCGACCGGCACGTCGCGAGATTCTGGTAGGCCGCCAAGAACACCTCCTGGGCGAGATCGTCGGCGGTTGCCGGATCGCGAACGTAACGGACCAGGCGCCAGCGAACCGCGGCCTGGTGGAGGCGCACCAGCAGCGCAAACGCCTCCGGCGATCCGCCGGCCGCCTGGCGGAGCAGCACGGCCTCTTCGGTCTCTTTGAACGCTGCCATCGAGATTCCCACAATCGATCAGTTGCCGCCGGCCGGAAAACGTCACGAGATATTTTTCAACCACCCGCCGGAATGTCAAGGTGGCGACGACCAGGACTTGGGAATATGCCAGATTGCGGCGAGAATCGCCCAGTTACCAGCGGTTTGAAGAGAACTTCGCTCGCCCGGTTCATGCTTCGCGGAACGGAACGGGTAGCCACCGGCCAGATGACGATTCCGATTCCTGTCAGCCAGCCCGAGTTGGTTGTCAGCGGGCGGACAATATCTCATCCGCGTAGCGAGGCGAGCTCTTTGCCGCGACTTTCTTCCTGGCCGCGGTAGTTCGGCGTCCCGGTCTGTCGGGCCGGCCGGGAGACCGACAGGTCCGATGGACGAGGCTTGGAGGCGGCATACTTCTCAATCAGCCGACACAAGCGCTGGACCTGCATGCCGTCCAGACTCGGCTGAAGTACCTCGGCGAAGTCGGCCAGGTCCTTAATGATCGCTCGGCGATTCGGTAATTCGCAGGCTCCGTCAAAGGAGAATGGGCAAACTTGTTGCCAAACGCCGGCCAACGGCCCGTCTTCCGACTTTCCGAGCAGAGACTCGATCTTGGCCCGATAGGCTTTTCTGGCCGCAGCTTTCCTGGCGGTGACGGCCTTGATCGCCCTGGCGTTGCTGGTTCTCGCCATCCCTGCGAGTTTCGGCCTGCCAGCGGTCTTGTTGTCGTTGTTCATTCGTCGGGCCTTCCTAGGTAATGGTTTCCGTCGCTGCCGAAGTTTTGCACCGCAGATCCCAAGAAGCGACGTAACGGCCCACTTCCGAGCCGCTGGAACCGCCGCTACGACGCCAGATTCAGCCCCAACTGCCCGTTTTTCAGCATGGCGGTCAGACTTAGCATGGCGATCAGACTTTGAATATTAACTTTCAACTTTCATTATCTTTGCCGCTGGGCCGTCAATTGACTGAGCAGGGAATCAACGACGGGAGTGATCGTGCAATTCCCTTGCCGCACCTTGCAGTGCGTCGTGCTGACCGCTGCCGAGCTGATCTTGCCGTAATGGGCGCTGATGGCACGCCCGGTCGGCCGGCAGGCCAGCTCCACGGCTACCACCTTCGCCTCTCCGGCCGTTCGACCATGCACACGCAACTTCGCTACAATGAGGGATTGGTACGTTGCCCGGGTAAAAAAGACACTCTAGACGAAAGAAAGGCGCAAATCCATGAAGGACAACTCCACCTGGAACCGTCGGCGATTTCTCCGCACTACCGGCCGCGCGGCGACAGCCCTGGCAGCCGTCTCCACGTTCGCTCCGGCAGTTCTCTCCGCTCCATCTCCTGCCAAGACCATTGGCGTGGGTTGCATCGGGTTGGGCACCCGCGGCGGCGACCTCATCAATGCGGTTGTCAATGTCCCCAACGTCAAGGTAACGGCGGTCTGCGACGTCTATGGGCCGCATCGGCAGAAAGGCATCGAGCGGAGCCTGAACCCGGTGGTGAAAGCCTACATCGACTACCGTGAACTGCTGGCCGACCCGAATGTCGATGCGGTAGTCATCGGCACGCCGGACCACTGGCACTGCCAGATGGTGCTCGATGCCGTAAAAGCGGGGAAGGACATTTATTGCGAGAAGGGATTCTCGCGGACCCTGGCCGAGGCGAAGCTGATGCGCGACGCGCTGAAACGGAGCCGGGTCGTGTTCCAACTCGGCCACCATGCGCGCCAAGCCGCTTGCGCTTTGCAGGCGAAGGGACTGCTCGCCAAGGACATCCTGGGCCCCGTCACGCTGGTGCCCATGGGGCGCTTCAAGGCATCCGAGCCCGGGCATCCCAATTGGCGCTGGTACGGCTATTACGATCAGTGGGACCGGCCGGACCCGGCAAAGGTCGCGAAGGAAGTGAATTGGGACCTGTGGTTGGGGCCGGCGCGGAAGATCCCTTGGAACGAACGCCACTTCTGGCACTGGCGCTGTTACTGGGCCTACGGCACCGGTTATGCCGGAGATCTGCTGTCGCACGAGATGGACTTCGTGCAGTATCTTCTCGGCCATGGCATTCCAGACACCTGCTGTTGTACAGGCCTGACCTCGCAACTTCGCGACGATCGCGAGGTGCCGGATACGTGGTCGGCGACCTACGAGTTTGAGAAGCTCGGCCGGACCGTGACTTTTTCCGGGAGCATGAACACCAGCCAGGCGAAGCAGCCCGTGGAAATCTGCGGTCGAGACGCCACCCTTCGTTTCGACGACACCGCGCACGACGTGACGCGTTTCCAAATACTCCCCGAAGAGCACGACACGCGAACGAACCTGCCCAAGGGCTACGAGTGGAACAAGACGCCTAAGCAGCCGAACCACGTGGCCGACTGGGTGAATTGCATCCAAAACCGCGGCACGCCAAAATGCTCGACCGACGAAGCGTTCGTCGAAACGGCGACATTCCTCATGTCGCTGGTTTCGTACCGACAGCGGCGCCAGGTGCGCTGGGATGCCGCTCGGGAAGAAATCGTCTGAGCAGGCAATCGCAAACGAGAAACAACCATGAGAACCCGAGGTTCCCAAGCCATGAAAGCCGTCAGTATCCTCAATCATGTCCTCGGACCCGTGATGCGCGGCCCCTCCAGCTCCCACACGGCGGGCGCGTTCCACGTCGGCTGCATGGCCCGTTCCAAGACACCTCGGGGACCGTCTGCGACCTTCTGCACGGCATGGTCGAGATACCGTGCCATACGCGCAACGCGGCCGCCGCCGCCGCTGCCTTTGTCAATGCGGATCTCGTACTCGGCGGTTACACGAACTTCATTCCGTTGGACGAGACGATCGACGCCGTTTACGCCGTAGGGCTCGCGATGCCCTCGGCATTACGTTGTACGTCCAAGGGAGGCATTGCCGTCACGCCGTCGGCCCAGGCATTGAAACCTGGTTGCTGCCGCCCCGGAGGCACCGGTTGCAAATGACGATGAGAACCGCTCCATGGCTCTATCTTTCCGCTGCCGACGTATGCCGCGCGCTGCCGATGACCGACGCGATTGCGGCGATGCGCGAGGCGTTCGCCCAGTTAGCCGACGGGCAGGTGACGTTGCCTGCCCGCGCAAGTCTGCAAACGCCGGACGAGCGTGGCGTGGCGCTTGTCATGCCCTGCCATTCCATCGCGTTGCGGATGTTCTCATTGAAGACCATCACGATATTTCCTGATAACCCGCGGTGCGGGCTGCCGACGATTCAGTCACTGGTGATCCTGACCGACGGCACGACCGGTGCGCATCTGGCGGTGATGGACGGTACGAGCCTCACCGCCATCCGCACCGGTGCCGCGTCCGGTCTGGCCACGGATCTCCTGGCCCGACCCGATGCCGCGGTGGTAGCTGTGTTTGGCGCCGCGCGCAGGCACGCACTCAACTGGAAGCAGTTTGTTGCGTGCGCACGATCCACCGGGCATACATCTATGACGCGGCCCCGTCTGCCGCGGATCGGTTTGCGGCCGAAATGACCCGGCGCCTCGGCCGGCCCGTCGAACGCGCGGCCAGCCCGGTTGAAGCTCTGAAAGACGCCGACGTCGTTTGCACGGCTACCACTTCGTCGGAGCCCATCTTCGAAGACTCCGATCTCAAGCATGGCGTCCACGTCAACGCGATCGGTTCCTACCAGCCGCACGTGAGCGAGATCCCTCCCGCCACGGTCTGCCGAGCGCACGTCGTGGTGGATCACCTCGCAGCAGCGCTGGAAGAAGCAGGTGATTTGCTCCAACCATTGCGGCAAGGCTTGATCGAGGAGTCGCACTTCGCCACGGAGTTGGGCGACGTTGTGCTGGGTCGGTCGCCGGGCCGAGGACATGCGGACGAGATCACCTTGTTCAAGTCCGTCGGCGTGGCAATTCAGGATTTATGCGCGGCGGCGAAAGCCCTGGAAAATGCCGGCCGGCTCGAGTTGGGCCTGCAACTGTCGTAACTCGACGCCGCCAATTCTACGGCATCTTGTCTAGCCGACCAGTCGGTTCAGCAGGGCTTCGAGCGACACGATGGCGAAGCGGGTTATCATGTCGGACGTGGCGAAGGGGAGGTAGAGGTTCCCGGCGTGGATCATTGCCCCGCAGGAATAGGCCACGTTGGGGACGTAGCCGTCGCGTTCCCGTTCGGTGGGCGTGATGAGCGGTTCGTCGAGGCAGCCGATCACCTTCAGCGGGTCGTTCAGGTCCAGCAGCATGGCGCCGATGCAATAGGTGCGCATGGGGCCCACGCCGTGCGTCAGCAACAGCCAGCCTTCCGGCGTTTCCAGGGGTGAACCGCAGTTGCCGATCTGCACCAAACCCCAGGGCGGGCGCGGCGTCTGGAGCAACTCGGCAGTCTCCCAGAAGTGGACGATGTCGGAGTACATGATGTACAGGTTCTCGCCGTCGATTCGCGAACACATCGCGTAGTGCCCGCTGATCCGCCGGGGGAAAATCGCCATGCCCTTGTTCAATGCGCAGGCGCCGTTGATCGTGTGGACGCCGATCCGCAGGAAGTCGCGGGTCTCGATCAATTGCGGAAGCAGGCGATAACCGTCGAAGGCCGTACAGGTGCCGTAGTAGGTGACCGTGTCGTCGTCGTCCACGAAGCGGACCAGGCGGAGGTCCTCGATGCCGTGGCTTTCGTTGCTGGTCAGCGGAAAAATCACCAACTCCGAGGCTTCCGCATCCCGCGGCAGCTCCAACTGGTAGTTCGAGTCGGCCAACCAATGGATGTCCTGGAGCGATTCATCGAGTTGAAGCTTCTCGGGCGCCGCAGCCTGCGATTCCGCAATGGCCTGCTCGAGCTGGGCCAAAGTGAAAAAGTCGCCGAGGCGATCCAGGACGACGTCCGTCACCGCATCGTTCACGCCGATGTCTTTGAGCTTGCGGCGGAACAGAGACTTCTCATATTGCTTGTCGCGCACAACCCGAACAGGATTACTGAAGCGGCTGCAAGCGTCGATTTGGATCTGGTGATCGGAATAGATGACGCCGGTGCGAAAGACGATGGAGGAGACGTGCCCCTTGCCGGTCGCCCGCAGGCTCATGATGATCCGCACCGCGCCGGTGGGAAGGTTACGCTGGTCGTGATGCGGGACGATCGAGGGATTGAACAGCGCCGCGGATTCGAGCGAATACTCCGCGGTCAAGTAAGCTCCGATCAGCATGCGGCGATTGCGCGAGCACTCGTCCGGTTGGCCGGCTATGCCCAGGGCCGTCCGGTAGTTCTCGTCAATCACTGAGGCAATGTTGCCGTGGCGGGTACGGAACTTGACGAACACCTCGTCGAGCAAGCGGTCGACCTGTTCGTCGTTCAGGGTGCGCACGCGGTCGATGACGCGGCAGATCCGCGCCCCCCCGCCGGGGTTAAAGAAGCGAGTAATGACGCGGCGAAAATCGCTGCGGAAGGTGACCGGCAAACGTCGGACTTTCAGGGAACCGTCGTTTCCTTTTCGGTGGTTGGATCGAGGCGCAAGATCGTGGCCGGAGGCGTCGTGCAAGATCTTCTCCATTCATTCCAAGACGGTGTTTGACGCGCCCATCCGCCGCAGCCAGCGGAAATGGGAACCGACACCCGCCCGAAAGGTCTCGTGCGCCATGTAGAACAGCCCGAACTCCCGGCAGGTCTCTTCCACCAGCGGCGCGATCGCCGGGTAATGGACGTGGCAAAGGCGGGGGAAGAGGTGGTGCTCGATCTGGAAGTTCAGCCCCCCGATGAACCAGGAGAGCAGCCGGTTCCGGCGGGCGAAATCGACGGTCGTTTCGACCTGGTGTTCGGCCCAGCCCGTCTCCATCCGGCCGGTATCCGGCCGCGGCAGGGGAAAAGCGGCCTCCTCCACGCAATGCGCCAACTGAAACACGACACTCAGCGTAACTCCCTGGACCAGCGACGCGGTGAGGTAGAACAACACTACGGCCCACAACGGATGCACGAGCAGCGGGAGCAGCAGGGCCAGCGAAAAAAAAAACGCCTTGCCGCCGAGAAACACCGCCAAATCCCACCCCTTGGGTCGCGCGAACTGGCGCCCGCCGATCTGGCCGGCCGCCCAGTCATGAAAGTCGTCGTAGAGTTGCCACTTCAGAGGCAGAAAGCCATACAACACCCAGAGATAATACTGCTGGAAACGGTGAATGGTGAGTCGCTTCTGGTGTGGCGAGAGCCGACCGAAATAGCCGAGGTCGATGTCGTCGTCGTGGCCGGTGATGTTGGTGTTGCTGTGGTGCATCGCGTTGTGCTTCCTGGCCCAGAAGTACGAACTGCCGCCCAGCAGATCGAGGGATCTCGCCATGAGGCGGTTGATCCAAGGACGGTCCGAGTAGGCATGATGTCCGCCATCGTGCTGGATATCGAACCCGACCGCGGCCATCGCCAGGCCCAGCGAAATCGCCAGCAACAAGGCCAACCACCACGATCCTGCGACAAACACCAACAGCACGTAGGATGCCGCCAGCCAGCCGAGAACAACCGCCGTCTTCAGGTACATCTGCGGGCAGTCGCGGCGCCCCAGCCCGGTGCGCGTGAAATACCGATCGATGCGGCGTCGAAGCTCCTGATGAAACTCGTCACCCGGGCCGAACTTCAACACGGCGGAGGTCCTCGGGAGAACCGAACTGGTTGCGCTAATTTTCTGGTTTGCTGCCATGATCGTAGGGATTTGTCGTCACTGGAATACCTTCAGGCCTCCGCGCCGGCAAGCGTGGGGCAGTTTTCGCCAAGCAAGTGCAGGATTTCGTGTTTGCTCATTTCCGCCCACAAATACGCGAGCGTCGATTCGGCCCCCTGGTTGTAATTCACGCCGGTGGCCTGCAGGCCGTCGTAGCAGGCACCGGCCCGGACATCGATGAGCGACTGGCCCAGGCTATTGCGGCCATGGAACCAACCGTGGGCACGGCGGAAACTCGCCAAGTACTCCTCGTCGCCAAGCAGGTCCAGCGCGGCCAGCGCGGTTTCGGCCATCGTGACGGCTTCCACGGGCTGTTGATCGTAGGGCGCCTTTTCCTCCCCGCGGGGATGCCAGCCCTCGTTCCCGATCGGCCAGAAGACGGAGCACCCAGTACTCTGGCTCACGACCGTCGTCTTCCGGTCGAGGAAGGAAAACGAGGCCCGCGCGATGTCGAGGAAGTTTTCCTGCGGCCAACGCTTGGCAGCGACGAACAAGGCGTGCGGCAAGACCGCATTGGCATAGGTCATGCGCGACTCGAACCACTGCCAATCCGGCCGCCGGGCGTGGTCGTAGCATTCGGCCAGCCGCCGCGCCGCCGACCAGGCTACGCTTTCCAGAGGTTCGATGTCTTCTGCCCCCTTGCTCCACAAATGCCCGTAAGCCAGGATCACGTAGGATTGGGCACGCAGGCTCCGCAGATCGGCGAGGGTGGGCAAAACCGCTTCGATCAACTCGCGACCCAACGCCCGGTAGCCATCGGGCAAGTTGCTGCCGAGCACTTCCGCCAGGGCACGGACTGCTTGGCCCTGGCAATCACCGCAGCCTTCGGCATCGAGCCAACGCCGATCGTAGCTGAGGAAATTGTGAAATCCGCGGCCGATGCCACGCGCAAATTCGAGAAAGCTCAGGTAGTTGGTCACCCGCTTCAACATCTTCTCGTGGGGATGCTGGTTCCAGAGACGAACGCAGAGCCGCAAGGCCCGGGCGTTGTCGTCGGTCGTGTAGCCGCTCTCGCGCCTGGGGAGGCTGAAAATGGCGTGTTGAACCAACCCGGTCGAGTCGGTCATGTGGTCGAGGTGGTTCAAGACGACGGCGTCACGGACGAACATCAGATGCCTCCTGCTTGTACGACCTGCACGGGCTCGCGCTCGCTGCCTGACGTCACAAACTCTCGGTGGTATGGGGGGACGACCGCCGTTCTGCGGGCGGAAACACGCGTGAAATAGTCCAAGTACCTGAGGCCCACGTTCGGCCAGAACATGGGTTTTGCGTAGCGGTACGCTTTGCGTCGAGTCTCCATTTGGAACACGGGGTCTGTCAGGAACCGCAACGTGGCGTCGGCCATGGCACGGCTTTCACCAAACGGCACGAGCAGACCGCGCCCGTTGGCCAGGACTTCTTCGGCATAGAGGTAGGGGGTGCTGACCACCGCGCCGCCGGCTGCCAAGGCATAGGCCAAGGTGCCGCTGGCAATCTGGTCTTTGCCCGGATAGGGTGTAACGTACACGTCGCACGCCTGCAAATGCACCAGCAGGTCGGCCAGGCTGAGATACTTGTTGACGAAACGGACGTTGGCGGCAACGCCCAGTTTCTCGGTCATCGCGACCAGGCTTTCTCGGTAGACCTCGCCCTCCTGCCGTTTGACCTGCGGGTGGGTAACGCCCACGATCAAGTACAAGGCGTCCGGGCAAGCGGCGACGATCCGCGGCATGGCCCCAATCATGTATTCGAGTCCCTTGCCTCGATTGATCAGTCCGAAGGTGCATATCACCTGCCGGCCGGCGAACCCCAACCGTGTCTTGTGCGAGCCGTCGCGTTGATAGGGAACCTCCGGCACGCCATGGGGAATCACCTGTACCTTTGCCCCGGACACCTGGTAGATCTGCTCCAACAGCCGCGCCGCGACTCTCGTCATCACGATGACGCCTTGGCTGCGGGCCGCCAATTTCTGAATGATGTATCGCGGCAGCGCGGTGGGCTCGGTCAGGAGCGTGTGGAACGTGGTGACGATCGGTTTATGGCAGTCGCGCACGAAGTCCAGCACGCGTCGGCCCCAATCGTCGGGATAAAGGCCGAATTCGTGCTGCAAGCTCACCACGTCCCAGGGGCCGTCGTTGGCCGCCTCCGCGGCGAGGCGGTATGCGTCCGGGCGGCCATTGTCGATGACGTGGACTACGCGCGGATCGTCGTAGCAAAGCGCGGCGGTCTTCCGGATCGCCGCAATCGACGAGACGCGCGCGCCCGCCGCCATGTCCACGGCGTCGGCCGAGTCGCGGGTGAAGGTCGCCAGTCCGCAGGCTTCCGGCGGATAGGTCGATACGAAAAGCGGCCGAACATTATTCATTGATCACCTCCTGTGGTGGTTTCCCAAGAACATTCGGAAGAAATGGGCGGAAGCCCTGGAAAAACGCGGGACTCGCACCAATTTCTTCCGAACGTTCTAAGCAGAAAACAAAAAAACCGACGTAGCCGAACACCCAAAGGCATTCGCCCACGTCGGCTTACTCTTCAACGCGCCCCCCGGCCATTCCGGCCGAGTTGCTCTTTATCTAGTCATCCGACGAATTCAAATCCACTGCGTCAGCAAGTCGCGCGGAGCTCTCCGCCGCCTCGCAGCACACTCCAATTATACCGTACGGAAAGAGAAGCACAAGCGGCCTTTCCAAATGGCCGTGCAAGTTGGCACGGCAGTTAGCGTGATCAACAGCCTGTCGCCGCTGAGAAACCGAGGCCTGGGGCAACGCGTGCCCTGGCGTGGCTCAGGCCGTTAAGGCCCGCGGCTCAGACCGTTAAGGCCGGTTCGACGGCCAGCGGCTTGCTACTGCCGCGTCCAACCGCCGGCGGAACCGCTGGAGTCGCGATTACTGCGGGCTTGGTTTCGGTACCGGCTGTCTTGATGGCAACCTTCACGGCATCCTCCATCGGATCTTTGAAGGGCACCTCGATGCGGAGCAGTCCGTGCTCGTAGATCGCTTCGGCTTTGTCCGGTTTCACCGGCCAGGCTAAAGCCAGGGCCGAAACATACTCGATGTCCCTTGCGGGCGCCGTCAGGTGGATGCTGTCTCCCAGGATCTTCACGTCGATGGAATCCGTGGGCGCTCCCGGGATGGCGAATTCCACCACGAGCTTGCGCGTCTCCGAGTCAGCATACGCTACTGTCTCGGGAGCGATCTTGATGCGGTTTTCCGACATTGTGGCACCTTCCTTTCGGGTAAGAAAACAAAAAAGCCGACGTGACGGAACACCCGCAGGTATTCGACCACGTCGGCTTACTCGCTAACGAGCCCCCCGGCACGGCCGGGTTGCTCTCTATCTAGTCATCCGACAATTTCACTGCCAGAGTCGCGATGAAGTGCGTCGCGGTTCTGCCAGCACCATCATTATACGCCGCAAGGGGAAAAAGGCAACTATGCGTTACCCCCAGTAGGGTCGCCTCCGGAAACCGTGCCCCACGAAAGAGAGCACGGCGAGGATCAGGAAGACAACGAAGAGGATCTTCGCTCCGTCCCAGGATAATTGTGCCACTCCTGCAAAGCCGAGGAACCCGGCGATCAGGGCGATGACGAGGAACACGATAGCAAGCCGTAACATGATCAAATTCTCCTTCACGTATAGTGTGCCCAAGTTGGCGAAATGCCAACATGGTCCGTGATTAGCATCCACAAAGTGTAAAGTCTCAGGGTTGGCGCTGGGGTTCTTTGACCTTGCCGCCAGTCAGATTGTCGACCTTTTCCTTGGCCTCTTGCCCGGCGCCTTGCACCCTTTCCCTGGTTGTTTGTTCATCTTGGTGGAACTTGTCTTTGTCCACCGTGAAAGCGAACCAACCGCGGTAATACCCGAAGCCGGCGATGCCGATCACGAGCAAAACGACCACGAACATCAGCCTTCTCATGACGATCCTCTGTATTGGTTAAGAAACGATCAAGAACGAAAAAAGCCGACGTGGCGGAACACCCGGAGGTATTCCGCCACGTCGGCTTACTCACTAACGAGCCCCCCGGCACGGCCGGCTTGCTCTTTATCTAGTCGTCCGACGACTTCCAATTCACTTCTGGGGCGAGCGGCTTTCGACTTCGCCACCCCTCCATTAACCATTGTATGGCGCGGCATGAGGAAAGCAAGTGGATTGTCGTCTTTTTCCGCGTCTGCGATTTTCGGAATCTGGCGGACGCACAGCGCGGATTTCGCATTAACAGTAGGGAGCGAATTAAGGAATAGTGAATGATGAAGCCAGATTACCCGGATTGCGCAGAGGCGATTGCCAAGATCCAGTTGTTGCGAGGCGACGTTGCGATATCCGTTGACCTCTCCTGGTGCCTGCTCGACGACGACGCCTTGGAGTGCCTCAAGGACTTGCCCCTGCTCCGAGAGTTGTATCTCTCCCACACGGAAGTCGGCGACGCCGGTTTGGAACACCTGAAGGGGCTGACGCAACTCCAAACGCTGGACCTCGGCGGCACCAAGGTCAGCGACGCCGGTCTGGAACACCTCAAGGGTCTGTTCCAACTCCAGACGCTGGACCTCGGCGGCGCCGAGGTCAGCGACGCCGGCCTGGAGCACCTTGAGGATCTGCCCCAACTCCAGACGCTGGACCTCAGCGGCGCCAAGGTCACCGACGCCGGTCTGAAGCGCCTCCAGGCGTTGCGGCAACTCCAAGAACTGGGGCTCGGCGGCACCGAAGTCACCGATGCCGGTTTGCAGCACCTCCGCGGTCTGCCCGAACTCGAAGAATTGTGCTTCTGGGCTACCGGCGCCGATCTGAAGCACCTCAGGGGTCTGCCCCGACTTCGAGAACTCGACCTCGGCGGCACCAAGGTCACGGACGCCGGCCTGGAACACGTCAAGGGATTGAGGCAACTCCAGTCGCTGGGCCTCCGCGGCACCGAGGTCAGCGACGCCGGCATGGAGCACCTCAAGGGGTTGAGACAACTCCGCACGCTGGATCTCGGTCTTACTAGGGTCACGGGGCCCTTGGACCCGACCGAGTGGGCGTCGCAAGGTCCGCAGTTCCTGGGCCTGGATACCGATCCCGTCCCTGGGCACGCCGCCGGGCTTGGCCGCGATCAAGCCGCCGAACCGTCGAGGCCGGAGATCAAGGAGCGTCGGCAGACAGAGGAACAGTCGCTCAAGGAGCAGCAGTATCTCCGCCACTTGCTGGAATTGCAGGACCGGGATCGACAAGTGGTTTCCTGCGAAATCCACGACGGATTCGTCCAGCAACTCGCCGCCGCGATCACGCACTTTGCGGCGTTCAGCCGGTTCAAAGGAGAGGGAGACGGCGAGGTCTGGACGAGTTTCGAGACTGGACTAAGAGCGCTTGACGACTGTATGCGGGAAGCACGCCGGTTGATCCGTGGACTGCGTTCACCGCTCATGGACGAATGCGGCGTGGTGGCTGCCATCGAGGACCTTATCTCCCAAGGCAGCGCTCCGGGCAAACCAGAGATCGAGTTCGTCCATAACCTCGACGGCGAGCGGTGGGAGCCCGCGTCGGAAAATACCATTTATCGGATCCTGCAAGAGGGCCTTGCCAACGCCCGCCGCTACAGCCAGAGCGAGCGCGTGCTCGTCAGGTTGACCCGGCGGAACCGGCACGTTCTGATTGAGGTCCAAGACTGGGGCATCGGCTTCAATCCCCGTGAAGTCGGCGACGGCCACTTTGGCTTGGAAGGAATTCAGAAACGCGCAAAGTTGTTTGGGGGATCCGCGACCATCACGAGCAGCTTGGGCAAGGGAACCCGGATCGTGGTCCAATTGCCCCTCCGGAAGGACGTGGACAACTAGGGAACCTATCGCGGCAGAAGGGCCGCAACAGCTTCCGCGGATTCGGGCCGCCGGCCCGGATCTTCTTCCAAGCACCGCAGGATGGCCCGTTCCAGGGCAGGCCCGATTTCGGGACACAGCACCGAAGGCGGAACCAGTTCGGCAGCGGCTTGGAGGCCGTCGGCCGGCACGCCGCCGAAGGGCTCCCTTCCCGTGGCCACTTCATACAGCACGATCCCCAGCGCATAGAGGTCGCTTTGTTTCGAGGGTTGCTTGTGGTGAAACAACCCGGGGGCCATGAAAGCGGGTGTCCCGGCCAAAGGAATCTCGCCTGCGGCAGTGGGAACGAAAGCCGCAATGCCGAAATCGGCGATATGCACGTGACCGTCTCCGTCGATCAAGATATTGGACGGCTTCAGGTCCCGGTGCAACACGCCATGATCGTGCGCGGCCGCCCAGCCCGGCGCACAGTTCCCGGGCGATTTGCACGGTCTTTTCAGGCGAGAGCCTGCCGGCGCGGCGGAGCAACGACGCAAGGTCTTCGCCGTCGATGAACTCCATCGACAGAAACACCTCGCCGTCGGCAAGTTGGCCGACGTCGTAGACCCTGACCACGTTCGGATGGGCAACTTCACGGGCCATCGCGACTTCGCTCACGAAACGGCTGCACGTCGGGTCGCCGCCGCTCTGCCCGGGGGCGAGAAACTTCAACGCCACGTCTTGATCCATGATCTGATCGTGCGCCTTGTAGACCTCGCCGGCGCCGCCTCCGCCCAGCGGCCCCAGAATCTTGTAGCGCTGGGCGGCAATGATTTCACCCGGCGAAAAACGCCACGGATTCCCAGCCCGTGCCGCCTCAAGGGGGATATCGGCGGGAACAAGTTCACTGCGGAAGATGGGCGAGGGGGGAAAGGACCTTGCCGCGGGCGGCGTCTTCGCTTGACGTGCCGATGATGGTCGTCGCGCGAGGTTGCTTCAGCAGGGATTCCAGTTCCTCGCGAAGCTCGGGATCGCCCGCGCAGGCGTGATCGAGAAACGCGCCCATCTCACTTTCGGCAAGCTCGCACGCGGCCAGGAACAGTCTTCGGACCTGCGCATAGCGCTCCGCATTCATGGCGTGCCGCTCCTGCCGAGTTCCCGCCGCAACCAGGCGCGAACCATGGTCCATTCCCGCTCCACCGATCGTTTGGACATCCCCATCACCTTCGCGACTTCCGCGATGTCCAGGCCGCCAAAGAATCGGAGTTCGATCATTTGGGCCTGGCGCGGGTCGAGCTTTGCGAGCTTGGCCAAGGCGTCTTCCAGCGCCAACAGGTCCACGTCGCGATTGGACTCGACGGCCAGGTTGTCGTCCAGCGCGATGCGATGCCGATTGCCACCCCGCTTTTTTGCCTTATGCCGCCGAGCATGATCGACGAGGATCTCTCGCATGGCGTGAGCGGCAATGGCCAGGAAATGGGCCCGGCCCTGCCAATCCACGCGCGTTTGACCGACGAGCTTCAAGTAGGCTTCGTGAACCAGCGCGGTCGGCTGAAGCGTATGGCTCTTTCGTTCCCGGTGCAGGTATCGCGCGGCAAGCGATCGCAGTTCGCCGTAGACGTCCGCAAACAACTGCTCTGCGGCAGGGCGGTCCCCCGGTCCGGGTTTCTCCAGGAGTTGCGTGACACGAGAAGATCGGCTCGATTTCATGGCCGTCCGACTCACCAATGGCCTTAGGACCAAGTACGACAGCATTGTCGCACCCGCGGCCGCGCAGGTCAAGATGGGGTCGGGTGGTCCGAATCTCGAGCCCGCCGATCCTTATCGCACGAAGGTCAGGCCGGGGTCGCTGGGGTTGTCTCCCGCCAGCTTGAAATTGAAACGGTTGCTGGCAAGCGGGGCGACCTGGCCCACCATCATGGGATTGTTGCCCTGCTTAAGGACCAGGAGGTTGTCGGCAACGGTATACGTGCCGCTGAACTGTTGCGGCTTGCCGTTCTGATCCAGGGCCCAGGTGAACTTTCCATCGCCGGCCAGGGCCAGTTTGATCGTGGCACTGTCGGCGCGCGTCGCGGTCCAGTTGCCCACGAGGCCCGCCGCATCGGCCGGCTTCGTTGGCGCCGGTTGGGCAGTATCGGGCGTGGCAGTATCCGCTCCGGAAATGCTCTTGAGTAGTTGGGCGGACAACTGGTCCTTGGGATCCAGTTGTACGACTTCCTGGAACTGTGCGGCGGCAGCAGCGGTGTGGCCGCAAGTCAGGTAATTTTCGGCCAGCAGGAATCTCGCCTCCGAGTCGGCCGGGTGCGAGTTTGCGTACTGCTCCAGGGCGCGGAGTTGTGTCGTGTAGACGTCCACGTCCGGATAGAGGCCGCTGAGCGTCGTCCAATCCCAGCCAGGACCGGCAGACAGCACGGCATAGTCGGTGGCAGCCGCTTCCTTGTAACGCCCCAGTGCGAACAGCGCCAGGCCGCGGAACTCGTGGAGCACGGTGTCGTTGGGCACTTGCGCAATGGCCTGGTCCACCTGGGCCAGCGCGGTTGCATAGTCGCCTTGCATGAAGGCATTGCGCCCCGCATCGAGCAAGGGAGTTGCCTGTTGCTCGGCGGTCAGACCCGCTGGAGCGCCGGCCGGCGCGACGGCCGCCTGGGCCACCACGATCGGCTGCGAGTAATCGAAGGCACTGCCGGCGACGAACGACCCGCCGTAGTAGGGGTTGTAGTACGGCCAATATCCCCAGGACCAGGGGGTCGCGGAAAGAGCGTCACCGGCCCAGTAGCCGGTGCCCCACCAGCCCACCGGCCCATAATTCCAAGAGTTATTCCAGTTGCCGTGCCAATCCCCGTGATACCAACCGCCGCGGTTCCAATCGCCATGTGTCGGTCGGACGAAGTTGTTCGTCCGGTTGATGTTGAAGTTGTTACCGAGGTTCGGACGGTTTGCGACGTAGGCCCGGTTCCCAATATTCGCACGATTGTCGATGTTCGCGCGATTCCCGGCGTTCGCGCGATTCCCGGTGTTCAGGCGGTTGTCCCAATTGGGCATGTTGGCAATTCCTGGCCGCTCGCCGGTTCCAGACCGGTTGCTTGGCGTAAAGGCCGCGCGGTTGGCCCCGGCATTCTGCGGCAACGATGGCCGCGACGCCGACGTCTCGCCGGGACGCGCCGTGTTGAAAGTCTGACGCGGGGCATTGAAATTCTGATGCGGCGCACTGAAACTCTGGCGCGGCTCGCTAAAACTCTGGCGCGGCTCGCTAAAACTCTGCGCGGGGTGCTGAAAGAAGGCGCGTGGTATCCGCCGCCTCCACCTTGGTATCCGCCACCGCCGCCTCCACTGTGGAATCCACCGCCGCCCCCGCCGCCGCCACGGCCGCCCCCGCCTCCACCGCCGCCTCCGCCCCGGCCCGCCATGGCCAGGCCCGCTGACAACACGACAACCAGCACGAAGGTCACGACTGTTTTCGATCTCGTATTCATTGGTATTTCTCCGGTCTATGCAGATCAAGCTGCGAAGTTGGCGTGTTATTTGGGGGCGGGCGGATTACGCGTGATCGGGGTTTCCGCGATGTCGGGCGTCTTCTCCCCGCCGACGATGCGGTCCCGTTGTTGCCACGTCATTCGGTCCTTGGATACTCGGGCGATGATGTTGGTCGCCGAGGCGGTCTTTCCGTCACGCGTCACGCCGGTCCTTTTCACGATCCATTGGTTGCCTTCCCGCGTCCAGAGACCTTCGCCAAACCCGCCTTCCGAGTCGAAGACCCAGGAACGGATCTTCTTTGCCAAGGGGTCCCAGCCGATGCGCTGGGTACCGGTCATCACCGGCCGGCCGCCGACCTGGACCTTGAATTCGCTCAAGATGTAGCATTGATTGTCGGTCCAGCGGTAGGAGGTCATGATCAGGGCTTCCGGGCTTTCGTCCACCCATTCGCCGATCATCCACTGGAGTTGCTTGAGCTGCTCCTCGGGCGTGGGCGTGTCATCGGGAAGGTCTCGCGAGCTGGCCGTCAGCCACCTGCCGTCCTGCCTGGCGTAGGTCACCGAGTAGGGACTGCGCTGGGCGGGCTCGTCGGGCCCATGGGTCACGGTCGCCGTCCCGTCCTCGACGGCCATGTCCGGACCGATGAACCGAATGGAGCCGATGGCCAGAACCATGTGGGTCTTGGGATGTTCCTTGAAGATTCCTGCGAACTCTTGCTCGATCGCTTCGCGGCCCTGAGTAGATTGGCCTTCTTCGCTGACTATCTCCCCGCTGGGTATGAACAGTTGCGCGATCGTCTGGGCATTGCCCGCATTATACGCCTTGGCAAACGCCTCGGCGGCGAGCCGGATCGACTTCTCGTCTTGCGGCTGCGCCAGGCTGGCCACAAACGCGGCGGTTGCCGTCGTTGCCGTATCGGACGCGGCGGGCTTGTCGGGCAAGTCGCCCGATACGCTCTTCAGTGGTCCTTGGGCAACCGCCATCGCGACCAGCGCGAGAGCCACGCCTGTCATGATCAAAACACTACGCATGGGTTCAGCCTTTCATGTTAGAACGTTCGGAAGAAATGAGCGGAAGCCCGGGACAAACGTGTGACTGGCACCAATTTCTTCCGAACGTTCTTAGGAAAACGAAAAAAGCCGACGTGGCGGAATGCCCCAAGGTATTCGACCACGTCGGCTTACTCACTAACGAGCCCCCGCGGCACAGCCGGGCTGCTCTTCATCTAGTCATCCGACACGTTCGCTGGAGAGTCGAGATCAATCGCGCCACGACTCTTCCAACACCATCATTGTACGTCATGAGGGTACAAAGGCAATAGGCCCATTGCTTTTTCCCACAGTATCAAGCTGTTGAGGCATGGGCCGTGGTGTTCGGCGCCGTCAGCCGCGAGGAGGTCTCCCGGTCGAGTCGCCAATTCTCCGCGACGTAAAGAGAAAATGGGGATTGCTCCGCGCCAGGTTCATGCCTTCCCATCCAGTCGTTCAGGCGGCCGGTCCGGGCGCCTTGAACGCAAAGGCGAAGAACGCGGCAACGCCGAGAAACACAAAGGCCACGAGATAATTCCACGCAACTTTCTCCTTCAGAAACGCGATCGCGAATACGATGAAGACGAGGAGCGTGACGACCTCTTGAATGATCTTGAGCTGGAATCCGGAGAACTGGCCGTAACCGAGGCGGTTTGCCGGCACCGCCAGGCAGTATTCCAAGAGCGCGATCGCCCAGGAGACCAGGATCGCTTTCCATAGCGGCCACTCGTGACCGTATTTCAAGTGCCCGTACCAGGCGAAAGTCATGAAGACATTCGACAGAACCAGCAGAAGGACGGTGTTCATAGGGTTGATGCTCGTGGGGTTGGTCAGGCAAACCCTTTATTGTGTGTCTCCGGCATGAAGAAGTAAAGGATGCCCAATGCGGCCGACGCGACCGCGGCAAGGAAGAGAAAGCCGACGTTGGAGCCAAAGTGATGCACGATGGAGCCGGCAATGACCTGGCTGAGCGAAGCACCAATGCCGACCGCCGTGCTGATGGCCCCGAGCGTGAGATTAAAGCGGCCCGAGCCCCGCGTGAGGTCGGCGATCACGAGGACCGAGACAACGCCGAATACTCCCGCCCCCACGCCGTCCAGGATGCGGATTAGTGATCACGCGATCCCGAGTCGCCCGAATACCGGCACTTTGGCCGCATCCACGACCAAGGCGAAGACCACCGCCGCGGCAAGCGTGCCGGCCACGACAAGAGCCGGCAAAAGAGTCATGGAGATTCCCCCGATGGCCAACATCGAGGCGATCAGGATATCGGCAACCGATGACATTGCCAGCCAGAAGCTGGGGTGAGAGGACCGGAGTCGCCGGCATTCGCGGTTGGCATAGGTCGTCGCCTGATTGCCGAACACGATGACGACAAAAGCCAGGGTTCTCAACACCCCGATTGTGAAACCCATGCCGAATTCGCCGACGGCCAGAACGGTGCTGCAAAAAAGGATGATTGTCTTCGTAACGGTTGTGTTCCAGGTCGTGTCCGTCAGGCAATGGAGGACAGCGCAAGGTCGGTCAACCAAGACCGGCGACGCGACTTGACCACACCGATGAACTTGTCCAACTCCACGGGGTGCGTGATCAAGCCGTCCACCTGAATCTCTTGGACGTGAAGACCCGCTCGGTGATCCAGTGAACCGGTGAGGACCACAACGGGAATGTCCTTGAGTTCTTCGTTGGCGCGGATTTCCGCAAGCAAGCGCTGACCTTCCTCCTTGGGCAACTGCATGTCCAGCAGGATCAGGTTGGGCGTCGGCGCCTTGGCGAATTCACCCTTACGGTAGAGAAAGCGGATCGCTTCCTCGTCATCGCAGACCAGGCTCACTCGGCATTGCACGTTGCCCCATTTGAGGGCCTGTATCGTGCCGTTGGCATTCTGCAAGTTATCCTCGACCATGAGGATTTCCATTCTGTCAATTGCATCTCGACTCATGGTTCGTCACCTCCGCTCAACTCCAGGATTTTGAACCTGGAAGTCTTCCGTGCTGGATTCCGACCGTTTGGCGTCACAGAAAACAAAAAAGCCGACGTGGCGGAATACCCTAAGGTGTTCGACCACGTCGGCTTACTCTTCAACTAGCCCCCCGGCACAGCCAGGTTGCCCTCTATCTAGTCATCCGACAATTTCACTGGAGAGCCGCGAACAAGTGCCCCGCAACTCTTCCAACACTGAAATTGTACGCCGCCGAAGGGAAAAGGCAATACTCGTGGTTTTAGCCAAGCATCTTCGCTAAGATAAGTGCCGGAATACTGAGGCCACTTCTTCGGCCTCCGGTTCCGGCATCTCGATCGTTGCCTCTTTTTCGGTAGCCCGCTCCGTGACGTAATGTTCGGAATCGGTCCTTGCGGCCAAGTAGCCGCCCAGGCCCATCGCAATCGAACCAGCCGCAACCTCGGCCGGCCCGGCCGTAATCACGATGCTCGTCGCGTCCACGGCCCCCGAAAGCCCAGCTGCGAGGGCGAAGGGAACGGTCAAACCATCGGACATGCCGATCACGATGTCGCGGACGGTTGCCGTGCCGGTGAAATGTTTATGGGCATGGGGCTGTGGGGGCATGTTCTGGCCTCGCTGCTCGACTCGTGGTCCTTCGCCTCCACCGCTGGAAAGCACTCGATTCCGTCCTCCTCGGCAGCCGTTCGCAATTTGCTCGTCGCCCATGGAGTCCAGCTTCGGGGCAAAGGCAAGAAGACGGCCCTCCTGCCCAGCACAATCTCCACGGGAATCCACATAGATTCCGTCCGCGAGTCCTCGATGGCAAAGCCCGCCGCCTCCAGCGCTCGGCGGACATAGATCGGCCGGCAGTCCATCAAATTGGGAAAGTGGCGATGTGTCCACTCGAAGGCGTGAATGATGAACCCGTCCTTGCCTTCTTTGCCGTCTTTACACTCCTTGGAAATGGCCACGACGACGATGCGCCCGCGCGGCCGCAGGACCCGCTTGCACTCTGCCAGCACCTTGGGAATGTCCGGCGTGTCGAACAGTTCCAGGGTGAAGCACATGAATATCCCGTCCAGCGAGTCGTCACCGTAGGGGAGGCTTTGGGCATCGCCGCAATCAAGGGAAACGCGGTCAATGAGGCCCTTGTTGCTCAGAACGCCTCTTGCGTGGTCCAACATGTTCTCCGAGATGTCGATGCCGAAGACCTTTCCCGTCGGCCCGACGGCACGGGCAAGTTCGGCCAAGATATGGCCGGTCCCGAAGCCGATTTCCAGAACGCGCTCACCTGGGGCAGCAGCGAGCAGCCGCAGCCCGGTTTCACGCACGGGCCGCTCGGAATGCTCCGCCAAGAGATCATAGACCATGGCGATCTTGTCGTAGAATGCCTTCGTCTCGCTCTTGGTCTGCAAGACCCGCAAGACGCCTGCTTCATGATCAAACGTGACTTCATCCGGCATGGCAGTGTTTCTTGGCCAATAGGGGCAAGGTAGTTGGATCGAAAATCCGATACGCGAGCAATTTCAGGCGGTCATTCACGAGGAACCAAGCCAGGGCATAACCCCAAACAAACATCGCCCAACCCCAGCCAAGGGGCGTCATGAACAGTCCATAAACGGCGATCAACGTCGCCACGATTTGCGTGCCGAGCACGGCCACCCATAGAATTCGCGCGGGGCGGATCGACCAGAACGGGCCGCGCGTCCGCGTCAGGAAGATCGTCAGATGTCCCGCCACGGAGAGCTTCAAGTACATCAGCGTCTGGATGTGCGCGCGGTCGAGGCCGAAGACACGCTCGCCAAGATAAAACAGAAGGAACGCGGAGACGACCCCGATCAGGCCCAGCACCGTGGCGACCCCCAGCACCATGTGCATGTTCCAGGCCTCGGGCTTGTCCTTGTAATGAACGTTGTCATAGGCAATGGAGAGGATCGCCCCGTCGTTGAGCAACGCCAGCATCACGATCATCACCGCCGTCAACGGATAGAAGTTGAACACCAGGATCGCCAGCGTCATGAAGAACAGCACGCGCAGCGTCTCGGCGATGCGGTAGATCGCGTAGCTGTTCATCCGCTGGAAGATCTTCCGGCTCTCCTTGATGGCGTCGATAATCACCGATAGGCCCGGCGTCAGCAGCACGATGGCCGCCGCCGCGCGGGCCGCGTCCGTCGCGTCGGAAACGGCGATGCCGCAGTCGGCCTTCTTCAGCGCGGGGGCATCGTTCACCCCGTCGCCCGTCATGCCGACGATGTGGCCGCGTTGCTGCAGGACGTCCACGATGTGGAACTTGTGTTCGGGGAACACCTGGGCGAAGCCGTCCGCTTTTTCAATTGCCTCCGCCGACTGCGCCGTCTCGTGATGCTTCGTGTCGCCCAGGCCGCCGGCATCGAGGATATTCGTGCCCATGTCCAGCTTCTTGGCGGTTTCCTTGGCGATGGCCAGCGCGTCCCCCGTAACCATCTTGACCTTTACGCCCATGGCCAGCGCGGTCGCGATGGTTGCCTTGGCATCTTCCCGCGGGGGATCGAACAAGGGCAACACGCCGACAAACTGCCATGGCCCGTCGCCCTCGGCCCGCGCCACGCCCAACGAACGGAAGCCGCGCGCCGCAAATTCATTGACGGCTTTCTCGACGGCGGGCTTCACCTGCCCGGCATTGGCCGACAACGCCAAAATCACCTGCGGCGCACCCTTCGTCACCTTGAACGTCTTTCCGTCTTTGGCTTTGACGGTGGCCTCGGTGCGTTTATGCACCGGGTCGAACGGCTGGAAATGAAGCACCTCATAAGCCTTTAACGAATCCTTGTCTTTCAGTCCGCCCAGGACGGCCAGATCGATGGTGTCGTTATTATCCGCACGCGACGCCAGCGCGCCATCCAGGATCACTTGATCGGCGGCGACGTTGTGTACGCTGAACGGATCGCCCAGCGTCAGCTTGTTCTGGGTCAGGGTGCCGGTCTTGTCCGCGCACAGCACGTCCACGCCCGCCAGTTCCTCGATGGCCACCAGCTTGCTCACGATCGCCTTTTTCCTGGCGAGCAGGCGGGCGCCGACCGCCATCGTCACCGACAACACCGTGGGCATTGCCACGGGAATCGCGGCCACCGTGAGGACCAGCGCAAACAACAGTACGGGCTCCCGGCCGGGCTCTGCGTAAAGCATCGGATCGCCGCGGAACAGCGCAACCACGACGATCACTGCCACCAGAGCCGCCGCGAGGATGATCAGGTAATCGCCGATCTTCAAGACCGCCTTTTGAAAATGGCTGACGGTGTGTGCCTCCTGCACCAGTTGCGCCGTCTTGCCGAAGTAGGTGTTTGCCCCCGTGGCGTAGACCAGTGCGCCGATTTCACCCTGACGAATGATCGAACCGGAAAACACCGCCTCGCCCGGTTTGCGCTCGGCGGGCAACGACTCTCCCGTCAGCGCGGATTGATCCACCTCCACCGGGTCGCCGTCCAACAGCCGTGCATCGGCCGGCACGATGTCGCCCAGGCGCATGCGGATGACGTCGCCCGGCACCAACTCACGCGCCGCCGGGTTGACCCACTTCCCATCACGTTTCACCCTCGCCTTGATCGCCAGCTTGGCCTTCAGGGCGGCGATGGCGTTGCCCGCCTGGTGTTCTTCCCAGAATCCGACCACGGCGTTGGTCACCAGCAAGAGGAGGATGATGAAGAAATCCGGCCAGTGCTGGACCGCACCCGACAGAATCACCGCCACTTCGATCATCCACGGGATGGGACCCCAAAAATAGGCGAGGAATTTCAGGAGCGGATTGGTCTTCTTTTCTTCAATCTCGTTAGGCCCATATTGGGTCAGCCGTTTCTGCGCCTCGGCTTGACTGAGGCCGTCCGGCGACGAGCCCAATCGTTTCTCCACCTCCGCCAGCGGCAGGGATTTTAGATCGTCCTTCGATCCCGGCTTATCTGCATTTGGTTTCAACATGACTATCCTCCTGTTCTTTCCCGAAATCGGGCACGCTACACCTTTGCTTCCGGCGGATCGACGACTCGTCCCGGCGGCAGGAAATCCGGCACATCCAGGCGTGCCGCGCCAATCCGGTTGTCGGCCATCCCGTAGTAAACGTCGAAGCGGTCCGGCAAGCCGATGTCGTCGCGGCGGTCGATGCCGGTGGGGAACACGACGTTGGCAATGGTCCCGCAGCGCTCTTGAGGCAATTCCGGCGTCAACACAGGCTCCGCCGAACGATAGCGGATCACGCGCGGATGTTCCTTCGAGAGCACCATCACCCCGGCCGAGTAGCACAAATGATGTCCGTCGTTACTTGCCTCCGCCATTTCGCTCACGCCGTGGTAAAGGATCAGCCAGCCGTGCCGGGTCATGACGGGCGGAGTGCCCGCACCGATCTTGAGCCGCTCCCAGGGCGACACCGGAGTCGCCAGCCGGTGATGCGAATTAAACAGGCCGAGGTGTGACGGTTCGGGACCCTCCAAGGCCATCGGACAGTAGGAAATCCAGATGCTCTCATGATCGAGATCCACCTCGCGCGACGCGGCCTGGCAGGCGGTTTCCTCGGGACGAGTGCCGGGGAAAAGGGGACGATGGAGCATGGCCATCTGCATTTTCCCGGCGTGATTGGGGATGGCGACGGGGAAGAGGCTGGCATCCTTGTTGTCCACGTGAACGAAATCGATGCCGTCATACGGAGCAAAGGTCGCGAGCCCCAGTCGCTTCCAGTGAAACAGATCCTCCGATACGGCCACGGCAATCCGTGGGCCGATGGGCGAGAGCGCCGCGTAAGTCATCATGTAGCACTGAAGCGGTTCGACGAACGTGACACGCGGATCCTCGCAGCCACCGCTGCCGTCGGGCCGACGCTCATAATCGGTTTCCGGCTCCAGTGCGATGCCGAGCCGTTGGACTCCACACGGATCGCCGGCTTCGTTGAATTTTACGCGGGCAATGCCGATGCGCGAATAATTGCCTCGCGCGACGAGCCGTGGAAACAGGTAAAGCTTGCCGTCAGGGCCGCGAACGGCCGCCGGATTCAGGACGCCTTCAGCCTCCATGCGGATTGCCCGGTTCCGGCTCCATCATCAGCCCGAGCCGCTGCAATTGAAAGCCGTTCATCGACTCTCCTCCTTGCGAGGTTGTGCCGGTTCATCGCCATCCAAACAAGCGATGATCGCTTCAATCACGCGTTTCGTCTCGTGGGGATCTCGGACCTGGATCGAAACCGCACCCGCTTCTTCAGCCGGATAGTCGTTCCCGCCAGGAAACAAGGCATCCCCGACATAAATCATGTCATGAATTGCAATGCCCAGGGTGTCGCGGAGTTTTCGAATCCCGTAGGCTTTGTCGATGCCGGGCTTGGTGACGTCAACGGATGTCGCGCCGCCCAATCGCACGGAAAACTCGGGGATAAGCTTATCGAGGAGTGCTTTCATCTTCTTCCGCTTGGCGAAGTCAGGGTCCCATTTCTTCTTTTCATCGAGCGGAGCCTGCTGGCCTAGTGCGGAGAACGTAATCTGGCTTCCCCGGTCTTCAATGACCTCTCCCCAGACTTTTTCGACCTTGCAGCCCGCTGCCCCGATCGCCTTGTTGAGAGAGCTGATGATTTTGTCTTTCTCCGCTGCGGTGAAATCTTCGGAATAGAGCTTTTTCCAATCGCCTGCGTATTGGTAGAACTTTGTTCCACAGGTAGGAAGGAGAGACAAGTTCTTCAGACGTTCGTCGTGGGGAAGATTGAGAGAGAACTTGTTTTTCGAATTGCGGCCAGTTGCCACCGGAAATGACAGCCACCTTCACGATGCCTAGGAGAGTGGTGAGCAGTGTGGCCATCTCGGCGTCGAGAGATGCCTTGCTTTCGGCAAGCGTGCCATCAAGATCGAAGACAATGAGCTTTTTCATGGGGTCGGGTTCTTTGCCGGCAGCGAAATCTCCAACAAGCCAATGGCGCCACGCGGTCGGCAGAAACACGCTCCGACCACGGCCGGCAAGAGCAACACGTCGCCTTTGCCGACAGCATAAGTGGCGCCATCGTGCTCCAACTGAACATGCTACCGGCCGTTCCCGCCGATCGTCGCTGGCATTGCTCCCGATCCGATAACTTGCGCCGGTTCTAAAGAATCATTTACACCAAGGGTTGCATTCTCGAGTCGCGTGCTGGTTGGCACGGCGCTGCTCGCGCCGTCCCGGCCGCTTTTCAGGAACGGCGCCAACAGTTCCAACGGCAGCGGAAAGATGATGGTGGAGTTCTTTTCGGAGGCTACCTCGGCCAGGGCCTGGAGGTAGCGCATCTGCATCGCCATGGGATAGGGCGTCATGATCTGGGCAGCCTGGCGGAGTTTGTCCGCGGCCTGGAACTCCCCTTCCGCGTTGATGACCTTCGCACGCCGGTCGCGTTCGGCCTCCGCCTGATGGGCCATGGACCGCTTCATCGGCTCGGGCAGGTCCACGTCCTTGACCTCCACGACGGAGACTTTCACTCCCCACGGCTCGGTGTGCTTATCGATGATCTCTTGCAAGCGGCGGTTCACTTTGTCCCGCTCCGTCAGGAGGTCGTCGAGTTCCGCCTGCCCCAGCGTGCTGCGCAACGTCGTCAACGCCACCTGGGAAGTGGCGAACAAGAAGTCGGCCACTTCCAACACGGACCGCATGGGGTCCACGACCCGGAAATAGAGCACGGCATTGACGCGGACCGAGACGTTGTCCCGGGTGATGATGTCCTGGGGCTCGATGACTCTTGTTATGGTCCGCAAGTCGACTCGCACCATGCTGTCGACCGGCGAGAAGACCATGATCAGCCCCGGTCCCTTGGGCGCGGGCATGGCCCGGCCCAGGCGGAAGATGACGCCGCGCTGGTATTCGTTGAGAACACGGATACAACTCGCCAGGTACAAGGCGACCAATACCAGGGCGACCCCCAGGCCAATTGCAGTATAGTGCATCCACATGACTTGAACCTCCGAAAATAGTCTTGCTGAAAAAGAAGGAAGGGCCAAGTTGCCCTGGCCCTCGCCGGCGGAAGACGACTCCGTCGCGGCCTCATCGAGGCCCGGCGGCCCGCCGCCCGGATCGACCCCCGTGAAATACCATGCCATGACGCCAAAATACAGCACTGCGCCGCCGGCCAGCGCGACGAGGATCACCGTCAACGGCTTCGCCCTGTACGAATGATGTTCGGGACCATGTGTTTCCGGCCTAATCTTGTCCATCCGATATCCTCCCCCCTGGCTCCCCGAGGATCACGGCATCGCCGGGACGGGCGGGGAGATCTTTCCCGTACCTCGTCCCAGACCGAATCGCTCGTTGTCTGACAAAACGTACATGAGCATCGCGGCCAGCATCAGGCCGACCACCAGCCACAGGCGCCAATCGCGATGCAGTTTCCTGCGCGGCGGCCCGTGGTGGTGGTCATGCTCGTGTTGGTGGCCATGCTCGTGGTGGTCTTCCATGGTTCCTGACCTTAGACGCCGACTGCGACCCGCTCCGCATGAACCGTTGCTGTCTCCACTCCCGTCTGATGCAGGAGGTCCCGGGCGTGTTCCACTTCGTCGGCCGTTCCGTGGGCAACCAGGAGAAGCTTGCCGCTCTTCACCTCGGTCTCGTATTCTACGATGCTGTTCTTGGGAATCCCGATGCTGTAGAGTCCTGCGCCGAGAGCGGTGAGCGATCCTGTCATGACGGCGCCTTCGAGCCCGGCGACGATCCAGGTCACCAACGGTCCCGCCACGACGAGCGGACCGATGCCCGGCACCCAGAAGAACGCGGAGCCGAAGAGCAGTCCCCAGAAGCCGCCCCAGAAGGCCCCCAGCTTGCCCCAATACATCATGCGGTCGCCCGTGTTGTAGTAGCCGACGACGTGCTCGTCCGTGAGGTAAGCCTTGCCGACGATCGACAGCTTCTTCATGTCGAAGCCGTCCTTCTGGAGTTCGCGAACAGCGTCCTCGGCTTGATCGTGGGTTTCAAAAATAGCGACAACGGACTTCTTCTCGGACATGATTCAGTTCCTCATTGGGTAACAAGTGGGGCTTGGACCAAAACTGGCAGAAAACGAAAAAAGCCGACGTGACGGAATACCCGCAGGTATTCGACCACGTCGGCTTACTCGCTACCGAGCCCCCCGGCACGGCCGGGTTGCCCTCTATCTAGTCATCCGACAATTCCAGTGAAAAGCCACAGTCTAGTCCGCCGCGACTCTTCCCACCGGTCATTGTAACCAGCCACGCAAAAAAGGCAAGCGACTATTGCCCTTTTTCTAACCTTGATATGATGATTGCCTGGATTGCGTTGAGCATGCGCCATGACATAAGCACCCTCACTGGCGAGGAGGTCGTTCTTTTCACCCTGGCCGAGTCGCCGATGCTCCGCGACGCGAAGAAGAAATAGCGGGGCTGACTCAGAGCCGTTTGCGGATCGATTTCAGTTCCCGCCGGCGTTTGGCGGTGGTCTTGGGATAGGCCATCTTAAGGTCATTGAGCGCATCGAGAACGATTTGGGAAACAACCAACCGGGCATTCTCCTTATCGTCGGCGGGAACGACGTACCACGGCGCGTGGCGCGTGCTCGTCGCGGTCAGGCAGGCCTCAAAGGCCTTCGTGTATTGTTTCCAGTATTTCCTCTCCTGGATGTCGGCGAGGCTGAATTTCCAATTTTTGTCCGATTCGTCGATGCGCTCCAGGAACCGCTTTCGCTGTTCGTCCTTCGACAGGTGGAGGAAAACCTTGATGATCCGGGTACCGTTACGGTGGAGATGCTCCTCAAAGTCAACGATGGAACGATACCGCTCCTTCCAAAGGTTCTTTTCGTCGACAAGCTCATGCGGAAGCCCTTGGTTGCGGAGGATCTCCGGATGCACGCGAACGACGAGCACCTCCTCGTAGTAGGAACGATTGAAGATGCCGATCCGCCCGCGCTCCGGCAGGCGGCAGGTCGAGCGCCATAGAAAATCGTGTTTTAATTCCTCGGCGCTGGGCTGTTTGAAACTGAAAACCTCGCAGCCCTCCGGATTGACCCCGGACATGACGTGCCGGACGGCGCCGTCCTTGCCGGCAGCGTCCATTCCCTGGAAAATCAGCAGCAATGCATAGCGACTGGACGCGTAGTGAAGATTCTGCAGCGCGCTCAGCTCCTCGACGTGCTTTTCCAGCAGTTTTCGATACCGCTTTTTCGACGTGCAGAAGGGCTTGACGATCGTCGGCCACTCTTCGAGTGCGGTCTTCTTTCCGGGCCGCACGCGGAAATCGTTCAAATTGACTTTCATCGTCATCCCTTCAGTTTCACAAGTTACATGAGTTGCCGGACACTTGTTGTGACGCTCGTATTCGTTCCATCGCGGCATCATATTCGCCGCGACGCGCTGCCCGGTTGCACCGGGCCCGATGAACCAGGGCTTGCCGTGCCGCCGTTACGTGGGCCTCCTTGCCTTGCCAAGTCTCCAATGCCGGTTGCTGGACAGCGCGGGCAGTCCATAAGCGCTTGTGCATTCATTTGAGGTTGTCCCACTTCCAGTTGCGGATTTCCGGCAGGTCCTGGCCGTACTTCTCGATGTATTGCTTGTGCTCGATGAGCTTGTCCTTGAGTTGCTGCTTGAGATAGATGCCCTTGTCGCCGGTCTGCGGCAGGCGGTCGATGACGTCCATCACAAGATGGAAGCGGTCCAGATCGTTCAGCACCGTCATGTCGAAGGGCGTGGTGATGGTGCCCTCTTCCTTGTAGCCGCGGACGTGGATGTTGCGGTGGTTGGTGCGGCGGTAGGTCAGCCGGTGGACCAGCCATGGGTAGGCATGGAACGCGAAGATGACCGGCTTGTCCTTGGTGAAAAGCTCGTCGAAATCCATGTCGCTCAGCCCGTGCGGGTGTTCGCTTTGCGGTTGCAGCCGCATGAGGTCGACGACGTTGAGCACCCGGATCTTCAACTCCGGCAGATGCTCGCGGAGGATCGAGACGGCGGCGAGCGTCTCCAGCGTGGGCACGTCGCCGCAGCAGGCCATGACCACGTCGGGGGCGACGCCCTGGTCGTTGCTCGCCCACGGCCAGATGCCGATGCCCTCGGTGCAGTGCTTGACGGCGGCGTCCATCGTCAGCCACTGCGGCGCGGGGTGTTTGCCCGCGACCACGACGTTCACGTAATGCCGGCTGCGGAGGCAGTGGTCGATCACGGAGAGCAGGCAGTTGGCGTCCGGGGGGAGGTAAACGCGGACGATTTCGGCCTTCTTGTTCAGGACGTGATCGATGAAACCGGGGTCCTGGTGCGTGAAACCGTTGTGGTCCTGGCGCCAGACGTGCGAGGCCAGCAGGTAGTTCAGCGAGGCGATCTTCCGCCGCCACGGCAAGCGCGACGTGACCTTCAGCCACTTGGCGTGCTGGTTGAACATCGAATCGACGATGTGGATGAAGGCCTCGTAGCAGTTGAAGAGTCCATGCCGCCCGGTGAGCAGGTAGCCTTCGAGCCAGCCCTCGCATTGATGTTCGCTGAGCATTTCCATCACCCGCCCCGCGGGCGCGAGGAATTCGTCGTTGGGCACGGTTGCGGCGTCCCATTGGCGCTGCGTCACTTCGAAAAGGGCCTCCAGGCCGTTGGAGAGCGTCTCGTCAGGGCCGAAGACGCGAAAGTTCGGGCACCGTGTACCCATGGTCGGCTCGGCGTTGAGCTTCGCCACGTCGCGGAGGAAAGGCCCGAGCACGTGGACGTTCGCCGATGCCGCGCGCGCCCGGCGAGGGTACGGCTTCCGCGTAGTCGCGGAAGTCCGGCATCCGCAGGTCGCGGAGCAGCAGGCCGCCGTTGGCGTGGGGATTGGCGCCCATGCGCCGCTGGCCTTGGGGCGCCAGTTCGGCCAACTCCGCTTTCAGGCGGCCTGAATCGTCGAAGAGTTCCTCCGGCCGGTAGCTCCTCAGCCAGTCTTCCAGCAGCTTGAGGTGTTCCGGATGCGTCGCCGGATCGGAGAGCGGCACCTGGTGCGCCCGGAAGGTGCCTTCCACTTGCAATCCATCGATCATCTTCGGCCCCGTCCAGCCCTTGGGCGAGTTCAGCACGATCATCGGCCAGCGCGGACGCGTCAGGCTGTAGGGGGCGCCATCTACCGATGGTCGGCGGGCGTTGTCCTGGACTTGTCGGATCTGCTCCACCGCCGCGTCGAGCGTCGCGGCCATCGCCTCGTGCATCAGTTCGGGCTCGTGCCCCTCGACGAAGTAGGGCGTCCACCCGTAGCCGCGGAGCAACTGCTCCAATTCCTCGTGCTCGATGCGGGCCAGGATGGTCGGGTTGGAAATCTTGTAGCCGTTGAGATGCAAGATCGGCAGCACCGCGCCATCGGTGGCCGGATCGAGGAACTTGTTCGAATGCCACGCCGTGGCCAGCGGTCCCGTCTCCGCCTCGCCGTCGCCGACGACGCAGGCGACGATGAGACCGGGATTGTCGAACACCGCTCCGAACGAATGGCTGAGCGAATAGCCCAACTCGCCGCCCTCGTGGATCGAGCCCGGGCACTCGGGCGATGCGTGGCTGGGAATTCCTCCGGGAAACGAGAACTGCAGAAAGAGCTTCCGCAGCCCGGCCTCGTCCTGGCTGATGTCGGGATAGACCTCGCTGTACGTGCCTTCGAGGTACGTGTTGGCCACGACGGCCGGGCCGCCGTGCCCCGGACCGGAGACATAAATCATGTCGAGGTCGTATTTCTTGATGACCCGGTTCAGGTGTGCGTAGATGAAGTTCTGTCCGGGGGTCGTGCCCCAGTGTCCCAGCAGCATGTGCTTCACGTCGGCAAGCGCAAGCGGCCGCTTCAGGAGGGGATTGTCATAAAGGTAAATCTGGCCGACCGAGAGATAGTTCGCGGCGCGCCAATAAGCGTCCATCTTCTGGAGCAGTTCGGGGGAAAGGGCTTTTGTCGTCATGGATCAAGGCTCCCTCTTCTTCGTTTCATGTTTTGCAACTCAAAGGAAACTCAACTGCCAAGGACGATCAGGCGGATGATCCAGGGTTTGCTCTCTCAATACATCCGGTTTCTCTGCGATCGCATCAATTATATAAATCGCACGGGCAACTCACAAACTGAATTGGCGGATACGCGTCTCCAGCATCTATTCGGGACCCCAGCCCGCTTGCCGGGCTGGTGAACGAGTTTTATTAGCGAGAACGGTGCCGTCTCCCCAACGCATTTCGCGTCCGGTCCGGCACCCTCCGGGTGCCGGACCGGACGCGACAAGAGGATCGTTGG
Source organism: uncultured Planctomycetia bacterium (assembly GCA_963779975.1). Classification (GTDB taxonomy): domain Bacteria; phylum Planctomycetota; class Planctomycetia; order Pirellulales; family Thermoguttaceae; genus JANXQG01. The sequence goes on along the minus strand of CAWAAL010000024.1, from coordinate 83,572 downwards.
GATCCTGTCGAGTCGCTAACAAAACTCCTTCACCTGCCAGACAAGCTGGCAGGGGTCGTTGATCGGTTGTTGCGGATCTTACTCGCTAGAAAGACTTCTTCACCAGCCCGGCAAGCGGTCTGTCGATTTAAGGCCGGGATGCACCGATAAATACGGAGTACGTCAATGCTGTCGGCGTAAGTCCTTATTCTTTGGTCAGTTTTCGATTAAATCGACAAACCGCAAGCGGGTTGGGGTCCGCTCAGACCAAGAACGCGGCAAGCCGTCTTGGCGATCATCAGTTCTTCGTCGGTGCGAATGACGCGGACGCTTACCCGCCTGGCGGACGCGGAAATCACGCCTGCGTTGGCCGCGTTGTGTTTTTCTTCGAGTTCGATCCCCAGGAATTCCAGCCCTTGGCAAATCCGGGCGCGGACCGCGGGAGCGTTTTCGCCGATGCCTCCCGCGAACACCAGCGTGTCCAATCCACCGAGCGCCGCCGCGAATGCGCCGATCCATTTCTTGACCTGGTAGCAAAACAGCGAGACCGCTTCCGCCGCCCGCACGTCCTGCGTCTCCTGGTCGAGCAGGTCGCGCATGTCGGAACTGGTCTCCGACACGCCGAGCAGCCCGGACTGGAAATTGACCATCTCGTTGAATTGCTTTGCGCTCATTTTCTCCGTGCGTGCCAGATACCAAACGAGTCCGGGATCGAGATCGCCTGAGCGGGTGCTCATCGGCACGCCGGCGGTCGGGGTGAAACTCATGCTCGTGTCCACGGCTTTGCCGTGATGCACTGCCGCCAGGCTTGCGCCATTGCCAAGGTGGGCGAGGATGATCCGGCCTTGTGCCGCTTCCGCTCCCGCCAGGCGGGCCAGCTCTTCCATCAGAAACGCATACGACAGCCCGTGAAAGCCGTACCGGCGCACGCCCTGCGCCTCGTAGCGGCGCGGGATCGGCAGCAACTGGGCCACGCGCGGCAGGTCATGGTAAAAGGCCGTATCGAAACAGGCCACTTGCGGCAGGTCAGGGAATCGGCGATGAAATGCCTCGGTCAACTGGATCTCTTCCGGCAGGTGCTCCGGATCGAATGGTTTGAGTTGACGCAACTCCTCGACCATTTCCTTGGTGATCAACGCCGGGTCGCTGTACTTCGGCCCGCCATGCACGACGCGATGCCCCACCGCGGTCAAGGCGCCACTACCGATTTGTTCCTCGATCCAATCCATCAGAGCGCCCACGGCCGCGGTGTGATCCGGCGCGGCAATTCGCCGCGAGAAATTCTCCATCTGGCCGAAGCCTTTCACCTGGAAGGTGGCATCCGGCGTTCCGATCCGCTCAATCCCGCCCGAAAGAACCCGCTTCGGCGGGGCACCGGCCTCGAAAAGCGCGAACTTGATGCTCGACGAGCCGCCGTTGATCGTCAGGATGCGCGGGCTAGCGGCTTTCGCGGGTTCCATAGCTAATTCCCGTCATGCTTCAGGCCGAACGAGGCCAGTTGTGCGCTCGTCGACTGGTAACCCGCGTGACGGATGCCGCGAATCCCCAGACCGTCCGCGACCTGAACGAACAGCGGCTGGTCGTCGATATAGACGACTTGCTCGGCTGGCACCTGGGCAATGTCCAGCGCGAGCCGAAAGATGTCCGCGTCGGGCTTGCGAAAGTGGACAAAGCAGGAGGAAATGAAGAAGTCTACGAACTGCTCCAGCTTGAAGGTTCGAATCCGATGCGAATTCAGTTCGCGGGCTTCGTTGTTGACTACGGCGATCTTCAGTTCGTGCTGCGCCTTGAGATTGCGGACCAGCTCGATCATCTCAGGATAAGGTTGCGACTGCGCGAACATGAATTCCCGGAACTGGTCCTGCGTGAACGGCCGGTCCTCATAGAAAACGGTCCGGTCCAGGTATTCCTCCAGCGTCAGTTTGCCCACTTCGTAGGTATCGAAGGTCAGGTGATGCCGGTCTTCCAACTCGTCCAGGTTCAGTTCGAACGTCTTGGCGGCCAGTGCCCGGGATTGACGGCCCCACCCGTTGGTGAGCAACACGCCGCCGACGTCCAGGAACAAAGTCGTAATCGGGATCGCGTTTTCCATGATCGTTATCGGTACCCTAGGGTTCGAGCCAATTCTATTGCCCTCACCGGGGAATTCAAGGGCCGATTTCGCAAGCCGTTGATTCCCTTACGGTTGCGTCTTGTTTGCGAATTCGTCTGCGGGCCTTGCTCGTCCGGCAGACGAATCTGCTGCATCATGCGTTGCCGCGCAGCGGGCGCACGCCCTCGATGTGGAAATGGACGAGGTACTTGCATTCCTCTTCGCTCATCGGCAGTTCGACGCGGCGGCGGATCGCCTCGATCTTCTCGGGATCGGTCTCCTCGTCGATGATCACCAGCGATAGCCGCTTGCCGACGAAGCCTCCGCCATCTTCGATAAAGAGATACGATGCGCTTGGGTTATGTTCGACGTTGTCGTGGGTGAGGCGGTTGCTCATGATGAAGGAGCAAGTCCCGTCGTCGTCCTTGTCCAAAAAGAGAGGCTTGGCGTAGATCGCCTGATTCACTTGGGCGGCGGCGTCGGTTGTCGCCAAGACGCCGAAACCTCTGGCATTCTCGAAATATTCACTCAGTGTCATGTTGTCCCTTTCCCTTGGAATCACTCGATTCCGTCCTCCTCGGCAGCCGTTCTCAATTTGCTCATCGCCCGGCACTGGATCTGACGGACCCGCTCTTTGGTTACGCCGATCGCAGCCCCGACCTGCTTCAAGGTCAGCGGTTCCTGGCCGCGCGCCAGGCCGAAACGGCTCGTGACAATCTGCCGCTCCCGCTCGTCGAGTCGCTCGAGGATCCCCTCGACTTGCGATTCCCGCTGGATTTGGGCCGACGCCTGCTCGTACTGGTCCGTGCGGTCATCCTCGGCGCCGCCGAACGTTTCCGCGTGGTTCGTGCAAAAACGGCCCCGCTGACGGAGCACGTCGGAGATCGTGCGGGCGAAATTCTTCATGATCGCCCAAGTTGCGTACGTACTGAACCTGTTGCCCCGCGAAACATCGAACTTCTGCACGGCGCGGATCAACGACATGTTCCCGTCGCTGACCAGTTCGAAGAAGTCTTCCGCCGGACCGACGTACCGCTTGGCAATCCCGACCACCAACCTCAGGTTGGCGCGGATGATCTGATTCTGGACTGCGACCGATTCGTCGTACAGATCCTCGATCTGGTCCATCAGGCAACTCTTGGGCCGGTTCACGTCGAGGGCGTCGCGGAGCCCGCTCGCCTTGAACTTGAGATAGTTCATCTTCCGAAAGAGATGGACCTCCTCCTCGTGCGTCAGCAGGGGCACGTCGTACAGGTTGGCCAGATACGCGGGCATGCCGGCGGGCACGCGCGACTTCTTCGCCGCCAGATCGCCTTCCGGCGGTGGCTGTAATATCTCGCGTTCCTTCTTCTCCGAGCACAGGCGGGCAAACTGCTCGTTGCCCATGGAGTCCAGCGGCAGTTCCATGATCCGTGCGGCCCGGATCTCCTTGATGATGCCGTAAATGCGGGTGCAGGACCGACAAAAACGCCGGGCCAGCGACTCCGCCGAGTCGCCATGGCGATGTTGCTGGAAAATCTGCTGTTTTGTCGCGGTCTGCAGGGGTTGGTGAAAGTGTGGTAAGATCGACATGGGAGGGTACTCCGAACCTGGCAGAAAATGAAAAAAGCCGACGTGGCGGAACACCCGGAGGTATTCGACCACGTCGGCTTACTCGTCAACGAGCCCCCCGGCAGGGCCGGGTTGCCCTCTTTCTAGTCATCCGACAACTTCGTTGGAGCAGCACGATCTGCGATGCGACTCTTCCAACAGTCACATTGTACGCCGCCAAAGGGTAAAGGCAATAGGGCTATTGGCCTTCTTTCAAATGACATCAGCACCGTCACCGGCGAGGAGGTCGTTCTTCTTCACCCGCGCCGAGTCGCCCATTCTCCGCGACGTAAAGAAGTAGTAGCCGTTCAGGTCCTTTCGTGGCGCCGAACCCTTGTCGGGCCCTGCTTTGGCTGCTTGTTGGCGACCTTGCACCCGCGAGTTGGCAAAGTTTGACGGTTATGCTGTTTGTGCCGACGTGTCGCAGTTTGTTGCAATTTCCAATTGCGCGGGTCCGATCGAATATAGTAAGAAAATGGATCATAGCGACTATAGTAAGAAAATGGATCATAGCGACAACAGAAACATTGCCTTCCTCCGTCTTTTAGTGGGACCATGCCTGGTCGCCGCGATTGTCAACGAGAGACGAGGATGTCATCCACCATCACCCACCGCGATTGTAATTAATTATAACCAATGGGGTATTTGTTTATAGGGCCTTCCCGATACGAGCGGTTCCTATCAGCAAACCGGAGTGAAGAGCATGAATCGCATGAGATTGACGGTCGGAATCTTGTTCGTGGTCTTCGCCGCGACAACCACCACCCTGGTGATTGCAAAGGATGTCGAGCAACCCTCGGCGACGAGTATTTGCCAGACGGATGCGCCCGAATCGAACGCGACGGTTCCCGCCAGCGACGCAACATCGCCAATGCCCCCCCAGCAGGGATCTACGGCGCCGTCCACGAAGTCGCAGGACAATGGTCTCGGTGGGTGTTGCCTTCCCTCTTGCAACGACGCATGTCCCCGGTTCTACGGCCAGGTCGAGGCTCTGGTCATGAAGCAGGAGCCCCAATTCGCTCGCCAGCCGATCGTCGTCAACTACAACGAGGTCGACCACACGAGCACGACGTTGCTGTCGACGTCGGATCTCGATTTCAACTTCGATCCCGGCTTGCAAGTAACGGTTGGCGTGCGGCTTTGCGGTTGCCGGGCGCTCGAATTCTCCTATTTCGGCCTCTTTCAAGGAAATGCGTCCGCGAGTACCGTAGCACCTGTTCCCAATCCCAACGGGGCCCTTATTTTCCCGGGTAACTTCTTTGGAAATGTATTTGTCGGCATGGACAGTGCTCAGGTGAATTATACTTCCTGGGTGCATAGTTTCGAGATGAATTTGGTCTGCTGTCGCGGGTGCTGCGACGAGCGTCGCGACGACTGCGGCGGCGGCGACTGCGGCGGCGGCGACTGCGGCGGCGGCGAGGTCAACGACGAATGTGGCGGCGGCGCGGCGCGCTGCCGATCTTTCGAGTGGTTTGCCGGCTTTCGCTACATCGACCTCGGCGAAGAACTCGACATTGCAGTTCAGAAAACGGTTTCCGGGGCAGTCGAGGACGGGGCCTACGACATTCACACCACCAATAACCTCTTCGGCGCCCAGGCCGGGGCAAGGTGGCGACGCACGTGGAGTCGCTTCGGCTGCGAGGCGACTGGCAAGGCCGGCATCTTCGGCAACGCAGCAAAAGAGACGCAATCGGTGACTGATTTTCCTAGTTTCCCCTTACGGCCGTCGGTGTCGGCTAGCGGCGACGAAGTGGCCTTTGTCGGCGAGATCAACCTCTCGGCCCTCTATCGCCTGACGGACGTCTGGAACCTGAAGGCCGGCTACAACCTGATGTGGATCGATGGTCTGGCCCTCGCCCCGGATCAACTCGATTTCAACTTCGCGACGTCGCCCAGCGGCAACCAATTGCAAAATGGCGGGGCCATGTTCCTGCATGGGGTGAACGTCGGCCTGGAGGCGCGGTGGTAAGACATTGCACGTCACACGTATGCCGCGAAAACCTGATCGATGAAATAGGGTTGCAGATAGCTGCCGGGGACTGTCGTGGGTGGCGAAACCTGGAGCGGCGAGACGCTGGTAATCTTGAACGCGCGGATCTGGCCCGTGGTCCCACCAGGTCCCTGCACGGCAATAATCGTATCCGCGATGCCGTTACCGGCAGTGTCCATTGCCGCTACCTCAACCGGCGCGGTTTGACTCGGACCGGTGAACGCGGCAAAGCCCATGCCATTGGCCGATAAACTGGACAACGTGGGGGAAGGAGTGTTCCAGGCCCAAACGTCCACCAGGGAATTGCCGGCGACGCCGGCCCCCACGATGATGTCCGGGGTGAGACTGGCGCTGATCCTCGCCACGCTGAGCGACACCCCCCCTTTATAAGTGAAAGTGGCTGTGCTGAAAGGAGTGAAACTCGCAACGGCCGCGGCCACACTGTTGGGCATGAGTGTGGTCATGCGGCTAACGTCGAACACCTTCACCGTGGTCTTCATGCCGGCGCCGCTCCCGACGACGATTTCCGCCTTCCCGTCCAGCAGCCCGGGGACGAACGGTCCGTTTGCCAGCGGGGTGCTTCCCATGTCGGCCGCGGTAACCACCGCGCCGCCGATGAACGACGACGGAAAGGCGAGGAATTCCCTGTAGGGCAGCGATGCATTGAACGTGGGCACTCCACCCACGACGCCCAGGTTCCGGAACACCTTCATCTCGGCAGGCCCGTAGCTGGGAACCGTGATGATGTCGTTCAACCCGTCGCCATCGACGTCGGCGATCGCCACCTGGACGCCGCCCGTGAACGTCGGGCCGTACGGATCGAAGGACGTCAGCAGAACGCCCGTCTGGCTGTACACCTTGACGACCGCAACCGTGCTCCATCCGGGCGCCGTAACGATCTCGTCGGCGCCATTGCCGATGAGATCGCCGGTGGCGATCCGAATGCCGCCCTGGAAGGTTTTGCCGTACGGTGCGAACTGCGACAACACGGCCCCGCTCCCCTCGTCGATCACTCGGACCAATTGCGGCGTGTTCGGACTCTTGGCCTGCGCGATGACGATCACATTACGATGATGGTTGCCGAAGGCCAGCCCGGCAGTGAGCACCTCGGCCTGACCGGGCAACAGCGTGCCCGCCTCACCGGTATAGGCCACCGCCTCTTCGCCGCTGGTGAGCGTGAACGTCGCCCCGCCGGCCAATTGCGTCCAGCCGGTCTGGTTCTGCTCGCTCACGGTGTAGGTTCCCGGCGCCAGGCCGGTGAACGAATACTGGCCGTCGGCTCCCGTCGTCGTGGTGGTCGAGACCGCAGTGCCCGCGCCGGTCGTGCCGACCAGCACGATCGTCCAGCCGGCAAGCCGCGGCTCGCTGTTGTCCACGCCGTTGCCGTTCAGGTCGTTGAACTTGTAGCCGTGGATCGAGGTCTGCTCATAATTGCCGAATTCGACCCCTACCAACGACCCGTTCGCCGGCACGGTGACTAGCTGGTAGGCGCCGTAGACGTCGCTTGTCGCAGGAAGCGAGGTCGTCCAGCCTGTCTGGCCGACTTCCCGCACCTTCCAGGTGCCCGGCGTCACGCCCGTGATCGTATACGTTCCCCCCGGGCCCGTCACTGCCGACGGCTCCGTGGCGCTGTCGAACACGCCGTTGTCGTTGTAGTCTACGTAAACCGTCCACCCCGCCAGGCCCGGATCGGCGGCATTCTGCACCCCACTCCCGTTCAGGTCGTCGAACTTCATGCCGCCGATGACGCCTGGCCCGGTTGGCGGGATGACGCCCGGGGTAACGGGCACGACTTTGCCAATGGGATTGAACTCAAGGCCGCCGCTGTAGCCGGGGCCGCCGTTACCGGGGCCGCCCAGCGGGCAGACGTTACTGATGGTGTTGGTATCCATCGTCACCGCGCCGGTTTGCGCCAAGGCCCTGCCGTTCAGAATGGTTGCGGTGGTGTTGAGGGTGATGCTCGCCAGCGCGAGAATATTCCCTTCGAACGAAGTGGCGGTGCCGAGCGTGGCGGAACTGCCGACCTGCCAGAACACGCCGTCATCGGAACCGCCATTCGAACCGAAATTGATCACCTGAACCGCCGAGTTGCTGGCGGTCGTCAGCCCGCTCCCTATCTGGAAAACCCAGAACGCATTGTTGTTGCCCTGGGCGTTGAGCGTGAGTGTTCCCGTCAACTGGGCCGCCGAGTCAAAATGATAGACGCCCGACACGAGCGTGAGTCCACCCAGATCCTCGCCCGTCAAGTCGCTGTTGAACGGCATGTTCGCCAGACCATTGTACGCGGTGGTGTTATCGGCCTGCGCCAACTGCGCGACCGCATCCGTTTGGTGTACCGTTCCCGTGATCGTGATGCTCCCCAGGCCCGTGATCGAACTACCCGCGTACACACCCAGATTTCCGGTGATGGTGGTCGGGCCGGTATTGGTCACCGTCGAGGCGCCCAGAACCGCGAAACTCCCCGCCGAGCCCAGAATACTCGTGAGCATTCGGCGATCTTCCAGGTATTCCAGGCGAAGCAGCGACAGCGGCCGAGTGAGGCGTTTCGCAACCGGCGTCCGGCGGGTGCGCTTGCGAGACCAGGAATTTCCGAACAGGGGAGCGAAACTCGGGCAGAACATCGTGGGTCTCCGTGTGAAGTGACTGTGATGCGCAACCAAGCACGAAAAAAGCCGACGTGGCGGAACACCCGGAGGTATTCGACCACGTCGGCTTACTCGCTAACGAGCCCCCCGGCAGGGCCGGGTTGCCCTCTTTCTAGTCATCCGACAATTACGTTGGAGCAGCGCGATCTGCCATGCGACTCTTCCAACACTCACATTTTACGCCGCCAAAGGGCAAAGGCAATGGGGCTTAGGGATACGGGTTCTGGAACCGAACTTGGCGCGGTGATCGTGTTGTCATCGAGTGTTACCGCGCCATTTATCGCCAAGGCTCTGCCGTCCAAGATGGTTGCGCCGGCAAGGAAGCGGAGATGGACCACTGCCAGTCGGTCCCGGCAGGCCGTCACAAATTCCCGGCCATGGCGATCCCGCTGAGACCGAAGTTGATGTTGCTCAGCAGCGGGATCTGCTCATCCAGAAAGCCTGCGAGTTTGCGAGACAGAGCCGGACGCTGGAGCTTGCGGATCGCCTCGGACTCGATCTGGCGGACCCGCTCCCGGGTGACGGAGAAGATCCGGCCGATCTCCTGCAGTGTCGAGGTGTAGCCGTCGGCCAGCCCGTAGCGCAGCCGCAGGATCTCCCGCTCGCGATAGTCGAGCGTCTGCAAAACGTCGGTGATGCTCGAACGAAGCATGGCCTGGTTCATGCCGGCCAGCGGATCTTCTTCGCGATGATCGAAGAGCAGGTCGCCAAGGAAGTTCTCTTCCTGATGGCCCACGGGTTGGTCCAAGGAAAGCGGTTGCCGGCTCATCTTCAAGGCCCGCTGCGTGTCGGCGATCGACAGCCCGCTGAGTTGGGCCACTTCCTCCAGGGTCGGTTCGCGGCCCTCGTTGTGAACCAGATCGCGATTGATGTCGCGGACCTTGCCCATCTTTTCGATCATGTGGACCGGCACGCGGATGGTCCGGCTCTGGTCGGCGATCGCCCGGCTCATGGCCTGGCGGATCCACCAGGTAGCGTAGGTCGAGAAGCGGAAGCCGCGGGCGGACTCGAACTTATCGACGGCCCGCATCAGGCCGGTATTACCTTCCTGGATCAGGTCCAACAAGCTCAGCCCGCGATTGCGGTATCGCTTGGCGATCGAGACGACCAGACGGAGGTTGCCCGCCGCCAGGTCGCGGCGGGCCGCTGCATGCTCTTTGCTCATCGCCGCGATCCGCGTCAAGTGTCGGCGCAACGTGGCTGGGGTTTCCTGCGTGACCCGCATCAGGCAGCGCATTTCCTTGCGCAGCTCTTCAAGTTGGTGTTCTTCGCCAGCAACCGATTGCACTTTCGCCCGCGCTACGGCGACGGCGGTCATCCGTTCGGACATCTGCCTGAGCGTGGTCAGCGCCGACTGCATGCAGGGCATTCGCACCGCGACTTCCTCGATCAACGACGCCGCCCTTCGACGGCGATGGACTAGCCGCCGCCGTGCGGCCCGACGATCGTCCGGCGAATGCTTCCGATGACCGACGGCGATGCGGAAATCATTCCGGTTCAAGCGCAGGAGCTGACCGAGCGTCCGGCAATTCGTCTCCAAGAGCTGAGTTATCTGCCCCTTCCTGGGATCATCGTTCGATAACTCGATCACCTGGTCCCACCGCAGCTTGCCGCTCAGGACTTCTTCCGCCGCGGCGATCGCCGCGTGAAGGATAAAGTGGGCGGACAACATGCCACGCCGCAGCCGACCGCGAGTCTTGTCGATTTGACGAGCTGTCGCCAACTCCTCGCTCCGGCTGAGCAGAGGGATGTCGCCCATTTGCATCAGATAGGTGCGAATCGACCCCGGTTCGGACTTGTCCATTGTTACCATGAGGCACCATCCTTCAGTCGTTCTATTGTGACGGGCTCCTGCGTTGCGAGTTCTTGATGATGGAAATGAGGTACTGTAGCGCGCATGCGTGCGGCGCCATTGGCACAGGTGTCGGCTCGGCTTTTCCGGCGCGGGAGGAACCTCCGAGCGCCGCACTGTTTGTCTTTGGTGTCGTACTGTTGTCGTGCAGCGCCCGGAAGGTTTCACTTTCTGCCATGGCCCATTGTCCTTCTGATCCGGCCCAGCACTCTGGGCATCACTCTCATTCGGTGTCCACTTCTTAATGCGGAATCCGTGCTCGTGGTCCGCCAAATTCGTGGCCATGGGCGCCGTCTGGTGGTGGTTCGACCGGATGCCGTGGTGCAGGACCGACGCTACGCGCCCTGTTTCAGGTCGGCGGGTCAATTCGTGCCGCAGCCAACAATCTCGATCGACCCGGTAATCGCCTGAACCCGGCCTTGCCGGCCGACACCAGCGAAATCCCGTCCAGTTACCCCCTGGAGTGCGTACAAGCGACGATAGCGCCCGCAAAGCGTCAATGCCACGGAACCCCGAACGGCCACCGGCGATCGCCCAAAAAGCCTACCGAGGACCGAAGGCGACCAAGCGGTTGTCAATCTGCCGCACCTCCGGTTCGAGAGCCAGGACGTTCGCCAGCAGGACGCAGTCGCCGGGCGTGCGGACGGTGCCGTGCATGAGGGCGATGCCGTTGCTTATGAGCAGACGTTGATGCCCTGACCGGGGAGCATGCCCTTGCCGCGTGCGATCTGCGTCAAGCGGTCGGATAACTCCGACGAGCGGGTGTACGTTTGCTGCGGAAGCGCGACCGGCCGTCCGACGCTGCGAGTCAGGTCAAGGGCTGGCTCGGCCGGGCTCGTGCCTTCCCGCCCATTCGTTTCGGGGAACGACGGGGGGCCGAGATCGGGAATGGCCTGTAGTTCGGGAAAATTGGACTCCGGCGCTGAAGATTGAGGCGAAAGTGCGGCGTTCAGCGACGGTTGCCCGGTGGGACTGGGCACAGCAAGGCCGGTGTCGTTCCGCCGCCAAGGCGTGTCATAAGGACTCAAACCGCAAGGCGACAGGCGATCTGACCGGACCCTATGGACACGTTCCCGCACCTCCGAATGACAGGCCGGGACATCGGGATCGACCTCGAAGCCTGGTTTCACCTTCGCGCCGTGAATCTCCAGCTCGTATTTCTTCGGGCGAAGCAAGGATAAAATAGCGTTTCTGAATGCGTAGGGGTTATACCTAGCATTCAGAAAACGCTTTCGCAAAACCTACTTGGTCGTCTCGGTGGTCGTTTCGGTCGTCTTTTCAGTCGCCTTGCCGCCAGCGGGAGGAGCAGTGGTTTTTGTCTTCGTGTCGTTCGTGGTCGTCCCGCCTGCTGTCTTACCGTCCTTGGTCTGAGTGGTCGTCGTCACGGTCTTGTTTTTGCTCGTGCCTTTCTGGCAAAGGCAAGTCGTTTCACTTCCTTCGACCTGCCGAACTGCTCGCCGAGCACACAGCCGGTCGTGTTCTTGCCGTCAAGGCTCAACCACGACGACCTATTTACCCTTTTCCTTTTGTCCATTTCGGTTCGGTCCCGCTGCCGGTCGCTCTGCCGGCGGTTTCGGCGCTGGGCGTTCGACCTGGGGTTCAGGTTTCGGCGCTGGGCGTTCGACCTGGGGTTCAGGTTTCGGTGCCGGCCGTTCGACCGGGGGTTCCGCTTTCGGTGCCGGCCGTTCGACCCGGGGTTCCGCTTTCGGTGCCGGCCGTTCGGCCCGGGGTTCAGGTTTCGGCGTATCGAGCGGCAGCCGGTTCACGGTGCGTTGCTGCGGTTTCTCCAGCGATGGAGTCGCTCTCGGCTTGGCCTCGACCGTGAGATCCGGCTTGGGAGCTACATGCATCTGGGGTGGAACGTGATCCTTGCCGAGTTCCGTGTTTGACCTCGTCGCGATCGGAGAGGTGGGAAGTCTCCCGTTGGCCGGCGCGAATTGTCTCGCCGCTGAGGCGGCTGAGGGCGCCGCTGCTTGGTTCTCCAGTTTCTGCCGCTGCTCGCGGAATCGTTGCACCGCTTGCACGTGCTGAACCAGCTTTTGTCGCTCCAACGAATCGACCGGCTGGAATCGCAGCGGACTATTCTGACTCTTCGTGAATTGGGAGAACGGCACGGCCAGCACGGGACTCCTCTTTCCGGACGTCGCCTCGCCGGCCCTGAATGCTGTTTGCGCCGCCAACGTCCGCGGCGGTCGGGCATCCGCGTGATCGCGGCGGTTCTGGAAGTCGGCCGCAATGCGACGCTCCCACTGTCCGTCCTGGCGATGCTGCCAGCGCTCGTGGGTGAAAATCGGATCGTAGCCATGGCGGCCGGAGTTGTACGAATACGACGGGTAGAACCCCGCTGCTTGATAATTGTCGGCGTAGTAGTCGCCGAAATAGTAGTGTTGATATTGCGGCCTCAAGAACAGACAGTTGGTGAAAACATCCAGATCGATCACCGTCGCGGGCGAATAGGAGAAACGGGGCTGCGTATACATGCCCGCACTGAAATACACTGGCGCAAACAGTACGCCGCGGCGGCCGATGGAGTAATCCCAGTAGCCGTCGACAAAAACATAGCCGCGATGAGCCCATAGGTAATGGGCGGGAACCCACTCCCAATCCGGATGTGCGGTGGCCCAGAGACCGGGACGCCAAGCATAGCGGTTTTGCTGCCACAGCCAACTTCCCGGCAGCCAAGTGTCGTCCGGCGAAGGCGACGGAATGTTGGGACCGGCTTCGGCGGTCACAGGCGGTTCGGGCAAATATTGCACGTTACTCGCCTGGGCATCCGCCCAGTACCCGGAAGTCCATTGGTAGCCTTGCCCGGACTGGTCCCAATAACCGGGCACCCATTGGCGGCTCGGCGGAAGGTCGCGCCAGATGCCGCTGACCCAAAGGAAGTCGCTTCGTTCGTCGTCCCAGGCCCAGTAGCCGGGGATCCAGGCGATGTTGGCCCCCTCCGGTTTCTGGTCCGGCGGAAGTTCTTCGATGGCGGCCGGCGGCGCTTTCGGCGCCACGATGCCCGGTTGCGGATCGAAGGTCACCGTTTCCGCGAAGGCCTCATGCACCGGCCCGCGCGTGAGCACTTGTATCCCATCCGCGGCATCCGTCGGGCCCGGCGGTACGGCGGTAGCCTTGTGCAAGCCAACTATTGCGCCCAGGGTTGCCAGTGCGGCGACTCTGCACCATGGGCAAATGTGACGTACGGTCATGATAGTATCCTTTGTGAATTGTGATTCGTTCTTGCTTTCGTGAACGCTCAAGAGCCGCGAACGAGGAACATGACAACCAAGACGATGATCACAAGCGTAACCAATCCGCCACCGATGTACATGATAACTCTCCCTTTTTGAGATTGTCCAAGGACCATGCTCGGTCGTTGCGACTGTTCCCGCAACACCGAAAACGAAAAAAGCCGACGTGGCGGAACACCCGAAGGCATTCGACCACGTCGGCTTACTCTTCAACGAGCCCCCTGGCACATCCAGGTTGCTCTCTATCTAGTCATCCGACAATTGCGTTGAAAGGTCGCGATCAAGTGCGCCGCGATTCTCCCAATACAACTATCATACGCCGCTACGCGGCGAAGGCAATAGAGCTTTTGGCTTTCTTTCAAACGACATCAGCACCGTCACCGGCGAGGAGGTCGTTCTCTTCACCCGCGCCGAGTCGCTCATTCTCCGCGACGTAAAGAAGAAGTAGCCGTTCAGGTCCTTTCCTGGCGCCGGACCCTTGTGGGCCCCTGCTTTGGCTGCTGTAATTAAATACAACCAATAGGGCATTTGTTCATGAAAGGGAAGCCTTGCCTGTCGGCTACGCTGCCCTTCGTGCCGCTGCCATCCAACGAGACGGCATGGACCGAATTGCTGGGCCTGTTTCATCTTGGCTGGAAACAGTTTGTTCCCCAGCGAGGCACAGAGAATGACCGCAGCCATCGGCGGAACCACTTCACTTTGAAGCACTTACGTCCGAAATTCGCTGCATTGGCCCTACCTGTTGCATTCTCCATTCCGGGCTTTATAGGAAAGGAGTCACCATCATGGGTGGCAAGACAGACGTGGTGAAGGGTCGAATCAAGGAAGCCGCCGGGGCGCTGACCGGCAACGACAAGCTTCGTGACGAAGGAAAGACCGACCAAGTGGTCGGGAAGGCGAAGCAGGCCGTCCAAAAGGCTGCCTGCGCGGTAAAGAAAGCCGTGAAGAACGTGACCGGGTAGGCGCGCACGATTACGGTCTTCAGTTGTGTGGTAACCTGCGGCTCAACGACGTGAAGTGGAACCTGAAGATCAATGAACAGGAGGCGAGGGACCTGATGGACCGATCCTGCCGGATGATCCATCAGATTGACGAGACATTGGCTGAGCGGGCTCGATCCGATCCTGCCCTGCACAGGATGGGGACGACTTTAACCGTCATCCTGTTCGTCCAGACCCGTAGCCGCACGGGCGCTAGGCCCTGGGACGGAGACGAAGCGGCCGTTGACCACGAAGTAGTTGTCGTAGGCGCAGCCGATAGCGTCAAGACTCGCTTGGACCTCCCTCAGCGCCTCCCGGACGTAAGCTCGATCCTCGTCGCATTCGACCGCCACAAGAGGACGCAACGGCATTCGCGCTACCCAGGTTTCGTCGATTTCGTCGTACTCAAAGCCCGCCATCGTGAGTAGTGATTGCGCCAAGAACAACATGATCCTATCCTCCAATGCTTGGGCCGAGAAGTAGCCTTCCGTGAATGGATTCCGACCGTCTTGCACCACGGAAACAAAAAAGCCGACGTGGCGGAACACCCGCAGGTATTCGGCCACGTCGGCTTACTCTTCAACGAACCCCCCGGCAAGGCCGGGTTGTATTTCATCTAGTCATCCGACAAACATTCATCGTAATCCGAGCATTCAAGCTCTTTGGAGCGGTTACATCTATATTTTAGCGATCCCTTGCCGACTGGCTATAACCCGACTGGCAAGAACGCCGGGGCGATCGACCTTCCACTGGTTCAAGGGCGTTACTCGACCGCTTTCCTCAACTTCGTTCATCTGCTATAATCCACTTTCTTGAGAACCCAGCGAGAAATTGCCATGAGAACCCACGGAGAGATCGAATCCGCCGTCTGCGAAGCAGTGACACGCTTCGAGCAGGACTATATGGGCCGGGGACCCAAGGATATTCACGCGCACCTGCTCGGCGATCTGCTCGTGGTCCGCCTGCAAGGCGTTTTGACCGCCGCCGAGCAGCAACTCGTCAAGTCGCTCTCTGCCGAGAAGGGGCGCGACCTGCTCAAGCAAGTGCGGACGCATCTGATCGAAACGGCCCGTCCGATCTTGGAAACGCTGGTCCAGGAGATCACCGGCATCAAGGTGCGGAGCATGCACCACGACATTAGCACCGTCACCGGCGAGGAGGTCGTTCTCTTCACCCTGGCCGAGTCGCCGATGCTCCGCGACGTTAAGAAGAAGTAGCCGTTCAGACCCTCATCATGACCATGCCCGTCCCGTCCACGATTGGCAGCCGTCGCTTGACTGTCAAGCACACGACCCGGTTTGGTTACAATCAGCCCGTTCAGCACAGCAAGCATTGCGTCCACCTGCGGCCGATCAATGACGTCCATCAGAGCGTCTTGAACTATCGCTTGCAGATTGTTCCCGCCGTCCCGATCATGGAATTCGAAGATGTCTTTGGCAATTCGGCCAGTCGATTCGAGATCAGCCAACCCTACACGGAACTCATACTCACGGCCGAGTCCACGATTGCCTTGTCCGGCGTCAACCCGTTCGCCTTCACTCGTGCGCCAATCCGTCCGTCGTTTCCACTGGTCTGGATGCCTTGGGAGCACATGATGCTCTTCCCGTATTTGGCGCCCGTCGAACTGCCGGAAACGCAACTGCGCGAGCTGTACGACTATTCGACCACGTCGGCTTACTCACTAACGAGCCTCCCCGTACGGCCGGGTTGCTCTCTATCTAGTCATCCGACATTCTTGTTGCAGAGTCGCGATCGAGTGTATCGCGACTCTGCCATCATTGTATGCCGCTATGAGGCAAAGGCAAGAGAGTTATTCTCGCGAAGTCGTCGCTTCAAAGAACGCGTCTCCTTGGAGCCAAGGAGAGGAATGTGTCGCCCTGGCTCTCGAAAACAGCCCAAGAGAGGACTCGCCACCCAAACGCCCTAATGGTCACGATGCGGTGGAACAGGATGTCCTGCATGCAATTTGCCCCGACCACGAGGAATCTCCTTGGTCTCTACAGTAGTTCCCAAGTGTCGGGGATCGGCGTCTGTGGCGACTTTTGCCCTGGCGGCTTTTGCCCTGGCGGCTTGCCGACCTTAGGAAAAGCGAGGTGCCTCGGTCAAGCTGAAGAGGACCACTTCTTCCCCGGTCACAGTACTGATGTCGTGGTGCATGCTCAACACCTTCACGCCCACGACCTCATGGACCATCGATTCCAACATCGGGCGTGCCAACTCCAGCAGTTGTTCCCGTGTCTGCTTGATGAGATCCCTCCCTTTCTCCGGCGAAAAGGACTTGACCAGTTGCCGCTCGGCCACCGTCAAAGCACCCAGAATGCGGATCACGAGGAGGTCTTTGATGAAGTGTACGCGGATCTGCTCCGCCCCCCCTCCCAAATAGTCCTCTTGAAAGCGAATGATCCCCTCGCAGACGGCTGCTTCGCTTTCTGCTTGAGTGAGGATTCCTGATTTGCGATCCTTCCTGATTCTACGCGCTTCGTTAATCGGCAAACGTCGTTCTGCTTGGGAACTCGCATGCTTCTTGGCCGGTTGCGGCGATGGGCCCGCAAGTGCGCCCCCCTGAACGACACTGGCTAAGACCGCTTTGATTTCTTTCAGAGCAACAGGCTTGAAGAGGACCTTATCGAACCCGGCCTTCATGGCCAAGGTTCTATGTCCCTCGTTGGCATGGCCGGTGACCGCCACGATTCGCGTCTTCGCGAAGGCCGGAATCTGGCGAAATTGCCCAACGAGATGACATCCATCCATGTCAGGCATTGCCAGGTCGATCAACATCAGGTCGGGCCGAAATACGGTCGCAACGTCGAGTGCCGACGTCCCGCCATAGGTCACATGTACCTGGTTGCCGAGTTCTTCAACGAGCAGGCCAAGCGTGTCCGCACCGTCTCGGTCGTCATCGACCACGAGAACCCGAAGAACTTTCCCTGTCCCTGGCATAAGTTTTCTCTCTTTCGCCAATCCCGCCGACGTGACGGAACACTCCAAGGCCTTCGGCCACGTCGGACGGTTTGAACCCTGTTGTGAATCGCAGGCCATTCTACCCGATTCGTGGGCGTCAGGTCGCCTTCTCCGCGACCTCCGCCAAGATTTGTCGCACCTTCTCGAAGTCGGCGGGCTTGACCAAATAGTGATCGAACCCCGCTTCCAGCACACGTTGCCGGTCTGCCGCCTGTCGATACCCCGTCACGGCTACTAGCACGATGTCGCGGAGTAGGGGCTCCTGACGTATCCGCTTTGCCACTTCAAGGCCATCCAACTCCGGCAGGCCGATGTCCAGCAGCATCACGTCGGGCCGATAATCGAGGGCCGCTGCCAATGCCGTCGGGCCGGTGTAAGCCATCCGCACCAAATGCCCCGCTTCCTCCACCAGCATTTTCAAGGCATTCGCCGCATCCAGGTTATCGTCCACCACCAGGACCCGCAAGACTGACTCGGTCGGCCTGGCTATTTCCGTTGCAGGCGGCTGCCACCCGCAAGCCCACCCGCTGCGCTGGTACCCGGCCCGGCCCGAGATCGTTCCTGGCGGACAGACGACAAGGCTCACGACGAACTCGCTACCTTGCCCCAAAGTGCTGGAGACCCCTATGGTTCCTCCGTGCATTTCGACCAGCCGCTTCGCCAGGGTCAATCCAATGCCTAACCCGCCCTGCGAACGGTCGGATGACCGCTCGGCTTGCGTGAACAATTCGAAGACGTGAGGCAGGAACGCGGGAGCAATGCCGAGGCCCGTATCCCGCACGCGCAACACCGCTTTGTCGCCCTCCTGCTCGGCGGAGAGCCAGATGTGACCGCCTTCCTTGGTGTACTTGGCGGCGTTGGTGAGGAGGTTCGTCACGACTTGCTCCAGCCGGGAGGCGTCGGCGTACAGCCAAATCGGGTCTTGCGGCAGCGACACCGTGAGTTCATGTTTGCGCTGGTCGATCAGCGGACGAGCCGTCTCCAGGGCACGTTCCACGATGCTGTTCACGGCGACTTGCTCTTGGCAAAGCTGAATCCTGCCGGTGATCGCGCGGGAGACTTCCAACAGGTCGCCAACCAAGTGCGTCAGTTGCCCCACCTGTCGCTCGATGATGGCCAGGGCCTTTTGTTGAACGGAGTTCTGGCTTTTCTGGAGTTGAAGCAGTTGCACGGAGTTGAGGATGGGGGCAAGAGGGTTGCGAAGTTCATGGCTGAGCATCGCCAGAAATTGATCTTTGCGGCGGTCCAGTTCGGCCAACTTCTCCTCTGCCTGCTTCCGCGCGGTAATGTCGCTCATCACGGCCCGGCACACGGGCGCACCGTCAGCATCCTGCGCCTCGGTCGTCTCCCAACGCGCCCAGAAGGGGTCGGTGTCTGCACGCAGCACTCGCAGATCGTACACCTGCGGCGTGCCCGTTTCAAAGAGTTGCTTGCGATGCCGGTAGTAGATATCCTGGTCCTCCGGAAGGATGAAGCGCGTCAACGGCTTCTTGACCAAGTCGCGTCTCTCCACGCCCAGTAAACTGGCCGCCGTGAGGTTTGCTTCCAGGATCAGCCCCTGTTCGCTGAGGGTGAAATAGCCCACCGGCGCCAGGTCGAAGAGGTCGAAATACCG
Organism: uncultured Planctomycetia bacterium; assembly: GCA_963779975.1. Taxonomy (GTDB): domain Bacteria; phylum Planctomycetota; class Planctomycetia; order Pirellulales; family Thermoguttaceae; genus JANXQG01. Next base: position 64,629 of record CAWAAL010000024.1, on the reverse strand, counting down.
CGCCCGCGCGGCTTCGAGTTCGCCCTGTGCCCGGCGCAGTTCCTCGTTCTGCATCTCCAGCTCGATCTGATGCACTTGCAACTCGTGGAGCAGCCGTCCGGATTCCTTGGGCGATAGCGGTTTCTGAACCTGGGCCTCGTCGGCGTGAGCCTTTTCCTCCGCCCGCCGACGCAGATCGGCGAAATCGTCTGCACGAGGTCGTTTCTTAGTCATGGCCAGGCTTCCTTCTCGTGACCATAGAGGCCCTATCCTCATCTTGCCCGCGTATCTCCCGCTCCGTGGTCGCGATGGCATACACTTTTCCGATTTCGTTCATCAAGGCAGTGGCAGACAGCCGCACCTCCACGATCCGGCCGTCCTTGGCGATCCGTTGCGTGTGATAGGGCTCCAAGATCCCACCACGAGCAATCTGTTTCACCATGGCGGACGTGCCCTCCCGCTGCCCTTCCGGGATCAGGTCGCGGATATTCATCGTCAGCGCCTCGGCTTCGCTCCAGCCGTACATTGCCTCCGCACTCGGGTTCCATGCCAGGATGCGTCCCTCCAAGTCTTGCATCAGGATGGCATCTTGCGCATCGCGCACCACGACGGCCAGGCGGCGCAGGGCCTCGGATTCCCGCAGGGCTGCCTGGGCATTTCTCATTTCGGTAATCTCCGTGAAGGTAATCACCGCGCCTTCGATCACGTTCTCCAGGGTACGATAGGGCCGGATTCGCAGCAAATACCACGCACCCGCCTTGGTTTGCACTTCAACCTCCTTGGGAACCAGGGTGTCCAGGACGGCCTTCACGTCCTCCACCAGGCGGTCATAACCAGCCAAGTTGGATACGATGTGCCCCACGGGCCGCCCCACGTCGGTCAGGATCAGGTTGATGACCTGGGTGACAGCGGGAGTAAATCGCTGGATGTGCAGTTGATAGTCCACGAAAATTGTACCAATGCCCGAACCAGCCAGCAGATTGTTCATGTCGTTGTTGGCCCGCGAGAGATCGAGCACCTTCTGTTGCAACTCGGCGTTGACCGTGGCCAGTTCCTCGTTGACCGATTGCAGTTCCTCCTTGGAGGTTTCCAGTTCCTCGTTCGTGGATTGCAACTCTTCGTTGACCGACTGCATCTCCTCGTTGGAGGATTTCAGTTCTTCGTTGGATGTCTCCAATTCCTCGTTCGTGGTCTGGAGGTATTCTTCCTTGGCCCGCAGTTCCTGCTTGAGCGCCGCGATCCGCGCATCGACATCCATGGCGCCGGAGTCCGAGCCTTGCACCGAATCCACGGCTATGGCCTTTTCCGGCCGCTGCTGGACTGTCGGCGGCGATTCCTCAAAGATGACCAGAAACAGGGCCGAATCAGTGGCGGCGTCTGGGGCCTGCCGCTACCGGCCGGATCGTTAGATCGACCAAGGTGAAGTCGCCGTTGGTTTTGACCCGCAGTCCCGGATGCCGCACCAAATCTCTGCTGGCCACAGCCTTGTGCAAGGCAGTCGTCAGTTCTTGCCGCAACCCTTCGCGGGCCATCTTCAGGATATTCATGCCGGGTTCGCCTGGGGCTGGTTCCAGGTACAAGCCGGTACGGCCGTGGAGGTACAGGATGTCGCCGCGTTGGTTGATCAGCGCAGCGACCGGGGCGTACTGTTGCAGCAACGCCCGTTCGGTCAACTCGCGCAGTCGGAACGTGCTTTCGCCGGGAGCCTTCGCGGAGGGCCGTAAAGCGGTTTCACCTTCCGTCAGGGGCGGAAGATACTTTCCCATGGCCGGGCGTTGTGCGCCAGAACCGTTCTCTTTGCGTTGATACAGCTTCGACTTGCGGTCCAGCGTGGAAAACAGGTCCGCGAACTCGCCCACGGTCTCGGAGGTTCCCAGGAAGAGCGTGCCGCCCGGCTTTAGTGCGTAATGGAACAGGGGCATGAGCTTCTTCTGGAGATCCCCGCCCATATAGATCAACAGGTTGCGGCAACTGATCATGTCCAGTTTGGAAAACGGCGGGTCTTTGATCACGTCCTGCTCGGAAAAGACCAATAGGTCGCGGAGGCTTTTGTTGACGCGATAGGCCGTGCCGTCCGGCTCCTGGGCGAAAAACCGCGATAGTCGTTCCGGTGAAATGTCGGCGGCAATGCTGACGGGATAGATACCGGTGCGGGCCTGTTCGATGGCCTGGCGATCAATATCCGTGGCGAACACCTGCACTTTGCAACTCTGCTTCAGCAGTTCCATCTGCTCCTGGATCAGGATGGCGATGGAAAATGCTTCCTCGCCGGTGGAGCAACCAGGCACCCAGACGCGGATCGCTGCCCCCGCGTCCTTGTCGGCACAAAGTCGCGGGATGACCTGTTCCTTTCAGCGCCGCGAACGCCTCCGGGTCGCGAAAGAAATTGGTGACGCCGATCAAGAGATCGCGAAAGAGGGCCTCCACTTCGGCCGGGGTCTGCTGCAAGTGACGAACGTACTCATTCAACCGTTCGATCTGGTGGACGGCCATGCGCCGCTCGACGCGGCGGTTGATCGTGGTTTGTTTGTACTGCGAAAAATCGTGGCCGGTCTGGACTCGCAACAGGATAAAGACCTTCTTCATCGCGTCTCCGGCCTTGGGAGCCGGGGGAGAGACCGGCCGGGGTTTTTTGCCGAATGCATGGGCGACGTAGGCGATGATCTGGGGCGGCATCTCGGCGGGCGGCAGCACGTAGTCCACCAGTCCAGTGGCGATGGCGCTGCGCGGCATACCGTCGTACTCGGTGGATTCGGGGTTCTGTACCATCACCATGCCGCCCTCGCCCTTGACCGCCCGCACTCCCTGCGTACCATCGCTACCGGTGCCCGAGAGCACGATGCAGATCGCCCGCTCGTGTTGGTCCTGGGCCAGAGAGCGGAAGAAGAAGTCAATCGGCAGGCGATGGCCGCGCGGCGCGAGCCGGCTCCAGCAACTGGAGCGTACCGTCCAGAAAGGCCATGTCCCGATTGGGTGGAATAATGTAGGCACAGTTGGGCCTGACCGGCATTCCGTCCTCGACCTCGAAGACCTGCATGCGCGTATATCGTTTGACCAGGTCGGAGAGGATGCTTTTATGGTCCGGGGCCAGATGCTGCACCAGGACAAAGGCCATGCCCGGATCGGTCTCGGCAGGCATCCCGGAAAAGAAAGCCTCAAACGCCGCCAAACCGCCGGCCGACGCACCGATGCCGACGATGGGAAAGCCCGCCTTCGGATGCACGCCCAAATCTGCCTCTACAGCCGGCCTCTCCTCCACCGGGGGGACGGCTGGCATGTCCGGTTCTACGTTTTCTAGCGATGTGGGCGCTCGCTTGACGGTGGTTTTCACCTTTCTATTCGACACCTTGCTCCTCCTGCGCGACAAATCAGCGCTCGCAAGCATCGTTCCTACGCGGCCCCGCCTTATCGCTTATGGCCAGATTGCCTTTGTAGACAACTCGGGCAAGGCGCGACTTGACGTGTTCGCCGGCAATCGCCCAAGGGCGATCTGGCGATCGGTAGGACGCGCAGCATACAGTCTGAAATACATCGTCCGACTGTAAGTTTACCGGTTCCGCCCCCTAATATATAGGGGTGGTGATCCAGCGTGAGGAATGCCCAGGAGACGGTGAACATGACGGCCCACCAGAACGGGAAGCCTTGGGGCGCGGGCGAGGAGGGCACCACCCGGCCGAGCGCGGAGAGGAGTGCCGTGACTAGCAGGTCGGCCAGCAAGAGCGCGCTGATTCCCAGGACGGCCAGGAATGATCCCAACCGATCGTGCAGGTTTCCTCGCAGTCCCCGCCCCGATTTGGGCTCGACCTCCCAGATCGCGTTCAGGGCGATTTGCAGTTGGCTGAAAAGCCCGATGGCGCCAAGCCCGAAAAAGACGATGCTGAGAACCGTCGCCGGGACGCTCGAGCCGCTCTGGTACGTGTATTGCGCGGTGGCCTGGATGGCAACGGCCACGGTGTGACCGACGGTGCTTTCGATCTGCTCGGTCAACCGGCCCTGCGCCGCCTCTGTACCGAGAACCAGGCTGGCGGCAGTGAAGGCCAGCACAATCACCGGCGCGATCGAGAAAATGGCGTAAAAGGCCAGGGCGGCGCCGAGCTCAAAAGCCCTGGACTGATACCACTCCAACGACGTTTGCTTCAGCAGCCGCAGGATCTGCATCCCAGCAATGATCAAAAGCCTCTCACGAGCAGCAGGACGATCAGAATCACCACAACCACTCCCATCCCGCCGCTCGGGCCATAGCCCCAGCTTCTGCTGTGCGACCACGTGGGCAACGTACCCAGCGACCCCAGCAGCATCAGAACCAACAACACGATCAAAATAGTACCGAGCATTTCAGCTCTCCTTTCAAAAGAACAATCGAACCTGGTGATTTGATGAGTAGTTTCACGCGTGCGCCGCCTCCATGACCAGGGGACCGCTATCCGGCGGTACCTCTTTTTCGGACGGCGGCAAGCGCGGCTGGACCAGCAGGCGGACCTGTTCTTGCGCCTCCGCCAAGGTCGCAACGACATGCGTTGCGGCGCCCGCGCCGATGCGCGCCTGCGCCTTGCTCAGATCGCCTTGCGCGTTCCACAATCCCACGACCACGCGTACTTCCGGAAATCGACTGCGAACGAGCCTGCAGAGGTGGCGGGCATGCATCACGGCGGCGGGCGGCGTGGCGGAAACGCACACCACGTCGGGTGTGCGCTTCTCGACAAGATCAAGCAACTGCGCCGGCCGCGGCCGTAAACGAGACCGACTGTACGAGGCGCTCGCCCGTCGCCAATAATTGCGCCAACATCATTCCGGCGATCTCATCCGCCTCGTCGCGGGCGGGCAGGCAGAGGATGTACGGCCGCCACCCGGCCGACACCTTTTCCGGCCCGTCCTCGATACCCTCTTTCGCTTTCACTTCCGGCTGGCCCTCGTCCCTTTCCTGAATCATCTCCTTCAGGCTCCGCAAGATGAACGCGTGCCGGCCCTCGTCCAGTTCGCCGTGATGCCAGTCGGTTTCGGCCAAAGCCAGCGCCGGCACGAGCAGCGTGTCGTAGACCTCCACCAGCGGCCTGTTCTCGAGATCATCGTCGACCAATTCGGCGGCTTCTTCCTGGTCACCGGCCAGAAGCCGCTGATAGACTTGCCGCGTGGGCTCGAACACCGGCTCGTTCCCCAGCAGAACGTGCAAGAAGGAGAGTTGGGGAACGTGCTTGCCAATCACCAACAGGCACACGGTCAACGGGGTCGCCAGCAGCAGTCCGACGATTCCCCACAACCATGTCCAAAAGACGGCCGCCAACAGAACCGCCACCGCCGACACGCCGGTGCCCTTGCCATACAGCCATGGCTCCAGGACATTCCCGCAGAAGAGTTCCAGGCCCGCAAACAGCGCAAGCGCGAGGATGGGCGCCAACCAGCCCGTCGAGATGGCCATTGCCAGGCAAATCGGCGGCGCCGCGGCAATCCAGGGGCCGATGTAGGGAACGAACCTCAAGGTTGCAGCCAGGATCCCCCACAGGATGGCGTTGGGTATGCCGATCAGGTAAAGCCCGATGCCGACCACGATGCCGAAAGTGGCATTGATCAGAAACAGCATCGAGAGGTATCGGCTGACCCGCGCGGCGGCGTCCGCCAGCATCTGCGTGGTCACGGTCGCGTGACCTTTTCCCACCAGCCGGATGAAGCGATCGCGCAAGTCCTCGCGCCGCACCAGGAAGAAAATCACGAGTATGACGACGATGCCGGTCAGGCCCAAGACCTCGATCAGCGTACCGAAGGTCTGACCCAGGAGTTGCAGGGGACTCGCGGGCGGGGAAAGCACGCGGACCGAATAGGGCCATTCGTCGGTTCCCAGTGCCGTCTTGGCCTGCTGGGTTTGCGGAAGATCCTGGCCAACGTCCTCGGCGGTTCTTGTCGCCTTGTTCAACGCGGCCACGAAGTAGTCGTTCACCGCATGGAGTTTCGCTTGCAGGTTGTCTTGGTACTCGGGCATCTTGGGGGCCAGCGCGGTCATTTGCCCCACCGTCGTCCATGCCGCGAAGCCCAGCACCGCGAAGCCCAGGATGGCCGTAAGCAATACCGCCGGGATCCGGCCCAGCCTGCGCCGCTCGAGCCAATCACACACCGGGCTGAGCAGGAAGCTCAGCAGCACGGCGAGCGTCAAGGGCACGAGCACGCCCTTGGCGAGGTAAAGGGCGGCAACGACCACGGCGGTCGCCCCCAGCATCCACACCGACTTGACGAACTGGTCCAAGGGCGCCATGGGTCCATCTCCCGCTAGCCGCGTTTCCAAAAGCGACCGAGCAGCCAGCCGATGCCGGCCGCCATCAAGACCGACCTCAGCGGCCGCTCGCGGATGTACTGCTCGCAGACGCACGCGACGCCATGGAGTTTGTCTGCGCCCCTGCTCGTAGTATTCCGCGGCCTGTTCACCCGCTTGTTCGAGCTTCGCCTGGGCGGTGTCCCTGACGGTCCGTCCCATTTCCTGAAGATTTTCAGTCACTTCTTTCGCCTCTTGGCCAAACTGATCACTTGTGGCAGACATCGTTCTTCCTCATGAGTTAGAAGGTTCTCGCGGCGACTCTGCTTCGTGCGCCGCCGCCGGTTTCAAAACTTGCTTGATCCAGGTCATGTTGCGGGTCAATTCTTCGCGGGAACGCCGGAAAACGCGCCCCACTCCACGGACGTGGGACCACCCCGCGACTCCCAGGGCCGCCGCCGCGCTGAACCCGCCCAGCGCCGTGATCGAAAAAGCCGCCGCCCGCGACAGGCCGGCGGCTTGCGCGAGCAGTTCGGCGACGCAAATCAGTGCGACCGGCACCGTGCCGGCGGCCGCGATCCCCGCCAGCAGCAGCAGCGCGAAGGGGGTCAGCAGTCCTTTCAGGCCTTTGCGACAGTCGTTTCTGAAGAGCTCGAACTGCAGCTCGGCGAGCGAAACCATGTCGTGCGTCAAATCGCCCATGTCCTGGGCGACCCCATTGGGCGGCGCCGGCGTTGATCCGTTGCTTTGATTCATCGTCGTTTCACCCACCAGCCTAGCACGATTCCGACGGATAGTGCCGCCCCAAGGCAGATGCGCGGCCATCGGGCCACGAACCGCTCGACGGCCCGGATGATTCGTGATGGTTCCTTTCGGGCCATGGCGACATGCTCGCCGCGGTCAAGCCCAAGCGAGGAGCGGCCGGCACCGTCATGCGATGACTCAGGACGTTGGATTCGAATCATGATGGTTTGTCCCCGGATCCCTGCTTATTCCCAGTAATCTCTCGGCGTTTTGGCCCAAGTAGGCAATTACCTCGCGGACCGCGATGCCGGCGACGGCGCCGACGAGCGCATCGACCACCCCGCGCGCGGCGGACGGCGCCACAGTGGCGACCGGACGGTCGGTCTTTGCCGGTCCGGTCGGGGCGGGCAGGTCGGCGGCGGTCGCCCTGGATCGTTTGGGAACGATCAGGAATCCCAGCGCGGCCGCCGCCCCCACGCATAGCCACGGATAGACCTTCACGTAGTGTTTCCAGTCGACCATGCTGCGGGCGCTGGCCGACACGTCTTCCAGATCCTGGTCGATGTCGCAACGGATCCCTTGCATTCGCGCTCGCACGGTTTCATCCCGCGGTGAATCATTCATAGCCGGTTCGCCTTCGAGTGTCTCTCGGTCAGTCATCGTTTTTTCCTTTGCGCAACCCTAATCGCTCCGGGGAGCATTCAGGCTGGCATCTTCAGCTTGGCTTGCTCTAAGATGGCGCTGGCGAACTGCGTTAGCCGCAGTTCCATGGCGGCCCCCGCGGACCCTTCCCCGAAATTCGAATCCATCCCTTGCGGTTGTGTTCCCAGGGCGCCGAGGATTTCGACAACCACGTCGTGTGCCGCTTCCCGGACTGCTCTGTTCGACTCGTTCATGATTCATTTCTCCTTTCTTCGGAAAGAGGCGTCAGGCGATCGGACCGGGCTTTGCGCGGATGCGTTCCCAAATCTCGGCACGATGGACGGGAATATCCGCGTCGACCTCGAAGCCCAGTTTCACGTTTCCGCTGCGAATCTCCAGCACCTTGACTTTGAAGAGGCGATGAAAACCGTCCGACCCGCCAATGACCACCGATTCCTGATTTTTCCTCGACAAGACTAACATGGCAAAACGTCCTTTTCTTGTGACCGAACACCCGCTCCGTTCCCGCTCCAACTGTCCGCAGGCACACGCTGGGCAAGCAAGAACACCTGCACCATGGTGCCGGTCGTGAAGACCTGGACCACGGTACCCGTTGTGGTTTCGACTTCCGCGGTCGCTTCTCGCACCTCGACCCCGGTAATCCGTTTGATCTCCTGACGCAACTCGTCGGCGGAGTTGGTGAACAACTGCCGATGAAAGTCCTGCACCTGGGCAGCGCCTTCGGGGCTCTGGGCCAGGGCCTTCTCGGCCGGCGACAGGGCCCCGTGCAGCGTGATCAGCAGCGTATCGCCGCTGAGAACCACGGCCACCGATTGGGGCTCGTGGCCCGTTCGCTGCTGCTGGAAAGCGATTGCCGCTTGGGCAATCTGCTGTGCCACGCTCGAATCAAGTTTTTCCATTGCCTGCCCTCCCGGTAGCGATTGTTGGCGTCTTGCCCAACCAAGAACGAAAAAAGCCGACGTGGCCGAACACCCGGAGGTATTCGGCCACGTCGGCTTACTCGTCAACGAGCCCCCCGGCACGGCCGGGTTGCCCTCTATCTAGTCATCCGACATTTTCACTGGAAAGTCGCGGTGGTATCCGTCGCCACTCTTCCAACAACATCATTGTATGCCGTCAAGGGGCGAATACAAGAGGACTTTTGCTTTTCTTCCAAACTTGCTAGGATTATCTGGATTGCCGCGGGGAATCCGATGAAAAATGTCCCGTCAACCAAGGAAAACGCCAGCTTGACTACCTTGCTATCCGGGGATGGCGATATGAAAACCCATGGAGAAATCGAATCCGCCGTTTGTGAAGCAGTGACGCGCTTCGAGCAGGACTACATGGGCCGGGGCCCCAAGGATATTCGCACCCACCTGTTTGGCGATCTTCTCGTGGTCCGCCTGCAAGGCGTTTTGACCGCCGCCGAGCAGCAACTGGTCAAGTCGCTTTCGGCCGAGAAAGGGCGGGACCTGTTGAAACAAGTCCGGACCCATCTGATCGAAACGGCCCGTCCCGTCATGGAAGCGATGGTCGAGAAGATCACCGGCGTCAAGGTATTGAGCCTGCACCATGACATCAGCACCGTAACCGGCGAAGAGCTTGTTCTCTTTACCCTTGCCGAGTCGCCAATTCTCCGCGACGCGAAGAAAAAATAGCGGTTCCAGCTCAGGACGGTTTGCGGCCGCCCGTCCCGACGGCAGTCCGTATTCGCCAGCGGCAGTCCGGCAACGCCTGAACCGGCAACGCGGTATGCGCGATCCTGGCGAATTATCCTCGATTCGGATCGTCGGCCAATCGGCACGCGTCCGAGTTTCTTCCCATTTCGCTCCGCGGACCGGACGCGATACCTTGCACGAAGCAATCGATCAGCCAGAATACCGCACGCTCGTTATTGACGGCGGATCGCATGAAATTCCAGGCATACCGACATGGGCTCTTCCAGATCGGCAAATTTCAGTACGACGTAGCCGGCCAGGGGAATATTAGGATCCCAATATCCGCGAGCCGACACGCCAGGTGAATCCGGCGTCAGCATAACGGCCGCTGTTATCAGCTTGCCTCAAGGCTGTCGGCCAGCCAGCGGCCAAACTCGGACGATTCCGACGCCGGTTCGGCATCGGCCACTGGTGCGGCCTTGCGCAACGACGCGATGAACTGCACGAAACTCCCGTCCTGCTCGCCAACCTGTGGCAACCACTCGGCGTATGGCTCCAAAGCGTTTGCCACGTCGGCCATGCTTTGGAAACGCTTGCCGGGCGACTTGGCAAGCATGGTGCCGACGATCTCCGCCACCTCCGACGGCACGTCCGGGACCAAGGCCGTCACCGCCGCGGGGACCTCCGCAATATGCCTGGCCACTAGGCGGACGCGGCTCTTTTCCACGAAGGGCGGACGGCCCGTCAGGCAATGATACAGCGTGCAGCCCAGCGCGTAGACGTCGCTGCGGTGATCGGCCGCGTGCGCCTCGCGGGCCTGCTCGGGCGCCATGTAATCGTAGGTCCCCAGGACCGTGTGGCCGGCGGTCACGGTCGCGTCGCCGACGACGCCCAGCACCGTCAACGCATTACGGACGGCGCCCAATTCCATGACCTTCAACGTGCCGCTCTTGGCAATCCACAGATTCGCCGGGCACACGTCGCGATGGACAAGAAAGTGATCGTGCAGACAGCCCAGCCCCAACGCCGCCTCGCGCATCAAGCGGCAGGCGGTTGGGCAGGGCAACGGGGCTTCGCGGTCCAGGCGGTCTTGCAGGGTTTCGCCGCATAGTTCTTCGAAGACCAGGTAATAAATGTCGTCCTCCTGCCCGACATAGTACGTTCGCACGAGGTTCGGATGCTCCAACTCGACGCTCGCGCGGATCTCGCGCTTCATCCGGGCAAGACTCTCCGCATTGTCCTTGAGTCTGCTGGGAAAGACCTTGAGGCTCACTGCCTGCCCGGTGGGCTCATGGATGGCGCGGTAGATGTTTCCCAAACGCCCGGCCGCCATGCGTCCCTGCATGCGATAGGGACCGAGCATCAGGGGCCCGGCATGACCGGCCCTGAATGCCTCGGCTTGGAAATCGGTGAGGATTTCCTCGTTGACGAGCCAGGCGAGGAACTTGTCTCCTTCCACGGCAGCGGATGCGCCGGTCGCGGCCTGCCACTGCGATACACATGCCTCGGCAACCTGATGCGTCATGAGACAACTGCGGACAAGCTGCTGGAACACCTTCTGAACAGTAATCATGGGTCTCTTTCGTTTCTGTAGGTTTGTTAAAGGAATCGGTTTTCCCCCAATCATGCGTTGCCGGCAACTACCGCCAATCGCCGCTGAGGACGAAGGCGGCCCAGTACTTGGGCGATAACGGGACCTTCCGGCCCGCCTCCGGCGCAGCGTCGAGCTTTGGCAGCGGGATGGGGGTGAGCAGACCCGCGCCACGCAACTGGCCCGACTTGGGATCGTAATCGCGCATCATTTTCAACTGGGCCTCGCGCAGGGCCTCCAGCTTGCTCAACCGCCGGCCGTCGCGCTTCTCCCAGCGGTTCTTGTAGAACTCGACCATCAAGATCCGAGTGGCTGCGTCGTCGACTTTCCACAGGCTGGCCATGACGCTGCGGGCACCGGCCGACTGGAAGGCCCGCTGCAGGCCCAACAGTCCTTCGCCGCCAGCCACCTGTCCCAGGCCCGTTTCGCAGGCCGAGAGCATCACCAGGTTCACGCCGCCGAGGTTCATGCTGCCGATCTCCTCGGCGGTGAGGATGCCGTCGTCGGCCTCCGGGTCGTCGGCGACCGCTTGGGTGCCGGCGCGGTTTGCTCCGGCCAAGGCGAGGCCGGAGAGCAGGCCCGGATGCATGCCGGTGACCTGGAGACTCGGGTCGCCCTGCGCATCTCGGCGAAGCGGCTGGGGCCTTCCGCTGAAACGGCCAGGGCGGAACGCTGGCTCTCGGGGGCGAAGAAGCCGTGCGTGGCCACGTGCAGGTAACGGTACTGGCCGGCCTCGGCCAGAAAGGCCCGCTTGGTGGCCCGACTCCGGTCGAGCTTCGCCACACCCTCGCCGCCGAAGTCGTGCCGGTAAAGCTTTTCGATGGTGGCGATCTCATCTTCGGTTCCGGCCAGAGGATCGAAGTGCGCGGCGGTTCCCACCATCGCGCGGCTGGATTTCTTGGGCGCTGTCTCCAATCTCCCCTCGCCCTTTGGGAGAGGGGCAGGGGGTGAGGGCGCCTCCTTGCCCGGTACCGCATCGTAGTCCACGTTGCCCAACAACAGCAGATTCTTCTTGAGTTGCTTGCGGCCTTCCTCTTGGACCAGTTCAGGAATAAGTTGTGGCACGGGGACAATGACGATCAAGTGCTCTTCGAGCAGATACTTGCCGGGCTCTTTTCCCGGCAGGGCCCCCAGCGGCAGTCGGCCCAGCACGCCGTCGGGCGAGACCAGCACGATCTTTGCGCCGTGGAGTTTGCTTTCAATCGGTTCCCAAATCCGCTCCCGGAGCAGTCGGCCCGCCGCGCGGCCTTGCGGCGACATGCCAAACGTCTCCCGCCACGTGTCGATGGCCTCGCTGATCGGCGGCACCGCCCCCAGCGGCACCAACTGTACAGCCAGGTCATGACCTGCCACGAAGGCCAATAATCGTCGCTCAGAGGTTGACTTCTTTCCGACCTTCTTGTCGGATGAAATCGCGTGCCAGTATTCCAGGAAGTCAACCAGGACAGTGTCCGGCGGCAGGGCGGAGCGAAGTTCTTCCAGCGTCGTCTGGCGTTCAGCCTGCCGGTAGGCTGCACTGCGGGAAGAGAGTTCGACCTCCAATCGTTCTTTTTCAACCGAGAGCTGCGCACCTCGTTGGCGCCAGTCGGCTTCCTGTGTGGGATCCGGGGCGGCCCAGGCCAGGCGTGTCAACTGTGTGGCCACTCGCTGTAGCTGATTGAAAATGGCCAGTAATTCGGGGTTCTCGGCTGCCGCGCGGTAAAGCCGTTGCCGTCTCAGCACCATACCCTTCCAGGCGAGCATTTCCCGATACGCGGGTTCCGTGAATCGACCGCTTCGAACCGCCATCGCGAGGTAGGAGTCGAGATAGAAACGAACCGATTGCAGCATGGCCAGTTGCTGGCGATCCGACTGCACGGCGGCACCCGCCTCGATCTGCTTGCGGATGATCGCCAGCGCTTGCCGATAGAGCGGCTCGGCCTGCGAGGAGTCATTCCGATCATTGTACAAGTTGGCCAGACCGTACAGGCTTTGGGCGAAGTCAACGTGGTTCTCGCCCAGGGCTTTCTTGCGGATGCCCAGGGCCTGCCGATAGAACGGCTCCGCCCGCGCGTAGTCGCCCTGCGCCTCGTACAGAGCGGCCAGGTTGTTCAAGCTGGCGGCATAGCGAGGGTGGTTCTCGCCAAAGGTCTTCTTGAAGATCTCCACAGACTGCTGGAACCGCGGTTCGGCCCGCGCGTAGTCGCCCTGAGCATGGTAAAGTTTGGCCAGGTTGTTCAGGGTCTGCGCATACTCCGGGCCGTCCTCCCCCATGACTTGCTTCTGGATTTCCAATGCCTGGCGAAATAACGATTCGGCCCGCGCGTGGTCCCCTTGGGCCTCGTGCAGGGTGGCCAGGTTGTTCAGGCTAAGGGCGTAGCGAGGCTGGTGCATGTTGATGGTTCGGTAGATCTGCGTTGTGCGGTAGTACAACGGTTCGGCCCGCGCGTAGTCGCCCTGGGCCTTGTAGAATTCAGCCAGGTTGTTCAGGCCGATGGCATAATTGCGGTCGTCTTCGCCAAAGGCGTTCTTGAGAACCTCGACGGCCCGGTGGAGCAGCGGTTCGGCCCTCCTGTAGTCGGCCTGATCGCAGTACAGCGCGGCCAGATTGCTCAGGCTGATGGCGTAGGCCGGATGGTTCTCCCCATAGACGTTCCTTCGAATCTCGATCGTCTGGCGGTATAACGGTTCGGCCTGCGCATAGTCGCCGTCAACGTGACACCGAATTGCCAGATTGTTCAGGCTTTCGGAATAGGCGGGGTGGTCTTTCCCGATATTCTTTCTCGCGATCTCCAACGCCTGGCGGAACAGCGGCTTGGCTCGCGCAGTCGTCGCGCTTCCGCTTGTACAACGTGGCCAGGCGGTTGATGTTGACGGCGTAGTCGGGGTGATTCTCCCCAAGGATCTTCTTGCGGATTTCCAGAACCTGCCGGTACAGCGATTCGGCCTCGGCATCGTCGCCCAGGATATCGTGCAGCACCGCGAGGAGCTGCATGCTTTCCGCCGTTCGCAAGTCGGCATCGCCGAGGAACTGCTTGCGAATCCGCAGGGCCTCTTCGCCCAGCGGCAGGCCTTCACGGTACCTGCCGAAAGTCCGGTCCTGCCAGCCCTCGCTATCAAGCTGGTCGGCCTTGACCAATTGCCGGGCCTCGTCCAACGGGAGCTTCTGGAGTCGTTCGAGATAAGCGACATCCCGCTGCGCGTCCGCGATTCGATAATCGTTCTTGTCGTAGAACTGTTGCCGGAACTCGACCAGTTCCCGCTGGCGACGGATTGCGGCAGCCCAGTCGGCGCGGCTCGCGTTCTGGCGGACTAGCCATCCCAGCGTCGCTTCGACGGCCTTCCGAACCGCGACGACGGCCTTCTCCCCGGCGGCGCCCGACGGTCGTGCAGCGATCAGCCGACGACCGGTCGCGACCAGTCTCTCGGCCACCGGGAGCGCAGCGTCAAGCTTTTTTGCATTGTTGAGGCTTGCGAACTCCTTGGCCAGGCGATCCTTTTCGGCCACCAGTTCGGGCCAGGACTCGGCCTTGGCGGGTTCGGCAGCCAGGGCTTTGTCGGGCAAACCAGAGATGAGCAGTACGATCGCTACGGCGAACCGGGTTCGTAGGAAGATGTTCATAGTCATGTTCTCCCTCATCGCCAATCGCCGCTAAGGACGAAGGCCGCCCAGTACTGGGGCGAAAGCGGTTGCCGCGGGCCCACGGTCGGTTCCTTGGGGGAATTGACCGCGGGCAAAGGTTGGGGGTTGTCGAATTCGACACGGCGGAGTTGCCCGGCCTTGGCGTCGTAGCTGCGGGCCATTGTCAACTGGGCCTGCCGCAAGGCGTCGAGCTTACCGAGCTTCTTCTCCCAAAGATTCTTGTAGAACTCGATCATCAGCGTCTGCGTGCCCTGGTCGCTCACGTTCCAGAGACTGGCGACGACAGTCCGCACCCCGGCGGCCTGGAACGACCGCTGCAGGCCCAACACGCCCTCGCCGGCGGCTGACTTACCCAGCCCGGTCTCGCAGGCCGAGAGGACGACGAGCTCCACGCCGTCGAGATTCTGGGTGCCGATCTCCTCGGCCGTGAGAAGGCCGTCGTCGGCGTCCGGGTCGGCGGAGACAGCGGCCTCGTCGGCGTGGTTCGCGCCGGCCAAGGCAAGCCCGGTGAGCAGACCCGGATGCATGCCTGTGACTTCGTTGCCGCGGAGCATGCCGCCGAAGCGACTGGCCTCGGCGGGGTCTGCCGCGAGCGCCGAACGCGGGCTTTCCGCGGTGAAAAAGCCGTGCGTGGCCACGTGGATGTAGCGATACCGAGCGGCCTCGGCCGAGAAGGCCCGCTTCGTGGCCTGCGCTTGCCTCGAGTAGCTGGACCTTCTCAGTTTCAAAATCCTTCTGGCCGTGGTAGAGCCTCTCGATGGTGGCGATCTCGCCCTTGGTCCCGGCCAGGGGATCAAAGTGGCGGACGGTTCCTACCATCGCCCGGCTGAATTTCTTGGGAGCTGTTCCAAACCTCCCCTCTCCCGTACTCGGGAGAGGGGCAGGGGGTGAGGGCGTCTTGCCCGGCCGGGCATCGTAGTCCACGTTGCCCATCAGGAGCAGGTTCTTCCGCAACTCCTTGCGGCCTTCCTCACGCACCAGCTCCGGGATGATCTGCGGGACCGGCACGCTGGCGAGCGTGTATTCCTCGATCAAGTAGCTGCCCGGCTTCTTGCCGGGCAAGGCCCCCAGCGGCAGGCGGCCCAGCACGCCGTCAGGCGAGACGAGTACGATCTTCGCGCCTTGGAGTTTCGCTTTAATCGGCACCCAGACCTGCTCTCGAAGCAACCTACCGGCAGCCGAACCCTGCGGAGACATGCCGAAAGTGGTTCGCCAGATATCGACCGCCTCCTGCAAGGTCGCCACCGCTCCCAGTTCGATCGTCTCTACCGGTTGGGCAGGACGCACGACGAAAGCCAACAGCCGGCGCTCCTCGGTCTTTTTCTTTCCCGTCTTCTTGTCGGGGGGCGTAATATGCCAATACTCCAGGAAGTCGACCAGGACGGTATCCTTCGGCAAGGCGGCTTGGAGTTCTTCCAAGGTCACCTGCTTGATAGCCTGGCGATAGGCGGCGCTGCGGGCCGAGAGCTCGGCCTCGAGCCGCTCCTTCTCGGCCGAGAGGCTTGCAAGCTTATCCTGCCAGCGGGCTTCGTCCTTCGGGTCTGGGGTCGCCCAGGCCAGGCGTGCCAGTTGGCTGGCGATCTGTTGGAGATGACTGAACGTGGCCGTCAGTTCGGGGGTTTGTTCTGCCGCCCGGACCTGCCGGTCCCGTCGCAGCACCATCCCCTTCCAGGCCAACATCTGTCGATAAGCTGGTTGCGTTGATTGACCGCTGGCGACGGCCAGGGGAAGATGAGCGTCGAGGTGGAAGCGAAGCGACTGTTGCATGGCCAGTTGTTGGCGTGGGGATTGCACCACGGCGGTTGCGTCGACGAGCTTGCGGATGATCCCCAATGCCTGCCGGTAGAGCGGTTCCGCGCGAGAATAGTCATCTTGCATTGAATATAGCAAAGCCAAATTGTACAGTCTCACGGCATAGAGGGGGTGGTTTTCGCCGACGGCTTTCTTGCTAATCTGCAAGGCCCGGCGGTATTGTGGTTCTGCGTGTGCATAGTCTCCTTGGTTGCGGTATGCGTTAGCTAGATTGCTCATGCACATGCCACAGAGGGCATAGTTCTCCCCGAAGTTGTTCTTCCAGATATCTAAAGCCTGACGATAGAGCGGCGCTGCCCGCGCGTAATCTCCCTGGTCGTTGTACATATTGGCCAGGCTGTTCAGGTCGTCGGCATAGTTGGGGTGATTCTCGCCGACGGCTCTACTTTGAATCTCCAGCGCCTGGCGCAGGAGCGGTTCCGCGCGTGCAAAGTTGCCTTGGGTAATGTAAAGATTCGCCAAATTATGCATGCCACATGCGTAGACGGGTTGATTCTCCAGATGTGCTTTCGTATAGATCGCCAGGCTCTGCCGGTACATTGGCTCGGCGCGTGCGAAGTCACCTTGGGCTTTTAAGATCCGACCCATATTGTTTAGCGCCAGCGCATAACCAGGGTTTTCCTCGCAATGTGCTTTCTTATAGACCTCCAGCAGTTCCCGCTGAAGGTGAAAGTGGCCTAAAAATGGGGAAAGACGGCAGGAGGCTTCGTAAAGAAGTGAACACCGGTATATCGTCGAGCGTAATAAGGACAGGATGGCGGTTTGCCAGCCAGGATGGTAATTCGGTACTGGGTGAGAAGAGTCATCGTGATCCTGCCGCCTCCGCCAGAACAACGCACTCCGCCGAAGCGCAAGCATCTCTCGGCCGATGCGTTGTACGCACTCTTGCGGCTGGAATTTGATAAGATCGCGGACCATCGCGGGCGGGAGTGCCCGATTTCCTTGACGGACGCGCTCATGTCGGCTTTCAGCATGTTTGCGCTGAAAGACCCTTCCCTGCTGGCATTCGAAGAGCGCCGCAATGACGAGAACATGGGGAACCTGTTCGGCATCGCGCGCGTTCCGTCGGACACGCACATGCGGGAGATCCTCGACCCCGTGGAGCCGCAGGCGATACGACCCTTGTTCAACGCGGTCTTTCGCCAACTCCAACGCGGAAAAGCATTGGAGCCGTTTGTCTTCCATCATGGATGCTACCTGCTCTCCTTGGACGGCACCGGCTACTTCTCCTCTTCTTCCATCCGCTGCGACTCCTGCCTGGAAAAAGTGCATCGCCAGACGCAAGAGACTACCTATCAGCACCAGATGCTGGCAGCCGTGATGATCCACCCGGATCACCGGGAGGTGATTCCTTTCGCTCCCGAACCCATTGTGAAACAAGACGGCACCCGCAAAAACGATTGCGAGCGAAACGCGGCCAAACGCTTGCTGCGGCAAATCCGCCGGGAGCATCCCCATCTGAAACTGATTGTCGTCGAGGACGGGTTGGCGAGCAACGCCCCGCATATCCGCGAGCTGCAGAGCCTGAACATGCACTTCATCCTGGGGGCCAAACCGGGGGATCATGATTTTCTCTGGGACCAGGTGCTCGCCGCTTGGGAGGCCGACCGAGTGACGACGATTTCCTGGACTGAAGGGAATGTCTACCGCGAGCTTTCCTTCATCAACGACGTGCCGCTGAACGAATCCAACCAAGATTTGCGCGTGAATTGGCTCCATTGCTACGAGATCGGCCCTGACGGCGAGGAACGGACCTGGACCTGGGTTACGGACCTGAAGATCTCACGCCAGAATGCCCGTTGCCTGGTAAAAGGCGGCCGCTGTCGCTGGAAGATCGAGAACGAGACGTTCAACACGCTCAAGAATCAGGGTTACCACTTCGAACACAATTATGGCCATGGCAAAAAGAACCTGTCGGTAGTCTTTGCCATGTTGATGATGTTGGCGTTCCTGGTCGATCAGGTCCAACAACTCTGCTGCCCGCTATTTAAGGCCGTGCGGAAGAAGTTGACGAGCAAGCGGGCACTGTGGGATAATCTGCGATCTCACTTCCGACACTTCGTTTTCCGCTCGATGCGTCACCTTTACGAGGTCATCCTCTACGACCTCGCCAAACAACTCCCCGCACCGACACGGAATACGTGTTAACCAGGCGTCTCCGCCAGTCCGCGCTCTCCTCACTTTTCGCCTACGGCTGCTCCAACTCAGAGAAGCCCTGTGTCGGCGCGCTCACGCTGCGCGAAAACGCCGTTCTGTGATATTCCAGGGCCTTCGCCGCTCCGCACACGTCTAACAACGGTGCCCTCTATCGCCCGCATCTCGCCCATCTTTTCGTCTAGCACACGCACACTCACAACTTGACGCCCTGACGCTGTTAGCCGTTTGTTTCATCGGGAGTTGCTGATAGACCTCCAAAGCCTCGCGGCACAATCGTTCGGCCTGCGCGTAGTCTCCCCGCTCGTAGTACAAACCGGCCAGACTGTTCAAGCCACTGGCATAGACCGGGGGGGTCCCCCATCGTGCTTTCTTGAAAATCTCCAGAGCCTGCCGGTACAGTGGTTCGGCCTTCGCGTGCTCATTCCTCCTTTCGTACAGGTCGGCCAGACACTCAGTGGCTATTGCATAGGTGCCACGTTCCGCCTCGGTCTTGGCCAAGACCTCGCGGATGCGGTTCAAGAGCCGTTCGCCCTCGGCGTCTTTCTCGAGTGCCGTGTATAGCTGGGCCAACGTCAGCACGGCCTGCATCGTTATGAAGTCTCTCGGGCCGAGGACCTCGTCGCGGATCGCCACCGCCTTCTTGGCCAGGGGAAGGGCCTCACGTAGCTTGCGGGCCATGTGAAGCTTGATGGCCGCCTCATGGAGCCTTCTTGATTCTTGATCTATGTTTTGGCGGTTGATCGGCGCGGGCTTGTCGGCGGGCCGCGGCGGGCCCGCCTTGGCGGGTTCAGTGGCCATGGCTTTGTCAGCCAAACCGGAGACGAGCACTAGGATCGCTACGATAGACCATATTCGTGGAAAGATGTTCATAGTCAAATCCTCTATTTCCGCCAAACACTTCTGAAGCCAGGGATGTTCATCTCGCTCACCGGCCTGCTCCGGAGAGCAAGAACCCGGCCCAGAGGCGCGGCGGCGCGGTGGGACCAGCGGGCGATTGCGGCGCGGCGCTATTCAGTTCGACCGTCTTCTCGAAAACCGGCCCACGCGAGCCGGCCAGTTCGCCGATCTGCTCGGGATGCCGGTAGAGCGTTAGTTGGGCCTCCCGCAAGGCGGCTGCCAGCCCCATTTTCTTCTCCCACAGATTGTAATAGAACAGCCGCATCAGGGCAGCCGTCGCCTGGTCGTCCACTTTCCACAGGCTGGCAACGACGTTCCGAGCGCCGGCCAGGTGGAAGGCCCGGGCCAGGCCCATCACGCCCTCGCCGCCGGCGACCTTGCCGAGGCCCGTCTCGCAGGCCGACAGCACCACTAATTGCGTGCCCCGCAGGTCCAACGACACGATCTCCTTGGCCGTGAGGATTCCGTCCTCGCCGGTCGGCAGCCCCAGCGAGTCAGTCTTGGGCGGCAGGTTCGCCCCGGCCAGCACGATACCCGATAGGACCAACGGATTGCGCGGCCGCTCGAGCGAGCTTGGCTGTGACCAGCTTCTCGCCTCCCACGGACGCAAACAGCTCTTCGCCGGACTCGTCATGCCCGGCCAGCGAGTGGAACATCTCGTCGGCAAAAAAGCCGTGCGTGGCCAGGTGGATGTACCGTCGGCCGGGCATCGCCGCGCGCAGGGCGTTCTCGCCAGCCTGCGGTCCCTCGAGGAGAAGCGCAGGGGGTTGGTCGTGCCATTCGCTGCCGATGGCGGCAACCTCGGCCTTCGTCCCCGGCAGCGCACTCCACGTGATCTTGCCGTTGATGGCAGGCGACCGGCTGCGCGGCGCCTCCGCAGTGCTCGCGGCGGCCAACAGACCCGGCGAGGGCGCCGCCTGTTCCGGCCGCGTATCGTAGGCCACGCCGCCCACCGCCAGCAGTCCTTGGTTGGGAGCGGTGGTGTCGCTAAGCAGGGCGTAAAGCTGCTTGCCGGAGGATGCCGTTGCGACGGCATAGTCCTCCAGTAGTACCGTGCCCGGGCTGCGGCCTGGTAGGGCGGCCCAGGGGAGGAAGTTCAACATTCCATCCGGCACGATGTACACGGCCTTGCAGCCGGCCAGGTGCGGTTCCAGCGGCTCCCAGAGGAACTTGCGCAGCGTCTGCTCCGGCGGGATCCGCGCGCCTGACGGCCTGCCCTCAACGATCCCGGCCCGCCAAGCCACGACCGCCTGATCAATGAGATTGCGCTCGCCCAAGGATACCCAGGCGATCGGGCGGACCTGCTGGTTCTTGCTCGACCGCAGGACAAATGCCTCGTAACGCCAACTTGCACTTGGGGTCTTGCCCTTCGCGGGTGGATCATACACATAAGTAGCCAGGAACTCCACGACTGCACATCGCTGGCCAATAGAGTTCATCAGGTCGGCGGGGGTGGCCTTGCGCGTTTCCTGAGATTGCCGGAACTCACGGCTCGCCTTGGCCAGACCAAGTTCCAGGGCTTCTTTGCGCTCG
Source organism: uncultured Planctomycetia bacterium (assembly GCA_963779975.1). Taxonomy (GTDB): domain Bacteria; phylum Planctomycetota; class Planctomycetia; order Pirellulales; family Thermoguttaceae; genus JANXQG01. Next base: position 43,750 of record CAWAAL010000024.1, on the reverse strand, counting down.
TTCAGTTCGGCCAACCTCTTGCGTCGTGCCTCGCGCTGCTCGGGTGTCGTGGCGGCAAGCACAAGCTGGGCGAACTCGGCCTGAGTTTGGCGAAGCTGCCCCAGTATGGGCGCCGCGGCAGGCTCAGCCCGCGCCGCTTGCAGACGCTCCACCGACCAGTCGCTGAGCAACCCGCATGTGGTCCATACCGCCGTATACGCCTCGTTGGCTTTCTCGTTTGTTCGGCTGCGGTACACGTCCAGCAGCAGATCGCACGAGACCCCGTGCATGCCAAGGAACTCTCGCGCCTGCCCTTCCGGTAGTACAGGACATAGGCTTTCAAACAGGCGCAGCTTTCGGGTTAGCGCCTCGACCGCGAGCGGTTCTGCCTTATGCAATTCACCCTTCTGCACGTACAACTCGGCCAGCGTGTTGAGACTGCGGACGTAAGCGGGATGCGTCTCCCCGAATGCGTTCTTCCAAACGTCGCGGGCCTGGCAAAAGAACGGCTCGGCCTTTGCATATTCGCCCCTCTTCAAGTAAACGCGTCCGACGTCGTTGAGTTTTGAGGCGTAGTCGGGGTGGGCCTCCCGATGTAACTTCTTCAGGATGTCGAGGGCCTGCAACAACAGTCGCTCCGCCTTCGCCAGGTCGCCCATGTCGCTGTACAGGCCCCCTAGTTGGCCCAGTCTCCAGGCGTATTCGGAATCCGCTTCGGGTTTGGAGAGATTGCAGACCTTAAGAAGGAGCGATTCGGCCTTGGCGTACTCGCCCATATGTTGATACAGAGATGCCAAGTTAGCCAGACCAACGGGGTCGTACACCATCCCGTGGGAACAGGTCTCCACAACCGCCCGCGCCTCGAGAAGGAGTGGCTCCGCTTTCGCGTAATCGCCCATGGTTTGATACACGTTGGACAGATTGCCCAGGCTCGTTGCATAACCGAGAGTGTTCTTGCCCGATGGGGCCTGCCGATAGATTTCCAGCGCCTGCAAGTGAAGCCGCTCGGCCTTTGGGTAGTCACCGATCTGATGATAGAATGAAGCCAGATCATTCAGGGCAAGAACAGCGTACTCCGGACTCCGTTCTCCATGCAGCCTCTTGTGGAGTTCGGCGCTCCATACGAACAGCGGCTCGGCCTTCCTGAAGTCGCCCATCGATTGGTATGCGCGGGCCAGGCTATTCATGCCATCGGCGTAGTCGGGATGGACTTCTGACGGAGGCATCTTCCAGAGGGAACAAAGTTCTGCGTAGTACAGATCGGCCTTTGCGTACTCACGCTTCTCCATGTGGATCGCGGCGAGATTCGTCAGGCAGATGGCGTAAAAGGAATTCGCCTCATTGTGCGACTTCTGGAAGACGTGAAGGGCCTGTAAGTAGAGCGGCTCTGCCTTGTCGCGTTGCCCGAATCTCGTGTACAGCAAGGCCAGATCGCAAAGGCTGGCTGCGTAATCGGGATGAGCTTCCCCGAGGGCCTTCTTGTAGATCTCCGCAACCTGCAGCAGAAGCCGCTCGGCGTCCTCGGATTTGAAGGCCCATCTGAGGGGATCGGCCAATTCGCTTACGCGTCGCGCGTACTCGAGGCTGGTCTCCCCGTAGGCTTTTTTCAGGATCTCGCAAAGTTCTCGATAACGCTGCCCGGCCTCCGTGTAGTCGCGGGTGGCGCGGCACAATCCCGCGAGGTTTCTCAGATAGACGGCGTAGTTGGGATGTGATGCCTTCAGGGTCTTCTTCCAGATGTCGCGGGCCTGCAAGACAAGCGGTTCGCCCTTCGCATACTCGCCCATCGAGCCGTACAGCATTCCCAGTTTACACAAGCTCATGGCGTAATCGGGATCGGCTTCGCCATGCGCCTTCTTGCGGATCTGGCAGAGTTCTGCAAGAAAAGGTACACCCTTCGCAGGCTGCCCCATGCTCGAGTACAAAGAAGCAAGGTTCTGCAGCGCCGTCGCGTAGGCAGGATCGGTTTCTCCGCAGGCCTTCTTCAAGATGTCGCGAGCTTCCAAGACCAACGGCTCCGCCTTCTCATACTCTTTCTTCCGGGCGTAGAGGATGCTTAGGCCCCCGAGCGCAACGGCATACGTAGGGCGCTCGGCCTGGGTCTTCGCCAATGTTTCGCGAACGCGGAGGTAGTGCCGTTCGGCCTCAGCGTCCTGGCCCAGTTCCGTCTGCAAGAGGGCCAACGTCAGCACGGCCCGCGTCGTGACCACGTCACCCGGGCCAAGGACCTCGTCGCGGATCACGACCGCCTGCTCGGCCAGCGGCAGGGCCTCGCGGAACTTGCCGGCCTTCTGAAGCTTGGTGGCCGCCTCATGGAGCCTTCTTGATTCTTGATCAATGTTCTGGTGGTCGATCGGCGCAGGCTTGTCGGCGGGCCGCGGCTGTACCGCCTTGGCGGGCTCGGCCGCCATGGCTTTGTCAGCCAAACCAGAAACGAGCACAATGATCACTACGGTAGACCATATTTGTGGGAAGATGTTCATAGTCAGGTCGTCCATTACCGCCGCGCACTTTTGGGGCTCGGGATGTTCATCTCGCTCACCGGGCTGCGCCGGAGAGCAAAAATCCAGCCCAGAGGCGCGGGGCGCAGTGCGACCATCAGGTGATTGCGACGCAGTCTGGCCCAGTACGACCGTTTCTTCGAATTTTGGTCCGCGCGAGCTGGCCAGCTCGCCGATCTGCTCGGGATGCCGGTAGAGCGTCAGTTGGGCCCCCCGCAAGGCGGCTGCCAGCCCCATTTTCTTCTTCCACAGATTGTAATAGAACAGCCGCATCAGGGCGGCGGTCGCCTGGTCGTCCACTTTCCACAGGCTGGCAACGACGTTCCGGGCGCCGGCCAGGTGGAACGCCCGGGCCAGGCCCATCACGCCCTCGCCCCCAGCGACCTTCCCGATGCCGGTCTCGCAGGCCGACAAGGTCACCAGTTCGGTGCCGCGCAGGTCGAGGGCGATGATTTTTTCCGCGGTCAGGATCCCGTCGTCGCCGCCGAGCAGTTCCAGCGCGTCGGTTTTCGGCCGCAGATTCGCCCCTGCCAAAACCACACCGCAAAGAACCAGGGGATTGCGCGCAGTGGCCCGGCCCTGGGTCTCCGTGAGCAATTGCTGGCGGACGGTCCCCGCAAAGAGCACTTCGTCGGCCTCGTCGTGTCCGGTCAGCGAACGGAACGTCTCGCTGGCGAAGAACCCGTGGGTGGCCAAGTGGATATAGCGCCGGCCGGGCATGAGTTCGCGGACGGCCGTCTCGCCGGCCTCGGCGCCGCTGAGCAGCGCGACCGACGTATCGTCCTGCCAATGGCCGCGGACCGCAGCCACTTCGGTTTTTGTCCCACTGAGGGCTTCCCACGTGACGTGGCCCCTGATGGCCGGTGAGCGAGTACGAGGCGCGACCGGGCCCGAGGCAGCCAAAAGCGTCGGCGCGGGCCCAGGGTGTACCGGCTGCACGTCATAGTCGACGCCGCCGACCAATAGCAGTCCCTGATTGGCACTGGGCGGCTCGCTCAGCATCGCATAAAGCTGCTTGCCCGAGGAAACCGTGGCAAGCGCATAGTCTTCCAGCAGCACCGTGTCCGGATCGCGCCCGGCAAGGCCGCCCAGGGCAGGAAGTTCAACCAGCCGTCCGGAATGATGTACACGCCCTTGCAGTCCGTCAGATGCGGCTCCAACGGGTTCCATAGCAGCTTGCGCAGGCTTCGCTCGGGCGCGGTCTCCGTGGCCGGCGTCTTGAGACCGAGGATGTTGTTCATCCAGGCCAGCAAGGCCAGATCGATCCGCCGCTTCTCGCCTAGATCGACCCAGTGGATCCCATAGCCCGACTCGCTATCGTCGCGCCTGAGCACGAAGGCCTCGTAGTGCCAAGATCCCTGCCGCGGCTTGCCCCGTAGAGCTCGGTTCCACGCGAAGGTTTGGATCATCTCCACGACCGCGCAGCGGGGCGGGATCATCTTCGCAAGATCGGCGGGCGTCGCCTTGCGTACCTGCCTCCCCTGCTGGAAGTCACGGTTGAGCTTACCCAACTCGATCTCCAGGTTCTCCATGGTTTCGTTCACCTCGGCCAGCTTCTTGCGTCGCTCCTCGCGCTGCGCGGGATTCGGCGGCGCATGCACGAGCCGGGAGAACTCCCCCTGCGCGACACAGAGTTTGCGCAATACCGGCACGGCTGCCGGATCGATGCGGGCCATCTTCAGCTTGTTGGCCAGCCAGTCCGTAATCAGGCCCCGCGTACTCCATACGGCGGCGTAAGCGTCTTCGGCGGTTTCGGCCGGGCGGCGGCGATACAACTGCAAGAGAAGATCGCAGGACAGCCCTCGCGAGGTGAGGAACTCGCGGGCCTGGGCCTCCGACATGGAGAGGCTCACGGTGTCGAAAAGGCGCACGTTCAGCGCAAGCGACTCTTTCGCCAGCGGCACAGCCTTGGCATAATCGCCCATGGCCTCGTAGATCCGGGCCAGATTGTGCAGGTTGCCGGTGTACGAGGGATGCGCCTTTCCCAAGGTCTTCTCGTCGATGGTCCGGGCTTGGAGCAGAAGCGACTCGGCTTTCGTAAAGTCGCCCTTGGCACTGCACAACGAGGCCAGGCAAGTCAGGCATCCGGCGTAGTCGGGATGGGTTTCCCCCAGGGTTTTCTTGATGATCTCGCTGGCGCGCAACTCGTCGGCCTCGGCCTTGGCATACTGGCCCATCGACTCGTAGACCCCGGCGAGGCACTTTAAATTATGCGCGTAGAAGTAACTCGTTTCACCGAAGCGCTTCTTGTATATCTCGGCGGATTTCAGGTAGATCGACTCGGCCTTCGCGAATTCACCCATATCCATGTAGAGGATCGCCGTGCATTGCAGGGCCTGCGCGTAGTCCGGATGCGATTCCCCGAGATACTTCTTGCGGAGTTCGCAGGCTTGCAGAAAAAGCGGCTCGGACTTGGCGAAGTCGCCCATGTCGCGGTACTGCATGGCCAGGTCGTGAACGCTGTTGAAGTAAACCGGGTCGGAGTCCTTGAGAAACTTCTTGCACAGGTCGCGGGCCTGCGAATTCAACTGTGCAGCCTTGAGGTAGTCGGCTTGAAAATGATAGACCCACGCCAACTCGTTCAAGCTTTGGATGTAACCGGGATCGGATTCCCCGCGGTCCTTTTTCAGTCCGTCGCAAATCTGAATAAAGAACGGCTCGGCGTTGTGGTACTCGCCCATCTCGAAGTACATTTGGCCGAGGAGATTGCGGCTGGCAAGACATTCCGGGTCTCTGCCGTTGCCCGTCTTCCTGAAGATGCCGTAGGCCTGCACGTACAACGGCTCGACCTTGGCGCGCTCGCCCAATTGCCAGTAGTGATGCCCCAGGATCATGAGGCTCTTGGCCAGATCGCGATGTTCTTCACCAAGCATTTTGCGCCGGATTTCCACCATATTCTCCAGCAAAGGCGTAGCTTCGGCCGGTTTGCGGGCCTTGATCAGTTCGACGGCCCGCTGCAGCAACCGGTTGGCTTCGTCCAGCCGCTGTTTTTGCTCCGTCGGCGACGGCGGAGGGTCGACTTTCTCATTAGGAACGGCTTTTTCGGCCCTGGCGGTAGGCTTCGGCTGGGGCGAGCCCGACAAACCGGCCGACTGCGACACAACCGTGCGGAGAATTCCGGCGGCGAGGCCCAAGACAAACACCACGGTCGATAGCCTAATGGCTCGACTCGTTTGACGGTCTACAAAGCGTTTCATGTCATTCCCCTCCATTAGCAAAACTGACGGCACGGATCAAGGAAAACTGCGATCCCAGCTTCTCGGCGATCCGCTGCTGGGTCTGCAGCACCACGTCGTTGATCTGCTGGGGATTAAAGAACTTCGGGCCGCGATCGAGTTGTCTGGCCTCGGTGATTACTTGCCCCGCATCGAACTCTACCAGGGCACGCACGTTCTGCATGGTCTGGGGCTTCAGGCCCGAGAACGTAGCGGCAAAGTCGAAACTGGCAGGCAGCGGGGTATCGCGGGCCACCAGAACCAGGGTCTCCATGCCCGGCCCGCCGCCCATCGGCCAGCCGCGGTCCCGTTCATCGGGCAGTTCGAGCCGTTCCACGGGGGTCTCTGTCTCCGGTCGCGGCACCCATCGGCCAGGCTTCCACGGATATACCGGCGCGGCGACGCCTGCGGTATCGATCCAGACCAGGTAGACGTAGGCCGGCCGGTTCAGTTCGACGGCCACGCGGACCTGATCACCGGCTTGCAGCGGTAACGTGCCTGGGTCGCGGAGGCGGAGCCCTTGCCGCGTCCTGTCCTTTGGATGCCACACCAACACGTCCAATCTGCCGCGCAAAGGCTGATCCGTCGGCAAGGCGTCTGGCTCCGCGGACTTCTGATTTGCGACGGCGGGGTGTTGGTCGGCCCTTGGCCTCCAATTGCGGAAAACGACCATCCCTGCACCCACGCATGCCAACGCTGTAATCAGCCCCGCGGCTACTGCCAGGCTGCGGACCCGAAACAGTCGCGCCCTCTTCCCGTCCGTCGTGCGAGGGCGGGAAACTGCGCCCGCCGTTGCCGTCGGCACAAGAGGCGTCGCGCCCAATAGGGGCTGGTCCCCCGCCGTGTCGCCAATCCTGGCCGCTCTTTCACAAAGTCCGCGCAGGTCGCAGTTGGCGGCAAACGGCGGCAATGCCTCGGCAACCTCCACAGGCGTGGCGAACCGATCGGCCGGGTCCTTAGCCATCATCCGCTCCAGCGCCGCGGCCAGTTCGGCGGGGATTTCCGGCCGCAACGACCTCACGGCCGCGGGCGGCGTCTGGACGTGGGCCAGCATCTTCTTCATCGGGGTGTCGTACTCCGATCCGGTGAAGGGCGGATTGCCGGTAAGGAGCTTGTACAGCGTACACCCAAGCGCATAGATGTCGGCCCGGATGTCCACCTTGTGGCTGTCGAACGCCTGCTCCGGGGCCATGTAATCGGCTGTGCCCATGGCCTGCCCGGTGCTCGTCATTTCACCCTTGCCAGCGGCCGATTCGTTGTTCAGCAGGGCCAGGCCAAGGTCGAGGATTTTGACCAGGCATTGAGCCCGAAGGCCCTCACCCCCTGTCCCTCTCCCGGAGGGAGAGGAGAGACTTAGCATCAAGTTCGAGGGCTTGATGTCGCGATGCACCAAGCCGTGCTCATGGGCACACTGGAGGCCCAGGGCCACCTGACGGACGATCTCGCAGGCATCGGCGATCGCCAACGGGCCGACTCGTCGGCCCAGTTGCGAAAGATTGCACCCTTCGACGTATTCCATCACCAGGACGGTGGTCCCGTCGATGTCGCGAGCGTCGTGGGCTTGGACGATATTGGGATGGCTGAGGCGCCCGACAGCTTTTATTTCCCGCTCGAAGCGGGTGGCCGCAAGCGGATCTCCGCTACGATCCCGAGGCAGAACCTTCAAGGCGACGATCATGTCGAGTCGGACCTGACGGGCCTTGTAGACGGCCCCCATTCCGCCCTTGCCCAGCTTGGCCAGCAGTTCGTACTCGCCGAGGCGGCCGAGTTCGCCGACCATCTTCTCGGCACGCAAGACGAAGTCCTGGCATTCCGGTTCCTCCGCGTAGGCGTTGCGAACCGCCCGGCGGCGGAGCTCGGCTACCAACGTGTCCTCGGCCTCGGCAACGGTCGCCAGTGCGGTCTGGCACTGGGGGCATTGTTCGACATGCCCACTTACCAGTTCGAGAACCTCGGGCGAGCGCCTTCCCAACGCATAGTCGATAAGTTCTTGTTGGCTCGGGCAGTTCGTGGCGGGCATTGCGTGACCTCCTGAGTACTTATACGGATTGCTCCACTAACGGATAGATTCCCGGCACTTGACAGCATTTTGACGGCGCGGTTGCAAATAAGGACGCGACAAAGACTTACGTCCATGGTCCGTCAAGTTGCTGGCGAAGACGGCAGAGGACTCGCGACTTGGCCTTGTAGACGGCCGAGAGCGTCATTCCCAGATCTTGTGCCACGTCGGCCGGCAGCCGCCCCTCGGCCAGCACGCACCAAAACGCCTGCCACGTGTGTTCTTCGAATTCGCTGCGGATCAGCGTCAGGGCGCCGTGAGCAAGAAGATTCAGCTCGCATGACCCTTCATTGGCCTGCGCCGGGGCAGCAGGTTCCGGAATCTCCAAGAGTCGTTCCTGTGCTCCCGAGCCGCCCTTGGCCTGGGGTCGTCCCTTGAGACGGCCAAGGTGATTCCCGATCTTGTTGCGAGTGATTGTGCGCAGCCAACCTCGAAAGCTGTCGCCCGGCTGATTGCCGTGGAAGTCGGGCACCTTGAGCGACACGGTCCGGAAGACCTCCTGGGCGATGTCGGCGGCATCGGCAGCCTGCATCCCCGCCCTGCGGCACCAGCGGTAAATCAGCGGGCCGTACAGCCGCACGAGCCGTCGCCACGCTTCCGGCTTTTTTGCCTTTACCCCGGTCAACAGGCTGGGGGAAGTTGCGTCTGGAGCAACAGACTCGGACCAGTCGGCAGTGTTGTCGTCTTGCGCCATGTGAATAGGCCCTCAACCGCGTCATCTGGTAATTCGCCGGGACTTGAAAGCATGAGACAGTATAACACTTTCTCGACATTACGGTCAACCGAAGTAGGGGTTGGCGTTCTTTCTCCCATTCCCGTTAAAATATCGACTCGCGATAAAAGTACGGTTGAGATTACGAGACAATGGGAGCGTTAGTGGGCGTTCTCAAGAATGAATTGAGTAGATGACAAGCACAATCGCCGATGCTGGCCACCCAACGCCCTGCCTGAAGTCTCGTTAAGATGTGGTTTACTGCTTACTCTTCCACGAGCGAGGCCCCTATTGGCATCCAGCGGTCTCGGATTGCTCGCCATTACGATTTGATGGCACTGCTGGACGTGTCCCCGAAATACGGTGGTATTCTGAAACAGCAAGGATCGCCGGCGACGCCCACCTGTGTGTGGGGCTCGACCGTAGCTTATCGGCTCGACTGCACTTCCGCCGTAGTAGGGAAATCGCAAACAACTTTTCCGTGGTTATCGGCTGAAGGCATGAATTTCTCGGACCATCCCATCGCTCAAGATCCCCTGCGATAATGACCTATGGCAATTGCGCCGATTCTCTTGGAAATGTCCAAATTTCGAAAATCCCGCCGAGTATTAGTAGAGGAATTCGATGGACCAGCCAACCAACCCTATCCTGAGCTGCCGACGCCATCCACGGGGGAAGACACCGACCCAGCAGGCAAAAAATTCGATTTGCGCAGGGGCAATGACAACTGCAATGTACAAGAACGTCTTCATCTCTTGTCTTCAACGGGTGACAGCAGTTCGGCCAGACGGTCAAGCGCTTTTGCGGCACACGTTGCCTCCAGGGCATCGGCGGCGTTGGCATGTGACGACGAATACCTGGTTGACTCGGTATCGTTGCGGAGCAGTTTGGCCACCTGCCGGGCCTCGTCGTAATGGCGGCGGGCCTCGTCGTGCTGTCCCGCGCGGGCAAGTTGAAATGCCCGGACACATTCAAGGTAATACGCGATGGTCCGCTCGGAATACTGGAAGTTCTGCGCGTCCTCCTCGATTCGTTGCTTGATCCGGGGAGGCAGCGACCTGCGCCGCACCTCGTCGATTAACTTGCGGCACAGCCTGCCGCAATCGCCGATTTCGACCAGCGTCGGCGCCTGGCACGTTGTGCCGGGCTCGCGCTGGTAGCGAAGGTGTGGATGGGGAAACAAGTCCTCGGCCCCCTTGGTCAATTGCCCCGCCAGGGTGTATTTGAGCAAGGTGGCGTTGGAGAGCATGGATTCCAGCGATTCGTAGAAGGACCGCATGCTTCCGGCGGCCGGGCCGTAGCGCCGGGCAAAATAGTCACGCCACAGGGTTTCACAGTCGGTATTCACGTTCCACAACTGCCGGGCCATCTGGTAGTTGGTCAGCGACTTCGTTCCCCAGTTCGAGACCGTCACGTGCATGTAGTCGAAATGCCTCGCGCCGCTTCTGTAATAGTAGGGGATGTCGTTGGCCATCGTGTGCATGAAACAGATCGGCAGGCATTTATATCCCGACACGTTGTAGTACTCTCCGATGGCAATCGTGCCGGAATAATGGCGAGCTGGGTCCAGCGCCCAACCGCGAAGGTGACGCACGAAGGCATGATTCAAGCCGCAGGCGGGGTCGTCAAAGTTATGTACGTAGCAACGGCTAATCGGGTAGAACTCGGCCACGCAGGCGGCATTGTCGAAAGCAGGCGGCAGGGGGCGCGTAGGCGGAGCTAACACGTCGGCATAGGCAAGGAAATTAATCTGGATGGGGCGGCGGATCCTGGCCGCCGCGCGGGCCTTCTTGATCTCCTGGTCCAAACGACCGACGAGGAGCAAGTTGCGGTCGGTGGGCGTGCCGAGCGCCCTGCAGTTCGGACATTCGCACCACTTCCCGCCGTCGAGGGTCCAAAGCCGCACCACGTCGGCGTCGCGGTAAGGGCCGTCGACCAGCGCATGGACATAGTTCTTCATGAACTCGCTGGTCGCATCCGTGTTCGACGTACAATAATTGGTGCCCCAATCGTCGTGAAATCCCGGAACCCGCCGCCCGTTTTGCCAGGCGTACCATTCGGGATGGGCCTCGAAATACGAGAGCTTTCCGTCGTGGTTGGCGTCTCCCAGGTACTGGGGGCTCACGGGATACGGGTCTTCGGGTCCGTGCTGATCGCCCTGAAAACGGACATGACGATATGGATACTGGGCGTTTGGATTGAAGAACCGCACTTGGGCGTCGTGCTGCCCGCACACGATGCGGATGCCAAGCTTGCGCATCAGCGGATGGCCCGTCTGCTCGACGCACCAATAGTTGAGCCGGTTGCGCGCCATCCACAAGAGGAATTCGGGCGTGCCGCGGTCTTCCCAGGCATGGAATCCCCGGCTGAGGAACGAAGGACGCTCGTCAGCATCTATTGCCGGTATCTGTTCGACGTGGGGGATCTCCTCGTGGAGCTCCCCGGGGGCGAACCAGCGGCAGCCCAGGCGATGCAGGAAGTCATAAACGCCGTAAAGCGTGCCGCTGCGGCTTCCGCCCGCGATCAGCCAAACGTGGCGGCCGTCCACTGTCCGAGTCCGGATGCGGTAACCCTCGGGCCCCATTGCGGCAATTTGTTCTGTCGTAACGTCCAATTGCGGCGCCAGACGCCGGCTCAAGGCGTTCGGCGCCAGCCCGCCAATGACGATCAAATCCCCGCTGGGCGCGGGGCTGTCCTTAGCAATGGCGAAATCGCTGGTCCGGCCAGTCAGCTTCCGCAGATAAGTCTGCAACTCCAATGCGGCGAAACACTCCGTGGAAGCCCTTCCGCCGGGCGAAGCGGCATCGGACCAATCCACGCAGGCCTCGTCGTGTCCGGCGACTTCGGCGGAAGGGTACGGCCCCGTATCGACCACGATCGTCGTTCCCGACGCCATCGACGCGGCGGCGCAGCTCAGCAGGGCCAAGGCGACGATCGGCAGAGATGGCAGTTCGTGATACATCAGAACTTCTTTCAAAAATGGATTGCGAGCAGTCATTTTGCCGAGTACAAACGAATATTGGTGCCATCAGGCCGGATTTGGCGACAAGGATCGGCGTCGGTTCCCAGGCGGTCCATCCACGGGTTGCAGTCTACGCCTGGTTTCAGGATCGTCGCCAGGGCCCGTCCCGCCAGCGCGTTGCCGATCGGATTGCGCAGGAGGTACGCGCCGCGCTTTTCGTCGGTCAATAATGCGGCGTAGCGGCGTATGGCAGCGGCGACGCTTGGATCTCGTTCAACGTTTCCATAGTACCACACCAATAGATTCGCCACTCCGTGGCTGCGGAGCTGATCGTCCGAGTTCTTCTTGGCCCAACTGCCGTCGTCGTTTTGCGTACGAAGCAGCCACCGGACATGCGGCTTGATCCGATGGCCAAGACTGCTGCGAAACTCCTTGTCGTCGATATAGGTCCATGCGGCGATAAACCCTTCGCCGGCATAAGCCGACGTGTCGTATGGCCAGGTCTTCCAAAGCCGATCCTGGGCTTGCGGCTCGACTGCATGGTCGGCATACGCCGGATTCTTCGCATCATTGAAGACGTACGGGATCTGACCCGGCTGAGCCTCGGGAATGGGCGGAGGATCGCCGGCCATCGTTGCCAGGATCCAGTTGCAGGCATTGACAGCAATACGCTTGTCGCGGTCGTGCCCCTTGAGGTAGTGCCAAGCCGCAAAGACCTCGGCCCCGGTTAGCGCGGTCGAGATGACGTACGACCCGTTCATGCTTCCCCTAATGACCCCTGTCTTATCCGTTCCGAAGCCACAGCCCAAACTGCCGTCATCGTGGACGAACGGCTTGCCCGTGGTATCGCCCTTGCGCAGAAGGAGATCGAAGTAGCGCTCAAACGCTTCATCAATGCGCTTGCGTTCCTCGGCTGTGGCGAACTTGTAGAAGTTGACGAACAACCCGAGCGCACTGCCCGTATCGGCGAAATATACGTCCCCGTAGCCGGTGCTCCAATATCCGGCCGGTTGTTGCAGGGCGAGGAGTTTGCGCGCCCACTTGCGGGCGTGATCCAGATAGGCAGGCTCGCCCGTGATCTCGTACAGGGCCAGCAAGGTGCGCTCATTATAGCCCTGAATGAAGATGGCGCGACTTTCGGCGGCCATCACTTTGTCGGCGATGGTGCGCAGACGTTGCAAGACGGGATTGGGATCCGTCAGCCACGGCCGATCCTCGGCTCCGCCGGCATGGCAGGCGGCGGCGAACAAGGCAATAGCGCCGGCGGCAGTGAAAAGCCCGAGTAAAGTTCGGCATTTGTGATCGATCATTTCGACTCTCCTTAAGTTCGCCCTGGTCTCACCCAATTTTATCGAGGACGCGGCGGGCCGCGTCGCCAGCCAGATCCGCATCCCCATCGTGGAACGGGCGCTTGGACGGCAAGCTGACACACGGGCCCACGACCACCTCCAGTCAGGTCCAATATAGTTGGGGCTGCATTCCGCTATCAAGTACGCATTTGCGCAATTAGGGGCGTTTTGATGAATTAACGCCACGACACTCGTTTTTTGCCCGGTGCTTAGCCTACGCGTTCTTGGATTCGCCGAAAAACTGGCCATGTAGCGGCCTGCGCGGAAATCATCCCTAGAAGAAGAGCCCACCACGGATAGCTTGCCGGATGTCCTTGTCCTGGCAGCAAACCCGCGGGCAGTGTGAAACTCAAGATCCAGATTACCCAGCCAATCGCCAAGAGCCCCACCCGCGGCAAGGTGGGTCGAATGCCCTGCCCGGCACGCTCGGTCACGATGAGGCAGATGCAGGAGACGACGAACGACAGGCTGATGAGCACCGGCGCGAGCACGGGTCCATACCAAGGACAAGGCAAGAGAAAGAGGCAGTCCCATTCCAGCAACGAAGTTGGCCAGCCCGCCCAGACATACAGCCCGACATAATACCAAACGTCCCAGATGCCGAAGGCGGCGATGAAGAAACCGAAACGGGTGGCCAGGCTCGTCCCGGCGAGCCAGCCCACGGCGACCAACATCAAGATGGTACACGCTTCGCGACACGGCTCGATCGGAAAGCGAGCCATCGCCGCCGCGTCGATAGGGCCCGTGCGATCCGGAAGGACCAGATGACGAAGATAGACGACGCAGATCGCCTCCAGCATGCCCATCGCGGTGGCGTAGACTGCGACGAGAACCAGGTTGCTCCAAAGCGCCTCTGACGATCTAAGGCACGGCTTCATCTGCGTCAACAAATCTGATCGTGGACACGGCGGACCTCGTCGCCCACAAAATCCGCGTCCGCATTCGTGAACCGCACCCCTACGGGCAGGGCGACGAAGCGGCGGACGAGCCCCTCGGTCCTGGGAAAATCCTCCTTGCGATACCCCCGCGGGCCACGTCCGGAACTTCGCAAACGGTGACGCCGCAGGGGCGTGGGTGAGGCGATGCGTACAGTACTCCCGCGTATAGTGGCAATCGGTCCCCGTCCTCGGATAGCAGGGAACGCCGCGGCCCTGCAGCCGCCGGCAAAAATCCGCCGCTTGCCGCGCGTCTTTCAGCAGGATGTACGTCTCGAAGCCCATGTCGCCGCTGGGATCGGGAATCCTCCGGAATTCAAGTCCCGGCAGGTCGGCGATTTTCGCCATCAGCCGATCGCGCATCCGGCGGCAGTGCGAGTGGAGTCGATCGAGCTTGCGGAGTTGCGCGAGCGCGACGGCGGCATGGAGTTCGGACATGCGAAACTGGCTTCCGCTAAAGGCTGGCTGCGTGGGCGCGATGATCCGGTGGTGGTAGGGACGCATTTGTCCCAGGTCGTGCATCCGCACCGCGCGCTCGTAAAGGATCGGGTCGCCCGTCGTCACCATGCCGCCCTTGCCGCTGGTGATCGACTTGTGGTATTGGAAACTGAACGTGCCGACGTCGCCGATCGCCCCGACCTTCTTGCCGAAGTACGATGCGCCGGGGCTTTCCGCACAGTCCTCGACGACCTTGATTTCGGCGCGACTTGCTTCGGCCATCAGTGGCTCCATGTCCGCCGCCACGCCCTGGTAATGGACAACCAACACGGCCTTTGTCCGCCGCGTTCGCAACCGCCGGATTTCGCTTGGGTCCAGGCACAACGTCTCGTCGATTTCCGCCGGAACCGGCAGTGCGCCGACGCGAACGATGGAAGTCCAGCAGGAAATCCAGCTCCAGACGGGCAAGATCACTTCGTCTCCAGGTCCAATTCCCAGCGCGCCGAGCGCGACTTCCAGCGCGGCGGTGCCGCTGGAAACCGCCAAGGCGAATCGCGTGCCGGCCATGGAGGCGAATTCGTGCTCCAGGGCGGCTGCCATTGGGGGAGGCCGGTCCGGATCATGCCCGTAGTAGCGGAAGGGCTCTTTCCTCCGCAGCACGTCCAGCACAAGCCGTTCCTCCTCCGCGCCGATCCACTCGTTTCCCAGACCGGCCGACAGCGGCGGGCGGCCCGCCAGCGACGAAACTCTCTTCCGCTTGGCAGGGCGAGGAGGACGTTTTGTGGATGCCATGATCGTGTCCCATGAATTACGTGCAGGATAGTCAGCGTTCATCGCGGCAGCGGCGTGAGTCTTCGGTCGCTTCCGATGACGCGATCGAGGCTCAGCAGGTTCAGCATCAGCATTCGCGCCTGGTGGAAGTTGTCCTTGCGTTTTCGGCTGAAGCCGGAGCGCTGGACGTCATGCCCTCGGCGGTCGACCGCCTGCCTCCAGACGCCATGCGCGGCGACGGGCATCGTCTTCAGCGCGAAGGCGCGGGCGCGGTCGTACCACTCCTTGGCCCACGCCTGGCCCGTGTATTCCCAGATGGTCAAACAGGCAATCAGGACCTCGCACTGGGTCCACGTCGTCTTCGCGTCGTAATCCGGTCCCTGGGCATGCTCGGGCCCGCCGAAAACGAAGAAGTCTCCGCCGGTAGTCTTCCCGCAATTCTCCCAAGCCCATGTCGCCGAGGGCGTCGGGCAGGCGTTCGTCTTCGGCAAGACCGTCCGCCCGCGTTTCCGTGGTCGTCACGGTCTGGAGGACGCTTCCTGTAGAAATCGCAGTCGCGGCCGCGATGCCCAAGAAACGACGGCATTTCACGAAGGATCGCCCCATTATTTCGGCTCCTCCAGGACTGGCTGCGGCCGTGGGGTGGGCTCCAACTTGGCTTCCTTGGAAGCCGCCGTGCGATGCAACTTCAGGGACTCGGGAAGATCGTTTTGATCGCAAGATACAGCGGCCGCGCTTTGATGCTCAATCTTGGCCGGGATCGTCTCACTTGGCCAAACGAGCATGACGACTCCGATCGTGCAGCACATTACCCCCAAGCCTTTCAGGAAAGAGAAATCCGAGGCAAACAGCAACACGGACAACAGCACAACCAGAGCCGCCTTCGATGCCTCGATGGCTGAAGCGTATCCCGGGTTCGGCGCAAGGTTGATCGCGTTGACGGCGCACAAGTTGCCCAAAAAGCTGGTTAGCGCCGCGCCGGCGATCCACAACATGGCTTTCCACGAGACGGAGAACGACGCCCGTTGAAACTCGAGCAGGCCGAAATTGAGGCGCAAGCCAGCAGGAACAGATAGAACAGGATGATCGCCGGCGACGCGCCGGCGCGGCCGGCCGGAACAAACATGAGCGTCATTGCAGCCAACAACACCATCGCTCCCAGGCTATATGCAATCCACATGGTCCTTTTCCCATTTGCCATTCACTGGCTTTCGATCATTGCGGCGGGCTCCCAAGTGCGTGCGGCGGCGCCGGCAGGGTGTTCGATGTGCTTCCGCTCGGGTTCCGTCGCCAGGCGGAATAACCGGGCCGGATTGCTCCAGAAGATCGCCTCCCGTTGCTCGTCGCTCAACGTCAGCAGGCCCACGAGCTTCATCCGGTAGTCGATGTGGTCCGCGCTGACAAAGCCGACGTCCGATCCCCACAAGAGCCGACTCCCGTCGCAGTCGCGGACGATTTCGCGGAGCGCGGCGACGTGCGGGCCGCAAAGACAGCCCCACAAGTTTTTGGCATAGTTCATCGCTGCGATCGCTTCCCGCCAGTGCTCGAACAGACCGCAGTGACCGAGAATGATTACGGTCTCCGGGTGCCTCCCCGCCAACATTCCGATCTGCGAAGGCAGCGAAAAGCAGGGCGTCCCGTCGTGGAACAGGACGGGAGCCCCGTGATCGCCCGCCATTTCGCACAATTCGTCAACCGTGGGCGAAAGGGGACTGATTCCCTGGAGCCAGGGGTGCAACTTGAGTCCGCGGCAACCGAGTGTTTCCAGGCAGCGGCGGAACTCCGCGACCGCCTCCGCGCCCCATGCCGGGTTTACCGTGCAAAAAGGGATCATTCGCCCTGCGGAACGGGCGCACGCAGCGGCTACCCGATCGTTGTCCGAGCGGACCAGGGAATCGCTTGTCAAGCCTTTCAGCGGTAAAACCGCCCCGTAGCCGATTCCGTGGCGAGCCCAGGCGGCAAGCCAGTCGGCGGGATCGCTCTCCAGCCCGGTCGCCTCGGGCCCATTCCAATGGGTGTGGGCGTCGAAGATCATCACGCGGCCTCCCCGAGAAGTTGTATCAAGTTGCTGCCATAGACGTCCGGATAATCTTCAATAGGCAGTTGCCGGGCGACTTGCTCCAGTTCGAACAGCGGATCGTTCCGCGGCGCCGAGCTTCCGAAAATCAGCCGACTGCGGCCGCCCGGCAACCTGGCATACGCGGCGGCCGCCCACGGCCTGGCCAGGCTGACCTCGAACCACAGGTTCTTCAGGTTGGCCTCCAATACGACGGGCATGTCGTACGCGTAGTCCGTACTGCCGCAATGGCCCAGAATGAACTGCGTCTGCGGGCACTGCGCGGCGAGGAGAACAATCTGCGTGGGGCCACCCAAGGAATGGCCGCCGGTATGACAATAGACGGGAACCTTGAGTTCGGCGGCCGTTCGAAACAGGCCTGTGGCGAGGTCGTCCGCGGCGAAGAATCCTTGCAGGGCGGGCGACACGACCAGGATCCGCGCGCCCCCGGCGACCGCCCGTCGCAGCTCATCGCAGCCGGCGCGACCGAACCACGGATTGACGGCGCACGCCGGGAGGAAACGTCCGCCGGCGCGTCTCCCGGCAGCAAGGATGCGGTCGTTGCCGCTGCAATTATGGACGGCGATTTCGCGATCCTCGGGGGCGATTACCGCCCGTGCGATGCCCGCCTGGTCCATCCGTTGCAACAAGCGATCCGGCGAGAGACGCGTCTCCCGTTCGGTGCCCAACGTGCAGTAAGCGTCAAAGACGGTCATGGGGATTGCGGGGGAGTAATGAGTGCTTGGGTTCGTGGGAACGCCCGGAAGAAAGCAACCCTGTGGGCTCGCGACTCGTCCATTGATTTCTTCCCAACGTTGTCGTTAATTGCCAAAATAGTACGGCGGCGTTGGGGCCACAAGTGCGCGATCGCGCAATCGAGGGCGTTTTCGTGAATGTGACGTCCTATTCGCTCAAGCGGCGATATTCGACAGGCGTCATGCCGGTAGCCCGGCAAAATACCGCGCGGAGTTGCCGCTCACCGCTGAAACCGCAAGCGATTGCCACCTGGTGCAGCTTCGGCCTACCGCGCCGCGCGAGGAGCCGCTTGGCGTGTTCCACGCGCACCCGCCACAGGTACTCCTGGGGCGTGCAGTCCAGGCATTTGTTGAATCGCAAGTCGAGCGTGCGGCGGGAGACCGACACGGCGTCCACGAGGGCTTTGGAAAGCGACGGATCGGCGAGATGCTCGTGGACGAACCGCATGGCCACTGCAACGAGCGCGTTGTCGACCTCGGCCAAGAACACGTCCGTGGACCGCCGCCGGACGACTCCTTCCGGCGGCACCAGGATGTCGCGGCGGGGCGGCGGTTGCCCCGCCATCAGCGAATCGAGCAAGGCAGCGGCACGCCGCCCTACCTCCGAGCTGTTTCGTGAAACGCTGCTCAGCGGGACCTCTCCGAACTCACAGGTCGTGACGTTGTTGCCGACGCCGACCACTCCCACGTCCTCCGGGACGCGCAGCCCAAGCCGCAAACAGGCCTCCACGACCATCGTGGCGCGATAATCGTGGACGGCCAGAATTCCCACGGGCGGCTGCAGGCTCCTCAGCCAGGGATCGAGCACCTCCATCCAGCGGTACCAGGGGCTGCTGGCGGTAAAGTGGACCGTCGAATCGAGCACGGAGCAGTCGTAGCCGTCCTGCTTCAAGCAATTGACGAACCCCGCCTTCCGTTGCTGCGAGTACCACATGTCCTTCACGCCGTAGTAGGCAAAACGCGTGAAGCCGGTGGCCAGGAGATGTTCCGCGGCCAGCCGTCCCGCCGCTTCTTGATCGACCATCACCCGAGGGAGCCCGCTGCCGCGGACGGCGCCGCTGAGATTGACGACCGGTGTCTTGAGTGCCTTGGCCGCTGCGACTTCCGTCTTCGTGCCCAGCAGGGCAATGATCCCGTCGCCGGGCCAGCCCGCCAGGCAACGCATCCGCAAGGCTGGCGTCTCGGGATTCACCTGGAGCGTCCACCGCTTGGTCCGCGCATATTTGGCAATCGCCAGCAGCAGCGGCGCCTGTAGCGGATCGCCCACCGGCAGCAGAACCATGACCTTTCTCAGCTTTGGCATGATGGTTGAAAATGGGAGTGTTTCCTTGACATCACTATTCTGATCGTGCGCGAGGAGTTCGCAACAAACATTTTCACCAAGGTCGTTCAGTCTCAACGGCGAACGGCATGTGCCGTACTTCCAGTCTTTTCCGCGGCCGATGCACGCGGTAAGATAAGTCACTTAGAACGAATACTCCAAGCTGGCGGTGGCGCCGTGAAAGAAGACTCCGGAGTTGCAGTCGACGCCAAATGCCTGCACGTTTACCGGCGCCGTACCATGACTATTGGTTTCCGGGACCTGGGCAGGCGCCAAGGCCACGCCTTGCAGCCAGATTGCTTCGTAACCGGCCGTGAGCGAAAGTCCCTTGCTGACCTGGTACTCGCACCGCAAGCCGATTTCGCCGAGAAAGGCGGCGTGGTTGGTCGAGGCGGACTCCCAATACACGGTCCTATAGATGCTGACTCCGGTTGTCTCTTCCGCGTTGTTGTCAAAAAGTCCGGCCTTTACCAGCCCGTCGATCGAAAAGCGACCCCAGTTCAGCCATTTCCAATCCTCGCCAAGCTGCAAACCATAGAGATTATTCCTCGTCTTGGCGTCCCAGAAAGGCGTCGCTCTCTCGGGAGGCAAGCTGCCTTGAAGGTCCTCCCACAGGTTGACCCAACGGAATCCGGCCAGCATGGTGACGCGGGGACAAAGTTCCCATCGCACGTTGAGTTCCGCATCATAAAGTCTCGTCGCATACGTCCATGCCATGGCCTGGTCTGGATAATCGGTCGTTTGGACGAAGTTGCCGGGAGCCGTGAACACCAGCCAATTGGGCGGCGGCCCGCCCGCGCCGGTGTAGTTGGGCTCGACGCTCTTTGCGCTGCTCCACCCGTCGATCTGAAAATACGAAAGTTCCAGGTCGCAGCCGCCGTCGTCGTGGTGAATCAAGTCCAGCCTCGGTCCGCCGGAGAAGCCTTGGACCAGGTCATTGCTGTTTAGCCTTTCGGTGCCGGTGCCGAGGATGAGGGGAGAATGTGGGGGATAAGTGCTGACGAGCGTTTGATTGACGCCGCCGACCCGGTCGAAGCAGATGAACTCGGCCGACGCGGTCCAGCGCGGACAAAAACACGGCTGACAACAGCCCGCATCACAGCAGCCGGTACACTGCGACTGGTCAACTGCCATCGCGGAAAACGATCCCGGCGGGTCTTCCCCATTACTTGCAAGCAAACGGTCCGCCGTCGGGGTGTTTTGGCCCAGGGCAACGGCGGCACTTATCGGCAATATCAAGATCGCAGAAATGAACGTCCTGAACAATTTGCGAGAATTCACGCATGGGCTCCTTGCTCGACGCGCCGCGTTTCCTGGGGGTGTCTCCCCTTACGTTTGTATCGGCCGCAAAATCCTTTCGCATCGCCCTTCATGCTCATCTGCTTCAAGAAGAAACAAAATGGGTAATGCAGACCGATCTTAGGGCCGGTTTTTTCGGGCCCGAAACGTGCCGCCACTCGACCGGCTTTAGCGTACGGCCCCATTTACTTCCACGCGCCTCACGTACTGTCCCAGCCCGGCAGCCGAGCGGGCGGCCTCCAGCCAGGATCGTTCCCGGCCCTGAATGCGTTCCATCAAACGGTACCAGTCGGGCACCGGATGGCGAATTTCCAGTTGAACGGCCGCGGTCAGAGCTTCTTGGGCTTCTGCCGGCCGGCCTACACGGGCCAGAGCAAGCGCCGAGTAGTAGCCGAGAAAGGCGCTCTCCGGATCGAGTTCCTGCGCGGTTTGCAGGCGTGCGACGGCCCCGGAGTAGTCGCCGTTCCAGAAACAATGGAGGGCCTTGCCCGCTTCTTTGCTTGCCGGGCTCCTGTTCCCAAGCCGATCGTAGTTCGCCAGCAAGCCGGCGTACTCTCCCGAATGGCCGCGCGCCTCGGCAATAGAGCCGCCGTTGTCCTGGGCACTGCCGATTGCTTCGGCAATGGGATAGAGCCCGGTGCGCGTCATGGCGATGGTCACGCTCCGATCGCCACGCGCCCGCGCCCGTGCCACGGCGCGGCCATTGCGGAACGTGGCCGTGTATACGTCAGCGTCAGCAGAGAATGCCCGACTCGGGGGCGTAATCACGAGTACAACGAGCAACCACGAAAAGAACCGTTTCATTTCATTCTCCCAAAAAGGCGACGGCATGCCGGCTAGCGGCGTGCGAAAGTTTGGACTCCATGAAGGTAATCGCAGTCGGCGCTTGGGACGGAAGCAAAACTGCCGCTTGACGAGGCCGCCTTCGCCACGCGAGCGCATGGGGACTCTCGACGGCGCAAGAGAGGGCGCCGGCATCGCCGGCGCCCTCAGAGCTCAGCCCGAACTCGCCTCGACGGCCGCCGCGGGCAGAGGACCATGATGGGACGAACCCGTTTCCCGCGGCAAGCGCACCGGGGGGAAACGCGGGCTCGGCCTAGAAGCCCATCTGACCAAAGGCTCGCACGTAGCTGCCGTCGATCCCCGTGCCGACGACCCTGAGCCTCGGGCGGCAACAGGACTGCCAACAAGGCGCCTCGCCAATGGCCACGACCTTCACGTTGCTGCCACGGACACCCTGGCCGACGGCCGAGACGTCGATGGGCCCTTGGCCGTAGCCGTCGACTCCAACATCGCTTCCGTCGCAGCCGGAGCCGACACAGCAGACATTGGCCCCGCCGAAACTGCGGCCCCGCACGCACACCGTGCTGCCATTACTGGCGTAGGCGCTAACGTAGCACTCTGCCGCCAGGACTTGACCGGCCATCAACAACAGCCCGACACACATCGACAACATCGCTCGAACACTCATGACAAACTCCTCAAACAATGGGTTGGAAAGGATGCGACACTTCCGCGAGCGGAAGTGGTTGCGGCCACACGGCCGTTACAGTGTTGACGGACCGGAAGCAAACAATGGAGGAAAATTTCCCGCGGGGTCTGCCGGCGGGATTTTTTCGTCCAGCCTGGCTGCGGCCAACGTCTATTTAGTGTGGCGTTTCTTTTTTCACCTCTCAGTACAAAGGAGAACAAGTATGTGGCGAACGAATGTTGTATTGTTGACGACGGTGGCGGCCTTGGGCGCGACGGCCCTTGGCCAATTGCCGGCCCAAACCGGGGAAGGCGGCCGGGACGTCGAGTCTCAGGCCGAAAGCCCGGCACGGGCCGAGAGCGGGCCCGCGGTGCCGCACGCGACCCCGCGGCAGGACCTTCACAGCGCGCAAGCTTCCGCGTCCGCGGGGGAACGCGCCGGCGCGGTGACAGCGGCCTTCCCGCCGGCCGTCCTGGGAATGCACTGTACCGGGCTGCCGGAAGTGCTCGTGGCCCATTTACCCCAGGTGCTGGCTGACGGCCGCGGCCTTTGGGTAACCACGGTCGAGCCCGGCTCGGCGGCCGCCATGGCGGGGGTTCAGAAGCACGACCTGTTGCTGTCGGTGGGCGGTCGCGCCGTGGCCGATGTCGACACTTTGAAGGCGAACCTCGGGAACGTCCCGCCCGCCGGCGGGTGGCTGGTTAGCTTGGTTCGCCAGGGCATGCCGATGACGGTTGTGATTGGCCAGCCCGCGGCGCTTGTCGCCAAAGGCCCCCAGCCCGTTGCGGTGACCCTGCCGAACCACCCGGTTGCCATTTCGGTCAGCCGACCGGGATTGGGCCTGGCCCTGGGCAGTGCCGACGGCCGATGGTTCCACGTCGACATCAACTATCTCGACCAGCGGAACGTCGTTCAGCGATGGACGTGCGAGGGCACAGGGCAAACGGTCGGGCAGAAATTGAGCCAGTTGCCGCCCAAGGTCGTCGACCAGGTGCGCGAGCAAATCGAAGGTCCGACCATCAACTGGCCGGACCGCGAGATCGAACCGTAATTCACCAGTGAGTGCCTTACCGTATTCCGTGTCAACTGAAGATCGAAGGAGAAATGGACTATGAACAGATTGTGTTTACCTATGGTTCTCGCCGGCCTCTTGCTGCTGGCAGCCACGGCCGGGGCCGCCGAGACCGCCGGCGAGACATGGCAGGGACCGGGTGGCGGCGGTGCTTGCGGCCGGGCATCCGGCGACTACAACGACGTGTTTTCCTACAGCGACGACACGGTCAGTTTCGCAAACCCGGTGAGTTTTGACGCCAACGGGCAAGTGTCGGTGTCGCACTGCCTGGTGGTGAGGACCCCCGCGGGAGTCGTGGGAACCAAATGTCACGTGAATCAGGGGCCATATTACGGCTCGTCGGGTGGCGGGTGGGGCGAGGCCCTAGGGCGTTGCGCAACATTGCGCTTGGGTGGAACCGTCTCGCCCTGTGCCGCGTGGACCTTCACGCGGGGCAACGGAACGATGGTGCGAACCGTCAACTACGCGCAGTCGCGCTCGTACTGGGCATTGGCGTTCCGCCTTGCTATAATGTCGCCATGCTGGCTGGCAATTCCCGGCCGGCATGGCGGCTTCCTTAGAAGGCGTGGACCATGTCCGACAACGATATCTTTTGCGTAAACGAAAGCGACCTGCCGGAACTGCTTGAGCAGGTTGAGCGACAAGTCAGGAGGAAAGCGCGGGGACGGGTCCCGCGAGATGCCGTGGACGACATCGTGCAGGAAGTCTTGGCCAAGGTAGTAAGGCGGATCGGTCGCGACCGCTCGTTCCCACATGGATTTCGGCGCTGGGTCGCGAGGACCACTTGGCACACGATCGTCGACTTCTATCGTCGCAAGAACAAGAAGCTGCCTGGCGTGGGACAAGCTGTGGAGGGCGCGAACGACGGATCCGATGCGGATTCAAGCCAATCGGACGCGCCGGAGCGCGAGGAATCGGGCGAGCATGGCGCACCAGCGGCCGCGCAGGAGACCGTGGAGCAAGTGCCCGACCTTCAGCCCGATCCGCCCACGCTGGCGGAGCGGAGGGAGCTGATGTACCTGTGCGACCGTTTCTTCCTCCGGATCGCAAGACCGCGCCGCTATTCGCGCGAGAAGGCGGCAATCCGCCGGGCCGTCTTGGAATTGAAGACCTCGAAGCGGGTCGAGTTGCGTCGCCATCAGGCCGTGGCGGCCCTGGAGTTGCCCAGGGACCACGCCAACGAGTTGATCACGAAGGTCCGCGGCATGCTGCGCGACGAACAGACGTTGCACGAGGTTAGGCTGCTCTATATCTACCAGTATCGGCTCGACCCCGTGCTGACGTGGGCTGAATGTTGGGAGACGGATGACCTGAGGCACCTGGACGCGGGGCTTCGCAAGGAGCGACGCGGACTCCTCGAACGCCTGTTCTGCGAATTGAAGTTGTGTTTCGAGCGCGGACGGCGGCCCGCGCCTGTTGGGCACGTCCGCAGCGCCCTGAAGAGGCTGAAGCCGACCGATCGCAAGAAGGCAGCCGCGAAGAGGACTTTGAAGAAGAATGACGGGCAGGACTGAACCGGCCGAGCGTCGGCCGGGTTTCATGGCGAGAGGAGGCGAGCGATGAACGAACAAAGCGAACCGGCGTCCAACCTGGGGGACATCCTGCGCGAACTTCAAGGCCGCCTGCTGCCGGGCGGTCCTCTCGTCGATCCGCGCCTGTTGGAGGATTGTCTGGCCGATCGGTTGCCGGCCGAGGACCGGGCAAGAGTCGAACAAAACATCAGCACCTACAAGGCCTGGGACCGGGCGTGGGTTGATTTGCAAATTGCCGCGGCGCAGCGCGACCCCATCGCCGCAATTTCGTCGGTCGATCTGGACGACGAGGAGGAGCCTGATCCCCCGCCTGCGGTCTCGCCCGCTCCACCACCGGCCGCCGACCGGACCGGGCTCTGGTCGTACCTGGCCCAGGCGGCATGCATTTTGATCGCGATCGGTGCGGGCGGGTGGGCATGCTTCGAGCTGGCCCGGAACCGAGCGGCATTTCAGAGCATTGCAAGCCTGCAAGGCGAAGTCTATCGGAGCCGGATGGAACTGGCGATGGTCTACAAGGAGGAGTGTCAAGACGCGTCGAACTCGCCCGTGCGCTCCTATTGGAGCATGACCACTTCGCCGGAGGTCTTGAGTTCGCCTGGACCGAAGGGGGGCACGGAACTTCCCAAGGAAGCCGCGGAGGCAGCCGACCGGGCACGCCGCATCCTGACAGAACTCGCCCAGGCGCCTTACGCATCGCACGAGGCGCTGCTGGAACTGGCGTCCCTGGAGATTGCCGCCGGCCGGCTGGACGCCGCCGAGCAGGACCTGGCGGCTGCCAAGGCCGCGGCCGGCGGCGCGCCGAAGTGAAGACGCTGCGCGCCCTCTGGCATCGGGCCAAGCAAGCCCCGCAATCGCTTGCCGAGGCCGAGAAGCTGTTGCGCAAAGTCACCCGGGAGCATCCCGATTTCCTGCCCGGATGGTACAATCTGGCCCTTCTGCTGGAGTCGCAGACGCCTGGCGAAAGCCGTCACGCCTGGCAAGAATACTTGCAGCGCGAGCAACGCCCCGAGTATCGCAAGATCGCCGAGGCGCATCTGGGCTCGTTGCCATGATGTCCGCAGGCTTCGCGCTTGGCGATTCGCGTCGGCCGAACGGTCAGGGGACGTTCAGCAGCAGCGTCTCGTCGGCTTGACTGGAAAAGTCGAACAACGCCGGTTGCTGGACGACACGGTTTCCACCCCCACCGTGCAGACGCCCGTGCCCCCTCTCCGCGATCAGGCGCCGTTTCAAGGCTTGCGATGCGGCCAGCTTGCCGTTCACCACGTCGTCGACGAGCGTCGGAACGCGTTGCACGCCGTACTTGAGCCACTCGCGGAGGAAGATCTTTCTGTCTTTCGGGTCGAAATCCGCCAGGTAGTTCTCGATGCCCTCCCGGCACAGCGCGTAGGCGAGGAACCCGTGGCCCAGCCGCACGTCTTCCAAGGCGGCCTCCGCCGATCGGCTGGCGGCCAGGATGCTCATCCGCTTGTCGTAGGCGAGTTGCCCCAACCCTCGGCTGCCCATGGGCCCGGGCTTGAAATCGCCGCTCTCGACGCTCGCCGCCGAGTGGCAGGCGTCGACGATCAACACCATATCTTCCGCGTCCACGTCTCTCAGCCACTCGGATAGTTCCCCGGTGGAGATCATCCGCTCGCGAAACTCCTCGCTCAAGGTCGCTCCTGGGCCCACGTCGGAGGGGCTGAGGTAGAATTCGCCCTTCGCTCCCGTGTAGCCGTGGGTGCTGAAATAGACCAGGACCATGTCTTCGGGCTGGGCTTTTCGGATTTCCGCGGCGGCGGGGATGTGCCGAAAGTTTTCGTCGTCCGCGCGGTCGCTCGCCAACCGCGACAACACCGTCCGCAGGTTGGCCTTGGTTGCCGCGGCACTAGCCGCCTTTCCGCCGTCGACGGTTGGAAGCGTGTCGGAAATGAGTGGCACCGTCACGACCCGTTGGAACCTGCCAGTGCCACGGAGCACTGGAGTCAAGGTGGCGGCCATTGTTTGCGCGTCGTTGACCGCGAAGCGGAGGTTCAAGTTGGGACTGTCGAAGGCGTTCACGCCGAAACACACGACATAGGCGACACCCTGGCGAGGTGCGTCAATCGGCGGCAAGTGGTAGACTGCCCGGCTGGTTGGGCTCTTGATGCGGTCGGCATTGAAAGCGTAGGCGGAGAACTCCACGTCCTTCAAGCCGAGCTTGCGGGGCAGCTTGACGTGCTCGAATTTCAGCGTGGCTTTGCCGTTCTTGTCCAGGGTCACGGCGCCGCCCCCGGCGGGCCGGTAACCCACCAATTGCCCGTCGCGGAAGAGCCGCAGGTCGCATACGCCGCTCGCCACCTGCAGTTGGCGGCCGTCGCGGTCGAGGGTCCGCGTTTGGCTGGCCACGTCGACGCTTACGCGCACCTCGTCGGACGCACTCGGATCGGCCTCGATGCGGGCGATCTCCACCTTCGGTTGCACGCGGTTGAGGCTTTGCAACGCGGGGATCGCCTCGAACTTCTCGCCGGCCAGGATCCGCGTCAGCAGCCGCGGCTCGTAATAGTCGCGCATGAAGATCTCAATGGGTAACGGCTTATAGGGATCGTCCGGCAGGACCCAATGCAAGCCCATGATCTTGTCCGGACTGCTCGTGTCGAAACGCCCTTGCGGATCGACCGCGGCCCAGCTTCCATTGCGGAAGGAGACGAGGCGGCATAACTCTTTCCCCGTGGCCGCGCTCCAGAAGCGTGTCGTCCCGTCGCTGCCGGCCGATGCGATCCACCGGCCGTCGGGCGAGAACGCGGCGTAGTGGATATAGCCGTGTCCCGAAAGGCGGTGGAGTTCCTTCCCGCTTGCGGCATCGAAGACCCATGTGTTCTCCACCTTGTCTGACACCAGGACCATTCGACCATTGGGCGAGAACGCCACGAACCCCACCACCCCGGACGGCGCCGCCAGGCGCTGCGTCTCCTTCCCGGTTTCGGGGTTCCAGAAGCGGGCCGTGCCGTCCAAACTGCCGGTCAACACCTGCCGGCCATCCGGGGAGAAGGCAACGGCAAGAACATCCTTGGCGTGGCCCTCGAAACGGCGCAGTTCCTGGCCTGTCGCCACCTCCCAAAGACGCACCGTCTTGTCGTCTCCGACGGTGAGCGCCTGCCGCCCGTCCGGAGAGAAGGCCATCGCCCGAACGAGCCCGCGATGTCCCGTCAAACGCCGCACCTCCTTGCCGGTGGATACATCCCACAGTCGAGGTTCGAGAAGCAAATCGACACGATGAGCAAACCTTTCAGGCAAGGGACGGGACGCGGACAGGGCGAAACGCCCGTCCGGGGAGAGAACGGAAATGGCGACATTGGGATAGCCGATCAATCGCGACAATTCGTCGGGGTTGGGGCGGCCGATATAACGCGGCGCGTCTCTTCCCAGAGTACGAATCTCGGTGCCCGCGGCCACGTCCCAGAGTTCCATGTCCCGGGAGAGCAAGAGTTGGCCGTTGGTGGAAAGGCTGACCGGCGCCGAGGGCCCATAGTAGTCGTGGAGTCGAGGGATTCCCCCCCCGGCAGAAAGATCCCAGAGTTGTACGGGTGGATGCCCGTCCGCGGCAGTGAGCAAGTGGCGGCCGTCGGGCAAGAAGTGCGCGGAGCGGACGGCATCGGCATGTCCTTCGAAGTGCTGCGTTTCCTTTCCCGTGTCCGTGTCCAAGAGGCACGCCGTGCGACCTCCGCCGGCCGTCAGCACTTGTTGGCCATCGCGCGAGAAACAGGCCGAGAGACTGAAAGCATCGTCTATCCTGAATTCGTGTGGCCTGAACACCCGCAAATGCTTGCCTGCGACCGCATCCCACAATTCCGGGTGCCCGCTTCCCACGGCGGTCAGAATGAATTGGCCGTTCGGAGAGAATCTGGCCGAGACGACCGGGCAGACTCTGTCGGGAAACCACTTGCAGGGCAACAACAGCACTTCCTTGCCCGTACCCGCATCCCATACCCGCGCGGTCTCGTCCATGCTGCCGGTTAGTACCTTCTTGCCGTCGGACGAGAAATCGACCGACAACACGGCTCCCGTGTGCCCCGTGAATCGCTGGATTTCCTTGCCGGTATCCTTATCCCACAGTCGGGCTGTCCGGTCGTAACCGCCGGTCGCGATCAAACGCCCGTTGGCGGAGAAAGCCGCGCACCAAAGACTATGGGAATGGCCCTCGAATCGCCGTATTTCCTTGCCGGTGTCTTTTTCCCACA
Organism: uncultured Planctomycetia bacterium; assembly: GCA_963779975.1. Taxonomy (GTDB): domain Bacteria; phylum Planctomycetota; class Planctomycetia; order Pirellulales; family Thermoguttaceae; genus JANXQG01. The sequence goes on along the minus strand of CAWAAL010000024.1, from coordinate 15,127 downwards.
GGCGGGCCGTCTTGTCCGTGCTTGCCGTAAGCACTTCCTTACCGTCCGGAGAGAGCAGTGCGGTGATTACGGACCCGGTGTGCCCTTCGAAACGCCGGATCTCCTTGCCCGTCGCCGTATCCCAAAGCCGAGGCGTTCCCAACCAATCCGCGGAGAGGATCTGCCGATTGTCGGGCGAGAATTCGACGTGAAGCACCTGGCCGATGTTGGCTTTCATGCGCCGCAGCGGTCTCCCGGACGCCTTTTCCCAGAGCCAGATTTCGCCCAGCGTATCCGACGTGGCGACAAATCGGCCGTCGGACGAGAGCGAGGCGGATGCAACGTCATCGGAGTGGCCCAGTTGCACGATCAACTGCGGAGTCTCGGTCCGCAGCGGAGCGACGAGTGGTTTGGCCGCCGGTTGTGCCTCTCCGGCGACCTGCGCGGCGGCAAACGCCGTCAGCAACGTTCCTGCCGCAGCCACAATCACCCATGCGATGAAGCAATTTCTCGTAATCATGGCCCTCGAACCACTGTGGCCTCGTGATGGCCGGCCGGCAGCCGATTCAACAACCCCCCGAATTGTAGTTGCCGGCTTCTGCGACTGCAAGACTTGCATTTCGCCCCGCCAGCAATAACAATGGACGTTCTGCCCACCGAATCGTATCCCACCTGTCCCTCCTTCCCAAGGATTTCCGCGATGAACGGTCATTGTTCGAGCCGTCGTCAGTTTCTCAAGGCAACCGGATTGGCGGTTGCCGCGCCGTACCTGATCACGTCTTCCGCCCTGGGGGCCGAGAACCGGCCGCCGGCCAGCGAGCGCATCGTCATGGGCACGATCGGCTGCGGCGGCCAGGGAACCGGCGACATGAACGGCCTCATCGGTTTCCCTGAGGTCCAGATGGTCGCCACGTGCGACCCGGTGCCCGCCCATCGCCAACGGGCCAAAGAGATCGTCGACAAACATTACAACAGCCAGGACTGCACGGCGTACAACGATTTCCGCGAAGTGCTCGCCCGGCCTGATATCGACGCCGTGCTGATCGGCACGCCGGACCACTGGCACGCGATCGTCACGATCGAGGCCTGCAAGCACGGCAAGGACGTCTACTGCGAGAAGCCGGAGTGCCTGACGATCCGCGACGGCCGGGCGATGGTCGAGGCGGTCCAGCGCTATGGCCGCGTCTTCTCCGGCGGCAGCCAGCGGGTGCTGGGTGACTACGGCGACTGGCCGCGCATGCTCTGGGGCGGCGCGATCGGCAAGATCCAGGAGGCCTACATCGAGTGCGGCGGACCTTCGGGCGATTGCTATCTCGAACCGCAGCCGGTCCCGGAAGGACTCGACTGGGACATGTGGCTTGGCCCGGCTCCCTGGCGGCCGTTCCATGAAAATCTGATCCACGGCGGGTTCCGGCCGTATCGCGACTACTCGGGCGGCGGCATGACCGACTGGGGCGCCCACCGCTTCGGCGCGGCGATGTTCGCCTGCGGCGTGCATGAACAAGGACCGGTCGAAGTCATCCCGCCCGACGGCAAGGACCGGCCGTATCTCGCACGTCCGCTTTGCCAACGGCCTGACGATGTACCACGGCGGCACCGAGAACATCACCTACAAGGGCACGCGAGGGCTCGCTGCCGGGCAAGCACGTCGTGCCGACCGGCTACGTCGACATCCCGGGCTACAAGGGCAAAGGGGGGATTTTCGGCGACTTCCTGCACTGCGTTCGCACGCGGGAAAAGCCGTTCCGCAACATCGAGGTCGCGCACCGCACGACGACGGTCTGCCACCTGGGCAACATCGCCTACTGGCTGAACCGTCCGCTGAAGTGGGACGCGGTCAAAGAAGAAATCATCGGCGACGCCGAGGCCAACCGCTGGCTCGATCGGGCGAAGCGCGACCCTTGGACGCTGTAAGAAACAGGAGAACAACCATGAATATGAATGCCTTCCGATATTGTGCCGTGACGCTGCACTTGGCCGTGTCCGTGCCTGGGCTGGCCGCCGACGCGCCGACGCCTGAAAAAACCGTGAAACAATCGTTCGCCGAGCTTCTGCCGGCCCTGTCGGCGGAAAAGCCCCAGGCGCGGCAGCAGGCCGAGCAGCAGTGGCAAGAGATCTGCTTCAAGCTCAGCGCACCGGGCAACGAGGCCGCGCGGAACGAGGCCAGCCGGCTGATGTCCGAGAAGCTTGACCGCGCAACGCCCGCCGTGACGCGGATCTGGCTGCTCACACAACTGATGCGGATCGGGCACGCCGAGTGCGTCGACGCCGTGTCGGCCGCCTTGGACGACCAGGATCCGCTGGTCCGCGACGCGGCCCGACGCGCCTTGACCAAGATCCCCGGGCCCGAGGCCGCCGCCAAACTGCAAGCCAAACTCAAGTCGGCTGCGGACGCGAAGTTCAAAATCGGTCTGATCAACGCCTTGGGCCAACGGGCCGAGACCGGGAGCGTCGAGGCGATCGCCCGGGAGTTGGCTAGCACCGATTCGGCGGTCGCGGTGGCCGCAGCAAAGGCCCTGGGGAAGATCGGCACGATCGAGGCTGCCGCTGCCCTGGCGAAGGCCAAAGAAAAAGCCATGGGCGAGTTGCGGTTTTGGGTCGACGACGCGCTGTTGCTCAGGGCCGATCGACTCGCCGCGGTCAAGCAAGATGCCGCTGCCCTGGCGATCTACAAGGACCTCAACAAGCCGGAGGAGCCGCGATCGATCCGTATGGCAGCCGTGCAGGGCATCCTTCGCCGTCCCGAAACGAGTCAGGATGGCGATTCTAATAAGGCCGCAGCCATACTCTATGTGCTAGCGGGCAACGACGCCGATGCCAAGGCGGTCGTCGTCGGCTATGTCGGCAAGGCTGACGAGCCGACGTTGTTTCGCGTTACAGAAAAACTCGGCGAGCTTCCTCCCGCCGGCCAGATCGCTCTGATCGACGCGCTGGGAGAGGCCCGCTGCAAGTCCGCCCGCACCATCGTGCTCCGCGTTGCCAAGAGCCCCGACGAGAACGTGCGGCTGGCCGTGATTCGCGCCCTCGGCGGCGTCGGGTCCGACCACGACGTGCCGTTGCTGCTAACGACCTTGCGGGCGGGCGGCGCCTTAGGCGACGCCGCGCGAACCAGCCTCGAAACGCTCCGCGCCGGGAATGTCGACCTGACCTTGGTCGAGCTCATGAAAGACGCCCAGGACGTCGGCCAGCGCGGCGTGCTGATCGAGATCCTCGACAAGCGCCGGGCCGTGGCGGCGGTGCCCGCGCTTGTGGAAGAAACCGCAAGCCGGGAAAGCAGGATCCGCCGCCTTGCCTTTTCCGCCCTGGGCCGACTGGCTTCCGCCAAGGAAGTCGCGGCGATGATCCGCGCCACGCTGGCGCTCACGGACCGCGGCGAACGCGACGACGCCGAGCGGGCCATTACGTTGGTCTGCCTCCGCGTGCCCGACGAAGCCCAGCGGGCCGAACCGGTGCTGGCCGTCTTTGACGCGGCCGGCGATCAGGACAAGAACGCCTTGCTGAGCATCGTCGGTCGCATCGGATGCCCCAAGACGCTCGACCTGATCCGGGCGGCCCTGGCCTCCGACGATCCGCAACGTTGCGAGGGCGGCTTTTCGGCCTTGTGCAACTGGCCCGACATCACCGGCGCCGAGGACCTGTTGAAGCTCTTCGCGGCGGCATGGGACAAACAGCACCGCCTGCGGGCCGTGCGGGCCTTCGGGCACTCGATCGGCGATCCACACGAGGGTTCGGTCGGGGAAAAGGTCAAGATGCTCAAGCAAGCTTTGGAGGCGGCCGGGACCGACGAGGAACGCCAGGCGATCCTGCAATTTGCGGGCAACGTCCGCTGCATCGAAACACTGCGATTGGTGCTGCCCATGGTCGATTCGCCCAAGCTGAGCCTGCATGCATGCCGCGCCATTGTGGAACTGGCCCATCACGACGAGATCCGACGTCCCAACCGGGCCGAGTTTCTCAAAGCGCTCGATCGCGTGATCGAGGTCAGCAAGGACCGCGGCCTGGTCGATCAGGCCAAGTTTTATCAAGAGCGAAAATAGTAAACGCCCCCGCTGGGCTTGCCCCAGCGGAGCGTAGGATTGGCAACTAGGAACACCGTCTTGCCCGCCCTATTTCGCCGGTTTTTCCCCGTTTTTCCGCCGCCCGGCCTGGAGGCCGGGCGGCGGAAAAACGGGGAAAAACCGGCGAACAACGATTGGAGGCCAGCCCGTAGTGGTCAATCCTTCGCTCCGCTGGGGCAAGCCCAGCGGGGGCGGGAGGGCGTTCAGATCCCCCAGCAACGAATCCCGTTTCATGTTTTTTCCCAAGGAGTTATCCCCATGCGAACCCTGTTCTCAGCGTTATTGATCCTGAGCTTGACGGCCACTTTGGCCTTGGCTCAACAGCCTGTCAAACCGGCCGCGAAGCTGGCGGCCAAACCGGCTGCCAAGAAGCCGCCAACCCCTGAAGAGCTTGCCCGCAAGGCCGCCGAGCAGCAGAAGCGGCTGCAGGAAGAGATCGTCAAGGTCGAGGCCGCCATGCCGACGAAGGCCCCCGCCCAGCCCAAGAAGGCCCGCAAGCTGTTGGTCTACTCGCTGGCCAAGGGTTTCGTGCATGACTCGATCCCGCTGGGCGGCAAGACCTTCGAGATCATGGGCCGGAAGACGGGGGCCTTCGAAGCCACCGTGACTTGCGACCCCACGGTGTTTACGCCGGAGAAACTCGCGGAATTCGATGCCGTGATGATGAACAACACGACGGGCGACTGCCTGCCGGCGCCGGAGCAGCGAAAGGCCCTGGCGGACTTCGTCAAGAGCGGCAAGGGCGTCGCGGGAATCCACTCGGCAACCGACGCCCTTTACAAGTGCGCCGAATACGGCGAGATGATGGGCGGCTACTTCAACGGCCATCCGTTCGGCCAAATCACGGTGAAGCTCGACGATCCGACCAGCCCGATCAACGCGGCCTTCGCGGGCAAGGGTTTCGACATCGCCGACGAAATCTACACGTTCCGCGATCCGTACTCCCGCGAAAAGCTGCACGTCCTGATGAGCGTCGACGTGAAGAAGTCGAAGAAGGTCGAGGAGGTGTTGGAGAAGTCCGGCCCGACGAAGCACTATAAGAACCGGCCCGACGACGACTTCGCCCTGAGTTGGATCCACCAATACGGGCAGGGCCGCGTGTTCTACTGTGCCTTCGGTCATCGGCACGAGTCGTTCTGGAACCCGACGGTTTTGCAGCACTGGCTGGCCGGTTTGCAATACGTGTTGGGCGATCTCGAGGCGGACGCCGCTCCCAGCGGGAAGAAGTAGTAGCCGCCTAGGCAAACTTCGTCGCGTAGATCGGTAGGGTGGGCCGAGTGAAACGAGTCCCACCATTCCCAGCGTTTCACTCCCGGTTTCTTATGGTGGGACTCGTTTCACTCGGCCCATCCTACTTCGGCCGCCTACGGAAAACCCTCAAGGAGCCCAACGATGAAACTTGTCATGCGCCTTTTCACGGCAGCGGTCGTGCCGTTCGCTCTCGGTCAAGCGGCGATTGCCGCCACGACGCTCTACGTCTCCCGCCAGGGCAACGACGCCTGGTCCGGCGCCCTGGCCGCGCCGAACGCCGCGAAGACCGACGGGCCGCTGGCCACTTTGGAGCAGGCCCGGAACAAGATCCACCTCCTGCGCAAGGCGGGCTCCGCCAGCGGCGCCGTGACCGTTTGCGTGCGCGGCGGGAGCTATCCCTTGCCGCAAGGGTTGAAGTTCGAAGCCCAGGACGGCGGCACCAAGGCGGCGCCCGTGGTCTACCGCGCCTACGAGGGCGAACGGCCCGTGCTCCTGGGTGGTCGGATCGTCACGGGCTTCGTTCCCTACCAGGGCCAGATCCTCAAGGCCGACTTGAGTGCCCAGGGTTTCCGCGACGCGAACTTCCATCAGCTTCTCTTCGACGGCCGGCGTCAGCACCTGGCCCGCTGGCCGAACTTCGATCCGCACGAACCCCTACGGCGGCGGCTGGGCCTATACCGACGGCAAGCCGGTGCCGATGTACCAGGAAGTGCCGGGCGAGGACAAGCACTCGCTCGTCTACCGCGCGCAGGACGCCCGGACGTGGAAGCGGCCCGACGAGGTCGAGGTCTTCGTCTTTCCACGTTACAACTGGTGGAACAACATCGTCCGCGTCAAGTCGGTCGATCGCGACGCAGCGCCGCGTCACGCTGGCCGGCGATGCCTCCTATCCGATCCGTCCCGGCGACCGCTACTACTTCCAGAACGCCTTGGAGGAACTCGACGCGCCGGGCGAATGGTATCTCGACCGGCACGCGCAGACGCTCTACTTCTGGCCGCCCGCGCCGTTGGCGGGCAAGGTGGTCGCCGTCCCCACGACCGGCTCCATTCTCCAACTGGCCAAGGGCACCAGCTACCTGACGATCCGCGGCTTCACGATCGAGTGCTGCGAACACACGGCGGTGGTGCTCAACGACACGCGGCACTGCCTCGTCGCCGGCAACACGATCCGCAACGTGGGCGACTACCACGGCTCCGGCGTGGCCGTCAACGGCGGCGATCACAACGGCGTCGTCGGCAACGACATTTCCGAAACGGGCAGCTCGGGCGTCAGCCTCTCCGGCGGCGACCGCAAGACGCTCACGCCCGCCGATAACTACGCCGACAACAACTACATCCACCACGTCGGCGTGTTCTACAAACAAGGCGTGGGCGTCGCGCTGAGCGGCGTCGGCAACCGGGCCACCCATAACCTCATCCACGACGGGCCGCGGATGGGCATCATGTTCACCGGCAACAACCTCGTGATCGAGTACAACCACATCCGCCACGTGAACCTCGAAACCGAGGACACCGGGGCCGTCTATACCGGCGGCCGCGACTGGATCTCCTCGCGCGGCTCGGTCGTCCGCTACAACTATTTCCACGACATCCTCGGCTACGGCAAAGACGCCAAGGGCCGCTGGGTCTCGCCGCATTTCGCCTGGGGCGTGTACCTCGACGACAACACCGGCGGCGTCGACGTCATCGGCAACATCGTCGTGCGTTGCCCGCGGGCCGGCATCCACCTGCACAACGGCCGCGACAATCTCGTCGAGAACAACCTTTTCATCGACGCCGAACTGCAGCAAATCGAGTGCAACGGCTGGATCCGCCAGCGACCATTTCTGGAAGACCCACCTGCCGACGATGGTCCAGGGCTTCGAAATGGTTCGCGACCAGCCCGCCTGGCATAAGATGCGCAACATGCGCATCGACCCGCGCGAGGCAGTGCTGGCCGACGGCACGATCATGTCCGGCAACCAGTTCCGCCGGAACATCGCCTGCTACCGCGAGCCGAAGGCGAAATACGTCAGTTGCCGCAACTTCTCGCCGGAGCACAACGCCTTCGACTCGAACCTCGTCTGGCACCATGGCGACCCCGTGCTCACGGGCTACCGGAAGCCGGGCCGCGACAGCTCCGGCAAACTTGCGCCCAAGCCGGGCTTGCCGAAAACGCCCGACGACTGGCAGGCCTGGCAGACGGCCGGCATGGACCGCCACTCGCTCATCGCCGATCCCCGCTTCGTTGCGGCCGGGAAGGACGACTACCGGCTCCAGCCCGATTCGCCGGCCTGGAAGCTCGGCTTCCAAGCCATCCCGGTGGAAAAGATCGGCCCCTACCAGGACAGCCAGCGGGCGAGTTGGCCGATCGTCGAGGCCGAAGGCGCCCGCGAAAAACCCTTGATCAGCCAGTAAGGATCGGCCGAGAAATAACTTCCGTGCATTTGCGAGGGTGGCATGCCTTCACGGCGTAGCCGGGTAGGCATGTCTTGCCAGGCAAGAAACACACCTGCCCGCCGACCACGACCATGAGTACATGGTGCCCGGCGTGAAGGCATGCCACTCGAATCGGGAAGTAATTTGTCGGCCGGTGCTGACCCGCTCACGCCGACTGTCGGCTCGCCTTCTGCGCTTCGCGGGCGATCATCCATTCTTCGCGGGTGTGGATCACGAGAATCCGCCCCGGCGATTCAGTGGCGGAAATATCGCTGTCCGGCCGATTGGCCGCGTTCTGCCGCGGATCGAGTCGCAGCCCCAGGCATTCCAGCCCTTGGCAGGCCAAGGTGCGAAGGCTGGGCGAATGCTCGCCCACCCGGTCGGTGAAGGCCAGGACGTTGACGCCGCCCATGCTGACCGCCAAGGCCCCGACGGCCGCCCGGACGCGGTCGGCGAACATGTCCACCGCCAGGCAGGCCCGAGCATTGCCCTGCTCCGCCGCTTGCTCGACTGCCGAGAAATCGGACGACACGCCGGACACGCCCAACAAGCCAGACCGGTAGTTCAGGGCCGCGTCCAGGTCGTCGACCGTCAGGCCATGGCAGCGCTCGACGTGGGAGAGGATGCCGGGATCAAAGGAGCCGGGCCGCGTTGCCATCATCAGGCCGTCCAAGGGGGTGAAGCCCATGGTCGAGGCGACGGCGACGTTGCCGTGGATGGCCGCTGCCGAGCAACCGCCGCCCAAGTGACAATTGATGATCCGCAGCCCGGCCGGATCGCGCCCAGGATCTCTGCCGCCCGAGCGGCGCAGTATTGGTGGCTGAGGCCGTGAAAACCGAAGCGGCGCACGCCCCAATCGGCATACCATGCGTAGGGCAATGGATAAACGTATGCCCGCGGCGGCAGGTGCGCGAAGAAGGCGGTATCGAAGACCGCCACTTGTCGTGCCTGCGGCAGTGCGGCCTCCGCCGCGGAGATGATCGCCAAAGCCGGCAGATTGTGCAAAGGGGCCACGCCCGACCAGTGGGCGACGCTCCGTCTTACCGCAGCGTCGATCGGCACGCTGCGGGAGAACTCGGCCCCGCCGTGAACGACACGGTGTCCGACGACCTGGATGTCCGCCAGGGTCTGCGCGGTCGGGGCGTGCTTCCGCCAGCGCTTGAATCGCACAATGCACCGCTGCCGTGTCTTCATGCACGTCAACCGTGCGGCCTGGCAGCTTCATCTCCTCGGCGGTGCGCAACGTCAACACGGCGCGATGCCGGTCGCCGCCGGCCCAATCGAGGGCCCCGGACACCAACAACGCGCAGTCCGGGTCGGTAAAGAGACCGAACTTCAAACTCGTGGAACCGGCATTGAAAACGAGGATGCTCATGGCGGAGGAAGATCAAAATGGGACATCGACGGAAAGCATGACGGCCATTTTACCTTCCGCCGCGGCGCTTGTCAGCTAGCACCAAACGGTTTTCGTGGGACTCTCCGCAAGGCATGGCATGACATAGAAGCCCGACGCGCCAGCGAGGAATGTGTTTTCCAAGAACTTCGACCCACAATCCTCGCTGGCGCGTCGGGCTTCTAGGACACGGCATTCTTAGTGCCGCGTGTTTACTCCCAGATCAGGACGTTGGGGAGGGAACCGGCAGCCTGCCGCAAGCAAGTGTAACCAACCCCGGCAAGACCGCGAAACAGACCCAGGTTGAACCGCCGCTCGCCGCCGTTCCAACGGTAGTCGCCGCTTGCCGCCGCGCTGTCCAGAACGGCAGCCAGTCGTCGCGACGCAAGCTCGGAAAGATCGGGGCGAGCCAGGGCTTTGCCGGCTTCGCTCAGCAATTCGACGCTGCCGAGGGCGCCGCAGCAGAGCGTGTCGAAGCGGTCGGGCCAACCGCGGGCCGCGCCGGCCAGGGCGTTGCGGATATCGGCTTCCAACGCAGCGGCGTCGGGCGCCCCCTGCCGCGTCATCGCGACGCGCGCCAGCCCGATGCCGACAGCCCCGTGGCACCAGCGACAATACCAGTGCGGTTCCGTTTCGCGGAAGTCCGGCCAGTTGTCGTGCGCCGCGTCATAGCTGGAATTCTCGAAGGCGATGCACTCCGCCGCCGCGGCGGCGAAGTCCCCACGCCCCGTTGCCGCCGCCAACGACGCCAGTGCGTAGGCAAAGCCGGCGGCCCCATGCGACATGCCGTTCAAGGCCTGTAGCTGCGGCAGCGGCACCCGCCAGCTCCGCTGCCCCTCCGGCCCGACGCGGGGCTGCGCCAGCAGGTGTTCGCCGCATCTGAGCGCGCACCGCAGCACGTCGTCCGCTTGCGTGTCGCGGTAAAGACGAAGCAGGCCGAGGATCGCGCCGGCACTGCCGCCGGTCACGTCGAGCTGCTTGTCCGCCGCGATCAGGTCGTCGCTGACCAGCTCCGCCGCCCGGTGGGCGTCGGCAAGCAGGCCGTCATCGCCGAGCAGCTTCGACATCACCGCCAGGGCATAGGCGATCGAGCCCAGGCCGGTCGCGCCGCCGAGGCCCAGCGACCGTGCGAAGCGCGCGGCGCCGCGGCTCCGCAGATCCCAACGGAGCTGCGAGACCGCCGCCAGCGCCAGCTCGGCCGAGGACGCCCGCCGCCTCGCCGCCGCATGCGCCGCGAAAACAGCGCGATGCCGCACGCCCCGTTGTACAGGTCCAGGCCCAGGACCGTCAGTTGAGAAACCTCGGAATCGCCGAGCCAGACGAGACCGATCCAGGCGGCACCCGCGCCGCGGCGAATGGCGCGACGCGACACCTCTTCGGCGACCCTGTCGGCTGCGGCGGCGAAGGTCTCGCGGGCCGGCGCGGCCGCCGAACACGAGAGCGGCTGCGGCCCCTCGGCAGCCGAGAGCGCCGTCGCCACGCTCGAAACGCCGCTCGTAGCCTGCCGGATGACGTTGATTTGCCAGGCGATCTCCTCCTCGTTGAGGCTTCCCAGCCGCGCACGGGCACGTTCCAGCCCGGGCGTCGTCTCGATCCGCACCGAGGTCTTGGCCGGATCGCCAAGCTCGTGTCCGTCGCTGGGCAAGACGAAGCGCGGCACGTTCAGCTCGAGCAGCGCGGTACGCTCGGCGCGCCCCAGCGGCCAGGCGGGATCGGAGTCCTGCTCCCAATCCGCCAGCCGCGCAAGGAAGTCTGCCTGCGCCGACCAGATGACGCCGTCCCCCATCGTCCGATCGTCTTTCAGGCGCTGCAGGAGCATGTAGTAGAATTGCGTCGGACGAACGACCTTGCGCACCGGCAGCCCGGCAAAGCCGTCAAACAGTCCGGCCCCGCTGCCGTCTCTGCTTTGCGCCAGCAGAAATTTCGCGTAGTCCTCGAAACCCGCGATGAAGTCGGCGACGTGGTCGCCGAGCCTGGCGTAGCGGCCGCCGACGTGCGGCAAGTTCGCCGTGGGCCTGCCGGCGTCCGGCACCGTCGCCGGTCGCATCGTGTCGGAGTTCATGTCCTGCCACTGGAGTCTTGTTCCCGCGGTCCAGTCCGAGGCAACCCCGCCGACCACATAGATATTGTTGCCGCCCGACCGGCCATAGGCCGGCAGCAAGCCGACCGCCAGGACCGAGCTCGCAATGATTTCCTTGGCGGCCGCGACGGCCTGAACTTCGGGCTCGGCGGTCTCCTCCTCGGTGGCCGTCTGCAGGATCGTTTCCAGGTCGATCGGCACCGGCTGGTCGCCCGCCGCAATCATGTTTTCCTGGTGAACATCGCCGGCCGCGAAACAATGAAACAGGGCGAGCCAGGCGCCGGCCCGGCGGAAGAATTGCCGGCAGCCTTCGGCATCGGCGGCGCCGGCATGCTCGACATACTCGGTCCAGCCGTAATCGGCGCGTGCGGCGGCGCGCATCGCCCGGAGTTCGACGGCCGCGCCTGCCCGGTTCAGCCGCTCGACGAGGGTATGCCAGGCCGCGTCAACGCGCAGGTCCTTGGGCTTGTACATGCACCGTGCGCCGTTCTCGAATTCGACGGTGAGAACCGAATGGCCGCCATGATGCGGATCGGAAAGGCCGCCCTCGATCCTGGCGACCCGGCCGGTGTGGTCGCATTGCAGAATGTCATGACGGATGGCGGCAAGATCGGCATGGAGGCGAGTGACGAACTCGCGCGAGGTCGTCAGCCACTGGCGCGTGAGCAAGGAAATCAGCCGTAACAAGACCGGCTTGTCCTCGAACAGGCGGCGGAAGCCGCCATTATGCATGTCGGCCGCGAACTGGTCGTAGATTGACGTTGCGGCGCCGCTCTCCGGCCCCGCCACGGCGGCGCTGGCCTGCCGCGCCTTGGCGAAGCGCTCGTACAGCACTGCGGCGCAAAGGTCGCACAGTACCTTGACCAATAACTGCCGCAGGTCCGCGCGAGCCGAGCCGCTCAGGCCCGCCGAGACCGGTTCCGTGACCGCAGCCCAAAGCCGGACCTTGGCTTGTTCGACCAGCGGTGCGAACGGGTCGTCGAACGGGAACCGGGCGGCCCCGGCCGCGCAGCGCCGCGCACTTGCAGCCGGCTCCTGGCCTTCGCCCCCCAGCGCCGCCTCGATCCAGATCGCGTCCTCGATCCACGCCGGCAGCGCGGCGGAAGCGCGGCGGCGAACCGTGGCGAAGCGCGCCAGCACCTGGGCAAGGGTCAGCCCGTCCCGCTCCAGTCGCCGGCTGAACAGCAGCCAGTCCCCGCTGGCAGAGGCGGAGCACCACGCGGCGAGACGCTTTGCCGCCAGGTCCGCATCGCCCTTTTGGCCGGGCAATGTTTCGAAATCGTCGGAAAGGACTTCGTCGATCGTGGCGGCGCGAAGGATCAAGCGATCGTAACGGGAATCCATGGCATTGCCCGGACGAGCTTCCGCGCCGGTTGGCAAAAAAGAGGAGGCCGTCTTTCGGCGGCCTCCCCAAGGCGCCTTGTTCCTTTCCCCTCAACGGCAGCAGCGGTTGTAGGCGGAGGTCTGATAGGTGTAGGACATCACTGCCTCCCCGGCCGCGGCCTCGACCTCCTCGTCGGAGACTTCATAGCGGAGGGCATCCTCCTCGTTATCTTGAAGGACGGTGTCGTTGGACATCGTTAGCTCCTTTTTGGACAAGTTTCCCGAGTCGGGCGGCCGCGGCGTTTTTCAACGGCCCGAAGCCCCTTGCCTGGGGTCGCCCCCGCGTCCCCCGCTCGCCCAATTATACTCCCCGCGGTCAAGTCGGAACCGCTGTTCGGCGGAACTCCAGTAACCCGAAGCGCAAGCGAGGGAACAGGTTACGACCCTTCGATACGGCAACTGAATGAGGATGGTCGGCGCGTCGTCTGTACCCATGGGGCAACATAAACTGCTAAACGGCGACGGCGGGCGTCTCGACAATGGTAATCCGGACTTCGGGGAAGCGGGTTTGATACTGGGCGAACAACTCGGCCAGGATCGCACCAATGGGCTGCGGCTGCCGACAACGGTCTTCCCGCTCACGGTCCTCGTTCTCGAATTGGCTGATACGGTTCTGCATGTTGCTCTCCTGGAAAACATCCTTATTCTACAGAAGAGTGTACGTTTGTCAACTCCCAATGGTTCACGATTATTTGGCGGCTATTTCAAAATCGGGCAGGTAGCGTAGGCTTCCAGCCTGCGTGCCCGATTTTCAAATAGCCCATTAGGAAGGGCGCTGACTCCCGTTTTTCGCGTACCGCGCCGTCCGTCGTTGACTGCTCTCCCCCCTTTCACGTTCGGACTTTGTCCCCCTTCGCGTCAAACGTCGGCACGGCTTCTGGATCGCGGAGTGATTGACCGTCGCAGTTTCTTGCAGACCGCGACGCAGGGCACGACGGGGAAGTCGGGAACCCCGCCGGCCTCAGGGGTGCGCTGGCGGCGCACCTCGGATCCAAATAATCAAAGAACAACCAACCTTATTACGACTTTATTGGTCGTAACAATCCGCATTTATTGTCGAACACCTGATCCAGTTCTTGCCGCAAGGTTGCCGCCGACCCGCGCCGCGGCGCGGATTCCCGTGCGGGCGGGCTGACCGGCTTCCGGCGGCCGCCTTTCGCCTGCTTTCGCCCCCTTCCCGCCCCACCCTCTTGGAACACTTCGTTCGGAGACGTTGCCGAACGGCGAACGCTGGCGAAATCGCATCCGGGCAGCGGCAAATCGCTGGGCAGAAACGACTTGCTGCGATGGCGCGGCTTTCCCGCCGCACCGCCGTTCGCCGGCCGCGCCGAGCCGGTATTACCACGGTGCGAAGAATCCTCACCCTCGGGGGAAATCCCGCAAGACGGATTGGCAATCCGTCCTACAGGTCCAGTGATCTCCGGCCGCGCCGAGTCGGTATCGGCAGCTCCGTTTTCTTTTCGCGGGATGGGCGCCGCTGGGGCTCGCCCTGCTGCCTCGCCTCCCTGTTGGTCGGCGGCAATCGCGGGCGAACCGGCCGGTACCGCGGGCTCGGCTGCATCCAGCCGCGCCTCCGCTGCCTGGAGTTTTTCCTCGTTTTCGGCCCATTCCCGCCGCGACCGTTCGCGGCAGTGGAGGCCCTCCATGGCCTTCAGCGCCGCCAGCGCCTTGCCCAGGCAGGCGGCGTTGCCGGTCCGCGGCTCCGTGCGGACCGTGGTGGTCGTCGTCGGCTCGCCGCCGGCCGGTTCGCTGGTGACGACGGTTTGCGTCCGCCGATCGGCCCGGGAGCGGTTCCACTCCCGCAGGGCCCGCTGGTACAACGCCTCGTAGCGGGCGGCCAGTTTGGCGGTCATCCGCGGGGTGCCCAGGGCCTGGGCGGCGGCGCGGCCCAGCGGCCGCCCGCGGAGCCACTGGCAGACGGTCGACTTGGCGATGCCGAGCGCGGCGGCAATTTCCCGGTAGGAGCGGCCCTCTCGGGCGAGTTGCGCGGCGCGGGGGAGCAAGGCCGCCTTCTCCGCCCGCCGGGCGGCAAGGTGCGCATTGCCCTTCGGCGCTGGTTCGGTTTTCATGCTTCGGTTCCCGATTGTGGTGGGAGACAGCGGCGTCCTGCCGCCGGCCCTCCGGGGCCGGCCTGCTAGATACCGTAAGTATCGATAGTACTCCGTTCGCGTCAAGGGCCCGCCGCGCATGCTTCGCGGCCGCGGCCCCCGCGGCATGCAGCACATCCCGTGCCAAACCGCGCTGTAACACACCAGTATCAATAACTATCGATAAATTGGCGCGCCTGACGGCGGGACCGCCGCAGGTCGCGGCCGCGCGGCTGCCGGAATGGCAGGGTGGGGGCGGGCCCGCGCCGGCCTGGCGGCCAAAATTGGCAGCCCCCGCCTGCCGCCCGGGGAAAAAGCGAAGTCGACCTCGAGGCGGAAGGGAATCGAAGGAAATACTGCCACGCGAATACTTATGGCAATCTCGGGGTCGGATTCGTATTGCCTAGGTCGTCCGCCTGGGCCGGTGGTGCTCATTGTTACGTACAAGCAGGTTGATTCTAGCCCCGGAGGGGCGCGT
>CAWAAL010000023.1:0-214889 GCA_963779975.1 uncultured Planctomycetia bacterium | reverse complement strand
GGCAGTTTCACGGCCCCCCGCGATCGCCTCATGGGGCGGATGTTGATCCACAGCATCGGCATGTCGGGCAACACCTGGGTGAGCGTCGAGGAATACAAGCGGCCCAAGTTCCAGGTCACGCTCGACGCGCCGAAGACGGCCGCGCGGCTGGGCGGCGAGGTCGAGCTGGAAGGCAAGGCCGTCGCCTACACGGGCGCGGCGGTGGGCGGGGCCAAGATCCGCTACCGCGTCGTCCGCGCAGGTCCGCTATCCCGACTGGTGGTACTGGTGCTTCGCCTGGCGGACACCCAATGCCGGCGCCAGGAAATCACCCACGGCACGGCCGAAACCCAGGCCGACGGCACGTTCAAGATCCAGTTCATCGCCAAGCCGGACCTTGCGGTCGCCGAGAAGGACGAGCCGGTCTTCCAGTACGAGGTCTCGGCCGACGTAACCGACACCAACGGCGAAACCCGCTCCGCCGAGCGCACGGTCCAGGCCGGCTACACGGCCTTGCGGGCCGCGTTGACCGCCGGCGATTGGGTGACGGCGGGCAAGCCGGTCGAGATCACGCTTGCCACGACGACGCTAGACGGCGAACCGCAGAAGGCCGAAGGGGCGCTGAAGATCTATCGTCTCAAGCAGCCGGAAAAGGTCGTGCGGCCGGATATTCTCGGTCAGCGGCCGGTCTACCGCGTGGTGCGGCGGGCCACGGTGAGAACCGCGAAACCACGACTCCCCTCGCCTTCCGGGAGAGGGGCAGGGGGTGAGGGTGCGCCGGCGCCCGACGCCACGAATCCCAACACCTGGGAATTGGGGGAAGTCGTCGCCGAACAGGGACTGACGACCGACGCCGCCGGTCATACGAGTTGGTCGACGAAGCTGGAGGCGGGGGCCTATCGCGCCAAGTTCGAAACGCAGGACCGTTTCGGCAAGAAGATCGTCGCCTTGCTGCCGCTGAACGTGCTTGCGCCCGAGGCCAGGCAGTTCCCCATCAAGGTCCCGAACCTCGTGGCCGGACCCAAGTGGTCGCTGGAGCCGGGCGATGAGTTCATGGCCCTCTGGGGCAGCGGCTACGAGCGGGCCCGCGCGTTCATCGAGATCGAGCATCGCGGCAAGGTGCTGCAGAGCTTCTGGACCGAACCGGGCGCCACCCAGCAGCCGGTCAAGCAGGCGGTGACCGAGGCCATGCGGGGCGGCTTCACGCTCCGCGTGACGATGGTCCGCGAGAACCGCGCCTACCTCGAATCCCGCCGCGTCGAGGTGCCCTGGAGCAACAAGAACCTGACGCTGAAATGGGAGCATTTCGTCTCCAAGCTGGAGCCGGGGCAGAAGGAAACCTGGACCGCGGTGATCACCGGGCCCGACGCGAAGAAGGCGGTGGCCGAGTTGGTGGCGACCCTGTACGACCAGTCGTTGGACGCCTATCTGCCGCACGAGTGGCAGTCGGGCTTCGGCGTCTTCCGCCAGGACAACAGCCGCATCAACCAGCAGTTCGAGAACATGGCCAAGTACTTCAACCAAATGCAAGGCTCTTGGCCCTACGACCAGAAGAACGTGCAGATTACCTATCGCCAGTTGCCGTCGAGCATCACGGCGGACTTCTGGGGATACGCTTACTTCGGGGCGCGAGCGAAGGGCGGAGAAGGCCGGATGCTGATGTCGCTCGGTGCGCCGGTCCCCATGGCCGCCGCTCCCGGTGCGCGACACGGGCTGCGAATGGAGATGGACGCAGCCAACAAGGCCGAATTTGCTGCTGCCGATGTCCTCGCGGACGGGAAACCGGGAAACGCCATGAAACGCGAGCAGTCGGAGAAGCAGGCGGCAGGCGAAGACAAGGCCGGCGGTGGCCTGGGCGGCGGGCAACCCGGACCTGGACCCGGACCCGGGCCCGATTTGAGCCAGGTCGCGGCCCGCAAGAACCTCAACGAAACGGCCTTCTTCTTCCCCCATCTGCTTTCCGATGCCGAAGGCCGGGTGAAGCTCGAATTCAGCATGCCGGAGGCCCTCACCAAGTGGAAGTTCCTCGGCTTCGCCCATGACGCCGAGCTCCGCGGCGGGCTGCTGACCGGCGAAACGGTGACCGCCAAGGACCTCATGGTCCAGCCCAATCCGCCGCGGTTCCTCCGCGAAGGCGACGAACTGGAGTTTACCGTCAAGGTCACCAACCAGTCGGCGACGCGGCAGAGCGGCAAGGTGCGGCTGAGCTTCGCCAACGCCCGCACCGCCAAGCCGATCGATGCCTCGCTGGGCAACACCACGCCCGAGCAGGACTTCGAGTTGGCGGCCCAGGAGTCGCGCAGCTTCTCCTGGAAGTTGACCATTCCGGACATGGCCGGCGGGGCCGTCAGCTACAAGGCCGTCGGCTCGACCGGCCGGGTCTCCGACGGCGAAGAGGGTCTGCTGCCGGTGCTCGTCCGCCGCACGCTCGTCACCGAGTCGCTGCCGCTGCCCATCCGCGGCCCGCGACCCGGAGTACCGGCCGCCCCGAAGGAATTCAAGTTCGAGCGGCTGCTGCGATCGGGCGAGTCGAAGACCTTGCAGAGCCAGAGCCTGACAGTGCAGATGGTCTCGAACCCGTCGTGGTACGCGGTGATGGCCTTGCCCTACCTCATGGAGTTTCCCCACGAGTGCTACGAGCAGACCTTCAATCGCCTGTATGCCAACGCCCTGGCCCGGCACATCGCCAACAGCGATCCGAAGATCCATCGCGTTTTCGAGCAATGGCGCGGCACGCCGGCGCTGGACAGCCCGCTGGAGAAGAACCAGGACCTCAAGTCGGTGCTGCTGGAGGAAACGCCCTGGGTCCGCCAGGCGCAGTCGGAGAGCCAGGCGCGGCGGAACGTGGGCGTCCTTTTCGAAGACAACCGCCTGAACGACGAGACGGCCCGCGCACTGCAGAAGCTGGCCGAAGGCCAGTATCAGAACGGGGCCTGGCCGTGGTTCCCCGGCGGCCCGCCGAACGAGTACATCACGCTCTACATCACCACCGGTTTCGGCCGCCTGCGGCACCTGGGGGTGAAGCTGGAGATGCAGCCGGCCGTCAAATCGCTGGCCCGGCTGGACGCCTGGATCGACGAGATCTACCGGGAGATCCTCCGCAACGGCCACAAGGACGACAATCACCTCAGCCCGACGATCGCGTTTTATCTGTATGGCCGCAGCTTCTTCCTGGAAGACCGCCCCATCGCCCCGCGACCCGGAGTACCGGGTGCCCCGAAAGAGGCAATCGATTACTTCCTGGGCCAGGCCCGCAAGCATTGGCTGGCGTTGGCCGACCGGCAGTCGCAGGCCCACCTGGCCGTGGCGTTGAAGCGGTTCGGCGACAAGCCGGCCGCGGTGGGCATCATGCGGTCGATCAAGGAACGGAGCGTGAGCGAGGAAGAGTTGGGCATGTTCTGGCGCGACACCGAGCTGTCGTACTGGTGGTATCGCGCCCGATCGAGACCCAGGCCATGATGATCGAGGCCTTTGACGAAGTGCTGGACGACCAGCAGGCGGTCGAGGAGTGCAAGGTCTGGCTGCTGAAGCAGAAGCAGACGCAGGACTGGAAGACGACCAAGGCCACGGCCGACGCCGTGTATGCCCTCTTGCTCCGCGGCAGCAACGTATTAGCTTCCGACGAACTGGTCGAGGTCAGCCTGGGCGGGAATGTGATCAAGCCCGAGGCGGTCGAGGCCGGCACCGGTTTCTACGAGCAGAAGTTCGTCCGCGGCGAGATCAAGCCGGAGCAGGGCAATATTACCGTGAAGAAGGTCGACCCGGGGGTGGCCTGGGGCAGCGTGCATTGGCAGTACCTGGAAGACATGAGCAAGGTGACGGCCTACGAAGGCACGCCCTTGAAGCTCGCCAAGACGCTCTACACGCGGCAGTACACGAAGCAGGGGCCGGTGCTCGAGCCCGTCCAGGGGCCGGTCAAGGTGGGCGACGAGCTGGTGGTGCGGATCGTGCTGCGTGCCGACCGCGACATGGAGTTCATCCACTTGAAGGACCACCGCGGCGCCGGCACCGAGCCGGTCAACGTCCTCTCGCAGTACAAGTACCAGGACGGCCTGGGCTATTACGAGACGACCCGCGACACGGCGAGCCATTTCTTCATCGACTATCTGCCCAAGGGCACGTATGTTTTCGAATATGCCACCCGCGTCGTGCATCGCGGCAAGTACCAGAGCGGTTTTGCCGCCATCCAGTGCATGTACGCGCCGGAGTTCAACAGCCATTCGGAAAGCATCGTGATCGAGGCGAAGTAGGAGGAAAAGAACTTAGGTCTTAGAACTTAGGCGATCAGATTCGGTAAGGCTTGCCCGTCGAAGGGCCAAAACCCAAAGTCTAAGCTCTAAGCTCTAAGCTCTAAGCTCTAAGGCCCAAGACCTTTCCTAATCCCCGATCCCCAACCCTTCCTCCTCTTCTTCTTCCGGTTCCTGGCGATGGACGATGAAGCGGAGGAGGTGATAGACGAGCAGCATTCCAAAGGCCCCAGCCACGGCGGCCAGGAATCCGAGCGGACTGATCGGATTCGATGCTCCGCCGCCTTGAATCCAGGAGAGCAACCCCAGGCCGATCGCCGTGCCCGCGATGCCCAGCGTCAGCGTCGACAGCGAGCCCGACGGTTGCTCCAAGGGCAGGACGGCGCGTGCCAGCAGGCCCGCCAGGCTGCCGAACCCAACCCAGATCAGCACCACGCAAACCCACGATTGAGCGACCGGCGAGAGTTCCGGCATGACAAGTGCGTGGGCCTTAGCCCGCCTCCTCCAAAGCGAAATGTATAGGCGGGCCAAAGCCCACCCGCAAGCGTACAAGAAAAAAAGCCTGCGCTGCTGTCGTCCAGACCGAACTTTCAACTGGGATGTTCGGTTCCGGACGCCAGCCGCGCAGGTTGCCGTCCCCCCGCCGCATCGGATCGGTCGTGCCCGCCGCATCGTCCCCAGCGACGCGGCCGCGCAACGACGTTTCCAGGCGGCGTTCGGCAGTAAATCGTTGTTTCCCTAATGCCTAACGCTGCTGGATCTGTTCCTGCGAGACCGCCTTTTGCGCAGTCGCCTCCCTAGTGAGGGGGAACTGCGGGCCGGGCGGGAAATATTGCACGTCGTCAGTCAAATACCAGGGGCTGGGCAGGGTCTGGCCGCCCACGTCAATCTGGCAGCCGGTCAACCCCAGGACTGAACACAATCCCAGCCCGAGCAAGCACATTCGCCAGTCACGTCGACCAGTCTTGGAGGCCGTCATGGGCCACCTCCGTGGGTTTTTTCAATGGACATTCGCGATTCACGGACGAAATTCGCCAAACGCGCAACCTCATTTGGATCGCGTAGCTTACCAACCGCCAATTTACGCATCGCGCCTTACAATCGTTAGACTCGATACAATCGGTACCTAGCTTATCGTCTTGCCGCTGGTCAAACTTTAACGCCGTAACTGGCAATCCTCGTGCGAAAAGGGTAAGATCGAACTGGGTCACTGGAGCAAAGAATTTCATGATCTCTCGCATGTTTTGCCGTCGCCCCGCGTTTTCTTGCCCTTGGGGCGGTTTCGGGCCGCCGCTTTCGGCGTTTTTCTCGTGCTTGGCATCCTGACGGTGCTGGGCGACAGCCGACCCGCTGCCGGCCAGGCCCGTGCCGCAGGCGGCGGGGCCCTGGGCAGCGGGCTGACCAACGACCGCACGGTGCCGACCCAGGCCTATCACGCCACGTTCGTCGACTTTTACGACGGCGACTACCGCACGGCCCTCGACAATTTCAAGACCAATTCCCTGGCGTCGATCAAGAACGGCCAGTCGCGTTGGATCGACTCGATTTGCTATGAAACGATGCAGGGCGAGTGCTATTACCAGATGGGCATCTACGGGAAGGCCCTGACCTGCTACACCAACGCCCTGGAACTGTTTCAGGCCTATCCCATGTGGCTCTCGCAGGTCCAGTTTCAGCCGATCCGTGCCGACTCCGGCAGCAAGAAGCCGCCCCCCTGGCAGGTCCGCCGCCTGCAAGCCCCCTTGGGTCAATTGCCGCCCAGCATGCTCTTGGCACAGGGGCAGATCGACGCCTCGCAGGTGGTCAGGCAGGGCGGGGTCTATCAGCCGGCCAACCTGATGCCCGTCGAGGCGCAAGAGATCGTCCGCTGCACGGCGTTGGCCATCCACCGCCGCGGCGAGTTGCTGGGACCGCTGGCCGCCCACGATCCCCTGATGGACAACGTCATCGCCTGCTTGCAGCGTCGGGCGGGGCAGCCCAACCATTGGTCGGAGGCCTGGCTGAACCTGGAACTGGGGATGGCCCTGTCGGCCGCGGGACGGGCGACGGCGGCCCTGCCGTTCTTGCAAAAGGCGACGCTCGCCTCGGGCACGTTCGAGCATCCGCTGACCGCCATGGCGCACCTGGAACTTGGCCGGCTGGCCATGACCG
Source organism: uncultured Planctomycetia bacterium (assembly GCA_963779975.1). GTDB lineage: Bacteria > Planctomycetota > Planctomycetia > Pirellulales > Thermoguttaceae > JANXQG01. Next base: position 208,512 of record CAWAAL010000023.1, on the reverse strand, counting down.
CAGGTGATTTTCCCGCAGCCTCAATTCATTTCGAAGAGGCATCCTACGCGGCGTACTACTTCCGCGACATAATTCAGATTCCCGACTTGGGCGTGATGGAAGAGGCCTTTCGCTACGGGGCGCTGAATCACCTCTTGTCCAACGGCAAAGGCATCTTCCCGCCGGCGGCCGCGGCCCTGGCCTGGGCCAAGACCAATCACTTCCGCCAGTTCTACGCCTCGCTGCTGACGCTGACCGCCGAGAACTATCTCGTTCTGGGACAGACGCAGCAGGCCATGGCCCTGTTGGACGACGCCCGCACGACCATCGGCACCAGGCCCATGGCCAACGGCCGGGTCGGCGCACGAAGTTTGTTTCTGACGGCCACCGCGCTGTACCAGGCCCGCAAGACCGCCGAGGGCGACGCAGTTCTCCTCAAGGTGACGAGGAACTTCATGGCGACGCACTCGCTCTGGCTGTTCCAGATGCAAAAGGTCGACGATTACTATACGGGCGGCGGGAGCAGCGGCGGCGTCAACCCCGCGCGGATGGCCATCGATCTCTACCCGGTCGTGCTTCGCGATCCGCAACCGGCAGACTGGCTGACCGACCCCATGGAATCGCTCGCGGCGCTCTCGGTGCCGCACGGCCTGATCTTCGAGCACTGGTTCGAAGCGGCCGTCGAGCGCAAAGATCACGAACTGGCCATCGAGGTCGCCGACCGTGCCCGGCGGCATCGTTTCCTGGCCAGCTTGCCCTTTCCGCTGGGAGGGCGGTTGGAGTCGTTGCGTTGGGTCTTGGAGGCGCCGAAGGAGTTGCTACCGCAGGCGGCCCTCTTGCAGCGACAAGACTTGATGAGCCACTTCCCCCTGTACAAGAATCTGCTCGATCAGGCTGAGGCCATGCGGCAGACGCTGGCCGCCGCGCCGCTGGTGCAAGCCGACGCCGAGAAGACCAAGAAACAGGGACAGGCCATGGCCCAGTTCCTGACGATCGGCCGCAGCCAGGAAATCGTCCTCCGCGAGATGGCCGTGCGCCGCGATCCGGCGGTGATTGCCTTTCCGCCTTTGCGAACGACGGCGGAGATCCAAAAATCGCTGCCGCCGGGCCACGCCATGCTGATCTTCTTCGCCACCAGCCGGAACCTGTACGCCTTTCGACTGACCCACGATAAATATACCACCTGGCAAGTGGCTTCGGCGGCCCAGGGGCAGGTCCTTGCCCGGCAAACGGCCAACTTGCTGCACGAAATGGGCAACATCTCGCCGAACTACGAACTCACGCCCAAAGACCTGGCCGAGAGCAAGTGGCAGCAAACCGCCCACGAACTGCTGGAAGGGCTGTTGAAAGTGAAAGACCCGCAGGTGGACTCGAAGTACGACGAGCTGGTCATCGTGCCGGACGGGTTCCTCTGGTACGTGCCTTTCGAGGCCTTGCAGGTGAAAGCCGACGGACAACTGCGGTCGCTCATTTCCTGCTTCCGCGTCCGCTACGCGCCGACCGCCGGCCTGGCTACGGCCACGCTGGACGTGAACCGCCGCCGCGGCAATACGGCGATCGTCGTCGGCAAGCTCAGCCCCAAGTTGGACGAGGAGCTCGTCGAGAGCACGGCCAAGGACCTCTCGAAAGTCCTGCCCGGTTGCGTGACGCTGAAGATGCCGCTGCCGGCCGCGGCCCCGATTTACGCCAATTTCATCGACCGCCTCGTGGTGCTCGACGATCTCAGCCCGGCCGCCGAGACCGATCCCTACGGCTGGGCGCCGCTGCCCACCGACCGGAGCAAGATCACGGGGCCGCTGGCCGATTGGTTCCTGTTGCCGCGGCGCGGGCCGGAGGAAGTGGTTCTGCCGGGCTATCATGCGGCGAGCGAACGCGCGCTGAAGACCAGTCACCGCTCCGGTCGCGGCGCCGGCGATGCGCTTGGGCCCGGCAACGAAATCTTCCTCAGCCTCTGCGGGATGATGGCGACGGGGACGCGGACGGTCCTCCTCAGCCGCTGGCGGAGCGGCGGACAGACGAGCCTCGACCTGGCGCGGGAATTCACCCAGGAGTTGCCGCGCACCACGCCCGCCGACGCCTGGCAGCGGGCCGTCCAGGTGGTCAGCAATTCGTCGTTGAACTTCGAGGCCGAACCACGGATCGCCAAGAAGTCCGGCGGCGACCCGACCGACAGCCCCGCGCCCAGCGGGCCACGCACCCGTTTTTCTGGGCAGGTTACCTGCTGGTCGATTCCGGCTGTCCCGCCCCGCAACCAGAGCAAAAACCGGCGAAGTAGGGCCTGGTCGATCCCCGATTGCCCTCGATTTCGGCCACGAACCGGATATAATGGGGCCTGATTGACTTTTTCTCCTGGAGTATCTCGGCATGACACGCCTGAATTGCTTGCGGCCGTTCGTTTGGACGCTGACCTGGTTGACTCTCGTTGCAGCCTCTTTCCCTGTTGCGGCCCGCGCCGAGAACGAAGGCCAGGCCGATCTCGACAAGGCCACCCAGCAGAAGCTTGGCGCCCAGACGAGAAGCGACTTGACGGACGTGATCCAACTCTGTGAAAGCGCGTTGAAGAAAGGCCTCGACAAGAGCAATACGGCCTTCGCCAACGACCTGCTGGGCTCGACTCTCGTGCAACGCGGCAGTTTGATCGCCGAGAAGACCTACCAACAGGCGGCCGGCCCCCAGGCGGCGACCGATGAGGGCTGGCGAACGTCCCGCAGCAAGGCCCTAGCCGATCTGGAAAGAGGCTTGAAGCTCAGCCCGAAACAGCCGCAGGCCCATTTCGAGATCGCCAGGCTGAACCTCTTGCCCGGCGGCGATCCGCAGCAAGCCATGGAAGCCCTTGAAAAGACCATCGCGCTGGCCGACGACGACGCGAAGCTGCGGGCCGAGGCCCTGGTTCGCCGCGCTACGCTACGGACCGATCCCAAGCAGCGGCTGGCCGATCTCGACGAGGCCCTGCGGGCACTGCCCGGCAACGCCATTGTGCTGCGGACCCGCGGCTTGGTGCGGGTGGAAGCCGGAAAACTCGACGAGGCCTTGGCCGATTTCGACCAATCGATCGCGGCCGACCCCAAGCAGGTCTTGACCTATGAAATGAAGGCCGAACTGCTGTTGAAGTCCAAGAAGGTGCCGGAGGCCCTGGCCGTCCTGGAAAAGGGCCACGTTGCCCTCCCGAAGAACATCGACCTGCTCCTGGCCAAGGGACGAATTTACGTGGCGCAGACGAACTACAAGGCGGCCACGGAAGAGCTGACCCGCGCGCTGGCCGTCAACGGCTCGAACGTGCCGATCCTGGAGTTGCGGGCGGCCCTCTACGAGCAATTGGGCGAAAAGGTCAAACTGCTCGCCGATGTCGAGAAGCTCCTGGAACTCAAGCACGGCCAGCCGGATCTCACGAATCTCTACCGCATGCGGGCCATCCTGTTGGCCGAGCTGGGCAACTACGCCGCCGCCGTCGAACAACTACAGACTTTGCACAAGACCAATCCGAAAGATGCGCAGATCATGTTGCACCTGGGCATGGTCTACACGGTCATGAAGAAGTACGAAAAGGCCGCCGACGTCTTCACCGCGATCTTGGCCGAGCACCCCGACGAGGTCGAAGCCATGCGCGGCCGGGGCGACGCCCTCTTGAACCAGGGCCACCGCGCGGAGGCCATCGCGGACTACGAGCGGGCCGTGAAGCTCCAGCCCCACGACTTCGGACTGCTCAACAATTTCGCTTGGGTCCTGGCCACCGCACCCGAGGCCAATCTCCGCAACGGCAACCGCGCCGTGGCCCTGGCCACCGACGCCTGCCGGCAGACCGGATACAAGGAGGACTACATCCTCAGCACGTTGGCTGCCGCCTATGCCGAGACGGGCGATTTCGATTCCGCCCGCAAATGGGCCGCGCAGGCCGTGGAGGCCAAGCCCAGCGAGCACGCCAAAGAGTCGCGCAAGGACGAGTTGAAGAAAGAACTCCAGAGCTACCAGGCCAACAAGCCGTGGCGCGAGGCCTTGCCGGAGCCGGAAGACAAGAAGACTGACGACAAGAAGATCGACGACAACAAGGCTTCCGTCGGGGAAAAGAAGGATCAAGCCAGGGAGAAGAAAGACTCTGCCCCACCCGAGACCCCGCAGAAAAAAGAGAAGAAGAGCCAGAAACCGGCGCCAAAGCTGGACGACGGGGATCCGCCGCCGAAGCAGCAACAGCGGTAGGATCAGCCGGCGGTTATCGAGTGGCCAGCGCGGCCAACTCGCCGGGAAGGCAGTTCAAGCCGGGCTCGGCGGCGTCGCGGGGCTCGTCGGGATGCCGGGCCGCGATCTTGCGCATGCCGGGCAGCGATTGGAAAAAGACGGCCAGCAGGGCCGGATCGAAGTCTTTACTCGCGCCATGACGCATGATCTCCAACGCCGCCTCCTCCGACATCGCCGCGCGGTAGACGCGGTCGTGCGTCAGCGAATCGTAGGCGTCGACGATGGCCATGATCCGCGCCGCCATGGGAATCGCCTGCCCGGACAGCCCGTACGGATAACCGCCGCCGTTCCAGCGCTCGTGATGGCTGAGGGCGATTTCCCGCGCCATCCGCAACATCGGCACGCTCGACTCGTCGAGCATGCTGGCGCCGATCGTGGTGTGCGACTTCATGATCTCGAACTCTTCCCGCGTCAGCCTGGACGGCTTGCGGAGGATCGCGTCGGGAATGCCGATCTTGCCCACGTCGTGCATGGGCGCTGCCAGGCGGATCTTTTCCGCGTCGGCCTTCGACCAGCCTGTTGCCCGCGCCAGCAGTTCGGCCAGCAATCCGCTGCGGAGGATGTGCATGCTCGTTTCCACGTCGCGGCACGACGAGGCCGCCACCAGCCGGTGAATGGTCTCTTCATGGGCGCGGCGAATGGCCACGGTCTGCTGCCGGATCTGGGCCTCCAAGTGCTCCGTATGCCGGCGGCGCTCGATCAGCATCTGCCGCTGGGCGATCGTTCTGCGGGCTTGCAGAATCAACTGCTCGCGCGTGATCGGCTTGACCAGGTAGCCGGAAGCCCCGCGCCGCAAGACGTTCGATCGCCGTCCGCGCCTCCTGCACCGCGGTGACCATCAGCACCACGACGTCCGGACAGATGGCGAAGATCTCTTCCATCAATTCGGTGCCGGATTGGCCGGGCAAGGCGATGTCGAGGGTCACCAGATGTACTTGCCGCTTGCGCAGATGATCGTGGGCCGCGGCGGCGTCCTTGGCCTGAAAACATTCGAATCCCTCGTCGCTGAGCCATTGGGAAATGAGCGATCGCACGTGGAACTCGTCGTCCACGATCAACGCACTTTTCGCCTCGGCGTCAACTGCGCCGTTCTCTAGGCAGGAACCGGCCACACTATGCCTTCCTCGACAGGTAATCTGGTCAGGGCTCGAAATCGCGACTTCAGGGCTTAATGCACCCCTAACAATATAGAATATTTTTCGCAATTGCAGCTCTTTTCTGCCCGATCCAGGCACGAATTTGTCGCTCGTCGATGGTTTGGCCTGGACAAGGGGAGATTTATGACATAAAATTGTGTTAAATTGACGATAACGGGGATGGCAAAGCCGATAGGATTGTTATGACACGAACCGAGAAGATTTTAGAGGAGAACCAGGTAATGAAAGCGCGAGTTGACCCGGACCTATGCATTGGTTGCGGGATTTGTCCCGACGTGGCCCCCGAGGTTTTCGAGATGGGAACCGACGACAAGGCCCACACCAAGGTGGATCCAATCCCCGAGGACCTTCAGGCCGCCTGCAAGGATGCCGCCGACCAGTGTCCGCAGGCCGCGATCGAAGTGGATTAACGCAGTAGGCACGCGCCAACCAGCGCCGACCGGTGTCTTCTTGCGCGGCGATCTGCTAGCATGGTGTTCTCCTGATCGACCCGTCACGAATTTCCTCACGGAGCGCTCAACATGCGAATGCAGGCTCGGTTTGCGCGGACAATTCCAATCTCGGTGTGGTGTGTGCTGGTAACGGCCCTGCTCGCCGCGGCGGCCGACACGTCGCCGACGCCGGCGCGGCGTTCGGGCAAGGCGCCGGCGATCAAGCAGCCGGTGCTTTTCAATACGCCCGAGGCCGATGCCGTGGTCGCCGCCTTGCAGGTCTATCCGCCCGATAATCCCTGGAATCAGGCGGTTGACCGCTGGCCGCTGCACGCCAATTCCCGCAATATCATCGCTCAGATCGGGTCCGGCAAACCGTTGCGCGGCAACTACGACATGGCCTATGTTCTGGTGCCGCCCGACCAGCGGAAGGTGGACGTGAAGATTACCGACTATCCGCAGGAATCCGACGCGGGACCGTATCCGCTGCCCGGCAACCTGCCGATCGAGGGCTGGCCCGCCGGTGTTCGCGACGATCCGCGGATGGCCGGCCAGAGCCTGGACGACATCCAGCGCGACAAGCTGAACGCCGGCGGCGATCGGCACGCGATCATTCTCGATCCTGCGAACCGGATGTTGTATGAGTTCTGGCAGATGAAGAAGACGGGCCAGGGCTGGCAGGCCTCGCAGGCCTCGATCTTCGATCTGAAGAGCAACCGGTTGCGGCCCGACGGCTGGACCTCGTCCGATGCCGCCGGGCTGCCGATTTTTCCCGCGATCGTGCGATACGACGAGATCCAGAAGGGGCTGGTCGAACACGCGATGCGGGTTACGGTGCGGCGAACGCGGCGGGGCTACGTCGCGCCGGCCACGCATTTTGCCAGCCGCGACAACAACGAGAATCTTCCCCGGATGGGCGAGCGGATCCGTTTGAAACGCGATTTCGACGTTGCGCATTTCTCACCGGCGGCCCAAGCCATCCTCAAGGGGCTCAAGCGTTACGGCATGTTCGTGGCCGACAACGGGCTCGATTGGGCCATTTCCATCGCCCCCGATCCGCGGATCCCCGTCCTGCACGAGGAGCTTCGCAAGGTGCCCGGTTCAGCGTTCGAAGTGGTCGTGCCGCCGGCCGGCGGTCGCGCGACGACGGGGCGCAGAAACCGGTAAGTGCCTGTCCGTGAACAGATCCCCTCTCCCGTACGCGGGAGAGGGGCAGGGGGTGAGGGCAGCTTGGACCAAATCACGGACTTGTTCCTGGACAGGCACTCAGATCAATACTTATGCCTTCGCCCTTCGGTCTGCGCGATTCCAAACGCGTGCTTTGTACTGCACCAGCAGGTAATTGGCCAGCATCTGCACATGCCGGGGCGTATTCTGGATAATGAATCCGACGACGCAGATCGGAAACGACTTGATCTTCGCCGAACAAATCGCCGCCATCCTCTGTTGGCCGTCCACAATCCAAGCGGGACGATTTTCGTCCGCTTCGTCGGCACGGAAGGGGATGACGAGTTCCCCCGGCCGCGAGTATCGGCTTCAGGGCCATTCATGGCCCTTTCCGCCGCAGGCGGTATTAGGCCCGTGCTTTAGCACGGGTACTTGGAAAACGGCCTCAATCGCCCGCAGTTTCCCCCCCACGAGCCGCCCGCCGTAGGCGGGCGGCTCGTGGGGGGGAAACTGCGGAATACGAGTAGGGCGCTCGGCAACCCGACATAAATGTCGGGCCTAATACTGCCTGCGGCGGAAACGCCCGTAAACGGGCGTGTTCTCATATCCGTGAGCTTCCAAGGAGTGTTTCGTTACAGTTTGAGTTTCCACTTTTCGCAATAGTTCATGCCGTATCGGGCACTCCGGTCAGACCCGCGCTAGTTCACGCCTGAGCCGTCGGTACAGGACACGCACGTTGTGAAAACCTCTCCGGCGGTTGCGCTCGGCTCCGCGGAACAGCATCACGTGGATTCCAATCCGCTTGCAGATGTCGCAGGGGCACTTCTTCCAAGGCCGCTCTTCCAGGATCTCTCGATACGCGTCTCCGTAGTCCTTGTAGGCCCGCACCTGTGCGTCGGTCATCGGACGCCGGTCATAGACCGGCAGCGGGGGCTGCTTCTCCAGCAGCTTGCGATAGGACCTTTGCAAGTCGTCCAGCCTGGGGACCGAACCTGCTTCCGATACGATCTTCTGGACCAACCGGATATTGAGCGTGCGGCGGACGCCGCCCACCAGGGGTTGCAGCCGCGCATCGCCCGCTCGCGCTCGGCCAGGAAGCGGCCGAACTCCTCGCATTGTCGCTCCGCCGAGAGTGCCGACAGTCCCCGCTCGGCGCGATAGGCCACGAAGCGGCGGAAGTCGGCCACCATCGGCCGCCGCGGACCCTTTGTGGTCTTCGTTCGCGGCCCCGTCCGGCCCTTCGCTTGCACGCTGGCCGCCTCGTGCGCGACGCGGCCGTCGCGGAGCACGCCTTCACAAAAAATATTCCATGAGGGGCCGGAAGACGCCGCGCAAAAGGGGCTTCGGCCGCCGCGTCCGCCTCCTCGAGGGCCTGCCTTTGGGCGTCGCGATTCTCCCCCTCGCGCCGGGCCGCCTCGCGGGCTTGCTCCTCTTTCCGGGCAATGCTGCCCCGCAACTCTTCGCGGAAATCGCTCATGGATGTAGGTCTTAGGTCTTAGAGCTTAGGTCTTTGTGCTTAGTCCCAAGATCTAAGAACTAAGGTCTAAGCACTCTCGGTCGCCTAACGGCGGGCCGCCGCGGGGGAGTTCAGGGGAAGGGGAGTCGAAGGGGCGATAGGAAAGAAAAATGGGGGGCAGCATAATGGGAGCAACGGAATATGCGGGAAAGGAAGATTTTTGACGCGAAGGCGCAGGGCGCAAAGGAAGGAATGTTGCGGCGCGCCCTTGGCGGGCCGACTCGCAATCTGGCTCCCCAGTTTTTGCGTAGGCCGGAAGAAGTTGCGACGGAGTGGCGAACGAAAAACAGGACGTGTCACTCCCGGTACGCGCGACGCGAAATCAGCCGGTCACCTCAGTAGATTGTCTTCGTGACCTTCTTAACCCCGGCCAAAAGGTCCATGATCTGCTCGGTCGTTGGATCGGGCGTGCGCGCGTGGTCGGATAGGTTCCGTAAGTCGGCAAGATGTTGGATAAATCGCCATTGGGCTTGATCGATTACATTACCTGCCTTGAGTGCGTCGTTAAAGTAGGCGATCGTTGCGTTCTTCTTGGCAATAGTCACGGCAGGGTGGTTGTCGCAAACAGTTGCCAAGTGGCGCTCAAGCACAACACCAGCAAGGGCGCCGGCGGCGCGCATGTACTTGGCCTTTGCGAGGTGCTCAGCAGCGTCAAGCTCGGAATCAAAAATGTCCCCCTGAACGATTTGGCGAATGTCAAAAAGCGAGGACTCAAAGCGGGCCTCGGCTGCCTTAAGCAGTGCCAATTGTTGTTGAAAATGCGGGATGGCCGCGTCTGTCCCGACGACCTTTTCACTGCGTCCGCCAGCCGTACGAGTCGCACCCAACCCGTTCAGGAAATCCTGGATCCGGTAGTTTTCGTAGTCAAGGTTCTTACGTGTCTTCGAGTACGCGTAGTAACCAATGAAATCACTTGCGCGATCGGGCAAAATCTGGCCTATAACCGCGAGAGCTTCTGAATACCAACGCTGATAGGTGGAACGAAACGACGGAAGCGACTTTATGACGGCGTCTGCCTTTTCCGTAAATGCCTCTTTCATTTGCGCTGTCGTCTCCTTCGGGAAGCACTCCAGGCGAATCGCCAAGTCAAGGCGAACGCCTTCTAAGGATAGACGCGAGAGATCCTGCTTAAAACGGTCAAGGTTGGATGCCATGTGGCGCCTTCATGCTGGGAAATTTCGGTATCTTTCGGTAAGACACGAACCGCGGGCAGCGGTTCGCAAAATCCGGAGGCCAAAAGGATGCAAAAAGGGTCGGTAGGCGAAAAGGGCTAAGAACCATTAACGGGTGGATGTCGTTCAGGCCTATTACCGGCTACGGCGGAAACGCCCGTAAACGGGCGTGTCGCCCAGCCTGCGTGATTCGCTTGCGCGACGATAGCTCCGCAAAGCCGAATCACCCGATCCATCAAGCAGCCATTATCGGCAGTCGGGACGGATGAGTCAGCCTACGCCTTCCCGCCGAACAACCCGCACCCCTTGGCGACGCCGCCGTGGTGTTCTTCTTGAAATGGTATCGCACCGTCGACGGCGAGGTGCAGGAAATTCCCTGCGGGTTCGCGACCCGTTTCAACGCGCCCCCAGGCTATCCGGCATTGACTCCGCTCCGCCGGCCCGAGGTCATGAATCTGTTCTCGCTTACCACGACCTCGAACCGCGCGACGCAGGCCTGGCCTCGCTGCTGGGGCCGCTCCCCAGCGAACGCCGCGTTGCGGGCCGCGTCATGGACTTCGTGCGAAACAACTTGCGGATTGCCAGCTTCGATCACGTCGCGGCGTTCCAGGCTTGTCCCGAGTTTCTCGCGCGGGCGAGCGAGTATCCGTGCCATCGCGCGGCGCAGTTGATTTCGCCCACGGCGTATCCGACGTTTCAGGCATTGGAATCGGCCGCCGGCTTCTGTTTGCATGGTTGCGTGGAGTGCGCGGTGGCGCCGAGCAGAACATCCACGGCATTCTCACCGCGAAAGAGACCGTCAACAAGCTGCTGCTCGATACGACATCCGTCCGCGTGTTTCTCGTGCCCGATCTGCACGCCAAGGGAGTTGTCACGCCCCTGGGAATCATCACTGGTTCGACGAACATCACGCACAGCGGCCTGTACGCCCAGTCGCAGAGCGCCAACTACTTCGCCTACGACAGCGCCGACTACGCAGGCAACCGCACTCAACTCCTGGGCCGCTACGAGGGCTTGACAGCAGTGGCAGAGATCCCATGACAGCGACTGCGCTACGGCGGCCCGAGCCGCTTGGCCGCGACGCAGCTTTCGCAGGCGACCTTTCCTATGGCCCCCATTCCACCATTTACCGCGTCTTTCCTTCTGATCTTGACAGGCAAACCGACTGTCATTCAGAATAGCCGGAGTATTCTGGCATGTCCGCAGTTCGCCTAGGGACGGACGATGGCGAGCGGGCGATACGGCATAGCGAATGAAGCCTAAACTCTTGCCGAGACGGAGGTTGTGATGAATGCAAGCAGGCAGGTGAGAATTGACGTTGAAGCAGCAAAGGCCCTCGCCGGGTGGAAGTACCTGTTCGCCGAGAAGGTTTGTGAGGTAGCAAAGCGACTTGCGGCTCAATCCGGCCGCCCGAACTCGGTGACCATGTCGCACTATCGACAGGCCGCGCCGATTGCACTGCAATCGCTCTCGGATGCGATTCTTGCGGAGGAGGGACCCGATGGACAGCAAGAAGCCGCCTGAAACCGAATTTGCCTCCGGCCGGGCCTCGACTGCGGAGCATGCGAACGATTGGATTCGGAGATTCGTCCACCAACTCGAAGTCAATTTTGCCGATACCAGTCTTGGACTGCCGCCGGATGCGCGCGTGCTCGAATATCAACTCGCGTAGGCGATCCGTTCAAGCTGTTGCACTCGGAAAACGTCGCGACACTGCCGGATGGATCGCTTTACGCGCCGGACCGCGAAACAGGGCGTTTGATCCGACAGCTTGACCTGAATTCACCACGACTGAAGAGTTGGCGGAGCATGTGGATGCGGATAGTGACTCTGGCCGAAGAACGCGACGCCGATCTATTTCGTCAACTTGTCGGATTCCCCAACGACCTTCCCGATCTCCGCAAACTGAAACCGCCGCACAATCACCGCAAGGAAGGTCTTGGTGAATGCTGGTTTGCTCGATACCGACGCGGCGAGTTGCCAAGCGTCTACTGAACGCCCGAGGCACGCGCCCCGGCTTGAGCCGCGCCGGCCGCGCTGGGTATCCGGAAGTGCCAACGACTTCCAAGATGGTAGTTTCTTGCGCGGGTGAGCGAGTCTGCAGGCCTGCTCGATACGACATCCGTCCGCGTGTTTCTCGTGCCCGATCTGCACGCCAAGGGAGTTGTCACGCCCCTGGGAATCATCACTGGTTCGACAAACATCACGCACAGCGGCCTGTACGCCCAGTCGCAGAGCGCCAACTACTTCGCCTACGAGAGCGCCGACTACGCAGGCAACCGGACTCAACTCTTTGGCCGCTACGAGGGCTTGACAGCGGTGGAACAGGTCCCGTGACGGTCATGCTGTAGAGAGCCACGTGGCGACGGAAATTTCCGCTTGACGGTGGCCAGCTATCAATCGTAACCAAGCTGGCCCTTGCCGAGCGAACGAAAACGAAGGATACTGACAAAGAGACGTTTTGATAATCTCGTCGGCCGGGAGATTAGCCTGCGATCGGCGGAAATGGAGCGGCAATCGTGACAATAGCAATGATGAGGACTTACCGGGAGAACCGGGCACGGTTTTCTGCAAATGACCTGGCGCCGTACGACGGGCAGTGGGTGGCATTCGGCGCCGACGGGCAGCGCATCGTCGCCAGCGCCGAGACCATCAAAGACCTTGCCGAACGGGTCCGCGCGGGCGGAGAGAATCTCCAAGACGTTGTCCTGGAGAGGATCGAAATTCAAAACGACGATATCCAACTGGGGGGGGCGGAATTGCTGTGATCGTCCGTTTCCCCTACATGGCCGAGCCCCTTCTCGGTCCACCTACGCCACCCCTCTCTTCCGCTGCGGGCTCGCGGTGGCGTCCGCTGGTCCCCGTGACGGTACAAACGTCGGAGCGGGCGTCGGTCGTCTTTGGACGCGCGCTCGTTGATCCCGGCGCCGACGATACGGTCCTTCCCTGGGACGCGACCGAACTACTCGCAGTTTCCTTATACCCGGCGACAGGCCAGTCCCTACGGTGGAGGGGCCAGGGCTACGCGCTGCGATACGGCCAGGTTACATTCGAATTGGCCGATGAGGAAGGCAACGTCGCCACGTGGACGGCTGTGGCTGGATTCACGCGAGCGCCCATACGATATCCGCTATTAGGGATTTGCGGTTGCCTGGAGTTCTTTGATGCGACCTTCCGTGGCGCGCAACGCATTGTCGAGCTGCAGACAAACGCTTCCTTCCCGCCCGTTCCTGTCTACTGAATCTGGAAACGGAACGACGTTATGGCCGATTAGCCATGCAATCGCCCGGCACAACTGGTCTCGCCCACGGCGTATCCGACCTTTCGGGTGTTGGAATCGGCTGTCGGCTTCTGTTTGCACGGTTGCGTGGCGTGCATGGTGGCTCCCGAGCAGAACCTCCACGGCATTCTGACCGCCACAAAGAGACCGTCAACAAGCTGCTTCTGGATGCCGTCCACACGAAGGCTCGAGCCGAAACCGACCACATCGCTGTGGACCGGGCCACTGGCGGTTACCGGACCGGTTGCGCACGGAGTTCCGCCGGGTTCAAGAGCGACACGACCGAAAAATGGCCGAAAACGCTTCGCCCAAGCGAACGTCGGACCGGGAAAACCGGACCGGTCCGTACCCGCGGTCCACGATAATATGGGGCGGTCCAGGCAAAGCGGACCGTACCGGGGCGGGGCAGGCCGCCGGTGGTCCGGGGGGCGGGTAGCGACCGCGTAGCAACGAACGATTTGAAATGCCCTGACCTCCTGCCTGGATTGCTAAAAACTTGTTGAGTTTGGCTTTGGTCCTTACTCCTATTTTTGTTCGCCGCGTGCCATGTATGGGCGTTTACGCCCATTTCCGGCGCAGCCGGTATTAGACCCGTGCTTTAGCACGGGTAGGTAGACGGATCGCGACCTAAATATTGTCCGCCTCGCCGTCCGTCCGCCGTCTTCGGCGGCGGACGGCGAGGCGGAGGGGGTGGTGCGGCAGCCTGCCGACCCGTGCTAAAGCACGGGCCTAATACCGGCTGCGCCGGGGAATGGCCATCAATGGCCATGGTCGTGAACGGAACAAAAACGGTGCCAAAATTTGCCCTCCGCAGACTCATCCAAGATTTGTTCCTCGTGCGCGAGCATTCTCCACGAATCTGTAGTCCAGAAACCTTCGTCCGTGGGAACAATTCCGCGATAGAAACCGCTTCGGATTTTTTGGCAATCCACCCCTCTCCCAAAGGGAGAGGGGAGCCATGCGCCCTGACCCGCGGTTTCTGTCCCAAAGGCGTGGGGAGTTGAATTCGAAAAAATCTCCCCGCGCCCCTTGACACGGTTTCATATTTATGGATAATTACGGTTACTATCAAATCCGCGCTTCGAGAAAGGAGAATCGATGACTGTCAGGAAACCCAAGCGGCGACTGCCCCGCGACCGCTGCGAACCACCTCGGACGCCGATCGATGCCGGCCGGGCACTTACCGCCAGGGAACTCGACGAACTGTGGGCGGCCTACGCGGCCGACCGCGGCAACCTGCAGTTGCGGAACCGCCTGGTCGAACACTACCTGCCGTCGGTGGGCGAGCGGGCCGCAGCGCTCGCCAAAAAGATGCGGCTCCGCGACCAGGAGAACGCGGTCGGCGAAGTGCTGGCCGCCCTGGTCGCCTCCATCGTGCCGCGCTACGACGGCAAGCGCGGCTTCCACCGCTGGGCCTATGCCTGCACGAAACGCAAACTGCTCGACCTGCGACGCGCGGAACGAAAGGTCTTGGGCATCTTCGCCGACCTGCCGCCCGGTGCGGGCCTGCGCGCGGCGCTCGACAGCGCGCCCGACCGAGGGGACGGCGGCGGTGAGCGGGAATTCGGCCGGCTCACGGCCGAGTTGACCGATCGGCAAGCGGCGGTCCTCTGGCTGCGGGGCTATTGCGGCCTGTCGGTCGAAGCGGCTGCCCCGTTGTTGAAGCTCTCGCCGCGGAGCGTGGAAGCCTGGACACGCTCGGCCCTGGCGGCGCTCCGGGAAAAATAGCGTGCCAAACTGCGCCTGGGGCCACCTTCCAGCGTAATTAACCTATAGAGAGCTCGCGCGCAAACGCCATGTCGCAGGAGATTGCAATGGTGCGTTGCGCGAACGGCCCAAACCGGCGTGAAGCGTTGCCATTTCGTTAGATTCCGTGCGCAACCCACCATTTCCGGTCGGTTCGCTTCACGCACCCTACGAACGGATAGAAGATGCCCCTCAAAACACTGAGATTTCGTACCCCCGCATGTAATGTTCGGCCCACGACTGCACAATGGCAATTTCGGTCCGCATTTTTCGCTTTACCCCGCAAAAAATGGCAATTTCGCCGAGACGAATCACCGCGCCCGGTGGTGTTTTGGACCACAACGTTGTGGACCAGGAAATCCAATCATCGGTTCGGAGATGCAGTATTCGGTCTTGCCCGACTCTTCAGCAATTTGAAGTAATGAACCGCGGATGACACGGATGGGCGCGGATAAGAGTGCAGGCGCGGTAGATCTTACGAGAACATCCGCGCCCATCCGTAAAATCCGCGGTTCACTTCACTTGGCTAAAAAGTAACAGTTTTGCAACTTTGCCAAGCCCCTTAATCTTCGCTATCGCTCTTATGTTCCCCAAAGTTTCCCCAAACGGGCCGCGCGGGGCGAGAATCCACAAGTCGTTAATAGCAAACAACTTGCGGAGGAAGAATGGACGAAGCGCTGCTAGCGTTGCTAGCTGCTAACTTTCCGCAAACCGAATCCTCACAAAACTTTAGAACGATCTTTTTGGCCTGCGATTGACCTCCGCAAGGAAAAGGTTAAACTTGGACGATCTTTCCTGCATATTGTGGTTCTTGTGGACGACGTATACAATAGGTTGGGTAGGATGCCTGCATAGTCAGTCTTTTCGCTATACTGATGTGCATCTGTCTTGGGCAAGGAATAATAGCCAATTGAATCAAGAAGGTTGAGGTTCTGTAATGGATTCCAAGGAAAGTGAAACCATCCAGTCGCCCGCAGTCACCGCAGACCGCCCCGCGGTCCGATCGTCGCGGAGCCCTGCCCTGGGGTTGACGATTGAAGCCGGCGTTCTGTCCGGCCGACGCGGCGACACCCTACGATACGGTCGAGTGGGAAACGCGGACGGCCGCCATCAAGGGCGAAGGCGGCGAGGTGCTCTTCGAGCAAAAAGACTGCGAAGTTCCCGTGTTCTGGAGCCAATTGGCGACGAACGTCGTTGTCAACAAGTATTTCTACGGGGAAAACGGCACGTCGGAACGCGAGCGGAGCGTGCGGCAGCTTGTCCACCGCGTCAGCCGCACGATCGCCGATTGGGGCCTGCAAGACGGCTATTTCGCCTCGGCCGCCGACGCCGAGAATTTCTACCGCGACCTGTCGTGGCTGTGCATTCATCAGTACGCCTCGTTCAATTCGCCGGTCTGGTTCAACGTGGGCCTGTTCCACCAGTACGGCATCAAGGGCGCCATGTGCAACTGGCACTGGGACGCCAAGCAAAACAAGGCCGTTCAGCCGGAGAACCCCTACGAGTTCCCCCAGGCCTCGGCCTGCTTCATTCAAAGCGTCCAGGACAACATGGAAGACATCATGGAACTCGCCCGCAGCGAGGCCATGTTGTTCAAGTTCGGCTCGGGCACCGGCACCGATCTGAGTTCGCTGCGTTCGCATCGCGAGAAGCTGTCGGGCGGCGGCAAGCCGTCGGGGCCGCTGTCGTTCATGCGCGTCTACGACCAGATCGCCGCGGTCGTCAAGAGCGGCGGCAAGACCCGCCGGGCGGCCAAGATGCAGTCGATCAAGGACTGGCACCCGGACGTCATGGAGTTCATCGAGTGCAAGAACCGCGAGGAGAAGAAGGCCCGCACGCTGATCCAGGAAGGCGGCTACCAGGCGACCGAGGCCTACGATTCGATCCTCTTCCAGAACGCGAACCTGTCGGTCCGCCTGAGCGACGAGTTCATGGAAGCCGTCGTGGCCGACCAGCACGTGGACGACGCACTGGGTGACCGAGCCCGAGAAGGCCGGCCCGAGCTATCCGGCCCGCGAGATGCTCAGCCGCATGAGCCAGGCGGCCTGGGCCTGCGGCGATCCGGGCGTGCAGTACGACACGCACGATCAACCGCTGGCACACCTGCCCGAAGTCGGGGCGGATCAACGCCTCGAACCCCTGCTCCGAGTACATGTTCCTGGACGACACGGCCTGCAACCTGGCCAGCATCAACCTGATGAAGTTCCGCGGCGAGGACGGCACGTTCGATTTCGAGCGCTTCAAGGCGACCTGCCGGCTGGTGTTCATCGCCCAGGAAATCCTGGTCGACCACGCCAGCTACCCGACGCCGCGGATTGCCGCCAACAGCCATCGCTTCCGGCCGCTGGGGCTGGGCTACTCGAACCTGGGCAGCCTGATCATGGCCAGCGGCGTTCCCTACGACTCCGACGAAGCCCGCGGGCTGTGCGGAGCGGTGACGGCCCTGCTGCACGGCACGGCCTGCCGCACCAGCGCCGAGTTGGCCGCCGCGGTCGGGCCGTTCGAGGGTTACGAAGAGAACCGCGAGCCGATGCTGCACGTCATGGAAATGCACTGGGAGAAGGTCGAGCAGATCAAGCATTGTCCCAAGTATCTGCAGAACGCCGCCCGGCATCTCTGGGACGAAGTGCTGGTCAGCGGCCGCCGCTTCGGCTTCCGCAACGCCCAGGCGACGGTCCTGGCGCCCACCGGCACGATCAGCTTCATGATGGATTGCGACACGACGGGCATCGAGCCGGACATCGCCCTGGTGAAGTACAAGCAGCTTGCCGGCGGCGGGATGCTGAAGATCGTCAATCAGACGGTGCCGCTGGCCTTGCGGACCTTGGGTTACAGCGAGCCGCAGATCGAGGCGATCATCAAGTACATCGACGAGAAGGACACGATCGAAGGCGCGCCGGAGTTGAAGCCGGAGCACCAGCCGGTGTTCGATTGCGCGTTCCAGGCCTCGCACGGCACGCGATCGATCTCCCTGGAAGGCCCACATCCGCATGATGTCGGCCGCCCAGCCGTTCATTTCCGGGGCGATTTCCAAGACGGTCAACATGCCCAAGGAGGCCACGCCCGAAGACGTCGGCCAGGCCTACATGGAAGGCTGGCGGCTGGGGCTGAAGGCCCTGGCCATCTATCGCGACGGCTCGAAGGAAGTGCAGCCGCTGTCGACGAAGAAGGCGGAGAAGGCGGCCGAGAAGGTCGTTGCCCGGCCGCGCCGCGAGCGCCTGCCCGACACGCGGCAGTCGATCACGCACAAGTTCAACATTTCCGGCCACGAGGGCTACATCACGGTGGGCCTCTATCCGGACGGCCGGCCCGGCGAACTGTTCATCACCATGGCCAAGGAAGGCAGCACGATCGGCGGCCTGATGGACTGCTTCGGCACGGCGGTGTCGATGAGCCTGCAGTACGGCGTGCCGCTGGAAGTGTACGTGAACAAGTTCTCGCACACCCGCTTCGAGCCTTGGGGCTACACGAAGAACCCGGACATCAAGATCGCCAAGAGCCTGGTGGACTACATCTTCCGCTGGCTGGGGATCACGTTCCTGCCCGGCTACGGCGAGATGAACAAGGCCGTGCCCGTCTCGCCGGTCGAGGCCGGCCAATCGTCGGCGGGCCCTGCGGGAGAAATCGAAGCAGAGAGTCGGCCCGTCGCCACGAAGGCCGGCGGGCCGAACAGCGGGCAAGGAGCTTCCAAGTCGCCGGCCCCCAGCCAGATTAGCGGGGTCGGCAAGTCCCCGGCCGCCGCCAACGGGGCCGTGGCGGGCAGCACTGCCGGTACCAACGGGGGCGTTCATAACGGCAATGGCAACGGATCGCTGGGCTCCAACGGCAGCGGTACGAATGGCAATGGCTCTAATGGTCACGGAGTGGCCGTGGCGAAGAAACCCGCGGTAGCGACAACAACTGCCGCGCGGTTTGCGGCGGCCAGCGATCCCCAGGCCGCGATGGTTGCCCGGCACGAGCAGTTTGCCAGTTTCCAGGCCGACGCCCCGAGTTGCGATCGTTGCGGCGCGATCACCGCCCGGGCGGGAAACTGCTACCTGTGCTACAACTGCGGCAACAGCATGGGATGTTCGTGATCAGGTCGTTTGCAACCGTGCGGCCAGGAGCGTGTTGTGCAGCAACATCGTGATCGTCAACGGTCCGACGCCGCCGGGCACGGGCGTAATGCAGCCGGCAACCTGGCTGACAGGCCCGAAATCGACGTCGCCCACCAGGCCCTTGTCGGTGCGATTGATTCCCACGTCGATCACGGCGGCGCCCGGTTTCACCATGTCGGCAGTGACGAAGTTCGCCCGGCCGATGGCCACGATGAGAATATCCGCGGCACGGGTGATCGACGGCAGATCGCGGCTGCGGCTGTGGCAGACGGTTACCGTGGCGTCGCCGCCGGGCCCTTTCTGCATGAGCATCATGGCGATCGGCTTGCCGACGATCTCGCTGCGGCCGACCACGACGACATGCGCGCCGGCCGTGGGAATTTGATGCCGCAGAAGTATTTGTTGAATAGCGTGCGGCGTGCATGGCAGAAAGAGCGGGCGGCCTTGGACGATGCGACCGACGTTCTCAGGATGGAACGCGTCGACGTCCTTGTAGCGGAAGGACCGCGTCCAGAACGCGGGTCGTATCGATTCCCTTGGGCAGCGGCAACTGCACCAGAATGCCATGCACGGTGGGATCGCCGTTCAGCCGATCGATCAGCGCCAAGAGTTCGTCGGTCGTCGTCTCGGCGCCCAGCCTGTGCAGACGGCTGGTCAGCCCATTCTGCTCGCAGGCCTTTTGCTTGCTGCGGACGTAGACCTGACTGGCCGGATCTTCGCCCACCAGAACCGCGGCCAGGCACGGCTTCACGCCGGTGCGGCGAGTAAACTCGCAGACCTCGGCGGCGATCTCGGCACGGATCTTCTCGGCCAGCGTCTTGCCGTTCAGCAGGGTCGCGGTCATGCTTAATTCAGCGATTGCACGATTTGAATCCGGCGACCGCCGCGATCGAATTTCACGAAACCATCGACCAGGGCGAAAAGCGTGTAGTCGCTGCCCTGACCGACGCCCGGCCCTGCCTGGAAAACCGTGCCCACCTGCCGCACGAGGATATTTCCGGCACGGACCTGCTCGCCGCCAAACCGCTTCACGCCGCGACGCTGGGCATTGGAATCCCGGCCGTTGCGGCTGGATCCTTGACCTTTCTTATGTGCCATCTCAACACCTAAATCGTTGCTATATTTCAGCTTATGACTTCCGATCGCCAGCTTGCGCAGACTGTGCCACAGACCGGAAACCCTTATTTTTAGTGAAAATGGGCTCCGAAGTCAACCGGGGGAAGGAGACAATTACTGTAGGATCGACTTCCGAGTCCGTCCAGTTTGAGGGATTGACCCCGAGGTCCGTCGTGCCAATCTCAGAGGCTATCCGGAAAGTCTGTCCAATTATTTGGCACATTGAAGCCCGACGCGCCAGCGAGGAATCCGCTTTTTCGGCTCGTTGGCGCACATTCCTCGCTGGCGCGTCGGGCTCCAGTGTCGATTTTCGGCCGAAAAGCTCTCCGGATAGCCGCTCAATTTGCCGGTGGAACGGCCTTGGTCGTCGGCGGGAAGGTTTTCCACCAGACCCACTCGTAGGGCGGCTTCGACGGCGGGCCCCCCAGCAACTCGGGAACCCCGTTCCGCACCTGGCTTTCCTTCACCGTATATTCGTCTCCCGGCCGCCAGAAGTTGATCTTCAAGACCTTCGTGCGGATTTCACGAAACATCCCATCGCCGGTCTTGTTCTTGTAAGCCGCGTACTTGGCCGGGTCGTCCGAAAACTTATAGGCATTCGTCAGACCTTCGACGTAGACCGAAAACCAGACGTTGTTCGGGTCGATGTCGGCCCAGGTGGCGATGCCCCAGACCGTCTCCCCGACGCGAAGCTCCTTCAGAGGCATTTGCGCGGAGGTCAGGAACTCGCGGTTCTTGTCCTCGCGGGCACGGATCGCCGGCAGAACGATGGGAATATACTGCTCGACGCTGGCCTTCGCGGAACCCTCCACCTCCTTCCGCAAGGCGTTATGGACTTCCAACGTGAAAACCGGGATGAAGCGCACGGGCTTATCCTCGGTCACCAACTTGTAAAGCTTGTCGTCCGGCACGGAGCGAAAGACCTTGCCCCGGGTTCGTCACCTGGTAGACCATGTACCAGATCTGCTTCCGCAGCATGCGGGCGTCGGGCCCGGGAATATCGGCCCAAATCATGCGCATGGGCTTGTACTTGAACTCCAACATCCAGACTTCGTGGCGGAAGGAAGCGTCTTTCGCGAAATCGAACGTGTCGTTGACGTAAAGCAATTCCGTGATGTCGTGGCGTTCCACCGTTTCACTGGCGCTGCGATCGGGAATCACGTCCTGCATGACGCCGGGGGCCAGCCTTCGGAAGGGCAAACCGGGAGTAATCCAGGCGTCGGCGGTTCCGCTGGCAGCAGGAACGCCAGCCGCCGGTCGAGCGGCTGCGGCAGCGGGTTTGGTCGCTCCGGGCGCCGGCCGGCCGGCCGGTTGCGCCGACGCGCGATCGACGGCCAGTCCTGCCAAGACCAGGATGGCCATCCCCATCCCAAAACGAAAGGGGTGTTTCATGAGAACCTTCACTTCCAAGAATCTGGTTTCGCTTTCGCGCTGCTGCAATGCCAATATCCAGTATAGTTGGCGGCTTTTTACGGCGTCAAGTTTCGGTATGCTGGAGAATGACAAAGTTCACGATCCCCCTCTATTGACTATACGCCATGAAAATCGGGGCGATTACCATTTCCAACCGTCTAACCCTGGCCCCCATGGAGGAGCATACCAATTTCCCCTTCCGACTGCTCATGAAACAGGCCGGGGCGGGCCTGGTGGTGACCGAGCGGATCGACGCGGCCGACGTGGCTCGCCGCGATCGCCGCGCAATGCGATTGCTCTATACGCAGCCCTCAGAGTCGCCCAGGGCGGGGCAAATCAGCGGGGCCGACCCGGAGGTCATGGCTGCCGCGGCAGAGGTCGTCGCCGAACTGGGATTCAATCTCGTGGATTTGAATTTCGAGTGCCCCATCCGGCGTTTGCTTGCCCGTGGCCAAGGGGGGGCATTGATGGATTCGCCTGAGCGGATTGGGCAAATTGTGGCGGCCATCGTCCGCGCTGTGGCGATCCCCGTGACCATCAAGATCCGCAGCGGACCGGACGCCGGCCAGGAAACGGCGGTGGAAGTTGCCCAGCGGGCGGAAGATGCCGGCGCCGCGGCCGTGAGCGTGCATGCGCGGAGTGTCCAGCAGGCCTACGTGGGCGGGCCGGACTGGAGCGTGCTAGCCCGCGTGAAACGGGCGACCTGCCTGCCGGTCATTGGCGGCGGCGGCATTCGCGAGGCCGAAGATGCCGTGCGGATGCTCGCGGAAACGGGCGTCGACGCCGTCTCCATTGGCCGTGGTTGCCTGGGCAACCCCTGGATCTTTCGTCAGGCCAGGGCCTTGCTCAGCGGCGGCGGGCGCATCGCTCCGCCGACCCTGGCGGAACGGGGGAGGCTGATGCTGCAATTGATTGAAGGCGAGTTCCATCTCTACGGGCAGCCGCTGGCGGTGAGGCGTTTGCCGCGCATGAGCGGTTACTTTGCGCAAGCGCTGCCCGACGCGGCGGCCTTTCGCAACGCGGTTCGGCAGGTGAAGAATCTTCCTCAGTTCCGCCGCCTGGTGCGGCAGTATTTTGGGTAATAACGTGGAAACGCGCTCATGCAGGCAGAACACCGGCAACTCGTCGTTGTAATTGGCATATTCCTCGCACTCCGCTGCCGGTTCATGATGTATCCTTGTGATGTTAGAACTTATCCGAGAAACCTGAAATGGCTCTGCACGGTACCGGGCGAACTCCGGTTCTCAGATAGGTTCTTAGCCTGAAACGAAGAATTTCGAGGACGGGAGCATGCGTAATTCCATGAAGTTCGTGGTCGGCGTCGCGGCTGTGTCGGCAAGGATTCTGCTCTGCGCAGCGTTTCTGGCGTCGGCAGTGGGATACACGGCCACCGATGTCAACGGCTTCGCCCAAGCGATTGCCGTGAAGGCGACGGTGGCCCCGCAGTGGGCATTTTTCGGAGCGATCGCGTTGCTGGTTGTTGGCAGTCTCTCGGTAATCGTCGGCTGCAAAGCGCGCGTCGGGGCTTTGGCCCTGCTCGTGTTCCTGGTGCTGACGACCTACCTCTTCCACGGGTTCACGTTCTGGAACATGGTGAACGCTCAGGCCCGCCACGACCATATCGACCAGCTCGCCGTGAACCTTTCGATCATGGGGGCCATGCTCTTCGTTGTCGTCAATGGGGCAGGCCAGGCAAGCCTCGATGCGAAGCGGCGGTAAAGCGTTCGGTCGCCATTCCGCGGCTAAGGCACTTCGCTTTCGAACAAGGCCGAGCCGACGCGGACGATCGTCGCGCCTTCTTCAATGGCGATTTCGTAATCGCCGCTCATGCCCATCGAAAGCTCGTGGAGACGAACACCCGGAGGGCAACCAGCTTGCAATCGGTCGCGAAGGGTCCGCAAGGCGGCAAACTCGCGCCGGGCTTCGTCGCCGCCGCCTTCCAGGCCGGCCATGCACATCAGGCCGCGAATCTCGATATGCATAAGATCGATCAATTCCGGCAAGAGCGGTTCGATCTCCTCGGCAATAAAGCCGTGTTTCGCCGGTTCCCGCGAAATGTTCACTTCCAATAAGACCGGCACGGTTCGATCCAACTTGGCGGCTGCGGCGTCGACGGCCTCGGCCAGGCGGAGACTGTCCAACGAATGGATCATCGCGACTAACGGCACCGTGTGCTCGACCTTGTTTCGCTGCACGTGCCCGATCATGTGCCATCGAACGGGCAGATCTTGCAATTCGGCGGCCCGGTCCCAAAGTTGTTGCGGCCGGCTTTCGCCCAATTCCGTGCAGCCGGCGGCGACCAAGGCGCGAATCTCATCCAGCCCGACGTATTTCGTGACGGCCACCAGCCGCACGTCTTCCGCCTTGCGACCGGCCCGAGCGGCAGCCGCAGCCATGCGGTCGCGAACCTCGGCCACGTTCTCCGCTATCTGGTCGGGCAAGATTACTCGCTTTCCACCTGGACCGTCGCATGCACGGCGTTGGCCAAGACGAGACACGAATCGCTTCGTTGGGTCAGTCGCACTAGTTCTTCGGGCCCACCGACGGGAACCATTTCCAGGTCTTCAACCAATCCAGAGTCCAAGCGGCTGAGCAGGTAAATGCGGTTGGTTTCCAAGGTGCGGGCAATTTGCAGGGCGGGCATGGCGTCGCGGGGATTGTCGCGGCGGATCTCGCGCAGGGCCTCTTCCCGCGAAGGCGTCCCGATCAGTCGCCGCAAGGCGGGCCCCGGTGGGGCCGCCAAGTCGCAGCAAACGGCGATTGCCCCATCTTCTTCGACCAATCCTGCGGCATTTTCCAACACTCGGCCCAGGTTCTCCCAAGTCTGTCGTCGCGGACCGCCTTCGATCGCCGCGACGACAAGGCTTGCCCGGTGCGCGACGGATCGATTCCAGGCAGCCCGATAAAGCTCGCGGCACTGCCGCCGGACGACGTCGCTTTGACCGGCCAGCACGTGCAAGATGCCGTCGCCGGCGGCCGGCACGACCTGCACCGAGAAATTCACGCCCAGCAACCAGGCGACATGGTTCACCTCCTGCTGCAACTCGCGACGGTGCCCGTTGCCGGTGAAACGGTCGTGTTTGCGGAACCGTGCCTGCGTATGCTTATCGGAATACTCGGGATAGATGGTCGTATGGATGCCGAAATAACCGGCGGAACGCTCGCGTTGCATGCAGCCGACGGGCAGTACGACGTCGGCATCGGTCAAGAGGCGATTCAAGAGGATTGGCTGGCCGCCTTCGGATGCCGCCAGATAGGCGAGGTTCCGTCGATTGGCCGGATCATGAGTGAGAAGACGAATCCGCTCCGCCGCTGGAACGGGAATCAGCCGAAGGGGATTTTCGGAATCGATATCCGTAGCCTGGAAGCCTACGCTACCTGTGTCAGGATTCGCAGGCTGGAAGCCTACGCTACTTGCATCAGGATCCGCAGGTTGGAAGCCGACTCTGAGGCCATCGGCTTCGCTCCGCAAGACCGAGATTCCATCGGGATCGATGCCGGACGCCATAAGAGCCCGGACAATGGCAGCCGTAAGTTGGGCAATCTGCGGCAATCCGGAATCCAGGACCACGACGACGCGGTCGCCCGGCGTGGTTGTTTGGGCCAGCGGTGGATATTCCAGCGGCTGCTCCAGCGCAGCGTCAACCGCGATGGCTGGGTCGGCCAACGGCACTCCCTGGGGCGTGCCGCATTGTTCCAACGTCACTCCCGCGGCAAATTTCAGGGCGACCGACGAATCGGTCCCGTAACGCAAAACGGTCATTTGGGAAAACTGAGCAAACAGGGTAGTTGATCGCGGTTGCTCTCACGACTCTCTATTATCGTTGCTTTCCGCGGGTGGTCAAGAAGTCGAGCTTTACCCACTGGCTGAGTTTGAGAATAATATCGTTTTTGGCTCTCGGATCTAGGATTCTGCAATGACTCGACGCAACGCCGGATTGTTGGTCTTTGCGATGATCGTTGGCTTGGTGCAGACGGTCGGTTGCGACAGACGGCCCAGTTCTCCCGACGCGTCCGGTGCCGATCCGGCTAACTCGGCAACGGCGGCCGCCAAACCGTCCGGCGCGCCGGCTGCTAGTGCCGTGCTTACGGCACAGGATGTGCTAGAGAAAATGGCGGCGGCCTACCGCAGCGCATCGACGTATGAAGACATTGCCACAGCCGAGCTTTGGGAACCAGGCGCCACCGAACCCCGGCGGGTCAACTTCAAGGTCGCGTTCGAACGGCCCAATAAGTTGCGACTCAACATCTATCAGGGCGAGGTCGTTTGTGACGGGAAAAAGTGGTATGCCTTTTCTAAAGATATTCCCGGTCAGGCGGTCCTGCGGGATGCCCCAACCACGATCAAGTTGCCCATGTTGCAAGCGGACCCGGTCTTGAACCAGGTGCTGAACTATGGCTTCGCAGGCGGAGCGCCCCAATTGCTTCTCTTGCTGGAGGACAAGGCGCTGCCGATCCTTCTCGACGGGATTCGAGACCAGGATCTCAAGCTGGATGAACCGAAGCAAATCGGCGACTACGACTGCTATCGAGTGCGATTCACGCGCAGCGACGGCGCCGGCGAGTACTGGATCGACCAGAAAACCTATGTCTTGCGACGGATGCAATTCCGCCAATCGTCGGTGCCGCGGGGCCCGGAAGGCGAAGCAGCGACGGAAAGCCCCAGCATCGTCGCCAATTTCGAGCGTGCCCGATTGGGAGGCGCGATCGACGATCCCCTGGCCTTCAAATACGACGTGCCCGAAGGCGTGCAGTGCCATCGTGCCTTATTGGACCCGGGGCCCTACGAGTTGCTCGGCAAGAAAGTTCCCGACTTTCAACTGGTCGACATGCAAGGCAAATCGTGGAGCAGTCAGTCACTGAAGGGAAAGGTCGTGGCACTGCATCTTTGGCGCAGCAACGCGGAAGCCTGCCTGCCCGTCATCCCCTCTCTCCAGCAGGCCTACGACACGTTCAAGAACAACGAAAAAGTGGCTGTCTGGGCGATCAGTCTGGATAGCGCCCAGGTGGCGTCAAAAACGATCGAAGAGACCGCCAAACAGTGGAAACTCTCGGTGCCGATTCTCCGCGATCCCGATCTGGAAACCGCCAAGTTGCTCAGAATATCGGCGCTGCCAGCCACGTTCTTCATCGATGCCAAGGGTATACTCCAAGATTGCATCGTGGGCGACAGTCCCCTGGCCGTCGCCGCGACGACACGCAAGCTGGAAACGCTGTTGGCCGGCGCGGAACTTGCCGGGCCGGCCTTGGAGAACTTCCGGCAACGGGTGAAAGACGAAGAAAAAGAGGTTGATAAGCAGTTTTCGGGCGAGGTCCAGACCGCCACGCTTCAGGCGGGCAAACCTGCGCCACCGGCAGCCAGAAGCCAGCCCGGCAAGTTCCGCTTGACCACGCTCTGGAAGTGCGTCGCGATCAATACGCCGGGAAATATCCTCGTCACCGAGTCAGTCCGCGGCAAGTCTCGCATTTACGTGATCGACGGGCACAAGGCCATAACTGAGATCGGATTGGATGGCAAGGCCGCTGCGCCTCATGCGGCAAAGCTCGCCGACGAGGAATTCTTCACCCTCCTGCGCACGGCGGCAGGTAGCGACGGCAAACGATATTTTGCCGCTTTTGCCCCTTGGCAACAACGGTTCCATCTGTTCGACGAGAACTTCAATTACTTGCTGAGCTACCCCGAGAACGCGTTGGAGAACCGCAATACGGGCATAACGGACGTCGAACTGTGCGACTTGGATGGCGATGGCAAGATCAAAACCTATGTCGGCTTTGGCGGTACGGTCGGCGTGAAATGCGTTTCTTTGCAGGGCACGCCAATCTGGTCCTGCCGCAACCTGTTCAACGTGAGCCGCGTCTTGTCCGGCCCGGCCGATACGCAAAGTCATCGCGAATTGTTCTGTATCAGCGACGCAAACTCCGTGGCCATCTTGGACGCGAAGCTCAAATTGCAGGACGCCGAAAGGATTTCCGGCGAAGGCATCCTGCAAACCCTTGTCCATGCCGACCTTAACGGCAGTGGCCAGGAGGCTTGGTGCGGAATGATTTATATGCCCGACAACCAGCATCTAGCCACGGGCAGTTTTACGGCCATATTTCTGAATCAAGATCGCAAAGTGATCAAGTCATACAATTTGCCGGCCGGCTTGCAGCAGTTGGTCGAGCCAATTGTCGTCGGACGGCTCTTGCCCGGCCCGGCGCGGCAGTGGCTCCTGCCGGGCAGCGACGGTTCGATCCATGTCCTCGCAGCCGATGGCACGCTGATCGACCGCTTCAACCACGGCGAGCAGGTTACCGGCCTGGCCACGGTGGAGATCGACGGCAAGCCGGTGCTCCTGATCGGTTCGGCCAACGGCGTCGAGGCGCTGCGAGTGGAGTAAGACGTAGGTGTAGGGTGGGCCGAGTGAAACGAGTCCCACCAAAATGCGCTGAAGTCTGGCTGGTGGGACTCGCCGACCAACGCTGCGCGTCGGTGCCCGTTGGCACACCCTACCAGTAATATCTGAGCGTCCACCAGGTTGCCCCCGTGGCTAGGACGGTAGTTAACATCGCGATCACCGGCACGACGATCCGCGAGAAACGGCTGGAGACCAGTTTCGCGCCGCCGCGCGGCAGCAAAAGCAAGAGCGGAACGATCGGCAGGAAGTAGCGCGGCTGGATTCCCTCAGTGCCCTTGCTGCCCTCGCGTTCCCAGGAAAGATAGACCAGGGTCACCATCATCGCAGCCGTGAACAGATAGACGCCTAGCGCGATCGCCTTCGCCCGAACGCTTAACGGCAGCGGCCTGCCGCCGTCCAGCACGGCCGTGAAGCCCAAAGCGGCCCAATAGGTGCCGCAAATCCAAAGTGGCAGGTGTTTTCCCATCCAGCCGAACACGCCGATCACGTGCGAGTAGGTTTCCAAGCGATAGATCGCCTTGAACATTGTCGCCATGTAGCTCCAGGGATGGTGGAGGATCCAGTGGAACTGGCCCTGCGGGTTGACATAGGAATACATCGGCACGTACAGCTCGCGAAGGGAATACGTCCACGCCGCGTCGATCGCCAGCGGCAGACCGATCATCAGCCCAGCAATCAGCCAGCGTCGTCCTGGGCTGGAGAATTTCGTGGCCGGGATTACGAAGAACAGCAGGCTCAAGCCGACGTAGGCCTGTTTCGACAGCGCCAGGAGCGCCAGCAGGACGCCCAGCGCGAGGAAACTGCGGCGGCTGGGCCGTTTGCTGCCCAAAGCCAGATTCAGGGTCAGGGCCACCACCAGTAGCGACAGGCCGATCGTCACGGCGTCGGCCGAAAGCGAGGCCGCGAGGAATACGGACATCGGCATCAGGGCCACCAGGGCCAGCGTCCATTTGTGGATCGGCGCGAGGCGGACGGCCGTCGTGGCCACGAGCAGGTAGGCGATCAGGTTCGCCACCCGCGCCAGGTAGAACATCGCCAGCGGCGCCGGCTCCCAAAACGCGCGGCCCAAATCGCGCCGGATTGCGGCAAATAGGGCACCGGGCTGTACAAGGCCGTGTTCGGAAAGGGCGTGAACTGCCGCCGCTGCGGATCGAGCGCCATGCCGGCGGTCCTGTCGAACTTGGCCCGCGACATCTTGAACTGCTCGTCCGACTCCGCCCCGTCGACAATCGCCGCGCAGGTCTCGGTCAACGACGAAGGCAGATCCGTCGCCCGTCACGCCTCCACGCTGCGTGGCATAGAGCTTTCCCTGCGAGCAGTGATAGGCGCGGTGGAAATGCGCGAGCTCGTCCGGCACGCCGAACGGCGGCACGACGAAGACCAGGCTGCCGCCGAACAGCAGGCCGAAGACGAACACGAATCGGTACGGAAGATTGTCGTTAACCAAAGGTGGCACGTCCCTGAGCTTGCGAAGGGCGTGAAAACCGCGACACCACGCCCTTCGCAAGCGCAGGGCGTGCCACCCGACGGTTTCTCGAATACCCTCTTACTTCTGGGCTGCCAGTTTCAAGGCGACCAGGTACGGCACCGGCTCGCTGCCCAAGGCATTCAAGACCGTGCCGCCTGCGGTGAAGACGTAGGTTACCCAGTCGGGCTTGCCATACAACTCCAGCGACGTGCCACCTTCGCCACCACCGATGTAAACCTTGATCCCGGCGTCCTTCATCCGCTTCAATTGCGGCACGAATTCCTTCGTACCGTTGGCAAACCGCGGGTCTTCGAACATGCCGAACACGCCGTTGTGGAAGGCCACGGCCGGCGGCCGGTCGTTCTTATGGGCCTCGATGAAGCGCGTGACCGTGTCGGCAAACAGCTTGCTGCTCTGGGGACCGACGTCGAACTGCTGGTTGCCCGGCCCAATCTGCGAAGAGACCTGGCCGTCTTGCAGCACGAAATCGACCGGCAGCACGAACTCGATACCCTTGGCCCGGCCTTCCGTCAACATCTTCTTGGCCTGCTCGATGCGGTTGCGGGGAATGTAGTAGGGCTTGTCGCTATGGGTCGGATCTTCGGAAAGGCCCAAGTTGAAATCCTTGCCATCCAACTCGGCCGCGGCCTTCTTGAGCGAAGCCGAGAGCGAGCCGGCCGAGATCACCAGGCGGATCTTGCCGCGATTGATCATGGCTTCCATGTCGTCCAGCTTGTCGGCCTTCAAGCCGCTGAAGATCACGAGCTTGGCTGCCAGGCAGTCGCGGAGTTGCACGTCGAACTGTTCAGCCTCGTATTCGCCCAGGGCCACGCGATCCATGGCCGCCGGTACGATCACGCTCGACGCATCGAGACTGCCGGCCGAGAATGCCTCGTGGATATAGACCTTGGCCACCTTCTGGGCGAACTCGTTGGCCAGCTTGGCCAGGCGATCGGCCAACTTGGGCAGGTCTGCCGGCTTGGCCTTCCAGAGCACGCGCTCGACGTCATACTTCCGCGTGTTTTCCAGCATGATGACGCTGCCGGGCGCGGCGTTCTTGATCGCGGCGGCAACCTCGTCCTTGATCGTCGTCGTTGCCGGATCAAGCCAATCGCTGATGAACCCCACCTTGCAGCCGAGAATCTCGCCCAATCGGACGCCGACTTTCGACAGCGACTTTTCCGGCTCGCGGCCGATATGCCCGAAGATCACGACCTTCCAGCCCTTGTTTCGGGCGTAGTCGAGCGTACCTTTCATGGAACGCAGACGGATGTCGCCTTCGCCCACCGTGGGACCCGGTTTGGCGTCCACGTCGCCGCGAATCAGCACCGGTGTTCCGCTGGGCAAGTCGGCCAGCGCGTGCAAACGGGGAATGGCCTCCAGGTATTTCTCCATCGGCAGGTTGGGCACGTTGGGGTCGTCGCCCAGGATGCCGCGGGTAAAGGCTATAATCTTCTCAGCAGTAACAGCCATGGAAAATCTCCCTATGTTTCGGTGGAATAGGCAGGCTGGAAGCCTACGCTACGGAAAAATGTAAAAGAGCTCGCCAACCGAGCAATCATTTTCGCCCGCTATGATAGCAGAAGGCGGCAAGTGCTGGGAGTGGGTCCCAAAAGCGTTCGTAGTCGTAGAGTGCGACCAGATCCGGGGCAGCCTGCGCGGGGCGGCGAGTGCAGGCCCACCGTAATGTGCTTTACACCCGATATGGTGGGTTTGCGCTCGACGACCCGCGCGGCGCGCCCGGATCTGCTCCGCCCTTCGGTGAGAAATGCCGGGCCTAACTGACGAGTTGCTCTTCGTGCTCGTCGCTGTGGGTGCTGATCTCGCCGGCGTCTTCCAGACGACGCACGACGTCGACGATCTGCTGCTGGACTTGCTCGACCGCCGAAAGCTTGACGGGCCCGAGGTATTCCATCTCTTCCCGCAACATGTCGCTCGCACGTTTGGACATATTGGCCAGGATTTTTTCTTTCAACTCGGGGTTGGCGCCCTTCAGGGCCATCGCCCACTGCGCGTTGTCGATGTTCTTCAACAGCGTTTGGATCTCCTTGTTGCCCAGACCGTTGATGTCGTCGAAAACGAACATCAAACGGCGAATCTCTTCCACCAACTCCGGATCCTCGCGGGAGAGATTGTCCAGGAGACTTCGCTCCGTGGCCCGATCGATGACGTTGAGCATGCCCGCCACGGTCGGCACGCCGCCGGCGTTCTCGTACTGCTGACTGACGACGCTCGACATGCGATGTTCCAGCCCGCGTTCCACCTCTTTGATGATCTCGGGGCTGGTCTGGCCCATGGTGGCCATGCGGCGAATGACCGACAATTGCCGCTCGGCCGGCAGGCCCTTGATGATCTCGGCGGCCTGTTGCGGCTGAAGGTGCGAGAGGATCAAGGCGATCGTCTGCGGGTGTTCGTCCATGATGAAGGTCAAGAGGTTCTGGCTATCGACCTTCTGCAGGAATCCGAAGGGCAGGGCCTCGATCGACTGCCGGACATTGTCCAGCGTGGTCCCCGCATTCTTGCCCAGCGCCTTTTCGACCAGGTGCTTGGCAACTTCCAGGCCGCCGGCCCGCATGGCCATGCTTGCTGGATTGGCCCCGGCGAACTCCTGAATCGTGGCTTCCTGCTCACCGCCCGTAACCTGGCCGAGCCTGGCGATTTCAATGGAAACCGCTTCGACTTGCTTGGGTTCGAGCTTGCTCATCAACTGCGCGGCCTGCTCGTCCGGCAGGCTCATGAGCAAAATGGCGGCTTTGCGAATGTCCTGGGGCATGGCGGAAGTGAAAGTTTGCGCAATCGGAAGTCTTCTCCAGGTATCGGCTGAAACCTTGCGAAGACTGAGAAAAATGGCGAAGGACCAAGTGCGAAGGACGAAAAGCGAAGCGGCACAACGGAATGTGGCGAATTTCCCCTTCGTCATTCCGCATTGGCTTTGTCCACGAGGCCCTTCCAAAAATCTCGCGCCTTGCGGTGATACTCCAGCACTTCCCGCCGCTGCGGGGGATCGTCGATCTGGATCTGCCGGGCACGCTCGTAAACCCAATCGAGGAAGAACTGGGCCGACTTCTTGCTGATCCGCGGCTTATCGCCGAACTCGACATAGTAGGGGGCCGTCATGGCGAATCGATAGGTGTCGGAAATCTCGGCCACGGCCCGCAGCAGGAACCAGCCGCTGTGCTTGAAGTGCAACGGCGGCAGCCGCCCGTCCTTGACGTAATCCTCGAAACGAATCGAGTTTCGTACTTGACCGTCCTGCACGATCTCCAGGTAGTTCATCGGGTCGCGGGTCGTCAGCGTCATGCCGATGCGAAGTTCCAATTCGCGGCCTGCCTCGCCGTGGAAGGTGTGACCGGGCAACTGGCCTTCGACGCGCACGCGCAACAGGGGTCCGTTGCTGACGACGACCTGCCCGGCCTTAAGGTTCTTCCACCATTGCTGATAGTCGAAGCTGCTGTCCATGTGGACGTACACGCGATTGTAGCCGGCTGGATTGGGCGAAACGCCGGAACCGCTGCCGGCCGTGGGCGGAATCCGCAGGCCGCAGTCCAACAACTTGAAGTAAACGTCCTGCGACCAGCGGGCGTAGCCGAACTGTCCCGCGTAAACATCGGCGTTGCGCGGCTTTCCGAGTTTCACGTCGGGCTGCATTGTCTTGCGGCCGAAATGGCTGTTGGCGACTTCGATCGAATCGACCAGACCGTTGGCCACCAACATTGGCAGGTCCCACCCGTAGCTTGCCGCGGCATCCACCCACAACGCCGAGTTCTCTTTCTGTCGGGCCTGCTGAAGATGTTGCGCCAGCGATGGGTACTCGTCGGTTTGCGCCTCCAGGAGCATCGGTCCCGGCACGTGGAAACATAAGACTTCGGTCCCCGCACGCGTAAAACCGCCGCAAGACAACTCGTAGACGCGATCGCGGTCGAACGTCACCAGGCGCTGCTTAGGCAGCGCAGGGGTCTTGCCGGTCAGATCGTTCTTGTCGTTCCACCAGGTTATCGCTTGGGCAACATGCAGATCGTCGGCCGATAGCACCATCTCAAGGTCGCGGACGTTGCGGCGGACATGCAGGTCGCCGGACCACCAGCCCTCTTCGCTCATGTCGACGACCCGCCGCAGTTCGACTTCCTTGCTGTCATCGGCGAATCGCTCGATGCTGAAGTTACCCGTCACGTTGTAGTACTCCGGGCCGCGCTCCAGTTCGAACGTGTAGAAGCCGGTGGGCAGGTTCAGCGTGATCGTGCCCGGGAAGACCACGTGATCAGACCAGAAGGGGAAATTTTCGATCCTCTTCGGACGCTTGCTCGGTCCGTTGAGATGCAGCCGGCAGGCGACCGGCTTATGGGACTTGGCATCGACGACGGTCAGCAACAGCTTGCCGTCAGCCGCATGGCAGGGAGCCGGCCGCATAAGCAGGACAGGCAGGCAGACGAGCAGTAGCAGTAACGTTCGCATTTTATAACATAGCATTTTACGGTCCACCTCGTGCTTGGCGCGGGACCGGCTTGCTAAGAGTGGCCGCTAGAACCTAGAATAATGGACGAGATCTTCTGTAGGCATGATAAATCGGCCGAATCGACGTAAATCCTTGCCTGCTGGGTATTTGCCGCGATTTTGAAAACTATGGCTGCTGACTATTACAAGACGCTCGGTGTTTCCCGCGATGCCTCCCAGGCCGAGATCCAAAAGGCCTACCGGGAATTGGCTCGCAAGCACCATCCCGACATGAATCCGGATAAGCCGGGGGCCGTGAAGAAATTCCAGGAAATCCAAGGGGCCTTCGACGTTCTCAACAACCCAGAAAACGGGAAATGTACGACCGCTACGGCAGCTCGTTCGAAACCATGGGCCAAGGGGCCCCGCAGAGTCCACACTGGGGGGCGGGGCCGGGTGGTGGCTTCAATGCCGAAGATATTGACTTTGGCCAGTTCTTCGGCGAACGCTTCGGAGAAAGCGGCGCGGGGCTGGGCGACATCTTCGCGCACTTCCGCCGGGCCGCCGGTCGGGGCGGCAGCGGTTCGAAACGCCGCGGAGGTGATGCCGCGGCCGAGGCGACCATCCCCTTCCGCATCGCCATCAGCGGCGGCGAGGTTCCGTTGAGTCTCCACCGACCGTCCGGCGAGCCGGAGACGATCGTGGTCAAGATTCCGCCGGGCATTGAAGACGGAAAAAAGATGCGGCTCCGCGGAAAAGGCGAGCCGGCCTCGGGCCGTGGCGCCGCCGGGGACCTGATGCTGACGATCCATATTGCCCCGCATCCTTTCTACCTCCGCAAGGGCAACGACCTTCACCTCCGCCTGCCGATCACGCTTGGCGAGGCCGTGGCCGGAGCGACCGTCGACGTGCCCGCGCCCAGCGGGACGGTCTCGCTCCATATTCCCCCGGGAACTTCCAGCGGCAAGAGACTGCGAGTCAAAGGGCATGGCGTGGCGCCGAAGAATGGTGCCAAGGGTGACTTGCTGGTCGAGGTATTGATCGTGCTTCCAGCCAATTTGAGTGACGCGGACCGCGAGAGCATCCGTCAGATCGATGCTCGATCTCCAAGCAACCCGCGGCAAAACTTGCGGTGGTAAGATGGGCGACCAACGGTTTCTCCACGCCTACCGCATCACCCGCGGCGCGGAGTTTCAACGGGCCTACCAGCGTCGCCTGACCGCTGGCGACGACCGGCTGTTGGTCTTCGTCCATCCCAACGGTCTGCCCCATCCACGGCTGGGGCTTTCCGTTTCCCGCAAGGTCGGCAACGCCGTGGCTCGCAACCGTTGGAAACGCTGTATCCGCGAGGCCTTTCGGCTATCGCGCGAGCAGTTGCCCGCGGGCGTGGATTTGGTCGTCATCCCGCGGCCCGACGCCGTGCCGGAAACGGCGGAATTGCAGGAGTCGCTGGTACGGCTGGCGCGAAGGGCAGCGAAGAAGATTTGAAGGATTTCCGATGCAACGCAACTGGCTGACCGCAGTCTTTAAGGCGATTCTCCGCATTCCGGCGTGGATCTTGATCGGCATGGTGCGAATCTACCAGTATACGCTTAGCCCGATCTTGGGCCGGCATTGCCGTTTCCATCCTTCGTGCAGCGTTTATTTCATCGAGGCCGTGCAGAAGTACGGCGCCCTTCGCGGCGCGTGTCGCGGGATGTGGCGCATCTGTCGCTGCAATCCATGGAACCCCGGCGGTTATGATCCGCCGTAGCGAGGACATCCTCGCTCATGGTCTTGCTGGGAAAGTGGCATGACCGTCACGCCGGTTGTGTGGCCGGCAGCCGCTCGATGTTTGCAACGTGGAGCAGTGCGCAGCAAATCACGCGGTCGGAATCGGGGACGCCGATAACCAGTGTGGATCTTAGAAGCATCGCGAATTCCGGATGGCGAATCTGATGGATTTCGCCGTTTGACAGGTGTACCTGGAGCGGTTGAAACGGCTGTCGGACAAGGAATTCCCAGACGGTTTCCTCATTCATCGTGTTGGCTTCAGAGAGGATGCTTGACTTGCGGCAATCCAATTGCACCAGGCCCGTTCTTACCTGTTTCCCCCCGCGGCCAACTCCCGCAGCCTCCGCAAATTGACGATATCCATGTCCTCGCCGTTTTCCTTGCCCTTGGGCGTCTCCAGAACCATGGGCACGGGCGGAAGCGGCGATCGCGCAGCAACCAGCCAAAAGCCTCGGGGCCAATTCTTCCGCAACCGATGTGGGCGTGACGATCGACACGGCTGCCGCAGTCCTTTACGCTGTCGTTGAGGTGGAAAGCGCTGATCCGATCGATCCCGACGATCTTGTCGAACTGCTTCATCGTGGCCCGATAATCAGACCGGCGCGAGATCTTGTACCCAGCCGCAAAGACGTGGCACGTATCGAAGCAAACGCCCAGCCGGCGGTTGTCTTTCACGCCCGCGAAGATCGCGGCCAGGTGCTCGAACCGCCAGCCGAGGGTCGTGCCTTGGCCGGCCGTGGTTTCCAGAAGGATGCCGGTCACAGTAGCCGACACACGCCGTGTGCCGTCCGTCTGCTGCTGAGGACTTTCGAAAACACCAGCGGCATTCGCCGCAGAGAAATCGGCACACGGCGAGTGCCGGCTACTTTGGGTCTGCCGCAAAACCTCATCCAGCGCGGCGATGATGCGATTGAGCCCTTCCGTTTCGCTCGTCGTGGTATAGGCCCCGGGGTGGCACACCACCCAAGGAATGCCGAGGACCGCGGCTCGCTGGACCTCGTCGATCATGGCGTCGAGCGACTTTTTCCAGAGCGTCTCTTCCGGGCTGGCCAGGTTGATCAAGTACGAATCGTGGGCCAGCGGGCAGGCGATGCCGGAGGCGGCCATGGCCGCGCGGAACCGCTGGGCCTCTTCCGGTGCAATCGGCTTGCCACGCCATTGATTGGTATTCTTGGTGAAAACCTGAATCACCTGGCAGCCGGTCTCCACGCCAATTTCGACGGCCTTGTGGTATCCGCCTGCGATCGATTGATGAGCGCCGAGCAGGGGCATTCTTGTAGGGTGGGCTTTGGCCCGCCGCCTTTGTCTTGTAAAGAGGGGAGGGATAAAACCCGCCCTACGGCCCTTCGCCTCTGGACATCGCCTTCATCTTCTTCTATCATGCGATTCTGCATTGACTTGCGCCACAATCCCTGGGCCTGTCCATCCACGGACATGTCTCCTTGATCCTAACCGATGGTCGTTGTCATGGTCAACCCCGCCCCCGCTGCTCCCCCTGCCAACCAGCCCGCTCAACCGCCTTGGTTCCGCCAATTAAGCAGTTACCATTGGCTCGTACTGATCGTGGCCACGATGGCATGGTCGTTCGACTGCCTTAACCAGCAGATTTTCAACTTGGCCCGCACGCCGGCCATGTCCGATCTGCTCGGCGTTTCACCGGATGATCCGTCGGTGACGTACTATGGCAATTTGGGAACATCCATGCTGTTGATTGGTTGGGCCACTGGCGGCATCATTTTCGGCATGATGGGCGACCGGATCGGACGGGCGAAGACCTTGCTGATTATGATCCTGGCCTATTCGCTTTCCACGGGCTTATGCGGGTTATCGCAAGCGCCATGGCATTACATTGTCTTTGCATTCATTACGGGGGTGGGCGCAGGGGGAATTTTCCCGGTGGCTTGCACGCTCGTGGCGGAGAGTCTGCCGGACCCTACGCGACCTCAAGCGCTCGGGATGCTGCAAACTTTTTCCGCAATCGGCAATGTAAGCGCTGGACTGATCTGGCTGATGCTGGTTCAAGCTTGGTCGCGTCACTTGGTCCAACACGACTGGCCTTGGCTGTTCAGCGTCGGCATTATTCCCGCCTTGCTATCGGTCATCGTCGCGCGACGAATTCGGGAACCGGAAGTGTGGCTGAAAGCCCGAAGCCAATGGAGACCGGGAATGAAGAAGGCCGGTTCGCTCGTGGAATTGCTCAGCGACCGCCGCTGGGCACCTCGGGCCGCAGTCGGCCTGTGTCTGGCGGTGTCCGGGGTCGTCGGGCTTTGGGGCATCGGCGTGTTCAGCAATGACCTGACGCAGTCCTTCATCGGGCGGGATTACGACCTCTGCATGAGGAAAGATAACCAGGACCGAACGGATCTCCTCTTTGTTGCCCAAGTGATCGGTCAACCGAAGGAATTGGAGAAAGCGAAAGAGCAAGTGAAACCCAAGGACTTGTTGGGGACCGATGCAAAAGATCTCGATGCGAAAGCGATGTACGAGGCGGCTGTTTTGCTGGCCAGCGATGGAAGGAGTGTTTCGCCGGAAACGGTGCTGGCCGAACTCGACAGGGACGACTCGGCCCGCAAAATTCAGCCCAAGGCGGAATCCAAAGAGGACCGTTTGCGACGCGAGGATCTTCTGCACGGCGCCAGCGATACCCCGGTGGAATCGCACGTCCAGCGGATCCTTGCGCGGCAAAGGGCGCGATTGGTGGAGTCCCGCAGTTGGGCGGCCGTGACGCTGGCCATGTTCAACGTCGGAGCCTTCTTTGGCATGTATATTTTCGCGCGCGTGACTCAATGGCTCGGTCGCCGGCCGACGTTTGCCTTGGCCTTTGTTACCGCAGGCCTCACCACCGCGCTGGCGTTTCTGTTCATGTCCAAGCCGAGTGATCTTTTTTGGATGGTTCCGCTGATGGGCGCATCGCAGCTCGCTATTTTTGGCGGCTACGCGATCTACTTTCCGGAACTGTTCCCCACGCGCTTGCGCAGCACCGGCACGTCGTTCTGCTACAACGTGGGAAGATACGTGGCCGCCACAGGTCCGATCAGCATCGCCTATCTGAAGAACCAAGTTTTCGTGAACACGTCCGAGCCGTTCCGCTACGCCGGCGTGGCGATGTGCTCGTGCTACCTGGTGGGACTCGTCGCGCTGTTGTTCGCGCCAGAAACGAAGGGGAAGCCGCTGCCGGAATAATGCAAAATGACGAAGGGAAGGATGCCGGCTGCCCATTCGTCATTCGAGCTTCGTCATTTCCTACAGATCCGTGTTCGCAGTTGCTCCGATGATCTGGTTGACGCTGTCGCAACGGAAAATCGTTGGCGCACCCCGTTGGGAAAGATGTACTGCCACGCCATCCCGAAACGCCAAGGGATAATCGATTTTCAATTGCTGGCCATTGTCCAGTTCCACCGTGAATGCCCGAAAAGGCTTGGCACCGCATAACGCACTTAAGACTTCGTCAAACTTCTCGAGTGTCATCAAAGGAGTTCTCAAATATCGGTGTTTGCAGGCGCATCCATGACTTGGTTCACACTGTCGTGATCAAACAAGACGGGCACTCCGCCTGGCGCAAGAAAGACTGCGACGCCGTCACGAAGAATCAGCGCATTCGCGTGGTCCACTTCGAGCCGCCGACCGCCATGAAGTTCCACGGTGAACACTTGAAAAGGCGTTACCGAGTTCAATGCCGCGAGAATAATACTGTCAAAATGGTCGGCAGTCATGACAATTCTCTACGTCTCTTTGTGATTCGAGCTTCGCCTCTCTCTATTTCCCCGTCCTTTCCGGCTTCGCCGTCGCTTCCGACGGAGCAGTTTCCTCCCCGCCCACCATCGGCACGACCCAGACCTTGACTTCGGCCTCGATCTCGTGGGCGAGGTGGATCTTGACCGTGTACAGGCCAAGCTCCTTGAGCGGTCCCTTCAGCCGGACCTGGTCCTGCGTGATGGTGACCTTGCTGCGCTTCATGGCGTTGACGATGTCCTGCGGACCGACCGAACCGTAGAGATGGCCTTCGTCGTTGGCATTGGCCTCGATCGTCACGCTGAGCTTGCCCATCTCTTCGGCCTGGACGCGGAGACCAGCCAAGCGGGCCTTTTCGATCTGTTCGAGTTGGGCGCGATGCTTCTCGACCATCCGCTTGTGGTGGTCGGTGGCATACGTCGCCAGGCCTTGCGGCAACAAGTAGTTCAACGCGTAGCCGGGCTTGACCGCCACCACGTCGCCCTGCTTGCCGAGGTGATCGACGGCCTGAACCAGCAGCAATTCGATGCCACCGTTGGCCGCCTTGGGCAATCGCTTGTTCCGAGTCTTCTTGAGGCTTGCTTTCGCCATGATCTTTTCCTGGTTGGGTGGGACCAGCAAGCGCCGGCCCACCGTGACTTTGTTACTGAACGGGAAATGGTGGGCCGGTGCTCGCCGACCCGCTGTGCGGGTACCCCGTCGCTGGTCCCACCCTACATCTGTTTGCTGTCAGAAAGGTATATCGTCACCGCCGCCAACACCACCGCTGCCGCCTGACATCTCCGGGCCAGGCCCGTCATCGGCGTACTCCGGCGGACCGGACTGATTGTATTGTGAACCGCCGCTGGCCCCGCGCTGGGCCGGGCGGGAGCCACCCTGCGGACGTTCGCCGCCGGGGCCGCCCTGGCCGCCGCGAGTCCCGAGCATCTGCATGCGTTCGCACACGACCTTGAGCTTGGAGTGCTTTTGGCCGTCTTTTTCCCACGTATCGAGTTTCAAGCGGCCTTCGAACAGCACGGGCGAACCCTTGGTCAGGTATTCGCTTACGGTTTCCGCCTGACGTCCCCAGACCGTCACGTCAACAAAGGTCACTTCATCAACCCATTCGCCCGTCGCCGTCTTGCGGCGATCATTGACCGCCAGCCCAACATCGGTCACCGCCATGCCCGACTGGATGTAACGGAGTTCGGGATCCCGGGTAAGGTTTCCCACCAGGATCACGCGGTTATAACTTGCCACGATCGAAATCTCCTTTGACTACGGGCCGGGGAAAGCCCGACGTGTTTGACGGCGTCCAGGTCGAAAACCTGGAATTGCCACATGTGGTCGGGACAACAGGGCTATGCGATAACGTCGCTACTCAACAGCCTCTTCGTCAAGTTCCTCGTCATCGACGCCAACGTCGCCCACAACGTCGGCAACAGTAACCGCCACCACAGCTTCTTCAGGCGGCACGACCGCAGGCACCGGCGCCGACTGGGCGTGGGCCACCAAAGCGTCGACAATCCGCGGTTCGATCTTCAGAAACAGGAATCGCAGAATCGTTTCGGTGATCTCGAACTGGCGGCGCAGCCCGGCCAGTTTCAGGCCGTCGAGGCTCAGATAGATCAACCAGTACGTGCCCTTGCGCTGTCCCTTGATGGGATACGCCAGACGCCGCTCTTCCCACAGGCGGCTGACGAGGATCTCGCCGCCAGCCTTCTGGATCAAATCGGCCAACTGGCCCGAAATTCCGTCCGGATCGCGGCCGAAACGGTTCGAGTCCAGGATAAACATCGCTTCGTAGACGTTGCGGGCCAAAACTAAACTCCTCAAACAATATTATCCATTGTATCGATTCATACAGGTCTGAACACCTTCGCGGGCCCAGACCACGATCGCCTCGATGGCTCGGGCAACTGCCTGCTCCATGGCCGGGATTTCTTCTTTCGTAAACTTGCTGAGGACGAAATCGGGCCAACTCCAGCCATCGGGCGGGGTACCAATTCCAATTCGCAGCCGGGCGAATTCTTCCGTACCCAGGCGGCGAATGATGTCCTCCAGTCCTTTCTGTCCCCCGGCCGACCCCGCCGCTCTCACCCGCAGTTTCGCCAACGGCAGGTTCAGGTCATCGCAAACAACCAGCAGGTCTTCCTGGGGTATTTTGTAAAAATCCCGCGCGGCCAGCACGCTGGCCCCGCTGAGATTCATGTATGTCGTGGGAGTCAGTAGCAGGGCCTTTTCCCCATCGAGGTCAATCTCGGCCGTTTCGCCTTGAAAGCGGCTCTTCAGCCTGCTGGCGAAATATTTCTTGGCCAATTCGCCGACGACGATGAAACCGACGTTGTGCCGGGTTGCCTCATATCGCCGCCCAGGATTGCCCAGCCCTACGACAAGTTTCATGCGGGGCACCCCATACGATGGCGATAAACTCGCTCGCGACTACTCTTCCTCCTCTTCCTCTTCCTTCTTGGCGCCGATCACCTCCGGCTCGCCCTCGGCCGCTTCGCCGGCCTCGATCTCCGGCTTCTCGACCGGAATCACGCACTGCACCACGATCGTTTCGGGATCGCCGAAAACCTTCGACTTGGCGGGCAATTCGAGCTGCGCCAAGGTGATCGTATCATCGAGTTTCAATTGATTGACGCTCACTAGCAGCTTTTCCGGGATCGCCCCGGCCGGGCATTCGATTTGCACGTCGTGGACCAACTGCTCGACAGCGCCGCCGTCCTTTACGCCCGGGGCCTGGCCGCGAAGTTCCACCGTCACGTGTACCTTGACCAGTTCATCGACCGAAATGCGCGTGAAATCGACGTGCAGGACATGAGCGCCGTACGTATCCCACTGCAACTCGCGGATGAAAGCCGATTCGCTGACTGCGCCAGTAAGGCGAGACTAGGCGGCTGCCGTGGCGAAGCGCGGCGGCGATCGCGTCGGACGGGACCGACAGACAGACATTCGCTTCCCCGTGACCATACAATATGGCTGGAGTCTGGCCGGAATAACGTAAACGCCGATTCGAGTGCTTGCCACCCTTCTGCCGAGCGAGGGTGGGAATCTGTTCTGCCATGGAAGTTCCTCGGTATCTCTTAGTCCACTCCGTCGATGCGTGTTGACTGCACAACGGAGGAAACCAATCATTCTCCTCAATTCGCCAAGAAATTCAAGCCCTGCTAGACGAGAATTTTCTCGGCCGCCGACTGCATTGAAAAATCTACCCAAACAGCCGACTCACCGACTCGTTGCGGTGAATGCGTTTGATTGCCTCTCCCAATAGGGGGGCAACTGAGAGCACGGTGAGTCGCGGAATCAACTTCTCTTCACTGAGCGGGATGGTATCGGTGAGGATCAAGCCGTCGATTTGGGCCTTTTGCAGACGCTCGACGGCCCCCCCTACCAGCAAACCGTGGGTGGCCGCCAAGTACACTTTGCGGGCCCCGGCATTTCGCATCATCAGCGCAGCCCCACAGATCGAGCTGCCGGTACTGATCATGTCGTCGAAGATCAGGGCCACGCGTCCCTCGATCTTGCTGCCGATGACGTGGGCCGATTTCGTCTTCTCCGCGCTGCTGCGACGCTTATCAATGATGGCCAAGGTACCTCCCAGCCGGCCCATGTGGGCCAAGGCCCGCTTGATGCTGCCTTCGTCCGGGCTGACGACAACCAACTCGTCGTCGCTGATATTCATCTGCTTCAGATAGTCGTCAATGACGGGCGCGGCATAAAGATGGTCTACGGGAATGTCAAAAAAGCCCTGAATTTGGGCGGCATGCAGGTCCATGGCCAAGACCCGGCTGGTGCCGGCCCGAGTGATCATGTTCGCCACCAACTTGGCCGTGATCGGCACGCGGCCTTCGTCCTTGCGGTCCTGTCGGGCATAGCCAAAATAGGGCATGACCGCCGTAATCCGGTCGGCACTGGCCCGCATGCAACTGTCGACCATGATCAGCAGTTCCATGAGGTTGTCGTTGACGGGTGGACAGGTCGGCTGGATGATGAACACGTCGCGGCCGCGGATGTCCTCGTCGATCTTGCAGGAAATCTCCCCGTCGGGAAAATTGCCAATAATGGCTCGCCCGACGGGAAGTTTGAGGTAATCGCAGACCTTTTTGGCCAACTCGGGGTGGGCGCGACCGGTGAAAATCTTCAAATCATCCATTCCTTTATGCCTCGACACACCCTTTAAGCCACAACACCCACGGAAACACTAATCTTTGCATGAAAGCGCGAGCGATTCCAGGGGTGGCCGAAAGAATTCCTTTGCCTTTTTCCCCCGCTCTTGGTAGCGTGTAAGTTGGCAAACTCCGAAAATCCCCGATTATTGAAGCGATGTGCAGTTTATTGCGGTCCAGGCAAGGAACATGGGTTCCCGTTTTTTTGGCAGTGGCAGTGGTAGCCATTTCGCGCCCGGCTTCCGCCCAGCCCGGTGTCGGCGATCCTCCGGTTACCTATGAAGTTCAGATTGACGGCGAGAGCTTTCAGGTCGAGGGCAGTCAGCGGCCCATCAAGGTCGAAAGCAAACTGAAGAAGGGAACGACCTACACCTTGGCCGTGCGGGTGGCGATGACCCAGGCCCTGCGACTCAATTCGGTGCAAATGGAATATGGAATGTGGGCCAAGGTCGTAGACAACAAGGACAAGGATTTGCGCGTCGTGCAAATCATTCACGACCTTGGATTCAGCCTTGCAATCACCGATCTGGGCCGTGCCCTGGACGTGAAGCACCAGGACGACTTGTTGAAAACGCTCGCCGACGATGCCGAGAAGCGATTCACGAACCGCAAGGCGACGGATTTAACGCGGACGGAACCCACCAAGGCCCAGAAATTTGGGGCCGCCGAACGCAAGTGGTTGAAGATCAGCTATAAAGACTCCGAAGGGGTGGCACGGTCCTGCATGATCTTCGTGATCACGGGGGAGAAATTCACTGTCAGCGCCGTAGCCGAGTTCCGGGACCTTGACAAGGACGACGTGGGCTCCTGGGTGATGAACGCCTTGGGATCCATTCGGCCGCTGCCGTAGGTTCTTTCTGGCGGCAAGGATTGTTGCGACCCTGCGAAGAAGTGTTTTTCCAAGTCGTTTTCAGTCAGACGGAATGAATTCCGTCCTACGAATGCCCGAACCCCGGCATTGACACCGCCCCCATGCCGACTAAAATAGTGGGTTTTCCCTCCAGTGGCAAGTTGTCGCCGAGAATATCCACCCAGTTTTGCACTTGAATATTGCCCGCTCTCTCGCAGCAGCGGGCTGGAGCATCCTCCTTTGGAAGAAGCGATTCAAAAAGCCGACATTCTCATCGAGGCCCTCACCTGGATTCGGCAGTTCCGCGGCAAGGTCACGGTCATCAAGCTCGGCGG
Source organism: uncultured Planctomycetia bacterium (assembly GCA_963779975.1). Taxonomy (GTDB): domain Bacteria; phylum Planctomycetota; class Planctomycetia; order Pirellulales; family Thermoguttaceae; genus JANXQG01. Next base: position 164,067 of record CAWAAL010000023.1, on the reverse strand, counting down.
TAGCGTGATGGAAGATCCGCGGGCCATGACCCACTTGTTGCTGGACATCATCTTCATGGAGACAGTCGGCATGCGGCCCGTCCTGGTCCATGGCGGTGGGGCGGCCATCAGCCGCGCGATGAACGCCGCCGGCTTGCAGCCGCGCTTCGTCCAGGGACGTCGCTACACTGACGACGCCACGCTGGCCATCGTCGAGCAGGTTCTGGCCGGCGAAATCAACGAGAGACTTGCTCGACAGATCCAGGACTATGGCGGCAGGGCCCAATCGTTGAACTTCCGCACGACCAACGTCCTTTTTGGCGAACGCTTGGCGCTGGACGGTGCCGACGGCCAGCCGATCGACCTGGGCCACGTCGGCACGGTGACATCGGCCGACGGCGAAATCCTTCGCCGGCTTTGCGAGGTCGGCCTGGTCCCGGTCATCCCTTCCATGTGCGTCGATGCCAAGGGCCAGAAACTCAACGTCAATGCCGACACGGCCGCCATGGCCGTCGCCCAGGCCCTGCAAGCCGACAAGATGGTCTACCTCAGCGACGTGAACGGCGTCCGCCGCGACAAGCACGATCCCAAGTCCCTCATCGACTCGCTCACCGTCCAGCAGGCCCAAGAGTTGATTTCCAGCGGGGTGATCGACTCGGGCATGATTCCCAAAGTGCAAGCCTGCCTCGATACTCTCGATCGGGGCGTCCGCAAAGTTCACATCATCGACGGTCGCCTGCGCCATGCACTCCTGCTGGAAGTGTTCACCAGCAAGGGCGTGGGCACGGAAATCATCAAGAACGGAAAACCCTAGCAGTAGGGTGGGCCGAGTGCAACGAGTCCCACCATGAACCCATGAATCATCGGAAAATGGTGGGACTCGTTGCACTCGGCCCTACTGCGGTACGCAAGACCTGAACAAGCCAAATCACTAAGAACGGAAAACCCCAGTGACATCATCCGCGTTGAGTTCCAGCGACGTGCTGAAGTTGTTCGAGCAGTACGTCATTCCCAACTACGGCCGCTATCCGGTGGCCCTCGCGCACGGCGAGGGTTCGTACGTCTGGGACGCTGAGGGAAACCGCTATCTCGACTTCTTCCCCGGCTGGGGATGCGGCCTGTTGGGCCACTGTCCCGGCCCGGTCGTCGAGGCCGTCCGCGAGCAGTTGGGCTGCCTGATCCACGTGCCCAACACCTGGCACACCGAACTTCAGGGGCAGTGGGCGAAGGCCCTGTCGGAACGAAGTTTCGGCGGTCAGGCATTCTTCTGTAACTCGGGAACCGAGGCCAACGAGGCGGCCATCAAACTCGTGCGGTTGCACGGTTCTCCCAAGCACCGCTACAAGATCATCACGTTCGAAGGCGGCTTTCACGGCCGCACGCTCGGATCGCTGACCGCGACGGCCCAGCCCAAGTATCACGAGGGGCTCTTGCCGCTGGTGGCCGGTTTCGTCTACGCCCCCTTCGGCGACCTCGACGCCGTGGCTCGCCTGATCGACAACGAAACTGCCGCCATCATGATCGAGCCGATCCAGGGCGAAGGCGGAGTACGGATTCCGCCCGATGGCTTCCTGGCCGGGCTGCGCAAGCTGGCCGACGAGCATGGCCTGCTCTTGGTTTTCGACGAAGTGCAGACCGGCTTCGGTCGCACCGGCCACTGGTTCGCCTATCAGGCGGTGGGCGTGACGCCCGACATCATGACCCTTTCCAAGGCGCTTTGCGGCGGAATCGCCGGGGCGGCCATGCTGGCCACTCCGCAGGTTGCTCCGAGTCTGCGGCCCGGCATGCATGCGGCCACCTTCGGCGGCAATCCCATCGCCGCCCGGGCGGGGATCGCCGCCATCGAGATGATCGAGAAGCAGGGCCTGCTGGCGGCCGCCCGCCGCTTGGGAGAGATCTTTCAACAGCGGCTTTCCGCGTTGCAGCAGCAGTGCGATCTGGTCCGCGAGATCCGCGTTCGCGGCGTGATGATCGGCATGGAATTGGCCGTCGACGGGACATCCACGGTCAAAGCCTGCCTGGAACGCAAGTTGCTGATCAACTGCACTCATGGAACGGTGATCCGGCTCCTGCCCGCCATGACCCTCACCGCAGAACAAGCCCACCAAGGCTGCGACATCCTTGCCGAAGTCATCCAGACTCAGGCGACCCCCACCCAGAGTGCTGGGTACCCGACCGGGTCCCCCGCAGCTCCAAGGTAAGAATTCATCATGCGACACCTGTTGACGTTGGCCGACCTGACGACTGCCGAAATCGAGCGCATCTTCACCATCACCGAAGATCTGAAAAGCAAGTTCGACCGCGGTCTCCGCGAGCCGCTGTTGCCCGGCAGGGTGATGGCCCTGCTCTTCGAAAAGCAATCCTTGCGGACCCGCGTGAGCTTCGAAGCGGCGATGGTCCATCTGGGCGGCAGTTCGCTGTTCCTCGGCCAGGACGTTGGTTTCGGCAGCCGCGAGAGCATGGCCGATTTTGGCCGCGTGCTCAGCGAATACGTCGACGTCATCGTCCTGCGGGCCAATTCGCACATGACCGCCGTCGATCTGGCCGAGCACAGCAACTGCTCGGTCATAAACGGGCTGACCGACTTCGGCCACCCCTGCCAGGCCATGGCCGATTTGTATACGATTCGCGAGTTGGTCGGCGGCCAGGTCAAAGGGCGGACGATCGCCTGGATCGGCGATGCGAACAACGTGGCCCGCAGCATCGCCTTGGGCTGCGGCAAGTTGGGTCTGAAACTGGTCATGGCCGTGCCCGAGAAGTATCAATACAATGCCAAGTCGCTGGCCTGGATTCGCCAACAGGCGCCGGCCCTCGATTTGACGGTCACGACCAATCCGATCGAGGCGGTCTGCGACGCCGTGGCGATCTACACCGACGTTTGGGCCAGTATGGGCCAGGAAGCCGAGCGCGAGACCCGCCGCGCCGATTTCGCTCCGTATCAAGTCAATGCCCGCCTGATGTCCCATGCCCAGAAGGGCGCCTTCTTCATGCACTGCTTGCCTGCTCGGCGCGGCGAGGAGGTGACCGATGAGGTGATCGACGGTCCGCAAAGTGTCGTCGTCCAGCAGGCCGCCAATCGCATGCACGTGCAAAAAGGCATTTTGGCTTGGCTCCTGGGCACCCAAGGCGCCGGACTCCGCGAACCGGCCAACAAGGGGCTGGGATTGGGGATTTCGGAATAGGGCGGGATCAGCGATTTCTAGAGGATTCCGAACATGGATATTAGGCGACACGATGGCCGGCAGGCGAACGAACTTCGCCCTCTAAAAATCAAACGCCGCTATACGCGGGCCGCGCCGGGAAGCGTGTTGATCCAGGCCGGCCGCACGACGGTGCTCTGTTGTGCCACCGTGGACGCAGAGGTGCCGCCGTGGCTCAAGGGCCAGGGCCGCGGCTGGCTGACGGCTGAGTATAGCATGTTGCCCGGCAGCACCAGCCCCCGCAAACGCCGCGAACGGGGCGCGAACCTTGACGGCCGGACGACGGAAATTCAGCGTCTGATCGGCCGTAGCCTCCGCGCCGTGATCGACCTCGCCGCCCTCGGTGAGCGGACCGTAACGATCGATTGCGACGTGCTGGAAGCGGACGGCGGCACTCGCACTCTGAGCATTACGGGCGGTTTCCTGGCCTTGGTCGACGCCTTGCAGGCCGTCGCCAAGGACCTGCCCGCCGGGGCCAGGCTGCTTCGCGACAGCGTGGCCGCCGTGAGCGTGGGGATGGTCGATGGCCAGCCGTTGTTGGATCTCTGCTATCGCGAGGACTTCGCGGCGGAGGTCGACATGAACGTGGTGATGACCGGTTCCGGCCGGTTTGTCGAGGTACAGGGGACCGGCGAGGAAGCCACCTTCAGCGAGCAGGAATTATCGGCCATGCTCGACCTGGCCCGCAGCGGCATTCGCGATTTGACCGCCTTGCAGCGGAAGACGCTGGGGCGGACGTGGGTTTGGTAGGATCCAGGCACGAACCAAGCGGCGTAGGGTGGGCCGAGTGAAACGAGTCCCACCAGCTTCCAACGTCTTTCCTGGTGGGACTCGTTTCACTCGGCCCACCCTACTGGTTTTGAGATAGTTTCTTAGAGGCTGTCCGGGCCAAAACAAGTCTTCTCCCCCGCGCAGCGAACGACTCAGGCTCGCGCAGCGGCATGCGATTCTTCGGCCGCAACTTCCTTCAACTCCGCTTGACCGGCGGAGGATCAAGGCGAATAATGAATTATTGCCAACTTAGGCAGTCAAAATTCCCTTGTTAGGAGGCTTTTTCGATGACTCGATATCCAACATGTTTACGGATCCTGCTCACCCTGTCGATCGTCCTGATCGCGGTTTCGGTGAGCGAGGCCGGTCCCTTCGGGCGGCGTGCGTGCTACGACTACGGTTATTATAGTTATTACTATTATCCGGCGTGTTCGACTGTTAGCGTGACGTATCCCACCGTTACGACGTATCCGGCCGTTACGGTTACGACCTCGTCCGTGCCGAGTATTCCAACTCCGGCCGCGGGGCAACCGATGGCCAGCCCACCGGCCTACACGGTGATGAAGCCGGTGATCGACGACAGCGCCGTGAGCCCGGCTCTTGCCGCCCCGCAACCCGTGGCCATCCCGCAAAGCGGCTCCTACGCGCCGGCGGCAGGTTCTTATTCGTATCCGAGTGGCGGCTATAGCACGACGCCGCGCAGTTCGTGGGACTTTGGCCGGTTTCCGCCATACCACTGATCACCGGAATGAAATTTCGCGCGATAGATGAGCGGAATGAATATCGTGCTATGAGCGCTCGCTGAGCACGATCACCAGCGCAATCAGTCCGGCAAAGGCAAGAAATGCCGCCAAGAGGGCCCAGGCGATCCAGGCCCGGCCGGACTTGGTTTCCTCGCGGGGCGGTTTTGTTTCCTTGCTCCGCTGGAATTCAACGCTGTCTTCGTAGCGAAGTTCGAACGTCTTCTTGCAGGCCGGGCAGCGGCCGTTCTTGCCCAGCAGGTCACTCCGGGCCTTGACTAAATGGCCCGAGGGACAACGGATGTGCAGAACCTTGGTTGGAACGCGCGACCGAGCCGTCGCAATCGGCTCCGAGCCGCGATCCGCGAGTGGCTGGCTCGGAGCAGACGGCAAGAACTCCTGTCCATCGCTGGCGGGCGCAAACGCCGCGGGCGGAAATGCCGGCTCAGGCATCGTTGGAGCAGGAAAACTCGTTACAGGAAACATTCCGTCGGGAAACGCCGGCGCGGGGGCGCCGCGGGTGAGAAGGGCAGGGTCGGGGTCTGGCCCGCTGCCGGCTCGCTTTCACCGGGGATCTCGAAAGGAAGCGACTCTTTGGCATCGGGATCGAAGCCCAGATCAAATTGCGGCCTGCTGCCCGTTTCGCTTTGGGCGGTCGTCGCCGGAGGTTGTTGCGGCGGTTCGGGCGGCACCGCCGGTCCCGCGGCCGGCGGGTTGACCGCCGATGGTCCAAACGAAAACGGTTGGACGGCGGGCATGGGATACGGTCCGACTGGCATTGGCCCGCTGGGCATCGGGCTACCGGGCATCATCGGCATGCCTTGGGGCGGCATGAAGCCGGGCATTGGGCCTTGAGCGGGAAACGCAGGTCCAGGCGCGCCGGCGGCGGGCCATGTTCCCGGTCCCGGGAACAAGCCGCCCGCTACGGCACGGTTCCCCATTGCCGCCGGGTCCATCGTCGGTGGCGGAATCAAGAAGTTGGCGCCACACATCGGGCATTGGAATAACTGTCCGACCTGCGACAGCTCGCCTTGCAAGACGTGCCCTTGCGGACAACAAAACTGGAACGACATCTTCTCTACTCCACGGTTGGAAGCGATACAGGACTATCCAATTTTAGACTCTTTCCGTCTTGGGTGCGGCCGTAGGGTGGGCTTTAGCCCACCTTTACATGAAGGTGGGCTAAAGCCCGCCTACGACATCCCGCATTCTGAAGCCCACTTTTCACGTTGTTTCGTCACTGTGGCCCAGCCCCTCGGTCAGCACTTCCCAAAGTGCTTCCAACGACTGCGGAATGACGCGGATTCCGGCCAGGATGGGCATGAAATTCGTGTCGCCGCACCACCGCGGCACGATATGCCAATGCAGATGGCCCGGCAGACCTGCGCCGCCAACCTGCCCGAGGTTCAATCCGACGTTGAACCCTTCGGCACGGACCGTTCGCTCCAGCAGCCCGATCATTTGCGAGATCGTCTGTACCAAATCGAGCTGCTCGGCCGCTTCAAGCAGGTCCAGGCGTGCCACGTGCCGCTTGGGGGCAACCAGGAGATGACCATTGTTATACGGATAGCGATTCAGCATGGTCAGCGAACACTGACCTTGCTGCACGACCAGTCGGTTGCGATCATCGTCACCGGCCGCCGCCTGACAGATGAAGCAGTCGGGATCTCCACCGGAAAGTACGGTTGCGGGAGCAGGTTTCTTTTCCGGGTCGCCGGCGATGTATGCCAATCGCCAAGGGGCCCAAAGCTGTTCGTGCTTCACGTTATGATTTCCCGGGAACGTTTGAAAGAAATGGATCAGAGTCGGCCGTTTTTCGAGGTTTTCCGCTAATTTTTTCCGAGCGTTCCCAGACAACGCCCAATTTGCCGCACGGCCTGCCGCAGGCGGTTCTCGTTCTCGACCAGGGCCAAGCGCAAGTGCCCTTCGCCGGCAGGTCCAAACCCACCGCCGGCACTTACCGCAACGTCGCCTTCCTTCAGCAGCTTCATGGAAAAATCAAAAGAATTCATCTGGCTTGCCCAGGGTTCGGGAATTCTCGCCCAAACGAACATCGAGGCCTTGGGCCGCTCGATCGGCCAACCGAGTCGTTCCAAACCATCGCAGAGCACGTCGCGGCGATTCTGATAGATCATGGCCTGGGCTTCGACCGCGGCTTCGGCGTTCCGCAACGCGAGAATCGCCGCAATCTGGATCGGCCGGAACATGCCATAGTCATAATAGCCCTTGATCGTGGCAAGGGCGCGCACGATCTCGGCGTTGCCGGCGCAAAAGCCGATCCGCCAGCCGGCCATGTTGTAGCCTTTGCTCATCGTGGTCAGTTCCACGGCCACGTCGATGCCGCCGGGCGAGGCGAGAATGCTCGGCGTCTTGTAACCGTCGAAGGTCACGTCGGCATAGGCCAGATCGCTGATGATCATCACGCCGTAGCGCTTGGCCAACTTGACCGCCTCCACGTAGAACTCCGGCTCAACCACCGTCGTTGACGGGTTGTGGGGATAGTTCACGATCCAGACCTTCGGCCGCGGCGACATGTGGCGGCACGTATAGTCGACGTTGGCAAGCAGCTTTTGCGGATCGGTAACCTCCAACAAGATCGCGTTCGCCGACGCCAGGGCGACCGCGTACAAGTGGGCCGGATAAGACGGGGCTGGTACGATCGCCGTATCGCCCGGTCCCAGGAGCGCCAGACACAAGTGACTGAAACCTTCCTTCGAGCCCAGACAGGTAATCAACTCTCGCTGGGGGTCGAGACGTACGCCATGCTGGCGGAAGTATTTGCTAGCCACCTCCCGGCGCAGGCTGAGGATGCCGGCCGCCTCGCTATATCCGTGGTTTTTCGGGTCACGAGCCGCCTCGGCCAGCTTTTCGATCACCAAACCTTGTGGGGGGTCCGACGGATTGCCCATCCCCAAATCGATCACATCGTCGCCGGCGCGGCGTTTGTCATACTTCAGTCGATTGAGTTGGGCAAACAAATAGGGGGGTAGACGCCGGACCCGTTCCGATACTTCAATGGAAAAGGGCCGGCCCTGCGAAACGGGTTCGATTGGTTCTTTGCTGTCCGTACTCATCGGTCCGGGCCTGAGAAAATGGGGAAGGATACCCTAAAGATAGCGGGAATTGGTTTGCGGGGGAAGGTGGATAGGAGCCGGCCTCCCGCCAGGCGGATTGCAAATGCGGCGGTCGGGCAATTCATTTGCGGTTTCCGCCCCCTTGGAAGTCGCCGGGATTGTCTGCTAGAATTAAACTTAGTATTGTTCTCGCCGAGCCGCTTTTCAGCAGCGGCTTGCAAATAGTAAAGGGACGAGCATTGACCGGTATTGAACACAGCCCCCCGGCCGACGAAAATTCGACGGAAGAACCCAGTCTGAAGCCTCCTGCCAGTGCCACTGTCGCCGGTGCCAATGTGGCCGAACCCAATGTGGCCGAACCCGATGTGAAGAGGGAACCGGCCGCGGAGGCTGCCCCAGCAGAAGGCTGTGTCGGCAAACCAGGCGAGGCCGGCGCCGAAAGCGAAGCAGCCGCACGGCGGCGAATCCTTATTGGCTCGCAACGCGACCCGGCCGCCTATCGCCCTCGGCGACAGCGCGATTGGACCCCGGTCGAAGCTGGAGACCAGACCGACGAAGACCAGTCGAGCAAGGTTTCTCAAGGTGGGGGGGGGCATCGTCGGCGACACCACGGTGGCCGCGGTCCTCGCAACCGACAGGAACAGGGCGGACAGCAGTCTGGGGTTCAGTTTGGGGCCGCCCAAAACCAAGGCACCCCTGCGCCGCCGCAACCCACTGTGGCACCAGGAGCAGTTGCCCAAACCATCGCTGTGCCGCCGGGCGAAGCCGCTAGCGGCGAGCGAAGGCCAATTGCCGCACCAGAGCCAACTGCCACACGTTTACCCGCTGACCACGACCACGACCATGGGTACATGGTGCCCGACATCGTGCCCGACACGGTGCCCGGTGAAAGCATGCCACGGCCACGGGCCCCGTCAGTTGGTTCACCTGTCGTGTCAAGACCTGCCGCCACGGCGCGGGCACATGAGGCCCAGGATGAAGCCTTGCGGGCCAGTGCCGCTGGCTTGGCCGGCGCCGATCTGGCCAACCTTGATACGCTGTCGATGCCTCGCCAGCCGCCGACGGCCCCAGAGTCGCCGTTTCCGGAGCCGGTAAGGCGTCCGCCGACCGCCCATGAAGACGATACCCCTGTGATTCCCGGCCGCCGGCAAAAGCTTACCGCCAGCATGGAAGCCGAACTGGATCGTGCCATGGGCGGTCTGTCGCTGGACGCCCTGATGTCCGGCGGCGAAGGCAGTAGTCAGGAAGGCGGCTTGGAGTTGGAGTCGCGACAGCGCGGCCGCGTCGTCGCCTTGCGGCGCGACGAAATCTTCGTCGAGTTCGGCGGCCGCGAGCAGGGCTGCCTGCCCGCCCGTTCGCTGGAGACGCTGCCCCAGCCGGGCGACATGATCGACGTCATCGTTCAGCGATTCAACGCCGAAGAAGGCCTTTACGATCTGACCTTGCCCGGCGTGTCCGCTGAATTGGGCAACTGGGACGAAGTGCATGAGGGCATGCTTGTCGACGTTCAGGTTACCGGGCATAACAGCGGTGGGCTGGAGTGCGAAGTCAATCACATTCGGGGCTTCATCCCCGTCAGCCAGATTTCGTTGTATCGGGTCGAAGACCTGGCCCAGTTCGTCGGCCAGCGGTTCGCCTGCTTGATCACCGACGCCAACCCTTCGCGGAAAAACCTTGTTCTCAGCCGCCGGGCCGTGCTGGAACGCGAGCAGGAAGAGAAGAAGAAGACGTTCTTCGAGGCGCTCGCTCCGGGCCAGGTCTACGAAGGCACGGTGCGAAAGCTGATGGATTTTGGGGCCTTCGTCGAGTTGGGCAACGGGGTTGATGGCTTGTTGCACATCAGCCAATTGTCGTGGGGCCGCATCAAGCATCCCAGCGAAGTCGTGCAGGAAGGCCAGACGGTCCGCGTCCGCATCGAGAAAATCGATCGCGAAACCGGCCGCATCGGCCTTTCCTATCGCGAGATGCTCGAGAACCCCTGGACCGGGGCCGCCAACAAGTATCCGCACAACGCCGTCATCCGCGGCAAGGTCACGCGACTGATGGAATTCGGGGCCTTTGTCGAGCTCGAACCGGGCGTCGAGGGGCTGGTCCACATTTCCGAGCTTTCGCACAAGCGCATCTGGCGGGCCAGCGACGTGGTGAAGGAGGGCGAGGAGGTCGAGGTGCTCGTGCTCAACGTCGATCCCGAGGCCCAGCGGATGAGCCTCTCGATCAAGGGCCTTTCCAAGCCCGAGCCGACCAAGAAAGAAAAGGACGAGTCGCAGGAGGCCGAACTCCCCGTCGCGGCGAAGAAGTCCAACCGTCCGTCCAATCAGCCGCTCAAGGGCGGTCTGGGCAAGTCGGCCGGCGGCGACGCGTTTGGTTTGAAGTGGTAACGGTCGTTCTCCAGGACAAGTCAACATGGTTTCGAGACTTAACGGAAAGTTCACCAAGCTCTGGCTGTCGTTGAAGGCCAATCCGGGGGTCAAGGCAAGTCCCTGGTTCAAGAAGGTCGACGCTGCGGTTCCCAAGAAGTACGAAGCCTATCAAGAGGCCTTGGCGGTGGCACGGTCGGGTCTGGTCGAGGATCTGCTCAGGCTGGGAAGGGCCCTGCGGGACCTGGACGAGGCGGTGGTCCAATTCATCGACGCCAAGGCGTTCGGCCAGATCAGCGACGACGACGTGAAGAAGGCCGAGAAGAACGCCCTAGTCGCTGAAATCAACCGCTTCAAAGCCGCGGTCCAGCATGAACGGAGCACGTTCGATTCCCGGCTTAGGACCGCCTTGTCAGCCGCTGACAATGACCTCAAGAAGCTGGAATCGGTCGAGACCAACCGGAAGAAAGAACTTTGGAAAGGGTTCGGGATCGATCTGTAGCCTACGCCTGCCGGCCGCGGAGCAGCAGGTAGCCCACCGGGATCAACAACCGCGTGACCAGCATGTTGACCGTCAGGCCGCCGATCACGGCGATCGCCAGCGGCTGCTGCATCTGGGCGCCGGGGCCGAAGCCGAAGGCCAGCGGCAAGCAGGCCCAGGATCGTGGCCAGGCTGGTCATCAAGATGGGGCGGAAACGGACCCGGCCGGCATGGATCAGGGCCTCGTGCAGCGGCGAGCCCTCGGCCCGGAGCTGGCCGATGTATTCGATCAAGATGATGCCGTTCTTCACGTCCAGGCCGATCAAGAGAATCGCGCCCATGAACGAGGAGACGTTCAGCGGCGTGCCGGTGATCCACAAGGCCCCCAGGGCGCTGGCCAGCGAAATCGGCTGGGAGAGGAAGATCAACAGCGGCAGCGCCAGGCTGCGGAACTGAAAGCCCAGGAGCAGGAAGACCAGCGCCGAGGCGCCAGAGCAAGACCATCACGACAGGCTGGCGAACGATTCCTGCTGGGCGCGGTACTCGCCGGCCAACTCCCAGCGGTAGCCGCGGGGAAAGTCCATTTTGGAAAGCTCGGCCTGGAGCTGCCCGTTGATCTGGCCCAGATCCAGGCCCTCGCCCTCGCCGGAAACCGTGATCACCGGCTGCTGGTTCTCGCGCCACAAGGCATTGGGACTGCGCTTCGAGCTCGATCGTTGCCACCTGGCCCAGCAGGACGAATGCCGGGCGGCGACGTCCCGGCGGCCGCCGTCTTGCCGCCGAGCCGCCGGCCGGCAGGGCGATCGGCAGTTGCTCCAGCCGATCGCGATCGAAGCGGACCCGGTCCGGATAGCGGACGCGAATGTCGGTGATGCGGTCCTGCTCGGGCAGCGTCGTGGCCACCTGGCCGTACAAGGCCGCGTTGAGCTGGTTCTCGATGTCCTGCTCCGTCAGTCCGATGCGGGCCAGGGCCACGCGGTTGGGCCGGACCACCAGGTCGGGATTTCCCAGACTGGACGTGGGTGTTCACCTCGTCCTCCTTGAACCCCGCTTTTCTGACGATCTTGCCGACCGGTTCGGCCAGCTCGCGAAGCTTGGCCGCATCGGGCCCGAAGATCTTCACTTCCACGGGGCTGTTGATGCCGTTGAGATCGTCGATCTGGTCGCGGATCAGCGGGACCAGCTTGATTTCTTTCGCGTCGGGGACCTTCGACTTCAATTCCTCTTCCAGCGACTTGAAGATCGCACGCATCGGCCTGCCGCTTGGCCGGGCGGCTTCAGCGCGACCTCGATGTCGCCGCGGAAGGCCTCCGTGGCGTAGATCCCGTTCTCGGCCCCGGTGCGGCGGAGATAGCCGGCCACGTCGGGCGTTTCCGTCAGGATCTTGTCGATCCGCCGCGCGACTTCGTCGGTCTTGGTCAAGCGAAGTGCCGGCCGGCATGAAGTAGTCGAGGACGAACGCCCCCTCGTCCATTTCGGGCATGAAACCGGTTTCCAGCCGGCTCCAGAACCACCAGCCGGGCACGACGGCCAGCAGCGCCAACAGCATGACCAGCCACGGCCATCGCAAGGCCCAGCGGAGAACCCGCTCGTAGACGTCGGCCATCACGCGGTAGATCGGCCCGCTGCTGGGCATGGCGCGATTGGCCAGGAACCGCGACGCCAGGACGGGAACCACCGTGAGACTCACGACCATCGAGACCAGCAGGGCCACGGTCAGCGAGAGGCTGAGCGACTGGAAGAACTGCCCCACCACGCCGTGGACGAAGGCCAGCGGCAGGAAGACGAGGATCGTCGTCAGGGTCGAGCCGATCACGGCCCCGCTGATCTCGCGGCTGGCCCGATCGATCGCCTCGTCGCCGCTTTGCCCTTCGGCCAGATGCCGGGCGATGTTCTCCACGACCACCACCGAGTCGTCGATGATCAGGCCGATGGCCACGGCCAGCCCGCCCAGCGACATGAGGTTGAGCGTGTCGCCCGTGAGGTGCAGGAAAACGAAGGTGATGATCAGGCTCAGGGGGATGGAAACGGCCGTGAGCAGCGTCGCCCGGATGCTGCGGAGGAACAGCAGCAGGACGAGCACGCTGAACGCGCCGCCGATGAGGATGGCGTCGCGGACGTTGGCGATCGAGGTCCGCACCAGGTTGCCCTGGTCGTAGACCGGCGTGATCTCGATGCCCGGCGGGGCCGACTTCCGCAATTCGGGCAGCATTTCGTTGAGCCGCCGGGAAATGGCCAGGGCGTTGCCCCGCAGGCGGCGGAAGACGGTCACGGCGACGGCGTTCTTGCCGTTGGAGCGGATCAACGACGTGCGATCTTCGTGGGCGATGATCACGCGGCCCACGTCGGCCACGCGGATCGTCTGGCCGTTGACGTGCGCCAGCACGAGTTGCTCCAGGTCGACGGGGTCGCCGGCCTGGCTGTTCACGAGCACCTGGAATTGCAGCGGCCCGCGGTCCAACCGGCCCACGGCGCGGAGGCGGTGGTCCTTGCCCACGCGATCGGCCACGTCGGCAATCGACAGGCCGGCGGCCACCAGCCGCTGCGGATCGACTTCCACGACGATCTCGCGGATGTCGCCTCCCTGCACGGTCACGTAGGAGACGTCGTCGATGCGGCTGATCCGCGGCCGCAGGTCGTAGTAGGCATAGTCGTGCAGGGCCGACGGATCGCGGCCGCCGGTCACGACGAAGGAGATGATCGGAAAGACCGAGGGCGTCTGCCGCTCGATGAGCGTGCTGGTGCCGGCCGGAAACTGGGCGTTGATGTCGGCGATCTTGGCCCGCACGTCGTTCAGGGCCTGCACCATGTCGGTGCCGGGCGTGAAATCGATGTCCACCTGCGACGCCCCGCGGACGCGTCTTCGAGCGCACCATGCGAACGCCCAGCACCGTGCTCGACGGCTTCCTCGATGGGCCGCGTGACGGCCACTTCGACGGTCGTCACGGCCAGGCCCGGCGTTTGGGCCACGATGGTAATCCGCGGAAAGGCCACTTCCGGATAGATGCCGCTGGGCATCCGCAGCATCGAAAGGAAGCCGAAGACGGCCAGGAGCAGCGTGGCCAGCACGATCAGCCCGAAGTACGGCCGGGCCAGCACGACGAGGTTCAGGCCGATCCGCAGAGCGGGTGCCGCCTGCGGCAGGACCGTCGCGGCGCCGAACTGCCGGGGGCGATCATTGTCTTCGCCCTTCTGCCTTCTCAACCGCCACCTCGGTGCCCTCGGGCAGATTGTATCCGCCTTCGACAACGACCGGTTCATCGGGCTTGAGGTCCGTGCCGCCGACCTCGATCCAATGGTCGTCCTTCAGGCCGAGCTTGCGGATTGCAAGACGACAGTCTTGCCGTCGCGAACGACGTTGAGGTTGAACATCGGCTGCCCTGGACGGCTTCTTCGCCCGGATCCTGGACGGCCTCGACCGGCACGGCGAGGACTTTCTCCTCGCGGACGACGATCGTCGCGGAAACGGCCTGGCCGAGCGTCAGCTTGCCGTCGGCGTTTTCGACCAGGATGCGCACGGGGAGATTGCCCGTCTGCGGATCGGCCACCTTGCCGATGACCTTCACTTTGCCGGCAATCTCGCAGTGGATTCGGCCTGCTGCAGTCGCACGCGCAAATCTGGGCCGTCTGCTCCGCCTGCACGCGCTGGGCATCGGCCACGCTCAGCCAGACGACGACATTCAACTGGCGGGAATCGACGACCTCGCCCACCGCGGTTCCGACCGACAAGGTTTGGCCAAGCTGGCACGTGAGACTGTTCAAGACGCCGGCAATCGGCGAGCGGATCGTGAGTTGCTCGACCTGCGCTTGGGCGGTTTCGACGGCGGCCTGGGCCACGTCGATGCGAGTCTTGGCCTCGGCAATTGCTTGCGGCCGCGGCCGGAGCATCAGCACTTCGTATTGCGACTGGGCCGTCTTCAATTGCAGCGTGGCCTGGCGCAGGGCCGACTCGGCATCGTACATGGCGGTTTCGGAGATCTCGCCGCGCTGGCGGAGCGGCCGCAAGTGGTCCACGGTGGAGCGGGCCTTTTCGACCGCCACCTGTGCCTGTTCGATCGCCAGCTTGGCGCTGTTTTGTTCTTCGCCGCGCGGTAACGATTGCAGAACCTCGAAGGATGCCTTCTGAGAATCGCAAGCCGCTTCTTTTTCTTTCAGATTCTTGCCGGCGACTGTGCTGTCCAACTCCACGACCGCAGTGCCAGGTTCCACGTGGTCGCCCGGCTGCTTGAGAAGATGAATTACCCGCCCTTCGGCGGCCGCGGTAAGCACGGCAAATCGTTGCGGAATTGCCTCGCAACGCCCCAGCCCGGTAACCTTCTCGGCGATCGTTCGTACTTCCGCAGACTTGACGCGAACGCGGATGCCGGGCTCCTTCTCGCCCTTTTCTTCCGCGGCGGCCTTGCCACCGTGGCGGCATCCCAGCAGGCACAGCAGCAAAAGAAGAATGCAGGGTGGGACGCCAGCCGGCCAATTCTTGCGGTCTGCGGTCCGGCAGCCATCGGTCATGCCAGCCTCGGTTGATCGGATGGAAGCAAGGACAGTTTCGGGCAAAGAGTACATTGGGGGGATTCGTGGATCGTCAGATTCTAAGGTGGCGTCGCGTAATTTCCCTTTTCCCGGAAAAAGCTGGCTAGGCCATTAATTTTACTTCATTATCCTAGGTTCAGCGAGTTGTTGACCAACGTTGATCGGAACACCCGATTCTGCCGATTCTAACCAAAAGACGGCATTGAACGCAAATGCCGCAAATTATGTTGGTCACTCTTGCCAAGGGTGGCATATTCCTGAGCCGACCAAGCTCTGCTCGGTGCCCGAAGGGTAGTGGCCCATGAAATTACGCCCGTCGTAAGGTCAGTCGTGCCACCCTATGTCGAATTTGCTTAAGCCACTCTCGATTCTGACCTTCTTGGCGGCATTTCCCCTTTCCGCTTGGGCCGCGGCGCCTACGGAAATCATTCCGACCGGGCCGCCGCTGGCGCTGGCCGCCCAGATCGATTTGGAAACTGCCCTGCAGTGGACGCTCCAGAGCAACCCGAGCCTAGTCACCACGCGTCAGAACCTGCGTGTCTCGGCCGAGGCGGTTACCGTGGCAGAGCATTTTCCCACGAGCCTCAATCCGTCGGTTTCCGTCACCTGCGCTCCTTGGGTTTTCGAACGTCAGGACAATGGCGCAGTCCAAAACCTGGACCGGTCGGTTTCGGTGGTTTGGGCCCAGCCGATCGAACTCGGTCATCGGCAAGCCTATCGCGAACAGATGGCGCGGGCCTCGTACTCTCAGACGCAATGGAACATATTACAAGTCGAGTTGGCGGCCCTGATCCAGACCTACCGATTGCACCAGACGGCGTTGTACCGCCGAGAGAAACTGGGGGTCGCCCAGGACTTGAATACCTTCAGTACGCGCTTGGTGGAGTCGCTTCGCCGACAGGCCGAAGCCAACCAGGCGACGGCGGCCGACGTGGTCCTGGCCGAGGTGGAAAATCAGGCCACGGTCGACCAACTGGAAGCCGCCCGGCAGGATTACCTCGCGGCCTTGGCCGACCTTCGGCAGCAGATTGGCATCCCTGCCATTGCGGCATCGGCCGAACCGACCGGGAGTTTTCGCGTTCCCGAAGACCGTATTCACGCGGACGGCGCGACGCTTGTGCGGTTGGCCCAGGAAAGCCGGCCCGAAGTACAAGCGGCCATGGCGGCGGTGGTGAACTCGCGGGCGGCCCTCGCGCTGGCCCGTGCCGATCGAATCCCAGTCCCCTCGCTCGGCCCAGTCTACGAACGCAATGAGACAGGGGCCGTGTTCTACGGGCTGGCCTTGAGCAGTCCGGTCCCGCTGCTGAATTCGGGCAATCCGCTGGTCGGCCAGCGCGAGGCCGAGTATCACCGTGACTGTGTCGCCGTGGAGCAGGCCCGGCAACAGATTGCGACCCAGGTCCTGGCGGTGATGGTGAAGTGGACCGAGGCCCAGCAAGCGGCCGAGCGAACCCATGCGCGTTTCGAGCCGACCCGTGCCCAAGCCGAGCGGATGCAACGGCTCTACGATGCGGGGCAAGCGGACCTGCTCAAACTGCTCCAGGTCCAGCGGCGATTCATCGATACCCGGAACGTCGAATTGGACGCCATCTGGCAGACGATCCAGGCCTATGCCGATGTACTCGCGGCCACCGGGGGCACGCCGCTGCTGGGCGGGGCGCCAAGGTAGTTGGCCAAATCTGTAAGGATGCTCCGGTCAAGTAACTCCATGTTTGGCATGCCTCACGGGAGCGGAAGGATCTCAACCAAACCGCCGGTCGCCACCTCGATCGCCAACTTATGACCTGCTAGCAGGTGCATTCCCAATAGTGCCTCGTTGCCCAGGGCGGACACCAGCGCCGGCCGCCAAATGCCGCCCTATGCCACTTCCGCGGCAAAGATCTCAAACTGGCTGATCGACCCATCCGCAAGCAGCGCGGTGCCCATTGACTGCCGCGCGAGGCCCAGGGAGGTGATAATAGTCCCTGGCAGCGTCAGGGAGGATGTGAAACCAGAATCGACGATCAGGTCCACGTCGGACTCGACCCCGGCAGGGCCGCGCAGCCGCAAGCGGACAACGGCCTCGTGACGGACGTTCACGATGCCTCGGATCATCGGCCCGCCCTTATCCGGCAGGTTGTCGCGTAGCCCGCCCGCGCCAGCCAGATATCGGCTGCCGGTTTCCGCGACCGCAGGCGCATGACGGCCGCATAGTCGTCCTCGTCGATCTCATAGTCGCCGGTCTCAACATCAACGGCGACGAATTTGCCGTGATCCTCCGGCCGGAGCGCCGGCCGCACTTGCCGGTCGAAGATTTCTCCCCCGAGAGCGGCGAGTTCGTCGAGGGTGCGCTTGGTGGCAGGCATGGTTTATCCTCTCAGTGGCTTGATGGACATCTTAATTATATCTGCTGAAAATCGGGGGCAAAATCGAGATACATTATTGATTTTCTGTCTTCTTGGGCCGCCCGGCCTTCTTGGGTTTCAAGACGCGTTCGACAAGACCCTCCAGGCGATCCAAGAACGCTTCGTCGCCGAGCGGCCGCCCCGTCCGTATGTGCTTCCGCAGTTCTTCCACCTCGCCCTCCGGCCGCGCACTGTCAAGAAAAGCCTGCCAATCGTGGACCATCGCCAACAAAGGCGACAACCTTCACCAGAGAGTCGTCGCGCCCCGACAGGTGTGCCCGCGCACTGCTCCACGGCCAGTCCTCGGCCCGCGCGACGAGCTTGGCCCGCACGGGGTTCAGTTCCACGTAGCGCGCCGCAGCCAACAAGTAGGGCTCGTCCATGACGAACGACGCGAATCGCCCCTGCCATAGGTAGCCGCGCCATTTCTCGCGAAAGTTGATCCTCCGCGTATAACGCCGATGCGCTTTGCCAATGGCGCGCCGCAATGCCTCCTCAGAACTCGGGACGGCAATGAGGTGAGTATGGTTCGGCATGCAGCAAAATGCCCAAATCTCTACTCCCTCCTTGTTGTACCACTCGACCATGAGTTCCAAGTAGGCTGCGTAGTCGCCGTCGTTGAAAAACGTCTGTTGTCGCCGGTTCCCACGTTGCGTCACATGGTGAGGCATCCCGGGGATCACGACGCGTGCCAATCTTGCCATCCCCATAAACTACCAAACTAGGCCTCTCCTGTCAATAATTGGTATTGTGTCCCCTCTTTTTCGAAAGGATAATGAACGATGTTGTCTGATGAACTGTCCAGTGCCATGCACGTCATTGAGAAGTACGAAAAGGACTTCTCGAATATCTACGAGGACTTGGCCGACGACCTTCGCAAGATCAAATCGGAGATGATCATCTTGCGATGGCGGCTGGACTTGCTGCCGCCAATTGAGGAGGCGATTACGCCCGCCGACCTTCAGTGGTTAAAGACCGAGGCGTGGAAGCGTGGATTACAACGACCACCGTTCGAGTTTTCGGACGTGTTCGAGGAGTGTCTCTCCGACGTCAGAACTCGCCGTTCCAACCAGCCTTTTTGTTCTTTGCCATCCAACACTCGGACAACGCCCACCCAATTGCCAACGATGCCGGTTACCCGGAGCTGGGCGCCCTTGGGCAACTCCGTAATCACTTGATTTCCGAGCTTCAGCGTGGCATTCTCGATGGTCACAACCGTGCCGCCGTTTTCGATACCGTCGACGTTGACCGTTTCGAGGTTGAACAGCACCAGCGGGGGCGTGTCGCGGATCTGGGCCGCGTTGAGATCAATTTTGGCAATGCATATGTCCTCGTTTGGGCGTGCGGGGGTGAAAATCAAATGCAAATTCAAGGTGACGACGCAGACTCCTAGCGCGAAAATCCCAACGCCGCTTAGGGCTCGATGTTGTAATCCAGACGAGACACGCGCGACGGAACGTAATGTCGAGATACGAGGCCACTTGCCACGAAGCGATGCAAAGTGGGAGTGGCGTCGTGAGCAACACTACGGCGTGGCACAGATATACGGAGCCGAGAAAGCGGTAAATGCAAAAGCACAGGACGCCGCAAACGCAAATGCTCAAGGCGGCACTGGTGATGCCAGCAGCGAGGGCCGTACTGAACGCGCGGCCGAAGGTTACGTTTGTCCTCGCGACCCACTTCGCTGCGAACCGGAGGCTAACTGCCATGATCGAGGCATAGAGCAGTTCGGCCAGCAGGAGGCCGACCAGCATGTAGATCGCCGTCTCCATAACTCTTTTCTCTAGAGGCTTTGCGCCATCGGCAAGCGTGCCTTATTGCCATTGCACTGGCGGTGGCGTGGAACGCGGTGTTCTGTTGGCGCGGATCTTCCTGTCGCTAGCAGTGTCTGAAGCGAGTAGACCAGCATGGCCGGACAACCTTCTTTAGTTCGCGGATGATAGTTTACTGCCAGGCAGCTAGTCAATCCCATTTTCCGTGAAAATTCGTGTGCTTTCGGTTGGCGTGAAGAATCCCTATGCGGTGGGCTGGCGTGGTCCCATTGTCTGGACGGAATGGAAGAAGACTCACGACTTCGCCGCTATCATAAAGCAATATGAAGATCACATGAAGTAAGCCAGCGAGCCGGCTAGGTTCGTCACCCGTGACATCGACTGCCCGCAGTCGGTGTCACGGGCTTTCTTTTTGCGCTGCGGGCATCACCGGGTACCCGGTGATGAAGCCCACTCGCGTGACCAAGGTGAGCGCCGGCCGCTCGAATTCGGCAGCGACAGGAACATCGCAGGCAGCGGTTCAATCTACGTCCCGCCCACAATCGGCCGACACGTCCAGCAGCATCGCCGAGACTCACGCCAGCTTCGAATATGCTCTGGCGGCGTTGAGCGGTGTGGGGGCGACAGGCAGCACCAGCATTTTCCAGCCCGGCCCAGAGGTTCAATCTGGCATTCTCCAGCAGGCCGGCAGTGCGTACGCCCAGGTCGAACAGCAGGCGGGACAGACCCTCGATTTTACGGCTTAACCGTGTCGTGACTTCGAAAAGTTCGACGGTCGGCATCTCTCACTTCTTCAGCAGCCTCTTCATCCCTTCGCCCAGCGCATCACCGATCAGGAAGTAACTCTCCGCGTTGCCGAACCAGTGGTGGCCGTGGCCGGTATTGGGCGAAAGCTCGGGCGGACGGGCGAAGTCAGTGGTCTTCACAAAGATCGCATTCTTAATCTGTCTGGTCCCCGCTTCCTGGGCTTTTCTGAATTCGAGCATGGGGCCATTCTTCACAGGTCCGCCGTTGCCCAGTTCCCCGACCACCACAGGCAGGTCCGGCACGTTGAACTCTTTGCGAATATCGTGGACAAGATTGACCAGATTCCGGGCATACTCGGGGATAGCCGGTGGGGTACACATATCGTTCCAGCCCTGCTGCCAGACGAATCCGGCGATCTCGTATTTCTGGTCGCCAAGGTCTGCCAACGCGGCACGGACCTCCTCAATCATCGTCGTGTAGTACGATCCCACTTGGCCGCCGGAACTGGGCGGCCTGAAGTCAACATACAGGCTTTTGCCGCCCCAGGCCGTCTTGATCAGCAACGCCGGTCCGTCCAGGTAGTCGCCCATGACATGGCCAAATTGCAGTTCAGGGCCAATATGACTGCTGCCGCCATATCCGGTGTAGCCCACGGTCAAACCTCCCTTGCGGACCTTGCCATTGACCTTGAACGAGATCTGGACATCATCCCGGACCACCCATTCCCCTTTCTCGTTCTTGAGGTGCTTCATCTTCTCAGCACTCTTGGAATACTTCATGGACCAGACCAGATTGCCCTTGCCGCCGTTGTAGTTGTGAGGGTCATCCATCGACACCACGCCCTGACCCTCCATGTTCGACTGGCCGGCGAGGATGAAGACTTTCACCGGGCCTTTTTTGGCGTGGCCGGCCCAAGCTGGCCCGGCAAGCAGCAATATGGCCAGCACCGACATTATCGCAGTACAGGCAACTGTTCTCTTCGCGAATCTCATGGAGACATCTCTTGGGTGCGGGTAGTTGGCGGCCTTTCTCCCCTTGGGAAGCGGCCACGGTGGGCGTGTCGGGAACGATTCGCTATTATGCTACGCGGTCGATCCTCACGCTAGGTACGGGATGCAGTGGGCGGTGCGCAAGAAGGAGACGCCCTGAACCGGTGCCCATCCAATTTTGCTCAGCCGAGCAAAATCCTTCGTGCTGTGTCGTGCTGTGTCGGGTAGAGTCGAGAGGTGGCGCGGTGGTTTAGGCTTCGACATATTCTGTTTCGGGGTTTCCCCCGTTGTGTCTCATTAGTCGCATGCCATGCTCCGTTTCCACCTCCCGCTCATCGAACCGGACAGGCAGATTTCCAGCATCCGGCTCTCCGACGGGCTTCACAGTCAAGCCCACGATCACGCCTTACGGCGCAACCTTCGCCTGGCCGTAAAGTCGCTTCCGGGACGCTCGGGTTCTTTTACGTTGCTAGGCCGAAGCCAATCGCAATCCCTTTGTCCCTTCCATCAACGTGCCCGAAGTGAGGCCCCTTTGCTCCAGCGGAATTACCCGCTTTCAACGCTACTACGAGCCTCTCCGCCACCGACGCGACCGGGCCTGGCCCTCACGGGTTGCTCGTTGCGGCTGCTGCCGCTGTCGTCATCGGTTTCCCGTGCTTGATGTGCATTCCTTCGATACATGCTGTCGTCTCTACCCCGGTGGATTTGTAAAGTGCAATCGTCGCTGACTTCCCTTGCAACACTGGCCTTCCCCATCTGACCGGCAGGTCGGCTTCCACATTGTTCGTTTCGGGGCCTCATCAAACGTTTACTTGCGTTACGGCCTGTATCTTCGCGGGATCACCAAGTGACCCTTTCCATCGAAGGCCTCGACCGATTCGTTACCTCCTCCGCCGCTTCGATTGCTACTGGGCAAGCGACCCTTCCCAGGCGGGACTTCCACCCGCTGAAATACACACTCGCTCACGGCGCACGGTCAGACCGGAACTTACTACTTTAATGTTTGCCCGCGCAGCTTACGGCCGAGCGTCTCGATAACTTCAAGTACTTCGGGCCGCATCGCCAAGCGTCGGCGATTGGCTCCGATGGCGTTGGCACACACGCCATAATGCGCGCCGATCGCACGGCCGCTAAGGTCGGCCAGTTGCGCCGCCAGTTCCATGGCGACCGACTTGGCGCAGCCCACGCTACGGCCATGCGCCGAGAACGACCTCGCCTCGATCCAGTAATGGCGGGCAACCGCCTCATCAATCTCCTCCAGCGATACCGTCCGCCGCGGCAAATCGAGGTCTTCGTCCTGCAAGCGGCCGCTTCGGCGTTGTCCAATCTGCTCCTCGGTCCGCTCGATGAACGCCGCGCCGCCGATCGCGTAGCGATTGGCGGCCATTGCTTCCCGCAGTGGTCCGTCGTCCTCCATCAGGCACGCCTGGACGTACGCCCGATAGTGGCGCCGCGCCGCAGCCATGTCGACCCCCTACTCCTTGAGCACAGCATAATTGACGAACTCCAATGCCTTATTGGCCGTGGCGTAACCCCCGTAGCTGCTCCACCGGTAGGCTTCCAGACGCGCAAGTCGCTCTGAAGCGCTCAGGCGCCGACAGGCGGCAATCTTCACCGGATTCAGATGGATGTAGCGCGTGACGGCCAGGAGATAGACCTCATCCTCCACCAGCTTCGCCTAGAAGCGGCCTTGAAAAAGGTGGCCGGGGCGGCGGTGCTTGTAGCGCGCAGTAGAGGGCATAGGACGACAGCAAACGCTGCATGAAGCGTGCGAGGTTTGCCCGCGGTGTGCGACAAAGGAGGTGGATGTGGTTGTCCATGAGGGCAAATGCATATAAATCGATAGCACAAAGATGCACGTGGTGAGCCAACTGCGCGAGCAAGCGCTGGCGGTCATCGTCGCTGTGGAAAATGTCCGCTCGGCCGTTGCCGCGGCTGGTAACATGATAGACGGCGTCGGGAAAATCAATGCGTGGAGGGCGAGGCATACCCAGAAACTACCATGATTCGCACTTCGCGGCAAGTCCGAAAGTGTATAGTTCCGGTCTGACCGGTCTGACCCGGACTCGACGCCGACTCGAGAGACTCGGACGACCCCGACTCGGACCCCGACTCGGACCCCGACTCGACCCCGACTCCGCCCGAGCAAGACCGGTTGCGCCCATAATCAATCAGCAGTCTTGAACTCGCACCCGCGCTCAAGGCTCCGATGCCATCGTAAATCCTTCCGCCATCATTTCCATCAATGGTGACGGTCTCTGCTGGGGCGCTGGCGCTGGTTAAAGTAATTATGCCAGCAAACGTGATGAGGAGTATGGTTTTCACTTGATGGTCGCTTTCATTTGATCATTGACTTCAAATCATTGGAAATTTTCGTCGCGCAACGCTGGCGTGATTGAAAAGTGTGTGGCGAGATCATTCCATGGCCTCCTGAATCTTTCCCATCACCGGCAGGCCGCAGCGGAGGCGCTGGCCTTTCAGCGGCGACCACGGTTCCAGGCCGTAGCCGCGCTCGTCAAAACGGATGCCGTAGTGACCGGCGAAGATGCTTGCGTAGGCGTGCCAGTTTTCCGGGAGATAGCCCTCGCCCGCGGCGCTGGACCCGTCCCATTTGAAAAAGGCGCTGCCGACGGGATTCCGGCAAGGCAGGTGGGGAATTCGCACGCCCGAATTGAACGTGCCTTGGTCGAAGGATGCCACCTGCGCCCAAACCATCTTCTCGGCCTCGGCGCGAAAACCGTGGCGATAAAGAGCCATGATGAAGTAGTGCGAATACGGCGGCGTGAGGCTGCCGTTCATGTAGTCTTGCCAACCGCGCGCGCCGTGACTCCAGTCGTCCGGTTGCATCGGCAATAAGTTTGTGGGCAGGCCAAACCGGTATTGCGTGAAACCAATCTCTTTCATCTGGGCGAGGCATTTCGTAAGGATGTTCTTCGCGAGTTCGTCATCCACCACGCCGGCACAGATCGCATAGCCGTTCACCCCCGGAAACATCCGGTCTTGAAGTTTGCCTTCCTTGTCGCGCCAGCCGCCGATGACGCCGGTCTCGGGATTGAAAAACACTTTGAGGTAGTTGTCCTTGATCAACTTGACGCGGGCTCGATAGTGCGTGGCTTTTTCATTTCGCCCGGCGAGTTCTTCCAATTCCGCAAGGTGCCGGAAAGCGTCGTAGTTAACGGCAGTCGAGTGCGCTTCTTTTACTCCCGCCGGCAATTCATAGGTGTCGAACCAGTGGCCATGAAACACCTTGTTCACGATGCCGTCCGCATCAGAGGCGGCCTCAAGATGGGCGGCAATCGCCTCCAGGCGAGGCAGCCAGCGTTCCAACAGCGGCTGGCCGCCGACGGTGTGGACGGCATACCACGCCGAGTTGATTAGAAAGCCGGGCGTTTCCAACGACCCGTCCCATCCGGGAGCTTCCACCTTCAGGCCGTGCCAATAAATGTGTCCACCCGCCCCGTTCAGATACCCGTCCACCGACGGGATCACCAAGTCCATCGGCGAAACGCCATCCTGCAGGACGGGCGCATAGACTCCCATCTCCGCATAAAACTGGAGCGACAGCGGACACGGGCAGCTCACGACATTATTGATCAACACCCGGCGGCTGGGTGTCCACTGCGCGATGTTCAACGCATACCGGGGCAGGCCGGCGAGCCGTGGTTCCTTCTCGACGATTCCCGGAAATGGTTTCGGCGAAGCGACGCCGAAATGCAGCGTGGTCCGCCACGCGCCTGCCGGCAACACACCGTCGCGAGGCGCGATGTTCATGAATTGCCGCGCCGAGAGATTGAAATCATCCGCCGAGGCGCACTGCCGGAAAATGGCAGCGTCGCCGCTCTGCGTGACGTGAAAGGTGCCCGCGTCGGGCGCGTGCATGTAACATGGCAGGGCCACGAAATTCGCGCGATCCGTCGAGCGCCCGAAAAACGTTGTCGGTGTCTGCCAAAAATCGAGATCGAACCGGAAGACGCCGCCTTCAAGCGGAATGTTGCGAGTGGAGGCGGTGGCTAATTCCAAATCGAAACTCTTTTCGTGGAACCGCAGCGTCATCTGCAATTTCACACCGGGCGCCACCGTCACGGCGGGATACCGCGCCAGGTGGCCTTCCATTTTCATCGCCCCGTCGGGCAAAAACGCCGGGCGATCAAATAGCGGGGCGACAAACGCCGTGCCGCCGGACCGCCGAAGCAAGTTGATTGTGAATTCGCCTTTGCCCAGCGAATCGAGTTGCAACTGCATCATCCGCGGTCTCTGCCGGTCGAGCGCGACGCGATACCACGGCGTCGAAACCGTCGTGACCGCGTCATCCGTTTGTATCGTGGGATTGAAACTTCCGTTGGCCTCCAACCACGACGACAAAGCACTTGTCGGCGGAATATCAACCGGCGCGAGCGATCCGCTGCCCGGCACGTCGTCTCCGAACACTTCGATCTCCGTCAACTGCGCCTGTGCAAAACCGGAACGCTCGGGCACCGCAACGCGCTCGATGCGGATACGCACGTTGTCCGTCACCACCGCCGGAAAAGTTTCGCGGATGGAAAGTTCGTTCGGATCGGTCACGTGAAACAGACTCTTGAATGTGACGCCGCCATCGTCGGTGTATTCACCGACTAACTCCAGCGGACGCCTTTCCGCGGAAGCGGTATGGACAACGACTTCATCAATCTTGCGCAGGCCGGGAAATCGCACCCACGCCCATTGCGGCAACGAATCCACTTCCAGCGAAGTCCACGCGCCGTCGCGCTTGCCGTCGTTGAGCACACTCAAGCCGTGCTCGTTGATCGGAAAACCCCGCCACAGGATACTGCTCACCGCGACCTTGCTGCCCTCCGACCACAGCGCGACGTTGCGTCGGCCCGTTGTCGGCTTGGCTGCCGGCGAAGCCACTGGCACGTCCGCGAACGTCAGTGGCATGCCTTCCAACGCACAGCCCACCTTCCATTCCGGACCTTTCTTCCAGCTCTTCGCCAGCAGACAGTTCATTCCTGCCGACAAATTCATCGTCGCTTTCTGATCGCCAGCCCGCTTGCTTTCCGCTACCAGCTTGTTGTTCAGAAACCACCGTACCGGCCCCGTCGCCGTCAACGACGCCGTTACCGGCCCCGCTTTTTCCGCACGCACGCGAAAGCCGGCATACGCACAAACATTCGTCGGCACCAGGCCGAGGACCGCCTGCAAATCGAGCAGCCCTGTTGGCGCGCCTGCCACAACAGCCGGCCGCAATTCGCGTCCGCCCATGCCGATCACTCGGTTCCATTGGTTTCCGCCATCGCCGGAGTTGCGGGCATTCTCAATCGCTTCATTCGCCTCAAAATCTGCCACGCTATAACAAGCATACGGCCCGACCGCCCACCATGAGCGAGGCGCAACAGCAGCCTGTTCCGCCGCGTGCAAAGAAGAAACCGCCAACGGTGTCAGCAGCAGGGTGATGAGGAGTGTGAAATCGTGTTGTCGAGTAGACATAATATGGTCTTCCATTTAGGTTTGCTTTGTATTCCCTGTTTCTTCGCTCTTTCGATCGGCGGAGTGCCACAATATTCAATCGTGTGAGAAGACTTCAATGCCCCTCACGGAACCGGACTTGTAGATTTCCCACATCCGGCTCTTCAGCCAAGCTCACCTCGCGGGCGATAGCGTGTTGAGGTTGTGGATGGTCCGGGGCCGAGGGAGCGGATAGCGGGCAATGACCAGTCGGGTAATCCGCGGCGCCCGCGACCACGTGTCGCCGCCCGCCGGTTTGAAGGCCGTGATTTCCAACTCACCGTCGCTCAGGTCTTCGGGCGCCATTCGCAGGGCGACCCACTTGCCGGCGCCGCCATGCGGCCCGACGTACCACGCGTCGCGGCCCGATTGCACGGCGGCCACCGCCTTGCCGGAATCGACGTCGCGGAATTGCAGGTACACGGTCCCATTGAATCCGGCCGGACACTGTACATAAACGGTAAACCGACCGGACATCCAGGCCCCCTGATCGCGATTGTTCCAGCTCACCTTCGGCATGTTCTTCCACGGGTCGCTACGGTTGGGGCGGAACGCAAAGCCGAAGCCGGACTCCTGTTTCAGAATATGATCATACGCTGGCTTCCACGGGCTGCAGGCATTGGGGGGAGCGTTGACCGAGGCGGCGACGTCGAGCGCCACCGGGGCATCTGTGGGCACGCCGTCGACGAAGCGGATTCGATCGCCTTCGAGAACTCGGACCGCCTGTTCGGCAGAGAGCTTCAGGGCCGGCCGGCAACGATCGGAGGCCAGGTAGTCCAGCAGGCTGCGGCGCAACTGCCGGGCGGCCGGCTGATCGTCGAGACTCAAGCTCGTTGCCAGAAGCGCGCCCTGGTCGATGCTTGCTTCCCACAGAACTCCGAGCCGGAACGCGCGGAGCGGCTCGTCGATCGTCTCGGCGATCAGCGGCGCGCCGGCCGGCAGGTCGTTGAGCAGCAGCGCCCGGGCTTCCGGCTCCAGCAGGTCGCGCCATTGCCAGTCGGAGTGCGTTTGCGTGGGGAACTCTGCCAAGGCCGGATGCTCGGCGGCAATCAACAGCCCGCAACTCGTCACGTTGCCCGGGATCCACGGGTTCCAGACGGGACATGGAAAATCGGTCGGCATCGTGTGCGGGCTGCGTTGGCCCAGGTAGAGCACGCGGCCGCCCGACTTGAGACAGTTGAGGGTCTGGGCGTCGAGCTTTTCGGTGACGCGCACCCGTGGGCGGCGGATTTCGGATTGGGGATCTCGGGCCGGATAGACCCAAAGGTTCCAGTCGTTGGCCGACGTGCCAAGCTTGACTTCCAGGATCACAGCGCTGGGCCGCACGACGCGCGAGAGGTCGATACAGACCTGGCCTAGGCGCGTTGACTGCCCGGTCGGAATGCGCGCTTGTTTCGGCAGCAGGCCTTCGGCGACCGTATCTCCCTGCGAGTCGACGAGCCGCCAAGAGGGCGTAACCTCGGCCAGGTCGGTGGGGCCGTAGTGGGCCACCTCGATCTCGGCTTTCAGCGTTTCGTTATTGGTCCAGACCGCCTTCGGCAGCCGGGCCAGGGGCACCGTCGGGCCGCAGAACCGGCGGAACTGCTGCGGCGTGACGGCCCCCTTGGATTCCCAGAACGCGTCCAGCAGGCCCACCAGCGACGTGTTCTGTCCCGTGTAGTCGTGCAGATCGAGCAGTTGAAAACCGCCCAGTCCCGGTGTGCGGAGCTCGGGCTCGATGTCCTCCTTGTACAGCCGCACGGCCAGCGCGGCCGAGGCCTGGTGGAACTTCTCCATGCGCGGCATGAGCCCGGCCCGATCGAGCGACTCGCGGAAGATGTCCATGGCGCCGGAGCGGAGCACGCCGGTGTACTTGGCCGCCTCGCGGACATCGGGGAAGATCCACCATTGGCCCAGCTCGTGGGCAAAGGTCGGCACCTCGAAGCCGCGAAGGATCTCGCGATAATCGGCGTCGAAGGCCGGCGGTTCGCCGTGAATCAGCCGCTCCATATAGCGAATGCGGCCGTTCTCGAAGCTGGTCTCCGACTTGGGCCCCTTCATGATCACGGCGAACTCGTCGCCCGGGTTGACCGGCCGCGGGTCCTTGCCCATGCGGATGTACTCGTTCGAGGCCGCGGCGTAGAGATGCCGCGGGTCGTGGCGCCGACCGTCGGCCACGAGCCGGCCCAGCACGTCCCAGTCGCCCGAGTGCTCATTGCCCATGCTCATCATGCAAAAAGACGGGTGGTTGCCGTAAGCGTCGAGGATGCGTTCCAACTCAGCGCGCAAGAACGGCGTTCCCGCCCAGTCCGCGCCGACATGGCCCCAGAACGGCAACTCGGCCAGAAGATAGATGCCTTCCCCGTCCGCCGCGGCGAAGGCTGCCTCGGGCGGGCAGAAGGAGTGGTAGCGGACGTGATTGAGCCCGTAGTCTTTGCAGATGCGAAAGATCCGCCGCCAGGCTTCGATGTCCATCGCCGGATGGCCCGTCAGCGGAAAACCGCCGCCGTCGTGCGTGCCGCGCAGCATGACGGTCCGGCCGTTGACGACCAACTGCGTGCCGCGGTGCGTCAGCTCTCGCATACCAAAGACGGCAAAGGAGCGGTCGAAAGCCTTCTTGCCCAAGGCGTCGGCCGAAAGCTCGACCTTCAGCTCGTAGAGACTCGGCGAGAACTCATCCCACAGGGCCATCGCGTCGCCCAGCGGCAAGACAACTTCGACCGGAAAGCTTCCTCCGGCGATCTTGAATCCCGCCTTGGCCGCGGGAGACCAAGGCGCGTTGGCACGGCCTTTGAGCCTGGCGGACACGGCCACGGTGCCGTCGTAGCTTTCCGCGGAAACGGTTCTCACGTCGACACGCACAATGGCTCGGCGGTTGGCCGGCTCAGGGAAGACCTGGACGCTTTCGATGCTCACGGCATCGCGGGCCTCAAGTTCCAGGCGGCCCAAGAGACCGTTCCAACGGATCTGCTCATCGTCGCCGCAACCGTGGCAGCTCGCGCCTTGCCGACCGGAATTGTCCACGCGCACCGTGAGCCGATGCGAACCGGGTGTCAGCAAACCGGTCAGGTCGTATTCGAGAATCGGGGGAGAATCGGGGGACACGGAGAATCGGGGGACACAATACTAGAATCGGACTAGAATCGGGGGAATCGGGGGACACAATACTGATTTTCTATCTTCTTGGGCCGCCCGGCCTTCTTGGGTTTCAAGACGCGTTCGACAAGACCCTCCAGGCGATCCAAGAACGCTTCGTCGCCGAGCGGCCGCCCCGTCCGTATGTGCTTCCGCAGTTCTTCCACCTCGCCCTCCGGCCGCGCACTGTCAAGAAAAGCCTGCCAATGGTGGACCATCGCCAACAAAGGCGCGACCTTCACCAGAGAGTCGTCGCGCCCCGACAGGTGTGCCCGCGCACTGCTCCACGGCCAGTCCTCGCCCCGCGCGACGAGCTTGGCACGCACGGGGTTCAGTTCCACGTAGCGCGCCGCAGCCAACAAGTAGGGCTCGTCCATGACGAACGATGCGAATCGCCCCTGCCATAGGTAGCCGCGCCATTTCTCGCGAAAGTTGATCCGCCGCGTATAACGCCGATGCGCTTTGCCCATGGCGCGCCGCAATTCTTCCTCAGAACTCGGGACGGCAATGAGGTGAGTATGGTTCGGCATGCAGCAAAATGCCCAAATCTCTACTCCCTCCTTGTTGCACCACTCGACCATGAGTTCCAAGTAGGCTGCGTAGTCGCCGTCGTTGAAAAACGTCTGTTGTCGCCGGTTCCCACGTTGCGTCACATGGTAAGGCATCCCGGGGATCACGACGCGAGCCAATCTTGCCATCCCCATAAACTACCAAACTACGTCTCTCCTGTCAAGAATTGGTATTGTGTCTCCTCCCTCGATTTCCCCATAGAAGTTGATTTGGGAGATCTGGTTTTCAGCTCCGGCATCGGTGGCCGCAACGCTCTCGACGGCCCCCGACGCCGAGTAGGATGCCACCAACTGGCCGGCCCTGGCGTCGGTGTAGGAAAAGTCATCAAAACTATACACGGAGCCGTCGGGCGTCGTAAAAACTAGTGTAGTGTCTCAATCAGATTGTTATTTATCGAGGGCTTTCCTTGCCCGTTGTACTTTGGCGAGGATTTCCTCGGCCTCGGCGGTCCATACATACGGTTTTGGCGACTTGTTGTTTAGTCATGGTCGTCGCTGGGTAGCCGGTTGAGATGAAATTCCCGGAGTCCCGTAGGGACGATTGAAATGAACTCAATCGTCCCTCCGGGACTACAAAGCTCCGTATATTGCCCATTACCCAGCAGTAAACTGCTGGGCTATTATCAAACGTCCCTACGGGACGGAAACACCGGACGACCTGTCTGCTCCTTTCCCCATGACGGAGAAGTGCGCAGGAGGCCGGGAAACGCCGAAATCGCTTCCCCTGTCTGTGACCGCGGCAGAATTCTCTGCGCCGCGAGGAAAGCGGTGAATCCCGCGGGAAAGCGGGCCTGGCCGAACTGCGGACGACGGGTTTTCCGAATTCCGCCGGCAGGCGATGCCCCAAAGCGCGAGCTCGAACGTATTATTAGGTGGAGACTTTTGCACACTTATCCGTTGCATTGAATACGCTAACTGGATTGATCCGTTGACACAACTGCGCGACGACGTCGGAGAGCGCGGGGAAAGAAAATGCCGTCGAATTCGGACCACACCGTGGCGGACCACGCGGAAGGCTGCCACGCCGGCCAAACGCCTGACGCCAAGGTATTGGCGAAGATCCTGCCCGACCACGAAGAAGGATGACGCGTCTTCATCGGAGGCGTGTTCTTGCCGCAATGCTTATGGTTGGACCGCACAATCAGAAGAGGGGTGGGGAACTGGCGTTTTCGGCCGAAAACCGTGATGTCCAAGGACGACGCCCGCGGCAGGACGAAAAACGGACCGGCACGTTGTGGACCACGCAAAACTTGCTTCTTTAGTTCGGTACTGCTCTTTGTGTTCTCCATTAGAAGAGACCAAAGGAATGAATAGCGGGAATAAGTTCGGATAGTTACGACGAATAACGTCCGAATACGGGTTGTGTTCTTTGACAATTCGGTTCGGCGACGCGCCCTGCCAAGGCGCGTCGCGCAGCCAGGGCGGCCTCGACCACCGCCCCGGCCAGTGTCGTGATTCGCACAGACGGGTTTCTGGGGTGGCATGCTCTCACCGCGTGCAGCGGGACGGCATGCCACCCAGATCATGACCCTTAATTCTGAATCGCTACACCAAGTCGTTCCCGGCGCACGCGTCGGGCTCGTTGTTCGCCCAGGTGAAACGCGGGGGGGAGGAACGGAACACTGATGGGCGCTAATTATCACTAATACATCAAGATTAGTGTTCATTAGCGAAGATGAGCGTTCCAGGAATTCTCTCCCCGTGCGCTGCGCACCCGATCCCGTTGTATTGAGGATTGAATAAAAAACGGAATTTATTGACCTAGCGCTCCAGATCTCGCGGGCAGCGCGAAAACCAACTTATCAGCTGGTACGGGCGTCGGCCGCCGCGCCCCGACGGGTCGAATCATCGCCGTCGACCGCCTTAATACCCGGGGCTCGGCCAGGTACTCGAAGCCTTGACCGGTTTGCCGGCCGACTGCGGCTGGGGCGGCTCGGGCGGCGGATTCTTGATCATTTCGCCCACCTTGCGCAACGTTTCCACGTCGATCTTGCGGAGTTTACCCTCATAGTCGGGTCCGACGTCCAACGAAAAAATATTGCCGTACTTCGTGGCGCCGCGGAAGTCGCGGTAAATGGTCTCGGCCGGCATGCAGAGGTTGTCGTGCTTGGGCAGCGAGTAGAACCACATCGCACCGCCCTGGTGCGGCGGCAGAATCGGATAAGTGAACTCACCCACGAGAAAGCCCTCAACGGGCCCCGGATGTTTCATTTCTCCGGCCCGCAGGTCGGTGCCGTCGCCGGGGCGGCCGCCGTTGCAGCCTACGAAACAGCCAGGTTGAAAACTCTTGACCCAGGCATTCAATTCCTGGTGCGTGATGCCGGAATGCCCGGCGGCGCAGTCCATCCAAAAGAACTCGATCGGACCATACTGGGTACAAAGTTCCTTGAGTTGGGCCTTGACCTTGGCCGGGTCTTGGCCCGTGCCGCCGCCATGGCCGTCGTGGGCGCCGGGAAAGGTCCAATCGCCCTCGGAGAAGTACAAAGCCAGCTTGATGCCGTACTTGTCGCACGACTTCCGCAACTCGGCCAGTACGTCGCGGCCCAAGGGAGACTTGGTCACCTTGCGGTCGGTGGTCTTGGTGTCCCAGAGGCAGAATCCGTCGTGGTGCTTGGTGAGGAAGAGAATATAACCCATGCCCGCCTCCTTGGCCGTGCGGGCCCATTGATCGGTATCGCAACCGGTGGCCTTGAAGAAGGCGACGTCTTTCACGCCCGGCGTCCACTCCTTGCCGGAAAACGTGCTCAGCGACCAGCAGATGAACATGCCCCACTTCAGGCCCTTGAGTTCCTCGGCCCGTTTCGTCATGTCGACGGTTGGCGATTCGGCATGAACAGGCCGGACGGCCAAGAGGATGGCAAGTAGCAAACACGTTGCGAGCGAGCGGGTTGTCATGGTTTTGCTCCAGGTCAGGAGGATCTCTCTTGGGCGGACGACAGACGGAGTCTGCCTGCTACTTCGCAGGCGCGCCCTCGATCTTGAGACTGTTGATTATCGATTTGAAAACCGGGCCCGCCTCTGCCCACTGCGATTTCAGCGCCCCGCAGGTCATGATGCAGGAGCCATTCTTCGTGGGAAAAATGATTGTCCATGTTCGTAACTGTTTCTTGGCGGCCGGATCTTTCTGCTGGTAGGCCAGCGACAAGGCTAGCTGGCCGTCAACGCGGATGTGTGCGGTCTTGATTTCCGTAGCCGGCGACCCGAGAGCGGCAAACCTGTCCTTGAATCCTTTAAGAATCTTGTTTTCGGTCGCGGAATCCAAAGCAAAATGGTCGGTTGAGGGAATCACGTTGACGTTCGGCGCGAAGTCTTCGCTCGGCGGACCGAAAAGAAACAGAATGAACCCCGGATCCGCCCCGGTGATCTTCTTGGTGGTTTCTGCGATCTTCACCAACTGTTCTTTTGAAGCAATTTTCCAGTTTTCAGGGTAGGTGAGCGTAAAACCTTGCGGGCTGACGAACTCGCCGGCCCGTGCGAACGACAGCGAGCAGACAACGACGAACACCGGTACA
Organism: uncultured Planctomycetia bacterium; assembly: GCA_963779975.1. GTDB lineage: Bacteria > Planctomycetota > Planctomycetia > Pirellulales > Thermoguttaceae > JANXQG01. Next base: position 130,367 of record CAWAAL010000023.1, on the reverse strand, counting down.
AAGAACATTCGATATCGCATCTTGTTTCTCCGCGCGTGATCGGGAACGCTACTCCATCGGACCGTTCGCAACAGTAATGAGAATATCAAGCGTGGCATGCGGCGTCAACTTTCTTGATCTGCGAACTCCGGTATCACCAAGTTCGGAATCACGCCGGCCGCATGTCCGCGGGCCAGCAACTCGGCGACGGCCCGGCGGCCGCGCGGACCAAAATCCAACGTCCAATCGTTGACGTACATGGCAACAAATTCGTCGGCCTTGGCCGGATCCAGCCCGCGGCCAAAACTCGAGCGCGTACTCCAGGGCCTCGCGGCGATGTTGCAAGCCGTACTCGATGCTCGCGCGAAGCAATCGCTGCACGTCGGCGATTACTTGCTGCCCGAGATCCTTGCGGATCCCATTGGCCCCCAACGGCAACGGCAGACCGGTCTGGTCGAACCACCATTGGCCGGTGTCGACGATCAACTCCAGGTCCTGCTGGGCGTAGGTGAGTTGCCCTTCGTGGATGATCAACCCGGCGTCGATGGGCTGGCCTTCGTACGCGCCGGCAACCACCGCGTCCAAGATCCGATCGAACGGCACCACCACCTGGCGGAACTCCATCCCCAGGCACAACCGCAAGGCCAGGTAGGCGGTGGTGAGCATGCCGGGCACGGCGATCGTCGCCTGTCGATAGGTCTCCAGCGGCTGCTTCGTCCGCGCCACGAGCATGGGGCCATAGCGATCACCCATGCTCGCCCCGCAAGTGCAGAGCACGTATCGGTCGGTCAGATGCGCGTAGGCGTGCAGGCTCAGGGCCGTCAGTTCCAGCTCGCCGCGGAACGCCCGGCGATTGAGCGTTTCGATATCCACCAGTTCGTGCCGGAAAAAGTACGGCTCGGTGTCAATTTTGCCGCGGGCCAGCGCGTAGAACATGAAGGCGTCGTCGGCGTCCGGGCTATGGCCGACGCGGATTTCCAGGCGAGTATCTTTCACGAGTGCCCCTTCTGGCTTGGATGATTCACAGTGCGAAGTGCGCCATACTAACCCGAAGCACAAGCAAGGGCAACTACCGGAGAACGTTGGAAAGAAATTGCTGCGGGTTCCACGTTTTTCCAGGGCTTCCGCTCAGTTCTTGCCAACTTTCGCAGGGACAGACCCTTTGCCGATTCTTCGCCTGACGATCGGCCATCGAACTGGCGCTGGCCGCCGACGTGTTAGGTTAGGTAAGTTGGGAAGCCGTTGCCACCTGGAGTGATTTTTCTCGGTAAAGAGATAATTCCGGTCGATCCGTTTGTAAGGATGGTATCGATTTGCAGGGTTTTGCGGGGCAACCCAACCAGGAGACGAACATGACGGCCAGCAAAAACACGATTTTGGCTCTCGGACTAGTGCTGCTAGCATTGGCGGCCGGCAAGTCGGCGCCGGGGGCATCATCTCTTGGCTTTAGCGGCTCTTCCAGCGATGCAAGTAGTAGCGCGGGCGGGAATGGCGCCAATACTCTTGGCAATTCCAACGGCGTTGGCGCCTGCCATGCGGGATGCGATGCCGGCTGCGACTGCGCCGGCACCGCCGACTGTGGCGTGGGGTGCGAGGCCAAGGTCCCCTGCGCACCGGATGATCCGGTGTTTTCGAGCTGCGCAAGATGCTTCAACGACTTGTGCGCGATCTGCGAGGGCGCCCAGATGAAAGTTGAGGCGAGTATCCTCATCGTTCACCGCTCACCGCCGGAGAATCGGACGGTCTTGCTGGATCCGACGGGGGCGAACCTGTTCAGCATGAACCAATTGGGCTTTCCCTTTGAGGCCGGTCCGCGGATTTCCCTCACCGCCTTGGACTGTGAGGGTTGGGGGTTCGAGGTGAACTACTTCGGCATCGACGGTTGGTCAGCCTCGGCCGACGTTCCCACCGGGGGCAACCTGGTAGTTGACAACAGCGGCGTCACAGTACCGTTGACCGATGCGCACTTCGAATCGATCTCCCGGCTCTACAGCACGGAACTCAATTTTCGCCGACCGGCATTTGATGCGATTTCCGTCCTGGTCGGCTTTCGTTGGGTGGACATGACCGACGAGTATTCGGCCGGGGGAACGTCCGACCTGGGGAGCACGGTGTCGGAAACGATCCGGACACGCAACCACATGTTCGGTTGCCAGATTGGAGCCGATGGAACGCTATTCCAGAAATCCGATCGTTGGCGAATCGCCGGCTTTATCAAGGGCGGGGTATTCCTAGATTACTCCAACCAAGCGACTACACTCAACGATCCGGACAACGCGGTCTCTCCCCTCGCCGCCAGCAACAACGACGTGAGTGCGGCATTTTTTCGAGAAATGGGCCTTGTCGGCTACGTCCAGATTTGCAAGCACCTCTCGGCCAGCGCCGGATACCAGGTCATGATCATCAATGGCGTGGCCCAACCCGCAAAGCAGCTTGCGGTTACGAATCTTAACGGTACTACTCCGAGCGCGACCGTCGATGCCAGCAGCGGGCCGTTCTACCACGGGGCCACGGCCGGTCTGGAATTGACCTGGTAGGCCGACATGTTCCGCACGGAAAAGGCCGTTTCTTGCGATGCCGTTGCTTGAATTTCGCCTCGGCCCGTTGCTTTCCAGGGAATTGACCCCTGGAAAGTGTACCGATACACTTAGAGGCGGTATTTCGTAAAACGTCGGAACTAGTGGTCGAAACGGGCGGCCATGGACCTCATGTACTTCAAGCGTTATCGGATGGAAATCACTCTGGCCGGCCACGATCTGGCCCCCCGGCGGGTGCCCGACGGTTACCGCTTCGAACCCTGGAATCCGGCCCTGCTGGAAGCCTTTGCCGAGGCCAAATACTTGAGCTTTCGCGGCGAGATCGACGCCAATGTCTTCCCCTGCCTGGGAGAATTGGAAGGTTGCCGCCGCTTGATGCAGGAGATCGTCCGCAAGCCGGGCTTTCTTGCGGACACGACCTGGCTCTTGACCTACGGACGCGGTTCGCGGTCCCCGGAATTTTGCGGCACGGTGCAAGGGATCCGCGATGTCAGCGGGCTGGGCGCCATCCAGAACCTGGGTATCGCCCCCGAACATCGCAACGGCGGCTTGGGTACGAACCTGCTTTTCCAGGCATTGCAGGGGTTCCGCCGCGTCGGCATCAACCGCGTTTACCTGGAAGTAACCGCCCAGAACGATGGCGCTCTGCGGCTTTATCGGCGGTTTGGGTTCGTCACGGTGAAGACCGTGTACAAGGCCGTGGAGCATATTTACTCGTAAATCACGAAATCCGGCTGCTTACGGCTTGCGGCGCGGCGTGCTCCCCCGCGGAGCAGGAATGACGAAATCCGCAAGATGCGATTTGCAATCCGCGCTTTGAAATTGTAAACTTCATCCCTTTCGTCGTTCGTCATTCGGATTTCGTCATTTCCCCAAGGTCTCGCGCGTGACAAGCCCGATCCTCTCGCACGTTTTTCCCAACGGCCTGGCGCTGCTGGCCCAGCCGATGCCTTGGCTGCAATCGGCCGCGTTTTCGTTCCTCGTGCCGGCCGGTTGCGTGCATGAACCGGCGGCGCGGCAGGGACTGGCTACGTTTACCCGCGAAATGACGCTCCGCGGGGCGGGACCGCGCGACAATCGGCAGTTCGTGCTCGACCTGGACAACCTGGGCGTCGAACATCATGCCTCGGTCTCCAGCGCCTGGATTTCGTATGGCGGGGCTACGCTGGCCGAGAACTTGTCCGCCGCATTGGCCATTTTCGCCGACGTCTTGCAGCGTCCGCGCCTGCCAGCCGAAGAGTTGGATGCCTGCCGGCAGAACGTGCTGCAAGGCCTGTGGTCGGTCGAAGACGAGCCGTCGGCCAAGGTGATGATCGAACTTTGCCGCCGCTATTTTCCCCACCCCTGGGGCCGCTCGTCGCTGGGCGAGCAGGATGCTCTGGAAACCATCCGCCTGGACGAGATACGGGGTTTCTTTCGGCGGCAATTCCAGCCGCAGGGTACGATCCTGGGAGTGGCCGGCCGCGTAGCATGGGAGCCGCTGAAGGAGCTCGTCGGCGCGTTATTCGGTGAATGGCAGCCGGCCGACAGCTCGGCGCTGGACGAGAGTCCGGCCCAAGGCGGCTATCTGCACGTACCCTACGATTCGGCCCAGACGCACGTCGCCATCGCCTACGCCAGCGTGCCGTATCGCCATCCCGATTATTACCAGGCCTGGGGCGCCGTCGGGGCCTTGGGCTGCGGCATGAGTTCGCGGTTGTTCACCGAGCTTCGCGAGCGGCGCGGCCTGTGTTACAGCGTTAGCGCCAGCTACCACACGCTGCGCGATCGGGCCGGCGTATTTTGCTATGCCGGCAGCACCGCCCAGCGGGCCCAGGAAACGCTCGACGTAACCTTGGGCGAATTGAGGCGGCTCGCGCAAGGCATCGAGCCCGGCGAGCTGCGGCGGCTCAAGGCCCACATCAAGACCGAACTGATCATGCAGCAGGAATCGAGTCTTGCCCGCAGCTCGTCGATCGCCTTCGCCTGGTATCATATCCACCGCGCCCGCACGCTCGAGGAATTGGAGCGGATCGTCGACGGCCTGACGTGCGAGAGCATCAACGATTATCTGGCCAAGAATCCGCCCGGCCCATTTACGATCGTGACGGTCGGGCCCGACGAACTGCAAGTGACAACCTAATGGCTAATATGGAATTCCTGACCCACGTCTTGCCCAACGGTCTGGAGATTGTCGCGGAGTGCAATCCCGAGGCCTACTCGACGGCCCTGGAGTTCATCGTCAGGACCGGGGCCCGCGACGAGACCGACGAGATCGCCGGCGTAAGTCATTTTCTCGAACACATGGCCTTCAAAGGCACGCCCACCCGCTCGGCCGACGACGTGAACCGCGAACTCGACGAGATCGGCTCGTATTGCAACGCCGGAACCTCGGAGGAGATGACTGTTTACTACGCGCCCGTGCTGCCGGAATATCAAACCCGGGCAACGGAGCTGCTCGCCGACATCCTCCGCCCCGCGCTTCGCGAGGCCGACTTCGAGACCGAAAAGAAAGTCATCCTGGAGGAGATCCGCATGGTCGAGGACCAGCCGCCTTTCGGGGCCGACGAGAAGTGCCGCGCGGCCTTCTTCGGCGATCACCCCCTGGGCCGCAGCGTGCTGGGTACGGTGGCTAGCATCGAGGCCCTGCCGGTCGAGGAAATGCGAGAGTACTTTTGCCGCCGCTATGCTCCGGGCAACATCATCCTGGCGGCCGCCGGCCGAGTCGATTTCGATCGACTGGTCGCCGATTGCCAGCGGATCTGCGGCGGCTGGGAACCGGCCGAGTGCCCCAGGATCGTAGAACCGGCGCAACCGCAAACCGGATTCCACCGGCTGGCGCGGGCCTCGGCCACGCAGCAATATCTCTTGCGGATGTCGCTCGGTCCTGCGGCAGCAGACGACGACCGCCATGCGGCCAAGGTCCTGGCGATCGTCCTGGGCGACGATTCCGGCAGCCGGCTGTACTGGGATCTCGTCGATCCGGGCATCGCCGAAGACGCCGCGCTGATCCACTTCGAGTACCAAGGGGCCGGCGTCTTCCTCACCGAAATCGACTGCGCTCCGGAAGATGCCGCGGAGGTTCATGAGCGGGCAATGCGACTTTATGACACGGCCCATGCCGAGGGCATCACGGTGGGCGAACTCCAGCAGGCGAAGAACAAGGTCCGTTCGCGGCTCGTGCTTTCCAGCGAACTGCCCAGCCGGCGGATGTCAAGCGTCGGCGACGACTGGTTCTATCGTCGCGAGTATCGATCGCTGGAAGAGGATCTCGATTTGTTCGCCTCGATCAACCTCGATCAGGTTGCCGACGTGCTCAAGCGATATTCGCTGGTCGAAGGGACTGCGCTGACGATCGGACCGGAATAATACTTCCGGGTGTGCGACAAACCACGCAAATAATTTGCCTCAACGACAGGCTCGATGCGTACAATTCAGCAGTCTGGCTCTCGGGAGGCCCCAGAGAAGGCCGGCAAGCGTGGCTCGCTTTCCATTCCGGGGCAATCCCCCTTTTTCGAGCCACTTTTGATGAAAGGAGAAAGCTATGAAGATTGCCGTCACGACACCCACGGGACATGTAGGCAGCGCCGTGGCCGATTTCCTCTTGTACTATGGCGACGAGGTTAGCGTGAAGTTGTTGGCCCGGCGTCCCGACGGACTCCGGGAGTTCAAACAGCGGGGGGCCGAATTGTCGATCGGTTCCCAGGACGATGCGACCTTTCTTACCAAGGCGACGCAGGATGTAGACGCCCTTTTCTGGGTGACGCCTCCGGGATACGGCTCCGACGACGTGCGTGCGTTCCAGAACCGCCTGGCCAAGGCCGGGGCAACCGCCGTCCGCACCAATCGTATCTCGCGGATCGTCAATCTGTCGTCGATCGGGGCCCAATTCTCATCGGGAGTCGGGCCGATCAACGGGTTGCATGACGTTCGAGCAACGGCTCGCTGACGCGACGGACAACATTACCCACTTGCGGTCCGGTTTCTTTTTCGAGAACTTGCTGTGGCAAGCGGATTCGATCAAGAACGCGGGCCGGATCTCGCTGCCCCTTTCCGCCTCGCAGCGCTATCCGATGATCGCCACCCGTGATATTGGCGACGTGGCGGCGCAGCGGCTGATGGACCCGCAGTGGACCGGGCACACCGTGTGGGAACTGCATGGCCCGGCCGACTTGTCCTTCGACGAGGTGGCCGCAATCCTGTCGAAGGTCTTGGGCCGGAAGATCGTCTTTGCCGAGTGCGCCCCGCAGGAGTTTCGCCAGGTCTTGCTCGACCATGCGATCAGCGAGAACGCCGCGGACTTGATGCTGGAAATGTACGACGCGGCCGAGACGGGAAGACTGCGGTCGCTCCAGCCGCGCTCGGCAGAAACGTCGACGACGACCACGCTCGCCGAGTTCGTCCATGACGTGCTTTTGCCGATGATCGCCGCGCCGGTGGCCCGTTAAGTTGGAGCGTGGTACTAGAACCCATTAGGAGACGAACGGTGTCCAAGGCCCTATTCTTCGGCGCGGCCGCGATTGGCGGCATGGCTTTCTTTGCATTCATTTTGCGACATAGCCTCTGCCCCTGCGCGGCGGAAACCGGCACGACCGGCGGCGACAATAAGGAGTCGACACCTGCAGCGGGCGGAACGTGCAACGAAAACATGTGCGGACCCAAGGAGGGTGAGGTCCTCAAAGGCGAAAATGAACTGACCACCAGCGACGAACAATGGCGGAAGAAGCTCACTCCCGAGCAGTTCAACGTCACCCGTCGCAAGGGGACCGAGCCGGCGTTTACAGGCGCGTATTGGGATTGCCACAAGGATGGCGTCTATCGTTGCGTTTGCTGTGGTGCGCCGCTGTTCAGTTCCGAGACCAAGTTCGACTCCGGCACGGGTTGGCCGAGCTTCTGGAAGCCACTGGACAGCAAGGCTGTCGGCGAAGTGACCGACACAAGCCACGGCCTGCGACGGGTCGAAGTCGTGTGCAATAAGTGCCAGGCCCATCTGGGCCATGTCTTTGACGACGGTCCCAATCCGACCGGCCTGCGCTACTGCATCAATTCGGCTTCCTTGAAACTCGACGAGAAGAAGGAGAAGCCGTGAAGACGGAAACCGCAACCTTTGCCGCCGGCTGTTTTTGGGGCGTCGAGGAGACCTTCCGCCAGATCAAGGGCGTGAAGGCGACAGCCGTCGGCTATACCGGCGGACACTTCGACCATCCGACCTACGAGGACGTCTGCACCGACCGGACGGGCCACGCCGAGGCCGTGCAGGTCCAGTACGACCCGAAGGAAGTCTCTTACGAGCAACTCCTGAAGGTCTTTTGGGAGAACCACGACCCGACGACCCTCAATCGCCAGGGTCCCGACGTGGGAACGCAGTATCGTTCTGCCATTTTCTACCACACGCCGGAGCAAAAGGCGGCGGCCGAGGCCGCGAAGCAGGCATTGGCCGCCAGCGGCAAGTTTCGCCGCGAAATCGTCACCCAGATCGTGCCGGCGGCGACCTTCTGGAAGGCGGAGGACTATCACCAGCAGTACCTTGAAAAACGCGGCATGTCGAGTTGCCACTTGCAGTAGAGGCCATGGGGAAGTTCACCCATAGCCTCCAAGAATGGGGGAATTTCGGCTTTGCGGCACAAGAAAATTCTCGAAATCGTCCAACTGCTCTTTACGGAAAGCGAATAAGTGGGCAGAATACGCCCCTCCCTTGAAGCCGTTTCTGGTCTACCGAGAGGGTCGCACGGGCCAGGCGCACGGAGGGGAGAAACTGCGCCGGTCAAGGAAGACCCACCGCCACAGCAAGGAGCGCTGAACGTGAAAAGAATTCTTCTGTCGTCGGCCATCGCGGCCGTATTGTTCGCCACCTGTCTTGCCTGGGCCTGCTTCACCAGCAGCCGGGCCTCGGCCCAGCCGCCCATGGCGCCGACGCGCCTTCCGCACAGGGCCCCGGCAGCATTGCCCTGGTCGATGTCAACTACATCTTCAAGAAGCACGTCCGCTTGAAGGCCCAGTTGGCCGACCTTCAGGGCGAAGCCGAAAAGGTCCAGAAGGACTTCGAGGCGCAGGTTCAGGCACGTGCAAAAGGAAACAGAGCAGGTTGCAGGCCAATTCAAGCCCGGCTCGCCCGAGTATACAAGCTTGGAAGAGAAGTTGGTGACCGAGAAGGCCAACATCCAGGGACAGATCGCCCTGAAGCGCAAGGATTTCGTGCAGAAGGAAGCCCATCTCTATTTCAACGCCTATCGCGAGATCAGCGAAGAGGTGAATTACTTCTGCCAGCAGCAACGGCATTTCCCTGGTGTTGAACTTCAACGGCGACGACATCCACGAGGATAATCCGGACGACGTCGCCCGCAGCATCAGCAACAAAGTGGTCTTTTACAGCAAGAACCTGGATATTACAGGATTCATCCTGCGGCGGTTTGATGGTTCGCAGCAGCCCCAGGCGGTCCCGAACGCCGATAATAGGGGTCTGATGAACAACTATGCCAATCCGCAGCGATAGGAGAGCCGCGGCGGGATGTCACGGCTCGCGGCGCGGCAAGGAAGCCGGGCCACAGCCTCTCGGGTTCGCACCTTTTTGTCATGGATGACTGGCAGGGGATGGAAGCAAGACGTAACCAGCGCACGTTATCGGCCACGGCGGCGATCGAAGGGATCGGCTACTGGAGCGGACGCGATGTCCGCGTCGAGTTCCGCCCGGCCGAGCCCCGGCAAGGGATCGTCTTCGTGCGGTCCGATCTGCCGGGGCGCCCGCGCATTCCGGCCGCGGTCGCCAATCGCATCGAGATGCCGCGGCGGACCGTGCTTCGCTCCGGCGGGGCATCGGTCGAGATGGTCGAGCACATCATGGCGGCCCTGGCCGGCATGCACGTCGATAACTGCGAGGTCTGGGTCGATCAGCCGGAAATGCCCGGCTGCGACGGCTCGGCGCAGGCCTTCGTGGCGGCGATCCAGCAAGCGGGCATCGTCGAGCAGGAGGCCCCGCGGGAACTCTTCGTGGTGCGGCAGGCCATGCGGCTGGGCAACGAAGAGTGCTGGATCGAGGCCCGCCCGGCGGCCGGCGGCAAGACCGTCATCCAATACGAATTGGACTACGGCAGCGGCAACCCCATCGGCCGGCAGTCGCTGGAAGTGACGCTTTCTCCCCGCTTTTTCCACGTGAGCCTGGCCTCCAGCCGCACGTTCATGCTGCAGCGCGAAGCCGCCGCGCTGCAGGCCCAGGGACTGGGGCAACGGACCACCTTCAACGATCTGTTGGTGTTCGACGCGGACGGCCCGATCGGCAACGCGCTGCGATTCCCCGACGAGTGCGTCCGTCACAAGATCCTCGACATGGTCGGCGACTTCGCCCTGGCCGGCTGCGACCTGGCCGGACGTTTCGTCGCCTACCGCAGCGGACATCGCCTCAACGCCGAGTTGGTGCGGGCGATGTTGCAAAGTTCATCGGCGATTAGAGGAACATCGCCCGCAATATTGCCAACCTCATCGGCGATGCCGGAAACATCGCCCGTGATGTTGGAAGATTCCAATGCCCTGAAACGGTGTGCCTAGAACAAGGAGTTGCGGCGATGGCGACCCGCATTGCCGAGAATGTTTCGATCGACCCCCGCGCGGAAATCGACGACGACGTCGAAATCGGCCCCTTCTGCATTATCGGACCGAAGGTCCGCATCGGCCGGGAGTCGAAGCTGGAGGGCAACGTCACCCTGATGGGCGACGTGACCATCGGCCAGCGCAACCACATCTATCCCGGCGTGGTGATCGGCGGCGAGCCGCAGGACATCAGCTACCGCGGCTCGAACACCCGCGTGGTCATCGGCGACGACAACATCATCCGCGAGTGCGTGACGATCAATCGCGCCTCGCGAGAAGGAAGACGGCGTGACCCGGCTGGGCAACCACAACTTCCTCATGGGCTGCTGCCACGTGGCCCACGACTGCCAGTTGGGCGACCACATCGTGATCGCCAACGGCACGCTCCTGGGCGGACACGTCCACATTCACGACCACGCCTGGCTTTCCGGCGTCGTCGGCATCCATCATTTCGCCACGATCGGCAGCTACGCCTTCGTGGCCGGCATGAGCGCCGTGCGGCACGACGTGCCGCCCTACATGCTCGTGGAAGGCTATCCGGCCAAGCCCCGCTGCATCAACGCGGTGGGCCTGAAGCGAAACAACTTCCCCCCCCACGTCATCCAGTCGTTGTCCGAGGCCCATCGCCTGCTCTATCGGGCGAAGGTCGGCTTGGACAACGCCTGGGAGATCCTCCGCAACAACGGCCAACTGGTTCCCCAGGTGAATCACTTGTTGAGCTTCGTGCAAGGTCAGCACGAAGGAATGCACGGCCGCGGGCGGGAACGCCGGCGGGCCGCGTGAAGCAAAAATCCCAAATTAGAAGCACCAAATCCCAAATCCAAAACACGAAATCTTCAAAAGGTTGGATATCCAAGATAGCCGTTTTCAAATCTTGAATTTTGGGATTTGGATTTGTTTGGGATTTGAATTTTCGAATTTGGAATTTGTCTCAATTATTCTCCCATGCCACTTCGCATCGCAGTCATCGGTGCCGGCCGCTTGGGCGGCTTCCATGCCCAGAAACTGGCCGGCATGGCCAACGTGGAACTGGTGGGCGTGGTCGATCCGCTGGCCGCCAACCGCGATCGGCTGGCCGCCGAACTGCACACGGCCTCGCTACTCCTCCCATCGCCGCCCTGCTGGGCCGCATCGATGCGGCGGTGATCGCCGCGCCGACCGTGCTGCACCATCGTCTGGCCGTCGATCTTCTGGAAGCGCGAACGCACCTGCTCGTCGAGAAGCCCATCTGCACGACCGTGGCCGAGGCCGATGAACTGGTCGAATTGGCCCGGCGACGGCAGCTCGTGCTCCAGGTCGGACACGTCGAGCGATTCAATCCGGCGCTGGCGGCGGCAGCTCCCCACGCGCGAAATCCAAAATTCATCGAGGCCGTGCGGGCGTCCGGCTTTACGTTCCGCTCGATGGACGTCGGCGTGGTGCTTGGACCTGATGATCCACGACATCGACGTGGTGCTCTCGCTGGTCCGCTCGCCGCTGCGGTCGGTCGACGCCCTGGGCATTCCGATCCTGGGCGGCCACGAGGACGTGGCCCACGCCCGCTTGGAATTCCAGTCCGGCTGCGTGGCGAACTTGTCGGCCTCGCGGGTTTCCTACGAACCGGCCCGCAAGATGCAGATCTGGGCCCCGCGGGCCTACGCGAACATCGATTTCGGCACGCGGACGACGACGCTCGTGCGGCCCAGCGAAGCGCTGCTCCGCGGAGAGTTCCACGCCGATCGGCTCTCGCCCGAGCAGGTGGAGCACTACAAGACGCACTTGGCCGAAGAGCACCTGCCGCGACGAGCAGCAGACGTTCGACGCGGTCGACGCCCTGGCCCTGGAACTGCAGGACTTTGTCGACAGCATTCTCTCCGCCCGGCAGCCCCGGGTGAACGGCGAGGCCGGCCGCGACGCCCTGGCCGTGGCCGAGCAGATTCTCTTCAGCATCGCCAACCACGCCTGGGACCGTCCGCAACCGGCGGCGCCCTATCCGCGGATTGTCCCTGCGCCGCATTTCGACGTTGCAGCGCATGGAGCGGAAGCAAGCGGAACGCAGAGGCGGTGGTGCAGCTATACGACGTATCCGCCTCACGCCAGATCCCGGTCTTCGAACATCAACAGCGCCGCCAACATCGCCAGCGAACTGTAGGCCAGACAATACAGCGCGGCCAAGCCGAGATAGGCCGGGGGTACGCTTTCGCCGGTGGCAATCGGCCCGTAGATATTGAAGTGGTCCAGCACGGGCAGGATGGCCGCCAAGAGATCGGCGATGAACGTGACGATCGCCATCTGTCCCATGGCCGACTTGGCCAGCATCGGCACGAGATGCCCCAACACGTAAATCGAAAAGCAGATCACCAGGTTCGGCAGCATTCCCAGCCGCGTGGAGATGGCCACGCTGATCGAGACCATCACGGTCGTTTCCAGGAAGGCCAGGACCAGGCCCGGCGCAATGCGCTCGACCTCTTGCCAGGCACTGCTGCGAATTCGGCTCGGGCAGCGACGTTTCGCGGGCGTCGTAAAACACCTTGTAGGACACGCTGGCCAGGAAAAAGACCCCCAGGACGATGAACAGGATCGCCACCGGTCCGAGGATGCCGAGGAACTTGCCCAGGACAAAATCGCGGCGGCTGATCGGTTTGCAAAGCACCGTGAGAGCCGTGCGGCCTTCGATTTCCTCGGCCAACGACACGCTGGCGGTCCAAAGTGCCAGGATGATCGACAGCAACATCACCAGCGTCAGGCCGTTCTCTTCATAGACCTTCGTGTCCTCGCCGAAGGTGAAGTAGGGCAGGAACAGAGACAGGGTCAGCACGAAGAATCCCGAGCCACCAGCAGGATGTAGAACAGCGGCTGCACGACGGCTTCCTTGCCCGTCGTCCAGGCGATGGCGGCCATCTTGGGAAGCAACCACTGCAACAAGGCAAACGAGACGGCCAGTGCCGCCGCGGCGGCGATTCCACCCCAGCCGATCTCCCAAAACGGTTTGACCCACGCGGGCGCGTTGACGAAGTCGAAAAAAGCGAGAGGCAGCGATAGACCGGACATGTTCTGTTCTTCGTTCGATGTAGGACGGATTGGCAATCCGTTTTACGGATTCAGGTCGGTATGCTCAAAACCGCACGTCAAAACTGGAAAAACCGCCGGTGGCCGGGGAGGGTGTTCTCACACACGTCGCGAATGTAGCGGCCCATCTCCGCCCGCACGGCCTGTAGCATCGCCTCGATCTCCTGCGGACGGCCTTCGACGACCAGTTCGACGCGGCCGTCGGGGAGGTTCTTGACATAACCCGTGACGGCGAACTGCAGGGCGATCCGGCAGGCCGTGTAACGGAATCCTACGCCCTGTACCCGTCCCGAGTAGTGTACTTCGCGCCGCTGGGCCTCCTCGTGCGGTTCCATCTGCGGTTTCTCCAAAACTTCTAGTATAATGCCAAGCCGCCAAACCGGCCAGCTGCCCCTGGAGTGCGTAAATAAATCTCGTTTAAACCGGCTACCGGTTCGTCAAGACAAAACTTGCGGGGGCGAAGGCCGGGAGATGGAAATGGAACGTTCCGTCTTCGATGGCCAACGGCTTGCCCAGCGGTTCCCCGCGAAGATTCACGGGCCTGGCCTGCGTCGCGTTCAGGCCATGGGGCAGGGTGACAGCAAGGTCGCCCGAAACGCCGCCTTGTTCCCAGACTCGCAAGAGCGTGCCCGGATTGCCGTCCGGATCATCGCCGAATGCCGTCACCAGCACGCCGCGCCGCGAGAGCATCAGCCCAGTCTGCGAAACCGGAAGTGTGCCGGCCGGCCCCTCGGCAACCGCCGCCAGCAACGGCAGCCGGGCTTCCCAACAGTGTTCGGCCAGATCTTGATCAGGGCTTGTTCCCTGGGACAACGGCCAGAACCTTACGTGCTCGCTCCACGACCCCTCCTGCCAAAACGGAAATTCGTGTTCCACATGTTGTTGTAGAGGTTGATGAAGACCGTCGGCCGTTGCGGGACGAAATCCATCGACCATTTCCAAAGGCCGGGCCGATCGAGGCTGACCAGGGGCGAATCCAAGGGGCAAAGAGCCATGCCGGTCTTGTCCGACCCGGTGATGGCCACCCCAGTCGAGACGGCCGAGAGATGACGATTCGTACCCGGTACAATGTCCTTGGCCGGATCAATGGGTCCGCCGAGGCGACCCAGCATGAACTGCGGACTCGCGATGGCAAACGGGAAGCAGAGCCAGCCGCCTTCGGGAATCGGATCGGGCGTTTTGTGGTCCACGCTCCACTTCACTGCGACGCTGCTTTCATGACGTCCGAAGGCGAACCCAATGGTACAGCCTTTGGCCAGGCTTTGTGTGTCGCCTGCCACAAGCGTGACGGTGTCGGCCAGGTCGTCGCGTCCAATGTGGAGCGTCCAATGGGAAGGCGTGATCGCGGCATACGGCGACTTGTCGGGGCCGGGCATGCCGTCCTTGCCGAAATCGTGGCGTTCCCAACCGTCTTGACCCTGGTGCCGGCAGTAGGCAGCGAGGAAGGCATTGACCTCGCTCTGGCTGAAGCGTTCGTGCAGGAACTGGCCCAGGGCGTAGGGACTTGATTTGTCAACGAGTTCACGACCACTCGCTTTCTCAACCAGCGAAGCGATTCCGCCCCGCCCGAGATCGAAGGTGACATGATAAAAGGCTGTTTCCAGGCTCGTGATATTCCTCTCTATCATTGCAGGCGCGGCATCGTTCCGATTCAATGCCACCGTGAACGTCTTATAGCCGTTGGCAGGGACGGCCAAAGCAAGAAACATGCCGTTGCAAATTGGAGCGGTCTCGCCCGTCTGCAGATCCTTGACGGTGCCTTCAGTCCCCACGGGAAGCTGTAGTTTTACGACCCCGGCGCGCTGCCAGGGCACCGGATTGTAGACCACGACGCGTTCGCCTTCCGCCTTCACGGAATTGGCCAGAAGCCCCAGCCGGCTCTTGATTTCACGCCGGACGATCTTATCAGTCTTGCGAATGTAGTCGCCCTTGTCCTCGAAGGTCTTCAGCCAGTTGTCGTAATGGCCTTTGGCCAGCAGGTCCTTCCAATCGTCGCCGTAATGGTTGCCAACGACACTGCCGTTGGAACCCCAAGTGTGTTCGCCGTAGAGAAGGCTATTCTCATAGGCCGTGGCGAGAGCCGCAGTGCAACAGCCAGGCGAGCAGCCCCAAGCACGCAACTCGGCGTCGAGCGTTTGTAACGCCGGTTCCAGGGGACGGATAGTGCGGGCGGTCCCCGTTTCGATCGGATTGGACATCAGACCGTGGATCCATGTGTCGGGCATGTCGCCGCGAATGACCGTCAAGTTCGGCTTCTCCGCCTCGATGGCCCTGGCAAAGTCGTCCAACATGCCGAAGGTCACTTTGGCCTTGGGCAATCGGGCGGCGATCGTGCGGCGGATGTTCTCGACCTCCTCGGCGGCCGGCGGCCCGTGGTTGTCGCCCTCCATGATCATGGCCAGGTAGTTCTTCGCCGGCCAGCCGAGACCGGGAGTGGGCGGGGAGCCGTAGTCGCGCGTGTAGGCACAGAGGACCCGCGACCCGTCGGGCCCTTCCCACCAGAAAATCTGTGGCACCCGCGGATACTGCGATCCCCCGTTGCAGCCCAAGTGCAAGAAGCGGATACCGGCGTGGTGCAGCAGCGTGGGCAGGATCCACGAATGGCAAGGCACGTCGGTCATCTTCGCCCCGATCGGCAACGGCTTGCCCAAATCGCGGGCGATCTGCGAGGAAAAATGCAGCCCGCGGACAAGGTCCTCGAGGTCCAGCGATTCCGTGTGCATGCTAAACGGCAGGGCATGCACGGCCAGCGAGCCATCCTTGAGGGCCTCGATGACCTTGGCCCGGCGGTCCGGCGTCTGCTGTTGGTCGATGATGCGGGTCAGCGGCCAACCGGGAAGCGTCCAGGAGAATCGCTGCCCGGAAGGCGACGTGCGATTCTTGGCGATGACCGCCATGGCGTTGTCAACCATCGGACCGCGATACCTCGCGAGGACCTGCGAGACCGAGGCCGTGTAGCCAATGTCGAAATGCGTCTTGAAGACGACCCACACGTACTCGGTCTCGGGCGGCGGAGCAACGATCTCGGCGCTGGCCGCCGATGCGGCCAGGAGCAGCAGGTTGGCGAAGAAGTATTGAAGAACTCGGTACATGATGCTTCCTTGATTCAAGAATGATAGAAATATGATGGAAGATGGTGAAATAGAGAATGCACTTTTCCCTTGAATCTGCCCTTCCTGTTTATTCTGCATGAGAATTCAATCTGGCAGACAGCCTTGCAAACCTATCCTACGGCAGTTCCGCCCGGAGCGTCACGATGCCCCAGGCCGGCACCTCGATGGCCTCCGGAGCACTCGTTAGCGGCTGCTCGCTGGCGTCGCTCAGCCAGATGGCTTTGGGTTCGGGCTTGGACCAGGCGAGTTTCGCCACGGCATCTTTGCCGGATGCGCCATACAGCCGCACGATGATCGCCTTGCCGTCGTCGCTGGGCTTCAGCGCGCTGACGAGCACGCCGGCCGGTTCGACGCTCAGTCGCGACGCAGCCGGCTTCTCCCCGCGGGCCGGCGCCACAATCAGCGGCTGTGTCGTCTCGACGCCGAAACGCGCGGCCGCTAGGGCGTCATACGCCCCGTGCGGGCGCAGATAATACCGGAATATCGTCTCGCCCTCCTGATCGGCGCGATAGTTCGTGTGCCAGTGATTGTTCATCACCCAGGAGTACAGCGTCGCCGAGGGCTCGATCGTTTTCATGTAGGCGTTGGGATCCGGCTGGCTGCGGGGGAGATTGGCCGTCAGTCCGCCTAGTTCCATGAGTGGGGCGTCGGACGTGACCCAGGTCACGCCGTAGTTGTCGTTGGAGACATCCACCCAACGCTCGACCGAGAACCAGTTCTTGCAAGCCCCAGGGAGTTGGTCCTCTTCCGGCCGCACCACGGCGCCGGGGCTGTTGATGCGGACCTCCGGATTCGGCACGTTGAAGGCAAAACCGAAGTGGACGCCCTCGACCGCGCGGACTGGGAACTTGTCGACCATGTCGATGATCTCGACGCGGTCGAGTCCGTCGATCATGCGGACCTCGCGGACCAGCCGCTTGCAACCGGGCGCGTCGGATTCGACCAAGAGCGACGCCACCAACGGGCCGGCTTCCTTGACGGAAATCTTCACCGGGCCGTTCGGCCGTGCATCCTTGACGTTCCCGCCGGCCAGATAAACGTAACTGTTGATCGCGCCGGCGGCCAAATTGGCGGCGACGCCCGAACGCTTCAGGCTGACGATCGCTCCGGTGGCGGCATCCAACTTCAGGCTCAACGACGCCGTCTTCAACTCTAGCCCTTCCGCTTTCGCTGAACCGCTCTCGAACGCTGGCAAGTGAGTATCGAACCGCCTGGCGCCAAACGGCGGCACGTCGCGGGCCAGAAAGACCAACTCGCCCGTGCTCAAACGCTGCGTGGGCAAGTTCCGTCCCTGATCGTCCACCACCCCTCCGCGCTTAACCTCCTTGGGCAGCGTGACCAGTTCGGTCCGCGGCCACGACGAGGTGTTGAACACGTCCACCACATTTTTTCCGGTGTAGTGTCCGGCGAAAACCGTGTCTAGCAGTTTCCTCGATTGCCGATCCGCATCCAGGGCGAATGCCTGCTTGAACTTCCATTGGGTCTTGACAAACGGCAAGTCGGGCTGGCTGATGCTGTTGAAAGCGCCCCAGGTGTGCTCGCTCCAGAGGGCCACGTTCTTCCAGGCCGCGGCAAAATCGGCCGCGGGAAAAACGGCCGGGTTCAGCAGGACCCAAAGCGTCTCGGTTTGCAGCAAACGATCGGCCGAATGGCGATTCAGCGCCGTTTCTCGCGCGCGAGAAGCCGCGCCGTCTTCCCAATACGGCGTGAGGTCGCCGCGATAGGTGGGCAGTTTATCGGCGTAACGCTTCTCGAATGCGTGGAACGCCTCGCTCGTGGTGGCGATTGTCAGCCGCGGATAGGCGTACTTGGTGTTCCACTCCCGCACGAGATTCATCACGGCTTCGTCGGGCGGCCCGTTGTCGCCCTTGGTCCAGCGGAGTTGTACGATGTCGTAGGGATACTTCGCCTCCTCCAGACGATGAAATAGTACCGGCAGAGCCGCCGTGATCGACGGGAAGCCGTGGCCGATCGAATAGCCGCCCTGCGCCCCCCAATACAACACCTTCTCGCGACCGGACGGCGACTGCCAATAAAACGGATTGTATTCCCATTGCACGCGCACGTAGCCGATGCGGTCGCCGTCCATGCTGCCCGGGTTGGCGTTGGGACCGTCGGAGATGTACTTCACGCCGTTTTGGACCAATGCGGGCACGACGCCCCAAGTCAGCCCCGGCACGTCGCTGATCGCCATGGAATCGACCTTCACGCCGCAGCGGCGGCCCAACGCGG
Source organism: uncultured Planctomycetia bacterium (assembly GCA_963779975.1). Lineage (GTDB taxonomy): Bacteria > Planctomycetota > Planctomycetia > Pirellulales > Thermoguttaceae > JANXQG01. The sequence continues at coordinate 111,895 of CAWAAL010000023.1, read as the reverse complement.
TGGCAAACGAGAACTGTCGCACCAGTTCTTCTTCGCGGCAGACGCCGGTCAGCAGATTGGCGTACATGGCATCAATGCCGATATTGCCGTCGCGGACGGCCTGCTCGAACTGTTTCTCCTGTTCGGGCGTGGCGACGGCGTGAAAATCCTCGTACGGCATCAGTACTTCCAGGTTCCATTTGAACCGCGACCCGGCCGGATAGTCCTTCGTCTGGCGAATGAGTTCCAACGCCCGCAACACGTTATGGGCCTGCTTTTTGGCGATATTTGGCTGAATATCGGTATAGCCGATGTCGTTGTGGGAGTGCATGAGGATATAGACTTCCCACTTCCGCGCGGGTTCCAGGTTGACCTGGGCCTCCGCCACCGTCTGCGCGGCGATCGACAGCCTTACGGGCAACATCGCAGTTCTTTCCACCAGCGGCATGGAGACTTCCACGGTCTGCAAGCCGGTCTGGAGATGGATCTTTTGCACGGGCTGATCACCGATGTGCAGTTCGCCGTCGGTCGACGGGCCCCCATGGAAGATCCGCAGGGCAACGGACTGCGCGGCCTGTTGCGCGTCGCGCCGGAGGAAGTTCTTCGGGTTATCGGCGCCCACCGCGAGAAGATCATTGACGTCCGCAAGTCCGACGCCCACCGGGGCCTGGAAGCGTACGGCGTCCCACAATACCCAGGAGCCGGTCAACGTGGTGATGGCAATGCGGTGCGTGCCCGGTTTCAAGATTCCGGCCGGTACGTCAAGGCGAATCACGTAGGGCCGGCCTTTCGCTGGATCGCCAAACACCGAGGCGTCGCCACCGCCGGGCGGAGTTTGATATTCGTGTGCCAGGCCGTCAATTTCCACGCGAATCCGCGGTGGCTTTCGGGAGTGCGTATCGGCGAAGTGCAGTTCCAGGCGGCAGCGCCCTTGCGGCGCGTCGGCCAGAGCAAAGAAGATTTCAAAGGTCTGTGGCTTGCCAGGGGCCCAGCCGCCGTCGATGATCCCCGGCTGCACGTAGGGCCAGTCTTGTTTGGGGTCCGAATGGCCGACGACAAAAAAGCCCGGCTGGCGATAGGCCGCGTAGCCTTTCGGTCCCAGGGCGAACTTGGCCGTGTCGTGATCGGCCTTACCGATCTCCCAGAGCGTCGATTCCGCGGCGACGGCGGATGTGGCGGCAGTCAGGAAGTACAGTGCGAAGGCCCAGGGTTTCATATTTTGCTTCCCCAAGTTCGGAGTGCGGGAGAGACGGAAGAGAGAATTTACGCATGGTATCCAGATCATAAGCTCATGAACGTGCCAACGCAAGCATTTTTTATAAGGACCCGTCCTGAAAAAAATCCGTGGAATTCTAATTTCCATGGCCGCTGTATACCCAGGCCCCAACATACACGGCCGAAGAACCTTGGCCTTGCAGGTTTCCAGGCGGCAAGAGGCGCGGACTTTTCCGATTATTCAAAATGCGTGGGACGGAATAGGCACTTTGGCTTTACCTTATGGATTGTTACGCCGATTCTGAAAGTAATGATTGTTCACGCAGTCGCAACCCCGAATCGGAGATCTAGGAATGGCTAACGCATGCGGAAATGCCGATTTACTCGGTACGGATGCCGTAATCCTGAAACCTGCCGGACCCGCCTCCCCCAAACAGCGCATATTCCCTCTTCACCTTAGCCCCATCGAAAGCTTCATGTTGGCCGACGACCAGTCGGGCTATCCAATGACGTTCGTCATCCAGTTGCAGGTGGTCGGCCAGATCGACCGACCGGCCTTTGAGGGCGCGCTGGCCGAAGCTCTTCGGCGTCATCCGCTTTTGCGGTCACTGATCAGCACAGCTAAAGGTGGCCTCCCGTGTTGGGTATTGCTGGAAGATCCGCAACCAGCCATGGATTGGGCCGACGACACGGCCTCCGCAACCTGCCCCACGGACAAACCCATTGATCTGAGCAAAGAGATCGGTCTTCGTATTTGGATTCGCCAAGGATCCGACCGTGCGACCGTTACTCTTCAGTTCCACCATGCCTGCACCGATGGCACCGGCGCCTACCGTTTCATCGGCGACTGCCTGGCCGGCTACGGCATCCGCACGGCGCCGGGCGACCGTCGACCGGAGTTCGGCGAAGTGGATGCCTCGCTGCTCCGCACGCGCAAGGATCGGGCCATGAACCTGTCGGCCTGCGCAACGCGTGCGCAGCGCACTCCGCTGGCCCTGCGGGAGTTCTGGAAGATTCTCCGCCGGCAGCCCGCACCGTTGGCTCCGCCTGCCACGAACGGCCACAGTCGCCAACCCGCCGGTTTTCCGGGTTTCATCTCTTATTCCTTCGATCGGACTCGACACGAATGCTTGCGCAGCGTAGCCAGCGCCCAGGGCGTTATGCTGAACGACCTGTTGCTCCGCGACATGTTCCTCACGCTCGATCACTGGCAGGGCAAGCACCTGTCGTGGTTTCGCCCGCGGCGTCTGCGGATCATGATGCCGACCGAACTCCGCAGCACGGAGGACTACACGATGCCGGCGGCGAACATGGTGGCCTACACGTTCCTGGCGTGTGCCGCAAGCGACGTCCGCCAGCCCGACAACCTCCTGCGCACGATCCACGACAAAACAGCGTTGATCAAGTATGAACGGTCGGGCACGCTCTTCATGGACATGATCTACGGGGCGTCCCAGATCCGCGGGCTGCTACCCTTCATACTCCGTCGCAAGCTGTGCATGGCCTCCGCGGTCCTCTCGAATGTCGCCGACCCCAGCCGGCGGTTCACGGCCCGGCTGCCGCGCCAGGCCGGGCGGATCGTAGCCGGAAACCTGGTTCTGGAGGAGATCACGGGCGTGCCTCCACTGCGGCCAGGGACCCGAGCGACTTTTTCGATCTCGCAATATGACCGCCGCCTGACGATAAGCCTGCGCTGCGATCCGCACCTGTTCTGCAGGGAGGACACGATGGCGCTGTTGGACCTCTATGTCGAGCAGTTGAACCGTTCGGCCGAGCCACGCACCGGGGCACCCGCGCAGCGGGTCGCGGCTGCGGCGGCTTGATCAGGCAATAAACAACCGTCTTCGATGTGCAGCACCGTGTCGGCGTAGGGCAAGATCCGATGGTCGTGCGACACCAGGAAGACGGCTGCGCCGCGCTGGTGGGCGGCCTCGCGAAGCAACTCGATCACCTGCCGACCGCGTTCCCAATCGAGCGAACTGGTCGGCTCGTCGGCAAAGAAGAACGCGGGCTCTTTAACGAGCGCCCGCCCAATCGCCACCCGTTGCTTCTCTCCCCCGGAAAGCTCGCCCGGCATCAGTCGGCTCTTGTCGCCCAAGCCCAGCAACGTCAGCATCTCCATCGCCCGAACCTTGGCTCGGCGGGCCGACAGGTTCTGGCCCCAGCGGAGGACAATTTCCAACTGCTGGCGGGCGTTGAGCGACGGGAAAAGATGGTATCCCTGGAAGACGAAGCCGAAATGGGCCAGGCGAAATTGGCGCCGTTGCACGTCCGAAAGTTTCCACAAATCAACTCCCAGCGGCATGACTTGCCCCTGGTCGGGTCGCAGCAGGCCGGAGAGGAGCGCCAACAACGTGGACTTGCCGCTGCCCGACGGGCCGACGATTACGCTGAACTTTCCTCCCTCGATCGTCAGAGAGATGTCGCGGACGGCTACCGTTATGGAATTGCCTTCACCGAAAGAACGCACTAAATGCTCGGCAACCAACTTGACTTTGCCCACTCGTTCGCTGTTCACAGTGGATTTACCTCGAACACCGGCGTATAAGATTGGATCTTTCCGCTGGCGTAATCCGCCGCCAATTGCGGAATGTCGTCCCAGGCGTAAACTTCCGCCCCGGCCGGCGGAAGCCATCCGTGCTCCTCGGCAAATTCGACACCTCGCACCCCTTCGATACGCCGGCAACCGTGGACGTGCAGGAAGATGTGCCTGCCAACCGTGGCCGCCGTGCGGTCGTAAGTGAGTTTCTTTCCCTGCTTCCAGCCCGAGGTGGTCACGATGCCCAACCGCCCCAAGGTTCGCAACGTGGCCCGGAACACGGGACCGCCGATGTTGTCGACGAATATCGAGACGCCGTTGCCGTCGGTAGCCTCTTGGACAGCCTCGACGAAGGTTTTTTCCGCCTGCAAGTACTTCGCGCGGTACGCCCGATCGCTCTCGAAGTTCTTCTCATCGAACGCCAGGCAGGGAAACGTGCGGCGATCGATCGGCGTGATGCCGAAGTGGCGGAGCAGATCGAGGCGGTAATCGCTGGAGGCCACGAGGCTTGCCGGGCAGCCGAAGTGCCGGGCGAGCTGCGCCATGGCCAACGCCACCGCGCCTCCCCAACCACAAACGTAGGGCGGCGGAAAGTCTTCCAGGTCGAACTGGGCCTTCCAGACGTTGTAACTAAGTTTCCAGTTCTCCCACGCCGTGCCGTAGCGCACGGGCCATCCAGCCCAACGAACGTAGCTGTGCCGCGTAGGCCGGGGGATCGGGATCACGTTCAACTCGTGATACACGGCCTGTTTGGCAAGCAGCCCCATCATGTTCGGCGCGTCGTAGCCATGCACTTTGATCATGTGTCCGTACCGGTCCGCGCTGCCGATAGGCGCCAGGATGCAGAAGTCGCCCTCGCGGCAGGTCGTCACTGCCGCACCCGCCTTGAGGATCCGCACCACGCCGGCGTTGCCCAATACGACTTCGTTTTCCCTGCGGATGCGGCACACGTCCACCGGCTTTCGCTCCAGGCAGTGTGTCATGTTGCCCTCCCAGGCGCCGTAGATCGGTTCGGCCAGTACATCGTGGTCGGTCATCGGCGGCAGCGGGTAGAGTGTCTTTTCCAAAATACCCGGCAAATCGCTTCCTCGTTCGCCACACCGCAGCACCCAGGCCTCGGTCATGCCGCTGGCCTTGGTCGTGGTGACACAGGTCCCCGTGACTGTCACGTCGGCAGTTCTCGAATCGCACGTAATCATCTTGTACCCTCCCCTATCGTGGTTTACTGGAATCGTGCCGCCCATCCTTCGCAAGCCCGAGACGCTGAAGATCGTTGGCGATCGCTTGCACGACGAGCTGCTCCTGGGCAACGACGAAAAAATGGTCTCCCGAAATTGGCTGCATGCGAAACGGCCCTGTCGTTTGCCGCTGCCAGCCCTCTAAGCCGGCCCGGTCGGTTTGCGGATCTTCTAAGCCGTACAAGACCGTGATCGGGCAACAGAGCGGCGGGCCGTCGTGATACGCGTAGCTGTCGCAGAGCGCGAAATCCGCCCGCAGAATCGGCAGCATCAACTGCATCGTCTCGCGGTCCCTGAGAACGGCCTCCGGCGTGCATCCCAGATCGCGGAGCTTCCCGACAATCGCATCGTCGTCGAGGCTGGCAACGTCGTCCAATTCGTGCGACGCGTGGGGAGCGTTGCGGCCCGACACGAACAGGTGCAGAGGCGTCTTACCGGTCCGATCGCGCATCTCGCGGGCCAATTCGAAGGCCACCAGCGCGCCCAGGCTATGGCCGAAGAGGACGACGGGGATCTCCAACTCCGGCATCAGTGCGTCCGTCAGGCGCGACATGAGCGCCCCAAAATCGACGATCGGCGCCTCACTGATGCGGCCGACGTGGCCGGGAAGCTGCACGGCACACACTTCGAAATCCTCGGGCAACCCGGACGCCCATTGTCGAAACATCCAGGCACTGCCGCCGGCGTGCGGAATGCACACAAGCCGCGCTTCCGCCCATGCACGGGCCGGCTGCCGGAGCACCCATCGGTTCGTTGACGTCGAAATGGTTGTTTGCCCTTCGCTCATTGGAATTCTTCGCAAGCTTGTAGGGTGGGCTTTAGCCCGCCTCCGCATTGTGCTTTGAAATGGGCGGGCTAAAGCCCACCCTACGGCCTCGGTTCAAATTTGGCCCCTTCACCGCCAGACGCAATAGTGTCGCCAATCGCGTCCGGCAATTCGGCTTCCAGATGGCGGATCCGCGGATGTAAATAGCCGACCGCGGCCAAGAGGCAACCGGCGGATCCGGCGACAATAAACAAGAGTCCGATGCCGCGTCCCGGCCCCGCGCCGATCCACGGACCAAGCCACGGCGCCAGCCGGCCGCCCTCCCGCATTAGCGGCTCGAACAGACCGTCGGACAACCACCCCGCAGTCAGGAATGCTACAGGCAGAGAAGCCTGGCTGATCATCCTCCGCAGCGAGAAGACCCGACCCTGAACGTCCAATGCCACTTTCGTTTGCCACAACACCTGGCTCGTGGCTTGCAGGACCGGCAACACGAACATCATCGCAAAACCGCAGGTCGCCACCAACGGCGACGTAGGGACGCACGCCTGTCAGGCCAATGACCACTCCGCCGAAGAGCACCAGCCCCATGATTCCCGCCACCTTCCGCTTCGGCGTTCCCAGCCCCATGACCGTGATGCTGCCGGCCATCATGCCCGCGCCGCCCATGCCCATTACGATGCCCGCCGTGTCCGCTGCGGCAAAGCTCAAGACCAGGGGGATGTAGAGCACGTTGACCATTGCTACGAGAAAATTGACAGCAGAGAACACGAGCAGGAGAGCCACCAGCCCCGACCGTTGACGAAGATAGGTCCAGCCCACACGCGCGTCGTGCCAAAGCGAGCCCCGGTCGCGACCAGCCGCGACACCGCTCGCAGGACGCGGAAATGCGCACCATCAGCAAGGTGCCACCAGCCAGCAAGAACGTGCCCGCATCGATCGCCAGGACCGGGCCGATGCCCACCGTCACCAACATCAAGCCGGCCAGCCCTGGCGCCAGAATGCGGGCCAATGCCTGGCTGAACTGCACGAAGCCGCTTGCCCGGCTAAGATGGCGTTTGGCCACCAGCAACGGCACCGAGGCCGTGAAGGCCGGATCCTGAAACGCATCGGCGATGGAAATCACGGTCGCCAGGCAGAAAAAGTAACCTAGCCACGTCTGTCCGCCGATGATCATCGCCCACAACACCAGTTCCACGGTGGCCGACACGCAGTTGCTCGTCAACATGACCCGCCGCCGGTCGGAACGATCGACGATCGTTCCCGCCAACGGCGAGATGAGAATTCCGGGAAGCGTGGCCGCCAGAATGATAAGACTCAGGTCAGTCACCGACTTGGTCTGTTGATAGACCCATGTACCCAGCGCGAACGCCGTCAGCGACGAGCCCAGGATCGATACCAGCTGGCCCGTCGCCACGATGATGAACGTTCGCAGACCTCTCTCGGCCGCCTTGTCCGTCGCAACGGGTTCTTGTGCTTCGGTTTCCAAGGTCATTTCGTCAACCTCCATGATTCGTCTCTCCCTTCTCCATTTGGGAGGAGGCGGGCACCATGTTGGGCACCATATACGCATGGTCGTGGCCCGACATCGATTCCAGGATCTGAATGGCCGGGCCGGACTGGTCGTGGTCGGCGGGCACCATGTACCCATGGTCGAGGGCATTCAAACTCGTTGCGAACTTGCCGGCCAGTACCTCGCCATTCGTCCGCTGGAGCATCATCGTCGTATGCGTGCCGGGCACGCGATACACTGTGATCGGCCGCGCGCTGAGCTTCTGCCATTGCACAACTGGGTCCGCGCCTGGAACTCCGGCGGCTTCGTCATCGCCTGCGCGGAACAGCGTGATCCGGCCAGGATAGACCTTCGGCTCGTAGCGCCGGGCTGCCGTGGCGTTGATGTTCCGGATTCTCAGCAAATTGCGGGCTTGGCGCGACAGCGCCTCGGGGACCTCCATGCCGGTATCGCGGAGACCTTGCAGAATCATCTCGATCTGGTCGGCCGGATCGCGCCGCGCCAGTTCATCCTCGGCAACCGGCAGTGGTATGCCAAGTTGTTCGAGGTATTGGCGGGCCCCGGCGGCAAACCACGCACGGTCCTCTTCGACCACGGCCTCGGTACCGCTGAGCACGAAACTATCCAGCAGCCCCAGCCATTCCACCACCTCCCCCGCCGCGAACAGCCGCTGCGCTATCTCAAAGGCCACGAGGCCCCCAAACGACCATCCAGCCAAGAGATAAGGCCCGGTAGCTTGGATGCGGCGAATCGCCCGCAGGTAATGGCCGGCCAGATCCTCCACGCTCTCCAATGGTTCCGCCTCGCCTTCGAGCCCCGGGGCTTGGAGCCCGTAAACCGCAAGGCCCTCGGGCAGTTGCTCGGCCAACGGTGCGTATCCCAATACGGTCCCTTCCGCCGGATGTACGAGGAACAGCGTTCGGCTGCTGTCCCCGGACCGCATCTCCACCAGTGGCAAACCGGTAGAGCGAGATTGTTGGCCGTCGATCGCCTCGGCCAGCTTCTCCACGGTCCCCTGCTGGAAGAGCAATCGCAAGGGAATATTCACTCCGGCTGCCCGCTCGATCTCGGCCATCATGCGAATCGCCGAGAGCGAGTCGCCGCCCAAATCAAAAAAGCTGTCTCCAACCCCCACCTGCTCTAACCCGAGCGTCTTGCTCCAGATCGCCGCCACGAGCTGCTCGTTGGGCGTCCGCGGCGCAAGGTATTGTTTGCTGAGCAGCGGCCGCGAGGCATCAGGAATGGAGAGCCGCTTGCGGTCGACTTTCCCGTTGATCGTCAGGGGCAACGCATCGAGCGTGACAAACATCGCCGGCACCATGTACTCCGGCAACCGTCGCCGCAGATGTTCTTTGAGCGGCTCGATCGAAAACTCCCGGGTACCCTCTCGGTGGCTCGTCGGCACGACATACGCCACAAGGCGGTTCTGCCCGGAGTGATCGGGCCAGATCGTCACCGCCGCCTGATCGACGGCGGCCTCGGCATTCAGCAACGCCTCGATTTCACCCAGTTCGATGCGGAATCCCCGCACTTTCACCTGGTGATCGATCCGGCCGAGGAAGTCGAGTTGTCCGTCGGGCAGCCAGCAGGCCAGGTCGCCCGTCTTGTACAGCCGTTCGCCTTCTGTAGTGGAGAACGGATCGGGCACAAAAGCCGCCGCCGTCAGTTCCGGGTGATTCACGTAGCCCCGCGCCAGCCCCGCGCCGCCAAGATAGATTTCGCCCGGCGTGCCCACGGGAACCGGGTTCAAGCTCCAGTCCAGGATGTATGCCCGCGTATTCGCAATCGGCCGGCCGATCGGCGGCAAGCCATCCGTGCTCGCCACGGCCACCGAACCTGCCGTACTCACCACGGTGTTTTCGGTCGGGCCATAATGATTCACGACACGGAACGGACGCTCCGCAGACAGCCCGCGGTGAAGCCGGTCGCCCCCGGTCAACAGCGCTCGCAACTTGCCTTGCTCCGGCCACGCGTCATTTAGCGTCGCTTCGGCAAGCGGTGTCGGCAGGAACGAGAAAGTAATATCCTCGGCCGCGAGCCATGCAACCAGTTTCGCCGGAGAGAGTCGTGTCTCGTCATCCGGAATGTGAATGCTCGCGCCCGCAGTCAGATAGGGCCAGATTTCCCACACCGCGGCGTCGAACCCGGCGCAGCTACTTGGCTGGCACGGTCCACGTCGGTCACGCCGTACTCGCGTTGGTGCCACGTCACTAGATTCATTAGGCTTCCATGTTCGATGGCCACGCCCTTGGGCCGCCCCGTCGAGCCCGAGGTGTAGATCACGTAGGCCAGATTCCCCGGCCCGGCCAGCGCCGGCAGCGGACCGGCCGCTTCCGCCGTCCGCGGCCATTCGACGTCGACGGCCAGCCGCCGCCCCGCCCAGTCGCCCAGCCGCTCCGCCCAGCGGGACTCCAAGAGCACGAACCTCGGCGCGGCTGTCGGCCAGGACTTGCCGCACCCGTTCCGCCGGCCACTCGGCCTCCAGGGGCAGGTAGGCCCCGCCCGCCTTCAACACCCCGTAGATCGCCGCCAGCATCCCCGCCGAACGCTCCGCCAGCACGCCCACCACCGCGTCCGGACCCACCCCCTGCCCACGCAGCCATCGACCCAGTTGATTGGAACGCTCGTCCAATTCGCGGTAGCTCAAGGTCTCTCCGCCGTCGACGATCACCGCCGCCGCCGCCGGCGTCCGCCGCGCCTGCCGCGCGAAGCCGCTCAACAGCGTCTCCGCTGCGGGATTCTCTTCCCCGCTCTCTTCGCCGGGCCAGGCCACCGCCGTGGCGTTGAACGTCTCCAGCACCGTCTCCCGTTCTGGACCGAGGAGATCCGTCTCCCAGGCGTCGGCCTCGGGCGTGGCGGCCAGGGCCGCCAGGGCCGCCAGGTAGTAGCCCGCCAAGGACTCCGCCTGGCCGGCGTCGACCTGTGCCGAATCGTAGTTCAGCCGCAGCACCAGGCCCTCCCCGGCCGGCGCCAGGTCGAAGTTCGCCATCAGCGTGAAGTTCGTGTACTCGAACATCCGCGGCTGCGAGACCTCGATGCCGTCGCGGCCGGCCAGACCCTGGTAGACGTGGAAGTGGTTGTAGTTGAAGGCCGTCTCGAAGAGCCCTTCCTCGCGGCCGTAGCGGCGCTGCAGCCGGCCCGCCGGGTAGCGGCGGTGCGGCAGCGACGCCTGCTCCGCGGCGAAGACCCGCCGCGCCAGTTGCCGCCAACTCTCCCCGCCGGCCTGCTTCAGCCGCAACGGCAGCGTGTTGAGGAACAGCCCCAGCAGCCGCTGCCCGTCCAACTCCAGGGGGCGGCTGTTGGAGACCAGCCCGGTGAGCACCTCGCCGCCGCCGGCCGCCAGGCCCACCGCGCGGAGGTGTGCCGTCAATAACAGGCTCTTCAGCGGCAGGCCCTCTTCCGCCGCCAACCGCCGCAGCGCCGCCGCCTGCTCCCCCGGCACCGCCACCTGGTAGGTCCCCAGGCTGCCGGCCGCCGCCTCGCTGCGTCCCGGCAGCCGCGGCAACCGCGTCCGCGGGCGGTCCGCCAGCACCCCTTCCCAGTAGGCCGCCGACTCCGCCGAGTCCAGCGCCGCCCGTTCCGCCGCCACGAAGTCGCGGTAGGCCAGGCCCGGCGCCGCGGGCAGGGCCTCGCCCCCAAAACGCGTGAACAACTCCGCCAGCAGCGTGGCCACGCTCCAGCCGTCCAGCACCGCGTGGTGGAAGCTCAGCGAGAACTGGAACGTCTCCTCCGTCAGCCGGTGCGCCGCCAGCCGCAGCAAGGGGGCCGTGTCCCAGGCGAAGCTCCGCCGCTTCTCCGCCGCCAGCCAGGCCTCCAGCCGCGCCGCCTGCTCTTCGCTCTCCAAGCCGCACAGGTCGATCACTTCCAGGGGCAATACGGCCTGGCGATGGACCAGCGCCAGCGGCTGCCGGTAGCCGGACAGCGCAAAGCTCGTCCGCAACGCCGGGTGCCGCGCGGCGAGCTCGTCGAGCACCGCCCGCAGCCGCGCTTCGTCCCAGCCGGTACGGACGCGGGCCGAGAAGACGTCGTGGTAGACCGCCGTCTCCGGGCTCAACGCGCTGTGGAAGAGCATCCCCGCCTGCAGGTCGGCCAAGGGATAGGCGTCCTCCACGTCGGCGGGCATCGTCGGCCGGTCTTCGGCATCCAGCAGCGACCAGGGCTCCGTGCGCGGCGTGGGCGGCTCCAGGCCCGCGCCCGTGCCGGCGACTTCCGCCAGCTTCCGCACCGTGCCGGCGCGGAAGAGCGTCTCCAGGCTGAAGCCCACGCCCCGCCGCTGGGCCTCGGCCAGCACCTGGATGGAATGGATCGAGTCGCCCCCCAGGGCGAAGAAGTTGTCGTCGATGCCCACCCGCGGCACGGCCAGCACCGCCTGCCAGACCTCCGCCAGCACCGCCTCCACCGGCCCCCGCGGGGCCACGTAGGGCGTCTCCAGCGTCCGTTGCGCGGCGTCCGGCGCGGGCAGCTTCCGCCGGTCCACCTTGCCGCTGGTGGTCCGCGGCAGGGCCGCCAGGACCGTGAAGCTCGACGGCGCCCAACCCGCCGGCAGCCGCTCCGCCAGCCAGGCCGCCAGCCGCTCCGCGGAGGGCGCGGCGTCCGCCCCACGCGGCACCACGTAGGCCGCCAACACCGTGCGGCCGGACTCCTTCCGCGCCGCCACCGCCGCCTCCAAGACCTCCGGGTGCAGACCCAACGCACTCTCGATCTCCGCCGGTTCGATCCGCTGCCCGCGGACCTTGACCTGCCCGTCCAGCCGGCCCAGGTACTCCAGCGTCCCGTCCGGCAGCCAGCGGGCCAGGTCGCCCGTCTTGTACAACCGTCCGCCGCCCGTCGCCGAGAAGGGATCGGGCACGAAGGCCGCCGCCGTCAGTTCCGCATGCCGCAGATAGCCCCGCGCCAGGCCCACCCCCGCCAGGTGCAGTTCCCCCGCCACGCCCACCGGCAGGGGCTGCAGCCGACCGTCCAGGACATAGGTGCGGAGGTTGGCGATCGGCCGGCCGATCGGCACCAGCCGCCGCGGATCCCCCGCCGCGCAGCTCCAGTGCGTGACGTCCACGGCGGCCTCCGTGGGGCCGTACAGGTTGTAGAGCGCCGCTTGCGGCAAACGCTGGTAGAACTGCTCGACCAACTCATAACTGAGGGCCTCGCCGCTGGCCACCACCCGCCGCAGCGTCGCGCACTCCGCCAGCCCCGGCGCTTGCAGGAAGACCGCCAGCATGGTGGGCACGAAGTGCAGCGTGCCGATCGCCTGCCGCCGCACCACGTCGGCCAGATAGGCCGCGTCGCGGTGCCCGCCCGGCCGCGCCAGCACCAGCGTGGCCCCTTGCGCCAAGGGCCAGAACAACTCCCACACCGAGACGTCGAAGCTGATCGCCGTCTTCTGCAGCACCCGTTCCCCGGCGCCAGCCCGTAGGCGGCCTGCATCCACCGCAGGCGATTGACGATCCCCGCGTGTTCCACGCCGGCCCCCTTGGGCCGCCCCGTCGAGCCCGAGGTGTAGATCACGTAGGCCAGATTCCCCGGCCCGGCCAGCGCCGGCAGCGGACCGGCCGCTTCCGCGCCGGGCCATTCGACGTTCGACGGCCAGCCGCCGCCCCGCCCAGTCGCCCAGCCGCTCCGCCCAGCGGGACTCCAAGAGCACGACCTCGGCGCGGCTGTCGGCCAGGACTTGCCGCACCCGTTCCGCCGGCCACTCGGCCTCCAGGGGCAGGTAGGCCCCGCCCGCCTTCAACACCCCGTAGATCGCCGCCAGCATCCCCGCCGAACGCTCCGCCAGCACGCCCACCACCGCGTCCGGACCCACCCCCTGCCCACGCAGCCATCGACCCAGTTGATTGGAACGCTCGTCCAATTCGCGGTAGCTCAAGGTCTCTCCGCCGTCGACGATCACCGCCGCCGCCGCCGGCGTCCGCCGCGCCTGCCGCGCGAAGCCGCTCAACAGCGTCTCCGCTGCGGGATTCTCTTCCCCGCTCTCTTCGCCGGGCCAGGCCACCGCCGTGGCGTTGAACGTCTCCAGCACCGTCTCCCGTTCTGGACCGAGGAGATCCGTCTCCAAAGCCCGGCTATCCGGCTCAGAAATCATGGCCTCAAGGATGCGTTGGAACTGCGCGAGCATCCGCTCGATGGTCGAGGCATCAAACAAATCGGTATTGTATTCGGCCGAACCGCGGAGGCCCGCTGCGGTCTCCTCGAACATCAGAGTCAGGTCGAACTTCGACGTGCCGCTGTGCGCGTCGATGGGAACCAAGCTCAGGCCCGGTAAGTTGAGGGAAGGCAGTGGAGCGTTTTGCAACACGAACATGACCTGGACCAGCGGACTGCGTGCCAAGTCGCGATCGGGCTGCAAGTGATCGACGAGTCGTTCGAACGGAAAATCCTGATGGGCATAGGCCCCTAGCGTTGCGAGGCTTGTGCGACGGAGGAGTTCACGGAAGGAAGGGTTGCCGGAGAAATCGCCGCGAAGCACGATGGTGTTGACGAATAGGCCGATCAGCCCTTCGAGCTCCGAGCGAGTACGACCGGCAATCGGCGTTCCCACGCAGACCTGAACTTGTTGGGAGTAGCGGGCCAGAAGTGTCTGGAACGCGGCCAGTAAGGTCATGAAAAGCGTGCATTCATGGTGACGGCCCAGGCGTCGCAGGGCTTCGGTCAGTTCGGCGGGGATCTCGACCGGGTGCAAAGCCCCCGCATAGGTTTGAATCGCGGAGCGGGGCCGATCGGTAGGAAGATCGAGTCTGGTTGGCGCGTGGGCCAACTGTTCCCGCCAATAGTCAAGCTGCTGTTGGAAAGACTCGTGCCGTGACTGCCGATGCTGCCAGGCGGCATAATCCGCGTATTGCAACGGCAGGGCCGAGAGGGGAGACGGCCGACCTTGCAAAAACGCCTGATAAAGCGGGGCCAATTCTCGCAGGAACACGCCCATTGACCAACCGTCGGAAACGATATGATGCACGGTCAGCAGGAAGACGTGTTCGGTGGGGGCAAGGCGCAAGAGCCGGGCGCGAAGCAGCGGCGGCTGGGAGAGCAAGAATGGCCGCCGGGCCTCTTCCATGGCCAGCCGCCGCACCTCGGTTTCACGATCAGACGGCGAAAGATCGACCAAGTCCGTTACGGGGAGTTCCAGTTCCAGGTCCTCGACGACGCGCAGCACGGGGCGACCGCCTTCGTCGGAGAAGCAGGCCCGCAGGGACTGGTGACGGCGCACGATCTCATTCAGGCCGGCGAGGAGGGCCTCGACGTCCAGATGTCCGCTAATGCGCGCGGCTGCCGGGATGTTGTAGACCGGACTGCCGGGAGTCAAATGGTCGAGAAACCACAGTCGTTGTTGCGCGAAGGAAAGCGGGAGCGAATCATGGTCGCCGACCATGAGTACATGGTGCCCGGGCTCGATCGGTTCCAGGCCATTTGCCGCGGGCCGGCTGAGGTCAAGGGCCGCCGCGATGCTGGCAATCGTGGGTGATTCGAACAGGCGTTGCAGTGGTAAATCGACGCGAAAGTGATCGCGGATGCGCGAAGCGACCTGGGTGGCCAGAAGGGAGTGCCCGCCGAGTTCAAAGAAGTCGTCATGGATACCCACGCGTTCGAGCCCCAGCAGTTCGGCCCACAGGCCGGCCAATAATTCCTCCGTTGGCGTGCGCGGCGCCACGTACCGGGACTCCCGTTCGGACTGAGCGGCAGCGGGGGCCGGCAGGGCTTTGCGATCGATTTTGCCGTTGGGGGTCAGCGGCAGGGCGTCCATCGCAACGAAAACGCTGGGAACCATGTAGTCGGGCAAATGCTGACGCAGATGGCTCC
The DNA here is from genome assembly GCA_963779975.1 of uncultured Planctomycetia bacterium. GTDB lineage: Bacteria > Planctomycetota > Planctomycetia > Pirellulales > Thermoguttaceae > JANXQG01. The sequence goes on along the minus strand of CAWAAL010000023.1, from coordinate 96,854 downwards.
GCAACGAGCCGGCGGAAACCGGTTCCGCATCGCACGACACGACGTAAGCGACGAGCCGCGCCCCGCCCCCCAGAGTACCGGGTACCCGCCGGGTGCCCCGTCCGCCCTGGTCAGCTTGTGCGACGACGACTGCATGCCGGACCGCGGGATGCCGCGCCAGAACATTTTCGATCTCGCCCAACTCGATGCGAAAACCGCGGACCTTGACCTGAAAGTCCATGCGACCAAGGAATTCGATCGTGCCGTCGGGCAGCCTCCGCGCCAGGTCCCCGGTCTTGTAAAGCCGGGCGCCCGGTTGCGAAGCGAAGGGATTGGGCACAAAGCGGTGGGCGGTCAGGTCCGGGCGACCGAGATAACCACGTGCGACACCGTGGCCGCCGATATAGAGCTCGCCGGGAACGCCCAACGGCACTGGCTCAAGGTACTCGTCGAGTAGATAGACCTGGGTGTTGGCGATGGGGCGGCCGATACTGATGCGATCGACTCCCCGCTGGACCTGGCAGACCGTGGACCAAACCGTGGTTTCGGTAGGACCGTAGAGATTCCACAATTCCGCGCAGCGATCCAACAACTGGCGGGCCAGGCCAGTGTCGAGCGCCTCGCCGCCAACCAGGATCTTCATGGCGCCGGGGCCGCGACCCGGAGTACCGGGTGCCCGGCCCGCCTGCAACGAAACGCCGACCCCGACCATGGGTACATGGTGCCCGACATGGTGCCCGGCTCCCTGCCAGCCTGCCTGGATCAGCATCCGCCAAGTAGCCGGCGTCGCCTGCATTACCGTTGCCCCGGCCAAGGCGAGTTGCTCTTGGAGACGGACCGGATCGGCCGCAGTCGCGCGATCGGCAAGCACCACCCGAGCGCCGCAGACCAGCGGCAAGTAGAGTTCCAGACCCGCAATGTCGAATGACAGCGTGGTTACGCTCAACAAAACGTCATCGGGCGCAAGGCCGGGCTCCCGGAGCATGGAACCGAGGAAGTTCACCAGCCCGCGGTGTGGCACCTCGACGCCTTTGGGCAGGCCCGTCGAACCGGAAGTGTAAATCACGTAGGCAAGGTCGTCGGGTCCGACTTCCAACGGCGGGCAGCAAACGGGCTGCTCGGCAATCTTCCGCCAATCGTCGTCAAGACGAACAATCTGGCCCTGGTAAGGCGGCAGTTCAGCAACAAGGCGGCCCTGGGTCAAAAGCACGCGGCAACCGCTCTGGTCGAGAATATAACGGAGGCGCTCGTGCGGGAAGGCGGGGTCGATGGGCACATAGCAAGCGCCCGCTTTGAGGATGCCGAGCAGACCGACGAGCATATCGCAAGAGCGATCCGTGCAGATTGCCACCAGCGATTGGGGACCAGCGCCCATGCCGCGGAGATAGTGGGCCAACTGGTTGGCGCGATCGTCGAGATCCTTATATGTCATCTGCCGGTCGCCGGCTACCAGGGCGATGCGATCGGGGGTCAGATGGGCCTGCGCCGCGATCAATTCGTGGCAGCAAGCGTCATCGGGCCATTTTTCCCCCGGTATGAGGGCGGCCGCAGTCGAATTCTCGTCGTCCAACAGCCGGGTTCGCTCGCCGCAGGAGAGAAGCGGCGCCTTGCCGATCCGGCAGTGCGGATCGGCCACGAAGGCTTCCAACAGGCGGCGGTACGAGTCAGACAGCCGGTTGACGGTGGCGGCATCGAACAAGTCGGCGTTGTACTGAAAACATCCGGCGAAAGCGCTGCCGGCGTCCTCGACGATCAACGCGATTTCAAAGGGCGTGACTTCCGCCCGCAGCCCGAAGGGCTGCAGGGTGAAACCACCGACTTCGAGCCGTGAGCCGGCCTGGCCCATCATCAGCGACGCGGCGCCTTGCTCCGCGAGCCGATGCGATTTTTCCATGAGGAAGGCCGCCTGGAAAATTGGGGGACGCGAGGGATCGCGGACCGGCTGCAATCGCTCGACGAGCAGGGAGAAGGGAAAATCCTGGTGGCGGAGGGCTCCCAGGACGGTCTCGCGGACCTGTTGGAGAAACTCGGCAAAGGTAGGATTTCCGGAAAGATCGCCGTGGAAGACGAGCATGTTGAGCAGGTATCCTACCACGTTCTCGAAACCGGGCTGACTGCGACAGGCCACCGGCGAACCGACGAGGATGTTGTTCTGCCGACTGTAACGGTGCAGGAGCACATGGTAGGCGGCCAAGAGCAAGGCAAAGACCGTGACGCCTTCCTGGCGCGCAAGACCTCGAATTCCCTCGGCAAGCGGCCCTTCGCAAAGGAAGTTGACGGCTGCACCTTTGTCCGTTGGGATCGCCGGATAAGGCCGATCGGTCGGCAAGTTGAGCAAGGACAGGTTATCGTCGAGTCGCCCGCGCCAATAATCCCAAAGGCGCCGACCCTCCGGCCCCGCCAACAAATCGTCTTGCCAGCGGACGTAATCGGCGTAGTCGACGGTCAAAGGCGGCAAACGCGCGCCCCCGACCATGGGTACATGGTGCCCGCCGCCGGACTGGTAAATCTGCCGCACGTCGGACATCAGAACGACCAACGACCAGAAGTCGGCGATGACGTGGTGGACAGCGAAGAGAAGAACATGATCGTCTTCCGTGCGCGTGAAGACCGCGCCGCGAAAAAGCGGTCCGGTGGTCAGGTCGAATGGGTGGTAGGCGGCGGCCGAGACCTCCTGGTAGAGCCGGTCCTCGCTCCAGTCGCTCGCATCGATCTCGGGGAAAGCAACCTTCACGTGCCGGTGGACCACTTGCACCGGCTGCCCTTGGCGGTCTTCGAAGGTCGTGCGCAGGGAACTGTGCCGATCGCTGACGGTCTGCAACGCACTCCGCAGGGCCTCAAGATCGAGTGCGGAACGCACCCGCGCGGCGAAGACGACGTTGTAAGCGGCGCTGCGGGGGTTGAACTGGTGCAGGAACCACAAGTGCGCTGGCCGTGCGAGGCGGGAAATTCACGGCGCGAGGCGGCCGCCTTTTCGCTGAGCAGACGCCGCAAGAGCGACTTTTTTTCTTCGAGGGTCAAGCGGTTGATATCTTCGATCGTACTCATTGCGATCCGTCCTATGGAGCAAGAATTCGACTCACCAAGCCCTCGATTTCTTTTTCGGAGAGATCATCGATCTGCGACAGCAACCGTGTCGCCTCCTCTGCCGTCGGCACATCGCCAGCGGACGCGGCCTGGCCGACTGCCTGCCGCCGACCACGACCCAGAGTACTGGATGCCCCCAGAGTACTGGGTGCCCCACCCGGCTGCTCAAATTCCGGAATCGATGCCGGGCCGGCGGTACATGGTGCCCGCTCGCCGCGATCAAGCTGAGGAAGGAGTATGCGCGCGAGGTCCGCGATACTAGGGCCTTCGAGTAATTGCACCATGTGCAATTCCACGCCCAACTCCGATTCGACGCGGTTCTTGATTTCCATGGCCATCAGGGAATCGATTCCCAGGCCGGTCACCGGCTGGTCGGGATCGATTTTCGCCGCATCGTTACCCAGGGTGAGCGCAACCTGAGCGAGTAGATACGATTCCAGCCGCGCAGCTTTTCCCGCGGCCGGCGCATTGCGCAAAGCTTCAAGGCATTGGGCGACAGGAGCCCGCACGTCGGCGGGTGATCCGGCCGGCGCTGTGAAAACTGGCGGTGGCGCTGCGCCGGGTGCCGGCACGGTTGGCCGCCGACCATGGGTACATGGTGCCCGCGCATCGCCGGCCGACCACGGGTACGTGGTGCCCGCCTGGTCCAAGACCTGGACCTGCGCCGGCTCGATCCAACAGCGTTGAGTCTGCCATGGGTAGTATGGCAAGGGGACCGTGGGATGGGGAGTTGGGTACATGGCGCGCCAATCAACGGCAACGCCCTGCACGTACATTGCACCGAACGCGCCGGTCATCGCTTCCAGGTCATGATCGTCCCTCCGGAGCGATGGAAGTACGACGGCCGCCGCCTGGCGATAATCGGCGCACTGCGTCACGGCCGCCGCCAGCAACGGATGCGGGCCGATTTCCAGGAACATGCGATAGCCGTCTTCCAACAGCCGGTCGACGGCCGGGGCGAAACGGACTGCTTGCCGGACACTGGCTCCCCAGTGCTCGGGACCGAGATCTCGCCCCTCCTGCCGCATCCCGGTGACCGTGGAGTAGAACGGCACGTGGCCGGATCGGGGTTGCAGGCCGTCCAGCGCTGCCTGAAGCTTGAGTCTCGTCGGTTCGAGGCGCGGAGTATGCGCCGCGCCGGGCACGTTCATCATGCGCGCGCCGATCTTCTCGCGCCGCAGTCCGGCAACGAGTTCTTCCAACACATCGCGATCGCCCGCGAGAACCGTGTAGCTCGGACTGTTGTATACGGCGATCCAGAGACGGTCCTCGCGGCCCGCCACGAGCGATTCGGCGTCGGCCGCGGGAGCCCGAAGAGCGGCCATGGCGCCCACGTCGGAATTCTCGGCCATGGCCCAATCCAGAAGGCGGCTCCGTTGTACGACGACGCGGACGGCATCGGCGAGCGCCAGTGCGCCCGAGACGTGCGCTGCCGCGACTTCCCCCACGCTATGCCCGACAACGGCGTCGGGAACAATCCCGCAGGCCTTCCAGGCTTCGGCCAGCGCGATCTGAAAAGCGAAGAGGCACGTCTGTGCAATCTCGACGCTCCCTTTTTCGAGCGACGAGTATGGCTCCGCAGCACAAAGCTGGTCCAACAGCGACCAATCGGCATGCTGCCGCAATAAATCGTGGCACTCCTGCAACTTCGCCCGGAAAGCCGGAAAACGCGTCCCCAGCGCCTGGTGCATGCCGCGCCACTGCCCGCCGTGCCCCGAGAACACAAAGACCACGCGGGTATCGCCGCCGACCATGGGTACATGGTGCCCGGCAACCTTGCCAACGTTCATTGCCGGCAGTGCCTTGTTCAACCGCAGCGCGGCCAGTTGCTGGCACAACTCGTCCCTGGTGCGGAAGCGGAGGGCGGCGCGGTGATCCAAGTGAGACCGTCGCAGCGCGGCGTTGCAACACAGGTCGGCCAGGCTGGTGGAAGTCGACGGATGGTCAGCGAGCTGTCGCTCCATGCGCTCGGCCACGCCGGCAAGCGCCGGCCCCGTGGCCGCCGACAGCGGCAACAGGTGAAGCCCGATGGTCTGCATCTCGCGTGCTTCGGTGCGGACTGGAATCGTGGGCGGCGACTCAAGGACCACGTGGGCGTTGGTCCCGCCGAAGCCAAAGGAACTCACGCCGGCCAGCCGGCGGCCGTCTGTTGCTGGCCAAGGCGTCAGGCAGGTCGGCACGGCAAACGGCATTTCCTCGAAGTGAATATGGGGGCTCGGTTGCGTGAAGTGCAGATTGGGCGGTATCTGGCCATAGTGGATGGCCAAGGTGGTCTTGATCAAACCGGCAATGCCCGCGGCCGCTTCGCAGTGTCCGATGTTCGTTTTTGCGGAACCGATCCAGCAGCGCCGGCCGTCGGGTTGGCCCGCCGCCAACACCGACTGCAGGGCTTGGGCCTCGATCAGATCCCCCAAGAGCGTGCCGGCCCCGTGCGTCTCGATGTATTGCGTCTGCTTGGGAGACATGCCCGCGTTTTCCCATGCGGCTTGCAGCACCGCCTCTTGGGCAGCCTGATTGGGAGCGGTAATGCCGTTGCTGCGTCCATCCTGGTTGACCGCGGAGCCGCGAATGACCGCGTAGATGCGATCGCCGTCGGCCAAGGCGCGCGACAGTCGTTTGAGCACTACCAGTCCGGCGCCTTCACTACGAACCATGCCGTTGGCGCGGGCGTCGAAGGCCTTGCAGCGGCCATCGGGGGCCAAGCCGCCGGCACGGAGGAAACTCAGGGAGATGTCCGGGCTGAGAATCGTGTTCACCCCGCCGGCGATCGCCACCTCGCAATCATTGGCGATGAGACTCTTGGCGGCCCAATTGACCGCAACCAGCGAGGAGGAGCATGCCGTATCGACAGCGATGCTCGGTCCGTGGAAATCGAAGAAGTACGAGAGCCGGCTGGCCGCCATGCTGCCCGCATTGCCGGTGGACCAGTAGGGATCGAGGTGGCCGGTGCGGAACATGACGTTGCGGCAGTAGTCGTGGGTCGAGATGCCGACGAAGACGCCGGTCCGCGAGCCGCGGAGGGAATGGGCCGGTCCACCGCCATCCTCCAGGGCCTCCCAGGCGACCTCCAGCAACAAACGGTGCTGCGGATCGATGCAGGCCGCTTCCCGCGGTGAAATGCCAAAGAAACCGGGATCGAATTGGTCGATGCCGGACAGCCAGCCGCCCCAGCGCACGGTGCCCGACCCAGAGGGTGCCCCGCCGGACCCAGGGGGTGCCCCGGTGGAGGCAATCCACTTGTCCACCGCGTCGGCATCCCAGCGGTCGGCCGGGACCGAGGAAATGGCGTCTCGGCCTTCGACAAGGAGTTGCCAAAAGGCTTCGGGGTTTGCGGCTCCCGGCAGACGGCATCCCGAGCCCGACAATCGCGATCGGCTCGCTTGCCGACCACGACCCAGGGTACTGGGTGCCCCATGTGGTGCCCGCATGCCCATTGCCGGCTGCGGCCTGTGCCGCGTGCGTTTCGGGTTCTCCGGCCAGGTAGCGGGCGATCGCTTCGATCGTCGGGTAGTGGTAGATCAAGCCTGGCGAGAGACGACGACCGAGCCATTGCTCCAATTCGCCCGTGAGTTCCAAGGCATCGCGAGACTTCAGTCCGTAGGAGGCCAGCGGCTCACGGACGTTGATCGCCGCATTGGCCGGGAAGCGGCTGGCGATCCGCGACACCAACCAGTCGCGGATGTCCTGGGACGACTTGCCGTTTTGCGAGGGCTGGTTGCACGGCGAGCTATGAGAGACGGTTTGGGCGGGCCGACCGCTTTCAACCGGAATTTCCGGCCAGCGAGCGACCGCCGGCAGGCGGTCGCCGAGAAACAACTGCCGGCACAGGTGGCGCTGGACTTTCCCGCTGGGGGTCTTGGGAACGCCTCCTACCTTAGTCAATACCATCGCGCAGACGGGCAACTCGTGTTCCTCCGAGACCGCGCGGCGAATGGCCGCCATGACTTCGGCAAGGTCGGCGCTGCGGCCGTTGCGCTCCAGTTCGCAAACGATGACGAGATCCTGCTCATGGTCGCCCACGCCAAACGCCGCACTACAGAGTGCGCGCACGGCCGGATGAGCTTTCTCCACCGTCAACTCGATATCTTGGGGATAGCAATTGCGGCCGTCGAAAATGAGCAGGTCTTTGAGCCGGCCGGTCACGAAAAGCTGGCCATCGGCCATGAAACCAAGATCGCCCGTACGAAGGTAATCGGGTTGACCATGGGTACATTGTGCCCCGGCATCAGTAAGGCGGGCATGGAAGGTCGCTTGGCTCTCCTGGTCGCGCCCCCAATACCCTTGGGCAACACTTGGACCTGAAACCCAAATCTCGCCGACTTGGCCCGCTTGGCGGGGAGACAAAGACTCCAACTCGACGATTTGCACGTCCAATCCGGCAGCGGGATGCCCGCAACCGATTACCGTTGCCGTGTCCTCCGTGCCCTTAGGCGCCGTGGCAAGATTATTCTCCAGCCCCTCCTTGCTCACCAGGCGCACTACGGGAAGACTCCCCTGCGGCCCGCCGGACACCAACAATGTCGCCTCCGCCAGTCCATAGCACGGAAAGAACGCTTCCCGGCGAAACCCATACGGGGCGAACTTCGTTGCGAACTGATTGAGGGTCTCAGCGCGAATGGGCTCAGCCCCATTGAACGCGACCTGCCACGATGAGAGGTCGAGGGCATGACAATCCTCGGTGCGAATGCGTTGGACGCAAGCCTCGTAGATGAAATTGGGCCCGCCGCTGGTCGTGGCGCGGAACCGTGAGATCGCCTCCAGCCACGCCAACGGCCGCTGTACCACATCGACGGGCGACATGAGCAAGGTGGGAAATCCGCCGAACAATGGCTGTAGGACGCCGCCAATCAGCCCCATATCGTGGAACGAAGGCAACCAGATCACGCCCCGAGAATCCGGACCATGCCGAAACGCATCGTAGATCAGCCCCGAGTTGAACAACAGGTTCGCGTGGCTGAGCACAACCCCCTTGGGCAGCGACGTGGAGCCGGAAGTGTATTGAAGAAACGCCACGGCATCTGGTCCGATGTCGGGCGCCTGCCAAGCCGCGGCCGCGGCAAGGTCGATGGTCTCGGTCGCCAGTTTGGCAAGGCCGCCAAGCACGGCGTGCCGTTCGAAGCGGGCCTCAAGTTCGGGCAAGAGCGCGGCGGTGGTCAACACCAGGCTGGCGCCGCAGTCGGCGGCAACGGTCGCCAATCGCGTCGGCGGCCGCCGCGGACCAGGCACGTGCATGGGCACGGCCGCGACTCCCGCATAGAAGCATCCCAACAGCGCTGAGACAAACTCCAAGCCCGGCGGGTAAAGCAACAGCGCGCGCTGCCCCTGGCGATCAAGCGACTGGAGCCTCGCGGCAATGGCCCGCGCCTGCTCGTCGAGGTCCTGGAAACTGAGCCAGGCTTCAACGCCATCCCCCAACGGCAAAAAGCCGAGAGCGGGATCCCCCGCCCGTTGGCTGGCTCGGTCGCGCAACAAAGCGACAAATGTCGGCCAAGACTGCCCGGCTCGCACTCTCATGGTGTTCACGTTCCATCCTGGTAAAGCGGTTTCACCAGCCGGCAATAGGCATCGCAGTGCGCCTTCACGTACTCCAGGCACTCCTCGCGCGTACCGGTAAAACCGACATCCTCCCACCCCAAGGCGTTCTTGCGTGCGGCGGGCCAAATCGAGCAAACTCGATCGCCGTTGCACACCACTTTGACCGTGTCGTCTTGCCAATCAGGATATTCTTCGGACATGCTTACCCTCACTACGAAAATGCTGTCATGATATAGGATTCGTCAACGCGACCGCCCGGATCCTTCCCGGCGGGGCAGTCCCTCGTTTGAGGCGTCACGGGCCGATCTGGAACCCCGTCAGTTTGCAGTCGCTCTTCATGTAGTTGGGCTTCCCTTCCTCGCCCAGGATCCGCAGTTCACGAACCATGCCGATTCCCGGGGCATACCAACGCTGCAATTGGACGGGCGTTTCCCTGCGGCCGAACACGGACTTCTCCACGATGGTCATTCTTACGGAAACCTTCACGCAGCCGTCATACCGGTGGTCGCGATGTTGGAACATTTCGTCCACGGTTGCTTCACCGGAAAAGCCGGCAATTGCCGGCTCGGCTTCGCCGCTCCACGACTTCTGCGATCGAGGATCTTTGGGCAGGAGCAGAAGTTCCTTGCCCTCGGCCCCCTGCACGGCGGCCTCGACTCCATTTTCGTCCACCCGATAGAACTGGTCCGGCATGCGAACGCTTCCGCCGGTGACCTCCGTCGCGATCCGGGCGTATTGGCGGGTCCCGATCTGCCGCTGGTCCTTCACGCTCTTGACGGCCGAGAGTTTCTGCGAAGTACCGGTCGGTCCCTGGATCTCCACGTCGTATTCCCAGCGGCTGGATGAAGTCAAAGGAAAGTAGTCCGTCAAATGCCCGCTACTGTGGGATACGGGCCGAGTTTCGTCGTCTTGCTGCATGGGATTCTGTTTCTCAGCAACGGGGTTTTTGGCAGCCGATCGCTCGCCGCAGCCAGCAAGAAGGGCGATAATCGGCACCGAAGCGAAGATCAAACATCTGGTCATAGTTACTGGCTTTCTGCGGAAGGCAAGCATCATCCGATCGGTTCTTACAGATTGAGCATCGACTTCAAGCGGGCCTTGGCAGCCAGTCCGACTTGCCGGTCTCGCACTTGCCCGCTCTTGAACACCAGCAGCGACGGAAGCGATTCGACGCCGTAACGTGCCGCCAGGTTGCGATTGCGGTCGAAATCGACTCTGACGATCTTGACGTCGGACGCCTCGCGGGCCAGTTCCTCGAGCACGGGCCCGAGGGCCCGGCACGGACCACACCATTCCGCGCAGAAATCGACCAACACCGGAACGTCCGCCTTGAGCACTTGTTGTTCGAAGTCGGATTCATCGGCGGGTTCCACCCGCCTCAAGACGGGCGCGATTGCCGCCGCCGACCATGGGTACATGGTGCCCGCGGACGGCTTGCCACCGACCAGCCGTTCGGAACGAGCGGACGGTACATGGTGCGCGCGGTCGCCGGCCACCGCGTGCCGCACTTCGACGGCAGGAATCCAGCCCGCGATGTCCCGACCTTCGCGCTGCACAACCACGCCGATCCACCGTCCTTGTACTTGGGCGACGTGTACTTCCACGCCTGCGTCAACCGTGGTCAAGACCTTTGCGCCGACTCTTACGGCAGTAGGGTGGAGTGTTACCACTTTGTCACCCGCCCTGACTTGCCGCTGCAAGTCTTGAATCAACGCCTGGTCGCTATGGCTGAGCCGTTCGAAGGGCACACCGACGATCTTCTGGTTGTCGGCCCGCCTCAATCGCACCTTACCGTCTTTGTAGTCCAAATAATCTGCCTGAACGGTATAAAGTCCCGTCGAATCGGTCCAAGTACGCGCACGGGCTTCGAGGCCCGGCAGGAACAGGACTAGCAATACGATCGTGCAAAGAGAGTACTGCATGGATTTACCTTTCCATGGATACGGCCGATTGTCCGGAATAAAGCGAGCCGTCGGCTGGCTGATGTTCGCTTTGCAGTGGCAAATTCCGGACTCCAGCCTCACTTATACACCGGTTAAGTCCCGAAGACGGGCAAAACTTATCTAGAATAGCCGTCTTTCCCATGCTTGTCAAGTTATCTATATTGAAATTATCCCCATTTTGCAAGCCTCTCCTTGGTTATTAACAGGCTGGTTGTCGGTGTTAGATTAGGCTCCCTTGCATTATCGCGACTAGTCAACCCGTGCCGGGTGGCTGAGAGTACACTGAAGAGGTGGCCGGTGTCGAGGAAGGCGCGTGTCATGATCGCCTTGGAGAAGAGACTGGCCGAAGGCGCGCGTTGACGTCACCGAACGGGCTTCGCGGCCTCGACGTGAACACGGACGCGCTGCCCAACGCGCGGCAGCGGCCCGTCTTGTTGAATCGACACCAGCAACTCGACGGTCGGAACGTCGGTGAGCGATGCAGCATCCTCCATGATCGTGCGCCGTTTCGAGTACCAATTTGCTAATTGCAGGACCTTTCCGTGCCATACCCCGCCGTGGACCACGTCGTCCTTGATGAGGACGGGAGCCCCCACTTTCACGCGGTCTACTTCCTGTTGCTCCACCTCGGACCGTACGATGCGCGGGCCATCGGCGGCAAAGAACATGGCCGGCGAGGTTGCCGACACGATTTCACCCGGGCGGGTGAGGGTCCGGAGCACGGTTCCCGCGGCCGGTGCGCGGACCTGCTGCCCCGCGGCCAAGGCCTCGGCCTGGGCCAAGGTCGCCTGGGCCCGATCGACCTGCGACTGGGCCTGCTTGACCTGCTGTTGCGGGTCGGCCAACTCCAACTCGGCTCGGCGGGCAACTTCCATTTCGAGGCCGGCTTCCCACTGTTTGATATCCTCTTCCGCGACCTGCACTTCCTTCTCGTCCGCCGAAGATGCCTGTTCTACCTGTAGACCGGCCTCGCACTCTCTGACCTGCTCCTCGGCCACCGCCACCTCTTTTTCGTTGGCTTGATGGACCGATTGAAGGTTTTGTTTCAACTCCAGCCCGCGTTTCGCAGCCTGCAGCCGAGCCCGAGCGGCAAGAATCTTCGCTTCCTGCACCGGCCGCAGGCTCTGTTTCGCCTCGAGCCCGCGTCTTGCGGCCGCCACGCGGGCCCGCGCCGCGCGGATGCTCGCGTCCTGCTTCTGGAGTTGGATCTCGTGGCGTTTGGCCATGCGGCGGGCGTTATCCAAATGGTCGGTGGCCGCACGGAGGGCCGCCTTGGCATCGTCGACGGCGGCGAGACTAGCCCGGTCATCCGTGGTCAGCAGCAGCGTGCCGGCGTCCACGTGCGCGTTCTCTGCAACCAACAGCGCTGTCACTCGGGCGGGTTGAGCAGTGGTCAGCGACGTAACCCCCCCGGCAAGATCGACATATCCCAGACAAACAACTTGCCGTTTGCCCTCGGCAACATCGATAGATTCGACACTCCCCGCTTCGGCTTCTTCCTGCGGCGGTCTGTGCGAAATGACGTAGACGGCTGCCGCCGCCAGGCCGATAAGAGCCAGGGCAAGGAACCATCGTATGGGAATCAGTCTTGAACGCATGCAGCACCTCGGCAAACAATCGTGGAAAAACAAGGAACCGCCTACGCCTGTTTTCCAGATATATATACCTTAAAAAACGGCCTCCCGCCGCGTGCCGGACGGGAGACCGTAGTATTGTTTGAGAGAACTGCGGGCCGGTCGTGATCACTTGATCGTGGCCAGGCCCTCGCTGCTGGGAGTATTAAAGCCGAAAGCGAGGCTGCGTTGCGCCGGCCGTGAGCGAAACCGTCTGCTCTTCCGGAACGATCTTACCGTCGCGAACGACTTCCGCCTTGACCTTATACTTATACGTATAACCTGGGCGCAGGCCGTAGGAAGCAAAACGCCGCTCGCTGCCGGTGCTCTTGGTGAGCAAACCGTTGATCGTCACCTTGGCCTCGTTCGGCACCAAGACGGTTAGAAGTGCGCTTTCGCCGTCCGGCGACTCGATCGAGGTGCGGTTGCGCGGAGCCGCACCCGGAGTTCCATTCGATAGAAACGTGGCGGGAGTCGTGCCCGCCGACTGCACAATGTACTGCCCTCCACTCCACGTATCGTAAACGTAGCCGGGATAGGCGACCGAAGTGCCACAGCAAGAACCGTCATAACAACTGCCATAACCACAGCCACCCCAGCCGCAGCCACAGCCATAACCACCCCAACCGTAGCCGCAGCCATAACCACAGCCTCCCCAGTAGCCGCAACTACGCCAGCCGCAGCCACCCCAACCCCAGCCGCAGCCATGGCAGCCGTACCAGCCACCGCAGCAACCGCGGCAACCCCACCAAGCGGATGCCGGCTTGGCACATAGGCCGAGCGCAAAGATTGCCACGCCCACCAAGAGCACCTTCCCAAAACGTGCGCGATTCATGATTGTTCTCCTAAGGGTTAAGAAAATGGACAACGCACAGTCTTACGACGTGTAAGGATATGAACCGAGTCAAGAAAATCAAGTGGGCTCGGTACTGATTGCGGCAAGACGGAAAGAAAAGGGCCAAGAAAAGGCTTGCTTCCCAAGTTTTTTCTGCACCCCCAAGTTGTCGTTGGCCCCGCTGCAAATTGTATATAATGTCACTGCAGGATGAGTACCACAGGTGTGACCGATGATATCTACCGACGACATGCGGATCGCTTTTCCAGAGTGGAAAAGCGGTACACCGCGCGTGAACGAACGGTCATACGACTGCGCTTGGCAGCATTTCTCGTTGCCGTGGCGATGTTCGTTCTTCGTTCTTGGACGAGATCCAAATTCGGTAGAATCCGAAAACAGGCTATGAAAAGCTGTTGACACGATACGGCACGGGCCGTAAGATGATCCATACGACGCGTGCCGTAACCAAGGATGCCTGACACAACCCAATCTGGATTGGTGTCTCTTGCGTCCTGTTCCGGTTGTGCTAGGCATCCTCAGGAAAATCTCAAATGACGCAAGAACTTCCCACCCTCGGAGAACTGGAAATCCGCGTGTTGCAACTGGTGTGGCAGCACGAACCGTGTACGGAGCGGCAGATCAGCGATCTGGTGCAGCAAGAACGCTCGGTCGGCCGGACCACCGTGCTCAAGACGATGCAACGGATGGAGGCCAAGGGGCTGTTGGTGCGATCGGAGGGGGAAGGGTCGATCCGCTATCGGGCCGCCGTCGCCCAGGAACGGCTGATGCCCGCGCTCATCGGCCGGTTCGTGGAAAACGTTCTCGGCGGATCGGCCGAATCGCTGGTGGCCTATTTCAGCAACTCCCGAAAACTCTCGGCCAAGGACCTTGAGACCCTGAAGGCCATTGCGCGGAAGATCCAGACAGACGCCAAGACGCGCTAGCGAGAATCCTTTCATGTCCGAAACCATTGAAAGCCTCAATCGCATATCCGCCATCTGGACCGGCCTGATGGGCGCGATCCTCTGGCAGTCGACCCTGCTGGTGTTGGTCGCCACCGGCGTGGCGCTGCTGCTGCTGCGCGTGTCGCCCCGGGTGCGATACTGGTTGTGGCAGATCGTCACGATCAAACTCCTCTTGATGCCCTTCTGCGTCGTGGCGGTTCCCTTGCCGTTTGCGGTTTGGCGAAGCCCCCCTCCCATTCCGCAATCGCTGCCCTTGCCGCAGATCGCGCCGCCTTCGATCGAGATTCCCGTACTGCCGCCCGTGACGGTCGCCCCGCAACTGCCGGCCGAACCGCCGCCGCCCGTGGCCCCCAGCAACTTCACCCTCGTGAGTTGGTCGAGTTGGCTGCTGCTGACGTGGGTGAGCGTCGTGACATTGAGGGTTTTTTCGATCGCCCGGCAGCGCTATGGGCTGGGACGTTTACTGCGGCTGACAATCCCGGCCGATGGCGACCTAATGGAGCGAGTTGGGGGACTGGCCCAGCGGCTCGGCCTGAAACGCCAACCGGAGGTAGAGCTTATCGACAATCCCGGCCTGTTGTTCGTCTGCGGACTATGGAGGCCGAGGCTGGTCCTGCCGCGCAGCTTGCCCACGACACTTCATCCGGAGGAGATGGAGCAGGTCATCCTGCACGAACTAGCCCACGTGCGCCGCGGCGATCTGTATTGGGGCTGGACGATCGAACTGGCCCGCATCGTTTATTTTTTTCATCCGGTGATTTACTGGGTGGCCTATTGCCTGCATCTGGAGCGCGAGCTGGCCTGCGATCAGGTGGCGATGGCCGTCAGCGGACATGCGGCAGGTGAGTACGCCCAGACACTGATTCGCGTGGCCAGCCACGCTTCGGAGCCGGCTGTTGGAACCGTTGCCATGACCGGCAAATCGGCCGAACAAATGAAATCGAATCACGCGTCATAACCCAACGAATTTCTTGAACGGAGTCATGCCATGAACCATTCTTACGGTCCCTGGGCCACAGCCATATACGCCCATGCCGATCCTCAACTGAGCCGCTTCTGGCAGCGGCGACTGATCAGGCTCCCGGCGGTGGCAAAGAGCAAGCCGGCCATGACGCGGCCTGCCGTGGTAACGATGCTTGTTGCGGCCGTGGCCATCGGCCTGATGCCTACGCTCTACGGATCGGACCCGCTGGAAGGTGGAAAGGCAATTGCGGCGCCGCCGGAACATTCGCGGCCGAACGAGTCGGAGGCGACCAAGGCGTCTCGGCCGGAGAGCGACGGCATCGACCTGACCTTTATCCCCGCCACCACCAACGGCCTGATCGTCGTCCGTCCGGCGGCGCTCCGGGAACACCTGGCACAGGGGCCGCAGGGCTTCCACTGGGACGAGACTATTGTCCCGTGCGTGCTGGCGGCCGATCTCCGCCAGTACGCGATGGCCGGCTTCCGGCAAAACTACGTGAGGGGAGGGTGGATGCTCGGTTGCGAATGGTGCGCGGCTCAGTCGCTGCGGCCGCTGGCGGTCAAGCCGTTCTTGGATTGGCACGTCACGACCGCCCGGACAGCCGAGCGCGACTACGAGGGGAAGAAGCTGTATCAAGGCATCTTGGGCAACGGAAAGCCCACCGCAGCGGCCCTCCAGTACGACGATCGAACACTGATCGTGATATCCAAGGGTGAGCAGTCGGTGCCCGGCTATCTGAGCGGACAGCGCGGCCTTCCCACGTGGCTGCCGGCCAAGGAATGGGAGGAGTTCCACGGGGATGACATGGTGATTGCCTTCGACCGATCGATCGTACGAAATGCCTTGGACATAGCGAAGGAACACCCCTCGTCGGAATTCGGAACCAGTCTGCCGATGCTTCGGCTGTTAGAGGATTCGCAGTTCGTTGTGCTTGGCGTCCGCTTGGGAGAGTCGGTCCGCACGCACGGCCTGATCGCCGCGGCGGACGACGCCGGCGCCGCGCGGCTCGAAGATGCGGCGTCCCGCGTCGTGGCGATGATTCGCGCAACAAGAGCGGCCGTCGCGAAGAAGAAGCAACTTGACCCCGTCGACGCAGCGTTGATAGCGGTCGAGGAGCCGATCCTGGCCGCCATGCGAATATCTCGCGCGGGGAACACCGTGCGCATGGAGAGCCTGATCCCGGCCGTGATCGTTCAGCACGCACTTTTGTCGCTCACCGCGACCGACAGCGCGTTACCCAAGTCGCCGCCTCGTAAGGCTGAAAATCCTGCCAAATGATAAAGGAGCAACGCCATGAACCACGACTTCGGCCCTTGGGCCACGTTAATTGGTACCGGACGGCAGCCGCAGCTCAGCGCCTTTTGGCGCCGGCGGATGACGCGGCTTGCCGACGTGAGCAGAACCCGCCCGGCACTCACCTGGCCCAACGTAATCGGCCTTGCCCTGGCGGGCTTACTGCTGGGCATCCTGTCGACATTCCACATTGGCGCGGGACTGGCCGACGAACCGGCCGCAAGAACGGCACAGCCGCCAGCCGCACCGACGGGCGACCACACAGCCTTGACCTACAGCGGCACGGTGGTCGACAAGCTCACCGGCAAGCCGATCGCCGGGGCGGCCGTTACGGTCCGGCGCAGCCTCCTCAGTCCCAGCGAGAACCGCGTCTTGGAGGAACCGCAATACACGACCGATGCGGTGGGCAGATATGCCTTTTCCATTCCGCCCGAACAGGCCGCCGACCGATACCTCTATATCGAGCTCGAACGTCAGCCATCCCGACTACGCTCCGCGCCGCGGATTCGGATATGCCCTGAGCATGATTCGCAAGAATGAGAAGATCGGCGCGCGTTCCCTTCTTCGAGCGCGTCGAACTCATGCCGGGCGAGCCGATCTGGGGCACGGTCGTCATGCCCGACGGCAAGCCGGCCGTGGGCATGAAAGTCCTCGCGTTTTCCATGGCCGACCGCAACGATTTCGAAGGCAGCTCGTTCGCACGGGGAAAAACGGATGAAAATGGCGCCTTTCGCGTCAATTTAGCCAAAGGGGGTGATGGAGTATTCTGGCTCTTGCCCAAGGAGTATGCCCCTTCCACTCACGTGCTGCTCAAGAAACGAGGAGACCAAGGCCGCTTCGTCTTGCCGCCCGGAATCTCGGTCAAGGGCCGCGTCGTCAACGAGCGGGGCAAACCCGTAGGTGGTGTTTGGGTCAATGCTCGGATCACCGGCGGCGCAGCCAAGCAGGCGTACGACATTCCCGTTGCCGACATGTTGATCCGCACTGGTTTGACCGACTCGCAGGGCCAGTTCAGCATGGCGCCGCTCCCGCTAGGAGAGTACGTGCTCCACGTCGAGCGGTATGCCGGCGACAGCCTGATCGAGGATCGAACGGTCCGTCCCGTGCCGGGCGTTTTCGGTCCGCGTCGTGCGTTACGAAGCCCCCATTCTGCTGGTCAAGCCCGTTGGCGAAAACGGCGCCATCCTCAAGGACGCCAAGCTCAAGTTCGAATATGGCAAAGGCCGCAGCCGATGGGAGGGCAACGGACGTTCTCGTCGACGGGTACGACGTTAGCTATGAGCGGCAGGAAGACGGACGCTTGCGCAGCGAGCAACTTCTGCCCGACGAAGAGGTCACCGTCACGGTAGTCGCCGCGGGTTACGTGCCAAAGTCGGCAACGCTTAAGTTGGCCGAGGGGGCCGTCAAAGAGCTGACCGTGCGGCTTCAGATCGATGCGTCACGCCAGACAGAATCCAAGAAGCCGATGGACTACTGAAACAACGTACGCCTATTCCATAACCATTGCGAGGAACTCTACGATGGACCATTCTTACGGCCCTTGGGCGACTGCCATGCACAGCGGCTCCAACGCGCAACTGAGTACGTTCTGGCGGCGGCGGCTGAGCCGCCTTCCCACGGTATCGGAGAGCAACGTTTCTCTTTCACGGCCGGCGATCGCCCTGCTCGGGCTGTTGGCGGTCGCGATTTTCGCCGTCCCGACGATCCGCGCGTGGGCGGCGTCGAACGAGTCTGTGGCGCAGGTTGCAACGGCGCCGCCTAGTGCTGCCGTTGGGCAGCGGGCGGCGCAAGTGGCGCACAAGGCCCGCTCGTACAAGTTCGCCGCAATCAATGAGATCAGCCATTGGGATAACGACGACTCAATCCGAGTTGAAGAAACCGGCTATTGGCTGGCCTGCGGATCCGAGCGGCAGGAGGCCATCTACCGGTGGAAGGCGACCAATAAACCGTTCACAGAGACGACTGAGATCCGCTTGGCCGGCAAACCGGGGCTCTTCGTCCACCGCCACGATAAGAGTTACCAACGCAGTCCGCCGTTTCGCGACAATTTCCTCTCTCCCTTTGACGATCTTGAAAGTCTGGCCAGCCTCTGCGCCCAGGCCGAGCGCCAAAAAGGAGTCAAACGCATCGACGGCCGTCAGTCCCGTGGGTTCGTGGTCGACGTCAAGAAGATCGACGGGGATATTCCGATCACCGCTGGATTCAGGGAGATCTGGATCGATGTGGAGACGAACTTGCCGATCCTGATCCACAGCAAGATGATGCGCGAAGACTTCACGTCGGATCGGGTCGCGCACTATCAATGGAATTTGGACCTGGACCCGAAACTGTTCGATCCCACGCCGCCGGCGGGCTACAAGGATATCACGACGGAGATGGTCACCGCGGAGTCGCTACCGCTGGAGGAACAAACCCGCAGGATCGCCGCGGCGTTCACGGTTTACGCCGAAACCTGCGGCGGGCACTATCCACGGAAGCGGTCCATCGGCAGTGACGTGGAATTGGAGCTGGCCGGCAAGCTCGGTCTAACCGGTTGGCCACTGACTTCCGAGGAAACCAAGAAGGAACCCTATGCCACCGGGCGAGCAGGGTTCCGAGAAGTTCAACAGATCGGAAGGTTCCGGCCCGACGTGGTGTACAACGGCAAGACCGTGGGACCGGGCGACAAAGACAAAGTGCTGCTGCGCTGGAAGCTCGACGACGGTCGCTATGCCGTGATCTACGGCGACTTGCATAGTGAGACGGTCACAGCCGGGCGTCTACAGACGTTGGAGCGGAGATAATCAGGAACTATTGCGAGAAGGGAACAACGTCACGAACCATCAGTTCGGTTCTTGGGCAACGTCATGCCCTGAGCATGATCCGCAAGGAAGATCGTGCGCGTCCTTTTTTTCGAGCGCGTCGAACTCCTACTGGGCGAGCCGATCTGGGGCACGGTCGTCATGCCCGACGGCAAGCCAGCCGATGGCATGAAAGTCCTCGCCTTTTCCATGGGTGACGGCAACAAGTTCGAAAGCAACTCGTTTACATCGGGAAAAACAGGGGTCGGCAAATCAAGAGAGATTCCGCGTTACAGTACGGCCTTGCTGATCGACTATCTTGTTGAACCGTGGTTGGTGGCGAGTACCCGAAAATGACCGATTGGGCCGTGATCGTAGAGCAACACGTCGGAATCGTGCAGCGCACGGTCTACCGCCTCGTCGGCAATCACGCAGACGCAGCGGACTGCACCCAGGAGACGTTCCTGGAAGCGGTGAAGATCGACCGGCGGGAACCGGTTCGCAACTGGCCCGGATTGCTGCGGCAATTGGCCACCGTTCGGGCCCTGGACCTGTTGCGAGTTCGCCTTCGCCAGCGCCGCCGACGCGGCCCGGAAGTAGATGCAGCGGAGGCGATCAGCCGGGAACCGAGCCCCTCCGATCACGCTGAGGCGAGCGAGCTTGCCGACCGTTTACGCGTTGCCGTGGGGAAACTGCCTCGGCGGCAGGCGGAAGTTTTTTGCCTGACTTGCTTCGAGCAGATATCCTCCGAAGAGGTTGCGGAACGGTTGCGGATCAAACCAACCGCGGTACGAATGTTACTGAGTCGTGCGCGGCAGCGTCTGCAACGGCTTTTGAAGCCGTTGGAATACGTGCCGGAACACGATGTTTGAGGAATCGAAGGATGGAAGATCGCAAACACTTCAATCCCGACGACTTGCTGGAGCGTGCGGTGGACGCCGTGCTGCGCGATCCGATCCCCGACGAACTGCCGCCGGATCAGGTTGCCCAGTTGGTCGCCGCAGTACAGCAGGCCGCCGGTCAACCTTACCCCGTCACCCTTCTGGAGAGGATCAAGAACATGAGACTGAGAACAAGAATCGCCGTGGCCGCCAGCGTTTTGATCATCCTGCTCGGTCTGGGCTCCCGGCTTCTGCCCGGCGGCGGGCTCGCCGTGGCCTTTGCCGACGTGGCCGAAGCGTTGAACGGCGTTCATAGCGCGACCTGGAAAACGACCAAGACCGTCAAGGATCTTCAAGGCAAGACCACGACATTCAACGAGGTCGGGATGTTCCTGGCGCCGTCCCACGAGCGGACCGAGACAATCGTCGGGAGCGATAAGAGCGCGAAGAGCATCATGATCGCTGACGGCGAGAAAGACAAGCTGCTAACCCTCTTTCCGGCTACGAAGTCGGCCGGGATCATCGACCTTAAGAACTTCCCGCAGAAAGATGGTCCGTTCGGCGCAACGTTTCAGGGGTTGCGACAACTCGTGGCCGAGGCGCAAAGCGGCAAGAACGGAAAGGCGGAACGGCTGGGAACGGAAAAGATCGACGGCCGGCCGGCGGTCAGCTTTCGCATCCAGGTCGGCGCCGTCGATGTCAAGCTATGGGCCGACCCCAAGACGCTGTTACCGGTCCGCGTCGAGGAGTCTTCCGCCATGGGTGCGACGAATTGCTATATCGTCATGACCGACTTCCGCGTCAACGTCGATTTGGACAAGTCGCTATTCAGTCTCGACCTGCCGGCCAACTACACCATCCAACAAACCATGCAACTGGATGCCTCCAAACTTCCGGGGACCTATCTGGCCGACATGTTGAAAATGGCGGCCGAGTCCAACGACGGCATGTTTCCTCCGGAGTTGTTGGGCCAGCAAGGCATCGATGGCATTCTTCTGCGAGCCGCGAAAACGATGGCGGAGAAGCATGCCAAGGACTCCCCGGCCGAACGGATGAAGCAATCGACCGATCTTGCCATGAACTTGGGGGGAGCCCTCGGCTTTCTGTATGCCCTGCCGCGAAACGCCTGGCACTATGCAGGCAAGGACGTCAAGCTGGGCACGCCGAACCGGCCCATTTTCTGGGTCACCATGAAGAGGACCGGCCGCTGCATGGTGATCTACGCCGACTTGAGTTGCAAAGAGGTCTCGGCGGAAGATGCGCCAAAGGCGCCCGTTTCAAAGAGCAGTCCGGTCGAACTCCCGCCGGCCACGCACGATTCCGCCCCTTCGGCACGTAAGCCCAACGAGCCCGGTGCAGGGTAAGGCCGAATCGTTCGTTTTTGCCAGAAGCCGGAAAACCCTGTCACAACGGCTGTCGGGCCGCGTATAAGGTGTGGACGAGCCAACCAACAAGCCCGCCACAGGCCAAAATGCCGTCGAGCGTCACGATTTTTGCCCATGCATTGAGTTGGCTTGTAACACCCACGGTACAACATCATGAGCATACCTATGATACGGTACATTTCTCACCCGCGGCCTTTGGTCCTTTTCGCCGCCTTTCTTCTCAGCCTCTGCGGCTGCATTCCCAAGTTCCGCGAGCCGTTGTCCAACGGCGAAACGCGGAGGTTGATGAACAGTTATTGGGGACGTGGTACGCGATCGACGAACCTGATTCGGTTCTGCCAATGACGATCGTGAAGGTCACGGGCGCCAAGGCGATAGAGGTTCAGTCCCCACCGGAGAGCGGAAAAAACGATCCCGAAGAGCCGATGCGGATCTTCACGACGAAAATCGGCGAGAAACGCTTCTTCTCCGCTTCAAGCAACTCGATCCGCGAGAA
Organism: uncultured Planctomycetia bacterium; assembly: GCA_963779975.1. Taxonomy (GTDB): domain Bacteria; phylum Planctomycetota; class Planctomycetia; order Pirellulales; family Thermoguttaceae; genus JANXQG01. Next base: position 75,098 of record CAWAAL010000023.1, on the reverse strand, counting down.
AGACGAGCAGAAACATCCGGAGACATTGTTCCTCTTTGCCTACGCGATCGACGGGAAAACGCTGAAAGTGTTCATGCTACAGGACGACGTTTTCGGAGACGCGGTCGTCGCGGGTAAATTGGAGGGCACTGTCCAGCGGCCCCAGGGACTGTTCGGCTCCTTCCTTCAGAAGTACGAGTCGGTAACCATTACCGACTCGCCGAAGAAGTTGCGAGAATTTCTCGCCGCGAAGAAGAGCGAGCCCGTTGACCGCAAGTCGTTCATGACGTTTACGCGAGAACCGCCCGCAAAGAACAAGCCGAACGCTCAAGGCAAGCCGCAGTGAGTTGTAGCGGCCCGCGACAAGGCAGGCCGCGACCCAGGCAAGGCCAAGCAGACTTCGTTACCAAGAACAAACTGTGCGGGCAGCACGCCTACGTCCACGCCGGGTGCTTGGACGTAGGCGTCTGCGGCCATCCGCTACAATCAAAGACGATCAAACGCGGTCCGCTAGTTCGCCGCCGGGGCCACGTTATTTGGACTGGAAAATAAAGGGTGCAGCGGCAAATCGCTTTGTCAGCGGCTATGATGCCGTCAGTTTTGGACTTGTCCCCTCTTCCCTGATCAGCGATTGAAAATCGCATTAAGAAGGCCGATGAGCAAGAGTATGATGAAGGGCGTCGCGCAGCCCAACGCCACCGTGATGTCTTGGGAAAGCGGTCTATAGCCCGGATAAGACGCCGGGCGGCTCCACCGCCAAGGGACGATGAAACGAAGTGTTGCCGGTGTCGGCACCGCGCGGCCAAATGCCGATTGCCGGGCTGGCCCTTCGATGCCTGCGGATGCGAGCGGATGGCCGAGCACCGCCGGGGTGGAACTCCACGCCCCCGTCGTGCGTCGGAGCAGCCGCCGACCACGACCCAGGGTACTGGGTGCCCCGCATGGTGCCCGCGGCAGCGACAGACCTAACTGGGCGGCAAGAGCCGTCGATGGCGGCCGATCTTCTTCCGCCCGCGTGAACAGCGTCGCCGGGTCCAAGTGCGACAGGGTTGGCAAATGGGCGGGACCGCTCCGCGCCTGCCAGGCCGCATAGCGGCCCTGAAGTTGGTCGCAACCCCAACTCAGCGGCGGATCGTCCGGCGACAGGCCGCTCTCCATGAGGAGCAATTCCAGCAGCAGCACGTCGCGCCCATAGCGGTCCGAATAGGGGGCCGCCGAACCATCGTCCGCGGCAGCCGCGGCGGCCAGGTCCGGCGGACAATAGCCCGCCGTGCCGTAGGTGCCCCCCTCGGCCACCGTGACCGCTTCGTTTCCCACAGCCCCGGGAGCCACGAAGGCGTCGAAGTCGATCAGATATAACGCCGGTTGATCGGGCGGGGCCTCCAGGTCGATCACGATGTTATTCGGCGACAAGTCGCCGTGAACGATGCCCTCCTGTTCGAGCACCGACAGGGCGAGAACCAGATCGCGTACGCAACGCCAACGAAAATCCTCAGGGAAGGGAACCGAGTTGTCATGGATGGAGTTCTTCAACTCCAACCAGGTCTTGCCGGGTACGGCCCGTGCCAAGCAACCGGCAAAATCCAGCGTGGCCGCTGGCGGACGGCTGGCATGACGGGTGTCGGCCCAGACCAGGGGAGCGGCCGACAAGCCGGGCAGCCAGGTGTGGATCTGCTGACCGATCAGCCAGGCCGTCCGCTCAAGCCGCTTCTGCGTCGGGCGGGTGAAGAACTTCAGGTACGCGGCAACCAATCGGTCATGGTCGAGCAGCGGATACGCCTTGCCCTCCGCGCCCGAGCGCCACGGAGGCTGGCCGGGATGCTGCTCGTCGTAGTTCTTGAAACAGTACGTTTCCGTGCCGATCGTCACTAGGCGGCCAGCCAGTTCCTTGGCTTGCGTGTTGCTGAGCGTCAGGATGTCCGAAGGGGAGTTGAGCGACATCGCTATTCTGCTCGAAGGACCGCCAGCGTCAGGTTATCGTCGAAATCCCGCGGCCGCCGCTGAATCGCCTGCTCGATGAACCGCTGCGCCGGGTTCTCGACGCCAGCGGCCCGCAGGCTTTCCAATTCGTCCAGGAGTGTCAGCGGGCTGGCGCCGAACCCTCGTCCGATGCCGTCGGTCGAGAGGGCGCAAAGAAACGGGCCGCTGAGTTCCTCCTCGTGCCAACAATCGAACTCCCGCAGGCAACGATCGGTCGGGCCAAGGGCGTAGACTTGCTGGCTATCGAGATTGCAAGCGGCTAAGATGCGATCCTTCGCCGACCATGAGTACATGGTGCCCGCGGCAGCGGGCGGTCCGTCGTAGCCACGCCAGAGGGCGCCGCCATCGCCGAGCATGGCAAGCCGAAAGTGATCCCCGTCCAGCCAGGCCAGGGTCAGCGTGGTCTGGAAAAGCCCGCCTTTCTTCAGAATGTATTTCCACGTGGAGACGAATTGACCTTCCGGGCAGGATGCCTCCGGGTCGCGGGCAAGTTCGTCGGCCAGCCGCCCGATGGTCAGTCCCGCCTGATTGAAGGCAATCCTGGCCCGATCTTTGGGGTCACCGACCATGGGTACATGGTGCCCGCCGCCGGCCTCGATCAGGGCCCTCACAGCGACCCAACAGGCCAGGGCCGAGGCACATTCCGAGCGGAACGAGTTGGTCAGCCCGTCGCTCAGCGCCAAGACGCAACGCAGAGGGCCTTGCTCTTCCATACTGGCGGGTCGCCAGGCCAGGCAATAGTCCTGGTTGGTAGCCTTGTCCTGGCCGGCCGGCCCGAAGTCGGAGTGAATCGACACGGAAAGCCCGCCCGAACGAAAGCCGCCGGAGCCGACGATCGTCTTGCCGCGTTCGGCCAGCCACGCACGGGTTTCGCGGAGGAGGAGGTCGAATGCGGGGTGCCCGGTGGCAGGCGGATCGGTTTCCGCGCATTGGCTCATGACCGGCCCTGAATCAGCTTGATGACTTTGGCAACGTCCACGGCGCGGGAAGCGCCGGAACTGCCCACCGAGGCGATGAATGCCGCCAGCGCCGGGGCATTGGTGATGTGAACATAGCATTCCGGCGAAGCGATTTGACGGAGCGTTCGCTCGTCGGGATGCTGGCCGCCGACCGAGACCCCCGCCACGGCGATGACCACCGGTTCGCCGTCCAGGTTCAGGCGTTTGATTTCCTCGGCGACGGGCTGCGGGCCGGAGCCGACGTTATGTTCCCCATCGGAGAACAGGAGCACCAAGGGCAAAGGATGCTCGGCGCGCTCGGGATGCTGCTGAAGGGCTTGCATGTAAGGCTTCAGCCGCATGAGGGTCAGTTCCAGCGCAGCGGTGATGTCGGTCTGCCCGCCTCGACCATCGATGGAAACTCGGTCGGGATCGATCCTCCGCACCGGGGTCATGGTGCATAAGAGGTCGACCACGGCTTCCTGGTCGAAGCGAATCAAGAGAAACCTGAAGTACGAGCGGTCAGGCCCATCCGGCCCGCGCGACTGGCACTCCATGAGCATCTCGCGGATCCCCTGGGTGGCGGCGCGGGCTTTTTCGCCCGCCATGGAACCGCTGTTGTCGGCCAAGACAACGACAAGTTGCGGCCGCGACTGCCTGGCTTGCCTGACCATCATGATCCTCCTTTTCTGCGGATCAGCGGTTCGTAAACGTCCGGCCAGAGTGGCGGGTCCTCCAACCAAGGGTCCATTCCCGGAAAGATCACTGGCATGACACGGTCTCCATGGCGTTCTCGTCATTCCATTATACCAAGTGCGTTTCCCGACGTCTTTCCACTGCCCAATTGCCAGCGGGAATGCCTCACGTTGTGCAGCCGAGCGTGGAGAAGTAGAATCGGAGACGGCTCGACGCTGATTGTCACGGGTTATCCCCCGTTTCTTCTCCCAGTTACAATTGCATAGAGACGTTTTGTCGCAAGAGCACAACCTCCTGAATATCGTCAGCCTGACGTGGCTGCAAGGGCAAAATGGAAATAGCTGCTGATTCCCGGCCACGGACCCCCGACAACAGTTCAACGGTGGACGATCGTCATCTGCGTCGCGACGCGCGGTTGCTCTGCTGGGAACTTGCGCGAATGGTCCGCGAGCACGGAACGGGTGAACTGCTCGATCTTTCGGAATCACTGCTGCGACTGGCCCAACAGCGGCGCGACGGGAATCCGCAGGCTGCCTCGTCCATGGAGCGACGACTGGCCAGCCTGGATATCGATCACCTGCAGCAACTCGTCCGCATGGACGGCTGCTACCTGGAACTCACGAACCTGGCCGAAGACCGCAACCGAGCGCGTGTGCTCCGGGACCGCGACGACGCGGCCTTTCCAGCCCCTCGGGGCGAATCGATCGGCGCGGCCATCGACGTGCTTCGGGCCGCCGCCTGGCCGGCCGAACAAGTCCAAGATTTGTTGGATCGCCTGGACGTCTGCCCCGTGTTCACGGCCCACCCCACGGAAGCCAAGCGAGTCACGCTGCGCCGACTGTTTGGACGCATGCGCGAGTCGCTGCAAATGCTCGACCGCTGCGATCTGCGCCGTCGGCAGCGGGAAGAGGCCCTGAAGCGCTTGCAAGCCGACCTGATGTGCTTTTGGGAAACCGAGACCGTACGGCCGTTGAAGCCCAGCGTACTCGACGAAGTCGGGCGGAATCTGTATGTCGCGGGCACGCTGTGGGAAGTCGTCCCGCAGCTCTTTCGCGATCTCCGCACGGGCTTGGTTCGCAATTACGGCGATCATCCCTTCCGCGTCGGCCGCTTCCTGCGTTTTGGAACTTGGATCGGCGGCGATCGCGACGGGAATCCATTCGTGACCGCCGAAGTGACGCGGCAGACGATCGAACTGCTCCGCGGCGACGCATTGCGCCGACATCTGGAAGCATGCCGCGACATCGAAAACCGCTTGAGTCTCTCAGACCGCTACCACGACACCGAAACGCCGGTTGCCGCAGCGGTGCGAAAGTGCCGCGCACAGTGGCCCGAGGTCGATAAAGCCGTGGCCCGCTGCCATCCCCGCGAGGTCTATCGTCAATGGCTTGTCGCGGTCCGCTTCCGCTTGGAAGCGACCCAAGCGTTGACTGCCGGCACCGCGGGCGGCAGCAAGATTGCCGCCGATTTGCTGGCCTATCGCACTGCCGGGGAACTTCAGGCCGACGTGCAACTCGTGGCCGACACGCTACGGGCAAGCGGCCACAAGACGTTGGCCGACGGCATTGTCCAGGAGTGGCTCGACCGCATCGCCGTGTTCGGTTTTCATTCGGCGGAACTCGACATTCGCGAGGAGTCGGGCCGACTGGCGAGCACGGTGCAAGAGTTGGCGGCGGAACTTGGCCTGTGCATCGACTTCCAGGGTTTGCGAGAGGACCGCAAGCAAGCCTTTCTGCTGACGCCCCCGCCACTCGAAGTCGTGCGCCGGCTGGCGCCGGAACGCCTCAGCCCGTCGGCCCACGAAACGCTCGACCTGTTCCGCTTGCTGGCGCGAACGGTAGCCAACTATGGCGTGCAGTCGATTGGCGCATTGATCGTAAGCATGACCCATCACGCCAGCGACGTGCTGACGATGGTCTGGCTCAGCCGACTGGGCGCGGCGTGCGAGCGTGTTCCCTACGTGCCGCTGCCGACGATGCCCTTGTTGGAAACGATCGACGACTTGCAGCGCGCCGAGGGTATTCTGCGCGATATGTTCGCACACGCCGGCTACCGATCGCATCTGCAAGAACTCGGTTCCAACCAGGGCTGCATGATCGGGTATTCCGACAGCGTCAAGGACGGCGGTTACATTGCGGCCAACTGGCAGCTTTACGATTCCCAGCAGCTATTGGCACGGCTGGCCAAGGAGTTCAAGATCTCGATCGGTTTCTTTCACGGTCGCGGCGGCGCCTTGGGCGCGGCGGCGGCCCGGCGGCACAAGCGGTCCTTTCCTTGCCCGCCGCCTCGGTCCGTGGCCGGCTACGGGTGACCGAGCAAGGCGAAGTCGTGGCCGAGCGCTACGGCGACCCCGTGGTGGCCCATCGCCACCTCGAACAACTGACCTGGGCCACCGTGCTGGTGAGTGCTGACATGGAGTCCCCGCCGGACCCGCGGTGGATCAGCCGTCTGGCCAACGCGGCCGAGGAAGGCTACAAGGCATATCGGCGACTGGTGGAAGATCCGGCCTTCCTCGATTATTTCAATCGCGCGACGCCCATCGAAGCCATCGAGTCGCTGCGGATCGGATCGCGGCCGAGTCGGCGGAATCAGCGGGCGACGCTCGATCAGCTTCGTGCCATCCCCTACACGTTCGCCTGGACGCAGAGCCGGCACCTCGTGACCGGCTACTACGGGCTGGGCAGCGGCCTGGCCGGAACGCGTGACGTCGATTGGCAGGGCCTCAGTGAAATGTATCGCCGCTGGTCGTTCTTTCGCGCCCTGATCGACAATGCCGAACTGGCACTTTCCAAGGCCGATCCAGGCATCGTACGGCATTATGCGTCGATGGTCTCCGAGCCCGATGCCGTCCGGCGTATTCTCGGGCAGATCGAAGCGGAGCACGAGCGGACGCGGCAGACCATTCTGCGCATCAAGCAGAGCAGCGAGCTGCTCGATACCACGCCGTGGTTGAAGCGTTCAGTAGCCGCCCGCAATCCGCGCGTGGACATGCTCAATTTCATTCAGGTGGAGCTACTGCGACGGCGGCTTCGTCTGGCCGACCAGCCCAGCGAAGACGGCGAAGCGTTGGCCGAGACCTTGCGTTCCAGCGTACATGCCATCTCCACCGGGCTTCGCACCACGGGTTGACCCATCGCCCGTGCGCATGGCAAGCGTTTCTGGCGGAGGATATAATCGCTGGTGATCCGTATCATTCAGAGCAAGTGCGATTTCCCAGAGAGCGAATCATGAAAGCATGTCCTGCAATTCGCGGAGTGGCGGCATTGGCGGCGTTGGCGGCGATGACCACGCTCGGCCTGCTCCCTGACGCTACGAGCCGAGCTCACGGCCAAACGGTAACGTCGGATGGGCCGCCGGCCGCACAACAGGGACCGTCGGTGGTCAAGATCGTCCAGACCGGTGGGAAGAGCCAACTGCTGCTCAACGGCAAACCTTACTTCATCCGCGGCGCCGGGGGTGGCGGATCGAAAGCGCTGTTGGCCCAGTGCGGGGGCAATTCGTTCCGTACCTGGGGCATCGGCCGCGATACGCGGAAGGATCTCGACGAGGCCCAACGACTCGGCCTGACGGTCACCGTCGGTCACTGGCTAGGGCACAAAGAGCATGGTTTCCGTTACGACGACCCGGCCGCTGTTCAGAAGCAATTTGAGGAGGTCCGCCGCGCAGTACTCAAGTACAAGGACCATCCGGCGCTGTTGTTGTGGGGCCTGGGCAACGAAATGGAGAACAACAACGACAGCCCCGAGCTGTGGAAGGCCATTCAGGACGTCGCTCAGATGGTCCACCGGATCGACCCCAACCATCCGACCATGACCGTCGTCGCCGAGATCGGCGGGGAGAAGGTGCAGAAGATCCATCGGCACTGTCCCGACATCGACGTGATCGGAGTGAACACCTACGGCGGGGGCCCATCGCTGGCCGAGCGCTATCGCAAGGCGGGCGGCACGAAACCCTTCGTGATTACAGAATTTGGACCGCCGGGCACCTGGGAGATCGAACTTACCCGCTTCGGCGCCGCGCCCGAGTTGACCAGCACCGAGAAGGCCGGCCGCTATCGCGCGACCTACTTGAAATCTGTCCTCGCCGCGCCGGACCTCTGCCTGGGCTCCTATGCGTTCATCTGGGGCTGGAAGATCGAGGCCACCGCGACCTGGTTCGGCATGCTCTTGCCCGATGGCAGCCGGCTGGCAGCCGTCGACGCGATGCAGGAGCTGTGGTCGGGCCGGGCCCCGGCACATCCTTGCCCGGCGATTGAGAAGCTCGCCTTGACGAGCAGCGACCAGGTGGTGCGGGGCGATACGGTCACGGCGGAGGTGAAGGCCGCGGATCCCCAGGGCGATCCGCTGCGGATCGAATGGACGCTCCATCGCGAACAGGCCAGCTACGCGGTCGAGGGACTGGGCTCCGATCCCGCGCCCGCCTTTCCCACAGCCATCCGGGAAAACGGGCAGGCCCGCGTCAGCCTGAAGATGCCGCCGCAGGGGGGCGTCTATCGACTGTACTGTTTCATCCGCAACGCGCACGGCGGCGCCGCCGTGGGCAGCTTGCCGATCAAGGTGAAGGGACCGCCGGCCCGCTTCGTTCCGCCCGCTCCCGAGTTGCCTCTGGTGCTCGTCGGCGAAGGGGCCAAGGATCTGTACGCCCCCTCGGGCTGGATGGGCGACACCAAGGCGATCGAGATGGATGCCGCCTGCACGGAAAACCCGCACCACGGCCAGACGTGCCTAAAAGCCAGCTTCGCGCAAGCCACCGGCTGGGGCGGCGTGGTCTGGCAACACCCGGCCAACGACTGGGGCGCCAAGCCCGGCGGCTACGACCTCAGCGCCGCGGAAAAGCTGACCTTCTGGGCCCGTGGCCGGAAGGGCGGCGAGAAGGTCAAGTTCGGCTTCGGACTTATCGAGATCGACAAGAAGTACCACGACAGCGGCAAGGCCGAGATCGAGGTGACGCTGACCAAGGAGTGGAAACAGTACACGATCGACCTGAGCCCCTACGACCTAAGCTGCATCAAGAGCGGATTCCGCTGGGCGGTCGGCGCCCAAGGCAGGCCGTTGACGTTCTATCTGGCGGACGTCCAGTACGAATGAAAAGAGACAGGTCGATGTTCTCAGCGTGGATGCCTCAGATCGCGTCTTCCGGCACCGCCAGATTCTCGGCGGCCAACGCGGCCTCTGCGGCGTTTTCGGCGGTCACGGCCTGATGGCGGCTGTCGAGGTGGCGGAGTTCGAACAGGAGACACGTGCCGGTCAGCAGCGATGACAGGCCGTCGGAAATCGGCAGCGCCATCCACACGCCGTCGAGTTGGAAAAACTTCGGCAGGATCCAGACCAGGGGGATGAGCAGAAAAACCTGCCGTGAAAGCATCAGCAGCGTGGCTTCCCGCGGCTTCCGTATCGCCTGGAAGTAACTCGCGCTGATCACTTGGAAACCGACCAGCGGCGACATCAGGAAACATAACCGCATGGCATGAATCCCCAATTCGATCAATGCCGCGCGGTTGATGCTTTCGGCTTTGATGAACAATTCCATCACTAGCCCGGGAATGAGCATCGCGATCACGAAACCGAGGACCGTCAAGGTCGAGGCGTAGAGGATGCCGGTCAAAAGGGCTTGTTTCACTCGATCGAATCGCTTCGCCCCGTAGTTGAAGCCGACGATCGGCTGAGTACCCTGGTTGATTCCGTAGATGGGCATGCTGGTGACCATGAAGAGCGCGTAAATGCCGACCCCAAACAGCGGTTGCCTCTTTGCCGCCGAAAACCTTGGCCTGAAAATTAATGGACTCGAGCATCAGGGCGCCGAAAAGCTGCATCAGGAACATGGGCGAGCCGATCAACAGGATCCTGCCGCACGTCGGGCCGTGGAGCCGCAGGGACCGCCAATGCAGAGCCAACGCGCTCTTGCCGCGGAGGAAGTAGGCCACTACCCAAGCCGCCGACACGCCTTGTGAGATTGCCGTAGCCAACGCCGCGCCGCGCATCCCCCACCCGAATGCGAAGAGGAACAACGGGGCCAGAACAACGTTCAGCACGACTCCGATCAAGAGCGTCCACATCGCGGTACGGGCGTTGCCCTCGGCGCGGATCACCGCATTGAGCCCGTAGCCGACCAACTGAAAGCCGGTGGCCATGATGATGATTTGCAGGTAATCGCGAGTGTAGGGCAAAACGTCTGACGAGATGTCCAAGCGGCCCAAGATCGGTTCCAACATCGCAAGCCCCAGGAGAGTCAGCACCGCCGACATGATCAAGAGCATCGTCGCCGCGTTGCCAAGAACTCGCTCGGCCTCCGTGGTCTTCTTTTCTCCGAGTTTGATCGAGACCTGGGCTGCCGCTCCGAATCCGATGAACATCGACGTAGCCAGCAGGATCAGCATATACGGAAATGCTTCGGTGATTCCGGCCAGTGCGTCGGGATTCAAGGCGTGACCCACGAAAACGCGATCCACCACATAATACGCGCCCTGCGTCATCATGCCGACCATGGCCGGCAGCGACAGGCGGAGCAAGAGGCGGGGAATGCGTTCTTCGGAAAGGCGGCGGGTTCGCTCGGACTGAGGAGATGAATGCACGAGGTTGCGTCGATAGGTAGTTGTCAGGACCAAAACCAATGCGGACTTTATCAAGTGTATCAAATGATTGGCGTCGGGTAAGGGCCAAATCGACGACGGTTTCGCAAACTGATCTTGGACAACGACCCATTTTTGGCTACAAGGACGTTCAAATACCGCGATTTCCCGTCCCATGCGTCGGAGACCCTACCGATGGCGATGTTCCCAACCCATATCAAGTGCAGTACGGTCGCCGGCATTGGCTGCGGGACCGTGGCCTACCTGGGCTATGGAGTGCCGCTGACCACCAGCATCGTCGGCGCGGGCCTGTGCAGCGTCGGCGGCATCTTGCCCGATATCGATAGCGGGCCAGGCATTCCGTTGCGGGAGATCACCACTTTCCTGGCCGCGGTCGTGCCCACAATGCTCATCACCCGGCTACTCTCCTATAACTTTACCCAGGAAACGCTGATCCTTACCGGGGGTGTCATCTATGTGGCCATTCGCTTTGGGCTGTCGCGTTTTCTCCGCGATTACACGGTCCATCGTGGCATGTTCCACAGTTTTCCGTCGATGGCCATCTTCGGAGAGTTTACCTATCTACTGTTCTACGGCGAAAGCATGTTCGTGCGTCTGTTCATGGTGGCTGCGGTCTGCCTGGGTTTTTTCATTCACCTGCTGCTGGATGAACTTTATAGCGTCGAATGGGACGGCCGGCCGCACGTGAAGAAATCGTTCGGCAGCGCGATGAAATTCGTCGGGCATGGGTGGTGGCCGAACTTCACTTGCTACGCCAAACTCGCGGTGATGACGTTCCTGGTGATGAACGATCCGAGCGTGATTCAGCAGATTTACACCGGCCAAGGACAGCAAGTAGCAAAAAATCTCGGCCAGGCCGTCAAAGAGCAATTCGATTCGGCGCTGGCCAAGACCTACCCCAAGTCGTCGGGCGATGCAGTCCCCACGGCCCTGATTTCTGGCGGTCCGGCCAGCGGACCGCCGTCGGGCACCACGTACCCGGGGTCGGCGGCGGTTTCGGCAAACTCAGCCACCGTGCCGCCGCCGCCCCTCGCCTGGCCGGCGGCTTCCACGCCAACCTCCGAAGCCCCACCACTGGCTGCCCAGCAACCGTCCATGGCCCCGGTGACGGACAATGGGTTGGTTCCGGTCGATTCGCCGTCCGGTGCCGGCTTCTCATCAAGGGCTAATCGGACGTCAGGCTCCAGGTTCTGGCAGTAGGCCATTTCGGACCCAAGGGGCCTCTTGACTCCGACCTAAAACTGGAACACCATAACAGGTTGTTTCAGACACGCATCCCCTGTTTAGCTTCCCGCGAGGAAAGATCTATAACCATGCCGCTGGCCAAACAAGACATTGTCGCATATTTCACGGAACGCTTTGGGCAAGCCCCCCCGCTTGTCGTGCGCGCCCCGGGGCGGGTCAACCTGATTGGGGAGCACACCGATTACAACGATGGTTTCGTGTTGCCCCTGGCCATCGATCGGGCGGCCTGGATCGCCCTGCGGCCGCGAAGCGATTGCCGCGTGAATGTTTGCTCGATCGACTATCATGAGGTCCGCGAGTTCGACGTTGCCGGGCTGAAGCACGAGCAGGCCGGCTGGATTGAGTACCTCAAGGGCGTTGCCTGGTGCCTGCAAGACGCCGGCATGAATCTCTGCGGTTGGGAAGGGGTGCTGGCCGGCGACGTGCCGTTGGGAGCGGGCCTTTCTTCTTCGGCCGCGCTGGAGATGGCCACCGCCCGGGCCTTCGCCGCCGTGAGCGACATCGCTTGGGACGCAGTGGCCCAGGCCAAGCTCGGACAGCGCTCGGAAAACAAGTGGATCGGCGTGAACTGTGGCATCATGGACCAGTTGATCTCCTCGACCGGCCGCGCGGGGCATGCCATGCTCATCGATTGCCGCTCGCTGGAATTGCAGCCGGCGCCGCTGCCGGCCGGCGTGGCGGTCGTGGTCCTTGATACGGCGACGCGCCGCGGGCTGGTCGATAGCGCCTATAACGAGCGCCGGGCGCAGTGTGAATCGGCAGCCGCCTTCTTCCACGTCCGCGCCTTGCGCGACGTGACCGTGGCCATGTTCGAGGCCGTGAATGGGCAGTTGGACCCCACCACCCGCCGCCGCGCTCGGCACGTGATCACCGAAGATGATCGAACCGTGCGGGCGGTCGAAGCCATGCGTGGCGGTGACATCGCCATGCTGGGCCGTTTGATGAACGAGAGCCACGCCAGCCTGCGCGACGACTACGAGGTTTCAAGCGACGCCTTGAACGTGATGGTCGAGGCGGCCCAGGCCCACAAGGCATGCTACGGCGCGCGGATGACGGGGGCCGGCTTCGGCGGCTGCGCCGTGGCGATCGTGCGGGCCGACGCGGCCGATGATTTCGTGGCCGCCACGTCGAGCGCCTATCAGGCCAAGACCGGCAACAAGCCGGCCGTTTATGTGTGCAGCGCAACCGACGGCGCCGCCGTGGTGTAAGAAAGGTGGCATTCAAGCAGTTCCTGCAAAACCTGTTCGAGCGTCTCGGTCTTGCCGAGCCACCCGCGCCGCCGCCGTACGCGGCTGACGTGCCGCTGGCCGACCCGCAGCAACTGCGGCCGATCTTCCCGCGCCTGGCCTCTTGGGGCGTGAAGCAGGTCCATCTTATCGCCGGTGACGAGCCGGAAACGGACGATCTAGTCGGAACTGCCCGGCAGGCGGTACAACTTGGCATGCAAGTCAGCGTCCGCGGCCGGGCGAGCGACTTGGCAAAGGGCACGATTCTCTCCGATCTGGCCGCCGCGGGGATCCGCGAGATCGAAATCCCTTTCCTTTCGGCAATCGGCGAGGTCCATGATGCCCTGGCCGGCGCCGGCGACTATCGCAGCGCACTGCGAGCGATGGATGCGCTGGCCGATCTCAAGCTGCCGTTGGCCGTCCAGATCGTCTTGACGCCGTCGACGTGGAAAACAATCGAGCGGACACTGCAGCTGCTCGATGACCGCCGCCTGCGCGAGGTCCGCTGCTTTGCCATCGCCTGCCGCGACGACGAGCCGTCGAGTTGGGCGATCTCGGCGAGCGAGTTGGTTGCCGCCGCCCATTGGGTCGAGCAATCGGGCCAGAGTCATTTTAATTTTACCTGGTATCCGCCGCGAAAATTCGATCCCGCGCGGACCTTGGCCCAACAGGTCCGTCGCGGTCCACGGGCGGCGGCGGATGCCGTGCGCGGTCGAGCCCGACGGCCGCGTGATTCCGCCTACAGGTCCGGCGGTTTCCGGCGGGAATATGCTTCAGGCGGACTGGAAGCCGATCGCCCGCAGCGAGGTATTTCGGGCTTGGCAGCGACGGCGGGCGGTCGCCGGGCGCTGCGCCGCGTGTCCGGGGCTGGCGGCGTGCGGGGGAGGGTGTTTGCGGGATGAACTCAACTGGTCGATGAGCCAGGAGTACTGAGTACTAAGTTCCAAGTACTGAGAATAGTCATTCCTCCGTCCCCATCTTCAGCAAGTCGTTGTCGTATTCGTGTTCGAGCTGATGGACCTTCTCGGCCAGGTCCTTGTCGTTCTCGATCACGCTGGAGATCTGCAACTCCCATTCGGTGCTGGCGCTGCGGAGCGAATCGAGCTTCAAGGGCAGCTTGAAGATCTTCGCCAGCCGCCGCGTGACGGCCTCGATGCAGGCCGGATTGGCCCCTTGCAAGTAGCCGGGGATCTCGGCGGTCAACGAGGCCATCTTCAAACCGGCCGCGGGGGCCTGCGACATGAGGAAGCTGGTGAACGAGCCCGGCCCTTCGTAGCCGCTCCGCCGCATGCCGTAAGGCTCCATTTCGGCCAGCGTCGCGGCGTCGCTGCAGGAAATGAACAGCCGCGGCTCGCGGGTGTGCGGCACCGATCCGCCGAACGAGCCGACGAACAAGATCCGCTTGACCCCCACGCGCTTCGCCAGGCGAAAAACGCAATCGCCGTAGGCCCGCCAGTTCAGGTTCGGCTCCTTGCCGACGAACAGCACCAGCCGCGCCGGCTCGTGGCAATAGAACGTGCTCGACGGCATGGCAATGCTCTTCAGCACGCCTTCTTCGACCTCGACGTAAGGCCGGAACAAGGCCGCCACCTCCATGGGACCGGGGAAGTTGTAGATATAGAACGGCTCGGGATCGATCTCGGCGATCTGCCGGGCGCTGAGCAAATCGACCAGCCGCTCGACCGTGCCGGTCGACACGTTGCCCCCGTCCATCCAGCCCGTGAAGGCCAGCACGAGCGTGGCGTTGTCCAAGGCGGGGCAATCGGCCAACCGCAAAAAATCGTTTTGTCTGTCCGTCATGAAAGCCAGTCCGTCGATATTTGTTGCACCTTCCAAGGGGTATTGTAGCGGATGGAAACCCCATGTCCAGCGGCCTTGCGTGCCTTCCGCCTTTGGAATGCGGTGGCTTGCCGCCGCTTTCCAATACCGTCAGCCTCCGAACAACAAATTGCCCGCACGTACTGAAAATCGGGACCCGGTAACGCCGGGTGCCCGAGCCCCGCACTCCAAATTCTCTGGCGCTCTCGCGCATTCTTGCTTCTCGCGCGCTGGCGGATTAGGATAATGCTGGATCGACGCTGCTTTCGCCGCCGCCGGCAGGTTTTCCCTGGAGGCGGACGCCTTTGCTTGCACGATCCACACTGTACCTTTCTCCACGGCCGCGCTGTTTGCGAGGGACATCATGCTGGAACTTATCGATTTGGAGCAAACGATTTCCAAGGAAGACTACGACAAGCAATTCCCTCTCCTGGAGCAGGAATTGGGCGAGTGCCAGCGACTGGCCCGCGCGGCCGGCGTGCCGGTGATCGTCGTCTTCGAAGGCTGGGACGCTTCGGGCAAGGGAACGGTCATCAACCGCCTGACCCAGGCGATCGATCCCCGCGGATTCAAGGTCCATTCCATCCTCCCGCCCAACGAGACCGAGCGGTTCCATCCCTGGATGTGGCGGTTCTGGAACAAGCTGCCGGCGGCGGGCGACTGGGCCATCTTCGACCGCTCCTGGTATCGCCGCGTGCTGGAAGATCGCCTCGAAGGAGCACTCGAGCAAGCACGAGGTCCAGCAGGCCCGGGAGGACATCCGCCAGTTCGAGCAGGAGCTTGCCGACAGCGGCGCGGTGATCGTCAAGTTCTGGCTGCACATCAGCAAGCACGAGCAGAAGAAGCGGTTCAAGCAGCTTCTCGACAGCCCGGCCACGGCCTGGAAGATCGGCAAGGCCGAACACCGGCAGCACCGGCACTACGACGAATGGCTGCCGGTCGTCGAGGAGATGATCGTGCGAACCAACAGTGCGGCCGCGCCGTGGACGATCGTCGAAGCCACCCAGCGGCGTTTCGCCCGAGTGACTGTGTTCCGCAGCGTGATCGCGGCCGTCCGCGAGGCCCTGGCACAGCGGGCGGAGCCGCCGAAGGCAGCAGGAAGCACCGTTGGCTCCCCCCGCACTTCGGGAGACGGGCAGGCGATAATGGCGGTCGCTGCCGAGCCCCCGGCCGGCTCGATCCTCGACCGCGTCGATCTCAGTCTTTCGCTCGATCGGGAAACGTATGACGCCCAGCGCGAAGAGCTCAACGAGCGGCTGCTCAAGGCCGAGTACGAACTGTTCCTCGCGCGGATTCCGGCGGTGATCTGCTACGAAGGCTGGGACGCCGGCGGCAAGGGCGGCAACATCAAGCGGCTCACGCTGGGCCTCGACCCGCGGGGCTACGAGGTCGTGCCCATCGCCGCGCCCACGCAAGAGGAAAAGGCCCATCATTATCTCTGGCGTTTCTGGCGGTGCATTCCCAAGGCCGGGCATATCACGATCTTCGACCGCACCTGGTACGGCCGCGTGCTGGTCGAGCGGGTCGAAGGGTTTTGCAGCGAAGCCGAGTGGAAGCGGGCCTACGACGAGATCAACCAGTTCGAGCGGCAGCTCACCGACTTCGGCGCGGTGCTGGTGAAGTTCTGGCTGCAGATCGACGCCGAGGAGCAGCTCCGCCGTTTCCAGGAGCGGCAGAACACGCCTTACAAGCAATGGAAGATCACCGACGAGGACTGGCGGAACCGCGAGAAGCGGCCCGCTTACGAACCGGCCGTCGCCGAGATGCTTCGCCGCACCAGCACGCCGCACGCGCCCTGGACGATCCTCGAAGCCAACTGCAAGTACTATGCGCGGATCAAGGCCCTCCGCACCGTGGCCGAGGCCCTGGAGAAGGCGGTAGGGGGAACGAAATCGTGACCTCGATACACCTCCCCAAGGATTCTCCCGCCATGTCCCGCCACCCCCCGCAACTGATCCTTTCAACCCTCGTCCTTCTCGCGACCGCTACGGCCTGCCTGGCCGATGTCCGTGTCGTCGATACTCCCGCAACGGCGACCCGCAACAGCCACTACGTCGGCAACCGCGAGCCGCTGGCGCCCAGCCCGCTTCGTCAAACTGCCGATCGGCAGCATTGTTCCGCAAGGCTGGCTGCGCCGTCAACTGGAACTGGAGAAAGAGGGCATGGTCGGCCACCTGGCCGAGATCTCGCCCTGGCTGAATTTCGACAAGAGTTCCTGGGCCGATAAGCAGGGCCGCGGCCACTTCGGCTGGGAGGAGTTGCCCTACTGGCTCAAGGGCTACGGCGATCTGGGCTACGTGCTCAAAGACGAGGCCGTCATCGCCCAGGCCCGCAAGTGGATCCGGGCGGTCATGGACTCGCAGCGCGACGACGGCTGGTTCGGCCCCCGCGAGTCGCTCACCAGCCTGGGCGGCAAGCCCGATCTCTGGCCGCACATGCTGATGCTGAATATCCTGCAAAGCTACCATGAAGCCACGGGCGACCCGCGGGCGATCGAGGTCATGACGCGTTTCATGAAATGGGAGAACACGCTGCCCGATACGGCCTTCGGCGAAGGCTATTGGCCCAAGCTCCGCGCCGGCGACAACATCGAAAGCGCGCTCTGGCTGTATAACCGCACCGGCGAACCGTGGCTGCTGGACCTGGCCCGCAAGATCCATCGCGGCATGGCCCGCTGGGACCGGGACGTGGTCAACTGGCACAACGTCAACGTCGCGCAGGGATTCCGCGCCGGCACGGTGTTCGGCGTGCTCTCCAAGGAGACACGCGATCTGGAGTCGGCCGAGCGGAACTACCAGACCGTGATGGCACGCTACGGGCAGCAGCCCGGCGGCGGGTTCGTGGGCGACGAGAACTGCCGGCCCGGGCACCTCGATCCGCGGGGCGGCATCGAGACCTGCGGGATCGTGGAGTTCATGCACAGTTTCGAGATGCTCTCGCGGATCACCGGCCTGCCGGTGTGGGCCGATCGCTGCGAGGAGATCGCGCTGAACAGCTTTCCCGCCTCGATGACGCCCGACCAGAAGGGCCTGCATTACATCACCTCGGTCAACCAGGTCCAACTCGACCGGAACAACAAGTCGCCGGGCATCCAGAACGGCGGGACGATGTTTTCCTACAGTCCCGGGGCGGTCTACCGCTGCTGCCAGCATAATGTCTCGCACGGCTGGCCGTATTATGCGGAAGAAATGTGGCTGGCCACGCCCGACAACGGCCTCTGCGCCTCGCTGTATGCCCCCAGCGACGTGACCGCCAAGGTGGCCCAAGGCGCCGAGGTGTCGATTCGCGAGGAGACGGGCTACCCGTTCCGCGATTCCATCGAATTCAAACTGTCGGCGCCGCAAGCCGTGCAGTTTCCGCTCTATCTGCGGGTGCCGCAATGGTGCCCCGCGGCGAGCGTGAAGATCAACGGCGAGGCGGTCGACGTGAAGGCCCGGCCGCTCTCCTACATCGTCTTGGATCGAACCTGGAAAGACGGCGACCGCGTGACGCTGCAACTGCCGATGCAGATTGCCGTGCATCGTTGGCCGAAGAACCAGGACGCCGCGAGCGTGAGCTACGGACCGTTGAGTTTCTCGCTGGCCATCAAGGAGCGGTGGGAAAAGTACGGCGATCCGAAGGCGAAGTGGCCCGAGTGGGAGGTCTTTCCCGAGTCGGCATGGAACTACGGCCTGGTGCTCGACGCCCAAGATCCGGCCAGTTCGTTCGAGATCGTCCGGCGGTCGGGCGATGTGCCGCCGGAGCCCTTTACGCCCGCCGCCGCGCCGCTGGCCCTGAAGGTGAAGTCGCGAAAGATCCCGAACTGGCAGACGGACCGCAACCAGATGGTCGGACCTTTGCAACCCAGCCCGGTCCGGTCGGCGGAGCCGCTGGAAGAGATCCGGCTGATTCCGTTGGGGGCCGCCCGTTTGCGGATCGGCATGTTCCCCGTGATCGGCGACGGCCCGGAGGCCCACGATTGGGTTGCCCCGATGAAGCCGAAGGCCTCGGCCTACAAGGCCAGCGCGTCGCATTGTTTCGAAGGCGACACGCTGGACGCCTTGGGCGATGGTCTGGCGCCAGCCAAGTCCGATGATGAATCGATCCCCCGTTTCACCTGGTGGCCGCACAAGGGAAGCCAGGAGTGGGTGCAGTATACGCTGCCCGCGCCAGCGAGAGTTACGGGCGTGGACGTTTATTGGTTCGACGACACGGGCCATGGGGGTTGTCGTGTGCCGGAGTCGTGGCGGGTTACGTGGCGCGGCGGCGGCCACTGGAAACCCATGCGGGACGGGACCATTTTCCCCGTGGCCAAGGACCGCTTCAACAGCGCGTCGTTCGCCGCCGTGACCACGGATACCGTGCGTCTGGAGGTACAACTGCGGAAGGGATATTCCGGCGGAATCCTGGCATGGCGGCTAAGAACCGATTCAAGCGCTGATGGGAAGCCGTGAGCCGTTGATTTAGCGTTGAAAACCAAATCGTGGACGGGAATTTGCGCTGGGGTTCCCTTCCCGGCCCGATCCTGGTATAATTCCGGTATGTGGGGTCGGGAATTTCCGGTCCCTCAGCTTCCCTCCAAATTCTTCGCCCCGAGTCGCATGCCTGCGACCTGCCGCGGACGTCTCTTGGATCGCGGCTGATCCGCTTGATCTTATTCCCCGTAGACCGAGTTGCCGCACCAGGTACTTCGGTTGTGGAGGTGTATTCTTTTTCAGCAATGGCCAGCTGCGGCGGAACCGTGGCTTTGGTCGTCTCGTGTAACAAGATGGAGGACTCGATATGGCCAAAGACGGCAACACCTACGCTAAACGTCAGCGTGAGACATTGAAGCGGCAAAAGGCGGAAGCGAAACGCGATCGCAAGAAAAAACGCAAGGAGAGTCCAGACGCGACAGGGGTCTCGTTCGGCCATTCGGAATCCATGTCCGGCGAGTCGGCTCCCGACGTCGATCAGCCGCCCCGCGAACCGTAGAACGCTCCCAAGACCAACCAGCACGAATTCCATCATGCAAACCCAAGAGCACCGTATGATAGCTTTCCAAACCGCTCGGCGGCTTCCGCGCGTCGCCACCAGCCGCCAGCGATCCATCCGCCGCCGTGCGCGCCGCTATTCCCTGAAGCGGGCAGTTCGATTCGCGGTTGACGTGTCCTTCCGGTTCAGCGGTCGGGCAGTTCAAGTCAAAGCCCTGTGGTCGGAGACGGAGCGTGTTTGGCTGGGCAGCAAGACTTTCCTGGACTGGGCCATGTGCATCGAGAATATCGATATCCCCTGGACCGTGGCCACGGCCGCCGGGGCGCCCGCCGACGTTGAGCAGCTTCGCGAGGCGGTGCTCGATGAACTGAACGCCTATTGGGCCAACCGTTTGGCCGTGCTGCCGGCGCAGGAGCGGCCGCATTGGCTGCCGCTGCCCTGAACTTTTCATTATTTGCAAATCCATAGGAGCATCTATATGGCGTCTCTAGGAAAAACGAGTTTCAAAGGCCGGTCGGGCAGGCAATACCGCTTCAGGGTTTTTCCCTGGGGCACCCGCTTCCGCAAGGTCAGCGGTGTTTACGTCGTTGCCCACCGTGCTCGGGGCAATGACGGCGGACTTCGTCACACCATTCTCTACGTCGGCCACACGGCGGACTTCTCGCAACCTTTCGATCAACATCGCAAAGCACGGGAACTTGCCGAGCATGGGGCCAATTGCATTTGTGTTCAATCGGACGGATCGGAAACGTCCCGCCAGGAGAAGCAGCAGGACCTGATCGACGCATTGAAGCCCGAGTGCAATGAGTGACCCACTGGTCAGATTCACGCGCCCAGCATTTTGAGTGTCCGCTGGAAGATTTCTTCCGGCGAGCCGTGGGCGTCGACTTGGACCAGCAGACCCCGCTTCCGGAAATACTCGGTCAGCGGCGACGTGCTGCGGTCGTAGGCCTCCATGCGGACGCGGACCGACTCGGGCCGGTCGTCTTCGCGCTGGATGAGTTGACCACCGCAATGATCGCAGATCCCTTCCACCTTCGGCGGCCGCCCGGTCACGTGGAACACCGACTTGCACCCGGCGCAGGTCCGCCGTCCGCTGAGCCGGGCAACGATCTCGTCGATGGGCAGACAGAAGTCGAGCACGGCGTCGAGTTTCACGCTCCACTTCAGCGAGCAGAACGGCCAGGGCCTCGGCCTGGGCGACGGTTCGCGGAAAACCATCGAGCAAAAACCCGCCGGGACAGCGGAGGCACTCTTTCCGCTCGCGGACCATCTCGAGCACGGTCGCGTCGGGCACCAACTCGCCCTTCCGCATGTGCTCCAGCGCGGCGGCCATCGCCGGGCTGCGATCGGCCTCAGGGATCGTCTTGGCAGCCCGAAAAACATCGCCAGTCGACAATGGACATGCCCCCAGTCGGTCGCGAAGCAGTTCGGCCTGCGTGCCCTTGCCCACGCCCGGCGCGCCCAGCAACACCAGTCGCCAGGCCCGTCCTGTCGGGGCCGGGGCCGGCGCGGGGCTACAGTGGAAGGCCGGTCCTTTGATCCAGGCTGCGCGATCACATTTGACGGTTTCGGTACTCATGGGCAAACTCCGGGGGAAAATGGCGCTGCGGCTGGACTGCAAGATCGTTCGTAGTCCCGGCTCAGCCGGTTCCCATGCCGCAAGTGCCGCCGGCCACGACCATGGGTAGATTCTGTCCGGTCAGGACTACGATCGAACGATAATCCAGAACATTATAGCCGTTCCCGCGGCGATGAAAAGTGCGGCGCGCGGCCGTTGGCACTGTGCGGGCCGAGTCCCTTCGGGAGACGCCCCTTGGCCGCCGCCGCCTACGACAGCAGGGGGTGATCGCTTTCCCTGACTCGCCGCTTGCGAGACGACTGCCGGGCAATTAGACTGAAATCCCCTTGAACTCCGCCGATCCCTTCCGCCACAACATTTTCCGGAGACCCTCCATGAAAGCCTCCCGCTTTTCCGCCCTGATTGCGTTCTTCCTTTGCCGCTTGCTTTCCGCGGCCGAGCCGCCGACCCCCTATGGCCCCGTTCCAACCGCCCGGCAACTGGCCTGGCATCAATTGGAGCGGTATGCGCTTCATCCACTTCACGGTCAATACGTTCACCGATCGTGAATGGGGCAACGGCGATGAGCCGGAGAAGGTCTTCAACCCGACCGATTTCGACGCCGACCAGATCGTCGGCGCCATCCAGGATGCCGGGCTGCGGGGCGTGGTGCTCACCTGCAAGCACCACGACGGATTCTGCCTCTGGCCGAGCAAGTATACCGAGCACTCGGTCAAGAACAGCCCCTGGAAGGACGGCAAAGGCGACGTGGTGAAAGAGATCTCCGAGGCCTGCCACCGCCACGGCCTGAAGTTCGGCGTCTACCTCTCGCCTTGGGACCGCAATCACAAGGACTACGCCCGGCCGGAATACATCACCTATTACCGCAACCAACTCCGCGAGCTGCTGACCAACTACGGTCCGATCTTCGAACTCTGGTTCGACGGGGCCAACGGCGGCGACGGCTATTACGGCGGGGCGCGGGAACGAAGGAACATCGACAACCGCGTCTACTACGACTGGGAAAACACCTGGAAGATCGTTCGCCAGTTGCAGCCCGATGCCTGCATGTTCAGCGACGGCGGCCCGGACATCCGCTGGATCGGCAACGAGTCGGGCTTTGCCGGCGAGACCTGCTGGGCCACGGTGAATCGGGCCGGCACCTTCCCCGGCCACGCCGACGGCCGCACGTTGGTGCAAGGCCAACGCGACCGGCGCCGATTGGCTGCCCGGCGAGGTCGATGTCTCGATCCGCCCGGGCTGGTTCTATCATGCCCGCGAGGACAGCCGCGTCCGCTCGCCCGCCAATCTGCTGAAGATCTACTATGAGTCGGTGGGCCGCGGGGCGAACCTGATCTTGAACATTCCGCCGGACCGTCGCGGGCGGATTCACGAGAACGACGTGAAGTCGCTCCGCGAGTGGCGCAGGCTGTTGGATGCCACGTTCGCCAAGGACCTGGCCCAAGGCGCCAAGGCGACCGCCTCGAACATCCGCGGCAACGACGAGAAGTTCGCCGCCGCCAACGTGATCGACGGCAAGCCCGAGACCTATTGGGCGACCGACGACAGCGGTCACCACGCCCGAGTTGGTGCTCGACCTGGGCAAGCCGGTCACGTTCAACGTGGCCCGCGTGCGCGAGTATCTGCCGCTGGGGCAGCGGATCGATGCGATTGCCGTCGACACGTGGGACGGCAGCCAGTGGCAGCCGTTCGCCACGGCCACGAGCGTCGGCAACCAGCGTTTGCTGCGAGGGAAGAACGTCACCACGAGCAAAGTGCGGTTGCGGGTGACCAAAGCCGCCGCATGTCCGGCGATTTCCGAGTTCGGATTGTTCTTGAGCCCGGAATAGATTGGGAGTGCGGCAGCTCGCTGCCACTTTTCATAACAGCCAGTTCCTTCCATGACAACCAGTCCCTGACCAACACAACTTCCACCTGGCCGACGAGTGGACGCGCACGGTTGATGAGTTCTGGGGCAAGCAACAGACGTAAGCATCTCATTCCATCGGGTGGGTGATGCCGGCAATCGTTTCCTGGCTTGCCGAACGTGTAGCAATTTGGGGAAAACCGGATGAAATTCGGTCTGCGGCAACCCTTGACAGTTATAACGGGGATAACTATTGTAAGAATAATGGCACCTCGTATGAGATGATAATCGACTTCTTGTTCAAGGTACTGTCGGGACGGAGTGGCAGGTCCAAGTAAGTTCCCGCCGTAATGGTTCGATCACTACGCTGCAGAACGGAGGCTACACAGATTCATCCCAAGGATTGGGGCTGACCCTTAATTCAATTGGAGTTCATATCATGATTCGCCGAGTCTTATGGTTGTCGGTCGTTGCCATTGCTGCGCTTTCCGCCGTTGCGGCCCGTGGCGAGGACAATACTCCCAAAACCGCACCGCCGCTTGGGAATCCGTCCTTGGTAGGCATGGTAGCGGCCCGTGGCGAGGACAATACTCCTGTGACCCGGGCACACCTCCAGCAGGCTCTCGACGACCTAAAGAGGGAAATCGTCCTGTTGGTCAAAGTGCCGTCATCGCCCACTGCGCCATCTCGCGCAGCGCGGCGGACGAGTCGTCAATATCTGGAACTGTGAACTCAAAGCAGGATGCGAACCTGGCCAGCCGGATCGCCGACTTGGAAAAGCAGGTCGCCAAGTTGCAACAGGAAAAAGCGGAACTGACCAACATCGCGAATGATCATTCCAAAATGCTGCGTGACATCGCCACCGGCCGCCCAACAGCGGACGGCGGCCGGCGCTTTGTACCGAACGTCCATGCCATTCGCGATGATCTCGACTCCCGCCGCGAACTCGTCGATACGGTCGCAAACGATATGACCAGCGGAAGGAGTGCGCTGCGGATCCGCAACGACACGAGTACCGGGCAGTCGATTCGCGTCAACGGCATGGGTTGGATCCTCGTGCCGGCGCATTGGACAGCCACGCTCGACGTGCCGAGCGGGAATGCGACAACGGAGATCCCGCAAGAAGCACCCAAGACCTGGTTCATCATGGCGAACCGAACGCAAGATGTCGTCATCGCGCCGGCCATTCCTCAGTACGCTTCCTGGTAGGACCCCAGGACTGGCGACTGGACGCGCGACACCCTGCGCTAGCCGGGGTCAATTGCCGACTTTTCTGGTCACCCAGGTCTGCCAGGCAGTTTGCAACGCGGCAACGTCACGTACGCCGTAGTAGTCGCTGGCGGCTTGGTCCCAGCCACGGTTCTGGCCGCTGCCGGCAAACTCGACGACCCGCGTCTTTCCACCGCGCTCGGCCAGGAACTCGGTCACCGATGATACGGCCGCGTAGTGGTTGAGATCATCGTGCCCGATCCGGGAAGCCTCGAAGAGCGATCGCAGCCCCGGCCACCGGCCCGCCTTTGACCAGCGGGCAAGAATCTGTCGTTGGTTTTCCTTTCGTCCCACGTCGTCGGCCTGGCTGGCGATGCCTTCGGACGCCCAGGCTGGCAGCGATTCCGGATAGAATCGCGAATCGAGCACGGTATGGATGACCTCATGGTGGAGCGTTGTTCCCAACGCCCGTTCAACCGATGTCGTCAGCCACACATGGTGAAGCTTTCGCTCCGGACAATCGATTGGCCAGGTCAGGCCTTCGTCCTTTTCCGACTTGATATCGACGGTGATCAAGCTTCGCCCTTGGCGGTCGGGCAGTTCCTTGCCCAACCATTCCAGGGCACTTTGCTTGCGGTAAATTTCCGCCTGCTTTGCTACGGCGTCGGCCAACGCCTGATTGGGGGCAAGGACCGTAAAATTCGTGCCGATCGTCATGTCGGCTGAACGGCACGGCATCGTGAAGAAGAGAAGGAGCAGGAGTGTTGCGAGTGCGGCGGGACGCATTGAAACTCCCTCCGTGGAGTGGTGGGTTAGGAAAAATCCGTTTTCCGTCGGCCGCATTACATATAACGCAGGTCCGCTATTCTAGCAGGAGTTCCCGAAGCCTCAAAGTTCAGTTTTTTCACATTCCGGCCAACGATTATGACCTACAATTGCGTACGGCCACTAGTCCCGGCCAAGAAACATGCTCGCCTGCCCGAGCGCATCGGCCGTTGCTGATGCCGCGAAATTCCCCCCCATTCAATCTATCGAGCCAAGTCCTGCTCAGGGAGACTTCCCATTGAAAGTCGAGTATATCAATCCGTTCATTATCGCCACGGTAAAGGTCTTCGACACCATGCTGGGAATGGAAGTCCATCGCGGCGCTCCCTCGCTGAAAAACGGAGTTCAGCCCAGCCATGAGGTCTCGGCGGTGATTGGTCTTTCCGGCAGGGCCAAGGGAACCGTCGTTCTGGGCCTTGGTAGCGAGATGGCCATCCAGATAGCGGCCGCCCTCTTGCAGGAGCAACCGCCCGAGTTGAACGCCGACGTGGCCGACGCCATGGGGGAAATGGCCAACATGATTGCCGGCCACGCGAAGGCCCAACTCGAACACTTGAACCTGAGCCTGAGCCTGCCGACGGTCGTGACCGGCAAAGGTCATTGCGTTGAATTTCCCCGCAATGCGATGCGGATCTCCATTCCGTTCAGTTGCGCATGGGGATCCTTGGACTTGGAAGTGGCCCTCTCCGAAGTTTCGAGTTCGCCGGAAGCAGTTCACAATGGGCAGACTGCCCAGGCGGTTTAGTCGGTCGTAAGTCTCTGTCAACTCTTGGCTTGCGTCTGGCGCATTGATCGTGAAACCCTCGGGAAAACGGTTGCACGGGCGACGAATGGGGATGTTTCCCGCCCTTGGACGTGAGAAAACCGTTTTCGCCCACTCTCGACGAATGTTTGTAGACGATTACAATCTAGAGGTACGATCATCCCTGTTGCAGGGAGCCAATTTGCCAGCAGGAAAGTCGTTCATGAAAGAGGCGGCCGAGGACCGGGTCAAGATACCCCAAGATCCTGCCTGCATTGTATGCACCCATCCAGGTGGGTCTGCAACAGGTCGAAGAGGTCTTCCGGGAAGTCTTGCGAAGCAAGTCCCCTTTCGTCGACGACCTGGTGAAATACGGCTTTCGCCTGGGCGGCAAGCGGCTGCGACCGGCCTTGGTGCTGCTGAGCGGCCTGGCCTGCGGCAGTCTGGGAGCGAACCACATTCTCTTGGCAGCCGCCGTGGAGATGATCCACACGGCCACGCTTATCCACGACGACGTGTTGGACGAGGCGACCATGCGCCGCCATCTTGACACGGTCAATGCCCGCTGGGACAACGAGACCAGCGTCATCTTGGGCGACTATCTTTTCGCCCGTGCCTTGTGCCTGGCGAGTTCGGTGGACGACGTGTTTGCCAGTCGCGAGTTGCACGATGCCAGCCGTCGGATGTGCGAAGGTGAACTTCGCCAGATTGAAAGCCGCGGCGACTACAGCCTGACGGAGGAGCAATACTACGACATCGTGCGCGGCAAGACGGCTGCCTTGACGGCGAGTTGCTGCCGCCTGGGGGCACATTTTTCCGGCGCGGATCCGGAAGCCGAGGAGGCCCTTACCCACTACGGCCTGCACCTGGGCGTCGCTTTTCAGATCGCCGACGACCTGCTCGACGTGCTGGGCGACGAAGCCAAGGTCGGCAAGTCCTTGGGCACCGATCTGTTGAAGCAGAAATCGACGCTGCCGATCATTCGGCTCTTGGAGCAAGCCTCTCCCGAGGCCCGCAATCGGTTGCTTGCACAACTCCATAGTTCCGACAACCACCGCCGCGAGACCTTGCGACCCTACTGGGACAATTCCGATTCGCTGGTCTATGCCCGCGAAAAGGCCCTTGTTTTCAGTCAGCTTGCCGTGCAGCAGTTGGACGTGCTCCCGCCCTCGCCGGCCCGCGATTCGCTGGCCGGATTGGCCGAGTTCGTCGTCAGCCGGCAACATTGAATTAATCAGTCCTCGTTCTCCGGCCCCTCAACCCGTTCCTCGCCCACGGCATCACGGAGTTTGGCCATGGCCCGGGCCTCGAGTTGCCGAATCCGCTCCTTGGTCACGCCCATCACTCGGCCCACTTCCTTCAAGGTCATAGGGTTGCGATCGCGATCCAAGCCGAAGCGATGCTGGATGATCTGCCGCTCGCGCTCGTCGAGATGCTCCAGGATCCGCGAAACTTCCCTCTGCCGCTCCGACTGCGCCGACTCCCGCCGGACCGAATTGGGACGGATGTCCTCGATCCCCAACAATCGCTCTTCGCCTCCCGTGCGGAAGCGGGCCCGCTGCCGCAGTTCCGTAGGGATCGTGCGGGCGAAGTTCTTCATGATGGCCCACGTGGCATAGGTGCTGAAGCGGAAGCCGCGGGCGAAGTCGAACTTGTCTACCGCCCGGATCAACGACATGTTGCCGTCGCTGATCAGTTCGAAAAGGTGAGCCGGACCGCTGGCATATCGCTTGGCGATCGAAACCACCAGCCGCAAATTGGCGCGAATGATGTCGTTCTTGATCGTCACCGACTCCTTGGAGAACTTGTCGATCAGTTCCATCGCCGTCATGCTGGGTCGGCGAATGTCCAAGCGCTTGCGGAGTTCGCTGGCCTTGTGCTTCAGGTAATTCATCTTGCGGAACAAATGCTGCTCCTGCTCGCGCGTCAACAGGGGAGTTTCGTACATGCTCGCCAAGTAAGGCGGCAGGCCACCGGGTCGCGGAACCTTCCTGACCGCCTGCCGATTCTCCGGGGCCGGGCCGAGAGCCGCCCGATCCTCGGCCGCCGACATATGCGGAAAGTGCTCGTTGGGAATATAGCTCAAGTCCAGTTCCTGGACCTGCTTCAGTCGTTGTCGTGCAAGAATTCGCGATATCCGACCCCTGGTGGAATGAAAACGCTCGGCCAACTGCACCAAGGTCTCTCCCATGCTGCGACGGCGGCCGATCTCCTCGCGCATTGCTTCGTCACGCGCAAGGACTTCCTCCGGCGACAGGACCCGAGCATGGCGCGACCGACTCCCGCCCTGCGACCACTGGTCGCGACTGCCGCGCCGCCGCTCGCAGACAAAATCATTCCGATGCTCACGGCTCGAATTGGCGGCGCAACGGCTGCGGCCATGGGGATGGTCTGCGCGATGATTCGAAGTGTTTCGCTGAGTAAGTCTTCCTGTGTTTGAAATATTCATTATGCCTCACCACGATGATGTTGAATTCCTCTGTCGTTGCATGCCGGCCAGCGCCGTTCTTCTTGCGGCTGCTGGCAATTCAAGCCGACTGCCCGTCGAGGTGCAAGTCAGCCTAGTACGCTATTTTACACAAGAAATGCTTGCAAAAATCAAGGTCTTGGTATCCGCTTTCCAGAAAATCCTTGGACTGTTCGCAAGTAACGTCTCTAAATCCATGGCCTGGAAAGATTTGCGAAAAGCAAAAAAATCGGCCGCGTGGCGTTCTGGAGTAGCCATTGTCTGGACACTTTGTATTTTGCGAGGTTCGGTGGCAATTCGCCCAAACAGAACGGAGTTCATTCCGCTTGTCGGAAATAGATAAGGCAACGGAATGAATTGCGTCCTGCGAACCAAGTAGCGGAATAAATTTTGCCCAATGAACCAGAATGCAGGTGATGACGGAAATGCTTGTCCCGTAAGCATTATCTGCATCTGTTTTGTGCATCAAGTGTCGGCAAAGGCCGCTGGAACTGGCTATTTTCGCCAAAGCCAGACAGAGGGCGCGGTTTTTGCTATGTCTTATCATGAGGACTGTCTATCATTATCAGCAACATGGAAACGCTGGTGCCTGCAACGATGGCAATAGCCCCCGAACGGATAACAGGAATTCACTCACACGAGGAGGACCTGCGGGTCCTCGCCGAGATCGCTCGACTCTTGGCCACGCAACATGGTCAGCGGCAGATGCTTGCTGAAGTGCTCAAGCTGCTGGAAGAACGGTTGGCGTTGATTCGTGCCACGGTAATGTTGCTGTCGCCTGACGGCAGCGAGTTGATCGTTGCGGCTGCGCCGGGCATACCGGGGCCTACGCAGGGGCAATATCGATATCGTTATGGCGAGGGAATCATCGGCCAAGTGGTGCAGACCGGCCAGCCGGCCATTGTTCCCCAGGTGTTCGAGGAGCCGCGTTTTACCAATCGGCTTTATCAGCGGCAGCCGGAAACCGATGCCGAAACGGCATTTATTTGCGTGCCGATCATCTTGGGCAGCGAGGTCGTGGGAACCCTTTCCGTCGATGTCGCCTTGGACGAGTCCGAGCAACTCCAGGAACGATGTCGCTTGCTGGAAATCGTCGCCAGCGTGATCGCCAATGACGTCAAATCGCGGCGCATGGAACAAGCCCAACGGCAGATGTTGGAGTCCGAAAACCTGCGACTCCGCGACGCCCTTAAAGAGCGATTTCGACCGGAGAACATCATCGGCAACTCGCACCGCATGCGCGAGGTCTATTTGCGGATCCACCAGGTGGCCTCGACCAGCACGACCGTCCTCATCCGCGGCGAATCGGGAACCGGAAAGGAACTCGTGGCCTCGGCCGTGCATTACAACAGCCTGCGGGCGCAGAAGCCCTTCGTGAAGGTGAACTGCGCCGCGCTCAGCGAAGGTCTTTTGGAGAGCGAGCTTTTCGGTCATGAAAAAGGGGCCTTCACGGGCGCCCTCTTCAGCCGCGTGGGCCGCATCGAGGAAGCCGAAGGCGGAACACTTTTCCTTGACGAAATCGGCGACTTTTCGCCCGCTATCCAGGTCAAGCTCCTCCGCGTTTTGCAGGAGCGCGAATACGAACGGGTGGGCAGCAACCGCACCGTCAAGGCCAATGTGCGGATTGTCGCGGCCACTAATCGCGAGTTGGAGAACGCCGTCGAGGCGGGCTTGTTCCGTCAGGACCTTTATTATCGCGTCAACGTCTTTCCCATTGTCCTCCCGCCGCTCCGCGAGCGCAAGGACGATATCCTGCTCCTGGCCGATCATTTCGTCGCCAAGTATGCCCAGAGGTTGGGCAAAGACGTGCGGCGAATCAGCACGCAGGCCATCAACATGATGGCGGCCTATCACTGGCCGGGCAACGTCCGCGAACTGGAGAACTGCATCGAATATGCCGTTCTCTTGAGTCGCGACAGCGTGATCCACGGGCACAACCTGCCGCCGACGCTGCAAATGCCCGACGCCGACGACAACTCCCAGGTCGATTCCTTGCGGCACCGCGTGGCCATTTTGGAAAAGGACATGATCGTCGATGCCCTGAAGTCTTGCCATGGGAGCATCAATGCGGCTGCTCGCCGGCTGGGCATTACGGCGCGAATGGTCCGCTACAAGATCAAGAAACTGCGAATCGACCATCAGCAGTTCGTGCGCAAGGAACCGTAAGGACCGGGGCCGTGGTCTAGAGGCTATTTCAAGATCGGGCACGCAGGCTGGAAGCCTACGCTACGTGCCCGATCTTGAAATAGCCTCTTAGCTTCTCAATCATCGCTTCCGCCCACACCCGTCTGCGGGGAGTGGCGATGCACCAGCGTGTCGAAGACCAAGATTGCCGCGACGCTGATCAAAGGCAGGACCCCCAAGAGGACGAAAGGCAGCGCGTAGCTTTGGGTGTCGCGGATGTGGGCGCCGATTTGCGGATAGGCCACGGCGGAAACGAGATTTGCGGCCATGCCCACGCATCCGGAAACCAGGCCGACTCGTGCAAATACGAAGTCCTGCTGGCAGGCCGTGGAGTTGGCGATAATTGCCGTCAGCCCCATACCCACCATCGCGAACAACACCGCGGTGACCGGCACGCTGCAGTCCGTTGCCAGCAACGTCGCCGGCGCGACCATGCCGGCGATGACCACCATGACCGCGCTGCGGGCGGCACGCAAGGACCAACGCCGCGCGACCAGGTACTTGATGACTCCGCCGCTGACGACATTGCCCAAATCGGCGACGAGAAAGACGAGGGTGGCGACGAAAGCCGCTGTTTCGACGTTGAGTTGACGGCGCTCGCGCAAATACTTCATCAACCAGTCGTTGACGAAGTACCAGCACGGGTTGGCCGACAGCGTTACGATCAGCAGCATGCCAAAGGCGACTGCCCGCGCCCGCCAGCGGATGAGCGAGAAAATGGCCAGACCCGCCATGCCGAGACAAAATCCCCAGAACAGGACAGCCGGCAGTAGCGGCGCGGCTTCACAGGCGGCCGCCGCGGTTTCCCGAAACGGAGCGACCATCCGCGGCCCGTAAAGGATGACAACGGCGGGCACTCCCACGCCCACTGCCAGGAACACGATGCAATAGATCGCTTGGCCGCGGAGCGAATAGTGAGGGCCCTTCTCCACGGCCAGGCAGCAAGGGCCGCTGCCGCGGGTGGCAAACACCCAGAAAATCAACCACAGGAATCCCAACGCGCCCATGGTAAAGAAAGCGGCCCTCCAGCCAAAGCGTTGCGCGATCAGCCCGCCGATCAGCATCGGCGCAATGAGCGAACCAATGGCTGCCCCGCTGTTGAAAATGCCGCTGGCCAGGCTGCGATCGGAGGGCGGAAACGAGTTGGCCACGATCCGCGATGCGCAAGGCCAATTGAACGACTCCCCCATGCCCAGCACGGCCCGCGTAATCATCAGCGGGCGAAAGCTGCGGGCATTGGCCGCCGCGGCCCCGGCCAGGGACCACAGACCCACCGCCAGCCCGTAGGTCGTGGCCAGCGGAAGCCGGTCGGCCATCACCCCCGCCGGCAGTTGCATGAGGGCGTAGGCCCAGCGAAAGGACGAGAGCAGAACGCCATACTGCTCTTCGTCCAGTCCGAATTCCTTGCAAACGTCCTCGGAGCAGACCGCCACCGTTTGCCGATCGAGGTACGTCAGCACCGTGGCCAGGAAAAGGACGCCCGTGATCCACCATCTTCCCAGACCCGCGCGCCGCCGCGGAGCAAGCGGATCGATCTCTCGCGACTGTTCGGTTTCACTCATGCGGCCTTGTTCTTCGCGCGCTCTCTGGCGCTTCGGGTTGGTGTCAGGCGCGACTGCGAGCGGTATAGCCGAATCGCGGTAGTTTCGTTACTATAGGCAAACCAGTGATCGGACACAAGCGACTACGTGACACGGACCGTTGTCTTCTCACCATGCCGGAACCTGTTCTTCAGATCGTCCTTTATCAGCCGGAAATCCCCTTCAACGCCGGCAATGTCGGCCGCACTTGCGTGGCCATCGGCGCCAAGTTATGGCTCGTTCGTCCGTTGGGCTTCCTCGTCGATGATCGCCATGTCCGCCGTGCCGGCCTGGATTATTGGGAGCACCTCGATTGGGAAGTGGTCGACGATTGGCCGAGCTTGCTGGCCCGACTGCCCGGCCGAACCTATTGGTTCCTGACGAAAACGGCCCGGCGGCATTATACCGATGCCGCGATTCGGCCGGGCGACGTGCTGGTTTTCGGCAGTGAATCGAAGGGGCTGCCGGAACCGCTGCGCACGGAGCATCCCGAGCAGTGCCTTCGCATTCCCATGCATGGCAAGGTCCGCAGCCTGAATCTCTCCGTGGCAGCCGCCCTGGTGGCCTACGAGGCAATCCGCCAGTGGCGCGCCAGCGGCGAGATTCCCGAGGGCTTGCAAGGAATTTTCTGAGACTCTTGTCGTGCATGCTTGTTTGCAGTAAACTTCATCATGGAAGAAAGGATTCCATCATGCGTGGCAATGCGTTATTGAGTTGCTGCCTAGCGGCATTTCTTGTCAGCACCGTGGTCCGGCCCGCGCGGGCACAACAGGAGGTCTATCACCCCGGCGAAACCTACGATTCGCTCCAGGCCGGCCAGGATGCCTACTGGGACGCCGAAGCCCAGCGTCGGGCCTTGATTGCCCGGCAGTTGATGATCGAGGAGCAGATCGTCGTGCAAAACACCTGGGCCGACCCGCAGGACAAGTATCGGCCGGTGCATCCCGAATCCTATGGTCCGATCCTGCCCAAGGCTTACGGCGGTCCCACGCTGGCCGATGTCTATGCCTATCCGCCGAGCAGTGTCGTTTACTACGGCGGCGCATCGGCGCCCGTGGCCGGTCCCGGGAATTCTGCGGCGCCAGTGCCCGTGTTTCAGCCTTGGCCACGGGTGCCGAACGACATTTGGGGGGCACCGTACTACGGCTACGTGCGGCAGCCGATCGGGCACGTGAAGATCTGGACCAGTCGGCTCGGCTACATCTACAAGCCGATTTACGCATCACCCCCGATGGAGGGGAATCCATCGACCATCGCTGCCTCGCCTCGGGGCTCGGTACCGCTGGGGCGGCAGCCGGAAGCAGGGCGCAAAATGCCGGCAGACGACGTTCCTTCACCGGCCGCGTTGCCCCGTGTGCCCCCGCCCCCGCCAAAACCGTCGCCTCCGCCTCCTCTTCGTCGTGATCCCAAGCCGGGGGAAGGGCACGATTTGAATCCGCCCAAGGCCGGCCAAGAACTCTGATACTGACTTCAAACGCTCTTTTCAGGAAAAACGTGGACTACCTCTCGACGCCGGTCGAAATTATGGTACAATTCAGTTTCTGAACGTCCGGCAGAGGTCGGCGTGCTTCAGAAGTCTACTGACGCGGGGTGGAGCAGCCCGGTAGCTCGCGAGGCTCATAACCTCGAGGTCATAGGTTCAAATCCTATCCCCGCCATTTCAGCGCCCTTCCGGTGGAGTGAGTCCGCCGGAAGGGCCGTTTCTTTGCAGAGAGCAGTTCCCGCCGCCTTTTCCCGGCCCCGTCTACTTTTCGGGGATTCGTGAAGTTTTAGGGTAGGCCGAGTGAAACGAGTCCCGCCATGAATTACTTGGTCCACAACGTGATACTCACGTTTCAGGCCCAGCGCGGCGGCTCGCGCACGCGGTTGGATATAGGAAGCCGAGCGATTGGCGGTTTCTTGAACTGCCCCAGGGAACGCTGACCATCACGATCAGTGCGGGCCTGTGGGTCAAGAACCCGATCGTGGACGTCCTTCAGCGGCTTCAAAACGCCGCCTGGTGGCAGAGCAGAAGAATCTATGCAACGTTGGGGTATATGCACCCCCATTGCCTTTATCCCAAGTAGTCGGGGCCGCCCTCGCGTCCTGTAAGCCGACTACCGTGAAATGCCCACGCTGAGGCAGATGCCTTCCATGGCCAAGTCGCCCATGTACACCGAAGAGGCGTTAATCCAGAGTTGGCCTTCCCAGGTCAAGCAGAGAAATCCGTTGATCTGGTTTGTCAGACGATGATCGTATTGCAGACCGACGTTCACGTCCACTATGCCCATCGCCCGAGTACCCGTGCTATTGTCGATGTCGGATTCCGTGGTAAGCGGATCGTCCCACTCGTCCGCCGAGTTCGAGCGGCCAAAGAGAACCGATCCGCGTAATCCACCGACGAAGGACAGCGCCGACTGGCGAATGGGGCATTTGACGTCGAGGAAAATGGTCGGGCCGATGCCTTCGAAACTTTCTCCGAAGACCGCCGTCTGCTGGATGGTCCCACTATCGGCCGCAGAGGCGTTGCCGCTAAGCGCGATCTTGCCGTAGCGAAGCCCCGCTCCGGCCGTTAGCTTGGCCGATTGCCACGCGAAATCCTGGGTGAACTCGGCGTCGAGCACGTCCATTTTCAGGTAGTTGCGGAAATCGAACACCTGTCCCGCCGTGGCGGACACTTTGAGGTAACTATCGATGGTGGTGTTGGCCGGCACCGTGAAGTTTTCGGCCGCGATTTCCTGGTCGAACTGCATGTAGCGAACGCGAAAGCCCAGCCCTTCGTGCCCCTGATATCCGAGCCAGAACTGCGGCGTGAAGGCGTACCGCGTCGAAAACTCATGCGTCTCGTCGCTGAAATTTAGGCCGTTGTTGCAAACGGAATCGTAGGCAAATCCGTAGGCGAAATGCGGCTTCAGGAAGACGAAATCGTAACCACCGATGATGCCCGACTCGCTGCAAAAGTGCTGCGAGAAGGAACCATCGGTTTCTTCCGAATGCGAGTCTAAACGTACGTCGGCATCCGTCTGGCCGTTCTGAATGGGCGAATCGAGTTTGCCGGCATCCGTGTTCTGAACATACGCGGCGGGAACCACGGTTGGATTCATGGCAACGATCGGTTGTCCGTCGATCCCGAAAACGGTCTGCTGTGCTTGTGACGAGGCTGTTCCACCAAGTGCAGCGACGCAGAACAACAACAGACAGAATGTCCTTTGCATGATCCGTTGGTCCCCTGTGAAGAATGGAAGATCGGTCGGCATGTCACCAGGAACCGCCTGGGCCGCCGCACGCACACCGGTCTTTTTTTGCATTGACCGTCGATTTGATAGATTCGGTGCAACCCGACTGGCTGTTACTGGTCTATCGGAACGGAGAACGTGTGTTTGTTAGCGCTTCCGTAAGCCGCCCTAGGGTTGCTGCTCTTGTAGCGTCTTACCCAGTACGCAAAGTCGGTGGCAAAAGGCATAAACGGAACGCGACGGGGCCGAAATGACGGTGATTCGAACGGCGAGGAGGCCGGGGAAGGATGTGATCCGGTTCGACGGGCAGGTCCCTGCGATTTGGGTTTCCGCGAACAGTGTCAATAACCTTGGTTGGCCATTTATTGGGCTGGGGTGAATGGGCGGGAGGGTGCGAGATGGTCGCCTTGTCTCTGCTCATCGCCGCGGATATACTCGAACACGGTCGGGTTTGTACCATTTCAGCGCCCTCACCTCGCGACATTCGCTGCCGGGCGGAAGGCCCGTTGATTCGTGGCGAAGACTTCGAGGACACCAAGAAACACAGATAATGGATCAGAGGAGGTGAGGATCATGAGAAAAAGCCCGCGTGCGAGTCTGTTGTTGGTGATGAAGCGATCCTTCCTGAGTTGCCGAGGCGTGTTTGTCGTCGTGTTGGCACTTGGCTCGGATGTTCTTGCGGCGACTCCGGTTGATATCTTTCAGGACATGGAAAGCGGCAAGGACGGCGATCTGCTCACGCCGGCCGTCATGAGCGCGTCCAGCCACGGCCCGGCCGTGGCGTGGAAAATCGAGGGCCAAGTATGGGTCTCCGCCGCCCAGTCCTACAACCTGCCGCATTCCCTGATCGTCGGCGGGAAGACCTATCCCGCCACAAAAGGCAGTCGTTGTTGGAAATTCAATGACTCCTCCATGCGAAACCTCGTGCGGTGCGGTTTCGACCGCACGGACTCTACCAAGACCAAGATCAGCGTTGGGTGCTATTACACGCCGGGTGTGAAGGTCAGGCTCCGCAGCACCTTCGACACGGTTTGTATCTGGGGCATGCAGTGCTATGCGGTCATTCAGACGATCAACGACGAGTGGGGGCCTGCCGGTGGGCCCTATATCCGCGCCCACAGTTGCACGGGCCCAGGAAAGGCAACTTTCAGCCGGGAGGTTGTTGCGGTCACTCCGGGGAAAACCTACTGGGTCACCTTGAAGTACGATGGCCCCGCAGGAAAGACCCTGGTGGCGGTGTTCGACCCCGCCAAGGCGTTTGCCCAGGTGGGGAAGACGGTGAGCGCCGAATCCGTGCCCAACGCCAGCAGGTGGTACCAGATGGGCTTTGGCCGCGCCGATGGTCACGGCGACATGCCCAACGCCACGACGCAGAGCTACATTGGCGACATCATGATCGACTATTCGGCGGCGGCGTTTCCGCTCCTTCCTTAACGACCGCGTGCCTCGCTAATCCGCGGACCCTTTTCTATCCTCAACCTTGGCGTCTGCTCCAACCGGCACGTGTACGCGGCCGATCGCTGGCCAACCGAGGTCGTTCTTGCGCTCGACGCGGACCAGATAGTCTCCCGGCCGCTCGTAGACGTGCGAGATCACGGCGTAGCCCTCCTTGGCGTGTGGCTCGGCGCTGCGACTGGACTGCGTAACCGCCTGTGGAGTGCCGTCGCCGAAGTCCCACGTCTCTTTGCCTTGCGTGGCGCCGAACATCCGCGCCTTGAAGGTCACCGCATCGCCGGGGTGTATGGCGCACGAGGGGTAATAGGCGACGTGCAGCGCTGGCGCCACCCGCGCCGGGTGGTCGCGCTCGGCCACGACCACGACGGCAAAGTCGTAATCGCTCCGACCGGCAGCGTCGGTGACCTTGAGAATCTCGCTGTAGTAACCGGGCCGAGCGTACTTCCGTTCCACTCGGGCGCCCTCGGCCGTTGCGCCGTCGGTGAAAGTCCATTGGTAACGAACAATCTTTCCGTCGGCCGACCACGACTTCCCGCCGTCGAGCATGGCCGTTTCGCCCGCGGCCAGGAAGTGATGCGGACGCGCGACCGCGACCAACTTGGGGTCGTACTGTTTTCGATAGGCCTCCCACGCGAAGGCATAGGCCTCCTGGCAGCCCCACTTCCCCGATGGCTGGCGGCAGAAGATGTCGAAATGCAGATGGCTCCAACCGCCGCTGGCGCCCTCTTTACCCAGCAACCCCAGTCGCTGCCCGGCCTTGACCTTCGCGCCCACCTGCACACCTTCGGCGAACGAGTGCAGATGGCTGTACCGGTAGTACCAGCCCTGGGCATCAACCAGATAGATCACGTCGTAACGGATCGCGACGGGCGTGTCGGCGTAGCCGGGCAGGACCGCCGTGCCCGCGGAAACGACCAGCCCGTCGGTCGCGGCGACAACCTTGGCGAGGATCTCCGCGCCGCCGAAATCGAGGCCGTAGTGATAGTAGATACTGCGGACCTTCGGACTCTCTTCAGCGTTGTTGAACACGGGCTCGTTGGCCATCTGCGTGGCACTCACGAACCATCGTTGCTCAACCGGATAGACGAACTTGCCGGGGAGGAAAAGCGGCGAACCGGCCGGCCACAGCCGCAAGCGAGCATCCTTCTCCAGGCCCCAATGGTCCCCATTGCTGTTAGTCGTGGGGCCCTTGGTGATGGGGCAGTCGATCTGCGCCTTGCCCACAGTGGCAGGCAGGTTGTAGTTACCCGACGTGAGCCAGACCTTCTGGCCGTCGATTTCCACCCGGACCCGGGCGATACGTACTGCGTCGCGGATGGAATCCCGCGTTTCCTGCAGATCGAGCAGTTTGACCTGAACCTTCATGCCGTCGCACAGCCCGACTTCGGTCGACTCGCCCAGGCCCAAATCGACGACGCGTACCAGGGGCGACAGCGTTGGCTGCGGCGGCCCGCACCAGAGCAGTGAGGTACAGCCGAGAAACAACATCCCCGGAAGCAAGGTGAAGCGTATCATGGCAGACATCTCTGGATTATCGCAGGCGAGGCAGGGAAGGCAATCTACATCTTGACTGCTAATGTGGCGGCTCGTCGGGCGGAGTGCAACTGGTATCGGCCTTCAGTTTTTCGAATATGGGCGTGAGTGAGCAGTTCCGCCCACTTGGTATGTCCGGCGTCGTTCACGTGCAGCTTGTCGTCGGCGAAGTACTCGGGCTTCAGCGAGCCGTCCGCATTGGCGAGGGCGGTGTAGATGCCGTTTTCCGCACACGGAGTGTGCGGGCTACTTTGGAAAACACGACAGTTATTGCTTCGCCGATCCTTAACGTTCAGGCGTCGAGGGACGTTGCGACAGACCGGTGGGCTGTTTGCCTTGCACGAGTAGCCGTTCAGCCCCTCGCGTACGCCGAGGAGTCAAGTCGAACGGTATGACTGCTATTCTGCCTTGCCCGCGAGGAAAAGTAAATCGCCCCCCGCAGGAATGACCTACTTGAGCGTCACGTTTTTGTGAAAGTTCCGCCTCCGTTTGTCGGGCCGCGAATGGTCTGCGAACGAGGCCAAGCTCGTGGGGCTGCTGCCGGCAGTGCGCCATGCGACCTGCTGAATGGCAGCGCCACAAGCTTCGGCCGGCGTCTTCCAGCAAGCCGCACCCGCCAGTCTTTCGTTCGTCACTGGCTGCACCTTGCTCGTGATGTAGCGCGCCAACGGCTAATAGAGAGTCCGCGCACCTGGAGCCCGAAGGCGGTAGGCAGCGGACGTTTTCGTTTATCACTTCCTCGTGCTAAGCCCCGCAATCGACGCCAGCCACGCCCGAATCTCGCCGCCAGCGTCCCGCGCTGCCAGCCGCAAAGGCGTCATCTGCTCCGCGGCCCGCATGTTCAACCACCACTTTGCCTTGTAACGCAGTCGCTTGCGGGCGCGGGCAGTCCCGTGCCGGGGGAACGCATGTTTGGCCACTACGGCCATGATAGGCATCCCAAGAGATCAAGAGATAATGCCCGGGATCGCGGCCGGCTTTTAGCCCAACGAAGCCCCGACCCCACGCGGCCGATGACCGACGGCACCGCCGAGTCGGCGGCCGGCGTTTCCAGGCAGTCTCGATAAAATCTATCGTTGTCTTGTGGGGCTGTCTTGTGGGGGCTTTCCTTTGTCGTCGAGGTAAGCTACTCTCATGTTCACACCGCTTGACTTGATTCCTCGGCGTGCATCGGGGATTGAACGGATGCTATTTCTAGAGACCTCAGTGAGGAGACTTCGATGGCACAGTCCAGTAAGATGTTATTGACGACACTGACGCTGATGATTGTTTCAGCGGCGGCCAACTCGGCTATTCATGCCAGTGATTGGCCACATTGGCGCGGGCCGTTTTTCAATGGCTCCAGCGATGAAAAAAATCTGCCTTCGCAGTGGAGCACCAGCGAAAACATCGCCTGGAGCGCCGACCTGCCTGGCGGTGCCGCCGCCACGCCGATCGTGTGCGGAGACTGCGTCTTTCTGGCGGGTGTTGATGCCGCCAAGGATACCCTTCAGGCAATATGTTTCGATCGCCGTAGCGGCAAACTGCTCTGGCAGCACGACGTGGCCGAGGGAACCCAGAAGGACAATCGCAGCAATTATGCCTCCTCCTCGCCGGTGGCCGACGGCAAGCTCGTGGTCTTCTTCTACGGCAATGGCGACCTGGTGTGCTTTAACTTGGACGGCAGCACGCGGTGGAGGCGGAATATCCAAAAGGACTACGGGCCGTTCGCTTTCCAGTGGACCTTCAGCAGCAGTCCTACCCTCTACGACGGCAAGTTGTACCTGCCCGTGCTGCAGCGCGACGTGGCAGTCCGTGACTATGGCTGGAAGGACCGCGAGAATCAGTCGTATTTGCTGGCCGTCGATCCGCAGAGCGGCAAGACTCTCTGGCGTCAGGTTCGCTCCAGCCCTGCCGTGGCCGAATCGCGAGAGTCCTTCGCCACCGCCATTCCTTTCGAGTACAAGGGGCGGAAGCAGTTGCTCGTTGCCGGCGGCGACGTGCTGAGCAGTCACGATCCGGCCAACGGCCGCGAATTGTGGCGCGGCGGCGACTACAATTCGGCCCGCGTGCCCCATTGGCGGCTGGTACCATCGCCGGTTGCCGGCGATGGGGTCGTGCTGGTCTGCGCTCCCAAGCGCGAGCCGCTGTATGCCGTCGAGGCCAACGGGAGCACAACCGGCGGCCAGCACGCCAACGCCTGGGTCAGCCGCGACGTGAAGGAACTCAGTTCCGACGTGCCCACGCCCGCCTTCTACGACGGCGACTTCTTCGTGCTCAGCGACGTTCGCAAGAGCCTGTCGCGCGTAGAGCCGCGCAGCGGCAAGCCGAAGTGGACAGTCGCCACGCCCGGCGGCGTCAAATACGAGGCCTCGCCGCTGGTGGCCGACGGCAAAATCTACCTGATCAACTTCAGCGGGCAAGTGGCGATCTTCAGCGCCGCCGGCGGCAAGTTGCTGCGCGTGATCCCCATGGAAAAAGCAACCGGCGACGACCCGGTGCGGGCTTCGATCAGCGCCGCCTACGGCCAGTTGTTCATCCGCACCTCGCGCAAATTATATTGCGTGGGAAAAGGAAGTTGAGCGAGCGGCAAGTCCTCATCGTCGAGGCGATCCTGCTCGGCATGTCGGTTGTGCTTGAGCGTGGCCTGCCGGTTGGGGCCGTCCCGGTCGACGGCCTCGTACTCCACGCCGAGTTTCATCTTCGGCTGCCCCGCTGCGTGGAATATGGGCAGTTCCGCTTGTCCACTCGAATGTGATGTCATCGACATCCTGGGCACGCTCGTCGATGTCCCACCCCAGGGCGTCGATGAGGAGTTCTTGAATGAAAGACTTCTGGTTACGAACGCGACGGATGGCGTTTTCGATCTTCTTCGGGTCGGCCATTGTAGTTTCCTCAATGTATGCGGCACACTCCGCGTGCCGTTGAGCGGCGGCACACGGAGTGTGCCGCATACATTGTCAGTTCAGTTCCATCCAGGCTTTCAGGATCGGCTTCACGCTGCTGGGGGCCTGCATCGCCTTGAGGAAGGTGTTCTTGATGTGTTTCTCGATCTTGCCGCGGATCGCCGGGCAAGTGGGGCATCAAGCGGGTCGTTGGGGAGATCAAGGCGTTGGCGAAGGAGTACGCCCGGTCTTTGGGTGACCCCGAGCTGCTCCAGAGGGTCGAGAGGGCGATGGCTTCGGAGGAGAAGACGGTGGCGAAGCGGCGGGCTTCATTGAAGGCGAGGCAGGGGGTGGGGGCGTGAGGGCGTTGACCAGCCCCTTGTTGCAGCCGGTGGGGGGGCGAACTAGAATAGGGGGCGTAGGTCGATCCTGAAAACCACGGGCATCCGGCAACTTGAGGTGGCACATGGCTGGCGAGAGAGAAGCATTGCATGAAATCCCTACGGAGTCCGACTTCCAACATCTGCTTGGCGAAGTCCAAAAGGCACTGACGCATTTGTACAGGGCGCATGAGTTTGCCCTGGACGTTCAACTCGACATCTGGCAGTTCGCCGAGCCGCTACGGAACCTCGCTGCGATGGGCGCGCCGGAACACGCCCTGCGGTGGCTGGTCGTGAAAGGGTATGCGGAACACGCCCACGAGCTGACGACCTTCAGTGAGGCGGACCGACACTTCCGCCCCAGCCCGAACCTCTCCTTCACTCCCAAGACGTGCTTCGTGATTACGAAGGCTGGTGCGGAGTTCATGCGAGGCAAGCAGGAAGAAGCCTCGCTCACTGCTCCCACTATCCCCTTCCCCACGCAGACAGCGGTTGCTGCCCCCATGCCACGCTGGGACAAGGCGACACGCACCCTCTACTTCGGTGACCAGATCGTGAAGCGGTTTCGGGAGCCTGCGGCGAACCAGGAGGCGGTGCTTTCGGCTTTCGAGGAGCAGGGCTGGACACAGATCATCGACGATCCTCTTCCCCCCGTCGCCACCGAGTCTTCGCCCGAGATGCGGTTACGCAACACCATCCGCCGCCTCAACGCCAACCAGGTGAACCCTCTCATCCACTTCCACGGCGATGGGAGCGGCTTCCGTGTCCTCTGGGAAGCGGTGCAGGAGGCTGTGTTGCCTCTTGAGGCTGCCAGGCAGAAGGCACGCCGGGCGGCGTAGGGTCGTCTTCTGTTTTTGGCTTTTTAGCGGCAGTTTCGCTGCCCTTCTCGTTCATTCTCTCGGGGACTCCGAGCGCACACAGAGCGCACACAGAGCGCCGTTTGACACGGCATGGGGTGGTTGTTCAAGATGCAGGTGATTGTTCATCTACATTTGGAGTATCCTCCCATGCCTATCCGTAACGTACTGGTGCGACTCGTCGCAATAGTGGCGATTCTCGTTATCATGGTCTCCACGGCTCATGCCGCACCAGTTCTAGCGCTCTGGGATTGGGGACCGAACAGTGGTAGCGCGAACGGAAACTGGTCCGACGGGTTCACAAATTGGACGTGCGTATGGGGTACATCCAGCGATACGTACTATCCTGGTTATTACTGGGATGAGCTCCCCAATCTCTCAGGATACACGACTGCGACCGTGAACATGGACGCTGATGACTATGTGCTCGGTCTATACATCAATGGGGCGACGAGCTACACCGTCAAAGCCGATGGCGGCACGCTGTACTTGCGTCCTTATACCGCCGCGCAGCTCACCCCGCCAACCGGGCATACGTCTTATGATACAACGTATGGAGCCGGAACCGTCTTCATTCAAGTGCAGGGCAGCGGGTCGAACTCGTTTGCCGCACCAATTTCCGTTTATAACACGAGCGGCAGCACAGCAAACGCATTCGTCATCGACCAGCAGAACACGAACAACGCATTTACCATTTCCGGTTCCATCAATGGCGGCAATGTGCCCATGATCGTTCAGGGCGCTGGAAACACGATAATTACCGGCGCGATCAGCAACGTAAGCGGTTCGATCAGCATCCCCGGTATCATCAATGGTTC
Source organism: uncultured Planctomycetia bacterium (assembly GCA_963779975.1). GTDB lineage: Bacteria > Planctomycetota > Planctomycetia > Pirellulales > Thermoguttaceae > JANXQG01. The sequence continues at coordinate 32,117 of CAWAAL010000023.1, read as the reverse complement.
GGGGCTCATCAAGATCGACTCCGGCACGCTGACCTTGAGCGGCAGCAACACCTACAGCGGCGGAACCACGATCAACGGCGGCATCCTGCAAATCACCAGCGATGCCCAATTAGGCACCGTGCCAGGCAGTGCCACCACGAACATCACCCTCAATGGTGGCGAATTGTTCAACGACAACTCCGCACCCTCGCTTTCCGCAAACCGCACGGTTTTGCTGGATTCCAACGGTGGCTACGTCAGAGCGGGCTGGTATTCGACTTTCTCCATTAACGGTCAGATTACCGGTCCCGGCGGCTTGGGCGTGGCGTGGGATAGCGGCACCTTGCTCCTGACGGGCTCCAACAATAACTATTCGGGTGCCACCACCATCGGCACGTATGGAAACGCCTATGATAACGCCGCCAAAGCCAATCCCACCCTGCAACTCGGCAGCAACAACGCCCTACCGGGGTCCGACTTGATCTTCGGCATCAGTGCCAAAAACAACACGGCGACCTTGGACATGAACGGCTACAATGCCACCGTCGGCGCGCTCATGGGCGGCACCAATGCCATCGTGGACATTGTATCGAGCGGCGGCGCGAGCACCCTGACCATTGGCAACAGCAATGCCAGCAGCACGTTCGCCGGTGTCATCCAGAATACTACCGGCAGCCTCGCCCTGAACAAGATCGGCAACGGCACGCTGACCCTCAGCGGCAGCAACACCTACAGCGGCGGCACGACGATTTCCGGCGGCACGGTGCAAGTTACCGGCAACGGCACGATTGGTGATCGCACCGGCAACTTGACAATCATCAGTAATGCCACGCTTGACTTGGGCGGTGGGACTCAGTCGGTCGGGTCCGTTGGTGCCAGCGGCACCGGCAACGGTGTCGTCGGGACAATCCAGGACGGCACCCTAAACATTCAGAACAACGCCTTTTACCTCCAAAGCGGCACGCTATCGGCGAACGTGACCTCTACGCCAGAGTCTCTTGGTCGGCTGTACATCGGCGGCAATCCCAGCGCCACCGTTTACTTGGGCGGCACCAACACAGTGCAGCGCCCCGATACGCTCTCCGCCATTATCGGAAACAACACGTACACCGGCGCTGCCGGCACAGTGATACTTATCAGTTCGGCTGCGTTAGGGCTTGGCACCCAGCAGGCGCGCCTTCGGGCTGGGACTCTCGACCTCAATGGACAGACCAACATCAGCGTTGGCACCATTGGGCTGATCGGAGGTACGACCAGTCTTCTCGTCAACAACAACACGACTACCGCCGCCTCCTTTCCCGGCACCTTGAGCTTGTTCAACTCGGCGACCTACAACATCGGAGGGGCGGGCAACTTGATCCTTAGTGGTCCCATCGTGTCCGGCGACAGCTCCGTCACCGGCATCAACGTCGTTGGTCCGGGCACGGTCACATTGTCGGGTAGTAACACCTACACGGGCGGTACGATCGTCAGTGGCGGAATATTGCAAGTCAGCGACTCTAGCTCTTATACGGCGACAGGGGCGATCGGCATGTCCAGCTCGATCGTGGTCAACAGCGGTGCCACCGTCGTCGTTGCGGGCGACAACACACTTATGGGGTACAGTCCCCAGACGCAATCCCTTCAGATCAATGCCGGCGGGCTGGTCGTGACCAGCAGTGCGAGTTGTAACCTCTGCCCACTGGTGCTCAACGGCGGCACGCTCTCTGCCGCCACTGCCCGGAGCGACTGGGGTAACTGGAACTTCGACTACGGGGTCTCCACGCCGGGGAACGGCACCAACTCGTACATTTCCGGCGGGAATGCCACCCTGACTTAAGCTGGCGGCACCACCTTCAACATTGGCTCTGGCGATACGCTCGTTGTTTCCACTGTTCTCGCCCACACGACACCGGCTGCCGATACCGGGCTGGTCAAGAGCGGGAACGGCACGCTGGTCTTGTCGGGCTACAACACATACACGGGCAGCACGACCGTCAACGGCGGCACGCTGCAAGCCAGTACGCCCAATGATCCCGGGATAGGGGCACTGGGCAACAGCAGCCATCTGACGATCAATGCCGGAGCGACAGTCTACGTCGGCGCGGAAAACGCAATCGGCTATGCGGCCGTGATTCCCGTCACGATAAATGCCGGAGGCTTGATGACGACGGCGAACAACGTCGCTTGCCAGATGGTCTTCGGTACGACATTGACGCTTGCGGGCGGCACGCTCGCAAGCGGCACCCCTGACCCCTATGGTGCAAGCTGGGTCATCGACGGCAACGTGAACGTCCCGGCAGGCTCGGGCACGTCTGCCCTCAGTGCGACAAACGTCGTGTTGAACAACAGCGGCGGCGTAACCTTCAATGTCGGTGCTGGGGCAACCCTCAATGTCAGTGGTAACTTCGCCAACTCCAACGGTGCCGACAACGCCCTCGTCAAGACAGGCTCAGGCACGATGGTGCTTAGTGCGAGCAACACCTACAGCGGCGGGACGACCATCGGCGGCGGCACGCTGAACATCAACGCCGATGCTGCGTTGGGCGCTGTACCAGCATCTCCCACCACGAACCTCACCTTTTCCGGCAACGGCACTCTCCAGGCTGGGGCGGCTGCCGTGTCCCTCAACGCAAACCGCAACGTCACGATCAACGGTGGCGTGACGGCAACCTTCGACACCCAGGGCAACACCATGACCGTTTCCGGCAGCATCTGTGGTGCCGGGAGCTTGAGCAAGATCGGCAGCGGCGAGCTGCAACTGTGGGGCAGCAACACCTACCAGGGAACAACGACGATCAATATCGGCACGCTCTCGCTCGGCTCGACGGGCAGTTTGGGCGACACCGCTATAACCGTAGTCAATGGTGCGAGCTTTTGGGTAAGGGGCGTAAATGTTGCAGGTACTAGCGGTAGCGGTTCCGCAGGGGCGACCCTGAATCTCAGTCCGGGGGCAGTCTTCGGGATCGGGAACGGGCAGGTTCTCGCCACTTTCGACCTCAACCAGCAGTCGGGCTTCACGGGCACCGCCCTGACCCTCGGCGGTGGGACCTTGAACTTCGAGTTGAACAACAGCGGAGCCGACAGCCTCGTGGTCAACCACGGAGCTGCCGCCATCTCTGGGACCAACACGATCAATTTCAATTCTCTCGGTTCCAGCCTGACTCCCGGCGGGAATTACCCGATCATTTCCGCGCCGAGCGGCTTGAACGGCGGCTTCGCATTTGCCAGCGGCGGGACTGCTGAAACCCTCACCGTAAGCGGCACGGCGTATAAGCTGACCCTGAACTCCTCTGGCACTGCGGAGACGGTCCACGTCTACGGCTCGACGAGCTACAGCCTAAGCGCGGCGGTAGCCAACCCCGTCATCATCACGGGCGGTTCGACTACGGTGAGCAGTGTGCTCCAGAACACCGGCACGCTGAACATCAACGTGCCGTTGGACTATGCGGGGCTTTCGGTCGTAGCAAGTGGCGGTAGCGTCAGCCCCCTGTCGCAGTCCGGCTCAGGGGTGAACCCGGCGAGCAGTTCCTCGGGGACCTGCTCCTTCACCAGCAGCGTGCTGGGCACGGCGACTCTTACGCCAAGCTGCGGGACCGTGACCAACGACACGATCGGCGGCACGCCAAGCGGCGGCTCGGCAACCGCAGCAACGGTCACGGTATGGGACCACTCCAACGCCTCCCTGCTGTCTTATACGAACTCGACCATGCAGACCATCAACTTCGGCAACTGCTGGCTGCGAGGGGCGACCGTCCCCAGTCAGACGTTCACAATCTACAATCGGGCGGCGAACACCTCGACTGCCGACACTGCGCCCTCAAGCTGACGACCGGCTTCACCACGACCGGCGATCCGGCGATGACCACGAACCTTGCGGTGTTCAACGGGCTGGCGGCAGGCAACGGCAACACGTACACCGCCTCGCTGAGCACGAGCGCCAACACCACGACTGGGGTCACGACCATCACCATGTCCGCTTCCCAACTGGTTGACGACAGCAGCTATTCAGGTCACGGAAACAACAACAACGGGGCGCTTACCATCACGCTGTCAGGGAACGTGGGAAACGCCACGGCGGACGCAAGCGGCTCGCCCACCTCCTTCGGCACCGCCTTGACCGCCCCCGTCGCCCTGAACGGCAGCTACGGCAGCCTCGCCTCGACCGTCATGGCGACCACGGGAAGCGGCGGATACGGCATGGTCGGCAGTACAGCAACGATCCTGGCAGGCACAAACAATCTTAGCGGGTCCTCAGAGACGGTGAGCATGGCGTGGAGGACGCAGACGCAGGCGGAACGGACGAGCCCGGAGCTGGTCAGCGATGTCCTGAATCTGAGCGGCATGGGACTGAACGGAAGCATCGGGCGGACCAGTACCTTCGCCCTGGAGATGAACTATGACCCAGACTTATTGCCGGGCGGGGCGGGAAACGAACTGGTCTTGGCAACGGATGAGATGATCCAGCTCGACTGGCTGAACCCCGCCACCGGAACTTGGGAGAACGCCGTGCTTGGCAATTACGACAGTAGCAACGACACTTTCGTTGGCATTGGAAAATGGAACAACGACATGACGCTGGGCGACTGGGGCGTGGACACGACGAACCACGACGTATGGGCTGTCGTGAACCACAACAGCGAGTTCGCCGTAGTGCCTGAGCCGTCTACGCTGGTTCTGCTCGCAGCCGGTGCTTTGGGAGTGCTGGGGTGGGGATGGCAACGAAGAAAAGGATGGAAGGTCTTGAAGGATGCAAGGAGGATACCTTTTCTAGCGCTATTCCTGATGGCTTGTCTTGTGGTTCATGCGTCGGCGAATACCCTGACCTTCACGACCTCCGGCACCGGCGAAGTAACGCTACCTGCCTGCGCAGTCACGATTCAGTGTTGGGGGGCGGGGGGCAATGGCAGCGGAGACGTAGGCATAAATGGAGAGCTTTACAGCGGCGGGGGCGGGGGCAATGGTGGCTATTCCCAATGGTCAGGGACGTTGGCGGCTGGCAACTATATGTTCCAAGTCGGAACTGCCGGTGGTGGGCAGGGGACATTTCCAAGCACCATTGGTGGTGCCGACACGATATTTGAGATACCTTCTCTCCCAGTTTGGGCGACGGGAGGTGCAAATGGATTCGAGAACCTCGGAGGGGCGGGTGGCATGGACTATGCTGACGAGTATCCCAGCGGTGCTGACGGCGGTCCCGGCATGGCGGAGAGTCCGATCCTCGCAACTGGAGGTTGGGGTGGTGGAGCGACTGGTGGGAGTGGCGGATACTCCGAATACAATTACCTTACCGGATCGTTCACATACTACCCTCCGAAAAACGGTGGATTTCCAGGTGGTGGTGGTGGTGGAGCAGGGGTATCCGGCTTAGTAATAGAGGGACAGCAAGTGTCTATCCCTGAGTCGGGCTTCGGTGTGGGAGGGGGCGGCGAACTCCTCATCACCTACAACGCAGTCCCCGAACCTTCCTCGATCACGCTCTTGGGTTCGGCACTGTTAGGATTTGGCGTAGTTTACCTGCGGAGGCGGCATGGGGCGAAGGCTTGATAACTGCCATCTCCCACGACGAAACTACCCGTGCCACGCTTACATGACGCATGAAGCAATTCGACGAAAAGGCAGCCGCAGTCCTCCGGGGCTGGACCGAAACGGAGTACCGAAGAACGGTAGGGGCGAAACCACGCAGCGAGGTCACCGAGATCAACGAGTTTGACCCGCAAGCAGCAACTCCCGATGAAACAAACGGCTAACAGCGTCAGGGCGTCAAGTTGTGAGTGTGCGTGTGCTAGACGAAAAGATGGGCGAGATGCGGGCGATAGAGGGCACCGTTGTTAGACGTGTGCGGAGCGGCGAAGGCCCTGGAATATCACAGAACGGCGTTTTCGCGCAGCGTGAGCGCGCCGACACAGGGCTTCTCTGAGTTGGAGCAGCCGTAGGCGAAAAGTGAGGAGAGCGCGGACTGGCGGAGACGCCTGGTTAACACGTATTCCGTGTCGGTGCGGGGAGTTGTTTGGCGAGGTCGTAGAGGATGACCTCGTAAAGGTGACGCATCGAGCGGAAAACGAAGTGTCGGAAGTGAGATCGCAGATTATCCCACAGTGCCCGCTTGCTCGTCAACTTCTTCCGCACGGCCTTAAATAGCGGGCAGCAGAGTTGTTGGACCTGATCGACCAGGAACGCCAACATCATCAACATGGCAAAGACTACCGACAGGTTCTTTTTGCCATGGCCATAATTGTGTTCGAAGTGGTAACCCTGATTCTTGAGCGTGTTGAACGTCTCGTTCTCGATCTTCCAGCGACAGCGGCCGCCTTTTACCAGGCAACGGGCATTCTGGCGTGAGATCTTCAGGTCCGTAACCCAGGTCCAGGTCCGTTCCTCGCCGTCAGGGCCGATCTCGTAGCAATGGAGCCAATTCACGCGCAAATCTTGGTTGGATTCGTTCAGCGGCACGTCGTTGATGAAGGAAAGCTCGCGGTAGACATTCCCTTCAGTCCAGGAAATCGTCGTCACTCGGTCGGCCTCCCAAGCGGCGAGCACCTGGTCCCAGAGAAAATCATGATCCCCCGGTTTGGCCCCCAGGATGAAGTGCATGTTCAGGCTCTGCAGCTCGCGGATATGCGGGGCGTTGCTCGCCAACCCGTCCTCGACGACAATCAGTTTCAGATGGGGATGCTCCCGGCGGATTTGCCGCAGCAAGCGTTTGGCCGCGTTTCGCTCGCAATCGTTTTTGCGGGTGCCGTCTTGTTTCACAATGGGTTCGGGAGCGAAAGGAATCACCTCCCGGTGATCCGGGTGGATCATCACGGCTGCCAGCATCTGGTGCTGATAGGTAGTCTCTTGCGTCTGGCGATGCACTTTTTCCAGGCAGGAGTCGCAGTGGATGGAAGAAGAGGAGAAGTAGCCGGTGCCGTCCAAGGAGAGCAGGTAGCATCCATGATGGAAGACAAACGGCTCCAATGCTTTTCCGCGTTGGAGTTGGCGAAAGACCGCGTTGAACAAGGGTCGTATCGCCTGCGGCTCCACGGGGTCGAGGATCTCCCGCATGTGCGTGTCCGACGGAACGCGCGCGATGCCGAACAGGTTCCCCATGTTCTCGTCATTGCGGCGCTCTTCGAATGCCAGCAGGGAAGGGTCTTTCAGCGCAAACATGCTGAAAGCCGACATGAGCGCGTCCGTCAAGGAAATCGGGCACTCCCGCCCGCGATGGTCCGCGATCTTATCAAATTCCAGCCGCAAGAGTGCGTACAACGCATCGGCCGAGAGATGCTTGCGCTTCGGCGAAGTGCGTTGTTCTGGCGGAGGCGGCAGGATCACGATGACTCTTCTCACCCAGTACCGAATTACCATCCTGGCTGGCAAACCGCCATCCTGTCCTTATTACGCTCGACGATATACCGGTGTTCACTTCTTTACGAAGCCTCCTGCCGTCTTTCCCCATTTTTAGGCCACTTTCACCTTCAGCGGGAACTGCTGGCCCGCAAGGACCACACCGATGGTTTGCGGCGGCTCTTGCCGAAGCATCCTTACTCATCGCCCTGCGGCAGATGGCGGAGACATGGAAGGAACACCCCCCGTACCGAAGCTGGCGGTCGCACTCCGCCGGGATACGCCAGAAAGCCGACGAGATGATGCTCACCGCCATATTGCCGTCTGGCACCACTCTTGCCCAGTGGTTCGCCGAGAACGAGCCGGTGCTCCAGCATAACCCCACCAACCAGGAGCTGATTCGGGTCGTGGCGGTCGCCCTATTGCCCTTGTGCGAAGAGAATCGGTCGGCAGGTTCAGGCTGGCAAGGTCGAGGGTCTTGCCCTTTTCCTCGTCGTAGGTGTCCCACTGGATGTCGTAGAAGCGGACGTTCATGGCTGGTCTCCCGTGTGCGGTTGAGGCGGGCGGCTTTCTCCAATCGTTCCCGCGGCAGGGTCGCCTTCAACTGCGTGCAGTACGAGGCATCGGCGACGGCACGCCAGCCCTCGTCGATGTCGTACTCGCCCCACGGCGTATGGTCGTCAAGGAAGTGCGGGTCCATCCGCTCGTCCCTGTCGTAGCGCCGGTAGACGCTGAACCGGCACAGCGGCTCGTCGTCGGGGTCTTCCTCGTCGTAGTCCCCGTCGATGCCCTCGCCGATCCACTCGATGACGACTTTCACCTTGCCGTCCTCGGAGACGGCTACGATGTCCTCGAAGTCTTCAAGAAACATGTTTCGTGTCCCTTTCCAGGTTGCTCATATACAACCTGACCGGGAGCCTCGTACTTCTTCTGGCGAGATGCACCTGGCTCTACAGCCCCACGTCCTTCATCGCCGCCTGGTACTTGTCGGCGAGCTGACCATCGACGGCGACGTGCTGGTACACGCTTAGCGTCTCTCTACGGGCATGTCCCGTGATGAGCTGGAGTTCGGCATCTGCCAGCCCGGAGGTCTTGGTGAGGAACGTGATGCACTGGTGCCTGAAGACGTGGGGGGTAGCATGGATGCCCATATACAGCCTGACCGGTCTTCCACGCCGGGATACCTCCCAACCGGTTCCTGCCCGCCGTCAGCCGGGGGTTTAGGGGTATGCACCAGAAATCGCCCTGGTCGCCGCCGTCAGCCGCCTGGTCGCCATCGAAGTCCGACCGGGAGGCGTTAATAGCGGCGTGGGGGCGAGGGCGTGGGGGGCGTTAACAGGGGAGTGGCAAAGGCGTGTGGGGGCGAGTGCTAGTGGTGCCAACCGCCGCCATGCCAACCGCCGCCCCAGCCCCATCCGCCTCCGACACCGATCGACAGCCCGCCCGTGACCGCAGGGTAGCCGTAGCCGTAGGCAGGGTAGTAGTAGGGTTGTGGAGCCGGGTAGACGTACACCGGAGCAGCGGCTTGGACTGGCGGAGGGCTGACCCACTGCCCGTTGACGTAGTACAGCCAGCGACCGTCCGGCATCCTATACCACCAGTTACCGTTGTAGAACTGCGGGTTCGGCGCGGGAGCCGCCGTGACCGTGGCACCCGGCACGGGGGTGACGACCGCTTGGGGAGGGTCTGCCTTGACTGGGCTGACCGACAAAGCCGTCGTTGTCACCGCCACGAACACAAGGATGAACCGTGTCATAATTCCTTCTCCTCCTTGAATTGCCCTCATGGTAACGAGCCGCTCGCAGCAACTCCAGGGCAGTTCGGGGCTTGCGGCGGGTGGCTCGACACTGGTGGGGCGGGGAAGGAGGTTCTGATGGCTGGTCTCGCGACCAGGAGCAGAAACGGGGGTGCGGGGCGTGCCTTCAAGTTGGTCGTGGAAGGGGTCGTCGAGGACGGCACCGCCGGCGGATACGATTGCCACCACGTCCTTTTCGTATCCGGTCGCAACTTATTGGCAAATCGATCCCGGTAAAACGAAGAAGTCCTTGACGCAAGTCGTTTGCTGTCAAGGACTTCCATAGGGTGGGTGACCGGACTTGAACCGGCGACACCCAGATCCACAATCTGATTATGTCTAGTTTTTGTTGTCCTAAGTTGTTGTAATGAAAGCACTTAAAAAACTGCTTTTGTAGCCGACTTTACTTGTAGCCCGACTTTAGGGCTACAAAACGGGCTACAAAATGCTAGAATGGGTAGTGCCCAGATACGGCGCGGGGCGGTGGTCCGTGCCGTGCGGACGGCATCCGGAATCACGGCCCACTAGACCCCAACGAACCACGGACACGACCATGGGACTCTTGGAACTCATGTCATGGATCCCGAAAGAGAAACGCTGGCAGAAGAAGTACCGGGGCAAGCGGTATGCAGTCAGCCCCCGACAACTCAAGACCGCCCCGACGAAGGAAGCCAGCCGGCAAGCGGCCAACGACTGGTGGGACCGAAAACAACGCGAGATAGACGAAGCCCTTGGCGTGGTTAAGCAACATCCCGTCGAGGTGACCCGCGTATATGAGACCGCCATGGAGAATCATCGGCTCTACGCACGGTGGCAGAGAAAGTATGGGGACTGCTGCCTGGCCGAGAAGTCGGAGGCCGTCATGGAGTGGCTGGACAATGCCTTGAAGAGCGACAACCCACCCTACCCATTGGAGGACTGGCAGTACGACCCCCTGAATGAAGCGTGGAAAACCGAACAAGGGTTTGGGATGTGGATTGAGCGCATAAATCAGATATTGCGCGAAGAGGCCGCCGAGACCGCCGTGCCGAAGGAAAACACGATACGGGGACATATCGACCAATTCTTGGCGACCCTCAAGACCATCGCCATGGGCAAGGGCAAGCTAGGGACCTACGAGACAAGCCGTTATCGGGTGATGATCTTTCGCAAGTGGTGCGACCCGCTCTTGACCATCGACAAACTCGACGAGCATCTGTGGGAGCGGTTCAGCCTCTACTTGTTCGACCAGGTGGGGGCCGGAACTATGGCGGCGGCTTCTATGGCCGGGGCTCAACGGGAAGTTCGGGCGTTCATCCGGGACCGATACCGCAGGCGGTTCTGCGAATTGCCCCGTAACCTCACGGCCCGCAACCTGTCCGCACAAGTGACCGTACAAGACCCGATCACCTTCACCGTGAAAGAGGTGAAGGCGATACTAGAGGCATCATCGGAGCGCAAGCGGCTATGGTGGCTTCTCATGTTGAACACGGGCATGTATCCTTCGGACCTTGCGCGCCTGACTCACGACGAAGTGGATTGGAAGGCCGGGCGGATACGCCGCAAGCGCAGCAAGACACGGGACAGAAGCCCGAATGTCCCAAAGGTGGATTACAAGTTGTGGAAAGAGACCTTTGCCTTGTTGAAGAAGTACCGATCTGAACACCCGACGCTAGTGCTGCTGAACGAGGACGGCAACCCACTATGGCGAGAGGTGGAGCGGAACGGCAGGATCGACCGCGACAACAACCTTCGGACGGCCTGGTTCCAGCTGCTTACGGAAATTATGAAACTACCGAAAGAACAACGGAAGCCGCTCAAGTCGTTTCGCAAGACACCCTCAACCATGCTTCAGCAGTCGAAATACGGTAGGTTCGCCGAACATTTCCTGGGTGAAGCCCCGCACAGCGTAACCGCCAAGCACTACGCCCATGAGAACGGTGCGGAGTTCGACCGGGCGGTTAGGTGGCTTGGGAGCAAATTCGGCATCAAGTAGTACGAGCTTCCAAACCACCTCCGGCCGCACTCGGAGGCGGCCCTGATGCCCCTAGTCGGCCAGCTCCGTCGCCTCGGTCTCGAATTCTCGGGGGCCGCCGCTGGGCGACCCGACCGGCGCGACAAGTGCCCTACGCTTTCGTGCTGGCAGGCACCGGCGGATCAGCAGCCCGTTTCCTGCCAGCGGGCTTCCTGGCCGCGGCAGGTTTTTCTGGGCGCTCGCCCAGGCCGTCACCCACGCGAGGGCGGCAGCCTTGTTCCAGTGGCTTTCGATCAAGTAGGCGACGGCCTGCTGAACGTCGTCGCCGAACAGGCCGATGAAGTCGGACGCAGCGACGGCGCGGATATCTCGATTTTCGGTCTTGTCGTTGGGTTCGGCCTGGGCCTCCGGTTCGAGTCGCGTAGGGTCTTCGACCAGTCCGGATTCAGGCTCGTGAGCTTCAGCTCCAATGGGCTTGTCGTCCTTCTCGTCGGGTGGTGGCACGATCCGCGCCGTTGCGCCTTGGATAGCGGCGGACTCCCGTGTCCTCTTCAAATCAGAGAATTCGGGCAGCCCTGCCGTGACGCTCGCTGCCGCGCCTTCGACGACCACGGATTTCCCAGCACGACCGACCGCCTTCGCGGCTTCCGCCGCTTGCCGCTCCCGCTGCTTGCGATCCCATTTCGTCTTCTCGGCTTCGTCGTCCTTCTTGTACCTGATGAGGCGTTCAAGTTCGCTTAGGTTGCTGCCGAACGCCGCCGCCCGTTCCGCGCCCGTCGCCCCCGACGCTCGGGTATCGGGGTCAAACGGGTCGTCGAAGTAATCGAACACGTCGCGGGCCTGGTAGACCCGGCTCTTCGTGGCGCAAAGTTCCACGGCCTTCCTGAGCCACGCCCCCCGCGCCTGCTTGAGGTTGGCCGACGCGCCTGGCATCGAAAGCAGCAGGCGCCCCAAGTGATACAACGCGACGATCAACGTCGTCGCGAGGGTCATGATCCGCGCCCGATGCTCTGCGATGCCCTCTTCGGCCTCGGCAATCTCGGCCACGAGGGCCTTGATTTCGGTTTCCGTAGCCGTAAAGGCTCCGTTGACCAGTTTAGTTTTCTTCATCTTACCTACCTTTCCGTTCATTCTCGGTTCCCGACTGAGTGGTAAACTGGGCAAGGGCGATTGGTGAACCGCCGGCTGCCTGCCCCTCTTGCGCTCAGCCTTTTCTCAATCTGCCATATCCAGAGGGAAAAAAGCAAGGAATTTGGGACGGAATAATCCGGGGATTTTCCGGGCAGTGATAGCACTGCTGTCATTGACATCACATCGCCTCGCGGATTGCCTTCGCCCAGGCAGCCAGTAATCGGCTAGTCGCGGGCATCGGCCTGGGTGGGCCGTTCCTTCCCTCCGGGCCGGCGTATTAGATGGCGCGAAATATCTCGACCGGCAGTGGTTCCACGTGACCTTTACGATACCATTTCTTCGCCTCTGCGACGGCTTGCCGCGGCCGTAGACCAACGGAACAAAAATCCGCTTGAAACACATCCCGCCGATCTGTTATCGTGGCGGTAACAACATTCAACTGACTTCTTAACCGCCTTCCAACCTCCTCCGGTCGAGCTCTCGGGCTCGCGGTTGCCGAGGCAAGCATACGGAAAAAAATTTCCTTCAACAGCTTGATTCGCTGACCACGGAGCCGGTATGCTCTTGATAACAACCTTCGACTATATCTCACCGACCCTCTGACCGACTCCGACTTGTTTCTGACCTTCTTCAACGGTTCTGCAACCATCTTCTAACCGCTGAGCCCCTCTCGGGCTCGCCCATGGTCTCGTTGACCATTTCGTGACCGAACTGCGATGCACTGTGTAGGTGTATCCCCGCTGGTCACGGCTACCCATGCGCCGGACAGTCGCATGGAGCTCATCAACCATTTGAAGCAAGGATACCAAACATGAAGTGCTATCGGACTCCCGGAGAGTTCAAGAAGGTGGTGTGCCGCAAGAGGCGCCTGGGCCAGGCGGAAGAGACCTGCTACTGGCTGACCGACCGCGACGGCAAGGTGCGCGTGGAGAAGAAAGCCCCTAAGTCCTATCGGGGACTGAAAAAGGCAGTGTTCTGCGTGGACGATTGGTTCGCGGTCAGGAAGTTTGGGATGTGGGTCGCATTGGCGGGGCACGACGACGAGGAATGGCTCATGGAGGAACATCTCCGTGAAGCCATCGACCAGTTGCGGAAGTCGGACCTGTACCGTCCCTCCATTCGGGCACCCCGCAACGTCGCCCCTGAGATCCAGAAGACATTGAACGGCTACCTCGAATGCGCGAGGGAAAACCTGTACAACCTGATCAATCGACAGGTAATCGACGAGGCAGAGTTCATGCTGGAGGAGCACGAGGTGCTCACCAGACCCATGCCGCAAGGCGACCTCGTGAACCAAGCCGTTGCTTAGCGGGCGCACGATGCCCCGCCAGCCGACCGTTACGGTTGGCGGGGCCTTTTTCAGATTCTCGTCACGAAAATCTGAACGACATTGCCCCCGCTGGCTACAGGGGTAATCCCGTCCGCCTGCAATCCGCGGGCAAAGGACGAAACTTCCCACAGTGGGAACAAATCAACATCGAAATTCAAGGAAACGAATTATGAAGAAGCGTAGCGAAAATCTGATCAAGGGACGCGACCAGAAACACGGTCGCCAGGAGGCGGCGGGCTCGGACGGAAAGGGCTTGGCCGTAACCGCCGGACGGAAGGGGTCGAAGGCAGATGCAAAGCCTGTCGCGCCAGCGGCAGGGACAACGCCCGACGAGTCGTGGGAGCTGCCCGCGTTGGCCGAATTCATCGCCCGGGTCGTGCGGCGCAACGGGGAGGATGCTTGGTGGATCGGGATGGCCCTCTACATTGCTCGCAAGAAGTATAAGCAGGAGCGCGACTGGCTCCGGTGGCTTCGGGAGGAAGTGAGGGTAATCAGCCGGAGCACGGCGTACCGGTATCTGGACGTTTGCAGCTCCTTTACCTTGGACGAGGTCAAGGACAAACCTATCAATGTCCTTTACAAGCTGATGCAGGTGGAAGACGAACCTGAAGCGCTGGCCGGCGAAGAGGATGGCGACAGCATGAATGTCGCTGCCGGCAGCGAGGACTGCGACCCCACACCTGACAACGCCACCCCGGAGGAGACGATGATTCCGGGAAGGATCGCCGGCAAGGAAGCATCCTCGGCGGCCAACGAGCGTGGCACGAACAACGATGCCGAGGTCGAGCCCGAAGCCGCTTGCCCCGCCCCAACCACCCGTCACCGCTGCTGAAATCGACGCACTGGCGGAATTCGTCGAGAAGATCGGTGGCCTGACGCGGGCCGAGTTTGTTTTCGAGCAGGGGATCGAGCAGGTGCGGGAGCTGGGCCATGAAGAAGGCTGAAGGTCTGCTATTCAGCTACCCGGGCAGCAAGTGGCGGTTGGCGCCGAGGTTTCAGCAGCATTATCCGCCGCATCGAATCTACGTCGATCTTTTCGGCGGCTCCGGAGCGTTGCTCGCGCGACAGACCCCGACTCCGGTCGAGATCCTTAACGATCTCGACAGCGATGTTTTCAACGTCTTCGCGGTGGTCAAGGACCCCGCCGGGTGCAACGAGGTACTTCGGTTGTTGGCGACCACTTCGTACGATCGGGAGCAGTACAAGTTGTGCAAGCAGGTTCTTGCCGACTTGGACGAGACCAGCGTCAGGAGAGCGTGGGCCTTCGTGACGTGCGGCGCGATCGGTTTCGCTGCCCACCCGGCCTTGAAGAACGGCTGGTCTGGCCACGAAAGGCAACGACAGGATCTGCTGGGCCTGCCCGCCAAGGTGCGCTGGTGGCACCGCCGGCTCCAGCAAGTCCGCCTGGAAAACAGGCGGTGGCAGGAGATCGTCGATCTCTACGATGCTCCCGACACGTTCTTCATGTGCGACCCGCCGTACTTGCCCGGCGTCCTCCGCTGCGCGGCAGACCGATACTACCAACACCAGATGGGCGTGGACGCGCACGCGGAGCTGATCGAGCAACTCCGCAAGATCAAGGGCTACGCCTGGATTTGCGGGTATCACCATCCCCTGTACACAAGATTGTTGTTTCATTGGCGAAGGATCAGTTTTAGAGCGAGGGAGGCTATGGGTAGCAGAGTGGGAAAACGCCAGGAGATCGCCTGGCTCAATTACGAAAGCGACGGCAGCAAAATCGAGGAAAACCGGCTCGGGATCGCCAAGCGGTACATCCAGATCATGGATGGCGCGGAGGAGGCGATCAAGTACGTAGAGCGAATCCAGCGGTTGAGGCGGCTGTTGGACGACGACCATCGGCAGGTCGTCCAAGCTTAACGACGCATAAGGAGAACCAAAATGTCGGATCCATTGACTGAACTCAATCAGCGTCTGGCGGTCGTTCGCGACCGCGTCCGGGGCGTGGCCCGGCGGCACTACGCCGGGTTCTACCTCTTCGGTCGGGCCGGGACTTCCAAGACCTACACGGTCAAGACGACCCTGGACGAATTGAACATTCCGTACGAGTACCATCTGGGGCATCTCACGCCGATGGGCCTGTTCGATTTGCTGGCCGAGCGGAACGACCGCATCCTCGTGCTGGACGACGTGTCCGAACTCCTCACGGATAGGATCGCCTTGCAGATCCTGCTGGCCGCGTTGGGCACACAGCCCGACGCGACCGGGGTGAGGCTCGTCAAGTATCGCAGACAAGGCCGCGACGAGACCGTGCGGTTCACGGGCGGGATTATCCTGATTTCCAACCTGGAGCTGCATTCCGCCCCCCTGCTCGACGCGCTCAAGAGCCGTCTGCATTACCTTCGGCATGACCCCAGCGACGAGCAGATCGCCGCGCTGATGCGGGAGATCGCCTCCCAGGGCCGGACGAAGCCGAAGCTGTCCGCAGCGGAATGCCTGGAGGTCGCCGAGTTCCTGATCGCCGAGAGCCAGCGACTCGGCTGCCGGCTGGACATCCGGCTGCTGGTGGACAAGGCGTTTCCGGACTTTGCCCAGTGGAGAAACGGGAAGACCGAGACGCATTGGAAGGATCTGGTAACCACCACGCTGGAGGAACAGGTGCTGGAACTGAAATACACGCGGGGGCCGTCCGCCACCAGGAAGACGGTCAAGGCGGACGAGCACCAGATCGTCCGCAACATCCTTGCGGCCTGCTCCACGAAGGCCGCCCGGGTCGCCGCATGGCAGGAGCAGACCCGGAAGTCGGAACGGGCCTTTTACCGCCGCCTCAAGGAGATTGACGTTTGACACATTGACACTTTTCGGAAGTGTCAATGTGTCAGACTTGTCGGTTCATGCCCCGGCCTTCCTTTCCCAACGGCCTCACGCCTTCCCGTTGTTCCCGTTCAGCAGCCGCTCTAGGTTCGTTGCTTCTCTGCCTGGCCAAGCATCACCGCATGGTAGCAGTCCAGGTAGAACTGTTCGGGGTCGTCCCGGAATTGCTGCGACCCCATGATCCGCGCCAGCCAGAGATCGCAGTCCAGTTCCGGCGCATCTTTCCTGAGCATTCGCTCGAACGATTCGCGGTCGCCACGTCTCTCGCTCGGCGAGTAGTTTTCAGCCTTGGGCTCGGACACTCGACTCACGACGTTTCTGGCCTTCGGGCGCATTATCGTCCCCAGCGACGAGAAATCGGGACACCACGACTCCAGTCCCTCAATTCCCCTTTCCATCAGGCGAGCCTTCATCGTCCGCGCCTGGACGGCGGTCGCCTGACGCAGCAGCCCGAGGGAGTTCTGGCCGTGGAACTTGCCGAGCTGGCGGTTGCGGTTCGTCTCCCCCTCGATGGCCGGAAACATCTTGTAAAAGATGCGCTCCACGAAATACTCCATCAGCACCAGTCGAAAGTCGCCTTGGCACGCATCGGGAACCACCCGCTCCCAGTAGTCGCGTATCTGGACACTGGTGTATCCCGCCTGCGCCATGTCTGCACAACCGTCATGGAGCGACCGGCGGACTTGTGGATATGCGATGGCGAAGCGTGGCTTCCTCTCGTTGTAGCCGTCGTCGTACCTGCTCGCGACCCACTCGGCGGCAAAGTCGTCCCACCGGGCCTCGGGATCGCCGGGGAGTCTCGGCGCCGCGTCTTGCCAGTGCCGGGGATCGGCACAGACGGACAAGTCCGCGTCGAGATAACCGTGTTCCTGGAGCCACTTCAGATGCTTGTCCACCGTGCGGTAATCCAGCCTGAGCAGCTTGGCGACGGAACGGACATGGGGTCGTTGGCCGGTGGAATTGAAGCTGTGGATCGTCCAAAGGACGGCGTTCTGGATGTCGGTCAACTCGGCATCGGGAACCAGGCGGTAGATCGTCGTGGTCTGGAGCTGGTCCTGCCACCGGCGTTTCTGGGTCTTCTTCCGGTGGAAGAACTTCTGCTCGTCGGGGAGAGGTCGCAACCGCTCGTCGGCGAGGCCGTGTTCCCGGAGTCGCTTGACGACCTTGGGCAGGGTATGCCATCGCTCGCATCCGGTCGTGGTGGCCAAGTCGGTGAGGGTTGTCTTGAGGTCGAGGCGGGATCGGTAGAGCAACTCGCCGTAGGCCGTAATCTCGTGGTAGCCGATGTCCTTGGGGCAGCTCCTCGTCGGTCGCGGCAGGAGCCGGAATAGCTTGCCCGCGAAAAACGGTTGTGATTTGTCGTGGTACATCTTGGATTCCTGTGAAAAACGAACCCCTTGGGCTGTCACGGGAGCAACAACCCAAGGGGCGAATCCAAGACGATGATGAATCGACCGCCGTCATGACCGGCAGCCGAGACCGTGTGTATAGTTTAGTCCGTTTCCCGCGGGGTGAACTTGGATTCGCCTGGGGCTCAACCATATCTAAGCGTCACTTCCACAGTTTTCTTCAAAGAAAATCAACCGTCTCGGACGGAATTCCACCTCGGGGACGATCAGTAAAAATGCGCCTTCGATCAGTAAATTTGCGCCTTCGATCAGTAGAAATGCACGCCCGATCAGTAGTTTTGCGCACTGCGCAGTAAAAATGCGCACTATTAAATAAGGAGTAGATTCACTAAGAGTGGTAAACAAGGACTGCGTAAGCAACTCTTCAGTAAGCGGCGAAGAACTCGCCGTGCGGCGGCTGGGGGAGGAAGTGGCGTTGGGTACGGGAACGGTGCCTGAACTTTGCCTCAACCGACAATGTCCCGCCAGCCGACACCGACCGACCGTCGCGCGGTCTCTGCCTCCTGCCCGCTAGGCAACGCCTCATCGTCCAGTCCGGCGACAGCCACGACCGTGGCGGACCGGCAGGCCCAAGACCGAGACCCGGTAGCGTCCCGGCGACGGAAGCTCCCACGACCCGTCGCAGGCCATGGAGTTCGGGCCACCTGATGCGAAGGCGCAGACGGTTCGGCAGCAAAAAACTCCGTGGCAGTCGCGACCGTGGTGAACCGGCAGTTCGTGAGCAGGCCGAAGACCGAGACCCAGTAGTGTTCGGGCGACGGAAGCTTCCAGGACCCGTCGCAGGCCATGGAGTACGGGTCGCTCGACAGGAACGGACTAAGACGGCTCGGCAGTCAAGAACTCCGTGGCAGCCCGGACCGAGAACGGGCCTCTGGTTAATAACGCTGCCAGGTTCCGTTGTCCGGCCAGGGACAAATTGGTGGCATGAGGTGCGCAAAGAAGGGTGGTGCTGCGCGGAGAAGGGCACCGCCCGTTAATAATGCGTCAGGCGCCACTTTCTTGACCAAAACGGGTGCGTAGGTCGGAACTGATACTGCGATTGAAGTTGCGCTGTTCCCGGATCAGCGCCAGGTCGGTGTTTCGTGTTGTGGATGACGCCCATCCTTTTGCCAGCGAGTTCGGCGACTTTCCAGCCGTAAATGGTCATGGAAAGCGTCGCGGGCGCATCAGGGCCCCAGATCGGCACCTTGGCATGGTCAATCAGGCTCCCTGGAGGCGTTGCGCACGTTCGGGAAAGGCTTCTCATGGCGGTTGCATGACAATCTGCCCTTTCGGAACTCTTTCATCCGTGGCCTTGGTGCTAATAATCCCGGGACCGGGCAATTTTGCCGCGTGTCCGTTGCGACAGCCTTGCGGACATGGGCGTTTGCCACTTTGCCAGTTCTGATGGTTCGGCGGGGTTTTCGCCCGACGACGTCGCCCCTTCTTTCTTTTTTGCCGATTATTTGTTACAAGCTTCAGTCCTTTTATGGATGCCCTGGAGTGGTCAATCCATAGGGGAAGGAGTGTGTTGGTGTCCAACACCAAAGAGAATCGATCCAATCCTTTGGCGGATCGACAAGCTCGGTGAGCTTCGCGAACATGCCTGCCATAGTTTCGCACGCCCAGCGAGCCGCTTCAAAGCCGATAAGATGCTGATCGCTTACCAAGTGTTTCGCCGTTAGAAGGCCAGCGGCGGCGTTCGGAAGCGGTCGACGGCGGAGGTGGACGATGGTATTTCGCAGCTCGACCAATGCATGGAAGCTCTGCCAGGGTTCGGCGCTACGGTCGAAGGCTCTTTGGCGGACGATCATTGGCAGAAGCGACCACTTCAGGTGCAGTTCCATCCCGTCAAAGCCGTATGGAAGGCCGTGTGGGATACTGAACGGAGGGCGCAAGTGGTGAAACTCGAACCATTCGCCAATTTCATTGATGCCGGCTTCGGCAACGATGACGCATAGAACTACAGCGGACATGGCCTCATACTGCTCTCCGAGTTTGCCGGTCATTTCGCGCGCATGTTTCGCCGCCTCCTTGGCCGCGATGAAGAACAATCCGGACGCGCGGGGAAGCAAATGGCTGTTGTTTTTCGCTCATGATGTCTGTCCAGATGGAGGTATTGGTTGCATGTATTACTTAACGTCAAGCTCCGCAGCCGGCTCACGCAGGTTTGATGAAAAAGTCTGAGAAACCGTCATTCATTCGCGTGGCCGATCTGCTGCATCGCCTCGTTCGGAGAGGCCAAATGCACCGTAGCGATAAAGCACCAAGAACTCGGCCAAGGCGTCGTCGCTCCACGGCCAACTACCGGATTTGGTTAGACCAGTGTGATTCTTGTCCATCCATCGAACCCGCTCGATGATCCACCTCAGAGCGTATTCGTTGCCGATTTCGAGACAACCACCTGGCCAAGACGGCTGCTTGTCGGACTCGAAAAAGGTGACCTGAAGAACTGGCACACCACCCAAAAAGTTACGGACGTAATCCACCTGGTAAGCCTCTGGCTCATCCCGTTTCTTGTTCGTGCGGACCTCGGCAACGAGTCCGAGGAAGGTGTCTCGGGGCCGTTCACAGACATGCCTTGGGATCGCGGCAAAGAAGCCGTCGTCTGTAGGGAATGTCAACTCGCCGCCACCTTCCTTTGAGCCTGCGGCACGGAGACCTACCAAATCGACATGCCCGTGATAGCCGCCCTCGAAGACTGTGAAGTGCGGCAGTAGCAGGAAACCGTTCAGGCGGAGATAAGTGGCTGCAATTTTCTCGGCTGCGTTCATTTCCGACACTCCATCGCCGAACGGGTATTTGACCGCCGAAGTGCGGCAAAATGTTACCGTATTGTCGCAGCCGAGCATGGCGTTGTCAACCTTGATACCTCATGCTGGCAAATGACTTACGACGGATCGCCAATCCCGACTCTACACCGCGTCGGGATCCATTCTATGCCGTAATTGTTCCACCGGAGGCCATGTCCCCAGCAATGTCGCCCGCTACTCCACGACCGACCGAGCCGAGGTTTCTGGAGCGACTGGCCAATGCCTAGCGCGTGAAGCAGCTCGCATGCTGGCCTGAGCAATCCTACGTGGGCCGCTGATTCCTGAGCCCCTCCCCAGCCCTTCGCCAAGGCAGCCCAAGCGACCTTCGCCGCCATCCCCGCCCTGCCATCCGCCCGCCGACCAGCATGGCACACGCGCCGTCCTGCCTGCACGGTGGGGGTGAATCCAGCACTGCGTCTCGCCCCGCGCGTTAATGTCTCACGAGACTTGAGACCAAAACCCAATCTCATCTGCGACTTCGAGCGCACGCGACCGCCCAACGATTCCTCTTGATATAGGAGACCAGGGGCCTCCCTGGGGATCTTGATAAACGGCACGATCGACCATGTCGGTTAGGCTGTATAAGAACTGGGCGTGAAGGACGCAAGCCATGCCCAGCCAATCAGCAATTCGCCAGCAGGTCGCCCAGCAGATCATCGCCGCCCTGGAGCAAAATCTTGTCCCTTGGCGACGGCCCTGGCGGACGACCGTGAACGGCGGCCAGCCTGGTCGGCACAGCAATGTCAACACCAAGCGTCCCTATCAGGGCGTGAACCTGCTGCTCTTGCAACTCCATGCCCTCCGTCTGGGGCTCATGTCGCGGTGGTGGGGGACTTTCCCGATGTGGAAAAGTCTCGGCTGCAACATTAAGAAACGGCCCACCAACATTGAGGAAGGCTGCTGGGGATGCAAGGTCGTCCTTTACAGGCCAGTCACGAAGACCGTCGTGGACAACACGACCGGCGAAGAAGAGGACGAGCGGTTCTTCGTCATGCGGACGTTCACGGTCTTCAACGCCGATCAGGTGACGGGGGATGAGGCAGAGCGATACCAGGTGCATGAAGAGGATGGACAGCCCCATGCCGAACCCGATTTCGCCCCCGCCGAGGAGCTGATTGCGGCGACGGGCGCGGACATCCGACACGGCGGGGAACGGGCGTTCTACTCCGTCGACGGCGACTACATCCAGATGCCCAGTCGGGAATGCTTCGGCACCGCCGGAGCCTACTACGAAACCGCCCTGCACGAGCTGTCACACTGGAGCGAACCTCGTCAGCAGCTCGACCGCCAGCACCTCGGCTACGCCATGTGCGAGCTGGTCGCCGAAATTTCGGCCTGTCTTGTCTCCTCGGAGGTCGGCATCCCCAACGGCGAGACCCTGGACAACCACGCCGCGTATCTGCGGCATTGGCTCGACGCGATGCGTGCCGACCACAGTTTCATCTTCAAGGCGTCGAAGCTCGCCTCCAAGACAGCGGATTACTTGCTGGGCTTCGCCGACAAGCCCGAACCCGAAGCCAGCGGGATCGAGGTCTTGGCATGACGAAATCGGTTAGGCCGTATAGGAACAGGACGAAAAGGAAACACGACCATGAAAGCGGCGTTTTCAGAAGGGTTTGGCTGCGTCACCTTCTACAGAGAATCGGGCGACCCGAAGTTCCACGGCACTCGGTTCGCCAAGGGCGAGCATGCCCTGTTTCGGTTCATCGCCAACTGGCTGAACGATCGGGGCTTTGACCTGATCAAGAAGCGGGCGCAAAAGGATGGCCACATGGTCGGCGACCAATACCAACCCTACCTGCGGTGCAGCAAGCCTCGGGCCGCCGCGCCCCACGTCATGGTCTGGTCGGGGTTCTATGCCCTGCGCGGCGCGAACGAGGACTGGAATCACGGTCAGGTCAGCCTGTTGCTGGAGACCGATTGCTTCGAGAACGGCCAGGATACCGAGGCTTTGGTCGATGCCCTGTGCCAGCAGAATCCCGACGCAATGCGCCTTGGCGGCGAGCCGCACCTGCAAGACCTGCACCTTATGAACGCCTAAAAGGAATTAAACCCATGATGTCCCTTGAAGTTCTTGAAGCAGTCAACAACCAAATCGCTCGTGAGGCCGCGAAACAGGGACTCTTCCCCTACGTTCCTGCCAGTGCCGATGAAGCGACCTCGCCGTTCTTCTGCCCCAACATCGGCACGCTGAAGCCTCGCAACTGGGCGAAGACCGGCGCGACCTGGTTCGTGGATAAGACCGGGCATGGTGAAACCTGGGAACCGGCCCTGACCTGGTGCCAGTTCCGGCGACAACTGGCGGGATATATCCTCCGCCACCCAGGGCACGGCTTCGCCATCACGGAAGAGGGCGAGTTCCAGGTGGTCGTCACTGCGTTTCGCCAGATCGGTTAGGCCGTATAGGAATGGGGCATAAGCCCGAAACACACCTAGAGTTTTATCATGGCACGAAAACAGGGATTGCTGACGCGAGAGGACCTGGAGAACATCGGCTCGCTCATCACCATCAGGGGCTCGGACGCCTGCCTGGGCGACCTGATGCACTTCGCGGGGCACGGCACCTACGACCCAAACTACGGGCTGGTTCCCGTATCCAAGGAAGAGGCCGACACGCACAATAAGCTGCTGGACGAGGCGCGGCTGGACGGGCTCGACCGGAACTGCGAAGTCGGGCAGGGCAGTTTCTTCTACTTCACTGGGAAGGCACCCGACCGCAAGGTCACGACCTTCGTCGGCACGGTTGTCTCGACCGACGTTCGCGTCAAGGGGCAGTCCATCACGTTCGTCCGCAAGGGCAAGACCTTTCGGGGACGGCTGTCAAAGAACTTCGACTCCTTCAACTTTCGGCGGGTGGCCTAGTCGTTCGACCTTCTCGGTTAGGCTGTACAGGAACGGGGTGTCTTTGGCAAGGAGAAAACAAAAATGCTTTACGACGTATCCGTGACCCGCACCAGCACTGCCAGCCTGACCATCCGCGTCGAGGCAGACGACCCCAACGCTGCCCGTGAGTTGGCCCTGGAGTTGGCAGGCGACCAGGATTTTTCCGGCTGTGTGGTTGACTACGATTTTGACGCGGACGACGCCACCGAGGTTAAGGATGAGAACACGACGGACAGTCCCGACGAGACCGTGCCAGAGGGCAACGATACAGCCGACGAGACGGCGGGCGAGGTCAGCCTGGCTTCCGAGGAGAAGCCGTGTCCGGACCTGGCCGACGGCACCTGCGCGTTGTGTCGCCACGGTCTTTCCTGGCGTCAGCGACGAAACCATTAACGCAGGCTGGCTTCCCTCCTACTTCATCGGCGAGGAGGAGCAGTCCGGACCTGTCTGCCCGACCTGCGCACAGCAGTTCATCGTCATCGACCCAAAGGATGGCGAGTCCGTCCTGAGCGTGGAAGGCGAGTATGTCAGCGTGTGGGATGGCGGCGTTGAAGTGCGGGCGAAATGCGTTTGCGACCCGAACACCCGCAAAATCTCCATTGAGGCAGCCCACGACGCGAATGTTCATGTTCTCGACCGCGAGTATGTTGTGCTGAATGGCAAGGAATACAAGGCGGCGAACGAGGAGGCACGCGACGAATTCACCCCCGAAGAACAAGCCCAGATGTTCTTTTGGGCCTGACAGGATACATCCGAGGCACGGATACATCCCACGCCTCCGTGCAGGAGACCGAACATGACCAAGCTGAGTAACCAGGGTATTGAGCTGAGCGACGGCGGCGTTATCGAATATCCCGACGACAGCGGCACCATCCGCCGCCGCGACGTTCATGGGAATACCGAGGAAGTGCGGGAATACGGCGACGACGGTTATCGTGAAGGGGCCGAGATGTTCCGCGATGCCGACTGCGGCACCGAGGGTTTTTGCCCGAAGTCGCCCGACTTCAAGCACCATCCCGACCCTGCAAGCGTCAAGCCTGCGGATGGTGCGGGCAGGAACCGTGGAACGGATTGGATCGTGGACATCAACTGCAAGCATTGCAGTTGTTCCGGCTCCGTCCGCATCGACCCCGCCGACATCGAGTTCTGATCGAGGTTTACAGGTGGAAGGATTACGACTAATGGGCATTACCCGTGTTACCAGCGTCATCAAGGAGCCATGCTTCGCCCTGTTCCGCCGAAACAACGAGTGGCAGCAGGTCAAAGTCATGGCCTGCATCACCGAGTCCGGCGGGGTCGTCAAGAACAAGATCGTATGCCCGGACGGCACGGAACTGACCGTGGCGAACGACCAGTTGAAGTTCGACGGGCGAATCAAGCGGTTCACTCCGCACCCGGAGGCATGACACATGGCAAAGCGGCATCGGAAATCCCGGAAGGTGTGCGTCCGCAAGGGTTCGCTGACCGAGGATCTGTACCTCACTCGGCAAGGGACATGGGACTCGTGGGCCAAGCGGCGCGGTTCAACAGCGACGAGGCCGCGGAGACATTCGTCCGCCGGCACGTCGAGGGCGAGGACTGGGGCCTTTTCCCCGGATAGGTATGGTCGGTTGAGCTGTATGTCATAAGGTCAAGGGAGAGCGTAAATGGCTGAGATCATCATCGGTGGCAAGTTGCACGCCGCACTGGTTGAAGAGTTTATGGACGAGATCAGCGCCATCGGCGCGAAGGTCGGCGGACTCCACGGTGAGAAATTCTTCGCCGAGACCGCCGAGCAACTCCGCCGGGGCCTCGACAAGAATGGACATCTGGTCCTCGCGGCGGCCAAGTTCGACGACTTGGCGGGCTACTGTGTGAAGCATGGCATCGCTTTTGACCAAAATGGAGAAGGTCAGAAGTTGCGTTTCCGCCAGGGCATGAACAAGCCGGTTGACGATCACTGCGAGGCATTGTTGGACGCGGGCAATATCCGCCCGGTGGCCAAGGAGTTGGCGGGGCTGGTGACCATCACGCTCACAAAGGAAAAGGTATTGGCCGCGGCGGTGAAGGTCATCAGACACCTGAATGCCTTGTTGCCGCCCGAGGTCGAGCCATTGCCGCCACTGGAAATTGAGGAGTAATGATGGACTATATGCCACCCGGACGAGTCGTGAAAATCGGCGACGAGCGGTTCGCGAGGTATACGATTGTTGACTGCATTGGCCAATATTGGGCTCGTGACCACTGGTCCAACAAACCTGCCGACGCCGTTTTGTTTTACAGGGAAGTCGAGGCTGTAGAAGCGCGGAACCGCCACTGCTTGGGCGGTGACGAGCCGGAAGTTTTCAGGGCCACGATCCTGCTGACGGTGCATCCTGGTCGTTGGCTCGCCAAACAACTCGTCCGCTTCCTGAAGCGGCATCGGCAGTTTTTCATAGGCGGTCCCAGCGACAAGGAGGGCATTTTGATGGAAATCATCCCCGATACCTTGAAGAAAGTTGAACCATGATGAGCCTGTTGAGCATTTTCACGAATGGCTGGAAGAAGAGCGGCATTGCCGCGCAGGCGCAGGCCGCTACCGTGGACTCCGCCTCTGTCCTCCCCAACATAGTGCCGACCGCACTTGAGGAGCGTCAGCGGCTGCTGGCCCATCATGTGCGATTGGTGGCACGTGGCATGGCGAACGGACTGTGCATCTACGGTAGCCGTGGCGGGCTGGGGAAAACGAAGGTCGTGCTGGAGACCTTGCGCAGCGAAGGGATCACTCCCCTCGTGCTCAACGGGCACGTCACGCCGCTCAGCCTCTACACCAATCTTTACGAACATCAGGATGCCGTCGTCTTCGGGGACGACATCGACAGCATCGCGCGCAACCTGCCGGCCCTCGGCATCTTGAGGTCGGCCCTTTGGGGAGAAACCAATGAGAAACGGCTCGTGACCTACAACTCCTCCCAGCTCAAGATACCATCGTCCTTTTATTTCATGGGACGGATCATTCTGGCGTTGAATGCTCTCCCCCGGCAGAATTTTGCCTTTAACGCGGTATTGTCCAGAATCGACCAGTTCGAGCTGAACGCATCCAACGAGGAAGTGGTGGAGATGATGAAGGAGTTGGCGGCGCAGGGCTTCGACGGATTGGAACCCGCCGAGTGCCAGGAGGTCGTGGATTTCATCGCCGAGTTCTCAGCCACCAGGGAAGTCAGCCTGCGGCTGCTGGAACCGAGCCTGCGGAAAGTGCTTTACGCGCGGGAGGCAGGCGTGGATTGGCGGCAGCTTGTCGCCAGCCAACTTCACGAGATCGGCAGGACTGCCATCCCGAGGGTTAGCACCGCGCGAGACTACGACTTGGAATGCCTACACCAGGTCGTCCAGGACTTTCCCGACAGCGTGGCCGAGCAGGAGTCCGCTTGGCGTATGCTGACGCATCGCTCCCGGGCCACTTTCTATAGGCTCAAGAAGAGCCTGGGCAAGGGCGCCGAGCAGGTCGGCGAGGCGCAGGCCGCTATGGGGGTGGTCGGTTAGGCTGTACGGGAAACTGCCAGGATATATCTGCCATGACCACGCACCTCGCACGATACTTCCAGAAACGACGACTGGAGTTGGGGCTGTCCGTCGCGCAGCTTGCCAGGATGGTCGGCTATGCCAACGTCTCCAAGGGATACCGCAAGATCGACGCCTTCGAGCGGACGGGGGAATGCCATACCATCCTGTTCGGCAAGCTGATGGAAACATTGCAGGTAGACGAGAGAACGCAGAGCCGGCTTGCCTACGAGGACTACAAGGACTGGCTCGCCACGCCCGCAAATCCGCCGGCACCCTACATGCTCCGGAGTCCGATCCGCGGCTGCCTCGGCGTGCCCGAGGAACTGGAGACCATCAAGGAAATTGAGCAATACGCTGCGGACTATGCGAGGAGAGGCGGCTGGAACGTGTGCCTCGTCCTCAACAAGAGGATAAGGATGGTGTTCGCCCCTGACGGCTCATTGAAGGAAATCGTCGAAGCCCTGCCAGGAGGCGAATGACATGGAAATCAACGACACATCAATTCACCACTCAACTTAAGGACAAGGCCCATGAACGCGAAAGTCGGCGACCGCATCGAACTGATCAGCATGCGCGACGACCCCGACCCCATTCAGCCGGGGACCAGGGGCACCGTGGACTTCGTGAACGACAACCCCGCCTTGGGCTTCGTCCAATACGGCGTCCAGTGGGACAACGGGCGCACCTTGATGGTGTGCGTCCCTCCGGACGAGTTCAAGATCCTGGATCGAGCCGGATAGGCTGTATGGAACCAAACAGTAGAAGAAAAGGAGCGTCGTAATGTATTTTGAGATCCCTGAAGTCCGGGGCGGGGAGCCGTGTGTGCGCGGTGGCGTGGCAGTGTTTCCGCTGTTCACTGGGCTGCCGCTGTTCCCCGGCAGCAGCGATTGTGACTACATCCTCGCGCATGAGGCGTTGGCCGCGGGGACGGTCGAGGTGCGGGAGGTGTCCGAAGAAGGCTCCGTAGGCACGCTGCTGGTGGACAACGGCGGCCAAAAACCAGTGCTCCTCATAGACGGCCAGGAACTGACGGGCGCCAAGCAGAATCGTGCCGTCTTCGCATCCGTCCTGATCCCGGCCATGAGCCAGACTCGTTTCCCAGTCTGCTGTGTCCAGCGGAAGAAATGGGCCTATTCGTTCACGCGGCAGTTCAGCGCCGGCTCGTGCTGCCCGCCGACCCTGCGGCGCCTTCTGAAGCAAGGCCATGGCAGACGCGCCGACTCGCAGACAGCGATCTGGAGGGAAATCCGCCGAAAGCACCAGGCTACCGAGACTCCTTCCGAGGAGGAAAACCTGTCCGACGCGCTCGACGTGCATCGTGGTGCGGTGGAAGACCTGCGGGCCAAGCTGCGGTATCCCAAGGGCGCGGCGGGAATCGCGGTCGCGCTTGGCGGCAGGCTGGTGTCGGTGGACATCTTCGACAAGCCCTCGACTCTGGAGCGGCTCTTTGATCGCCTCGTGCAGGGACTGGCGCTCGACGCCTTGGAGCTTCCGGCCACGGCGAGCCAGGCGGAGGCACCGGACATCTCGGTTAGGCTGTATAGCATGAGAAACATGAAGTGGCGGCAAGTCGAGCCAGTCGTCGGCTTGGGCGAGTCCTATCGAGCCCGGGACAACGACGATACCTTGGCGACCGCGTTGGTCAAGGACGGCACGTTGGTGCATCTGAGCATGTCCGTACCAGGATAAGGCGACAGGTCAACAAGCGGAAAGGCAGACTCTCATGTGGATTTTTTCCAAACTTGGGCACCTGAGCATCGGGCAGCATGTAAGCCAACCCGACATTCTCGAAATCCGCACCCAGTTGCCTGGCGAGGCGGAATCGGTCGTCGCACTCCTGGATGCGGCCAGTGACCAGGAACACGAGATCCGAGAGGAAATGGAGGGCGACTATCGCTATGTGGTCGCGGCACGACGAGCCGTTGTCGCCGAGGCGGTCGCACGGATGGTTCGTGAAATCTCGTATTGGAAACTACACAATTCCTTCCACGCCGACTTCGGGGCGCAGCCAGGATTTCTGATGTGGGTGAACAAGACGGGGCTCCAAGTCGCCACGCCACGGTCGTGAACAGCCATGCAATACATTCCGTGCCAGAATTGCGGTCGGATGTATCCCGAAACGTGGCGGTGGTTCATCTGTAACGGCTGCGGCTTCAGGATCTGCCCTTACTGCCTCGACCGCCATCAGGGCCAGTACGGGCGGGGCTACAAGTGCAGCCGCTGCCCTTACGGGCAGATGCAGCAGGTCGAGGGGCGGGATGTATCCCGAGGCTGACCTTCGGCTTGTTGGTGGCCGCCGTCACTGAACCTTGGGCCTACGGGGCCGTGTCCAAGGTGACAAATAGGGCTTCCGCCCATGAGCCCCAGAAATCACCGTGTTTTCCAAGGTGTGGACCGAGACAACCGAGCGACAAAATGACTAAACCCTATATGGCACCCCTGGAGGAACCTCCCATGACCATCGCAGCGTATTGCAGGGTGAGCAGCCGCCACCAACGGGCGGACAGCCAGGTATCCGAGATCGGTAAGTGGTTGGCCGCCCACGGCCACGACCCACAGAAGGTCGCATGGTACGTGGACAAGGAAACGGGCAAGACGTTGCACCGGGACCAGTTCATGCGGTTGCAGAAGGACATTTTCGCCGGCAAGGTCAACACCGTCATCGTCTGGAAGCTCGACCGCCTCTCTCGTCGTCTTAGGGATGGGGTCAACGTATTGGCCGACTGGTGCGAAAGGGAGCTGAAGGTCGTCGTGGTCACCCAGCAGATCGAACTGAACGGCGCGGTCGGACGCATGATTGCCGCCCTGCTCCTGGGCCTGGCGGAGATCGAGTTGGAGTACAGGCAGGAACGGCAGGCCGCGGGCATCGAGGTCGCCAGGCGGAAGGGCGTGTACAAGGGCCGGAAGTCGGGGACGACGAAGGGCGAGCCTGAACGCGCTCGGGAATTGCGGGCAAAGGGGCTGAAGGTCGCGGAGATCGCCCAGGCGATGGGAACCAGCAAGCGGACGGTGCAGAGGTACTTGAGTCCCTGAGCTGGACACCTCTCGCCGCCTCGGCGCCTCCTGTGATACAGCGGTCTCGGTTAGGCTGTATGGCCGGGCGGAGCTCGATTCCCGGAAACACGTTAATCTTTTTCGTTTTCCCTGGTATCTTGGAGTCCCTGACACCCCTTCCCCAGATGCACGCGGCGACTTTTCTTTCAATACGTCAATCTTGTGACTCCTGAAAACACCAGCCTTTCGCTACATAACCTATGAGCGAACACCAGGGAGATTACGCATGCACAACCAAGAAGGAAACATGTCTACGGACGTACTATTGCAGATGGTAAGGTCTGGGCTCCGGGCGTGTCCGATGAACCGGCTTCCCGCTGGAAACAGCACGACGCACCCGTTCCCGCTCTCGGTCCACTCGGCATGGATGCTCCAGCGGGGCATCGAGGAATACACAAGCGACACTCTTCGCAGGTCTGGGGATGCTGATACCTGCCTGGTGCGGATCGAGACCGCGATGGCGGTGGCAAGCAAACTTCGCGACTGGTGCGCAGCGGTGGACGCGGATTGACGATGTCGGTGGACGGCGGCTTGGAGGAGGTGGAAGAGTTTTTTCGGGCCGCGGCCAACTGCCGCTGCAAGCTGGCAACTTGCTCGTGCAACCGGGCATTTTCCTGTTCCAATTGCCTGTCGCGTTCCATTACGCCGAAAAGCTGCTTCTCCAACATGGCCACTCGCTGGGCCAGTCGCTCTCGTTCAGAATCGCGTCTTGCGTCCCGCAACTTCATGGGGCGAGAAGATACTCATCCCTCGCTCTCCAAACAAGGTCAACTGGATCGCTATCGAATACCAACCCTGGAAAACTCCAGCGGAAACGCCACTTGAAAAACCCTATCGCGTCGATAAAAACCACAGGTATTAACCCGTGAATGCGCACCAGGCCCGGTTGGGTCGTCTGGCGGAGAATCTGCGTAGTAGTCCCTACCGAACCAGTCCGAACACCACTCCATCACCCCACCATGCATATCGCATAACCCCCATGCGTTCGGCTTCTTCTCGCCTACGGGGCGTGTCCTATGGGCAGAGTTCTCGCTGTAGTAGCCAAAGTCGTTAAGCGGGTCAACGTCGTCGCCAAAGCAATATCTCGTCGTGCTACCCGCGCGACACGCATACTCCCACTGCGCTTCTGTGGGCAATCCGTACTTCTTGCCATCATTCTCCGACAATCGGCGGCAAAACTCCACTGCGTCGTTCCATGACACACTCTCCACTGGGAGGCGAGTAGTGTGCTTACCGGCCACCTGGAGTTTGCCGCCGCCGTCAGGTGAATAAAAGGCCGGATTGCTCCCCATCACGGCCTGCCACTGCTCCTGCGTTACCGGGTATTTCCCGAGGTAGAATGGTCTAGTAATCCACACGCCATGTTGCGGCTTCTCCCAACGCTGGGCTTCCTTGTCCGAAGTTGGCGAGCCCATACGGAATTCGCCAGCGGGAATCCATACCATTTCGAGCTTCACGCCAGAGCCTAAATCGACGGCTATTTCCTTTCCGGTCCACGGTGTAGTTGTACGTTTCGCAGCCGTGTCCTTGGATGCGGCAAGTTCTAGCTCGCGGCCGTCCGCTGAGAGCTTCAAGTTGACCTTGCACGCCGGACACGGTAGCTGCCGGCCTGCAAGGTTCTCGGCGACGCGCAACATCCGACCGCACGCCGGGCACGGAATCTGAACAACCCCGCGGGTCGGATGCGGCAACGGGGTAAGCCCAGGGGCCGCTTGTCCCCGGTTCTCTTCGCGGATGTCGGCCGATGTCACCATCTGAAGTGCTAAGGCCCAGCTTTCCACTGCCCACCGTGCAAAGTCCTCCGCCATGCCAACATCGTCATGTAGTCGCTTCGCCAACCGCGAAAGCAGCACTTGCTTTGGCACCCCGACTGAATTGTTGAGCAGATCGACACCCACTGACTCTTTGGCGGCGCTGACCAGTACGACGATTTCCCGCTTGTGCTGTGGGCAAGCGTCGCGGAGCAGGGCCTCGCACCGCCGCGCATCGCAAGCCACGTCACGGCCGTAACGGCGAATCAGTTCTACAAGCTTTTGTCGAGGCAGGTCAGCCGCGTGGGCATGGTCCCCGCAGCGCTACATCCGGGGCACCTGAAGGGAAAACGAAAGTCGTCGAGGCTTGCGAGCCC